>CAWGCU010000001.1:0-70256 GCA_963821175.1 uncultured Alphaproteobacteria bacterium
AACACGGGATTGAGATCGGTGACTTGCCGCGGGCGCTGACCGGCCCCGTACGCCTTGAGCCGTTCGACCAGCTCCGGCTTGACCGGCAAGCATTCGCGACCCGTCGCGGGGGTCGATACGGCGATTATGACCGTAAGTAACGGTGCCATTTCGGCTGAGAACGTAACACTGCAAAGCGTTTCCGTGCGCATCGACGGGTGTATTTCTTGTCGCTTGCCACAGAGCAAGCGAGTGTAAGACTAACAGACCGGATAGCCCGACAATACCAGTCAGACGCTTGCGCTTAGAGAAGGACCAAACGTTGCTGACAAAAAAGAAGGCTGTCATAAACGTCAGCAGGACGAGCGCATCCGCCAAATGCGGATTGAGATCATACGCGATCGCGATCGCGTCGACGTAGCTTCGTGCGATGAAATAGAGAACGATCTTATCGACGAGCCACAACAAACAACGGCGCCAACGATCGTGCCGACAGCCCACACGATGAGCCGCGTCGAGCCGCTCAGCGCGGTCAGCGAGCCGAACACACTAGCGAAGGTCTGCCGGGCACGATCCGCAATGCCAGATGCTTTTTTGCTGCCGCCCGTGTCGTTGCCGGCGCCAGCCGCGGCTGTACTTTCACCCAGCGGATTTTCCATTTCAGTCTCTCCAAATCATGGCGCGACATCGCTTGGTCGGCGTCAACAAACAATATAAATTGCGACTAAAAAGGTTCTTGTTAATTTCCGCCAAAGGCTTGTTTGCGATGATGCAAAAAGATCGACGCTATGACCGGATTTTTACGCCACTGCAAACCGGCGCCAATCAGTAGCGGGACTGGATTTGTGAAGGCCCAGTGTGTGCTGCTACCTCCCCACGACGCCGCGCGGTGAGCAGCAAGCGCCATGGCTTGCTCAGTTTGGTCTGGTTACGCAGAGATTTTCCTGGCTTGAGTATCGAGCACGGCATCGTAGAGATCGTCCCGCGCGATCGCTTCCAGCAGGTCACTGGCAAGCTGGGCTTCGTTCACGCCGATGGCTTCCGCGTGTTGGCGCAGCCGGGACATTGCAACTCGGCTGAGTTGCAGTGTGGTCGGCAAGGCAAAGGCATAGGCATAGGACCGCTTCTGCGTTGGCGGCTTGAGCGCTGGCACCAGCGGCACCACCTTGACCTCTTTGGGTACGCGCAGACTGATGCGTTGCTGCGAGCAACGCACCTTGAGTGTGCCGACTGTGCAGCCAAGTCGGGCTGCGATGGCTTCGGCACGCAAGCCTTGCTGGACCAGCACCGGGATGCCAGCCATCAGGTCCTTGGTGAGAATGGAACGCCGCCGTTGTTTTTTTTGAGTGACTGAACTCATTGCTTCTGCGTCGATCATGCCGTTGTCTCCTCCGATACCTCGCGAAACTCACCTGTTCTTCCGCACGGACGCGGTTAAAAAACTGCGGAGCCGCCGTTGCGGCTTGCCAACGGCTCCGCCAGTGGCAACGCACTCACAAAAGTTTTTATTGTTATTTGATTGCTGTTTAAAACGCCTGGACCGGCCCGGTCTTGTGATTTCCAGCCAAGCTTTTGGCAATTGTTTCACAGCATATTGCTGCGCGGGCGCAGTGCGACTGATGTCCGCCAATGGCCCTGAGGCCGACAACGGCATTAACAGCGGTGATTTTTGTCAATGCGTCTGGACCGGCGGAGCCTAACGCATTATGAAAGTGGTCCAAATCTCAGTCTGCCCTGAAAAGATCGCCGCGTTGCGCCGCTGTGGCGGTTTGCTTTCACGGCTCACCTACGATCGAGCTCGAAAAGAGGGTGTTGATGTCACGCATTGTTACGACAGGCACACCTCACACCTCGAGAAATAAAGAACAAAGACATCCAGCTAGGTGTACAGAATCAAATAAAGTTCGTCGACTTGGTCGCAAACGCAACCAACGATCCCCTATGACGAGTTGCTGCCGCGACAGTCGCTGTTGCGGTCGTCATTCAAACTGCGAACTTAATCGGCGTCGCGTCAGCGCAGAGCTTTCCAACCCGACCGGTAACATTTGTTGCCGCAGGCCCGGCTGGCGGCCCCACCGATGCAATTGGCCGCATCGTCGCCGAAGGCATGCGTCCGGCACTTGGCCAGGTCATCTTGATCGAGAATGTAGCGTCCTCGGGGGGCACGGCAGTTCGCAAAGTCGGCCATGCTGATCCTGACGGCTACACGATTGAACTCGGTCATTGGGGAACGAATGTGGTAGATGGCGCGGCAATGTCACTGCCATTCGATCTGCTTACGGATTTCGAACCGATTGCGCTTATCGCGAGTAATCCCATCCTGATCACGTCGAGGAAGGACTTGCCAGCAAGGGGAATTTGCAAGAGCTCGTGGCCTACATAAAGGCGCGTCCGGGCAAAGAACGCTGGCGGCAACCGGGTGCCGGCAGCCCGCCGCACGTGGCTGGTATTTTTTTTGAAAATCTTACTGGGACTGATATTCAATTCGTGCCGTATCGCGGTGGCGGCCCCGCGATGCAGGATCTTATAGGGGGACATATCGATCTGAATATGGCACAAGCAGCAGTCTCTCTACCGCAAATCAGTGCTGGAACGATCAAGGCGTATGGCGTCATGGCGGAAAGCCGCATGGCAGCGGCACCCGACGTACCCACGACAGATGAGGCGGGTTTGCCGGGGCTTCACCTTTCAGTGTGGCACGCTTTGTGGGCACCCAAGGGCACGCCTTCAGATGTTATTGCCAAACTTAACTCCGCTGTCGTTGCGGCCCTGGCCAATCCGTCTGTGCGGCAGCGGCTTGCACAGATTGGTCAGGATGTTCCGCCCCGCGATCGACAGACATCGGAAGCTCTCCGCAATTTTCAGAAGTCCGAAATTGAAAAGTGGTGGCCCATAATCAAGGGAGCGGGCATTAAGGTCGACTGAAGATGAACCCTATGATAAACGCTGAACAAAATAAGCCGCATTTTGGCCCATCCGTCATTTAGTGCGGCGCGGCGATCTGGTCGCTATTGGGGGAGAAGCGGACATGGCGCAATATGGTGAATTGGTTGCCTCTGACCCATAGCGTCATTTCGGCCGAAGCATTTGCTGTCGTGCACAATACCATTCGATTTTAGTGCGCACCCCGTCCGAGCCGCTGCCGATTGATTATTCGGCCAATTGCCGCAAAGTCGCTTTGGCTTGTTCGGCGATCTCACGCACGATGTCGCCGGCCGGCTGGAGCTTCGACACCAAGCCGACGCTTTGCCCGGCCCACAGCGACATTGCTTCGATGTCGCCTTCAGCATCGGGACCAGGTGTATAAGATCGATAACGGACGATTGATCCAACCGTCTTCGATGTGGCGATGACCTCACCTTCGCCTGGACGCTTTCCGGATGGTGGGCATCCAGCGGCCTGCCAGGCTTCCACAGTCTTGTTGCGCAAAACGCGATGCGGGGCTTTTGGCCAAGTGACGTCAAACAACTCATCGACGAATATCGTGTCGTCTTCGCATGCTGCAAACAGCAGCTCGCGATAGCGAGGATGGATGGCAGCCTCTCGGCTGGCGAGAAATCGCGTTCCAATCCAAGCGCCTGTGCGCGCCCAGCGCCAAAGCGGCGGCGAGGCCGCGCCCGTCGGCAATGCCACCTGCAGCAACGACTGGGACCGGTGACACGGCGTCGACCACGACCGGAATGAGCGGCAGTGTAGCGACCCTACCGCGCACATGACCGCCCGCCTCCCAACCCTGGGCGACAATAACGTCGACGCCACAGTCCACTGCACGCCGGGCGGCTATGGCCGTTCCCACTGTGTGCAGCACGGTAGCGCCAGCCGCCTTGGCGAGCGGAACAAGCGCGGCTGGATCGCGCCAAAAAACGAAATGATGCGTGAACGCCCTCATCAAGCGCGACCTCGAGCCGCTCCTGCTGCGGGAACTCCAGGTTGAGGTTGATCCCGAATGGTCTCGACGTAAGGGAACAAGCTCTCGAATTTGTTGCCGAACGATGGCTAGGTCCGCTCGCCACGGGACCAGCATGCCCAAACCACCGGCGTTGCTCACTGCTGCCGCAAGGGCTGGCCCTACAGCTCCTCCCATTGGCGCTTGGATTATCGGCAGCTCGATGCCAAGACGCTTGCAAAGTGGTGTTTGCATGGGGCATGCCTCCAGCCGTTGGGTGAGACGAAAAATCCTCCGCCACTTTGTCCGAGGATGTCAATCCGCCCGGCGCCACGGCCGCACGGCCACCAGGTTCGGATGTCCCGCATCATACTGTCTTCTCAGCCAGTGCGCTGCTCGGTCGCTATAGGGTGCAAAGCGGACGTCCGCCGAATAGCCCTAAATGGCGAAAATGACCCATCGCGCCATTCCAGCCGTTTCATTTGCTGTCATGCACAATCACCCGATCAACCGGCAAATTGGCGGGGGCCCCGCGAATACTGGCCCTCTCATCCTTCCCTATAAATTCGAGCCGCCTACTGTTTGCCGACGTTGGTTAAGGTTCCGAGGTTGCTGCCGTTGCCGGCGGCGAGATAGTTGTCGCCGTAGCTCTTAATGACTCCACCATTGTTGACGCTGTAGCCGACCACGTTTCCCGTCACCGTCGATTGCGCCAGCCAAAGTGTTGCACCTGTCGAGCCCGCCGCGACACCGATTGCATTGCCAACGGCCAGACAATGCGTCAGCGAGAGGTTGGCAGCGTGCAAATCCGCCTCAACATCAAATCCGGTATTGCCGTTAAAACTGTTGCCGTTGGCGGCAACGCTGTCCGTTACCCCGACGTTGACGGTCCCGGTACCATTTACCGCATACACGAAAAGACCGATATTGCGATTGTCATAGAGTCCCGTTCGGTCGATGGCGGCCGTAATTGCGCCCGAGCTTAGTGGTTCGATGAGAATCCCGTCGGCGGCGTTGTCGCTAAAGTAGGAATTGGATACGGCGAGCGTCTGCGTCGTCGTTGCGGTCGATTTGAAAGCGAGACCGCTACCTTCCATGTTGCGAACGAAGCAGTCCTCAACAGTCAGCGACTCGCCGCTGTTGAACACAATGCCGTTGGTGCTGCCGACGATGCCGGCCCCATCGACTGATACGCCGTGTATTGAGACGTTGCCGCTCCCGGCATTGATCGTGATTCCGTTTCCGTTAGCCGGCGGCGCGATGTACGACCAGCCCTGGCCCTCGATGGTGATTGACTGGGTGATGGTGATCGGGCCGTACCCGGCCGGGTCGAGCGCGTCGACTTCACCCCCGGGACTGGTCACGTTCACTGCGTTCTGGAAATGTCTGCAGGGGCGGCAAAGGTACACGGATTGCTGTCGCTGCCTGCCGCCGAGACGAAGGTGCGGGGTGCCTGAGCGTTTGCAGGTGCGGCTAAGAAAACGCAGGCAAGAGCTGTTGCGAGAAACATGGATGGTAGCTGAGTGCGCATGGCCAATCTCCTCCAAATGAAATGCCGCCCCCAAAGACGGCAATCGGAGGAGCGTAAAACAAAACGAACCGTCAAACCTCATCGATTTTATTGCAGTGCAGGAGTCCGGTTGTGGCCGATTTTGTTGCAGAAGTAAGTTTTGAAGGGCGCGTTTGGGGCCAAGGGTGTTTTTGGACCGAGCCCCGGCGATGGTTTTGCGCCCGCCCTGTCGGCTCGACGGCACTGACGCCTTCAAACCCCGACGCTGCACACTGAACGCTGTGCTCAGACAACGCAGGCGCCGGAGGTCACTGGCGGAGGACGCGCTACGAGCTTGGCTAGCCGCCTCAGGTTTTGCGCGATTGCCGCCAGCGTGAACTCGAACTGTGCTCCACTCGGGCCGCGAAGGCGCAATCGGTCAAGCCGCAGAATACGCTTGAGGTGCGCGAACAGCATCTCAACCTTCTTGCGATCACGGCGTGATTGCGCGAACGCCGGCGTTTTGGCGAGGGTCCGAGCGACATCGCGTGCGGCCTCATGGACGTCGCGTTTGACCCGTCGCGCTGGCATTTTGGGGCAACACTTCGCCTTGAGCGGGCAGGCACGACACTGCGGCACGGAGCCGAGATACTGGAGCGAGTGATCGGGGCTGACATGGCCCGTCGTCGTCAGCGTCTTGCCCGCCGGGCATGTATAGATGTCTTGCACCTCGTCGTAGATGAAGTCATCGCGCGAGAACGTGCCATCTTCGCGCTGCGATTTGTCGATGACCGGCACATGCGGCG
This sequence comes from uncultured Alphaproteobacteria bacterium, assembly GCA_963821175.1. Lineage (GTDB taxonomy): Bacteria > Pseudomonadota > Alphaproteobacteria > Rhizobiales > Xanthobacteraceae > BOG-931. Next base: position 6,161 of record CAWGCU010000001.1, read on the forward strand.
CGATCCCCTGCTGGTTGACCAACCAATTGAGGTTGGGGGCCGAGCCATAGGCGGTGTCTCCTACCAGCCATGCGGGCTTGATGCCAAAGCAGGCTTCGGTCCGCTCGATCATGGTCTGCGAGGCGCCGACCTCGGCCTGCCGGATGGCGCGCGATGCCTCGACATCCATGATAATCCCAAACTTCACGTCGATAAGATAGTTGTCGGCGTAGGCGACAGAACGCCGACCCTCGCAGCGCGTTGGTCCATTGAGCGGCCGGATCGGACGGCGACACGAACTTCGGGGTGACGTCGCTCGCCGCACCAAAGGCCGCGTCATCAAGAGTTGCCAGATACTCCTGCATGGCTCGGCTCGCGGTCTGGCGATCACAGGTCTTTTGCCATTCTGAGCCCGGAATCGAGCGATGCTTGTTAGCGTCGGCCTCGATCAGGCTCGCATCCACGGCAAACCCTTCTCCGCCAACCAGCCCGGCCGCGATACAGGCCTCCACGACACGCTCGAATACCCGCCGGAAGATGCCGCTGTCCCGGAACCGCTCGTTGCGCGCTCGCGAAAATACCGAGTGATCGGGGATCTTGTGCTCTATGCCAAGCTTACAGAACCAGCGGTAGGCAAAGTTCACCTGCACCTCGCGACACAACAACCGCTCGGAGCGAAGGCCAAAAGCATAGCCGATGATCAGCATCCGCAGCATCAGCACAGGGTCGATCGACGGCCGACCGAGTGTCGGATAGTACGGCGCAAGTTCGCCGTATACCCACGATAAATCCAAAACGGTGGCGATCTTGCGCACAGGATGATCGTCGGGAACCGCCTCATCTAAGCGAAAATCGTAGAATAGATGGCCCTGATCGTCGGTCTGACGTCCCATCATCGCCGCCTCCAACGCAAAATGTCGCTAGAAAACGGAAATCACTGTTCGCCAAAATCTTCAAATCACTTCTGCAACAAAATCGGCCCTTAACTGCCGCCCCGGTCGGCGATTGTCGCGGCAGCTTTTGGGGGTAAAGCGGACACGGGTGCCCTAAGCGATGGAGTGCGCCCCTGACGGTGGACAGATTTCAGGCAGGGAATTGACCGAGGCTACTGGGCTTTCAGAGGATGAAAGCTATGGCCAACAATCGCACCTACAGCGTCGAGTTCAAACGGCAGATCGTCCAGGACTTCATGGCAGGCGAGACACTTCATACTCTCGCCCGCCGACACGACATCTCGCGCAACCTGGTCCGGCTCTGGGTACGGAAGTTTGAAGCCGGAGCGTTCGACGATGATGCCGAGGCAGCTGATCTGCTTCAGGACTACGAGGCAAAGATCGCGGCGCTCGAACGTATGGTCGGCCGGCAGGCCCTCGAAATCGAGTTTCTAAAAGGGGCTCTGAAAAGCGCACCGCGGCCGAGAAGCGCGAGTACATCCGTCATCACCGGCCCCGTGGCCTCTCCATCGCCAAAGGATGTCGGCTGATGGGCTTGTCTCGCTCCACCTACTATGACGCTCCGTCGTTGCCGTGTGACGGCGCCGCGCTGGTCGCGACCATGATAGCAATCTGCGATGAGTTTGAAGCCTATGGCTATCGCCGAGTTGGCGCCGAGCTGCGCCATCGCGGCATAGTCGTCAATGCCAAGAAGATCCGCCGTCTCATGCGCGAGAACGACCTTGAACCCAAGCACCGCAAGCGATTCGTGGCTACGACCGACAGCAACCACGACGGTCCGATCTTCTCCGACCTTGCCCGCCACAAGATCCTCGACGGCCCGAACCAGGTCTGGGTGGCGGACATTACCTACATCGCGATCGCCGTCGGCTTCGTCTATATGGCTGCCATCCTCGATGCCTGGTCACGCCGGGTGGTCGGATATGCGATCAGCCGCTCAATCGATGCGCGCCTGGCCGTTGCTGCGCTGAAGGCAGCTATCCGAGTCCGGCATCCACCGAAGGGCTGCATTCACCACTCGGATCGCGGCTCGCAATATGCGTCTGAAGTCTACCGCGGCCTACTCACCGACCACGGTCTCGTTGGTTCGATGGGGCGGCGCGGAAACCCCTATGACAATGCGAAGGCGGAGAGCTTCATGAAGACACTGAAGGTCGAGGCCGTTTATCTGATGGACTACGAAACCTTCGAGGATGTGACCGCTGATCTTCCCCGCTTCATCGACGAGGTTTACAACACTCTTAGACTGCATTCCGCGCTCGGCTATCTGAGCCCGGCCCAGTTCGAGGACGACCACGCCCGGCAGACGGTCAAAACTGCCGCCTAATCCTGTCCGGCTCCAGGGGCGCACTCCACGAGCGCGGCAGCTTCTGACCCATTTCGACATTTCGGCCGGATCATTTGCTGTGGTGCACAACAGAGGAAGTGCCGCTCCCGAGTTCGACTCACCGCGGCTTAAGGCCGGCGCTCTCGACCACCTGGGTGATGGTGTCGACCTCGTGCTGGATCATTTTCGCGAACGCTTCCGGTCCCTCTCCCACTGGCTCCATGCCAAGCAACGTCAATTGCGAGGCCATGTCGCCTTCCTTTACGACCGCGCTGCAGTTGGCAGCGATTGTGCGAACGATGTTGTCCGGTATTCCGGCGCGGCCGTAGACGCCAATGTTCGTGACCATGTCGAAGCCAGGAACGAGATCGGCCAGCGGCGGCAACTCGGGCAATAGCGGCGAATGCCCGAGACCGTTATGAGCGAGGAGCCTGATATCGCCGCGCTCTACGGCGCCTTTCAGGCTGGGATAGGCCGCCCATAGCGCCTGCACGTGATTGCCGAGGAGCGCAGGCACGGCCTCGCCAGTGCCGTGATACGGCACATGAACGATGTCGAGATGCAGCGCCGCCTTCATCGCTTCCATGGTCAATTGATGAGTGCTGCCAACACCCGCGGAGCCGTAATTAAGCTGGCCGGGATGCGCCCTAACGTAAGCGACGAACTCGTCGAGCGTCTTGATCGGCGTCGTTGCGTTGACGGCCAGGAACAGCGGCGTGCGCGCGAGTGCCGCAATCGGCACGAAATCCTTTTTCGGATCGTAGGATAGGTCGTTGAGGAAGATCGGGCCGACCGACAGTAGCGTCGTGTCGACCACCATCAGCGTGTAGCCGTCAGCGGGCGACGTGTTGATCACAGTGGCGGCAACGCCGCCGTTGCCGCCGGGGCGATTCTCAACGAAGACCGCCTGGCCGATGCGCCCCTGGAGCTTCTGCGCCAGCAACCTGGCGCTGGTGTCGGGCACGCCGCCGGGCGCGTAGGGCACGACCAGCCTGATCGGCCGATTCGGATAATCAGAGTCGGCAGCTGCCGGCGGCGACTGGCACACGGCAGCGCCGAGCAGCACAAGCGCGACGAGGCGTACAATCCGGCTCATTCGATCAGCATCGGCAGGTTGAGCAGGCGTAGTTCGCCGACCGCGCCGCCGTACACCGGCACGAAATCGGGATCGACAATCCGGGCTTTGGGAAAACGGGCGAGCAGGCGCTGGATCGCGATCGTGATCGTGGTGCGGCCAAGGATGTTGCCGACGCAAAAATGCGGCCCCACGGAGAACGACATGATCCGCTTCGGCTTGCGATGGACGTCGAAGCGCAGCGGATCGGGATACACCAGCGGATCGTAGTTGGCGGCGAGCGGCGACGGGCGCACGATCATTCTCTCGTAGATCGGCGTCCCGCCGACTTCGGTGTCGCGCATGGCGATCCGCGCGAAGGTGAAGTAGCCGTTGCTCGCAACGCGCAGGCATTCCTCGACGGCATCCGGGATCAGCGCTGGATCGCAAATGAGCTGCGCCAGCTGGTCGGTGTGGCTGTAAAGCGTGTAGAGCGCGCCGCCGGCCGAGCGGCTGGTCGCCGCGATCGAGCCGAACAGGCCATAGATCATGCCGAATAATTCCTCATCGCTGAGCTTGTCGCCGCGGTCGCGCGCCTGGACGAGATCGTTGAGGAAATCCGCGCGACGGCCGGCCCGCCGCTCGGCGATGGTGAATTCCACCAGCTCGGCGGTGCGCCTAGCGACGCTTTCGTATTCGGCCGGATAAGGCTCGCCCGGCTTTCGCGCCGTGGCAAGCGGCACCACCTCCTGATATTCGATAAGCACCTGCTGCTGCTCTTCGTTCAATCCCATCATGGTCGAGACCAGCGCCCCGATCACGAGCTTGGCGCCGTATTGCGTCATGCCATCGAATTCCGGCCCGGCGCGCTCGATGTCGTCAAGCATGCCTTCGACGATGGCGGTGATGCTCGATTCGATTTGCTCCATGCGGTGCGCTGAGAACGCCGGGATCAGAAGCCGGCGCAGCCGCGCGTGCTGTGCGCCGTCCGTCTGGGTCAGGAAGGTCAGGCCCATGAACTTGTCGTATTGCTCGTAACCCGGCCCCTTCGGTAGCTCCGAGGCAAATCGTTCGGCGTCCGAGAACACCGCGTGCACGTCGGCATAGCGGCCGACGATCACCTGGGGCGGTCCTTTGCCAAGGACATAGAAGGGCGACCGCGTGGCCCAGTCGGCGACAAGGCGGTGCGCCTGCTGCCTGAACTCCGCAGTGGTAAAGTCGAGTGCGACGATTTTGCTGCGGTCGAGATCGCCGATGAAATCCAGTCGTCCCATGGCGTCACCCATTGCCGGATGGAGATCGTAGGGCCTGCGGCGATGCGGCGAAAGAGATTAATACCGTTTTGGCGCGCGCAGCAAAATCGCCGCTCTGTGCCTAGTCCGTGCTTGCACGTCGTTCCCTGGCACTTGGAGGCCGGTTGCCGAGTTGCTAATCCGGTCGGTATCCGGGGATAAACCGACAAGACGCGGGCGCGCGGAATCGGTCGATCCTGACCCATAGCGGCATTGGCTGCGAAATTTCGGTGCAACGCAACACAGGCCGGTGGGCCGGTTGGCTTAACGGTTAGCGCCAGTAAGGCTAGCTGCCTGCTTTCTTCGGTTGCGCTAACTGCGGTGCACGTCGAATGAGATCGCGGCCGGGATACGCGCGCTGAACGTGCGCGACAAGCTCGTTTGCGAACTGCTCGCCATATGGAGGAAGGAATCGATGAGGATTCCAGGCGATAACCGCCCATTTTCCGATCGCTGCATCACGATGCACTATGGGCACGCCACGCACGGCGCCACGCAAAATCTGCACGTTGGAGGGAAGAATCGCAATGCCATAGCCGACGCTTGCCAGCGCTGTAAGCGTATGGGGCGCGCCGCTCTCCAATAAAACGCGCGGATTGACGCCTGCGACATGACAGGCAGCATCGAACCATGACCGCGCGCCAAAATCTCGGCGCAGCAAAAGCAGTGGCTCGTCAGCAAGCGACGCAATGTCCAGTACCGGCCTACGGCTCAACCGATGTGTTCGCGCCAACACAGCCATTACGTAGATCGGGTAGAGCAGTCGACTTCCGAAGCGAGAGATGTCTGACGCTATATGCGCCAAGTGAACATCGCCATGGTCGAGTTGATCATGCGTCTTGCTACCTCCACCTTCCACCAATTGAACTTCAACGCCGGAATGACGGCGTAGATATTTATTCAAAAACGGCGCGATAATATTCTCTATCACCTGTGGCGGAGCACTAACGCGCAGCGTTCCAATCTGTCCGCCTTTGAGGGCTTGCGCCCGTTCGCCAAGCGTCTCGGCATCCGCCAACAAGCGGCGACTACGCCAGAGAAGATCTTCACCCTCCGAATTCAAACGAAGGCGACGGCCGACCCGATCGAACAGTGGAATACCTAACTCGGCTTCTAGTGCGATGATCTGCCGAGAGGCGGCCGATTGACTAAGGTTGAGTTGAGCGGTCGCACGACCGAAGCTACCGGCATCGGCAACCGTAACGAACGTCCGAAGGTGTCGAAGATTCTATTTAAACATATTCCAAATATGCATCAGGTAGTAGACCATATATGCGTTGGACACATCAACAGCGCTCACTTACCATTCATCGCCGTCAAATAGTTTGGCGATATCGCCGAGAGGACAAAGAGCCTGCTCCCAAAGCCGATGTGACACTATCCGTAGGGAGCAAACCATCGGAGGGAAACGTGAAAATGCTGCCGCTAGTCGTTGCGCTAGCCGTCTTCTTAGGATCGTTCGCGAACGCGACTGCGCAGGTCTACCCGTCGCATGCCATAACATTGGTCGCCGCAGGTCCGGCTGGCGGCCCAACCGACGCGGTTGGGCGTATCATCGCCGAGCGCATGCGCGTGTCCCTCGGACAGCCTGTCCTGATTGAGAATGTAGCTGCCTCGGGTGGTATTGCAGTTCGCCGTGTCGGTCGTGCGACGCCCGACGGCTATACAATCGAACTCGGTCACTGGGGCACGAACGTCGTCGACGGCGCGGCCATGTCGCTGCCATATGATTTGCTGACGGATTTTGAGCCGATTGCGCTCCTCGCCAGCAATCCGCTGTTAATTACTGCGAGAAAAGACCTGCCGCCAACGAACTTGAAGGAACTGGTGGCGTGGTTGAAGGCAAACCCAGGCAAAGTGACGTTAGCGGAGCCGGGCGCCGGCAGCCCGCCGCACATTGCTGGGGTCTTTTTCGAGAAACTGACCGGCACCGAACTTCAATTCGTGCCTTATCGCGGCGGAGGGCCGGCCATGCAGGACCTGATCGCCGGACATATCGACTTGAATATGGGACAGGTGGCGGTCGCCATACCACAGGTCGAGGCCGGAACGGTCAAAGCCTATGCCGTCACGGCGGAAAGCCGGATCGCAGTCGCGCCTAGCATCCCAACAACCGATGAAGCCGGCGTGCCCGGGCTTCACCTCTCCGTTTGGCATGGCCTTTGGGTGCCAAAAGGAACGCCAAAGGACATTGTGGTGAAGCTCAACGCCGCTGTGGTCGATGCTTTGGCTGATCCAACAGTTCAACAGCGGCTTGCCCAACTCGGCCAAGACATTCCACCGCGCGCGCAACAGACGCCGGAAGCGCTCGGCGCATATCAGAAGGCCGAAATCGAGAAGTGGTGGCCGATTATCAAGGCGGCTGGCATCAAGATCGAATGATGCTATCAGCGCCGGTTTGCTGCAGTGCATGAGTTCGCAATTGATGTGGTGGACGGCGCCCGCTCCCGACAGCGAGGTACCCTAGGGTAATCGTTGTCAACGAATCACATCAGGGAGCGAGCCCATGCAAGTTACAACGATCGGTTTGGATATCGCCAAGAACGTGTTTCAGGTTCACGGCATCGACGCGGCCGAGAAGGTCGTGGTTCGCAAGCAACTTCGGCGCAGCCAGGTGTTGGAGTTCTTCAAGGCACTGCCGCCTTGCCTGGTTGGCATGGAAGCCTGCGCAACGGCTCATTATTGGTCGCGGGAGCTGACGAAGCTCGGCCACCAGGTGTGGCTGATGCCGGCGAAGGACGTAAAGGCCTATGTCAAGCGCAACAAGAACGATGCCGCTGACGCCGAGGCGATCTGTGAGGCGGTGCGACGGCCGACCATGCGCTTTGTGCAGATCAAGTCGGCGGAGCAGCAGGGCCAGTTGATGCTGCATCGGACGCGCGATCTTTTGATGCGGCAGCGGACTCAACTGATCAATGCCTTGCGGGCGCATATGGCGGAGCTCGGTATTGTGGCTGCACAGGGGACCGCCGGGCTCAAGGAGCTACTGAAGATCATTGCGGGTGAACGGGATGCGCGCTTGCCGGTCGATGCTCACGCCAGCCTTGTCGTATTGGCTGCGGGGCTTCATGCGGTGCAGACGATGATCGGCACGATCGACAAGCGGATCATCGTCGAGCATCGCTCGAACGAGGCGAGCAAGCGGCTCAGGAGCATCCCTGGGATAGGCCTTTTGGGCGCATCCGCCATCGTAGCCACCGTGCAGGATCCGAAGGCATTCCGCTCGGGTCGCGACTTCGCGGCCTGGATTGGGCTGGTGCCACGTGAGGATTCGACCGGCGGCAAGCACAAGCTTGGGCCGATCTCGAAACAGGGCGATCGCTATTTACGACGCATTCTGGTGGTGGGGGCCCATGCGGTGTTGAAACTCGCGCGGCAGAAGCCGGAGAAGTATCCGTGGCTCACGCAACTCCTGGCGCGACGACCTTTCAAGGTCGCGGCGGTAGCGCTTGCCAACAAGATGGCGCGCGTGGCCTGGGCGTTGCTCGCCAAGGGCGGCACCTATTATCGCGCGCGGACGGTTACGGCACCGATCTAATAGGAAGTCGGGCGATGGAAGGACGAAGTTGCGTCTGTTGCGTTCACGAACTGCAAGGGTGATGACGACGTGATGCGAAACGGTCGAGACCGTCGATCGAACAACCCGTCTGGGCCTACGCGAGACTTGAGCGCGTGCTATTGTTTGGGACCGATCAGCGGATCACATCAGGGCCAGCGGCCACAGCGGCCGCATCGCGATGGAGGCAAGCCTTCAGGCGAAAACAGGCCGTATACATGGCTGCACCCGAACGCTTCGCAAAACGTCAGATTCCTCTTGCACCGCGGGCGCCGTCCATACATGGCCTGGGCGTTGCTCGCCAAGGGCGGCACCTATTATCGCGCGCGGACGGTTACGACACCGATCTAATAGGAAGTCGGGCGATGGAAGGACGAAGTTGCGTCTGTTGCGTTCACGAACTGCAAGGGTGATGACGACGTGATGCGAAACGGTCGAGACCGTCGATCGAACAACCCGTCTGGGCCTACGCGAGACTTGAGCGCGTGCTATTGTTTGGGACCGATCAGCGGATCACATCAGGGCCAGCGGCCACAGCGGCCGCATCGCGATGGAGGCAAGCCTTCAGGCGAAAACAGGCCGTATACATGGCTGCACCCGAACGCTTCGCAAAACGTCAGATTCCTCTTGCACCGCGGGCGCCGTCCATACATGGAGGCAAGCCTTCAGGCGAAAACAGGCCGTATACATGGCTGCACCCGAACGCTTCGCAAAACGTCAGATTCCTCTTGCACCGCGGGCGCCGTCCATACATGGGCCTACGCGAGACTTGAGCGCGTGCTATTGTTTGGGACCGATCAGCGGATCACATCAGGGCCAGCGGCCACAGCGGCCGCATCGCGATGGAGGCAAGCCTTCAGGCGAAAACAGGCCGTATACATGGCTGCACCCGAACGCTTCGCAAAACGTCAGATTCCTCTTGCACCGCGGGCGCCGTCCATACATGGCCCTAAGCGTCATTTCGCGGCAGCGCAGCAATCGGTCGCTTTGGGGGGTATAGCCGACATCGACTGAGGCAACGTCGCGGCAAGGACGGGGACCCGTTCGTGCGAGGCTACCGCCGTCCTATCCATGCGCCATAACGATCTCGCGAATGCTGGAGGCCAGGTCTGGTCGCGAGGGGGCCACCGCTGAGCGCACGACAAGCGCCCAAAACGTCCGAGGGCACGACGTGTCCGATGGGCGACAGGAAGCAACGCCAGGCCCCAGCACCGTCCTTTCCTGTTTGGCGGGCTCTCCTTGAATGCTTGGCGGTCATGGTTTGCGCGGGGGGGCCACTGGGGACCGAACGGCGGTTCGCATTGGACTGCGCCATCAGGCTGGCAGTCTGGTTCGAACTGCCACGTTCCTCCATGGGCAGATTGAGACTTGACCAATAAATAACCAATGAAACGCCTCACCCAAACGCGAAAGAACGTTGCCGATCGTTACCAGAAACTCCGATTTTTATTGAACTCTCTGGATAGGGTAGGGTGCTCATAACTACTTGGTTGGAGGTCGCGGCTGCGGTTCCGATATAGCGCCACAGGTAGGCCACAGCTTAAGCGGTCTAAATCGCGAACGGACGTTTGCAAACGTGCCAAAAAAGCGCAATAATTCAACGACCCTCAAGTCGACTACCTCGTTCGGGACGAGGGGGTCGCAGGTTCAAATCCTGCCGCTCCGACCAATTTCTCCCGCAATTTACATACGATAAGCGTCAACGGCGCGCCGCGCATGCAGTAGCGAGTGGGGGTGGGTCGAGCTCTTGCGAAACCTATCGCTTATCCCCGTCGTCCCTATGATGGGTCTCGCTTCGCTCCGCCCGTCCTACGCACTTATCGTCAACGCGACAAACGCTCACTTAGCGCGTCGGCGAGGACATATGAAATTCACCGCGTCCGCGTACAGAACTGCAAGGGCTTTGATCCTTTCCCCGACGATTGAACAATTCATGTCAGCGGTCACCAATAGCTTAATGAGCTACGGGGCATTGAGTTGGATTTTGATGCGTTAGATTGACACATGCAGGCATCTGACACGCATGGAAACTATGCTTGTAAATACACTCGGTCCTTCTATTGTAATTTATCGGCGTATAATGCTGTCCGCAGCCTGGAGGAAGGCATGAGACGGCGCGAGTTTATCGCACTGATCGGCGGCGCAACAGTATGGCCGGTCGCCGGGCTTGCTCAGAGGCAGAGCAAACCGACAATCGGTTTCTTGGGTGCGACCACTCCTGCAATCTGGAGCTCATTCGTCGCCGCTTTTATTCAGCGAATGCGCGAGCTCAGTTGGATCGACGGTTACAACCTCGCCATCGGGTATCTCTGGGCGGAAGGACGTGAAGATCGGTACAACGAACTTGCGGCCGAGCTTGTCCGCGCCAAAGTCGATGTAATCGTCACGGGAGGCACGTCAGCTGTTCTTGCCGTTAAGCGAGCAACCTCGGAGATTCCAATCGTCTTTGCTACGGCGGGAGACCCGGTCGGCACTGGGTTGGTCGCCAGTCTATCGCACCCCGGCGGCAACCTGACAGGATTGTCGAACCAGCAGACCGACCTTGCCGGTTATCGGCTTGAATTGTTGAAGCAAGTCGTCCCAAGTATTCGGCGCGTGGCCGTTTTGGGCAACGTCGGCAGCCCTAACGTCCTCCTGGAGATGAATGCAGTTCAAACGGCGGCGGCGAAACTTGGGCTTGAGGCCATCAGACTGGAGATTCAGAAAGCGGCAGAAATTGATCTGGCCTTCGAGTCGCTCGGGGGCCGCGCGGATGCGCTCTATGTTTGTACTGATCCGCTCATGACGGTGAACCAAACTCGGATCAGCACCTTTGCAATCAGGCAGCGACTGCCGACAATTCAGGCGTTTCGGCAGTACGTCGATGCGGGGGCTCTCATGTCCTATGGGCCAAATTTTCAAGATCTTTTCCGACGCGCCGCCGATCTCGTCGATAAGATTCTGCGCGGTGCGAAGCCGGGTGACCTCCCGGTCGAGCAGCCGGTCAAATTCGATCTCATCATCAACGCAACCACTGCTAAGGCGCTTGGCCTTACCATCCCGGAGTCATTCCTCGTCCGCGCCACTGAGGTGATCGAATGAGTGTGACCACTTCGTAGATGGCACTCTCTCGAAAGTTAATGCTGAACAACATCCAGGGTTTGGAAGCGACCTAATGGCTCTCAAACTTGCTCCAAATTGCCGTGCCGCAAATCCGTGCGGCACATCGGACAGGCGGGGTCAGCATGGAAAAGTCATCAGCCGCAGAAGATGCCAATTTCCTCATTGGGAACTGGAAACTTGTTTCGTCGCAAGTGATCGTCGACGGCGAAGTTCATGATCTCTTTGGCTCGAACCCGAACGGCTATTTAATACTAACGCCACAGGGACGCCTGTGTGCAATAACCACTACCGAGCATCGCAAGCCCGGAGAGGGAGACATTGAAAGGTCGGCATTACACCGATCAATGCTCGCGTACACTGGCAAATACCGCGTCGAAGGTGATGATTTCATTACTGTGGTAGACGCCTCCTGGAATGAGGCGTGGAATGGAACCGAACAGAGGCGACACTACAGGATCGAGCGAGATCGGCTATTCATAGAGTCTGCGCCAGCACCCAGCATATTGTTCCCAGGCAGAGTGGATTTTCGGAGAGTCGTATGGGAGCGAGAAAAATAGCTGCGACGACGTCCTAATGACATGCCAAGCGTTATCTTAACCTCCGATGCTAGCATTGCGAGATGTGTTATGAGTCGATCAGAGAAGGCAACTCAAGTAACCGCAGGCAATGATCGATTTGGCAAGCCGCTTCTTTTCGATGACGGATATTTTCAATGCAAGGTATCCGCTAAAGACACAGGTGGGGAGTTGTGTATTTACGAGACCACCAGGAAAAAGAAAGGCGGTCCGCGTCTGCACTACCATCATAGCCAAGACGAATGGTTCTTTGTACGGCAGGGAGAATTCTTATTTCAAGTTGGAGATGACAGGTTCCAACTGGGAGTGGGCGATTCAATATTCGCTCCACGAAAGGTGCCACATGCGTTCGCCAACATCAGCGACGAGGGTATCTTGATGATTATCTATCAGCCGGCCGGCACAATGGAGCAATTCTTTCTCGACGGCGGCCAACTGTTATTGACCGATCCGAGCCAGCACGAGTGGCAAGCGCTCTGCCGCCTTCACGGGGTGGAAAATGTAGGTCCCAAGTTAAAGGTGGACTGAAATATTCACAAGGATACGTGTTTCACCTTCGCAAGAAAGCGGCCTTTTAAATATCGGTCATTTAAGGAATCCAGCGCAATCATAGAGTGGCGGCCAGCGATTTAAGGCCGAGTATCCCGGCAATCTTCTTGTTGCACTCGGACTCGAATGCGCGCGCCTCTTCGACTGGGATGTCAGCTGGTCTCTTAGCGCCGCTTAGTATCTCATAGACAAAATCGGCGGCGCGCTTGAACATATCCGGAAAACGCGGTCCGTAGAACATCAGACCCTGCTTGCCGCAGTTCAGCCGAAAAGCGTGCATCGTGAGCAGTTTATTGTCCAATGCCAGTTTATTGATGATCTCTGCATTGGTGGTAATGAGCGGATCAGTGCAGATAAAAAGAGTATTCACGCCTCGGCGTTTGAGTTTTGTGATGACCGGTCCGATATCGTCCTGCGTTTTCAATGGTGGGCTCACGGAGAATTTAAGGCCGAGATCGCGTGCGACATCCGCAACTATTTTCTTCTCCAATTGAACGTTAGGGACACCGTCATTACCTATGGCACTCATATGCATCTTTTTGCCCAAATCCGGGGCCAAATTATCGCGCATAAAATTAAGTCGTTTGATGACGAGATTGGTCTGCTGGTTAGATATGCCAGTCAAATTGCCGGTCGGCTTTGAGGCTACCAACCCGGAGTTAACTGGGTCTCCTGCCGTTGCAAAGACAATCGGAATCTTCGAAGTTGCCTTCTTGCAGGCGAGGACGGCCCCAGTTCCCCCGGTAACGATGATATCAATCGGAAGTGTCCGTCCGGGGTCGGAAAAATCTTTCGCGATCTCTCTGTAGAGTTTCTGCAGTCCGCCCGCCGCACGATATTCGATTTTGAAATCGTCGCCGGTTTTCAAGTGCGATTTCAGTTGAGCCTCAAAAGCATCGGTGTACGGCTTCCACAGATCAACACTGGTCGCTATCAAGAAACCGATGTTCCACATGCTTTCCTCCCACAATTGAAACCTTTGCGCAGTCAGGCGAAGCGAGCCGCTGGTGCGGCTGTCCTTGTTGGCTCTCGACGGGCACTCGCTAAGGTCCCTTGACTCGCGCCGAGAGCAGGAAATCATTTGCTGTCACTCGCGGCTCAATTGCCCCGTGAGCGACGATCACACACTAGCACAATATCCCTTGGCGTGCTGGGCTTCCAATGCCGCAGCTGCGACGCCTTTCATTTTGGTGCTGTGCCAACTTGTTTTGAGTACACAAGGGCAGTACGCAGGCGCCTGAACGCAGATCGAAAAGGTCAATAAATTCAGTGGTTAGCGGTCGGAACAGCAAATCCTGCCGCCCCGACCAAAGCTTTCCCGAAAACAAATGTCGTCCCGCCAATCCTGCCGCCAATCCAGCGCGGAACGCTCGCAGAGCTTAGCTGACATCGAACGTCGCCCGCAGCGTCAGGCATCCGATCTCACGTTTTATCTCACGATGCACCCGCATCGATGCGAACGAGTACTCCACTCTGCATTACATCTGTTCGCGGATTCGAATGCACCGCACACTCCCCAGCCGGCCTCAGAAACGGCGGTTTGACTTCGACCGCTCCAGTTCCGAGGGAGACGCCGAGGGCTATGTCGGCTTTCGTGCGTTTTCGGGACGTCGGATGCCCCTGTCACTGTAACCGGCCGCCGATGCGAGCGAGCGACCGGGCCGGGTGGACTTCCGCCTGAGGGCGGAACCACCTCAAATGATCTCGGAGGGGCGCTTGGCAGTCCTGGTGAAACGGGGGTCTCGCGCGATTGAGGCACAGTGTAGGGAGTCGATGGATTGAAGGTCGGCGGGGGCTGTGGCGGTGGGGGTTCGGGAAACTGCGCTTGGGCATGTTCGATTGCCAGGCTGAAGAACGCCAGCCATCCGGCCACGAAAAACTTCGCCAGCGCCATTCGCTCAAATCTCGTCGTTTGCATCGCGGTCTCCTTCGAGCCGATGTATAGCCCTTTAACAACACGACGATCGATACTGCGGTTCCAACGGGAAGTAGCCAACATCGAATATCGGTTCGCTCCACCCACCCGAGACCTTTCCCACCCATCACGGCGCCCGTAAAGTCGTCATGGGTCCATGGTCCGGTTGCAACCGAGGTCCGAAAAATGCGTCTCAAAGACAAGACCGCCATCGTGATCGGCGCGGGGCAGTCGCCCGGTGAGGGGATGGGCAATGGCCGCGCCACGGTTTTGCGGTTCGCGGAGGAGGGCGCCAAGGTCTTGGCGGTCGACAACAATCTCGCCTCAGCCGAGGAGACGGCGACGATGGCGCGGCAAGCGGGCGGCGAATGCTCAGCGTTCGAAGCTGACGTGACGCGCGAGTCGACGCTCAAGGCGATGGTCGAGGCGGCGCGGCAGCGTTGGGGCCGCGTCGATATCCTGCACTACAATGTCGGCTTGAGCCTCGCCGGCGGCGACGCGCCGCTTGACGAATTCACCGAAGCCGCCTTCGACCGCATCGCCACCATCAACCTGCGCGGCGCCATCATGGCCGCCAAGCATGCCTTGCCGGTGATGCGTGCGCAGCGCTCGGGCGTCATCATCATGATCTCGTCGATCTCGGCTTTGGAGAACTACCCCTATGTGGCCTACAAGGCGACCAAGGCCGGCATGATCGCGTTCACCCAGCAGGTCGCCATCCAGAATGCCGAGTTCGGCGTGCGCGCCAATGTCATCCTGCCCGGCTTGATGGACACGCCGATGGCGGTCGACACCCGTGCCCGCGTCAGCGGCAAGAGCCGGGCCGAGGTCGCGGCCGCCCGTGATGCGCGGGTGCCGCTGCGCCGCAAGATGGGTACCGCCTGGGACGTCGCCAACGCCGCGCTGTTTCTCGCCTCCGACGAGGCGAATTTCATCACCGGCGTGGCGCTGCCGGTCGACGGCGGCGCGCTGGTCAATATCAATTAATTGAGGTCACATCGCCTGGCCCATGCCGCGGATGCGGCGCGCCATCGCGCCCATGATGTAGAGCGCGAAATTCGGCACCTCGTCGATCATGAAGCGGAATTTGCGGCGATCGATCACCGAGACCTCGCAGGCCTCCTTGACGCGTGCGGTGGAGGAGCGCGGCGCGTCGTCGATCACCGACATGAAACCGATGGCTTCGTTGCTGCCGCACACTTCGACGACGCGGTCGCCGATCACCATCTCGATGACGCCGGACTGCACGACGTACATGCACTCGCCGGGATCGCCCTTGTTGAAGACGACGCTGCCGGCCGGAAAATTGAGGCTGGTGCCGGCCTTCTTGGCGAACAGCCGCATGTCGATCTCGGTGCCGCTCATCGTGCCTTGCCCCGCTGCCTGCAAGCGAATGTTACGCCTTCAAATATAACGATTCAGGCCTGAACGCCACCGAGAGCGCCGTCACTTCCGCCCCCGCTAGCGCGGGGGCGGATGAAGAACGCGCTTCTTCAACCGCACTCACGTTGCTCGCTTCGCGCTCTCTCCCTATGCTCCGCTCCCGCTGTTATTGGATCACGCGTACCGGGGAAATCGATGGCAGATCAGTTGAAGCCGCGCGAAGTCAAAATCCGTGTCCATGACGGCGTCGAGATCGCGGTAGCGCTTTACATGCCGCAAGGCGAGGGGCCGTTCCCAGTGGTGCTGGCGCCATCGCCGTACCGCTACGACAACAACACGCTGCCGGCGACGCCGCAATTTCTCTGGCGCGAGACCGGGCCGATCGAATTGTATGTCGCGCGCGGTTACGTCTACGCCAATATGGACATTCGCGGCTGCGGCAAGTCGGGCGGCGAGTTCCGCCTGCTCGACAGGAACGAGCAGAAAGATCTCTACGATGTCATCGAATGGCTCGGCCATCGGCCGTGGTCGAACGGTAAGGTCGGCGGCATCGGTCAGTCTTATTTCTGCATGTCGCAATGGTGGATGGCGATCCAAAAACCGCCGTCGCTCGCCTGCATCGCCGCGTTCGACGGGCTGAACGATCCGTATCGCGCCTCGGTCTATCAGGGCGGCATTTTGGGCGATTTCTTCGGCAGCTATTGGTGGAACCAGAACCGCATCATCAATCGGCATCCGGCCAACGGTGAGGAGCCGCGCGAGCAGGCATGCGATTTGAACCTGCTCATTCAACAGCATCCGACCTACGACGATTTCTGGCGCGAGCGCTGCGCCGCTGAGCGTTTGCACGAGATCGAGGTGCCGCTCTATTCGGTCGGCGTCTGGGGCAAGGTCGATCTGCACACCCGCGGCAATATCGACGGCTTCCGCCGCGCCAAGGGGCCGAAGAAACTGAAGATGATCGGCCCGATCAACGCCTTCGTCGCCAATCGCGAATTCAACAGTCCCGAGCTACACGAAAAAATGTTACTGCCGTTCTACGACCATTATCTGAAGGGTGAAGAGACCGAATATTCAAGGCGTCCCGCAGTGGAATATTTCGTACGCGGCGCCGATGCGGTGCGCACCGCAGAAACCTGGCCGCCGCCCGACCTGCGTTATGTGACATGGCATTTGAGCGCGGAAAAATCCGGCAGCGTGACCTCGCTCAACGACGGCACGCTATCGCGCGCGGCCGCCTCCGGCGAAGAGAAGACGTCTTACAGTTATCCCAATCCGGGCTGGATGCTGGGTGTCGTCGGCTTCGGGCCGAACAGCCAGCCCGATCCAGCGCGGCGCGTGCTGACCTTCACCACCGCGCCGCTCGAGCAGGATGTGGAGATCGCCGGCCCGATCAAGCTCGTGCTGCACGCGGCGTCGAGCCGCGACGACATGGATTTTTTCGTGAAACTTTCAGAGCAAATGCCGCAAGCAGTCGACGACCGCACCAAGGGGCTCAATCCGGCGTCATACTGGATCACCAAGGGTTGGCTGCGCGCTTCCCATCGCGCGCTCGATCCAAATAAGTCAACAGAGATGGAGCCGTATCACAGCCACAGCGATCCGACGCCGATAAAACCTGGGAAAATCTACCGCTTCGACATCAGCATCGAGCCGATGGCACATCGTTTCAAGAAGGGCAACCGAATCAGGCTGGAAATCGTCAACGGCAATTCGGCGGTCACCGATGTTTTATGGACGCACTATTACACGCCTAACAAGATCGGCACCGACACGATCTACCACTCGGCGCAGTATCCGTCGGCGCTGACGCTGCCGGTGACGGAAGGCGTCTGAGCGCCTTCCCCGGCTCCCGATTTAGAACGCGTGCTGGATGGTGGTGAAGGTGTTGACCAGCTGGGTACCGACGTTCTTGACCGAAGGAATGATGGCCACCGAGATGCCGGAGGCGAGCAGGCCGTATTCGATCGCCGCTGCGCCGGATTCGTTTTTCAGGAAACGCTTGATCTGGTTCAACATGGGGTGCCTCTGTTTCTTTTATTTGCCGCCGAGGCACGTTCTAATAACAGAAGCGGCATGGTAAATAAATCGAAACCGCGATTAACAATGAACGGCAAATCGGTAACCATACGCGCTCAGATGCCAAACGCTTTCAGATGCCAAGATAGCGGTGCTGGATATCGTTCGCGCCGGCCAAGTCCCGCGAGTTGCCGGTCCACACCACGCGGCCGCGTTCGATGATGGTGTGGCGGTCGGCGATGCGGGTCAGCGCCTGCACGTTCTTGTCGATGACCAGGATTGACTGGCCCGAGGCGCGCAGGCTTTGCAGGCAGCGCCAGATCTCGTCGCGGATCAGCGGCGCCAGCCCCTCGGTCGCTTCGTCGAGGATGAGGAGGCGCGGATTGGTCATCAGCGCGCGCCCGATCGCCAGCATCTGCTGTTCGCCGCCGGACAAGAGGTTCGCCATGGTGCCGGCGCGGCTGGCGAGCCGGGGAAACAGCGCCAGCACTTTGTCGAGCGTCCACGGCGCGCTGACAGCGGTGCGGTTTGCCGCCGTGGCAACGAGGTTTTCCCGCGTGGTGAGATTGGGAAAAACCTGGCGGCCTTCGGGCACCAGGCCGATGCCGAGCTTGGCGACGCGATAGGCCGGCAGATCGCGGATGTCTTCGCCGGCAAAGCGAATCGATCCCGCGGTCGCCGGCGTCAGCCCCATGATCGAGCGCACCGTCGTAGTCTTGCCCATGCCGTTCCTTCCCATCAGCGAGACCATTTCGCCGGGCGCGATGGCAAGCGAGATGCCGAACAGCACGCGGCTTTGGCCGTAGCTGGTCTCGATGTCGGACACTTCGAGCAGTGGCACCTCAGCCATGAGTTGCCTCCTGCTCACCGAGATAGGCTTCGCGCACCGCGGCGTCGGCGCGGATGGCCGCTGGATCGCCCGAGGCGATGACGCGGCCATAGACCAGGACGGTGATGCGGTCGGCGAGCGCGAACACCGTCTCCATGTCGTGCTCGATCAACAGAATGGTGATTCTGCCTTTAAGCTCGCGCAGCATCGTCACCATGCGCGCGGATTCATCCGGCCCCATGCCGGCCATCGGCTCGTCGAGCAGCAGGAGCCGTGGCCGCGTGGCGAGCGCCATGGCGATTTCGAGCTGGCGCTGCTCGCCGTGACTGAGCCGATCGACACGCATAGCGGCGCGCGCGCCGAGCCCGACGCGCTCGAGTGCGGCCCGCGCCGGCGCGCGCAAGCCGTCGTCGCGCCGCGCGTCGTTCCAGAAGCGGAACGAGTGGCCGGAATGCGCCTGTACAGCCAGCGCGACATTGTCGAGCGCGGTGAAATCGCGAAACAGCGAGGTGATCTGGAACGAGCGCGCCAGTCCGAGGTGGCTGCGACGATCGGCCGACAGCGCGGTGATGTCGCCGCCGTCGAACCGGATGGCGCCGTTTTGCGGAGCGATCTCGCCGGCCAGCAAACCGATCAGCGTGGTCTTGCCTGCGCCGTTCGGGCCGATGATGGCGTGGAATTCGCCGCGCGGAATGTCGAGCGTGATGGCGTCGGAAGCGGTGACGCCGCCGAAGCGCTTGGTCAGCCCTTCGATCTGCAGCAGCGGCTCGGTCACGGTGCACGCCTTTCGAACAGGCCGGCGATGCCGCCATGCAGGAAGACCGCCACCAGGAGCAGCGTCGGTCCGAGGAACAGGCCGGGATATTCGGTGACGCGCGACAGCGCCTCTTCCAGCAGCAGATAAGTCACCGCGCCGATCAGCGGGCCGAACGGCGTGGCCAGGCCGCCGAGCACCACCATGACCATGAGATCGCCCGACCGGGTCCAGAACATCATCGCCGGGCTGATGAAATTGGTGTGGTTAGCCAAGAGTGCGCCGGCGAGCCCGCACAATGCGCCGGCAATGACGAAAGAGACGAGCTTGTAGCGAAAGACCGGGAAGCCGATGGCGCGCATGCGCCGCTCGTTGGAGCGCGCGCCCTGGATCGCCAGGCCGAAGCGCGAATTGACCACGCGCGAGACGAGATAGATGCTCGCCAATAGCAGCGCGAAGCACAGGTAATAGAACAGCGTCTTGTTGTTGAGATCGATAAGGCCGCCGAGCTGGCTGCGCTTGTGGATGGTGAGCCCGTCGTCGCCGCCATAGCGGTCGAGCCCGATCGCCACGTAATAGACCATCTGGGCGAAGGCGAGCGTGATCATGATGAAATAAACGCCGCGCGTGCGCAGGCTCAGCGCGCCAACGATCAGCGCGAACAAGGCCGAGACCGCAATCGCCGCCGGCCATTGGATGAAGCCAGAGCCAATACCTTCCTTCGCCAAAATGCCGACGGCGTACCCGCCCAGACCGAGATAGGCGGCATGGCCGAAGCTCACCATGCCGCCGTAGCCCATGATGAGATTGAGGCTCACTGCGGCCATCGCCAGGATCAGCACGCGGGTGAACAGCGTCATCACGAAGGTATTGCCGGTCAGCGTCGCATAGAGCGGGATCAGCGCCAGGATGACCAGCAGGCCGATGGTCACGGCGTTGCGCGGATTGCGCCCAAGAAGAACGTTCATTTATTTGCTCGCCGCCGGAAACAATCCTTCCGGGCGAAACACCAAAATGCCGGCCATCAGCATGTAGATCGACATCGAGGAGAGCGCCGGCGCCAAGGTCAGCGCGGTATTGGTATTGAGCACCGCGCGCAACAGGTCGGGCAGGAAGGCGCGGCCGACGGTGTCGATCAGCCCGACGATGATGGCGGCGACAAAGGCGCCGCGGATCGAACCGATGCCGCCGATGATGATGACGACGAAAGCGAGGATCAAAATGTTCTCGCCCATGCCGATTTGCACCGTCAGGATCGGCGCTTGCATCAGGCCGGCGAAGCCTGCGAGCGCGGCACCGAGCCCGAACACCAAAGTGTAAAGCAGTTTTATGTTGATACCGAGCGCGCCGACCATTTCGCGGTTCGAGGCGCCGGCGCGGATCAGCATGCCGAGTCGCGTGCGCATCACCAGGATGTAGAGCAGTGCCGCGACCGCCAAGGTGGCCGCGATGATGACCAGCCGATAGGCCGGATAGTACACGCCGGGAATGATCTGCACGGCGGTCAGCATCTCGCTCGGCAGCGACAGCGTCATGCCGGCCGGGCCCCAGACGAGCCGCACCAATTCGTTGAAGAACAGCAACAGCCCGAAGGTGCCGAGCACGTGATCGAGGTGGCTGCGGCTGTATAACGGCCGGATCGCGATCACTTCGAGCGCGACGCCGGAGACGAACGTGGCGGCCAGCGCCAGGATGGCGCCGAGCACGAAGCTCCCGGTAAGGGCAGCGAACGTCGCGGCGAAATAGGCGCCGAGCATATAGAGCGAGCCGTGCGCCAGGTTGACCAGATCCATGATGCCGAAGATCAGTGTCAGCCCGGCCGCGAGCAGGAACAGCAGCATGCCGAGCTGCACGCCGTTGAGAAGCTGCTCGATGAAATAGAGCATGGACTTAAGCTCCGGCGATCCCGGCCGGTCTGTCGCAAAAAATCGGCGGCAGAAGCGCGCGCCTCTGCCGCCGTGTGCCCGTTACCAGGCGATCACTTCATCGGACATTTGTCGTGGAACTTGTCCTGGTCGTCCTTGACGATGAGCGAGACGGTGTGCAGCGCGTAGCCACCGTCGGCGGTCTTGTCAGCGTCCTGCAGGTAGAAATTCTGGATCGGGATATGGTTGTTGCCGAACCGGAAATTGCCGCGCACCGACTTGAAGTCGGCCTTCTCCATCTCCTTGCGCATGCCCTCTTTGTTGCTGAGGTCGCCTTTGACCGCGGTGACCGCGCTGTTGATCAGGTTCGCCGCGTCATAGGTCTGCGCGCCGTAGAACGACGGCGTGGTCTTGTACTTCGCCTTGAAGTCGGCGACGAACTTCTTGTTGGCGTCGTTGGGCAGATCGTTGACCCATTCCTGGGCGCCCGGAACGCCGACGGCGAGATCCTTCAGCCGCGGCAGCGACAGGTCGTCGACGATGAACGCGGTGTAGAGCGGGATCTGGCCCTTGAGACCGGCTTGCGCGTATTGGGTGATGAACTGCACGCCGGCGCCGCCCGGATAGAAGGCAAAGATCGCATCGGGTTTTGCAGCGCGGGCCTTCGACAGCTCGGCGGAGAAATCGAGCTGGTCGGGCCAGCGCGTCAATTCCTGGCCGACGATCTGGCCCTTGAACGTGGTCTGCACGCCGTTGAGCATGTCCTTGCCGGCGGCGTAGTTCGGGCCCATCAGGAACGCGGTCTTGACGCCCTTCTGGTTCATGTAAGTGCCGATCGCGGCCGGCGTCTGGTCGTTGTTCCACGACGTCGAGAACACATAAGGCGAGCACTGTTCGCCGGCGAGCTGCGAGGCGCCGGCATTGGTGACGACCGTCATGGTCTTGGAATCGACCAGGGGTTTGAGCGAAGCCAGCACCACGTTCGACCAGATATAGCCGACGATGAAATCGACCTTGTCTGAACTCGATCAGTTTCTGGGTTTTCTGCACGCCGACTTCGGGCTTGATCTCGTCGTCCTCATAGACGACTTCGACCGGCAGCCCGCCGATCTTGCGGCCGAGATGGTCGAGGCCGAGCTCGAACGAGTTGCGCATGTCGTTGCCGATCGCGGCGGCAGGGCCGCTGAACGTCGAAATGAAGCCGATCTTGACGGTCTTCTGCTGTGCCATGGCTGGTTGAACTATGGCTTGTTGAACACTGGCCGGACCCGCAAACAGCGCAAGCGCGGCGGTCCCTGCAATCAATGGTCTGATCATCGCGTATATCCTTCTCTTTCGTCCCGCTCGACGCGCGGGCTCCTCCCAGCGGAATTGGTCCATGGGGTAGTTTTAGAAAGCAGCGCCGGTTTGCGCAACAGCAACCGTGGCTGTCATGGTGTCTCAGGTCCGCCAAATACCCGCCACTAGGACAACTTCGGGAGCAGCTCGGCGAAAATGTCGGGGCGATAGCCGGCCGCCGTGAACAGGTGGCTGCGTGACTCGTCGATCATCGCTTTGAGGCTCACCATGTCGAGCCCGACCACGCGGCCGCGATATTTACGCACCCGGCCGCCGATGATGACGGTGTCGATATTGCTGCGCTCGGCCGCCTGCACCACGGTGCCGATGGCGTTGTTCGACGGATAAAGATTGATGTCGTCGGTGCGGATCACGAGGAGATCGGCTTCCTTGCCCGGCGTCAGCGAGCCGATTTTGTCGTCGAGACCGGCGCAATGTGCTCCGCCCATGGTGGCGCAATAGAGCACGTCCCGCACCATCAGCGGCTTGGGCGGATTTTGGTCGCCGGAGAATTTGCGGTTCTGAGCCACCGCGCGCTGGATGTAGAGCGCGACCCGCATCTCCATGAACATGTCGGTCGAGTAGGAGGTTTCGTTATCGACGCTAAAACCCGGCTTGATGCCGTGGTCCCAGGCGTGCTGCAGCGCGCAGACGCCTTCGCCGAGCGCGTATTGCGCGTCCGAGCGCGGGCAAACATTGATGTTGGCGCCGCTGTCGAGAAAAATTTGCCAGGTCCGCTCCGGCAACGCGCCGCAATGGTTGAAAGTGTTGTCCGGGCCGACCAGCTTGTCCGCCGCCAGCGGATCGAGCAGCGCCGCCTGCTGCGGACCTTGGAATTCGGTGGTGATGCGAAGCCCGAGCTTGCGCGCCACAGCCCAGTTCTCGCGGATGGGGCCGGAGAACATGCGCAACGTCACCAGCTGGTCCGCCGACGAGAAATATTTCTTTTGCAGCCGCTCAAGATCCTGCGGCCATTGATGATCCCAATCGCCGGCGCCGGGCGGGCCCGACGCGTGCACGGCGCGGATGCCGGAATCGAACAGCGCTTCCACCGCGGCATCGGAATGAGCGGCGCTGCGCGAATTGTGGGAGTTGTCGATCACGCAAGTGACACCGGCGTCGATGCAACCCATGGCGGTGAGGTAATTGCCGACATAGTGATCTTGTGGCCGATAGAATTTGGCGAACGACAGGTGCGTGGCGTTCATATAGTCCGCAAGCGTCGGCGAATTCGGATTGATGCGGCGAAGCTGCGCCTCCCAGGAATGCCGATGGCAATCGACCAGGCCGGGCACGATGATGGTGTCGACAGCGTCGATCACCTGCGCATCCGCGGCATTGATTTCCGGCGCGATCGCCGAAATCTTGGTGCCTTCGATCAGGAGATCGCCTTTGACCAGGTCGCCGACTTTTGCATCCATGCTGACGATGGTGCCGCCCTTGAGGAGAATGCGGCTTTTCGGGTCGATGGATTGCCGGCCGTCGAAGCGGCGAACATCGTCGGCCAGAGCGGTGCCGGGAAGCCCGTCGGCGGCGGCCGTGCCTGCGGCAAGCGCAGCGCCGGCCTTTAGCGCACTGCGGCGCGAGATGCGCATGTCACTGGTCATGGTCGATCCTCCCTTGGTTTTTTGTTAGAGCGGTGATCACTCCTCCGCGGTCGCCCGCAAATATTCATTGAGACCGGGGCTGATATTGGGCACGAAAAGCTCCTCGACCTTCATCGGCCGGCGCGTCAGTTTTTGCTCGTCGAGATGGCGCATCAGCGCGTCCAGCGTCGGCCGGCTGCCTTCGATCGAATAATCCCAGATCTGCGGCCCGAAAATCTTGCGCGTCGCCTCCACCTCATCGATCACCCACGGCAGGCTGACGGTCAGCGCGTCGGTGTCGTACATCCAGTGATAGGCGATGTCGCGCGCCCGGCAGAAGGCGCGATAGAAGCTGATCGCGAGCCAGGGGTTTGCCTCGTAAAGTTTTGTCTTCAGCACGAAGGTGTGCATGATCGGGAATATGCGCGTGCGCTCGTAGTACTCGCGCTCGACTTTGCGGGGATCGGCGAACAGCCGCCGCACCGTGGTGCCCAGCGTTTTCGGGATCATTACCGACGCCAGCGCGTCGATCTCGCCGCGCTCCAGCATGTCCTCGAGCGTCGTCTGCGGCGACATGAATTCGACGCGGATGCCCTCCGGCGGCTTGATGGTGCGCACTGGCCGGCCGATCACCCAGGTGACGTCTTCGGGCCGCACGCCGTAATCGTGCAGCAAAAACCCGCGCACCCACACCGCAGCCGTCATCTGGTAGTCGCCGACGCCGATGCGCTTGCCTTTGAGGTCTTGCGGTTTTTCTATTTTTGAATCGGCGCGCAGATAGACCGCGGAGTGACGGAACACCCGCGACGGAAACACCGGTATGGCGATGAACCGCGTGTCGCCCTCCGAGCGCAGGATGGTGTAGGACGACAGCGACATTTCCGAGACGTCGAACTCTTCGTGGTTGAGCATGCGCCAGAACGTCTCGCCCGGCCGCAGCGGAATGAATGTCAGGTCGACCCCTTCGGGCTCGACCCGGCCGTCGATCAGCGGTTGCGTGCGGTCGTAGCGGCCGCAGGCCATCGTCAGCTTCAATCTTTTCATGGCTTCACAGGATGATGCTTGGATTGCGGATGCTTTGGTCGCAATCGATCAGGTTGACTTGTTTGGCCTCGATCTTCCCGCCAGAGGCACCGCGCACGATGCGGTGGCCGGCCCAGCCGGTGAGCACGCGGGTCTCGTCACCCCAGAATTCGCTGATCAAGAAGTTCGACCGCACCATGCGCGTGTCGTCACGCGTGGTCGCGAACACTTCGACATTGGTGACGAGGCGCACCGTGCGCGATGCCGGCGCCTGCGACCAGGCGAATCCGGTGCGCATCCGGTAGATGCGATCCTCGAGCCGGCGGCGGTCGTCGAACATGACCGAAATCTCGCGCCGCGGATCGCCAGCGCCCGGCGTCGACGGCACCCAGTAGATGCATTCGGCCGCGTACATTGCGAGCCAGTCGTCGTAGCGCAGCTGATCGAGGAGGCGCGCCTCGCGTTCGATGAGCCGGCGGAATTCGTCGCGCACGGCGATGTCGGTGACGGCGCGCGCATCGTCCTGCCAATTGGAGAAATTCTCGATCAGCGCGCGGTAGAGCGCATCGTTGACGTAATGCGAGCTGCGCGACGGATCGGCTTTCGCGGTGGGCGCGTTCATGTCACGGCTCGCGCTGGATGGCGAGGTTCGGGCGCGCCTTCATCAGCCGTTTCCATTCCTTGAAGTGCTCGCGCATGAAGGCCTCGTCGGTCGCCGGCGCGGTGATCGTGCCGTCGTCGTGGGTCTTGACGCGATCGGGAATGCCAAAACCACGGTTCATGTAGACCCACTCGTCTTCCGGCGCCATGAGGCCGCGCTGGATCTGCTCGAAGTTCGCAATGTCGTCGACCTCGCCGAAATTCGGAAATCCTTCCTGGGTGCGCATGCGCAGCGCGTTGATGTCGGTGACGGCATCGGCGGGCACGGAACCGTCGTCGACGATCATGGTGCCATACCAGATGGCGTTGGTTTCCTCGACGCCGACCGGCTCGAACACCTGGATGTGGTTGCCGAGCAGCGAAAAATTCGGAAACACGTTGATGTTGACCGGCTCGGAGCCAGCGAGATCGAGCAGCGCGAAGGCGCGGTCGCCGTAACGCTTGGTGAATTCGGCCTCGTAATGCTCCATGCCGGGATGCGCGCTTTCCAGCGCCCACAAGCCGCCCGGGCGTTTTTCCAGGTTTGGCCGCTTGTCCTTGAAGTGATTGCCGTGGCCGGTATAGCGCATGTACATCGGCAGGGTGTCGGGCGAGTTGCGGTAATAGGCCATGCCCTTGGCGTTCTCGCCGGCAAAGCGGTTCTCGGTCTCCAACAGCGAGCGGTGCGAATAGGCGACGTGATAGCCGTCGCACGAATTGTCGTAAGCGAGCTTCCAATTGCCTTTGTAGCGAAACCGATTGGCCTCGCAGACCACGACCTTGCCGCCGGGGTTGCGGTCGAGCCACTCGTCGATGATCTTTGCGATCGGGCCGAGATGCTCGATGAGCGGTAACGCGTCCATGTTCAGCGTGGCGAAGATGAAACCGCGATAGGATTCGACCCGCGGCACTTGCGCGATGTTGTATTTCGGGTCGCGCATGTCCTCGGCATAGCCTTCCGGCCACGGCACGCCGCGCAGTTTCCCGGTATTGAGAAAATTCCAGCCGTGATACGGGCACTGGAACGATTTTGTGTTGCCCTTGTCCCAGCGGCACAGCGTGGTGCCGCGATGGGTGCAGCGGTTATACAGCGCACGGATTTTGCCGTTGGCGTCGCGCACGATGATCAGCGGCCGCAAGCCTAGGCGCCTAGTGATGAAATCGTTGTCGTTCGGGATTTCGCTTTCGTGGGCCAGATAGGTCCAGGTGCCGCCGAAAATATTGGTCATCTCGGCTTCGAAGATCGCCGGATCGGTGTAGATCAGCCGGTGGGCGCGGTCGTCCTGGACCAGATAATCCCAGTCATACAGCGCAGTGCCGCCGAGGCGGGTCGGCGGCGCGTTGATCTTCTCCAGAGCCGTCATGACGCGCTCCTTATCTCAAAAGAAATCGAAATACTCATTCTGCTCCCAGGTGCTCGGCTCGTCGCTTTGCGCCACTTCGCCGCTGTCTTCCAACGAGTGCTGGTAGCGCCCGGCTTCGGTGCGTTTGAGCTTGATGAAGTAGTCGATGAAGGTATCGCCGAGCTCGCGGCGGAACAACGGTTCCTTTTCCAGCGCGTCGAGCGCTTCGGGCAGATTTTTGGGCAGCATCGGCCGCTCGGCGGCATAAGGCTCGTCGGTCGCCGGCGGCGGCTTGAGCTTGGCGTCCATGCCGGCGAGCCCGGCGACGACTTGCGACAGGATAAAGAGATACGGATTGGCCGCGGGTTCCCCCGTGCGGTTTTCCAACCGTGTCGCCGGATCGCCGACGCCGCCGAGCACGCGGATCATGGCGCCGCGGTTGTCGTAAGCCCAACTCGCGCGGTCGGGCGCCAGCGAGTTCGGCTTGAAGCGGCGATAGCCGTTGACCGTCGGCGTGGTGAACACGGTGCTCGGCACTGCGTATTGCAGGAGGCCGGCGAGATACGATTGGCCGAGCGGCGACAACACGTCTTCAGATTTTTGGCCGGTTTTTTCCGGCATCAGCAAGTTGGCGCCGCTCGAAACATCGACCAGCGACTGATGCAAGTGCCAGCCGCTGGCGTAGTAACCCTTCAACGCTGGACGAGCCATGAAGGTGGCGAAATAGCCAAGCCGCCGGCACACCTGCCGCGTCGCGGTGCGGAACAGCAAAACATTGTCGGCGGCCTCCAATGCAGCGCGCGGCGCAAAGGTGCATTCGACTTGTCCCGGGCCCCACTCGTTTTCTATGGAACGCAGTCCCAGCCCCAACGCCTCGAACGCGTCGCCCAGCGCGTCGAACACCGGCTGCATCAAATCCATGTTGGATTCGGAATGGTAGTGATAGCCGGGTTCTACCGGCCAGGTTTTGATCGGGCGGCCGCGCGTGCCGGGCACGCCGACATTGTCCTCGCTCAAGTGATCGTCGGCGACGCGCAGCAGATACCACTCGATCTCGGTGCCGATGATGCTCGTGCATTTTGCAGCGGCGAGTTTTTGCAGCGCCTTCTTCAGAAGCTGCCGCGGCGCGAAATGAAACGGCGTGCCGTCGTTGAAATATTCGTCGCACAGAATCCAGCCGGTGCCCGGCGCCCATGGCAGCGTGCGAAAGGTTTTGGGATCGGCAACCACGGTGAGATTGGGCGAGCCCGTCATCTCATCGAGCCCCATGCCGCCGCCGCGGGTGAAAGAGGCAAAGACGCGGGCGCCGGCGGAATCGAGCGTCGTGGTGGCAACGCCGATATTGTAGCCGGCGGTCAAGGCGGAGAGGAACGCCGGCACGGTGAGCGTCTTTGCCCGCGCATAGCCGTGGGTATCGCTCCACGCGAGCCTGACGAAGCGGAGTTTTTCCGCCTCGACCCGGCGCTTGATGTCCGCGGCTAGCCGGCGCTGCTCATCGCTCCACAGGCCATGCTTTTCGATGAAGGTCGGCGGCTTGTTCATGTCCGGTGCCGAAACCATGGGAACCTATAGTTTGACGGTTTGATCGGCGAAAGACAGTCCCCATATACGGGCCATGACGAAGCCTCTCGTTGTCACCATCCCGCACCGCCTCGGCCGGGACGAGGCGGTTCGCCGCCTCAAATCCGACCTGCGCAGCGCCCAGGAAAAATTCGGGCAGTTCTTCGCCCTCCAGGAAGAGACCTGGACCGACAACCGTCTGCAGTTCCGCATCACGGCACTGGCGCAGACGGCGAGCGGCACCATCGACGTGCTCGACGACCATGTGCGCCTCGAGGTCGTGCTGCCTTGGCTCCTGGCCAAAGTCGCCGCGACCATCCAGCCGCTGATCCGCAAGGAAGGCACGCTGCTCTTGGACAAGAAATAAGCCGCTTTAAGGGGAAGACTTCGCTTTCTT
The DNA here is from genome assembly GCA_963821175.1 of uncultured Alphaproteobacteria bacterium. Classification (GTDB taxonomy): domain Bacteria; phylum Pseudomonadota; class Alphaproteobacteria; order Rhizobiales; family Xanthobacteraceae; genus BOG-931. Next base: position 35,199 of record CAWGCU010000001.1, read on the forward strand.
CGCAGGTTTCGACTTGCCAGCACTGTTGAGCGCGATCGCTCGGAGAACGAGCGCCTTGAAGGCGGCCTCGTCGACTTCTTCTCCTTCGTGGATGTCGATCGCGCGGCGTACGTTGCCGTCGAGACTCGCGTTGAAGAGACGGGCCGGATCCTTCACAGACGCACCCTTGGCGAAGGTCAGCTTCACGACTTTCTTGTAGGATTCGCCAGTGCAGATGATGCCGGCATGCGACCAAACCGGAGTGCCCATCCACTTCCATTCCTCGACAACGTCCGGGTCTGCTTCCTTGATGAGCTTGCGCATTCTGCCGAGGGTTTTCCCGCGCCAGTCCCCGAGTTCGGCTATTCTTTTCGAGATGAGCTCCGATGCCGATTGGCCTTTGCTTGCGCCCGGCTTTTTCATGTTCTCATCCTAGAAGTTCCGGATATATTTCATTTGCAAGGCAGTGGCGGATAGTCGTGCAAGTTTAAAGCTTCTCGGCGAGAAAGCGAATGAGCCGCGGCGCCAAAAAACCGGAATAGCTGGTCGGTTCCTCGATCGGATCGTTCATCCAATAATGCGGTGCGCCCTGCACGATGCAGGGCCGCACGAAAAAGCCGGCCTGCTTGAGCGCCAGCGTGAACGGCTCGGTGTGCTGCTTGGGATCGACCAGGTCGTCGTGGGTGCCGGTGACCAGGAGCACGCCGATCTTGTTGTTGGCGAAGGTGGCGTAGCTGGCCGAAGAGGCGTCAAAATAAAGCTGCCGGTTTTTCATCGGCGAGGCGCCGAGGAACTTTTGGATGTTGTTATCGACGCCGCCCTGGATCTGATACGTGGTCCACATCGCCACCATGTCGTAGACGCCGTAGACGCCGACCAGCGCTTTCACTTCGGTCGAGACGCCGGCAAACGGGTCCTGCGGATAGCCGTCGGTGAATTTTTTGCCGCTGAGCGCCGCCAGCGAAGCGAGATGGCCGCCGGCCGAAGCGCCGAGAAGGCCGATGCGCTGCGGATCGATGCCGAATTCGCCGGCCTTGCCGCGCACGAATTGCACGCCGGCGAGCACGTCCTGCACGGCTTGCGGGAACGTCTTTCCCTTGGTCGCCAGCCGGTAGCTGATGGCAAACACCGCATAGCCGCGCGCCGCCAGATACGGCCCCCAAAATTGGAACGCGGCGCGTACGCCTTGGACCCAGCCGCCGCCATGCACGGCGACCAACGCCGGCGCCGCTTTCGCGCCTTTCGGTAGGTAGAGGTCGCCCAAAAGCTCGACGCCGTCGTGATTGGCGTAAGCGATGCCGAGGTGGGTGGTAACGTTATCTGCGGTCATTGATTGGGCCTCTCCCGTCCTGCGCGTTGCGCTTATCGCGTCTGATCCCGCGTACGATGTCAATCGGCCGCTCATGCCGGCCGCGCAAGGCAGGCTGCCGGATCGGCCGCCGCCTGCGCCATGGCAAAGTACATTTCGCGTGCTAGAACAATGGCCCAGTATCGAGAAGAGCCGGGCTTTGGGAGGCGGAATGTCTGTGGCGTCATCGCGTGAGGCGCAATCGCTTGTCGTCAATGGCACGCGGATCGATCTGATCGAAAAGGGTTCTGGCCCGCCGCTGCTTTTCCTCCACGCCGAAAACGGCATCGAGCCGGCGGCTGCGGCCATCGAGGAACTCGCCAAGCACGCGCACGTCATCGCGCCGACCCATCCCGGCTACGGCCGTTCCGAACTGCCCAAGGGCATGCGCTCGGTCGACGATCTGTCCTATTTCTATCTCGACCTGCTCGATCAGCTCGACCTCAAGGACCTCACCGTTGTCGGCACGGGCTTCGGCGCCTGGATCGCCGCCGAAATCGCGGTGAAATCCACCGCGCGGATGGCGCGGCTGGTCATGGCCAATGCGGTCGGCGTCAAAGTCGGCGACCGCGAGACTCGCGACATCGCCGATATTTTTGCGATCACAGAACCGGAATATATCGCCATTGCCTATTGCGACGCGGACGTCGGCAAGCGCGACTACAAGGCGATGCCGGATGCCGAGGTGCTCGCCGCCGCGCGGGCACGCGAGGCCACGGCGCGGTTTGCCTGGAATCCGTACTTTCACAATCCGCGGCTCAAAAGCCGGCTGCACCGCATCCGCATCCCGACGCTGTTTCTGTGGGGCACGCACGACCGCATGCTCAGTGAGGCCTACGGCCGCGCCTATTGTGCGATGATTGCGGGCGCGCGGTTCGAACCGATCGACCGCGTCGGGCATTTTCCCGATCACGAGCAGCCCAAAATTTTTGCCGAAAAAGTGCTGGCGTTCGCGAAAGCCAAATGACGCCGCAATAGGAATACGCGCCATGAAAGTCTACCAGTTCACCGAGCAGCCCTATTATCCGGCCTGGACCGAGCATTCCGGCTCGCTGCGCGTGAATCTGTTGAACCGCAAATGCGATCCGCGCATCGCCGCGGACCTGTTCCATCGCTATTACGACGAGTGGCAGATGGCGGACGAGCTCGGTCTCGACATCATGCTCAACGAGCATCACCAGACCGCGACCTGCATGTCGTCGACTGTGGTGGTGGGGCTTTCGGTGCTGTCGCGCATCACCAAAAACGCGCGGCTGTTGGTGCTCGGCTATCCGATCGGGCACCGGCCCGATCCGTTGCGCGTCGCCGAGGAGCTGTCGACCATCGACGTCATCTCGCGCGGCCGCCTCGACATGGGCTTCATCAAGGGCGTACCGTACGAGTTTCCCGCCTCCAATCAAAATCCGGTCGGCGTCATGGATCGCTGGTGGGAAGCGCTCGATTTCATCATCAAGGCGATGACCACCCACGACGAGATGTTCAACTGGGAAGGCGAGTATTTCAATTATCGCCAAGTGAATGTCTGGCCGCGGGTCTGGCAGGAGCCGCATCCGCCGATCTGGACCACGACCGGCTCAACCACCCAGGCGCGGATCCTCGGCGAGCGCGGCTATGTGATGGCCACCCTCGGCTCCGGCTACAACACGCGGCCGCTCTATGACGCTTATCGCCGCGGGTATCTGGCGAAGTGGGGCATGGCGCCCGGGCCCGACCGTTTCGCCTATCTCGGCCTGGTCGCCGTCGCCAAGGACCGCGACGAGGCGCGCCGCCGCGGCGAACTGGTCGCCGGCTATCTGCGCTCGAGCGGCATCGTGCATCTGCCGTTCCGCAATCCGCCGGGCTTCCTGTCGGCCGAAGACAACGCGCGGATGCTGCGCGGCGAGACGCCGCCGCGGAGCTACACCAAGGATCGTCGCGTCATCAGCATGCACAGCGCCAGCGCCGAGGATTTGATCGCCGCCGGCATCCTGTTCTGCGGCACGCCGGACGATGTCTACGAGCAGATCGTCGATTTCTCCGGCTATTGCGGCGGCATGGGCAACCTGTTGATGATGGGCCACGCCGGCTATCTCACCCACGAGCAGACCGTCGATAATCTCAGTCTGTTCGCCCGCGAAGTCTATCCGCGGCTCAAGGCCTGGAAACAGCCGGACGCCGATGAGGTGGCTGCCCTGGCGGCGGCCGAGAAGGTACAATCAAATCGCGCGGCGAGTACGCGTCCGGGCGATCTGGTCGATGCTACGGTGAGTGCGAACTGAGCGAGGCAGCGGCGTGCCATGAGAGTCTATCACTTCAGCGAACAGGCCTATCACCCGGCCTGGAACGAGCATTCCGGCACGCTGCGCGTCACTTTTCCCAACAGAAAATGCGATCCGCGCGCCGCCGCCGATCTGTTCCATCGCTATTACGACGAGTGGCAGCTCTGCGACGATCTCGGTCTCGATATCATGCTCAACGAGCATCATCAGACCGCGACCTGCATGTCGTCGTCGGTGGTGATCGGGCTCGCCATCACGGCGCGCGCCACCAAACAGGCGCGGCTCCTGGTGCTCGGCTATCCGATCGGCCACCGGCCCGATCCGCTGCGCGCCGCCGAGGAATTGTCGACCATCGACGTGATCTCGCGCGGCCGGCTCGACATGGGCTTCATCAAGGGCATCCCCTACGAGATCGCAGCCTCCAACCGCAATCCGACCGAGCTGATGGACCGGTTCTGGGAGGCGCACGATTTCATTATCAAGGCGATGACCACCCACGACGAAGACTTCAATTGGGACGGCGAATTTTTCCAATACCGCCACGTCAATGTGTGGCCGCGGGTGTGGCAGGAGCCGCATCCGCCGGTGTGGTCGACCACCGGCTCATCGACGCAGGCGCGCCTGCTCGGCGAGCGCGGTTACGTCATGGCGACGCTCGGCACCGGCTACGGCACGCGCAAGCTCTATGACGCCTATCGCAAGAGCTACATGGGGAAGCACGGCAAGGCGCCGGGTGCAGACCGCTTTGCCTATCTCGGCCTGGTCGCGGTCTCGCACGATCGGGAAGAAGCGAGGAAGCGCGCTCATCTCATCGCCGGCTATCTGCGCACCAGCCCGATCGTGGCGCTACCGTTCCGCAATCCGCCAGGCTACATCCCGCCCGAGGACAATGCGCGGATGCTGCGCGGCGAAACGCCGCCGCGCACCTACACCAAGGACGGCCGCGTCATCTCGATGCAATTCGCCAGCGTTGAGGAACTGATGGATGCCGGCGTGCTGTTCTGCGGCACGCCCGACGAGGTCTACGAGCAGATCGTCGATTTCTGCGGCAACTGCGGCGGCATGGGCAACCTCTTGATGATGGGGCAGGGCGGCGAGCTCACCCACGCTCAGACGGTCGATAATCTCACGCTGTTTGCCCGGGAGGTTTATCCGCGGCTCAAGGCGTGGCAGCAGCCGGATGCCGAGGCCGCTGTGGCGGCTTAGTAAGCCGTCATGCCCGCACCTTGCAGGTATCCACGTCTAAAATCCGTGCTGGATCAAAGACGTGGATGGCCAAGACAAGCCGGCCATGACGATGTTGTTCAAAAATTGGGACAAATCTTGATTTTGGGATGATCCTGGCCCATTGGTGAGCCATGGCAGGCGAACCCTTCACATCCGATCCCTTCGTTGTCGGCAAGAGCGCCCCGGTGCCCGAGCCGCGCCCGATCCCGGCCGAGGAATCGCTGTGCCCGGTCGTGTCCCACGCCTGGGTCAATTCTGAATACAAGCACCTGGTGGTCGAGGCGTCGCCGAAGGCGCTCGCGGTCAATCCGGGGCAGTTCTTCAATCTGCTGTGCCCGTCGCCCGACGTCGGCGAATTGTTTTTCCGCCGTCCGCAAAGCGTCTACCGCATCGACCGCGCGAAGGGCCGTGTCGAGTTTCTCTACAAATGCGCCGGCCGCGGCACGCGCGGGCTGGCGACGCTCAGGCCGGGTGACGAGCTCAATATGGTCGGCCCGCTCGGCGTCGGCTTTCATCTCGATCCGGCGTGGCGCCACATCGTCGTGCTCGGCCGCGGCGTCGGCATCGCCACGCTCGGCCCGATCTCGCAGCTGGCGAAGGAGAACGGCGTCGGCGTCACCGCGATCCTGTCCGCACGCGACAAGGATTTCGTCATGGCCGGCGCGTTGTTCGCCGAAGCCGGTGAGGTCGTCAGCGTGCTCGACACCGACGGCTCGAGCGCGGTGGAGAACGTCGAAAAAATCCTCGACCGACTGATCGCGCAAAAGCGCGCCGATGCGTTCTTCACCTGCGGCGCGAACCGGCTGTTCCAGCTGATGAAGCGCATCGGCAAGGCGCACAATATTCCGGGCCAAGTGGCGATGGAGCAGGTGATGGCGTGCGGGCTCGGCCCCTGCTACGTCTGTGTGCGTACCTTCGAAGTGAATGGCAAGAAGGAGCTGCGCCGGGTCTGCATCGAAGGCCCGGTATTCGACATGCAGGAGGCGGTCGGATGGTAGATATGAGCGTCAAGATCGGCGCGGTGACGTTGAAGAATCCGATCATGCCGGGCTCCGGCTGCTTCTCCACCGATCTCGCCCAGGTCATGGACATTAACCGCCTCGGCGCCATGGTGGCGAAAACCGTGTCGCGCGAATACCGCGCCGGCAATCCGCCGCCGCGCGCCGCCGAGGTCGAAGGCGGCATGATCAATTCGATCGGGCTGCCGACCAAGGGCATCGATTATTTCTTCGAGCATCAGGTGCCGGACTATCGGCGCTTCACGCCGCCGCTGGTCGGTTCGATCTCGGCGACCACGATCGAGGATTTCGAAGCCATGGCGCGCGACGTGGCGCAGGGCGACATCGACGTGCTCGAGGTCAACATCTCCTGCCCGACGCGCGATCCCAAGGGCGGCAATTTCGCGCTGCACGCCGAGCACACTTATGACGTGATCAAGCTCATCCGCGCCACCACCGACAAGCCGGTCTGGGTGAAACTGTCGCCCAATGCCGGCGATATCGTCACTGTTGCCCAGGCAGCGGAGCGCGCCGGCGCCAACGCGCTGGTGGTTTCGAACACCATTCTGGGCCTGAAGATCAACACCGACACGTTCCGCCCGGCGATCGGCAACAAGTTCGGCGGCCTGTCGGGGCCCGGCATAAAACCGGTCATCGTGCGTATGGTGCATCAATGCGCGCAGGCGGTGAAAATCCCGGTCATCGGCTGCGGCGGCATCGTCAAGGTCGAGGACGTGGTCGAATACATGCTGGCCGGCGCCACCGCAGTGATGATCGGCTATCTGACCTTCCGCAATCCGACCGGCATGATCGCCATCATCGACGGCCTGGAGCAATGGTGCGCCAAGCGCGGCTTTGCCCGCGTCGCCGATCTTACCCGTGCCATGATCGACGAGCCGCCGATGGAGACTTTTGCCGCGGCCGCCGCGCCGATAGGGTGAGTTGAGATGATACGGCGAGGCCGGAACCCCCTCACCCCCTCCCTCTCCCCGCTGGGGAGAGGGAGGAGCTTTCCGCCCGTGTCTTCGCTTTCCTCCGCGCTGCGGTATTCTAAGGCGGGCCACGCTGCGTTCCCTCTCCCCAGAGGGGAGAGGGACAGGGTGAGGGGGCTCGGGCCTATCAGGAAAGCGTAATGACGAATCGTATCACCATCCGAAAGCCCGACGACTGGCACCTGCACGTCCGCGACGGCGAAATGCTGAAAGCCGTACTGCCGTACACGGCAAAGCATTTCGGCCGCGCCATCCTGATGCCGAACCTGATCCCGCCGGTGCGCACCACGGCCGACTGCGCCGCCTATCGCGAGCGGGTGATGGCGGCGATACCGAAGGACGCGAAATTCGAACCGCTCTTGACCTGCTATCTCACCGACGACACCGATCCCGACGATGTCGAGCGCGGCTTTCGCGACGGGCTGTTCACCGGCGTAAAACTTTATCCGGCCAATGCCACGACCAATTCGGCGGCCGGCGTCACCGACTATAAGAAAGTCATGCCGGTGCTGGAGCGCATGGAAAAGATCGACATGCCGTTTTTGATGCACGGCGAGGACACCGATCCGGACGTCGATATTTTCGACCGAGAGAAAGCGTTCATCGATCGCTACCTGTCGAAATGGGTCAAGCAATTCCCCGGCCTGCGCTTCATCCTCGAACATCTGTCGTCGAAAGAAGGCGCCGATTACGTGAAGAGCGCGGCGCCGCAGGTCGGCGGCACCATCACGCCCTATCACATGATGCTGACGCGCAACGACTGGTTCGGCCATGGGCTGAAGCCCTACATGTACGTGATGCCGGTGATCAAAACCGCGCGCGACCGCACGGCGCTGCGCAAGGCCGCGACCTCGGGCGAGGCGTGCTATTTCCTCGGCACCGATTCCGCGCCGCATCCTTATGCACGCAAGGTCTCGACCAACGGTGTGCCGGGCATGTTCAATGCGCCGGTGGCGATCGAGACCTATGCGCGGGTGTTCGAGGAGGAGGGCGCGCTCGACAAGCTCGAAGCCTTTGCCTCGCTCAACGGACCGAAGCATTATCGGATGCCGCCGAACGAGGACAAGATCACGCTGGAGAAGACGCCTTGGACCGCGCCGGAGGAAGTCAAAGTCGCCGGCCCCGACGAGCGCGCCTTGGTCTATCGCGGCGGCGAGACGATCGAGTGGAAGGTGGTTAGCTAATTCTCCCTCCCCCTTGTGGGGAGGGCGGGGTGGGGGTCGGGAGGTTTCGTGACAGCGTCGACGCCTGCGCGTCACCTCTCGACCCCCACCCCTACCCCTCCCCACAAGGGGGAGGGGAAGAGGAGATAAACAATGACAGGCTTCCCCGACAAAGCGGTGATAGCCGAGCTGACGGCGAAGATGCTGCTTGAAGTGGACGCGGTCCGCTTCATGACCGATAAGCCGTTCATCTACACGTCCGGCTGGGCGAGCCCTGTCTATACCGATTGCCGCCGGCTGATTTCGTTCCCGCGCGTGCGCTCGACGCTGATCGACTTCGGCGTGGCGACGGTGCTGCGCGACGCCGGTTTTGAGCAATTCGACGCGGTGGCCGGCGGCGAAACCGCGGGCATCCCGTTCGCCGCCTGGATGGCGGATCGTTTGATGCTGCCGATGCAATATGTGCGCAAGAAGCCGAAAGGCTTTGGCCACAACGCCCAGATCGAGGGCCATATCGAGGATGGCGCCCGCGTCCTGCTCGTCGAGGACATGACCACCGACGGCCGCAGCAAGGTGAATTTCTGTAAAGCGCTCCGCGCGGCCGGTGCCACCGTCGAGCATGTCTTCGTGTTCTTCTTCTACGATATCTTCCCCGAGAGCAAAAAGATCTTCGGCGATCTCGGCGTCACCTTGCATTCGCTCGCCACCTGGTGGGACGTGCTGGATGTGGCCAAGAAGAGCGGCAAGTTCGACAAGGCCAAGCTCAAGGAAGTCGAGAAGTTCATGAAGAACCCGGCCGGCTGGTCGAAGGCCCACGGCGGCGTCGCGCAAGCGGCGGAGTAATCAGAGGGAAGAAATGCCAAATCAGGTTGCGGATGTGATCGTGGTCGGCGCCGGCAATGCGGCGTTCTGCGCGGCGCTGGCGGCGCAGGAAGAGGGCGCCAAGGTGGTGATGTGCGAGGCGGCGCCGGAAGACGAGTCCGGCGGCAACAGCCGCTTCACCGCCGGCTCGATCCGCGTCGTCTATAACGGCGTCGACGACATCAAGACGCTGGTGCCCGATCTCACGCCGGCTGAAGTCGAGATCCACGGATTTCGGCACTTACACCGCCGACCAGTTCTTCGACGACATGGCGCGCGTCACCCAGCACCGCGCCGATCCCGATCTGGTCGAGCTACTGGTCACCAAGAGCTTCGACTCGCTCAACTGGATGCGCGAGAAGGGCGTGCGGCTCATTCCGATCTACGGCCGGCAGGCGTTCAAGATCGACGGCAAGTTCAAGTTCTGGGGCGGGCTCACGGTCGAATCTGTCGGCGGCGGGCCGGGGCTGATCGCCATGCTCACCGAGGCGGCCAAAAAGCGCGGCATCGAGATCCGCTACGCCACGCGCGGCCTCGATCTGCTCTTCGACGGCAACCGGGTCGATGGCGTGCGCGTGCGTCAGAACGGCGAGGTACGCGAGTTGCGGGCGAAATCGGTGGTGCTCGCCTGCGGCGGCTTCGAGGCCAATCCGGAATGGCGCACGCGCTATCTCGGCCCCGGCTGGGATCTCGCCAAGGTGCGCGGCACGCCGCTTCAACACCGGCGAGGGCATCCGCATGGCGATCGATATCGGCGCAGCGCCGCGCGGCAACTGGTCGGGCTGCCACGCCGTGCAATGGGAAATGAACGCGCCGGAATTCGGCGACCTCGCCGTCGGCGATCAGTTCCAGAAGCATTCCTATCCGTTCTGCATCCTGGTCAACGCCACGGGCAAGCGCTTCGTCGACGAGGGCGCCGATTTCCGCAACTACACTTATGCCAAATATGGCCGCGTGGTGCTGGAGCAGCCGGGCCAATTCGCCTGGCAGATCTTCGATCAGAAGGTGAAGCACCTGCAGCGCGACGAATACAAGATTCGCCAGATCACCAAGGTGACGGCGAACACCATCGAGGAGTTCGCGCAAAAGCTCGAAGGCGTCAACGCCGCCGAGTTCGTCAAGACCATCAAGGAATGGAACGCCGCGGTGAAGACCGACGTACCGTTCAATCCGAACGTCAAGGACGGCCGCTGCACCCAAGGGCTCGCCATCAACAAGAGCAATTGGGCGAACACGTTCGATGCGCCGCCCTATCGAAGGCTACGCAGTGACCTGCGGCGTCACCTTCACCTTCGGCGGCCTGCGCATCAACACCGACGGCGAAGTGCTCAACACCGACTACCAGCCGATCCGCGGCCTCTATGCGGCGGGCGAACTGGTCGGCGGCTTGTTTTACTTCAACTATCCGGGCGGCTCGGGCCTGATGTCCGGCACGGTGTTCGGCAAGATCGCCGGCACTTCGGCCGGCCGCGCTGGCAAGAACTGAAAATGGACGCCAAGGTTTCAGGCTCGCTCAACGAACTCGGCGCCGTCGAGATCGTGCAAAAGATCGCGCGCGGCGAGACCACGTGCGAAGCGGTGACCCGCGACTGCGTGGCGCGGATCGCTGCGCGCGATGGTGTCGTCAAAGCGTGGGTGAATTTCGATCCGGAACTGGCGCTCGCTCAGGCGCGCGCGCTCGATCGCTCGCCAAACCGCGGCCCGCTGCATGGCGTGCCGATCGGCGTCAAGGACATCATCGATACGTTCGACATGCCTACCGAGTTCGGCTCGCCGATCTACAAGGGCCATCGGCCGCCGTCGGATGCCGCTTGCGTGGCGCTGTTGCGCCGCGCCGGCGCGGTGATGCTGGGCAAGACCGCGACCTGCGAATTCGCCGGCATGGCGCCGCCGGAAACCACCAATCCGCACAATCCCGCGCATACGCCGGGCGGCTCGTCGAGCGGCTCGGCGGCGGCGGTCGCCGACGATATGGTGCCAGCAGCGCTTGGCACGCAGACCGGCGGCTCGGTGCTGCGCCCAGTCTCCTATTGCGGCATCTTCGGCTTCAAGCCGACCTACAACACCTTCAACAAGGCCGGCGTGAAGCCGGCGGCGGAAAGCATCGACACCATCGGCTGGCTCGCGCGCTCGCTCGACGATATCGAGCTGCTCACCGCCGTGCTGCGCATGCAGGCGCCGCAGCCGCCGCGCACGATAAATTCCGCGCCGCGGATCGGTCTGTGCCGCACAGAAATGTGGGACGCCGCGCAGCCGGAGACCAAGGCCGCGGTGGAAGGGGCCGCGGCCGCGCTCGCCAAGGCCGGCGCGACGGTGCGCGACGTGAAACTTCCCGACCCGTTCACCGGTTTGCGCGTCATCGCCCGCGAGACCATCAATTTTCACGAACGTGCTGCCTGCATGGCCTACGAATGGGACCATCATCGCGAGGCGTTGTCGCCGCAGATGCGGCGTTATATCGAGCACGGCCAAAAAACCTCACGGCAGGACTACATCGCCGGCTGGCGCCGCGTCGAGGAATGCCGCGCGCTGTTGCCTCACGTGTTCGAAGGGCTCGATGTTTTGCTGGCGCCATGCGTGCAGGGCGAGGCGCCGAAGGGTCTTGCTTCGACCGGCGACGGCACCATGCAGGCGATCTGGACGGCGCTGCACACGCCGAGCATGACGCTGCCGACCCATCGCGGGCCCAACAATCTGCCGGTCGGCATCCAACTGGTCGGCCAGCGCTACGATGACGATCGGCTGTTCGCCTGCGCACGCTGGATTTGGCAAAAAATCGGCGCGCCGGAGATGATCGGCTGCAGGTACGCGTAGATTAGAGTTAGCGAATGGAATTTGACAATTCGTTCGACGTTCCGTTGTCGCCGGCGCAAGCCTGGGCGGTGCTGATGGACATCCGGCGCATCGCGCCGTGCATGCCGGGCGCGGCACTGACCGAAGTGATCGATGCGCAAAATTTCCGCGGCAAGATCGCGGTGCGGCTCGGTCCGGTGGCCTTGGCGTTCGCCGGCCGCGTGCAATTCGAGGATATCGACGAGGTCAATCACAGCGCGCGGGTGAAGGCGCAAGGCAGCGACGACAAGGGCCGCGGCTCGGCCAATGCCACGGCGACGTTCCGCATCGAGCCGGCCGACATCGGCTCGCGCGTTTTCATCCATACCGACCTGATGCTGTCCGGCGCGGTGGCGCAATACGGCCGCGGCGTCGGCATGATCCAGGCGACCGCGTCGCAAATCATCGGCCAGTTCGCCAGCAATCTGCGCACGCAGCTTGAGCGGCAGCCCGCGGCTGCAACTCCCGATGTCCCGTCGCCGCCGATCGTGCCGGAGCGAATAGCCGCGCCGCTGCGCACCGCGCCGATGCCAGCGAGCGTCGCGCGTCCATCGCCGCCACCGGAAATGCCGCCGCTTCCGGCCGCCAAGCCGATCTCAGGCTTCACTCTACTTGCCCGCGTCATCTGGCAACAGGTCCGCGCTCTGTTCAGCGGCCGAAAAGATTAGGTATCATTCGGCGTCATCAGCAGGGAACCATGGCCCATAGCAAAACGATCGTCAGCGCCTTAGCGCTCGTCGTTCTCGCCGGCCTGGCCTACGCCGCCGGCGTCGAAGATTTCTACAGGGGTCGCAACGTCACGCTGGTCATCGGCTATAGCGTCGGCGGCGGCTACGACGCCTATGCACGGCTGCTCGGCCGCTACTTCGGCAAGCACATTCCCGGTAGTCCCGCGATCGTGCCAGAACAGATGACCGGCGCCGGCAGCCTGCGCTCGGCTAATTTCATCTATTCCGTCGCGGCGAAAGACGGCTCCGTTTTCGGCACCTTTTCGCGCAGCATGGGTATTTCACCGTTGGTCGACAAAGCTGAATTCGACAGCCGCAAGTTCACCTGGCTCGGCAGCGTCACCGACGACAATACGACCTGCGTCACCTGGAACACGTCGCCGATAAAAAACTGGGATGACTTTCTGACTAAGCCGTCGAAATTCGGCGGCGAGGGCGCTGGCGCCGATCCGGACATCTGGACGCTGCTGTACAAAAATGTGTTCGGCGCCAAGGCGCGGCTGGTCTCTGGCTATCCAGGCACCAACGACACTGTGCTGGCGATGGAGCGCGGCGAGATCGACGGCCTGTGCGGCATATCGTGGAGCACCATAAAATCGCGCCATCCGGAATGGCTGACCAGCCATTCGGTCAACATCATCGTGCAGGCGGCGCTGAAGAAGGAGCCGGAGATTGCGGCGGTGCCGCTCGCCACTGATCTCGCCAAAACGCCCGAACAGCTGCAAATCATCAAATTGCTGCTGGTGAGCCAGGCCATGGCGCGGCCGTTCGCGGCGCCGCCCGATATTCCCGCCGACCGCAAGGCAGCGCTGCTATCGGCGTTCGATGCCACCATGAAAGACGCCGACTTCCTCGCCGAAGCGCAAAAGCTCAGCTTCGACGTGCGCCCGGTCAGCGCGGCGGCGATCGATGCGATGCTGGGGGAGGTCTATCAAACGCCGAAGGACGTCATCGCCCGCGCCACCAAGGCGATCTCGAGCGAGGGCCAGTGAGCGAACTGATCGGAGCACGCGTCCCGCGGCTCGAGGATTTTTCGCTGCTGACCGGCGGCGCGCGTTTCGTCGATGACATTCCCGCGCCCGGCGCGCTGCACGCGGCCTTCGTGCGCAGCCCGCATCCGCACGCACTGATCCGCGAAATCGAAGCGAGCGCGGCGCGGGCGATGCCCGGCGTCGTCGCCGTGCTCGCGCTCGACGATCTCGCCCCGGTGCTGCGGCAGCGGCGCATGGTGCGCGTTTCAAGTTCCGGCACAAAGCTCGATCAGAGCTGGCCGTTTGCCTTGGCCGACGGCGAGGTTTCGTTCGTCGGCGAGCCCGTCGCCATCGTCGTCGCGAGCGATCGCTATATCGCCGAAGATGCGGTCGCTGTTGTCGCGGTCGATTACGATGTGCTGCCGGCGGCGATCGATTGCCGGGCCGAGCGTGCGCCGCCTGTGCGCCGCGAGCTGACGACGAACCGGGTCATCGCCTACAAGGTCGCTTACGGCGACAGCGACGCCGCTTTCGCCAAGGCCGCCCATGTCGTGCACGAAGATCTTTGGGTCCATCGCGGCGCCGCGCATTCCATGGAAGGCCGCGGCATCCTCGTGCAAATCTCCGACCGCGAAACGCAAATCTGGGCCTCGACGCAAAAGGCCCACGATCTGAAGAACGCGCTGGCCGATTACATCGATCTCGACGAAAGCCGGCTGCGCGTCGCCACCCCCGACGTCGGCGGCGGTTTTGGCCCAAAACTGTGCGTCTATCCCGAAGACGTCGCCACGGTCGCGGCAGCGACCTTGCTGCGCCGCTCGGTCAAATGGATCGAGGACCGTCGCGAGCACTTCACCAATGCGGCGCAGGAGCGCGATCAATATTGGTCGATCGAGATCGCCGCGGATGCCGAAGGTCGCGTGCGCGGCATACGTGGCCGGCTGATCCACGACATCGGCGCCTACGCGCTGCAAGACGTCAACATCCCCTACAATTCCGCGACCACGTTGAGCGGCCCCTATATGGTGCCGGCGCTGGCGATGGATGTGATCGCGACCCATACCAACAAGGCGCCGGTCTCCTCGGTGCGCGGCGCCGGCTATCCGCAAGCGGCGTTCGCCATGGAGCGCTTGATGGACAGCCTCGCGCGCGCGATGGGAATCGAGCGCGCCGAGTTGCGCCGCCGCAATCTGATCCCGGCGGCGAAGATGCCGTATCTCAAGCCGCTCAAAGCGCGCTCCGGCGAGCAGGTGCAATACGACAGCGGCGATTATCCCGGCTGCCAGGCGGATATTCTGCGCGCCACGGCGTGGGATGATTTTCCACGTCGCCAAGCCGCCGCGCGCGCGCAAGGCCGCTACATCGGCATCGGGTTGGCGCACGGCATCAAGGGCACCGGCCGCGGCCCGTTCGAATTCGGCGGCGTGAAAGTTTCACCGACTGGGCGCATCACGGTTTCGACCGGCGCCGCGGCGATGGGGCAAGGGCTCGCCACCGCGCTCGCGCAAATCTGTGCCGAGGCATTCGGCGTGATGGCGGCGGACGTCACGGTGGTTTCCGGCGACACCTCGGCCGCGCCGCTCGGCCTCGGCGGCTTCGCCAGCCGGCAAACGGTGACGGCGGGTTCGTCGGTGCTGATCGCCTCGCAGGCCGTCGCCGCTAAGGCGCGCAAGCTCGCCAGCCATATGCTCGAAGCGGCGGAAGAGGATCTTGAAATCGTCGACGGCGAAGTGCGCGTCGTCGGCGCGCCGCAGCTTGCGGTCAAACTCGGCGAATTGGCGCGCGTGCTCAAAGGCGCGCCGGGCTATGCCTTTCCAGAAGGCATCGATCCTGGCCTCGCGGCGGATGCGACCTTCCGCGTCGATCAGCTCGCTTATTCGAATGCCTGCCACGTCGTCGAAGTCGAAGTCGATATCGAGACCGGCGGGGTCACCATTTTGCGCTATGTCGCGATCCAGGATTCCGGCCGCAGGGTCAATCCGCAGATCGTCGAGGGGCAGGTCCACGGCGGCATCGCCCACGGCATCGGCAATGCCATGTTCGAATGGATGGGCTACGACGATGCAGGCCAGCCGGTGACCACGACGTTCGCCGACTATCTCCTGCCGACCGCGACCGAAGTGCCGGCGTTCGAGACGCTCTACAAGGAATCGCCGTCGCCGCATAATCCGCTCGGCGTCAAAGGCGTCGGCGAAGTCGGCGTCATTCCCGCCGCCGCGGCGATCATCTCGGCCATCGAGGATGCGCTGTCGCCGTTTCACGTGCGCATTGCGCAGATGCCGGTCACGCCGCCAAAACTCGTCGAACTGATCGCGCAGGGTGCGACACGGTAAGCTTTTGACCTGCCGCTGCAGCCGGCGCAAAGTAGCTTTCGAAGATGGAGAACCGAATGAACCGCCCGATTGCCGCCGCACGCGTCCTCGCCTGGTCGATGCTCGCGCTTGCCGCAAGCCTGCCGGCATATGCGCAAAATTTCCCCGATCGGCCCGTGCACCTGATCATCCCCTATGGGCCGGGCGGCATTACCGACTTTGCCGGCCGCGTGCTGGCGCAGAAAATCGGCGAGGCGCTCAACGCCACCATGGTGGCGGAGAACAAGCCGGGCGCCGGCGGCATCGTCGGCGTCGATTACGTCGCGCATTCGGCGCCCGACGGCTACAACATGGCGGTGATGGATCCGGCGGTCGTCGTCAATCCGATCCTGCAGAAAACGATGCCCTACGACATTTTCAAGGACATCGTGCCGCTTTCGATCACGAGCTCGTCGCCGGAAGTGTTGGTCGTCGCGCCGCAGCTCGGCATCAAGACCTACGCCGAGCTGGTCGCCTACGGCAAGGCCAATCCAGGCAAGCTCAACTATGCCAGCGCCGGCGTCGGCACCACGCCGCATCTCGCCGCCGAACTGTGGAAATCGCGCACCGGCATCGACGCCGTGCACGTGCCCTATAAGGGCATCGGCGCGTCCTATACCGACATGATGAGCAACAAGGTGCAGCTGGCGTTCTCCAGCATCGCCGGCGCGCTGCCGTTCACCGGCGACGGCCGCGTCATCCCGCTCGCGACCACCGGCGCGCAACGTTCGGCGGTCTATCCCGATCTGCCGACGGTGGCCGAAGCCGGACTGTCCGGCTACGACGTCGATCTCTGGCTCGGGCTGTTCGGTACCGCCGGAACGCCGCCGGCCGTGCTCGAGAAGCTCAACGCCGCCATCGCCAAGGCGCTACAGGACAACGAGCTGAAAGCGTCGTTCGCCAAGTTCGGCCTCACGCCGCGCGGCATGTCGCTCGCCAATTCCGCCGCTTTCACCAAATCCGAATACGAGAGATGGAAGAAGTTAATCGAGCAGCAGCACATCACGCTCGAGTGATACCAGTGGCGAATGAGAGGCACGTGCGGACAAAAGTGCGATGACAAGTCCCTGGCCGACGGAACTGCGGCTGCATAAGGACCGCAAGGCGCTCACCGTCGTCTTCGACAGCGGCGAGAGTTTCGATCTCGCCGCCGAATATTTGCGCGTGCGCAGCCCGAGCGCCGAGGTTCAGGGCCATTCGCCGAGCGAGCGGCGCACCGTCGGCGGCAAGGAAGCAGTGCAGATTCTCGAAGTCCATCCGGTCGGCAATTACGCGGTGCGGCTGACCTTCGACGACATGCACTCGACCGGAATCTTTAGTTGGGAGTATCTTTTCGAACTCGGTCAAAATCGCGAAAAATACTGGCGCGACTATCTCGACGAGCTTGCGGAAAAGGGGCTTTCGCGCGCACCGGCGGCGCATTGACGGTCATTGGATGAACCTTCGTGCCGGTTTTTACATTTTTATTGCGGAGAATTTTTGCAAACCGCGTAACAGTTCCATTCGGCCGCAGCCCTAAATTGACCGGCGCGCGGGGTATACGCGCACTCGAGCATGACATTTTGTTGCACGAGGGGCGACTTCATCAGGGAAAGGACTTGGTCATGCGCACATCGCTGTGGAATTTCCTTGCCGATGAGCAAGGGGCGGCGGCAATCGAATACGGTCTGTTGGCAGCAGGTATTGCGGTCGCCATCATCGCCGTGGTCGCGGCGCTCGGCACCAACCTGAATACGACGTTCTCGACCGTCTCGACGTCGTTGAAATAACAAGCCTGCGCTCCGGCGCCCGCCCCAAACCCGTCAACGATCGGTCAACCCCGGTTCGGCATCATAGCGGCAATGTCGGGGTGGGGTGTGCGATGGGGCACCTTCCGGCATCAGAACGGCCCAGGTCCTGCTCCCTCGGGACCGGGCCGTTCGTTTTTCCCGGCCGTGCTTCGGCACCCGCTTTGCTTCTCCATCTTTTATATGTCACATCAATAGCTTGCGGGAATACGGCTCGTCGGGGTCAATCGCCGCTGCAAAGATCGTGAGCCCCCCGCAGCAAAAGGCGGCAACGCGCCACGCAGAAACGACAACGATGTCGAAGTCGGTCCGTAGCGCAGCGCATTCGTTTCTTTGCCCGCATGGTTGATAGATTGTTTTTGTTGCAGCGCTGCGGCGACCGCGGCGCCGAGCGGAGTCGCGAAAGGTGCGGCATGCGAAGGGCCCGAACTTCGCTGGCACGGGCTGCTTTTTTTCGTCTAAGATCATTATAGCGGCCGAAAAGACGCCGCCCATAAGGGAGGAGACCCAAATGAAGTCGCGTACTTTGACTGTATTGGCGCTAGCGGCCGGCTTGTTTGCCGCAGGTCAAGCCATTGCTCAGCAGCAGCCCGCGCCGGCTGCCCCGGCAGCCCCCGCTGCGCCGCCCGATCTGAATGCCATTCCTGAAAAAATGCCATTCAATATTCCCTACGGCACGCCGATTACCATGGAGCGGGCGCAAGGGCTGGTTAAGGCGGCGGTCGACGAGGCCACCAAGCGCGGCTGGGCGATGAACGTCTCCGTCGTCGATCCCAACGGCGATCTCCTTGCCTTCGGCCGGATGGACAGCGCCGCCTTAGCCTCGATTACGATCTCCCAGCACAAGGCGCGCGTTGCGGCGCGATACCGCCGGCCGACCAAGGCGTTCGAGGATGCGGTGCAAAAATTCGGCTTCAACTATCTCCTCACCCTCGACGACGTCATCGCTTCGCGCGGCGGCATTCCGTTGGTCGAGGGCGGCAAGATCATTGGCGCCATCGGCTGCTCCGGCGGCACCGGCGCGCAGGACGAGGCGACCTGCACCGCGGCGGCGAGCACGGTCAACAAGTAGTTCACGACGAGAAGCAGACCGGAAAGCGAGGGCGGCCGCCGGGCCGCCCTCGTTGCACCTGGAGCGCGGTTTGGAGCTACAGTGCCGAGGAGAGAATCACGTCGCGTTGAATTTGGCGCGACACGATCGCGGCACGGTGTCGGCTTGAATGGGCAACGCCTTCAGATATCGCCGTCGTGGGTTTTTGCTGCCGGCTTTGGTGTTTGTCTGTTCCGCGCTGTTTTGCGCGCCATATGCGGCCGCGGTCCAGGACCAGCCGCCGTCCGCTAAACCGCCTGCGACTCCCGCGGCCATGGCCAAATATAGGCAAGAGCTCGAGGCCTATTTGCAGGCGCGGGAAACCTACCAGGCCGCGGCCAAAACCTACTGGGCTTCGATCACCGAGAAGCGTCGCTCGCGTAACGGCAAGCGCGCCCGCGGCGCGGCACTATCGATCGACGATTACGTGCTCGACCAGCCGCCGGTCTATTCCGGCCCGCCAAAGCCGCGCGATCCCTCCAAGCCCCCCGAGCCGGCGCAGCCGCCGCCCTATGTCCCCGTGGTGGCCGATTTCCTTGCCGCCGCCGTCAACGAGTTCAAATTCACGCCGCGCCCGCCGCGCAGCGACGGCGAGTTCAAACGCGCTTACGTCGCGGCCGCAACCGCGGCCGGCCTGAGCAAAGACCAGGTCGTGCGCATTTACAGTTTCGAGGCGACCGGCAACGGCACTTACGACCTTGAAGCCGGTCTCGAATACAACAAGAACGGCCGCGCCATCACCACCGCGCTCGGCTACAATCAATTGCTGGCGACCAACAGCGTCGAGATCCTCGCCGAAGGCGGCGAGCGTTTCGTCGCCGCGCTTGCGGCAACGGCACAGCGATTGCCGGACGAAGACAAAAAAGCCTTGGAGAAGAAACTCGTCATCGTGCGCAAATTGATCGCGTTTGCGAAAAGCGTGCCGGACGATTGGAACGAGCATGAAGCATTGGCCAGAACACAAAAGGGCCTTGCCATCCATGCGCTGAATCTCGACCTGGATTTCGGCCCGTTACTGCAAACCCAAAAGCTTCTCGACTCCATCGTGTTCGCCCGGCGCAAGGGATTTACGGCGCCACTGAGCGCTGCGGAGCTCGAAATGATGAACCTGACCGGCGACGGCAGCGGCTTCGACATGGTGACGATGCCAAAAGACTGGCGCGACAAGGTGCCAACGTCCAATTTCTTCCAGCAGCGCGGCTACGCCGACAATCCGGTGGCGCAAAGGAATAACGTCGTCGCCAAGTTGCTCGCGGCGACGGATGCGGTGATGGACGGCGAGGTGAAGAAGCCGGGAGCCAAGGAACTGGCGGCGGATTTTCCATGAGCGCGTCGAAGGCTGCGCGCTCCGAGTGCGAGGACTAACCCTAATAAGGCGTTCTTCAGCGCCGCGTCGGCTCGATCGTCTTGTCCCACCCGGCGTTCAAGACCTGCTGGTCCAATGGCCGTTTGAGCAGCCTGAAGCGGTTCGGATCGAGCGCCGCCGCCGGTTGCCCCGGCTCGGTTGGCGCGAGCGCCGGCGATGCCGTCTCGCCGGCCGGTCTTTGCAGGCTCGGTTGCTCGCCGATGCGGCAGGTACGGAGACGACGGCGTCGACCACCTCGGACGGAAATCCGGCCAGCTGCATGATGGTCATCGGCTTGCCGTTCGGCGGCAGCCGGAACAGCGTCGCCAGAATTTCCGCCATGGTGTCGCCGCCGACATTGGCGTTCTCGAACATGAAGGCATAGCGCGGATCGCCGCAAACGCTTTCGATGCGGGTGATCAGCTTGTGATAGATCATGCGCGAGGAGCGGTTCTCGAGCTTGCCCATGCGCGAATCGAGCAGCGTGATCAGATCGGCGATGCGATAGGGCACAGGGATGTCGAGGGTGTAGCGCGGGCCGACCTCGCCGCTCTTTGCGGTCAGCCGGCCCTGGGCGGAGAATTGCTGGGCATACATCGATTTCGCCAGCGGAATGACTTCGGACAGAAAGTCGATCTCTTCGTCGAGGCCGGGCCGGCCGCCGAAGAACACGTCGACGATCTCGTCGAAATTGAACAGCCAGAACGGCAGCTTGAGATTGCTCGGATTGAGGACTTGCGAGCGGTCGCCGAAGCAGCGGCTGTATTCGTTGTGGACGTCGAGAACGAAGAACCGCAGGTCGGGGCGGGCCTCGACGATCTGCTGCAACAACAGCGCAACCGCGCTCGACTTGCCGACACCGGTGGTGCCGAGCACCGCAAAATGCTTGCTCACCATTTCGTCGACGTCGAGGCGGGCGGCGATGGCGGCGTCGAGCTGCAGGTGCCCGATGTCGATCATGCGCGAATTGCTGGAATGGAAGATCAGGCGCAGCTCGCGCGCGGCGATGAAAGTCACCGTGTCGCCGATCGCCGGATAGGTGGTGACGCCGCGCTGGAAGCGGGCGGAAGTGAAATCGTAATTGGAGATTTCGCCGATGAGTTCGAGCTGCGCGGTGGCGACATGCTGGTCTTGCGGCGTCGGCCCGGGCTGCAGCGAAACGTCGGTGATGAGGCCGATGAGCAGCGATTTATTGGCGCAGACGCCGAGGAATTTGCCGACCGTCGCGCGGGTTTCCTCGGGGCCGTTGGCAGAGGCGCCGGTAAGCCCGACGCTGGCCTGACAGCCGCGGACCGAATTGACTTGACCCAGGAGAGCGACCTGCGGCATCGGCTGTCACCTTATTGATTGCTGATCGGGATTGTCCCGCGAACGTCAGTTCAGCCCGGTTTTACGGTGGCATACCGGGCTGGAAATTCCGTTAATTCGGCAGTTTCAATGCGGTTGTCGCGCCGTAAAGCTCGTGCACCATGCGCCGGACCTGACCGGATTTACCGCGCCGAGCTTGCTGGGGGGCTGGTTAAGCAAGAATTAGCCAAGTCTGTTCGATACCAAATCCGTTCGATGCCACGCCCGTTCGGTGCGCTGCGCGGCCGACGGCGTGATGCCGAGGGCTAGCGCCGCGCACGCAGCGGCGACTGGTCCCGCTGCGTGGCAGGGGAGCGGGAATTGCCGAAACCGCCATGCCGTGCCGTCGTCAGACCTTCCATGAAAATCGGCCGGGAATAATAGTAGCCTTGCGCGTAGCGGATGCGGGTGGCGGCTTGCAGGAAGGCGACCTCTTCCGGGGTCTCGACGCCTTCGGCGATCACCGTCATGCCGAGCGGCTCGCTGAGCGCCTCGATGGCCTTCAAGATGCTCTGGCTGCGCGAGCGCTTGTGAATATCGGTGATGAACGAGCGGTCGATCTTGAGCTCATCGGCGGTGATGTCGGCCAGCGCCGCCAATGACGAATAGCCGGTGCCGAAATCGTCGATCGAGACGCGAGCGCCGATCTCGCGCAGCATCGGCAGGACCTGCGACTGAAACAGGCTCTTGGCGACGAACGCGTCTTCGGTGACTTCGACGATGAAGCGACTGGCATAGCTCGTCGACTTCAGCTCGTCGCAAAAATCGCGCATGAACTGGATGTTGCAGGCCTGCTTCGCCGCGATGTTGATGCTGACGGTGACGTGCGGGCCGAACGCTTCGTCGATCAGATCCATCGAGCGCACGATCTGATCGAGTGCCAAGTGCGCCAAATCGTCGATCAGACCGAGCTCGGTCGCCAGCCCGATGAAGTCGCCGGGAGCAAAGCACGGACTGAACCGTTTGGCCTCGATCATCCTGCACTCCCGAGATTGATCCGCCTACGCCGGCGGTGGTGGCCGCAGCCACTCGGCGGATCATAACGGACGCTACGGCGAGCCGCACCTGGTCCGGTTGACGACACGGGATCTGTTAGCCGATGCGGCCTTCCGACCCGGCAAATCGGGACCACCCGTCAGCCTTCGGAGGTGGGAAAGTGCATGTTTGCAAGCTGAAACGATGGTGGGCGCTGTAGGGATTGAACCTACGACCTCTCCCGTGTGAAGGGAACGCTCTCCCGCTGAGCTAAGCGCCCGGTCATGTCGCTAGAGGGCCGGATTTAAGGACGGGTCGGTAGGGTGTCAAGCGAAGCTTAATTCGACGAAGCCACCCGCGAGGCGGTCGATTGCAGCGCGCGAATGCGGTCGGCGAGCGTGGTCTTGTTTTCCTGCGGCGAATCCATGCCGCCGGCGGGCGTCTCGCGCGGCTTACCGTTGATGTCGACGACGGGTGCGGAGGCTTGGACGCCGCCTTGGCCCAAAGCGGGTGCGTCGACGGCGAGCATCGAGACGATCGTCGAGCCCGGGCCTTCGAGCGCCGCGGTGAGGCGGGCGACTTCGGCGGCGACGTCGTTGATGCGTTCGCGCAACAGCGCATTCTCGACGCGCTCGGACGCCCAGGTCGATTCCGCGTCGCGCTTCATGGTCGCAAGCTCGCGCTGCAGCTTGTTGCGCTCTTCGACCGCGAGCGCGAGCTGCGCTTCGAGCTGCTTGATGTCGGAGCGGAACTTGTCCGAGGCGATGGAGCTGCGGCCGCCGACGGAGGCCAATTCGCTGCGCAGATCGGCTTCGGTCTGGCGCGCGGCTTCGGCGTCGTTGCGCAGCTTTTCGATCTGATAATCGCGCTCGGCGATGGCGCGGCCCTGTTCGCCGAGCTTGGTTTCGAGCTCCTGCACCCGCTTGTGCAGGACTTCGGCTTCGGTGGTCTGCAGCAGGAGCTGACGTTCGAGGTCGGTGGTGCGCTCGCCGAGGCTACCGAGTTTTTCGCGGGCCGCGGTCAATTCCGCCGCCGTCGCTTCGGATTCGCTGCGCTCGCGATTACGGCGTAGCTCGATGTCCTTCACCGTGCGTTCGTAGTCGGAGACGCTGACCTTCATCGCCTCGACCTGGGTGCGTAGCGCAGCAAGCTCGACGCGCTGGCTGTCGGACGTGATCGAATGCTCGCCCAGTTCGGCGACCAGCTTGACCAGCTCGGCCTCCTTGTCGGCGAGCGTGCGCTCGACTTCGCGCAGCGCGCCGTTTTTGATCTGGAATTCCTCTTCGGTGGTGCGCAGCTGTTCGCGCTGGGTCTTGTCGCGCGCCTCGAGCGCGAAGATGGTCGCGGTCTTCTCGCCGAGCTCCTTCTTGAGCTGATTGATGGCGTCGGCCTTCTTGCCGAGCTCGGCAAGCTGCGACGTCGTCTTGGTCTTCATCTGCGCCACGCTCATTTCGAGGCGGCGGGTCGACATGGCGAATTCGGCGCGCAACTGGTCCTTGTCGGCGCGGATTTCGGCGATCGACAGCGGCGTCGCCGCTTCGAGGCGGCGCATGGTCAGGCGCACGGCACGGTTATGAACCAGCGGGACGAACAGCAGTCCGAGCAACGCCGCAACCAGGAAACCGATGCCGAAATACATGACCGGTTCGATCATGAGACTACGCCTCCGTCCGCATCGCAGCACCCTGCCATGCGGATACGCACCGCACCACATTCACCGGCCGTTAACCTAAACCGACTTTCGCCGCCGCGCCATTGTTTGCTGCAAAGAGTTTTGCGCTGTCGCGTTTCGGTCACTCGCAGGCGCGGCCTCCGACGCAATCAGAGGCGACTTTAGGAAAGCGGGTGTCGCGGTTGATCGCCGCCGGGCCGTCAGAAGGGGTTCCAGGTCGGCCGCTGCGTGAATTTGAGGTAGCCGAGATTGGCGCCGAGGCGGAGCCCCACGCCGGAACGGATCGGGACCAGCACGATATTATTGGCGGTGAGCGCGGTCATGCCGAAGCCGCCGATGAAATAGGCCGAGCCGTCGAGGCCGCCGAAGCGGTCGAAGATCGCCGTGGTCCGCGGCAGGTTGTAGACCAGCATCATGGTGCGCGCGCCGTCGGCGCCGGCATCGAAGCCGAGCGTGGGGCCCTGCCAGAACACCCGCACATCGCCGGCATTCTTGGTGTAGAGCGTGCCGTCGCCGTAGCGCAGGCCGCCGACGAAGGCGCCGCCGGCTTCCTCGCCCAGCACATAGCCGTTGGGCAGGCCCCACTGGCTCACGGCTTTCTCGACCACCATGGCGAGCCCGCGCGAGACGCCGCCGAAGAAGCGGTGCCCGGCATCGACGATTTCGTTCCGGCTGGAACCGGCTGTCGTCCCGCGGCGGTTGCTGCTGCGGCGGGCCGGGCGGCACAGCGCCGGTCGGCGGCTCTGCCGGCGCGGTCTGGGCGGCGCATGGCGCCACGCCCAATCCGGCCAGAAGCGAACCAAAGAGAAGGGCAACGACGGCGAGCCGTGAGGCCAAAATCATGGCGAGTTCCCCCTTAACCCCTTGCTCACGCGCTTTCGTTTAACTCTCGGTGAGACCTATTCGAATCAGTCCACCATTCGCCAGAACTATGACCGCAGCACGGCAGAAACGGAAGCAATTGTGCGCCGGTTTGGCGGTCGCGGCCGGCGTTCTGATGGCGGTTATGGCTGGTCCGCCGGCTTCCGTCGCCGCCACGACCGAACGGTTGGTGGTGGATTGGCATACCGGCCTGGCGATCGGCGGCTATGACCCGGTCGCCTTCTTCACCGACGGAAGGCCGGTGGCCGGCAGCGCCAATTTCGAATTGCGCTATGCCGGCGCGATCTGGCGCTTCCGCAATGTCGGCAATCGCGACGCCTTCGCGGCGCAGCCGGATATCTACATGCCGAAATTCGGTGGCTACGACCCGATCGGCGTCACCCGCGGCGTGGCGGTCGCCGGCAATCCAAATGTGTGGCTCGTCACCGGCGAACGGCTTTATCTGTTCTACGACCGCGGCCGGCTGGAAAAGTTCGTCACCGATGCCGATCGCTTGAGCGCCGAGGCCGAACGCAAATGGCCCGACGTCAAGCGCGCGCTCAGTCCTTGACCAAAACGGCGCTGGCGGGGTCGCCCCAGGCGAGGAAAGCCGGGATCAAAAGGTCATTGGTGCCATAGACGAGCGGCGCGCCGTCAGGCGCGGTCACGCTGCCGCCGGCGGCCTTAAGGATGGCGTGGCCGGCTGCGATATCCCAGTCGTGGGTCGGCGCCAGCCGCGGATAAAGGTCGGCCGAGCCTTCGGCCAACCGGCAGAATTTTATCGATGAGCCGCTTTGGACAAGCTTTGCCCCCGGTAAACCGTCGACATAGCTTTTGGTGCGCGCTTCCAGATGCGAGCGGCTGACCACGACGACGGCTTCGCCTTTGGGCTGCGCCCGGGTGTGGATCGGCATCGGCACCTCGGTTCGGTGCGCAAGCAAGATCCGCTCGGCGCCGCGGCCGACGATGCCGCGCCAAAGATCGCCGAGCGCCGGCGCGCAAATGACGCCGAGCATTGGCGCTCCATCGGTCATGAGCGCGATATTGATCGTGTATTCGTCGCGGCCCGCGATGAATTCCCGCGTGCCGTCGAGCGGGTCGACCAGAAAGTAGCTGCCGGCTGCTATCGGCTTCGGCCTTTCGCGCGCGGCGTGCTCCTCCGAAATGACCGGCACGTCCGGAGCAAGCCGCCTAAGGCCATCGCAGATGATGACTTCCGCGGCTTCGTCGGCTGCGGTCACCGGAGAACCATCGGCCTTGCTGCGTAGGCCCGCGTCGGTGGCGAAATCCAGGATCGCCGCCGCTGCCCGCATGGTGATCCCAGTCAGCTCGTCCATGAGATGGGCGCATGAGGCGGTATCAAGGGTTGGCACGGACGGTTCCTGGCGATTTAGCCGGATGAAGGAATGCCGCTCTAGCACGGCTGGATTGGCGGGGCACGATTGCCGAATCGGCTAGGCTATGACAGGCACTGCCCTAAATCCCCGCAGCCCCGCAGCGGAGCCGCTCATGTCCGCACCGTCCAGTCCCATCGCCATCGGCGCCCTCGATCTTGCGGCGCTACTGTGCTCCCGCGTCTGCCATGACCTGATCAGCCCGGTCGGCGCCATCGTCAATGGTCTGGAAGTCATGGACGAGGACAAGGACGAGGAAACCAAGGTTTTCGCCCTCGACCTGATCAAGAAGAGCGCGAAACAGGCCTCGGCCAAGCTGCAATTCTGCCGGCTCGCGTTCGGCGCGGCTGGCTCGGCCGGCGCCCAGATCGATCTGGGAGATGCCGAAAAGGTGGCGCGCGGGCTGTTCGGCGACGACAAGACCACGATCGTGTGGAACCTGCCCCGCGAATTGCTGCCGAAGAACCGCGTTAAGCTTTTGTTGAACATGCTGCTGGTCTCGGTCGGCACCATTCCGCGCGGCGGCTCGATCACGATCGACCCGACTGACGGCGGCAAGGGGTTTCGCCTCACCGCTTCGGGGCTCAATGCCCGCGTGGCCGAGGCTACCGCCGAGCTCCTGGTGGGCAGTCCGGCGCACCCGGTCGATGCCCACGCCATCCAGCCGCTCTACACGGGAATCCTGGCGCGAGATTGCGGGCTTACGGTATCGGCCGTGGCCGAGCGCGAGTCCGTGGTGGTGACCGCAAGCTAGGAGTGCAGCGAGCGTATTTTGCGACTTCCGGCTCGTCTTTCCACGCCCACCGCAACTGAAATTAAACCGTTTGGCAACAGACTGA
The DNA here is from genome assembly GCA_963821175.1 of uncultured Alphaproteobacteria bacterium. Classification (GTDB taxonomy): domain Bacteria; phylum Pseudomonadota; class Alphaproteobacteria; order Rhizobiales; family Xanthobacteraceae; genus BOG-931. The sequence continues at coordinate 62,217 of CAWGCU010000001.1, forward strand.
GGCTGTCCGATCAGGCGCGGCGTGCCTGGCGACGGAGGCGCGCGCCTTGCGCGCCTCTCCATGAGTCTGCAAGCGGGGCGGGTGCCAGCCGGCAAGTACCCGCGGTGTCGAGGGCGCCTGTATGGACGACCTGTTGCGTGAATTCCTGACCGAGACCAACGAGAGTCTCAATCTGGTCGACGCCGAACTCGTCCGCTTCGAGCAGGAGCCGAACAACGGCGCCATTCTCGGCAATATTTTTCGCCTGGTTCACACCATCAAAGGCACGTGCGGCTTTCTCGCACTGCCGCGGCTGGAGAGCGCTGACGCACGCCGCCGAAACGCTGATGGGAAAATTCCGCGACGGCATGCCGGTCACCGCGGAAGCCGTCACGCTCATTCTCTCCACCATCGACCGGATCAAATCGATCCTCGATACGATCGAGAAGAGCGAGCAGGAACCGGAAGGCGGCGACGGCGATCTCATCGATCTGCTCGGTCGCATGGCGCGGGGGGAGGTGGCAGCGCCGCCGCCAGCGCCCGTCGAGATCGAATCCGACCAGCCCGAGCCGATCGAGAAATCCGAAAAACAAGAGAAGGCCGCGGCCGAGCGACCTGAAGAAGACCGCGGCGACCGGCTCGCCAACCATTCGATCCGTGTCAATGTCGATACGCTCGATCATCTGATGACCACCGTCTCGGAACTGGTGCTGACCCGCAACCAGCTCCTCGAGATCGTCCGCCGCAACGAAGATTCCGATTTCAAGGTGCCGCTGCAGCGGCTCTCCAGCGTCACCGCCGAGCTGCAGGAAGGCGTGATGAAGACGCGCATGCAGCCGATCGGCAATGCGTGGCAGAAACTGCCGCGCGTGGTGCGCGATCTTTGCGCCGAGCTCGGCAAGGACATCGAGCTTGCGATGCGCGGCGCCGACACCGAGCTCGACCGCCAGGTGCTCGATCTGGTCAAGGATCCGCTCACGCACCTGGTGCGCAACTGCGCCGATCACGGCATCGAAGCTCCGGCCGCGCGGATTGCCGCCGGCAAGCCGGCGAAGGGCACGATCCGGCTGTCCGCCTGGCACGAGGGCGGCCACATCATCATCGAAATCTCCGACGACGGCCGCGGCCTCGACCTCGCCGGCATCAAGGCCAAGGTCGTCGAGAAAGGCCTCGCCAGCGAGGCGCAGCTCGCCGCCAAGTCGGAAGCGGAAATCTGCAATTACATCTTCGCCCCCGGCTTCACCACCGCGGCGAAAGTGACGAGCATTTCCGGCCGCGGCGTCGGCATGGACGTCGTGCGCAGCAATATCGAGCAGATCGGCGGCACGGTGGACTTGAAGTCTATCAGCGGCGCCGGCACCACCTTCATCATCAAAATCCCGCTGACGCTGGCGATCGTATCGGCGCTCATCGTCGAGGCCGGCGGCGAGCGCTTCGCCATTCCGCAGCTTGCGGTGCTCGAGCTGGTTCGCGCCGGCAATAACGGCGAGCACCGCATCGAGCACATCAAGGACGCGCCGGTGCTCCGCCTACGCAACAAGCTGTTGCCGCTGGTGCGTCTGAAGGAAGTCTTCCGCCTCGGCGCCTGCGACAACGAGAACGGTTTTGTCGTGGTGACGCAGGTCGGCAGCCAGGTGTTCGGCATCGTCGTCGACGGCGTCTTCCACACCGAGGAAATCGTCATCAAGCCGATGTCGTCGAAGCTGCGCCACATTCCGGTGTTTTCCGGCACCACCATTCTTGGCGACGGCTCGGTCATCATGATCATCGATCCGAATGGCGTGGCGCAGGCGCTCGGTCGCGCCGCGGTGGCGGCGGCGCGCGCGGAAAATTCCGAATTGCAGAGCCGCGAAGAGGAAGCCGACGAGGAAACCGTTTCGCTCCTGGTGTTCCGCGCCGGCTCGCAGCAGCCGAAGGCCGTGCCGCTGTCGCTGGTGACGCGGCTCGAGGAAATCGATTGCCGCAAGATCGAAATCTCCGACGGCCGCCATCTGGTGCAATATCGCGACCAGCTCATGCCGCTGTTGCGGATCGATGCCGAAACCAGCCTCAAGAAGGAAGGCGCGCAGCCGATCCTGGTGTTCTCCGATCAAGGCCGCTCCATGGGCCTGGTTGCCGACGAGATCATCGACATCGTCGAGGAGCGGCTCGACATCGAAGTGTCGAGCGATCGTCCGGGTGTGCTCGGCTATGCCGTGATCAAGGGTGCGACCACCGAGATCATCGACGTCGGCCATTTCCTGCCGCAGGCTTTCGCGGATTGGTTCCGCCGCCGCGATCCGTCGGCGGCGCGGCTGGCGCGCAGCGTACTCCTGGTCGACGATTCCGCGTTCTTCCGCGACCTGTTGGCGCCATTGATCAAGGCCGCCGGCTATCGGGTGGTCACGGCGGCGTCGGCGGCCGACGCGCTCGCGGCGCTCAAATCCGATACGCGTTTCGACCTCATCGTCACCGACATCGAGATGCCGGAGATGGACGGCTTTGCGCTCGCCGAGGCGGTGCGCGCCATGCCGGCGGCCGCGGCGGTCCCCATTATCGCGCTTGCCACCATGGTGTCCGCCGAGACGGTGGAACGCGGCCGCGCCGCGGATTCCACGATTTCGTCGCCAAGTTCGATCGCGCCGGCCTGGTTGCGGCGATCAAGGAACAGGGCGCCGACCTCAACCGGGCGGCATGATGGCCATGAACGACACTCAGCTCAGCGATTACGTCACCTTCACCACGGCCGGTCAGCTGTTCGGCCTGCCGATCGAATGCGTGCAGGACGTCTTCAAGCCGTCGCGTATCACGCGGGTACCGCTCGCCGGCCCGGAGATCGCGGGCGTGCTCAATCTGCGCGGCCGCATCGTCACCGCCATCGAGCTGCGTAGCCGGCTCGGCTTGGCTGCGCGCGACGCGGCACAGGTGCCGATGGCGATCGGCATCGAGTCGCGCGGCGAATCGTTCGGCCTTCTGGTCGACACGGTCGGCGAAGTGCTCAAGCTGCCCGACGACGAGCGCGAGCCGAACCCGATCAATCTCGACCGCAATCTCGGCCGCGTCGCCGCGGGCGTGTATCGGCTCGACGGGCATCTTCTGGTCGTTCTCGACATCGACCGGGTGCTTGATCTCAGCCCTGAAGCCGCGGCGGCGTGAGGGCCAGTGATGACGACTGACGCGTTTGAGATGCAGTGAAATCAAAGCGGGTTCGCCCGCGAAGCGTGGAGTGAGAACGTTATGAAGACCTGTTTGGTTGTCGACGACTCCAGCGTCATCCGCAAGGTGGCGCGGCGAATCCTCGAAGGGCTCGATTTTCAGATCATGGAAGCCGAGAACGGCGAGGAAGCCATTGAAACCTGCAAGCGGCAATTGCCCGATGCAATCCTGCTCGACTGGAACATGCCGAAAATGGACGGCTATGATTTCTTGCGGGTGTTGCGCCGGCTGCCCGGTGGCGACGGGCCGAAAGTGGTGTTCTGCACCACCGAGAACGACGTCGCACACATTGCCCGCGCACTTCATGCCGGCGCCAACGAATACATCATGAAGCCGTTCGACAAGGACATCGTCCAGGCCAAGTTCGAGGAAGTCGGGCTGATCTGAGGTCGGCCATCGTCGTTGCGTCGTTGGAAGTCCGAGTAAAGTCAGCGTGCAAAGTCAGAGTCCATGAGTATCGCTTTCGCTGCCGCCGACCGTGCGGTTGCCGCCGACAAACCGATCCGCGTCATGGTCGTGGACGATTCGGTCGTCGCGCGCAGCCTGGTGGCGCGCTGGGTCGACGGCGAACCGGACATGACGGTCGCCGCGTCGCTGCGCACCGGGCGTGAGGCCGTCGACCGGATCGAAGGCAGCGATGCCGACGTCGTCGTGCTCGACATCGAAATGCCCGAGCTCGATGGCATTTCGGCGCTGCCGCTGCTGTTGAAGAAGAAGCGCGACCTCATGGTGATCATGGCGTCGGCGATCACGCGCCGCGGCGCCGAAGTCAGCTTGCGCGCGCTGGCGCTCGGCGCCGCCGATTATATCCCCAAGCCCGCGACCACGCGCGAGGCCACCACATCCGCCGATTACCGCCGCGAGCTGATCGAAAAAATCCGCAACCTCGGCCGCCGCCGCCGCCTGTTGCTGCGCCAACCTATGCCGGTTCCGGCACCAGCCGAAGCTCGCCTGCCGCGTCCTGCGCTGGTGCCGCTGCCGTCGCGCGACAGTTTGCCGGGCAAGCACGAGGCGCCGCCGCTGACGTTACGGCCGTTTTCTCCGATCATGCCGCGCGCCTTGCTGATCGGTTCCTCGACCGGCGGCCCGCAGGCGCTCACGGCGCTGATCGAAAAGCTTCCCGCGGCGATCGACCGCGCGCCGGTTTTGATCACGCAACACATGCCGCCGACTTTCACCACGGTGCTGGCCGAGCATCTGTCGCGCGTCGGCGGCCGCGGCTCCCACGAAGCCGAGCACGGCGAGCCGGTGCTCGCCGGCGGCGTCTATGTGGCGCCGGGCGGCCGGCATATGCGGGTCGTCCGCGACCGCGACGGCATCAAGATCGCGCTCGGCGACGATCCGCCGATCAATTTCTGCAAACCGTCGGTCGATCCGCTGTTCTCCTCGGCGGCGACGGTGTGGGGCTCGAGCGCGCTGGCGCTCATTCTCACCGGCATGGGCACCGACGGTACCCATGGTGCTGCCGATATCGTGGCTGCCGGCGGCAGCGTCATGGCGCAAGACGAGGCCACCAGCGTCGTCTGGGGCATGCCGCGTTCGGTGGCGCAGGCCGGATTATGCTCGGCGGTGCTGCCGCTCAACGAGATTGCACCGAGAATACTTCGGTTATTTGCGGGGGGCCGGACGTGACGCCGCTTGATTACGATTATCTGCGCCGCTGCCTGAAGGAGCGCTCCGGCCTCGTTCTGTCAGCCGAGAAGCAGTATCTGGTCGAGAGCAGGCTATTGCCGGTCGCCCGGAAGGCCGGTCTGTCCGGCCTCGGCGATCTCGTGCGCGTGCTCCGCCTCGGTCAGGACAATGCGCTGATGACCGCGGTCGTCGAAGCAATGATGACCAACGAATCGTTCTTCTTCCGCGACAAGATACCGTTCGAGCATTTCCGCAACGTCATCATGCCGGCGCTGATCGCGGCGCGCCGGGCGTCGCGCTCGATCCGCATTTGGTGCGCCGCCGCTTCCACCGGCCAGGAGCCGTATTCGCTCGCCATGTGTCTCAAGGCCATGGAGCGCGAGATCGCCGGCTGGCGCATCGACATTTTGGCGACCGATCTCTCCAGCGAGGTGCTGGAGAAGGCGCGCCTTGGGCTCTACAGCCAGTTCGAGGTGCAACGCGGACTGCCGATCCAGCTCCTGATCAAGCATTTCGCGCAAGTCGGCGAGCTGTGGCAGATCGCGCCGGAGCTGCGCGCCATGGTCAAATACCGGCAGTTCAACCTGCTCGGCGACTTTACCCAGCTCGGCCTGTTCGACGTGATCTTCTGCCGCAACGTGCTGATCTATTTCGACCAGCAGACCAAGATCGACGTGCTCAACCGCATGGCCCGCGCCATGACGAGCGACGGCTATCTGGTGCTCGGCGCCGCGGAAACCGTGGTCGGGTTGGTCGACAGCTTCAAGGTCGTGCCCGACAACCGCGGCCTCTACGCGCCGAACGCGCGCCGGCCGTTGGCTTCGGTTGCGACTGCGGCCAAGCCCGGCCCGCGCCTCGTCGCGGTGAACGGCGGGCGTTGAGCGCTGTGGATAAACCCGGCCGCGCAGCCGGGTTTTGAATTCTAAGTTCCTAAAATCCAAAATTGATTGCCGCAAGATTGTTTGCCGCTTTGCGGATCGCTGGAAGGTCGGCTTGCGCCTCACGCGGGAAAAGCGCCAATTTCACAATTGAACATGGTATGGTGCAGCCGCCGCACCCGCCACAAAGGGGAAGACCATGCCCGCACTTGCTTTCTCGAATAACGATATCGCAGTCGTCGCCTGGACCTTCGACAAGCATCTCGACGGCTGCCTCGGCTTCGCGGTCATCCAGATCGATTCAAGCGGCAAGCAAACGCCGCTGCCGGCGATGGCCACTTTTGACGGCAAGCCACCCGGCCCAAACAACACCACCGAGCAGTCGCCGGTGCAAAAATTCTGGTGGAAGGACCTCTACGCCAAGCGCGGCCAGACTTACACCTATCGCATCGTGCCGATGGGCGGCACGCCGGGCGCGCTCAAGCCGCTCGCCGGCGTTACGCCGCTCGTCAGCAACGCCGTGACGCTCACCGAGAAGCGGCCGCCGTTCTTCAGCGCCTATTTCAATCGCGGCATTGTGGCGACGCAGGCCTTGAGCCATGAGCTCAACGACAAGCCCAGTGTGGCCGCGCTCCAGAAGCACATCACCGATCCGAACGACAAGATTCGCCAGAACCTGGAAGGTCAGCTTTTCGAAGGCGTGACCTCGCTGCTCGACCGCGCCGACACGGAAGGCGGCACCATCAATGCCGCGCTCTATGAGCTCAACGATCCCAACGGACTGGAAAAGCGGCTGCAAGCCGCCGGTAAGGGCGATCCGAAAAGCCGCACCGTGATCCTCGGCAACGAGGCAGGCGTCGGCCCCGACAAAAAGCCGATCATGGACTTCTGATTCGAAAAATCGCGCCGCGCTGAAAGCGGCCGGCGTCAACGTGATCGACCGCATCCTCGGCAAAGGCAGCATCCCGCACAACAAGTTCATGGTGCTCAACCAGAAAGGCGCACCGGTCGCGGTGCTCACCGGCTCGACCAATTGGACCAGCACCGGGCTGTGCACGCAGACCAACAACGCGCTGGTGATCGAATCGCCGAAGGTCGCGCAGCGCTATATCGATTACTGGAATACGCTCAAGGCCGACGTCGACGCCGCTCACGGCAACCAAAAATCATTGCAATCGCCGACGCAACGCACCTGGGATCACAACAACAACGACAGCTCGATCAGTTCGCCGATCGATCTCGGCAACGGCGTCACCATCGAGCCGATGTTCTCGCCCAACACCAATCATGTGCTCGCGAAGTCCGCCCAAGGAAAAACCGAACGACATGGAGCGGATCTTCGACCTGATCGGCGCCGCCAAGCAGGCGGTGCTGTTCCTGGCGTTCGACCCCGGCAACAATTCGATCCTCGACGCCGCCGGCCAGGCGCTGGCGAAAAACCCCGATCTGTTCGTGCGCGGCGCGCTGACCAGTTCGCAGCGCGCCAGCAATTTCTCGGAAGCCTTGCATCAGGGCGGCGAGGCCGATGAGGCTGACGAGGGTAGCAATGTGCATCCAGGTGTCGCGGTCGTCGGCGAATTGGGAGGGCCGAAGAAAAAAGGAGCCAAGGCGCCCAAGGGAGCCAAGCCGAATAACAGAACGACCGCGCCGATCGACTACCGCGCCATTCCGGCCGGCAGCATCAACGCGAGCGACGCCTTCGGCGCATGGGAAGCCGAGCTGCAGAAATTCGGCTTCGCCATCATTCACAACAAGATCGTGGTGATCGATCCGTTCAGCGCCAATTGCGTGGTGGTGACCGGCTCGCACAATCTCGGTTTCCGCGCCTCGCATAACAACGACGAGAACCTGGTCATCATCCGCGGCCATCGCGGCCTGGCCGAGGCCTATGCCTGCCACGTGCTCGACATCTACGACCACTACGCATTCCGTTATTGGCTTAAGGCAGATCCGAAGATTTTCAGCCAGCCGCTCGAGGCCGACGACAAGTGGCAGGAGCGCTATATTGTGGGACCCGACGAGAAGGCGCCGGAGCTGCGCTTCTGGCTGGCGGCGGCAAGCGCGGGCGTGGCTGGATCGGCGCCGAAGCCGAGCGGCTCGCCGGCCGCAACCAAGCCCGCCAGCGCCGGCGGCGGCGCCACGCCCGCCAAAACGCCTCCCGCTGCAAAACCTGCCGCCAAAAAGCCTGCTGGCAAGAAGCCCTCCGCGAAAAAACCCTCCGCGAAAAAGCGTCCCGGCAAAAAGACGAAACCCGCCGGAAAGGTGAAAGCTGCGAAGAAGACGAAGCCCGCCAAACGCAAGCCGCCGAAAAAGCGCAAGACCGCAGCGAAGCCAAAGAAGCGGCGTTGAACAGCAA
>CAWGCU010000002.1:0-74919 GCA_963821175.1 uncultured Alphaproteobacteria bacterium
AGTTCACGAACGCCGTCACGCCGCCGACATCGAGTTCGAAGCGAGACAGGGCGGTGTTGTCGCGGACGGCAGTGGACATAGCGCTCATATAGCCTCACCCGGTCCGTTCGACCATGCTTGCCGTGTGCGCTGTCGTGCGCGACTATGCGTCAAACGGCAAGGAAGGAAACGCCCATGACGACCGCGACCCTGGAAGCGAAAACCACCGATTTCGACGTCGAGGACGTCGAATATCTCCGCCACGGCGACAAGCCGCTGTTGGCGCGGGTGTACAAGCCGCGCGGGGCAGGGCCGTTTCCGGCTCTGGTCGAATGCCACGGCGGCGCCTGGTGCCAGAGCGATCGCCTGACCGAAGCGCTGCGCCACAAATACATGGCGTCCCACGGCGTGGTCTCCATCGCGCTCGATTTTCGCTCCGGCAACGAGGACGCTTATCCGGCTTCGGTGCAGGACATCAATTATGCGGTGCGCTGGGCCAAAGCGCATGCCCGCGAGCTGAAAACGCGGTCCGACCTCATCGGCCTTTCCGGCCAATCGAGCGGCGGCCATCTGGCCATGCTGGTCGCCATGCGGCCGCACGATCCGCGCTATGCGGCGATTGCGCTGCCGGCCGGATCAGCGGCGCAGGATGCCACCGTGCGCTGCGTGGTGATGTCGTGGCCGGTGATCAATCCGCTGTCGCGCTATCGCCACGCCAAGCGTTCGCTGGCCGCCGGCGCCGAATGGGGCAAGCCGATCATTCCGCGCCACGATTCCGACATTGGGAAGAGCGAGGCCAACATGGAAGAGGGCAATCCCATGCTGGCGCTCGAGCGCGGCGAGAAGTTGCAATTGCCGCCGGCGATCTGGTTCCAGAGCCGCGGCGACATCGTGCACGACTACAAGGACGCCGATTTGAGCTTTGCCGGCAACGAGCCGCAACGCTTCGTCGCCAATTACAAAAAGGCCGGCGGCGACATTGCGTTGGCACTGATGTCGAGATGGAGCGCCACGCCGGCCATTCGCCGGATCTGACGGAGAGCGGCGACATGTTCGAGCGCATGGTGGCGTTGTTCGGCAAGCACGCCCCGGTTTGAGCGGGAGAGAGAACGACGCGCCGCGCGACAGTATCAGCGCACGGACTATTTGCGTGACCATCAACTGGAAAGAGGTCTGCAAATTCCTCTCGGGCGCCTTCTTCGTCAGTGCGGGCGTATTGTTCTATCTGTATCTGGCCGGCTCGCCGGTTCCGGTGCTTGGCGCGCGTCTTGCCATCACGCCCACGGTGAACGGCGTCCGTGCGGTCGTTCATGCCGTCCTCTTCGTGGTATTTTTCTATCTCGGTTACATCCGCAAATAAGTGCGGTCCGCGACATTGTCGACAACAAGGCTTGGCGGATTAGATGTGGCGGATAACAAGGGAGGAGATCCATGCCGGTCGTCGATCCGCGGCTTGCGGGCAAGCCGGTGCCGAAAATCTCGCGAGAGGCGATGGAGCGCAGCCACGTCGCGCGGGCGGCGAAAGCCCGAGGCGCCGATATCGCTTTCGTTGACCAGCGCATTCCCGCCTATAAGCGCGAGATCATCAACATGGTCGGCATGGGGGTGACCGAAAATCTGGATCTGGCACCGCACGTGAGGCAGGCGCCGCCGGGTTCTCCGTCACCTATGTGCGGGCGCCGCAAGGCTGCGGCGCGGCGCTGCATCGCCACGCCACCGAAGAGGTCTTCATCCCGGTCAAAGGCCGCTGGCAGGTGTTTTGGTTGGACGGCGACGCAGAGCAGACCGTCGATCTCGACGAGGGCGACGTGTGCAACGTGCCGATCGGCATCTATCGTGGCTTCCGCAATCTTTCCGGCGGCACCGAGGCGCTGTTGATGGCCATCATCGGCGGACCCGACGCCGGCAAGGTCGACTGGCATCCTTCGGTGGTGGCGGAAGCGCGCAAGACCGGGCTCTCGGTCTACTACGACGGCAATCTGATCGTCGACAAGCCGGCGGCGTAGGCCAGCGTGGAGCTGTCCCTCAGGCCGCCGAGCAAAAGCTCCGCGGCCCGATGTCGAACAAATCATGCCGGCGCCCCCGCTGACATAGGCGAATGATATCGGTTTAAGCTCTGCCGGATAGCAATCGGCGCGTGCAGCGACAGTGAATTCATGCGTCCGCCGCGAGAGCGCCTGCAAGCCCTTCAATTACCCCTTCGATATCCTGCAATCCATTAAATCGCGGCGATCCCGCCATATGAGGCGTCAGGACTACGTTGTCGAACGAAAGTAACTCGTCATCAGGACGGCCTGGCTCCTCATATAGCGGATCGAGCGCGAAGCCGCCCAGATGACCAGATCGCAGCGCGTCCAGCAGCGCGGCCCGATCAATTAATTCGGCGCGCGAGACATTCACAATGCAAGCGCCAAGTTTCACTATATTCAGCCGCTCACGATTGATGAAGCCCAATGTAGATGCATCAAGAGGAAGCTGAGGTATGATCCAATCGCTAGTCGCGAGCAGCGCATCTAGCGGTTGATAAACAGCATTCAGGCTACGCTCATCATCTCGGCTGAGCTTCGTCCGTTGAAAATAGTGAGTTGTCATTTCAAACGCGGTGGCTCGCTTGGCTATTTCGCGGCCAATCTCACCCAGCCCGATGATGCCGAGCGTGCTTCCGCTGAGGGTCCGCATCCCTGAGTATCGCCCCCAGTTGGCTCCGGGCGTGTGGCGCGTGTCGAAGGGCGTGTAGGAACGTCCGGCTGCGGCCATTTGCTCGATACTGATCAATCCGTTCAGATAGGCCATCCGCCTGGCGAGCATCAGCATCAAGGCAAAGGCATGCTCGGCGCAAGACATGTTGGCGCGACGGCGCACGGCCAGAACCCTGATGCCGCGCGACGCGCAGGCGGTAACATCGATGTTGCGGAGAATGGCGCCGTATTTGTGCACGACCTTCAGTCGTGCGCCAACGCGAGCTCCTTCGCGCCTATCGTCAAGGATTCGGCGATGATCGCCTCTGCCGCCTCAAGATTGCTTTGCAACTCGTCTTGGGACTTCACCAGCCGAACGTCGCTGGGATACAGCGACTTTGCGGCTATTTTGACCTTGTCGCACCAGGCACCGAAGTCTGGTAGATCGGGCGACATGAAATTCGCGAATGCGCTCCAGCGCTCGCGGCTGGTCGTTGGGTCAAAGACGACGCCGATCAGGCGCGTCCAAACGTCGTCTTCCACGATCAGCACTGGCTTCTTGGGTTCCATTGTTGGACGCTCAATTTTCAAGCGAGGAGCGAATTATTGGCTTATGGCACGTGCGACGCGGTGTTTCTAATGCCAGTTCGCATCTTGGCCCGCGCGTCGGCCGTTCTTCGCCTGGACTGCCCTGTCCTGGACCGGGACGCCGGCCCAGGCTGCGCAGCGACCGCCGCAGCACGAGTTTCGTCCCGCAGCAAGGCGATGAATTCGCGATGGATGCGCGTGGGTTGCCAACCGATGCGGGTGGCGATGCCGTCGAAACGGCGTAGATGCGGCGATCGGAACGGCAATTGTGCCAAGGCTCCGACGTCGTTCAGCTTGGCTTCAAATCTCGACATCAGTGTCAGCTGGTCCGTCGCCGCCAGGATGGTGCGGTAGATTTGCGATGATGTTGTTTCGAGGCTGATCTTCGGCTCCGCACAAACGCCCTGCAGCATGCGATGCAAAGCCTGCTGGCGTGGCGTCAACGGCCCCGGCATGATCCAACCGAAATTGGCCAGGTCCCGGTTGCGTACCCGTTTCAACCGATGCAACGGATGGCCATGACGCGCGATCACGACGTAATGATTGGCGAATAGCAGCTCTTCTTTGACGTCGGTGGCCCAATCCGGAAGCCTCAGCACGCCGTATAGGAGGTCAAGTTTTCCGGCGCGTAGTTCGTTCAACAGATCTTCGTAATGTCCATCGACGATTTGCACGCGGGCCGTCGGATATCTCGACAGGAACTCCTTGATTGCGTTTGACAGGATCTGGGTGGCCGAGTGCGGGATATTGCCGATTACGATCCGCGAAACGACATTGCCTCTTGCGGCCTGGATCTCATCCAAGCCGTATTCGATCTCGCCGAGCGCAACCTGGATTCGTCTCGCGAACTCGGATCCGTATGGGGTCGTCGTGACGCCGGTTGCGGTCCGCCGGTAGAGGGTGCGTCGCAATTCGCGCTCGAGCTCGCGGGCGGAGCGGTGCAGCGAGGGCTGCGAAATCTTCAAAGACCGGGCTGCGGCATCGAATGACGGATTCTCGGACACGGCAATAAGGCTTTGCAGTTGCGGCCGCGTCATCCTGTTGATCGTGGCGTCCGTGCTTTGCCGTCCGGCGGGCGAACTGCCACCAGGTTCCGTCAATGCCGAACGCAGGTGTTCCAAAAAGCGCCGTATCCGCAGCAACAGGATCGCACCGAGCTCGGTGACGTAACAGCCGGAGCGTCGGCGCTCGAACAGCTGCGCGTCCAGCCCGTTTTCCAGGGCGCGGATCGCCTGGCTCACTCCGGGTTGCGAAAGATGGATGTCTCGCGCCGCCGCGCTGACGCTCTCCAGGCGCGCGACAGCTTCGAATGCGCGCAGCTGTCGCAGTGACGGAATTTCGCGGGCAATCATGGAGGAAACCTCTCGGGCGCCCGCGGCGCCAAAATATCCGCGTTGCCTTTATAGCAAAAACTTATGGCTCCGCCCGCGATTTCAGATAGAGTCCGCCGCGGCGGCCGTGCCAGAGTTTCGGGGTACGGACACCCCGGACCGGCGCGAGGCTGTAACAGCCCATCTCGGTCCATACCAGGGCCGTGCCGTCTAGGGAGAACGCATGAGATATCACCCAAGCGTCAGAACGCGCGCGCGCTCAGTCTCACAAAGTTCCTTGGCTGCGGTGATGGCCGCCGTTTTTGCGATCCTGGGCGGGGGAGCGTTGGCGGCCGCGGACTATCCGACCAAACCGGTGCGCGTGTTCGTGCCTTATGGGCCGGGCGGGGTCGGCGACCTGACGATGCGGCTATTGGCCGACAAGCTCGGCGATCAATTAAAGCAGCAATTCGTGATCGAGAACCGCCCGGGGGCCGGCGGCATCGCGTCGGCGACGCAGGTGCTGCGCGCTTCGGCCGACGGCTATACGCTTGGCGAGATCGGCAATGGCCAATCGATCAGCGCCTCGCTCTTCAACAAGCTTCCCTTTGACGTGCTGAAGGATTTCACCTCCATTTCAGTGGCGGCGAGTTTCGAGATGTTGCTCGCCGTACCGGGCAATTCGCCTTACAAGGCGCTCCAAGATATCGTCGACGCCGCAAAGAAAGATCCCGGAAAGCTCAATCTCGGCGCCATCAATCCCGGCAGCACGCAAAATCTTTCGGCGTACTTGTTCGAGCAGGTAACAGGAGCTCAATTTACGGTCGTTACCTATCGCACGACACCCGAGCTGGTGACGGCGCTGCTGCGCGGCGACGTCGACCTCGGTTTCGATTATTACGCCGGCTTTATCAGCGAGCTCGGCGGCGGAAAACTGCGGATCGTCGCCACCTCGGGCGAGGAACGCGATCCCTTGCTGAAAGACATTCCGACCGCGAAGGAAGGCGGCTTTCCCCAATATGTCGTGACCAGCTGGAACGGGGTCGCGGGGCCCGCGGGCTTGCCGGATGACGTCGTGCAAATCCTCAACCGTGAGATCAACCGCGCGCTTGCCGCGCCGGACCTTCAGCAAAAGGCACGCGGTCTCGGCATCGATGCGCGCGCCAGCACGCCGCAGCAGATGCACGACCGCATGGCGGCGGACGTCGCCAAGTGGCGGGACGTTATCGATAAAGCCGGAATTCCGAAACAATAACGCGTATTGCAGGTTTTGGATCGGTTGACGATCAAACAGGGCGCGGACCACGGCAAAACGGCATCAGGAGAATGGAATGGCGGACCAGCCGCACCTGAAGATCGCGATCGGAACTTATGGCCACACCCGCGCCCTGAAATGGGGCGACGTGCGGATCGAGGGCGTGGAGCCCGCATTCGTCGAGGTGGTGCCCATCATCGGCGCCTTTCGCCGCATGGTGCGCGACGTGGAATTCGACATCTGCGAGATGGCGCCGACGACCTACATGATCGCGCGAGCGCTCGGTGCCCCTTACATCGCCTTGCCGATTTTCCTGATGCGCCGCTTTCATCACGGCGGCTTCGTGGTGCGCCCCGATGCGGGCATCAGGGTGCCCAAGGATTTGGAAGGCAAAAAGGTCGGCGTGCGCGCTTATTCGGTCACTACCGGCGTCTGGACGCGCGGCATTTTCGTCAACGAGTACGAGCTTGATTCCGCGAAGGTGACCTGGGTGGTCGATGACGAGGAGCATGTCACGTCGCTGAAGCTGCCGTCGAATGTGGTGCACGCGCCGGAAGGCAAATCGCTGCAGAGCATGATGAAGGCCGGGGAAATTCAAGCCGGATTTAGCGGGCCTGCGGGCGTCGGCCGCGCCGGTCCGCCGATCAGCGGCTGGGACAAGGCCGGCGCGGCTGCCGCCGATACCTATCCGGAATTGATCGCCGATGTCGAAAAGGTCGAGGCCGATTGGTTTCGCCGCAGCGGCATCTATCCGATCCACGGCCTCATCGTGGTGAAGGAGGAGCACATCAAGCGCCATCCGTGGCTGGCGCGTTCGCTGATGAACGCCTTTGTCGCGGCGAAAAAGCCCTATCTTGAAGAGCTCAAGCATGGCCAGGGCGATAGCCCCGAAGACAAGCGCTATCGCAATTTCCTGTCGCTGATGAGCGATCCGCTGCCTTACGGCAGCGCGGCGAACCGCGCCAGCATCGAGGCCCTGATCACCTATAGCCTGCAGCAGAAGTTGATACCGGCACGTCTGCAACTCGATCAGGTGTTTGTCGACATCGATCCGTGAAAATCTCCTATAACGTCAACCCGAGTGAACGCACATGCCCGTCATCGATATTCATCCCCACATCGTCTCGCCCGATACCCAGCGTTATCCGCTGGCCCCGCTCGGCGGCACGCAATCCACCTGGTCGAGCGAGCGGCCGACTACGTATCAGACACTGCTCAAAGCCATGGACGACGCCGGCGTCGACAAGGCGGCGATTGTGCATTCCTCCACGGCTTACGGTTACGACAACAGCTATGTGGCGGATGCGGTCGCTGCCGTGCCGTCCCGTTTTACCGGCGTCTATTCCATCGACGTCATGGCGCCCGATGCCGTGAAGATATTCGATGACTGGCTCGCCCGCGGCTGCACCGGCATGCGCCTGTTCACCACCGGCTCGACCTTGCCGGACCAGGCCACCTGGTTCGTCGATCCAAAAACCTATCCGTTCTGGGAGCATGCGTCGGCAAAGAACATTCCGGTCTGCATGCAGATGAAGCAGGAAGGCTTGCCGCTGTTGCGGCAAATCATGGATCGGTTTCCGAAGGTGACGATGATCCTCGACCACTTGGCGCGCGCGCCGTTCGCGGAGGGGCCGCCCTACAGCGGCGCCGCTGAATTGCTCGAGCTCGCCAAATATAAACAGGTCTATCTGAAGATCACGCCGGTCAATGTGACGCCCAAGAGCTGGGGCAAAGCCACGCCGGAAACGTTCTTCGGCAAGATCGTCGATACGTTCGGGGCCTCGCGGATCGCCTGGGGTTCGAATTTTCCGAACTCGGTCGGCACAATGGCGGAAATCCTCGGCGCCGCGCGCCATGCATTTGCCTTCGCCAAGCCGTCGAATTAGGATTGGATCTTTGGCAAGACCGCGCTCACGCTCTATCCCACTCTGGCCAAGTAATCAGGCGAAGTGACAAAGGAACCCAGCTCATGGCGACCGCGACCAAGCTCAAGCTGCACACGATGTTGGGCAATTATGCGAATACCAAGCCGCTCAAGAGCGGCGCGATCCGCTCCGACCTGGTCGATTTCGATTTTGCCGAGGTGAAGGTCGCCAACAACCTGTTCAAGCAGGTCGTGCGTGAAGCCAAATACGACGTCGCCGAGCTTGCCATCGTGACCTATCTGCAGGCCAAAGCCTACGGCAAGCCCTATGTGCTGTTGCCCGCCGTGGTGGTGAGCCGCGGCCAGCATCACACCATCGCCTACAATCCCGATCGCGGCCCGCTCAAACCGTCCGAGCTCAACGGCAAGCGGGTTGGCGTTCGCGCCTATACGGTGACGACAGGGACGTGGGTGCGGGGCATCCTGGCGAGCGATTACGGCGTCGACATCGACAAGGTCGAGTGGATCACCTTCGAGGATCCCCATGTCGCCGAATATCACGATCCGGCCATCGTCAAGCGCGCGGCGGCAGGCAAGGATTTGACGCAGATGCTGCTCGACGGCGACGTCGCCGCTGGCATCGTCGGCGACAAGCTGCCCGATCCGAAGCTCAAACATCTGATTCCTGACGCCGACGCGGTTGCGCAAAAATGGGCCGAGCGGCACCACGGTGTTCCGATCAATCACATGGTGGTGGTCAGGCAAGAGCTGTCGCGCTCGCGGCCCGACGTCGTCAAGGACATCTTCCGCCAGCTGCACGACAGCAAACGAGCCGCAGGATTACCTGACGGCGGCGCGCTCGACCCCTACCGGTTCGGCGTCGAGGCCTGCCGGCCGATTTTGGAAATCATCATCGACTTTTGCCACCAGCAAAAGCTCATTCCACGCCGCATCTCAGTCGACGAGCTGTTCGACGATACGACACGCGCGCTGACGGTTTAAGTATTCCAAGGGAGAGCAAGTAAAGAATATTTCGTATCGCAACAATTGAAGATTGAATCCCCCGCCGTGCGAAGATTTAAGCTGGCGGTTTTGGTTATGTCGTCACTTCGCCCGCGATCGCGGCCAGCGCCTTGCCCGTCGCCTCGACCGCGCCGGCGCTCGCTGCGCCGAGGCCGTGGCGCTGTGCGATCCAGGTCGGATCGTTGTAGCCGAGCCAAACCTTGCCGTCGGCGTCTTGCCAGACCAGCGCCTTGAGCGGCAGGTCGATGCCGGCCGATTGCCGGTCCTGCATTAGCGCGGTGCCGCCTTTGGGATTGCCGAAGATTACCACTTCGGTCGGGCGCAGCGCCAAGCTGGCGCTAGCCGCGCCGGCGGCATGATCGATGCGGGCGAATACCGTCATGTTGCGCTTAGCGAGCGCCGCGAGCAGACGCTCCATGGTGTCGTGCGCCGGATAGCGGCTGAAAAGTGTGATGAGGCCGTCCTGCGGCATGGCTGTTGTCCTCGCGAGCCCCCGCGACGATCTTATCGCCGCTGTTTCTCGGGCGCGAGATAGGCGAAGGAGGAACGTCAGGCGAGGCGCGCGGCAGGATTTTCGTCATGCAGAGCCGGGGGAGGGACGCCAAGTACCTCCCCCGCGGCATCGCCGCAATGAGCTCGATTGGAGACCGCAGGTTCGGTGCCTGCCAAGATTGCCAATAAAATTAGGCATAACTCGAATTTTCGTTAGGCGATTTCCTCCCCAAAAACGGGCAGGGGAGGACTACGGGAGGAATGCGACAATGTGCCCCTGAAGGCCGCCTTCCAGCGCCGGCAAGCGCAGGGCTGTCAGCCTATCAGAACCGAGCCGGGGGCCGATTATCGGCGGTCGCGGCGAGGTTCACTCGCTGACCCACCTGTTGCCGCCCGCGCCATGGCGTCGCGAAACCTGGCATCCATCTGGATCAGTTGGGACCTCAGCACCGCGGCCGCGGCGTCGGCATCATCGGCGGCGACGTCATCGCTCGGTTGAGCCAGCTTCGAGGGGCGGCGGCTATCCGACAGGCTTCTTGCTGGCATCCCCGCCTCCGCTAGAAGTGGATCAATTCTGGCACGGCTATTCCAAGAGCATCGATATCGTCAAGGCCGAGGCCGAGCACGATCTGCTATCATCGCACCATGCCATCCCCCCGCCGCTTCCCGCCGCCCTGGTCGCTATCCCCATTTGTCGCTATCCCAAAATTCTTATTCGTGGTTCCTTGTCCCCGCACTGACGTTGCCAGATGATCCCGTGGGCGCAGTTCGGGCTTGGAGAATTATATGGCTGAAAATATGGTCATACCCGTCACTGGCGGCTGTCCGAAGTGTGGGGAGCCGAACATACCTGTGCCTGTGGACTATAACGACGACACCATCATCACCTGCCCAAAGTGCGGATATGAAGCTCCGTGGGCGCAGTTCTTTTCACTCACGTCCACGGATTAATGAATGCAATCCACGCGCCGGTTCCCGCCGCCGTGGTCGATCGAGGAACGTCAGGAGTCCTTCATCGTCAAGGACGCCAATGGCCAGCAGATCGCCTATCTCTATTACGAGGATGAGCCGCAACGGCAAATGTCGATGAAGCGGCTGTCGCGCGACGAGGCATTCCTGTTGGCCGTCAACATCGCCAAGCTGCCAAGCGTGCCGCGGCAGATATTGAAGGACATTCCGCGGCCGCCGAATACAGCCAGCCGGGACGATTGAGGCCACCGCCTCCGTCGCCTATCTTGGCGAACCCATGCGCAGCACCCCGGTAACGAAGTTCTGTTGGCAACTAACGGATAAACATCAACGTCGTCACAGAACCTGTCGCTACCAAAAGCGTCCAAAAGACTAGCGCTTGCCAGTCTATTTTTGGGACGTAGCCTATGTGCGGCTTGTCCTCAGGCACTATGTCATCCCCTTCCGACATCTTTGAGGATGAGCCACAGCGGCAGATTGTTCGCGCCGATCTCCTGCCGGCGCCAAGATGCGCGTGCGTTCGGGCGGCTTATCCAGGAGTTGGGTCAGGAGCGTTCGGTTACGAATCATGATCTTGCGGCAAGACAGGGCGATTGCTCCTGACCTTGCAAAGTGGGTCAGCGCTCGCGACACGGTTTCGATCCTAACATCCAGATAGTTTGCAATATCCAGTCTTGGTATCGACAAGGCTACCCCGTCGGCGCTGTGCATTCGTCGGGCCATTTCCAACAGAAAGCTGGCGACGCGAGTGGGGGCCGGTATACCAAGCTGCAAAATGTGTTCTTGGTTGCGTCGAATCTCCCGGCCGATGTTTAGCCATAGCTCCTGCGCAACATCGTCGTCGCGGCCTGCGATATTCAAGAGCGATGCGGCTTTGAACAACCGTACTCTCACGTCCGTAACAGCCTCGGCTGAAAGCGTGTGAGTATGCCCGACCTCAAAGCCGAAGAGGTCGCCTGGAACGTGGAAGGCAACGATCTGCCGTCGACCCTCCGCCGTTATCCGATAGCTCCGCGCGACACCGCTTACGATCTTATACAGATAGGTTGAAGAGTCGCCTTCTATGTAGAGCTGACGCTTGCGTGGAAAAGCGACTTCGTTCCCGATCAGGTCAAATCGTTTGGCAGAGTTTGGACCTCGGTTGCGGGAACTCACGTGGCCTGTGGGAGACGCGGGCCTCTCGGACTTCACTACGGTAAGCGTTTGCATGGTGCGCCACCTCACTGTTGTTGCTGGAGAGTGCCACCCTCATTTTCGTTCCGAACTTGTACCTAAGGACATTATACCAAGGTCCAATGGTCCAGGTCCGCCTCGTAACCATGCCAGCATGACAAATCCGCGAAGCTCGGGCTGCTAAAACGCAAGCCCGGCAGCCTGCGGTCGGCTACTTCCCGCCGAACACGCCGCCGCCAGGGTAGGACAAGGGCACGCGCGGGCCAGCCTGGCTGCGTGGCCGAACAAGCCTGTGTGACGCAAGGCACAGCGTCGTACGCCTGTATCCGGTACTAACGGCCGGATAAGGTTCAAACCTTTGGAGAATGCCATGACGGATGACACTGCATATCTCGACAAAATTGACGAAGCCTTCGTGACCTTTGATCTCTCCGATGAGGCATTGGAAGCTGCAGCCCGGGTTGGCGGCAGGCTTGCAATAACGGTGGGATATTGTGCTACCGCTGGCACCGCTTGGTACTGCTTGCCGTATTGAGCCGCGGGGCTAGCATCGCCGAGCAATCAAAAAAAAGCCCCGGGCTTGGCTGGCCGGGGCTAGGCATGCCGCTCAAACCATCTGTAAGCCGAAGCGCAATGTGCCGGGATGTTGCATTGGCCCGACGGATTGGTTGCCACCATACCACGCACACACAAGACCGGACAGCGCTAGCAAAGAAAGCCCCGCCTAGCCGGAGGGGCGAGCGGGGCTTTAAGTTCTACTTGCAATGGGCGGTGGCCGTGCTCATGTCCGCCCGCGATGAAACTACGCCCACCCTACAGGCCGAGCAAGCGGGGCGAGCATTCGGCCGGGTACGCGCGCAGGCCAGCCTCATCGGCCCGTAAAAGGATCCGTGTCGCCGCCGGGATGAGAGGGTGAGCCGATGGCGAAGCGCTGGCGGCCGGCGGCGCGGCTTTGGAGTGCAAAAGGGAACTTGAACCGCGTACCAGGAACGCCGTCGCAATGCTGTCTGGCCTTGCCCGATCGGCGCATCATTATCGCGTAGCGCATCGCTGAGATCAAATCGTCGCGTTGTTTCACGATCTTAAGGCCATCATCGCGGTGGTAATTGCGGAGCTCGTCGATCAGTTCATAGTTGTGCGGCGCGATGATGAGATTGCCGGCATAGAACATGTCCCGGATTTCAGAAAGCGCGGCCTCGACGTTGTAGTTTGTGGTGTTGTGATTGAGCGCATGCTTGGCCATCATGTTGGCGCCGAAGTTTTCATACTGGAGCTTCAACGATAAACCGCTGCCCTTGTCATGCGTTCCGCCATCATGGGGGTATGCGACCGGGATCAACAAACCGCGACACATGTTGATAATGCGCTGGACATGATAGAGCGCCGACGATCGTTCCATTCGGAAACTGTCGACCACCCAAATCTGCCCACTCATGGGATCCCATGCTATGAGCACCGCGGCGAACGGATGGTCGTAGCCAAAGTCGATCCCAACGCACCAACGCGTCGTGAGCGGCAGATGGTCCTGGTCGAATGATTTGATCAGAGACGGCAATAGCTCCAGCGGAAACACCGGGCCGGTGCCGAGCTGCGGCGTGCCCTCAAGGCGAGTTTCGCGTTCGGCTTCACTGTAGCCGGCGCCAAGCTCCTCGCGGCGTTCCGCGGAGATGTGCTTGGCCTCCGCGCCGGTAATCCGGTGCGTGCTGCGATCGGTCGATGCCTCCGACAGAAACCGATAGGTGAGACCCGCAGCACCACCAGCGCCGACCGGCGTATAAGAGACAATCAAGTGGCCATCGGTGGCGGAGGTTCGGGCCAGCAGCTCGGAGTACACTTCCTCGGAGGGTTTCTCGTCGACCCAGATGAGATCCAGGGTTTCTGATTGCAGCTTTTCCCGGCGCTGTTCGAACGTCTTGAAGCTCAACTCCGATATGCCGTCGATCTCGCCGTCGGTGCGGTGCGTGACATAGAGGGTGTCAACCGCGCTCATGCCGCCAGCGATCATGATCGGCTTCTTGGCCATGGCCTCCAGCGGGATCATGCCGGTGCCAAATTCCTGGCCGCCGCATAGCTGACGCTGAATCGTGTCGCGCACCACTGTGACGGACCCACCAATCGCCCAAGCGCGGATCGGCTTCTTGAAGCGCTTGCCGGTCCACCAGGGCGGGTACGCGCCGGTTAGACGCCCATGCCACCTCAGCGGCACAGCACGTGGTTTTGCCGGATTGATTGCCGCCGTAGATCAGCCGTTGATGCACGCCGGATGCGCCGGCAGCAAAGAATTGCAGCTGCGTGCGGATACCAGAACGACGTGTCCAGAAAGTCGATGCGCTGAAATTTCTGCCGGCGCTCGGCTGAGCTCAGCGTCTGCCGTGCAAGCTTGATCAGGCGCGCCGGGTCGGGGATCTGTCTTCTGACATCAAATATCATCCTCTTCCGGGTCGAGCGCATAAGCCGGTTCGTCGCTTGTGGCGGCAGGTGATGCGGCGGGCATTATCTCGGCCTCGATCACCTCATCAGCATCGATCACCTTGGCCGCCTGTGCGCGGCGGTTAGCGTCGGCAGCCTCAAGGGCCTCGATGCGAGCGAGGCCCGTTGCCGCCGAACAACTTCGATCAGCTTGTCGCGCGTCGGTGCCGAGCTTGCGTATGCGCGCAATTCCTCGACCGCCTCCGTGTCCGAGATCAACGGTCTTATGGACAACCTCGATGTTATGTTTGGTTTCAACCGGAAACACCCTATCCATGATCATCTGGATGGCTCTGCCGTGCTCGCGGTGGGTGGCGATCGCGGAGCAGATTGACCAATGCGTTTGCGGCTTCTGGGAATGCCACCCGCAATATTTTTTTGCTCTCTTCGCTTATCGCGGCAATCACCCGCTCGTCGCGTGACAGTCGCCAAGCGGCCTTGGCCTGGATTGTTGGTGTTGAGCCGGCGCCGTATCCGGCTTGCCGATAAGCCTCAACAAGCGAGCCCTTCTTGGGCGGCGCGGTTACGTAGTGATACACAAATTCTCGATGCTGCTCGCTCAATGCCTTCATCGCCGGGCCAAGCTCGCCAAAATCGGGCCGTCGAGCGGGGAGCTGTCTGCTCATTCGACAACCACAATGTGCCGCGCATAGTTTCTGCCATCACGGCCAACATCCTCCACGAAAGTCACGCGCTCACCCTTGGACAATTCGTGGCCCTCATCGACTATTTGGCTGGAATGACAGAACACGTCGCGATAGCCGGCATCGGCCGTGATAAATCCGCGAACGCCATTGAACCATTTGACCGTGCCGGTCTGCACTGTCTCGTCGGTCTTTGACACGATCAGCCCCCGATTGGCTTAAGATTCTCAGCCGACGACTTGCCCTTATTTTGCACGATATCGAATTCGACCATCTGTCCTTCACTCAACGTGCTCAGCCCGGCGCGTTCTGACAGCGGTGATATGCACGAACACGTCGCGGTCGCCGCCGTTGGGACTGATGAATCCGTAGCCCTTCGTCGGGTTGTACCACATCACGGTTCCTCGGCTCGTCATTTGTTGTACCCCCATGAATTGACCGCAACATGCGACGCCGATGCGTCAGCAGTGGTGGTGATCGTGATCTTCGTATTTGCCGCAGTCGCCGGAATGCAGGGCGTGAAGGTCTGCGTCACGAGATGCTGCCCGACGCGGTCGCAGTCAGTTGATACACCATCGATCGCGGTGATCAGGCCGGCAACGGTGATCGGACCAACCGCGCCGGTGCCGCCAGGCGCCGATACGTTAATGCCGCAGATGAAAGTGGTTTTGGCCGAAACCGCAGTCAGCGTGCCGACAACTGCGCCGGTCGTGCCGGTGGCGTTGCCGGTGATCGCCGTCGAGCCATACGGGTAATCCGACTGTCCGCTGATCCGGCAGCGGGTTGGCCGTGTTGACCGGGTCGCATTCGCAGACGTCGGGCCGCTCTGTGTGCATGGCGAAAAGATCGACGCGGCATAGGCCGGCTCGGCACTGCCAAGACACGACAGAACAAGACACGACAGAAACAGCATACCGACAAGGAAGCGCAGCATTTAGTTTGTTCCTCCGGTCGCAGTCGTCATTTGCTCGCCGCGCTCATTTGGCATTTACGCCGCGCTGGGCCGGGCTGGACGGCGCTTGACCGGCTGCGGCTTGCTGGCGTTGTACGCCTCAAGATCGGCTTCCATGCGCGCAAGGTTCTCCTGCGTACCCCTTCTCCGGCCCGCCACTGCCGCGACGTTCGGTCTGGTTCTTGATGTAGGCGTCAATCGAGGTGCGGGTGGGCTGCGCCTTGCTGCCACGACCTTGCTCGATTACATTGCCCTCGGCGTCGACCTTATAGTCCTGGCCGAACGTCTGCTGAAATTCCTGCTCATAGTGCTGGTCGATGGCGTCCGTTGGCAGCAACCCTTGCGAGATCAGCCATCGCATTTCTTCAAGCTCTTTCGGGGATTTCGTGACCATGGCTAGTGCTCCTTTGGTTGGATGTGCGCGCCGGCTATTTGGTGCCAGCCAGTCGTTTGGCGGCGGCCTTTTTGAAAGCTTCAATTTCCTCAAAAGACCCAATGGGACTTGCCAATGCAATGTGTATCAGCGCGGCCTCGGAATTAGCTTGGCGGTCGCCAGATAGGTAGCGTTGAACCCAAGCCAGGTCCTTGAAATTCCGCTCCTTGGCAAACAACGCATCCTGGCGCTCTTTAAGCGAAATTGGACCGCGCGCCGCCGCATGATCGAGCGCCAAGTCGCTCAGGTCTGCTTTTGCGCGGAGGATCGCCAACGAATTCATATTGTCGTTGTACTGTTTGCCGAAGGCGGTTGCCGGATTGGCCTGCGGGGTTAAGGCTCTCGTAACTTCGCGCCAAGCCCGCACGCTGTCAGGATCGCCACGGGCGACGCGGTCAGCGGAATTTTGAGTCACCGAGATATTCAACTTTTTTTTCGCGGCCACTTCGGGCGTCATCTGCTGCGGTTGCAACAGATCAGGCGCGGCAGGTGTCAGTGCAGAGTCGGCAGCGGCTGCCGGAGTGGTGGGTGCGTCGGTCATTTACGCCACCTTCACATAATCGTCGGCCTCATCAGGTTCGCCGGCTGGATGAATCTGGGCCTTTTCCAAAACAGACAGAATGTGTTTCGCATTCTCCGCCAGTTTTCCTGGGAGATCATTGGGCCCGCTCGGGGACGGAACCTGCGTGTAACCGCCGGTGCCAGAGCTGTGGCCCAAGGCGGCCCGGACCGGGCCCGGCATTAAGTCGTAGCCGCCGTTATCTCGCAGCCTGCGCAAGATTTCGCGGCCAAAGTCGTCGATCCGAAAAGAGAAATAATCAGGAAACCCAAAAGGCCAAACGGCACGGATCTGCTTGTCGGCGATAATCTGATCGTGAAGCTCGACAAGGCGCTTGAGCACCGTTTCCAGTTCGATCCCCAGCTCGGTCCGTCTTGCGAGTAACGGGGCAATATTTTTAATGGCGGCGGTGCGCTCGTCTTCCCGGTGCTGCCTTTCCTGCTTCCTGGCGCTTCGGTCGAGGACTGCAAGGCGCTGATCGATTAACGCAAGCAAGCGCCGGTCGGCGTCAATCTCATGATCGAGCTTGTCGACAGCTTCGAGGTCATCACCTGTCTCAAGCTGCAAGGCGCGCTTGGCCTCGCGACGTGCGATCTTTTGCGCGAGAGCGGCGCGCTCCGAGCGGGCCTTGGTCCGCGTAGCCTCCAAATCCGGGGTACCGGATGCCTCGCCCTTCCGGCTGATTGGCGCGTTCATGTCATGCCGCCTCTTGCTTGCCTTCAACGATGCGCGTGGCGACTGCATCGACCAGCAGCCGTCGCGCAAAATCCGACATGGCCCGGCTGTCGTCATCGGCGCCCCGTTTCAGATTGGCTTTCAGAGATGCCGAAACCCGCACGACAATCTGGTCGTCCTTCGCCATTGCTCAAAACTCCGCATGTCAAAACGGTGTGTGCATTACATCGCAAAACATTGTGTAACCGAAACTGTCCAAAATTACGAGCAAAAAATCGCCGCGTTATTGTTTGTTTGATCGTTTTTTAGTTGCTCGAACCGGCAGCCGAGCGCGACGAAGATGTTCAGATACATTCAGATATGTTCAGATATGTTCAGATATGTTCAGATATGTTCAACGGTCATCAGTTGCCCGCGCCGCGCGCGCTGGAGGGATTGGGGTAGTCGATCTGCAACCGGGCGAGAAAAAAGGGGGTGCCGGCAGGGGTGCCCCGGCCTATTTGATCCGGCCACAGCACCATCGAGCAGCCAACCCGCGCCTGGCACTGCGCCGATCGGTTCGAGCTCGGCGGCGCTGCCTCACGCACATGCACGTGGGCGCGTTCATTATGCGAAACACCTATTGAGAGGATTATCTCTACCGGGCGCGTAAAGCCTTGCGCCGATCGATTGCATGGCCGGCTGATCGAGCCGCAATCGAGTTGCGGTGGCTGGTGATGGTGCCGCCGATCGACCGCTCCATGACAGCGGCAAGCCAGCAATCGCGCTGTACGTCGCGCGCTGAGTCAGGGCGGCGGCATTGGTAGGCACCGTGGTCGAGCTGTGCGGGGTGTCGATCGATAGACCGCCGAGGATGCGCCAGTGAGCTGCGTAACGGTGGAGGAAACTGAGCGCCATTCCTCCCTGATTCCTCCCCAGCGCAATTGAACTGGCATGTGGCGAGTGCCAACCGTGCGCCATTGCTGCATTACCGCGATGTTTCGGATGACTTGCGCAGCAGTCTAATAGGCTGTTGTCGGGCGATCTGATGCCGCCGATGGCGAGCAGATAGTCGGCGAGCGGTGCGCGCGGGGGCGGCGCATGCGGGGCGCGAGCCGGGCGGCAGCTCCACAGCCGGCGACCATCGACGGCGGGGCGGTTAATGAACGGGCCGGCGATATCTACCGAGGTCTGAGCAATTGAGGACGGGCGGGGGCTCGCGACTGACGACGAGGACTTCCGGCGGGCGGTTCAGTTGGCAGTCTATGGATGGACTTGGCCATGATCGGTAACCGCGTTTATTCGATGGAACTTTTGTTTCACTTGGTGAAACAGTTGTACTCGCGATTTTCCCACAACTGTTTCATGAAACAGTTTGGCTGAAACAGTGAAACAGTTGCCACACAACCTACTGCAAACACCACAGTTTAACTGTTACATGGGCTGAAACACTTCACCCACTACGGTGGTGGTTTTAACCACCTCCGTGGGCTGTTCGTTTCACAGTCATTCCCTAGGGGGGCAGAAGTGAAACAGTTGGTGGTCAGCAGGGGTCAACTACCGCCCGGGTACAGCCCGTAATATTCGAGGATGCGTTGCCGGGTCCTGGCATAATACCTAGCAGAGGTACGGCGCGATTTGGTTTGTTGTGGGGTTTCGCGGGCAATCTCGGCTATGGCGAGTTGCAGCATTTCGATTGCGAGACTGTTGCAGTCGTCGCCGCTATTGAGCACGCGGATGGCCTCGACCATGCGGCGGCCCGGCTGGTTGCCCAGTTGGTACAGCCCAGGTTGAACACCATGGCATCATCCTCGCGGAGGAATTCGCGGGCATTGTGTTCGGCAAGACCGACCTGAGTGGGGTAGCCGACTGTGCGCGAGAGTATTCTGTATGCCTCTGCGTAGCGCGCCAATCGGGGGCCAACTTCAACCATGTGTTCCTCCTGTTGCAGTTTGCGCGGGGATGGTCTTGGCGGCTTTTTTGCCGGCATCGGTGAGCTCCAATCCATTGCGGCCGTCGGCGACCAGCTTGGCCTTTTTCAGGCTTTGAATTAGCCGCCAGACGAGGGTCCGATTCGGGCCGCCGTCTCGCTTCCGCCACTCGCCGAGCTTGGCCAATTCGGCCATTGACGCTCCCCTGTTGGCCGCCAGAAGGGTCAGCAACCTATCCTCGTTGCTGCGAGCCACTGCCTTGAGCTCCTGCTCGCCAGCTTCGGAGAGGTGTTTTGCAACGACGGTTGGGATGAGCTTGCCCTTACTGTCCTTGAGCCGCTCGTGGGTGACTGTGTGGAGCTGGAAGGACATTGGCGCAAAATCAGGGCCGCGGAACTTGCCCTGCCAGTGGATCTCGATCAGGCCGTTATTGTTTTGCGCAGTGAGGTTGCCGTCGCATTCATTCAGATAGGCGCCGCCCCCGCGCGGCAGAAGGTTATCGTCTGCGGCGTTTTTGACTGGGTGACAGAGCGCGAGGACCGTCGGCCCGCCTGGCAGATTGACCAGCGAACGTTGCATGCGGGCGTACTGGCCGAGCTGCGTGTTGCTGTTCTCGTCGTCGCCCTCGAAATAGGCCGCGCTGGTGTCGATGATGACGAGGGACACGCCGCCCAGGGTCTCCACTTGCTCAGCTATGCAAGCGCGCATCGCCGGCACTGAGAACACGCCAGGGATGAAATGAACGTCGATGCTCTCGCCGTCGAAGTCGATTTGCTGCGCCATGGCAATCCAGCGCTGCTGGACATCAACCGGGTTTTCTCCGGCGAGGTAGAGCACCCGCCCTTGGGAAAAGTCCTTGCCGTCCATTGTCCGGCCGAGTGCTACCAGCGCGGCGAATAGCAGCGCGATGGCCGTTTTGCCGCCGCCGGTTTTCCCGGTCAGCGAATAGAAGAATCGGCGTTGCAGGAGGCCTTCGATCAAATAGTCCGGCGGAACATAGCTGCTGATAAATGCCGCACTAGAAAGGAGTTCGACTCGTGCTGATTTTGGCTCGTCGTCGGTGTCGCTGTTGGTCTCGTCTCTGGCATCAGCGTCCTCTGTTGGCTGTTCGGGCGGCGGCTCTGGAACTGACTCCGGAATCGGTACCCATGGGTGTGCTTCTCGGGCAATCAAATCATGCAGCTGCTCGACCGTGCCGCCATTGTTAGCCCAATCGATGATGTCACCCTTGGGCGGCAGATCCGGGCAGCTCGAGCATGCGCACCGACAGTGCAATGCCCTGCAGCGAAGCGCCCACCAGCATCGGCATGTTTGCGGCCTGCATGCATCATTGTCCGGCAGAATGAGCACATTGGCGCCGCGCAGGAATTCGCTGTGCGCTGGTTTCCATTGGTCCGCCCCTTGCGCGCAACAGGTCGCGGGGACGTTCCAGGTTCGGAGCAAATCAACTTTACCTTCGCCCTCGACGATTATTATTTCATGTCCAAGACCGATGGCCTCAATCAGCTCGGGGAGCTTGTACGGAATGGTGCGTACGCCATCAACGTTTTGGATCCATGCGCCGGGCTTGGCCGGGTCTGGTCGTTTCTGCCGAAATGTTTTCTTATGCTTGCCGTCCTTATTAAGGATGAAGGAGCCATCCGGCATTTCGTATTCGATGCGGCGAACCTGGAACAGCAGATTGCCGCTCTCGTCGTTATAGTCGAACCGGGCAGCAATCCCTTCGCGCCCGACCGCGGTATTATGCACCTGCGCATGGCCGTTTGTTTTCGGCGCCGGCTCGCCGGTCAGCGTGGTGAGGGCGGTTGGGAAGTCGACGCCGTCGAGGTGCCGCACAAGCGCGATGACATCACCTCCGGTGTCGCAACCGCGGCAGTGCAAAACTGCTTCTTAGTGTTGATGCTGAAAATCGATCATCACCGCCGCATTTTGGGCATGGACCGGAGCGCTCGATCTTGCCGCGCAGCTTGACGCCGCGCCGGGCGAGCTCGTCCTCGATCCGCACATGCTTGGCCTGGTCGACGCCGCGGGTCTGGACAGCGCGTGCATCATGGCGTCGCTACAAAATGCTGACGTGAAAGCCAGCGGCCGCCGGTTCGACAATGATCGCACCGCAACTGCGCGACGTGCGGTCCAATCCCGCCCATCACCGTGAACCTGGTCGAGCCACACCGGCATGTGCGGAATAGTCCGTCCGGCTCGTCACAGATGATGGCGTCGCCCATCTGGAATGGCACGCCGGGATGGAACGCGCGCGGCTTGTTTGTCGGTGCCTTGGCAGGATGCGCCGGCCGCTTCGTTGCTGGTTGTCGGGGAACGAGCGGCGTTTCGAATTGATGTTCGACCACCTCGGCGAGTTCGTGAATATCGATCCCACGAGATTTCAGAGCGCGATTGATGGCACCTGCTGCGGCGGCAACCTCGCCGGGCTGGTCGCTCGAGAGCAACCTGATCAGCTTGCCGAGTGGGGCGCCGCTCATGATGATTGCCCCGCGATTTTGTCCAATGCCGCACCCAACGGGCCAGAAGCCCGGCCTCGCGCATCGCGCATCAGCGCGCGGCGAATGTTTTCGAGCGGTACGCTATGTTGAAGGGCGAGCGAGCAAACGACAGCGCAATCCTGCGCATTTATTCCCGCATCACTTCCGGCTTTATGATTTTGGAGGAAGATTTCGGCGAGCGATCCGTCCGCGAACCACGACGCCGTGGCGGTGAATTTCAGTCCCTGCGCCTCCACATCAAAGGTGGTCGAGTTGCGGCGATCTGGAAGTCGGCGGCGGTCAGTCATGGCCGTGCCCCTCGCGATCAATCAAATTAAGTTCGCGGGCCTTGTGCAGCGCCTTTTCGATGGCGGCGGCGAGCTCGGGTAAGCGGGCAATGGCGAGCGCGATGCCCTTCTGTGTTGCTTGCAATTTGCCATCGCCATTTGTGAAGTGCCTGCGCACGTCGATAAGCGTGTGGCCCTCAAACTCTCGGAGTTGCACGCGTACGCTTTCGCCGCGGCGATTGGCCCAAAATTCCCCAACGACGATTGGCTCAGCCAGCGCCGGACTTGGCTTGCGCGCGGTTTCGGGTTTGTTTGCGGTGTCGCTCATGCGCTTCTCCGGTGGGGAGCTGCGCGGGTATCTTGTGGGAGCCAAGCAGGTGCGTTATGAGCGGCTGTCAGACTGCTGCATTTGGTCGCCTGCCGAGCCCCGCCCCGCGCGGGGTTTTCGGTATTTCAGGCTGCAGCGGGTTGAATCTCGCCACGAATTAGTGCGCGCAGATCGCCAACTCGGAATCCATACCGCCGCAGGGAAACTTGCCGCCGCTTGATCGGCGGATTTCTCCGCAGGGTCTGCTCGGTCAGCGCACCGCCAAGGATGACGGCAGCGGTTTTTGTGGTCACAATCGCATCATCCGGTAATGCGTCAAACTGGGATGCAAGCTTAAACGTGTCGGCCTCAGTCATTTTGACTCTCCGTTCAGCCGCTCAAAAGCCATGAGCTGTGCTGAATGGATGTCGCTGCATCTGAAAAAAACCTAGGGAAATTAGGGAAATTTCCCAGATTTCCCAATTTCCATTGATTTATTTCTCTATTTTGTATAATTCGCGAACGTTGTTCCAAATTGTTTTTTCGTCCATCCCGATCTCGCCTTTTTTCTTTGGTAAGCGTGCGATAATCTGATCAAGAATTTCTCTTCGTTCCAAACCTACCGGCCCCGCCTCACCCCATATCGATCGAGCGATGCCGTTGACGGGGTCGCCTTTGGGCCTCCGCCGCCGCTTCTTTCCATTGGCGCCGGCTGCTGGTGTCTGCCGGTCGAGCTTGTCTGTGAAGTCGGCGGCCGCCGCTGGCACGTGCTCGTCGAGCCATCCTATTAGGCTTCCGCGGCCGACACGGATATTACCTAGCATGAGCTGCTCGTTGAACTCGGGCGAGCCAACGTCGTTGAGCAGGCGCAGTCGCTGCCCCACGCGCTTTTGTACATCTTGCTTTCCGTGCGAACGCGAGATGTCGAGCGCACTCCCGCTCATTTTAAAACCGCGCGCCGCCATGTCCCGCTGTGTGGATTGGGTGAGTTCTTGATGTGCCTGCTTTTCCTCATTGATAATGTACTGCTCAGTGAAGCTGCAGCTAACTTCGCCAGAGTCGACGGCCCTTTTTACGGTCGCTCTCGATTTTCCATCATTGAACTTGCGGAGTTCGCGGACTAGGGCGATTGCCTCACTAAACCGGAGCCACATTTCCTCTGACATGGCGCCGGCCTCACGCCTTGCGCCGGAGCGGCGTTACGTTGTCGGTGTTGCTGCTTACGATCAATTCCAGATGCGTCGCCCATTGGTCGAGCGCGATGCGTTTTTCCTTCGCATAGGTCGAGCGGTTGTAAGTTCCGGCCACGCCGGCCTTGTGGCCGCTGACGTGGTTTAAGATTGCCTCGACTACATGCGGCAGGATGCCAAGCCCCCTGGCGAGCTCCTTGTCGTGTTCGGGCAGCTTCTTGAATTCATGCTCGGGCAAGCCGCCGCCGGCATAGGTAGCAAACGAACGTCGGAGATCATGTAAAGTCCAGTGCAGGATTGTCTTGCCGCCGTTGGCTTCCGTGATCCGCTCGTCCAATAGCTCTTTTGATTTTGACCAATTGGCAAAGCCGCTGCTGCCTCGGCCAAATATGAAATCGCGGGCGCCCTGCTGTTCGCGCAATTCTAGGATCTTAAGCGCCAAGGGCGCCAGCGGCACCACATGGGGGCGCGCGTTCTTCGTGCGCTCGGCCGGCAGGATGATTTCGGCTTCGTAGATTTCGCTCCAGCTCAAACTGCCGATTTCGCTTTTGCGCTGGCCAGTGAGCGCAAGCAGCTTCACGATCGAGCCGTAGTCGTCATCGTCGAGCGCATTCCAGATTAGGCGCAATTCGGCCGGTGCTAGTACGCGGGCGCGAGATTGCACTTTGTTTTTCTCGGTGCCGATGACGGGGTTGGCATCCACCAGACCCTGTCGCATGGCCCATGCGTAGAATGCCGAGATCGACGAGCGCACATGGTTCGCGGCGGGAGCCCCGCTGTTCACGGTGACTGCCTCGATGACGGTAGCGATATCCGGCTTGATGATTTTGGCGACTTGTTTCTTGTTCAGGGCGCTGGCGCTCTTTAACAGGTGGCGCTCGACCTGCTTGAAGGAGCGCGGGCGATAGCGCGGCCGTTGCGTATCGAGAAATTGCCTAACCGTTGCCTCGAAAGTCTGTGCGGCGTCGAGCTTGGCGGTGTAGATTTCCGTTGCAGGATCGTCGCCGAGCCGGACGCGGGCTTTGATGGTTTTGGCCTTCTCTTTGGCCTTGCCGAAATCAATGTCGGTAATTGTGCCGATAGTGACGCGGCGGTGTTCGTTTTTGCCGCCGAGCGCCTTCACCTTCCAGCACATGACGTAGCTGCGGGAGCCACTCGGCTTCACGCGGAGGCCAAAGCCCCGCACGTCATCGTCGAAGAAAACCGCCTCGGTGCGTCCCGGCGGTACGGTGAGAGTACGCACATTCGCTGCGGTGAGTTTCATCGGGTGCCCCTGTTGGCCCGCTCCAGGGAGGAAACGGGGAGGAATAGCCAACGCCTATCGAAGCCGGTCAGAGCCGGATTGATTGCAGAGCTATTCCCGATTTGCCTGAAAAACAAGAGTCTGCTGACGGTCAACGCCTGTCAGGGATACTCAAAAGAGGTGTTATTCACAATGAGCTCGATTGCGGCAACACCGAACGCGGCGCGCGTTTGCGCAGATCCAATTCCAAGAAAACGCGTGAAAGTTCACACGAACTCTCACGCGTTGATGTGGTCGACGCTCAAGCCGCGGCGCTGACTTCGCCGCTGGTCGGCACCGAAGCGATCGTCTTGAGGATTTGCGAAGCGATCTGGTACGGGTCGCCTTGCGAATTCGGCCGGCGGTCTTCCAGATACCCCTTGTAGCCGTTGTTGACGAAGCTGTGCGGCACGCGGATCGAGGCGCCGCGGTTGGCGATGCCGTAGGTGAACTCGGTGATCGCCGCGGTCTCGTGCTTGCCGGTCAGCCGCATGTGGTTGTCCGGACCGTAGACAGCGATGTGATCCGCGCGGTTTTCCTCGAACGCCTTCATCAGCGCCTCGAAATACTCCTTGCCGCCGACCTCACGCATATAGTTGGTCGAGAAGTTGGCGTGCATGCCGGAGCCGTTCCAGTCGGTGTCGCCGAGCGGCTTGCAATGGAACTCGATATCGACGCCGTATTTTTCGGTGAGCCGCAGCATCAGATAGCGCGCCATCCACATCTGGTCGGCGGCGGTTTTTGAGCCCTTGCCGAAAATCTGGAACTCCCACTGGCCTTTGGCGACCTCGGCATTGATGCCTTCGTGGTTGATGCCGGCGGCGAGGCAGAGATCGAGATGCTCGTCGACCATCTTGCGGGCGACGTCGCCGACATTCTTGTAGCCGACGCCGGTGTAATAGGGGCCTTGCGGCGCCGGATAGCCGCTCGACGGGAAACCCAGCGGTCGGCCGTCCTTGTAGAAGAAGTATTCCTGCTCGTAGCCGAACCAGGCGCCGGGATCGTCCAAAATGGTGGCGCGCTTGTTCGACGGATGCGCCGTGCCGTCCGGCATCATGACTTCGCACATCACCAGCACGCCGTTGGTGCGCGCGGCGTCCGGATAGACCGCGACGGGCTTGAGAATGCAATCGGAGTTGTGGCCTTCCGCCTGCATGGTCGAAGAGCCGTCAAAGCCCCATAGCGGCAGTTGCTCGAGCGTTGGAAAAGCCTCGAAGTCCTTGAGCTGGGTCTTGCCACGCAAGTTCGGCGTCGGCGTGTAGCCGTCGAGCCAAATGTATTCGAGTTTGTATTTTGTCATTCCCGTCTCTCTTTGCTGAAGCACGAGTGAGCTGATGTGCGATATTTGTGTGCCGAGACGCGCGCTGCCGCAAATCGCGGCAGAATTGAAGCTCCGCGCCGCCTCCCGCCGACTTTCAAGCATTTTGTGTGCCAATCGGCGCTTAAGCGAACTGCGCCGCCGTGAGGCGGCGAATTGCCGGCACTGGGAGGTCGAGTTGCTGCAAGCCGAATGAGCAAAAACGCGAATGCTTATATTGTAGCCATGCGCTGATTTTCTATGAGGCATACCGAACAAAAGACGGGCAAAGCACTATATTAAGAACGACTTAGGAAACTAGAACAGTGACGCGCGCATTGGGATGCGCGCACGGCCAAGGAGCCGAACCAATGACGACGAATTTGTCCGCGACGCCGACCATGTCGGCCACGATCTATACCTTTCCGCCGCGGGGCCGTTTCGCGCTCCGTATCGACGACACCGCGCCGGCCGCGAATGGGCAATTGCCGCGCGGCGTCAAGCTCGTATCCGGCAGCGGCTGGTATCACGACGAAGCGATCCAGGCCGAGAACGCGCGCAAGAACTAACGCGCGCTTGCGGCTGCTTCAGCATCTGCGATCATAGGCCGGCGAGATAACGCGCCATGGCGTCTCGATCGCTGTCGGACAGTGCCTTCATGAAGCCCGGCATATCGCCGTTGTTGGTGCGTCCGCCATCGGCGAAGCTCTTCATCGTGCCGGCCAGATATTCGTAGTTCAGTCCCGCGAGCCGCGGTGCTGGCGCGCCGCCCTCGAAATTTTGCTGATGGCAGGGCTGGCATTGGGCAATGCCGTTCGGCGGCGAGCCGGCTGAGCCGGACGCCTGCTTGGCCGGCCATGGTTTTGCGGCGAAGTAATTGGCGAGCTGGCGCAAGTCCGCAAGCGAGATGTCTGCTACCACGGGCGCCATGATCGGGCTCTTGCGATCGCCGCTCTTATAGTCGTGCAATTCCTTGTACAGATAATTCGCCTGCTGGCCCCAGATGATCGGCATGGTTTTCGGGTCGATCGGCACGCCGTTGGCGCCGTGGCAGGCGGCGCAGGTTTGCGCCTTTGCCTCGATATCGTCGGCGGCCTTGGCCGGCGCGGCAATAGCCGCAAAAATTCCGACGACGCCGCACAGAGTCTAAATCAAGCGATTGAACACGGCCGACACCTCCCTGGTAACTTACGATTTTTATCGTTGGCGGCAGTATATTGAGGCCGCGATCTCAAGCGCAAGGCGCGAGCCGCGCCCGGCATGCCTGTACTGCATCACCGCTTCCGTCGATATTTCAGCAGCGCCGCGCCGAAGGCGGCGAACAATGTGCGATTGATCGGATTGCGGGTGGCGTCGTGCTCGGCATGCCATTGCACGCCGAGCGCAAAGCCTGGCGCTTCCGCAATGGCAATGGCCTCGATGGTGTCGTCCTCGGCGATGCCTTCGATGACGATGCGCTTGCCCGGCTCAAGGATGCCCTGGCCGTGCAGCGAATTGACCCGGATCGTCTCGGCGCCGAGCAGCTTTGCGAACACGCCGCCGGGAGTGAGGCGTACCTCGTGGCGGTCGGCGAAAATGACCTCGAGATCGGGGTGGATTTCGCCGTTCGGCAGCCGCGGCATGCGATGGTTCATGCGGCCGGGCAAGTCGCGGATCTCCGGATGCAGCGAGCCGCCGAACGCCACGTTCATCTCCTGAAAACCGCGGCAAATGCCGAACAGCGGCACGCCGCGCTCCACGCAGGCCTCGATCAACTCGAGCGCGATGGCGTCGCGACCCCGGTCGTAGGGCTCGTGCGCCGGATGCTCATCATGGCCGAAATGGCTCGGATGGACGTTGGCGCGCGCGCCGGTGAGCAGGATGCCGTCGACGGTATCGAGCAGCGCGCCGATATCGGTGATCTCAGGCGTGCCGGCGAACATCAGCGGCAACGCGCCCGCAGCCTCGGCAACGGCACGCAGATTGCGCTCGCCGACCCGCTGCGCGGTGAATTTGCCCTCGACGGTATGGGCGCTGCCGATCACGCCGACGACGGGTTTTTTGGCGGGCATTGAAGTAGTCTCAGCCATGCGATTCCGGCGGCATCAGGTGGGCATATCACCTCTCGTCAAGCGCGGGGAGAGGCCGGTTTGCATACGAGGCAGAGGTGAAACACGGCTGCCTTGGCCGCTAATGGCGGTGCGCCTACCGCCCTAGGTTTGAAGCCTCGCGACGAGCCGTTGCAACGACACCGCATTCGTGGTCGCCGCTCCGCGGGCCGTATTGTCGAAGATGCACCAGCATGCCCCCGATCGGTCTGAGAGTGTCTGGGCAAGGTGCTCCAAGAACGCGGCATCGTATTCGGAGTAATAGATGTGCGGCGCGCCGTGCAGTCGATAGTAATGCAGCCCCTGCCAGCCGCCCGGCGCGAAAGCCGCAGTGCCGACCGGCGGATCGGCGGCGGCGCGTGCGATTTTGAGGCCCGCCAGCAGTGCGTCGGCTGCGGCGGTGAACCAAGTCGCATGCTGGGGCTCGCAGACCACATTGCCCGCATGGCGCGCCCGTAGCGCGGCAAAGAACGCGTGCGCCACGGCGGAATCGAATGCCAGACTTGGCGGCAGCTGGACCAAAATCGGACCGAGCTTGGCGCCAAGCCCGCTCACTTGATCGAGAAAAATATCGAGCGCCGGCTCCGCCGCGGCGAGGCGGAGCTCGTGCGTGATCTGTTTCGGCAGCTTGACCGCAAATGCGAAGTCGTCCGGCACCGTCGCTGCCCAGCGTTCATAGGTCGCGCGGCGGTGCGGCCGATAGAAGCTCGAATTGATCTCGACCGCATTGAACCGCCGCGCGTAGCGATGCAGGTGACTGCCGGCGGCGGGAAACACCGCCATATGCTGCTTGGGAATGTTCCAACCCGCGCAGCCGATGCGCATCGCCGGCTAGTGCCGCCGGCCGGGGCGGACGTCGGTGTTCTGCGTCGCGACCACCTGCCAGCGCCCGTCGATCTTGCGCACCACGCGGGTGCCGACGCTCTCGCGCGAGGCCTGGCTGTGCTCGTCGTGCAAGACCTCGCCGTCGATCCAGAAGCGCGAATGCAAAATGGCGACGTCGGGCGCGAGGAAGGTCACGTTCATCTCAGGCGTCCGGCGCGTCGAGGTGCGGAACGGGCCGGTGGCGCCGTGCAGCCGCGCCATCAGGTCGCGAAAGCCGTTGCGCGTCGTGGTCCAGGCGCCGTTGACGGTGATGAACTGGGCATCGTCGGCGAGCGATTCCGCCAAAGCTTCGGGGTCATGCCGGTCCCACGCCGCGTTGAATTGGTTTTCAAGCTCGCGGATGGCGTCTTCGTCGGCTCGGCTCATGGTCTCACTCCCTAAAGTTCTATTTTGTCATTGCCGGACTTGATCCGGCAATCATCACCGCCAGCCCAGCGCAGGCGCCACGTGCTTGAGGACCGCCTCGATGGCGTGGGCGTTGTAATCGACGCCGAGCTGGTTGGGCACCGTCAGTAAGAGCGTGTCGGCTTCGGCGATGGCTTCGTCTTGCTTGAGCTGTTCGACCAGAACGTCCGGCTCGGCGGCGTAGCTGCGGCCGAACACCGCGCGCCGGTTGTCGCCGAGGAAGCCGACCGTGTCTTCGCTCTCGCTGTCGCGCCCGAAATAGGCGCGGTCGCGATCGTTCACCAGCGCGAAGATGCTGCGGCTGACCGACACCCGCGGCTCGCGCGTGTGTCCGGCCGCCTTCCAGGCCTCGCGGAATTTCCGGATCTGGCCCGCTTGCTGGGTGGCGAGCGGCTCGCCGGTCTCGTCATAGACCAGCGTCGAGCTTTGCAGGTTTATGCCGATTTTGCCGGCCCACTCGGCGGTGGCACTCGATCCCGCGCCCCACCAGATGCGCTCGCGCAAACCTTCGGAAAACGGCTCGAGCCGCAGCAGGCCCGGCGGGTTAGAAAACATCGGCCGCGGATTGGGTTTTGCAAAACCTTGGCCGCGCAGCACGTCGAGAAAAACCTCGGTGTGGCGCCGCGCCATGTCGGCATCGGTTTCGCCTTCCGACAGCGCGTAGCCAAAATAGCGCCAGCCGTCGATCACCTGCTCGGGCGAACCGCGGCTGATGCCGAGCTGCAGGCGGCCGCCGCTGATGATGTCGGCGGCACCGGCGTCCTCCGCCATATACAGCGGGTTCTCGTAGCGCATGTCGATGACCGCGGTGCCGATCTCGATGCGCTTGGTCCGCGCGCCGACGGCGGCCAGGAGCGGGAAGGGGGAGCCGAGCTGGCGGGCGTAGTGATGGACGCGGAAGTAAGCGCCGTCCGCGCCGAGCTCCTCGGCGGCGACAGCGAGGTCGATGGATTGCAGGAGCGCATCGGACGCCGTCCGCACTTGCGATTGCGGCGACGGAGTCCAATGGCCGAACGAGAGGAAGCCGATCTTTTTCATAAGGCTATAACGAGAGGAAGCCGATCTTTTTCATAAGGCTATTTTGTCATTGCCGGACTTGATCCGGCAATCCGCATCATCCTCCCCCGCTTACGCGGGGGCGGAAAGGGGAGGCGTTCTCGCGACGCGTCAGCGTCCAAGCTTGATGCCCGGGGAAGCGCGATTGGAGAAACTCATCTCCATTCATCGCCTTCACCCATTGCTTTTCTCTTCCTTCACGAAAGAAGAAGGGAGGCGGAACGCCGACAAACGCTGGTTGCCACCGCC
The DNA here is from genome assembly GCA_963821175.1 of uncultured Alphaproteobacteria bacterium. Taxonomy (GTDB): domain Bacteria; phylum Pseudomonadota; class Alphaproteobacteria; order Rhizobiales; family Xanthobacteraceae; genus BOG-931. The sequence goes on from CAWGCU010000002.1 coordinate 30,499, forward strand.
ACATCTTGCGATGCGGCACGCACCCTGCAGGGCGCGCTCGTCTGTCGGCGTTCCTCCACGGCTCTCACCTAAGGGAGTATTCCATCCCAAAGGCTCAGCTTCAGGCCAGGCTTCCTGGGACGTGGTCTGAACGGGCGTTACCCGCCTTCGCCTGTCCCAGTCCAGGGATGCACCCCCCACCCCGGTCATAATGCCGGGAGACACGATGCCCAAGCCGCCCGGGAGCAGCATGCAAAACCACCCGCGGGCACCGCACCCGCTCCACCTTTCGGCTTGCCTCCGGAAGGCGTCCTTCGAGAGAGCGGGATAAATTCTTATGTAATCGAAGCGGTGACTGATGTCAATAGAAAAGGGACGCCATCTGAAGCCTCCCCTGCCAGGGGGAGGCTCGCCGCGCAAAGCGCGGCAGGTGGGGAAGTGAAAGCTTGCTCGGCACCATCCCCGCTCGCCGGAGCCTGCCACCGGGCCGGCCCCGTTGGGCGGTCGACCCTCCCCCTGCAGGGGAGGGTGGAAGCGCGTGACAAACGAGCCCGGCCGGCGAGCGGAACACGAGTAATTTTCAAGAGTTATGAGACCATGCGTGCGATCACGATCATAACGACTGCCGCTGGCGCATTGGCCGCCGCCTTGGCATTTGCGCCGAAAGCCAACGCGGAGCGCATATGCCGCCAAGTGTGCGACCAAGCGGGTTTTTGCCAATCCATCTGCGTCGATGACGACCACATTTTTTTGGACAACGCCGACAAGGATTTTTATCTTCGCCACGGCCGGCCGGACGCTTTCATAGACCGTTAGCGGACCTCAATCAGCCGGTCGGTGGCTTGCCGACCGCCAATTGAGCGGCGAAAGCGCGCTTGTAGGCGGGCCGCGCTTCGCCGCGGGCGACATAGGCCGCCAGGTTCGGATATCCGTCCAGGATGCCCGATGGTTTCAACCTGAGCAGCACCGACACCATCATCAGGTCGCCCGCGCTGAACTCACCATCGAGCCAGTCGGCACCGCCAAGGCGGGCGGATAGTTGCTGCAACCGGTCGCGGACGCGATCCACGACCAGAGGCAGGCGCTCCTTACTCCAGGGCTTATCGCCCTCCAGAATCTTGGCGGTTACGAGTTCAAGGATCGCCGGCTCCACGGTGTTGAGCGCGGCAAACATCCACGTGATCGCACGCGCCCGCGCATCGGCATCGCCCGGCAGCAAGCCCGCATGGTGCTCGGCGATATGGAACACGATCGCCCCTGTCTCGAACAGGGCGAGGTCGCCTTCCTCGTAGGTCGGAATCTGGCCGAAAGGATGCAGCGCCAGATGCGCGGGCTCCTTCATCGCACGAAACGAAACAAGGCGAACCTCGTAGGGTTGGCCGACTTCTTCAAGCGCCCAGCGAACGCGCGTATCCCGCGCCAGTCCCTTGCCGCCATCGGGTGACTGTTCAAAGGCGGTAATGGTGATGGTTATCGTGTCTCCTTGGCGAAAATCGTCGGCTGCGGGGCTGGCCAGCAAGTAGGGTGGGCAAGTCCCCAAGGGAAGACTTATTAGAGACTGGCGATGGTTGCTCGAATAATCTGCTGATTGACCCGATCAAATTTTCACGTTCCGCTAAAACGCAGCGATGCAAAAGGGGCCGCCAAAGCTCGGGTGTATCAATTGGTTCAGATCGCGGGCCAGGAAGCCTAGTGTAATGAATGCCCTTGGTAACGCCTATCCTCAGTTTCCTCGGGCATAGTTACTCCGCCGCCTCAACCCGCTTCTTCTTCCCGCCCGCCCCACGCCGCGCCAGCACCGGCTTCAAGAACGCCCCGGTGTAACTGCGCTTCTCCCGCACGATGTCCTCCGGCGGCCCCGCGGCGACGATCTCGCCGCCGCCGTCGCCGCCTTCGGGGCCGAGGTCGATGATCCAGTCGGCGGTCTTGATGACTTCGAGATTGTGCTCGATGACCACCACGGTGTTGCCGGTGTCGACCAGCTCGTGCAGCACCTCGAGGAGCTTTGCCACGTCGTGGAAGTGCAGGCCGGTGGTCGGCTCATCCAGAATGTAGAGCGTGCGGCCGGTGGCGCGCTTCGACAGTTCTTTCGCCAGTTTGACGCGTTGCGCCTCGCCGCCCGACAGCGTCGTCGCCTGCTGGCCGACATGGATGTAGTCGAGGCCGACCCGGTGCAGGAGCGTGAGCACGTCGCGCACCCGCGGCACCACCTTGAAGAACTCCAGCGCCTCCTCGACCGTCATGTCGAGCACGTCGGCGATGGATTTGCCCTTGAACAGCACTTCCAGCGTTTCGCGGTTGTAGCGCTTGCCCTTGCAGACGTCGCAGGTGACGTAGACGTCGGGCAGGAAGTGCATCTCGATCTTGATGACGCCGTCGCCCTGGCAGGCCTCGCAGCGGCCGCCCTTGACGTTGAACGAGAAGCGGCCCGGCTCGTAGCCGCGCGCCTTGCTCTCGGGCAGGCCGGCGAACCATTCGCGGATCGGCGTGAACGCGCCCGTATAGGTCGCCGGGTTCGAGCGCGGCGTGCGGCCGATCGGCGACTGGTCGATGTCGATGATCTTGTCGAGGTGCTCGATGCCTTCGATGCGGTCGTACGGGGCAGGGGCCTCGCTGGCGCCGTTCAGTCGCCGCGCCAGCGCCTTGTAGAGCGTGTCGACGAGCAGGGTCGACTTGCCGCCGCCGGACACGCCGGTGACGCAGGTGAACAGGCCGAGCGGGATTTCGGCGGTGACGTTTTTCAGATTGTTGCCGCGGGCGTCGACGACCTTCAGCGTGCGGGTCGGATTCTTGGGCCGGCGCTCGGGGATTTGCACGGCGAGCTCGCCGGACAGATATTTGCCGGTCCAGGATTTTGGCGCCGCGATCAGATCGTCGATCTGGCCTTGGGCGATGACGTGGCCGCCGTGGATGCCGGCGCCGGGGCCGATGTCGACCACTTCGTCGGCGGAGCGGATGGCGTCCTCGTCGTGCTCGACCACGATCACGGTGTTGCCGAGGTCGCGCAGCCGGCGCAGCGTTTCCAGAAGCCGCGCGTTGTCGCGCTGGTGCAGGCCGATCGAGGGCTCGTCGAGCACGTAGAGCACGCCGGTGAGGCCGGAGCCGATCTGCGAGGCAAGCCGGATGCGCTGGCTCTCGCCGCCGGACAGCGTGCCCGAGGCGCGGGCGAGGGTGAGATATTCGAGCCCGACGTCGACCAGGAATTTCAAGCGTTCGCGGATTTCCTTGAGCACGCGGCCGGCGATTTCGTTCTGCTTGGAGGTCAGCCGCTGGGGTAGCTCAGTGAACCATTCGGCTGCGCCTTTGACCGACATGTCGGAGACTTCGCCGATATGCCGGCCGCCGATTTTCACGCACAGCGCTTCGGGCTTGAGCCGAAAGCCTTTGCAGGCGTCGCACGGCACGTCGGTGAAATAGCGGGCGATCTCCTCGCGCGCCCAGTCGCTGTCGGTCTCGCGGAAGCGCCGCTCGAGATTGGTGATCACGCCTTCGAAGACGCGCTTGGTGTCGTAGGCGCGCATGCCGTCGTCGTAGGAGAAACGGATCTCGGTGTCGCCGGAGCCGTGCAGGATGGCGTCCTGGGTCTTCTTCGGCAGGTCCTTCCACTTGGTGTCGAGCGTGAACTTGTAATGCTTGCCCAGCGCGGTGAGCGTCTGCACGTAATAGGGCGAAGACGATTTCGCCCACGGCGCGATGGCGCCCTTGCGCAAGGTGCGCTCCTTGTCGGGAATGACCAGGTCGGCGTCGATGTGCTGCTCGACGCCGAGCCCGCCGCATTTCGGGCAGGCGCCGAACGGATTGTTGAACGAGAACAGCCGCGGCTCGATTTCCGAGATGGTGAAGCCGGAGACCGGGCAGGCGAATTTTTCGGAGAAGACGAAACGCTCGGCGGTCTGATTGCGCTGGCGATTGGCTTTGGCGCCTTCGACCGGCGCGGCGTCGGCGAGTTCGGCGATCGCCAGCCCGTCGGCGAGCTTCAGCGCCTGCTCCAGCGAATCCGCGAGCCGCGTCGAAATATCCGGCCGCACCACCAGGCGATCGACCACCACGTCGATGTCGTGGGTGAATTTCTTGTCGAGCGCCGGCACTTCGGCGATCTCGAAAAACTTGCCGTCGACTTTGACGCGCTGGTAGCCCTTCTTCATGAACTCGGCGAGCTCCTTGCGGTACTCGCCTTTGCGGCCGCGCACCACCGGCGCGAGCAGATAAAGCCGCGTGCCTTCCGGCAAAGCGAGAATGCGGTCGACCATCTGCGACACGGTCTGGCTCTCGATCGGCAGGCCGGTCGCCGGCGAGTAGGGCACGCCGACGCGCGCCCAGAGCAGCCGCATGTAGTCGTAGATCTCGGTGACGGTGCCGACCGTGGAGCGCGGATTGCGCGAGGTGGTTTTCTGCTCGATGGAAATGGCCGGCGACAGGCCGTCGATCTGGTCGACGTCCGGCTTCTGCATCATTTCCAGAAATTGCCGCGCATAGGCCGAAAGGCTCTCGACATAGCGGCGCTGGCCCTCGGCATAGATGGTGTCGAAGGCGAGCGAGGATTTGCCCGAGCCGGACAGGCCGGTGAACACCACCAGCCGGTCGCGCGGAATGTCGAGATCGACGTTCTTGAGATTGTGCTCGCGCGCGCCGCGGATGGCGATGACGCGCGGATCGCGCGCGTTCTTGGTCGCGGTCCTGGGCCGACCGTTTCTTGTCGAAGAGGTCGTTCATAGGGAAATGGCTTCCGTTCCCATGGCCGGCGGGCGATGGGCTGGTGAGCGAGGATTTACGTCGAACGTAGGGAGAACGCAGGGCTTTTGCCAGGGCGGGGCGGGCGGTTATTCCCGCAATACTTGGCGGCTACCTCAGGATAACGGAGCTGACGCCGGAAATGACAAGGGCCGGCATCTAGCCGGCCCTCGCTGCCCGCTGCAAAGAGGGTGGTACGCGCTACTTGGTGACGACTGGGCCACCTCCACCCCAATTGAAACGGTAGTTGATGCCGGCGGTGATCAGAACTCGTGCTGGACCGGATCGCGACCGGCAGCACCAGCGCGGCGGCTGGCGTATTCAGGTTGGCGAAGGTGTAGGTTTTGGTACCGAAATTGAGATAGTCGTATTCGAGCCTGGCTGATAGATTTTCCGTCATGCCGAACTCGATGCCGCCGCCGACGGTAAAGCCGGAGCGCGTGTCGCTGATCGTCTGCGACGAGACATTGCCGACGCCTGCGGCAATGTCCTGGGTGTAATTCACGCCCATCCATGCCGCGCCGCCTTTGGCGTAGAACAGAAAGTCGTTGGCGGCGAAGCCGATCTTGCCGGTCGCGGTGGCGTACCAGCGCGGATCCGATGTCGAGCTTTCGGAGACGGAGAACGGCACCAGCATCGCCGACGCCGTCACCTGCGTGCCGGAAATATCGGCCCAGGTGAACGTGCCCTCGGCGCCGAGGACGAACTGCTGGATCTGATAGTTGAAACCAGCCTGGGCGCCGGCAACCACGCCGAAGGGACTGAGCTTGGTCTGGACGCCGGAGGGCTGCAGCGCGGTCGTCGTCGTCGTGGTGACCTGGTCTTCCAGCACGCCGGCGCCGAGATGCACGCCGCCGTAGATACCGGTCCAGTCGTAGATCACCGGCCGGTAGACGGGCGGATAGTAGGCTGGAGCGGCCGGCACCGGCATGTCGGCAGCCGACGCCGCTGTCGCAAGCGCACTCGCGGCAACGGCCATTCCTACCAAGAGACCGGGACTAAGACGCCTCATACGGTACCCTCAGACGCAAGCAACAGATTGGCTTTGGGTGGCAGTACAGTGCTTCCGCACGCCTCTGAATAGTGCAAAAAAACAACAACGCGGCGGAATCCGCCGCGCTTGCGATCTCGATCCCTGTACCCTACCCGCCCTAGCCGGAAGCGGGCGGCTGCCAAGGCTGGAATTTAGGCCAAGACTAGGGTCTGTACCCACATAGGTTCTTGAAAAATCGTCGTGATCGTGATTCACCGTGCTCGGAGGTGGGTCATGCGATTTGATTTGAGCGATGAGGAATGGGCTGTTCTCGAGCCGCTGATGCCGAAGAGCCGAATGAGCGCCCGCGCTGACGATCGGAAGATCATGAACGCGATATTTTACGTGTTGCGCACAGGGATGCCGTGGCGCGATCTGCCGGAACGCTACGGGCCCTACACAACGGCGTACAATCGCTTCAACCGTTGGTCTCGGCGCGGCATCTGGAAGCGGATTTTCGACGCGCTAGCATCGAAATCGCGCGACAGCCTATATCTGATCGACAGCACAATCGTGAAAGCCCACCGTGCGGCCAGCGGCGCAAAAGGGGGGAGCAAAAGCAGGCGATCGGCATCAGCCGCGGCGGTCGCTCCTCTAAAATCCACGCCATCGTCGACAGCAAAGGCCGGCCACTGAACTTCACGGTAACGGGTGGCCATGTCCACGACAGCCAAGTCGTTGGCGATGTGCTAGACACGCCCAGACCGCCATTGGCCGTTACCGCCGATAAGGCCTACGACAGCGCGAAAGTACGCCAGCAGATCAAGGATGAAGGCGCTCTGCCGGTCATCCCCAGCCGCAGCAATGTCATTAAGAAAGCTTATTGTCCCAAGCGCTTTTATCGGCAACGACACAAAATCGAAAATTACTTCTGCCGCATCAAAGACTGGCGGCGCATCGCTACCCGTTACGACAAACTCGCCCGAAACTTCCTTGCAGCCGCTGTCCTCGTCGGCGCACTCTATTGGATCAAGTTGTGAGTCCAGACCCTAGAATTTATAGTTGATGCCGGCGCGGACCATGCTCTCGTAAAAGCTGACGCTGACGGGTGGAGCGGCAAAGCAATTGGCCAACCCGCAGGACGGGTGCTGGAAACCCACGGCCAGATATTCGATCTTCGCCGTCCAATTGTCGGTCATGGCGACTTCGACACCGGCCCCGGAGCTCCAGCCCAATTCCGTGCTGCCGGCCCATGGCAGGGCGGCGAACGAAGCCTGGATGTTGGCAAAAGCGCCGCCGCCGGTTGCGTAAATCAGCACGCGGTCGATGGCGTAGCCGAGGCGGGCCCGGAACGTGCCGACCCAGTTGCTGGCGCTGGCGCAATTGGCGGGAAAGCAGCCGCTGCCGACCTGGCGGCCCCTGACATTCTGCCAGTCGAAGTCGGCCTCGCCGCCGACGACAAGCGCCCCGATCTGGTAATTACCGCCGATGGTGGCGCCGGCGAGCGCGCCGTTGACGTTGAACCAGCCGGAGGAACCCAGCGGCGAACTCCAGTTGCTCTGGCCGAAAGCGTAGCCGGTATTGATGCCGACGTAGAAGCCGGTCCAGGTGAAAACCGGGGCTGCCGGAATATACGCGACAGGAGCGCGCGGCGGCGGTGGGGCGACAGGCGGAAGGTCGGCGGCGAATGCGGGAGCCACAAGCGCGCTCGCGGCAACGGCAATTCCTACCAAGAAACCGGGACTAAGACGCCTCATAACATATCCTAGACGCAACCAATGGACTGCTTGGACGGTAATAATGTTCCGGCGGTAATACCGTGGTTCCGTGAGCCTCTGAATAGTGCAAAAAAGCAACAGCTAGGTGGAATCGGCCGGGCTGCCGTGGATCTGCGGATGGGCGCTGAGGCGCAGTATGAGCTTGCGTCCGGCACGAGAACAAAATAAGAACATATATTTGGACAAGCATCACGGCGCGATGCCGTGTGGATAACGGCCATGGATAACGACCATGGCGCGCCGATCGCCCTTGCCGCGGGCCGGTCCGGCACTAGGTTGGCAAGCGAAGATTGGTGATATCGGGAACGAACGGAGAAGCGTCATGGCGGGAAGCGTCAACAAGGTGATCTTGATCGGCAATCTGGGCGCCGATCCGGAAATTCGTCGCACCCAGGACGGCCGGCCGGTGGCGAACCTGCGCCTTGCCACGTCGGAATCCTGGAAGGACAAGACCACGGGCGAGCGCAAGGAAAAGACCGAGTGGCATCGCGTCGTCATCTTCAATGAGAACTTGTGCCGGATCGCCGAGCAATATCTCAAGAAGGGCTCGAAGGTTTTCCTCGAGGGCGCGCTGCAGACGCGCAAATGGCAGGATCAATCGGGCCAGGATCGCTACTCGACCGAAGTGGTGCTGCAAGGATTTCGCGGCGAGCTGACGCTGCTCGACCGCGCCGGCGGCGCCGGCGCGGGCGGTGGGGGCGGCGATTTCGGTGCCGATGACGCGGGGGGTGATTTCGGCTCGTCCGGACCGTCGCGCAAGGTCACGGCCGCAGCCGGCGCCGGCGCGCGCGGTGGCGGCGGGCGCGGCGACATGGACGACGAGATTCCGTTCTAGGCCGTCATTGCGAGGAGTGTAGCGACGAGGCAATCCAGCTCGGCGTCGCAAGTCTGGATTGCTTCGCTACGCTCGCAATGACGAAACGCTGTGGGTCATTCCCTAAGCCGCGATGATCGACCTCATCCTCGCCATCAAATTCATTCACCTGCTGGCCGCGGCGGCGATGTTCGGCACTTGGCTCGGCATCGCCGGCTTCATGCTGCTGGCCTATCGCTCGGGCAACCCGTCGGTAGTCGCGCTGGTCGCGCAGTTCGTCGTCCGCCTGGAGTTGTTCGTTGTCGCCGCCGCGATAGTGTTGCAGCCGGTCAGCGGCTTTCCGCTGGCCTGGGCGATCGGGCTTACGCCGCTCAATGAATTCTGGATCGATGTCGCGCTGGTGCTCTACGTCGCGGTCGTTGCGGCTTGGCTTGTGTCGCTACGCATCGAGATCCGCCTGCGCAATATGGCGCGCCAAGCGGCGCTGGGCCACGGCACGTCCGCCGACGACTATTCGCGTCTGTTCCGCATCTGGTTCGCGCTCGCGGCCTTTCTTCTTGCCGCCATGGTCGCGATCATTCTGCTGATGGTCTGGCAGCCGCGCTTGGATTGAACTTCATCCAGCGAGCGCGAGCGTCTCGCAATCCTGATCGGCAAGCGCGGCCAGCGCGGGCCCGGCGAGAACGAAGGTCAGGCAGTGCGGCAGCGGCTGGAAGCCGGTGCGCGAATAAAAATTCTGCGCCGGATTGTCGGCCCGCACCGTGAGCTCGACGATCGGGCTGCCGACGTCGCGCGCCAGCGCCGCGACACGGGCCATCAGCGCGCTGGCGACGCCGTGCTGGCGGCAATGCGGCTCGACGACCAAATCCTGCAGGAAAATCACCGGCCCATCCCAGCCGGTGATAACGCGCTTGCTGCATGTCGCCATGCCGATCACGCCGGAAAAATCTTCGGCGACAAAGGCGGTGAAACCGGCATTGGGACCAAAACCGTCGCGCAGCCAATCGGCCTCGTTGGCGCACACCGCGTGCAGGGCATTCTCGCCCTGCGCCAACAGGCGCTTCAATCGCATCAGCGCCGGGATGTCTTTGGGCTGTGCCGAACGCACGCGAAACGCGGCGGGCCGGCTGTCTTTTGCGTCCATGGCGGCGAACTTATGCGGTGACGTCGAGCTTGCTGCCGATCTTGCCATTCTTGCCCGGCGCCGAGGCTACGCTCGAGCTTATGGCGTCGACATCCGTGAGCGAACGGCTGTTGTGTTTATGGTGCGACAGCGACTGCACCGCCTGCTGGCTCACGGCGTGAAAGCTCGCCGAAGCCATTCCGGAAATAGCCATGACGCGATCTCCCGCTATGCCCGCGTGGGCCGTGCCGCCCCTAATCAATGGTGAACTTTTATGGTTAAGGAAAGATTAGCGGCCGGTGGTGGTCCGCCTGGAAGCCGATTTTGTCAGGCGATCAAGCGGACACTTGCCATCGGGTATGATCTCGCTCGTCACCGGAGGGCGCGGATAATACTGGGTAGACCGCTGAACGTCCTGGGCCGCCGCCGTTCCGTCGAGCAGCTGGATGAGCATCAACGCTTCGTCGAGCCCGGATGAGATGCCGCCGCCGGTGAGCCGGTTACGATCGAGACAATAGCGCGGATAGCCGTCGGCCAGCTTCACCTTCCGGAAGCGCTTAAGGCATGGGTAAAAGGCCCAATGTGTCGTCGCCGTGTAGCCATCGAGCAGACCGGCGGCGGCGAGCAACATCGCGCCCTCGCAAACCGATGCCACGAATTTGGCATCGCGGCTCTTCTCTTTCAGGAAGTCGAGGTATTTGCAATTTGCCATGAGCTTGACGAGAGCTTCGGGATCGCCGCCGGGGACCCAGAGCACGTCATAGGTACCGGCCTTTTTGAATGATTGGGCGACCTCGAAGGTGAAGCCTTTTCGAAATGTCACCGGGCCTGGATGCTCGGCGACCAGTTCGATCTTGTAACCCGCCCAGATGAAAAGCTCGTAAGGGCCCGTGACATCAAGCATGTCGACTTGGTCGTAGACCGGAATGCCTATGCGCATCTGTCTTCTTCGCGCTTGATTGGGCGGTTGCGGCAAATTTCTAACTGTGTATTTGAGCGTGCGATTTCAGTAACGCGATTGCGCCGCTGCCATAGTGCGTAGGGCCTTGTTCTCAACTTTACTTCTTTCGCACCACAGTTTAAAGTGGAATTATTATCGAATTCCCGCAAAGCGTTTGCGAGCAACATCGCGAAGAGATGCAACCATGAGCAATGGCACGCCGCTTCGAGTTCGCCGGTCGATCACCGAACTGCAGGACGAATACACCAAGGGTGACAGAAAGGCCCTCGAAACTTTGATGCGTCCGTGGAAAGGCATCAAAGAGCTTCCTCCGGATGACTCAAGATCGTTCTTCAAACTGGGCGGCTACCACGGCGAGCCGTTCCGCGGCGCCGGCTGGGGCAATGCCTCGTACTGGGGCGGATATTGCATGCATGGCAATATTCTGTTTCCCACCTGGCATCGCGTCTATTTGGTGAAGCTGGAGGAGGCGCTGCGCAGCATTCCCGGCTGCGAAGATGTCACGTTGCCGTTTTGGGACGAAACCAGCGATAACTCGCTGATAAACGGCATTCCGTGGGCGCTGACCAACGAAAAATTTGTGCTCGACGGCAAGAGCATCGACAATCCGCTGCGCTCCTTCCGTTTCCCGGCGAATATCAAAGACCACATTCAGTTCGATCCAGCCACGGACTACAGCAAGCCCAAGGATTATGTGACTGTGCGCTATCCGCTGTCGGGCCTAGTCGGATCCGATGCCGACAAGGCCGCCACGGCTGCTCACAACGCCCAGTTTCCCAACTACAACACCAACGTGAAACTTTTGAACTCAAATGTTGTGGCCTGGCTGAATACATTCGTTGTTGTGAAGGGCAATATCATCGGCGGCATGGTGCGGGACAAATACGCAAATTGCCTGAATGTGCCCAACTACACCGTGTTTTCGAACACCTCGTCTCGCGACGAATGGAACGACAACCACGACGCCCAGGTTCAGGCCCTGGAAAGCCCCCACAACAGTATCCATCTCGCCGTAGGGGGCTTCGACCTCGAAGGGACGGGGCCCACCAAAGGAGATGCTTCGCCGCTCCCAGGCGCCAATGGCGACATGGGTGAGAATGACACGGCAGCTCTTGATCCGATCTTCTTCTTTCATCATTGCTTCGTCGATCGCGTGTTCTGGCTGTGGCAGAAAAAACACGGCTGCGAAGACAAGTTTGAGATCATCGACAAATATCCCGGCACCAACTCGGTGGACAATCAAGGTCCGACGCCCGGCGTTGCGCCCAATTCCTGGTTGACGCTGGAAACGCCGCTCGATCCGTTCAAGAAGTCGGAGGGCGGCAAGGAACGGACCTATACGTCGCTTGACTGCATCAATATCGAAGAGCAGCTCGGCTACACCTATGGTCCGGGTTCGCTCGAAGGGCAGGCGGCGCTTGCGGCGTTGGCGGCGGCGGCCGCGCCGGGCCGCAGCGAAAAAGCCGTTCGGGTCGGCGGGATAAACCGTGCCGCCATCCGCGGCTCTTTCCTGATCTCAGCCTTTGCGACGATCGACGGCAAGAGACAGCACGTCGGAACGGAGGCGGTGTTGAGTCGCTGGCATGTGGCCGGCTGCGCAAATTGCCAGACCCACCTTGAAGCCAAGGCGGTTATCAGCTTACGCGGGCTGCAGCAATCGGTCGCCGACAAAGCGCAATATGACGTCGAGGTGCGCACACGCGACGGCCTGCTCACTCAGTCCAGCGATATGGTGGCCATGGCAGCCAGGGCGGCCGCACCGCGGCGACCATTTCACTTCGAGGTGCGCTAGAGCATGATCCCGAGAAAGCCTGCCCTCGGACTTGATCCGAGGGTGGATACCGGTTTTCGGATAAGATCATGCTCAAACAAAGATTCTAGACTATGATCATTCAATTGAATTGGATCATAGTCTAAGCGTGGCGCAACGTGCGGCGGGATGACGTGGGCGATCCGCCCCGTTGTGCTGTGCTCGGAAGAAAACTCAGCTGGCAAAAGTAGCGCGGACGCCATCGACGACGTATTGCACGGCAAGCGCCGCAAGCAGCACCCCGAGCAGGCGCGACAGCACGATGTTGCCGGTCAGGCCGAGAAAGCGGCCGATCCGCTCGGCAAACAGAAAGGCTAAGAAACACGAGGCCGCGATCAGGACCACGACGCCGATCAGGACCGCGGTCAGCATCAGATCGCCGCCGGCGCGTCCGGCCAACAGCACGGTGGCGGTGATCGCGCCCGGGCCGGCGAGCAACGGGATCGCCAGTGGGAAGGCGGCAATGTTGCGGACATGCTCTTCGAGCGCTTCCTCCGCCTCCCGGCCCTCGCGGCGCAGCCGCACGCCGAACACCATCTCGGAGGCGATCGAGAACAACAGGAGCCCGCCGGCGATGCGGAAGGCCGGCAGCGAAATCGACAGCGTGTGCAAGAGCCAATCGCCGATCAGCGTAGTGCCGATCAGGATCGCGCCGGCGATGATGCTGGCGCGGATCGCGACGCTGCGGCGGGCCTGGCGCGGCAGGTCTTCGGTCACGGCGAGGAAGGTCGGCACCAGGCCGACCGGGTCGACCACGATGATGAGCGTCAGCAGCGCCGAAATTGCATAGTCGAGCGGCATGAGGCGCCATTCGGTTAAGATCGAACGCGATCGCGGTTAGAATCCCGCGACCATTTCCAAGGTCTTGCCGGCCTGGGCGCGCCGGACGGTGTCGAGCTGATCCGGCGAATGGCGAAGCTGCGTCACTTCCTTGGCGAATTCCGGTTTGCTGCGCAGTTTCTCGGCCCAGGCATGCACGCGCGGATGCAGCCGCGCGAACGGATAACCGGCGAGCGACAGCCGGTGTTGGTAGATCAGCCAGGCGATGTCGAGCACGCTCAAATCGTTGCCCATCAGATAGGGCTGTTGCGCGAGTTTCTTCTCAAGCGCGTCGAACTCGGCACGAAATTTTAGTGCCGATGCGCGTGCCCGCTCATCGGTAAATCCTTCCTTGGCGGCGCGCTGCCAGAACTCGACCTGGATTTGCTTCTCGTGGTCGCTCACGCCCTGCACGGTGCCGGAGCCGTTGGCGATATAGCTTTCCAGCGCGGCCGCAGGTTTTGGCGGGCCGGGCGGCGCGAACACGAAGCGGAAGCTGAGCGTGCGCAGATCGAGATGCAGGTCGTCCTCGTGCCTGAGCAGCGCCGCCACTTCGGTGTCGTGACCGGCCGGGATCAGCCGCGGCGTCGGGAATGCTCGTTCCAGATACTGGATGATGTCGTTGCTCTCGATATGCACGGCGCCGTCGTGCACCAGCACCGGCACCAGGCCGCGCGGATTGATGCCGAGAAACCACGGCTGCATGTTCTCATAGGCCGGCAGATCGATCGGATGCGACTGCCACGCTATGCCCTTGAGGTTGAGGAAGATGCGCAGCTTCTGCGAGCACGACGAGCCCATGAAGTGCAGCACGTGCACGCCCTTCCAGCCCAGCACCTCACGGGTCTTGATGTCGCCGTCGGCCAACTGAACCATGAAACGCCTCTCCGTTTTCGCGCCCATCATAGGGGCCGGGTGCGATTGTGTAAGCCTCGTATGGCGCGCTTTCGAAACGACCGTCCCCGCGGCCGTCAAATGGGCCCAAAGTGCGGCAATAACGCCTTGAAAGTAATATGGAAAATCCTATCTAGGAGAAGCCGATAAAGGTGGCGTTTCGGCACCCGATCGGCTATGAAATTCACCAGCGATTCGTTCAGGAATTCTACCTTTGGCAGACGACGATCAACTCCCGCCCCCGGACGGCGGCCCCTCCGACATTCGCCCGGTTTCCATCACCGAGGAGATGAAGAAGAGCTACCTCGATTACGCCATGAGCGTGATCGTGGCGCGCGCGTTGCCCGATGCGCGCGACGGGCTCAAACCGGTGCACCGGCGCATCCTCTATTCGATGCACGAGAACGGCTACACGCCGGACAAGAAGTATGTGAAGTCGGCACGTGTCGTCGGCGACGTGATCGGCAAATATCATCCGCACGGCGATCAGTCGATCTACGACGCGCTCGTGCGCATGGCGCAGGATTTTTCCATGCGCCTGCCGCTGATCGACGGGCAGGGCAATTTCGGTTCGGTCGATGGCGATCCGCCGGCGGCCTATCGTTACACCGAAGCGCGGCTCACCAGAGTTTCGATGGCATTGCTGGACGACCTCGACAATGAAACCGTCGATTTCCAGGCCAATTATGACAATACCGAGCGCGAGCCGGTGGTGTTACCGGCGCGCTTTCCCAATCTCCTGGTCAACGGCGCCGGCGGCATCGCGGTCGGCATGGCGACCAACATTCCGCCGCACAACCTCGGCGAGGTGATCGACGCTTGCATTGCGCTGGCCGACGACCCGGGTCTGTCGATCGAAGATCTGATCGCCATCGTGCCGGGTCCGGATTTCCCGACCGGCGGCATCATTCTCGGCCGCCAGGGCATCCGCTCCGCCTATCATCTTGGCCGCGGCTCGATCGTTATGCGCGGCAAGGTCGAATTCGAGACCCTGCGCGGCGAGCGCGAAGCGATCGTTATTTCCGAAATTCCCTATCAGGTGAACAAGGCGCACATGGTCGAGCGCATCGGTGAACTGGTGCGCGAGAAGAAGCTCGAGGGGATTGCCGCACTGCGCGATGAATCCGATCGGGATGGCTTCCGGGTGGTGATCGAAATGCGGCGCGACGCAGTGCCTGATGTGGTGCTCAACCAGCTCTATCGCTTCACATCGCTGCAATCCTCGTTCGGCGCCAACATGGTGGCGCTCGAAGGCGGCCGGCCGCTGGTGATGAACCTGAAGGACCTGCTTACGTCCTTCATCGCGTTCCGCGAAGAAGTGATCTATCGGCGCATCAAGCACTTGCTCAGCAAGGCGCGCGATCGCGCCCACATCCTGGTCGGGCTCGCCATTACGGTGGCCAATATCGACGAAGTAATAAAGCTCATCCGCGCCTCCAAGGACGCCAACGAGGCGCGCGAACAATTGATGAATCGCGACTGGCCGGCGCGCGACGTCGAAACCATGGTGACGCTGATCGACGACCCGCGCCACAGCATGTCGGCGGCCGGCACCACGCGGCTTTCGGCAGAGCAGGCCAAGGCCATTCTCGACCTGCGGCTGCAGCGGCTGACCGCGCTCGGCCGCGACGAGATCAAGGCCGAGCTAGACAAGCTTGCCAAAGAGATCGCCGATTATCTCGATATTTTGCGCTCACGCGCGCGCATCCAAACGATTCTCAAGGACGAGCTCGCCGCCATCAAGCGCGAATTCGCCACGCCTCGCCGTACCGTGATCATCGATCAGGAAGGCGAGATGGAGGACGAGGATTTGATCCAGCGCGAGGACATGGTCGTTACCGTGTCGCATGCCGGCTATGTCAAACGCGTTCCCTTATCGACGTACCGCGCACAAAAACGCGGCGGCAAGGGCCGCGCCGGCATGCAGACTCGCGAGGAGGATTTCGTCACCCGGCTGTTCGTCGCCTCGACCCACACGCCGGTGCTGTTCTTCTCGTCGCGCGGCCAGGTCTATAAGGAAAAAGTCTGGCGGCTGCCGTTGGCGGCGCCGCAGGCGCGTGGCAAGGCGCTCATCAATATCCTGCCGCTGGAGCAGGGCGAGAACATCACCACCATCATGCCGCTGCCCGAGGACGAGAAGACCTGGGACAAGCTCGACGTGATGTTCGCCACCACGCGCGGCACGGTGCGGCGTAATAAACTTATCGGATTTCGCCGACGTGCGCCGCTCCGGCATCATCGCCATGAAGCTCGACGAGGGCGACGCCATCGTCGACGTGCAGATCTGCACCGAGAGCCACGACGTGCTGCTCACCTCGGCGGCCGGCCAATGTATCCGCTTCGCCGTCGACGACGTACGCGTATTCCAGGGCCGCACCTCCATGGGCGTGCGCGGCATCAATCTTGCTGATGGCGATAAGCTGATTTCGCTGTCGATCTTGCGCCACGTCGAGGCCAGTGCCGACGAGCGTGTCGCCTACCTCAAGCGCGCCAACGCGGTGCGGCGCAGCAGCAATGGCGACGGCGAGGACAACGGCGCCACCGACGGTGAGGAAGCCGAGGGCGCCATCGAGCTCGGTGAGCAGCGCTACGTCGTCATGTCCGAAGCCGAGCAGTTCGTGCTCACCATTTCGGAAAAAGGTTTCGGCAAGCGCACGTCGTCCTACGAATACCGCACCACCGGCCGCGGCGGCAAAGGCATCGTCGCCATGTCGATCACCGAAAAGAACGGCCGCCTGGTGGCGTCGTTCCCGATCGAGGAGAGTGACCAGATCATGCTGGTCACCGACGGCGGCCAACTGATCCGCTGCCCGGTCGACGGCATCCGCATCGCCGGGCGCTCGACGCAGGGCGTCATCGTGTTCTCGACCGGAGACGGTGAGAAGGTGGCGTCGGTGGAGCGGCTGACGGAAGAAGGTGGCGGGAGAACGGCGGGAGTGATCGGCGCCGTCATTCCGATTGCCGCAAAGCGGCAAGTCGGGAACATATTCACGGGCGGTGGTTATGAATGTCCGGGCTCCTCGCTTCGCTCGGCCCCGGAATGACGCAAGTACGGCCGAACTTGGAAATTCCAAACACGCCTGGAACTTTTCCCATTTCGCCGGATTAGCCCGTGGGCATCTCTGTCCCGGGGATTTTTGCTATGAACCTTTCCAACCAAAGTCTTCTGGTTATTCTCGTTGTCGGCATCGTTGCCGGATGGCTGGCCGGCCGGGTGATGTCGGGCGGCGGGTTTGGCCTGATCGGCGATCTGATCGTCGGTTTGATCGGTGCCTTCATCGGCGACTGGCTGTTGCCGCAGCTCGGCATTCACCTTGGCGTCGGCATGGTCGCGCTCATCATCAACGCTTTTATCGGCGCGGTCGTACTTCTCCTCATCCTCCGCCTGGTCAGCGGCGGTGGTTGGGGCTATCGCCCGCGATGGGGTAGCAGGCGCTGGTAACGCCCGCGGCTTAGCTTCGTAGCCCGGGTTGAGCGAAGCGAAACCCGGGACACCGGTAGCAGCGACCTGCCGTTCCCGGATTTCGCGGAGCCTGTCATCGGGCCGGCCACTTCGGGCCGGACCCGTTGGCTCAATCCAGGCTACTTGGTCAGTTGGCCGGCGGCCAACCCGCAGGCGGATACGGCGCGTGCATGGTCATCAGCACGATCGGCGCGCCGCCGCTCGGGATCACCTGATGCGGCGTGTTGTTGGGGATCAGGATCATATCGCCCTTGACCACTTGGTGCGACGTGCCGCCCGCGATCGACGAGCCGCTGAGATTGTTGGCGTTGACGCGCTTTTCATCGACCAGCTTGCCTTCGGTGACGATGTCGCCGGTGCCCTGGAGCACGACCATCAGTTCGGCGTCGTGCTCGTGCACCGCCGCCGGTCCCGTGCCCGGGCGATATTCGAGCTGCGCCTTGTAGGGCGCCAGCAGCAGGATCGGTTCGGCCACGGTCGGTGCGTCGCCCTTGCGGTCGGCTTTCGCCTTGTCGACAAGGGCCATGATGTCCTTATCGCTCATGAACACCGAAGCTGGCGCCGTGGTTTGCGCCCAGGCATTCGACGCGACGGCTGTGGCAATGATCGTGAAAGCTGCGAGTTGTGCGCGCATAAAATCCTCCCGGTATTTGTTATGAAGCGCCACCCATGATCGGGCAGGCAGGCGCTCGGCACAAGTAACGATTGTGCCATTGCCGCTTGCGCGCGCGTCCTAGGCGGCTAACATCGCCGCAGCGCCGTTCACAGAAAGTATTCCGATGACCATGCCGATTACGCTCAAGGACATCACCATTCACCCTGTCATCGAGCAGGAGGGGCCGTTCTTCGACGCCATGGGATTCTTCCCAACCCTGACCAAGGAGTTGCTCGACGAGAACCGCTCCTGGCTGCAGCCGGCATTCTTTGATCCGGCCGACAAGCTGATGCTCTGCATCCAGAGTTTCGTCGTCAAGACGCCGCATCACAATATTCTGGTCGATGCCTGCGTCGGCAATCACAAGCCGCGGCCAACGCGGCCGTTTTGGCACATGATGAACGGCGACCGGTTCGAGAAGGGGCTGGCGGCGGCGGGCGTCACGGTGAACGACATCGACTACGTGATGTGCACGCACTTGCACACCGATCACGTCGGCTGGAACACAAAGCTCGAAAACGGCCGCTGGGTGCCGACGTTTCCCAAGGCGAAATACATCATGGCCGACCGCGAGCTCGAGCACTGGACCGCGCGGGCGAAGGACAATCCCGACAGCGTGCCGTGGATCACCGACTCGGTGCTGCCGATCATCGCCGCCAAGCGCGCGCAGATCGTCAAAAGCGATTTCACCTTCAACGAGCAGGTGCAATTCATTCCGACGCCCGGCCACACCATCGATCATTTCTCGGTGCTGGTCGGCCACACCGGCGCCGACGCGCTGATCACCGGCGATATGATTCACTCGCCGCTGCAGGGCAAATATCCCGAGCTCGGCATGATGGCCGATTACGACTCGCCGCAGGCCGGAACAACCCGGCGCAAAGTGTTTGACCGCTTTTGCGAGGAGCCGACCATCATGTGCGCGACCCATTTTCCGTCGCCCTCGACCGGCCGGGTGCGGCGCTGGGGCGACGGCTTCAAATTTGTGGATCAGAACCCATGAGCCAGCAACACACCGGTCACTCCGCCGACGCGACCGAACGCTGGAAGCACGACGGCGTGCGCGTCATTCCGGGCAATCAGCTCGACCCCAACGTGCCGTCAACGCCGGGCATGGACCGCAAGGCCGCGATCAATTTCGCCCGCGCCGGCGCGCAAAAACTGTGGGCAGGCACGGTGACGATCAAGCCCGACGCCAAGACCGGCGCGCATCATCACGGGCATCTCGAGAGCATCATCTATGTGGTGCGCGGCAAGGCGCGCATGCGCTGGGGCGAGCATTTGCAATTCACCGCCGAGGCCAACCCCGGCGATTTCATCTTCATCCCGCCCTATGTGCCGCACCAGGAGATCAATGCCAGCCCCGACCAGGTGCTGGAATGCGTGCTGGTGCGCAGCGACGGCGAGGCGATCGCCATCAATCTCGACATCGAGCCGGTGGAGAAGCCGCAAACCGTGCTGTGGGTAGACCCGATCCACCGCGATGGCGCAGTGAAGTCTTGATGGCGCGGTGAAGGCGTAAACGGCGGCGCCGCAAACGCGCATGAGTGCGTTTTAAGTGAAGCGTTCACTCATCAATCGTAGATACTCCTGCGCGGCTCAATGACGAACAAGAAAAAGCAAACGCCGAACAGGGCAGCCAGCGCGAGCACGATCAAAAATGTTTCCATGACTTGCGTTCAGACTTGCGTTCCAGGCTTGCGTTCCAAAAGATATCTAATGGTTGATTGTGCCTACCGACGGCAGCGGCTGCCTGTCATTATCGAGCGGCGATTTCGGTAAGTCGCCGTTTTGCTGGCAGCCCTCGGCGGGAAATCGTCCCGTCTATCTTTATCTCAAGCTCACTCCAGCGGACGCCCTATTCATTGGAATAGCAAGCAAAATGTCTCCTCGCGGGGGCGGCTGTTCGAAATTGCTCATGCGACAATTCGACAGGGTCGTTCTAGAAGCACAGGTTGCTGACGAAATTGCCACGCCTGTCTTTGACGATGAGGGGACATTCCAGGCGCTTGAGCGCGGCCTTGGCGTCCTCGCTGCCGAGTGCGGCGGCCTTCTCGTAATAGCCCTTGGCGGCGTTGGTGTCCTGCGGCCCGCCGCGGCCGGAGAGCACGAACGAGCCCAGCCAATCCAACGCCTCGGCGTGGTTTTGGGCGGCCGCCTTTTCGAACAAGGCCCGCGCCGCGACGTCGTCCTTCGGGCCGCCGGTGCCTTCCGCGTACATCACGCCGAGCTGAAACTGCGCTTCGGCGGAATTCGCTTCCGCCGCCTTTGCCAGCATCGCCCGAGCCTGCGCCGGATCTTCCGGCGGCCCGGCGGTGCCACCGTTGGCGAGCGCCGTGAGACGGGTCACGCCGCGGGGATTGCCGGCCGCAGCGGCGCGCTCGAACAGCGTCCGCGCCTGCGCATCGTCTTTGGCGACGCCGGAGCCGGCGGCGTACAGGATGCCGAGCTCGACCATGGCCGCCGAGCTGCCTTTGTCGATCGCCTTGCGATAGGCGGCAATCGCATCTGGCAGCTGCCCATTGGCGGCATAGGCGCGGCCGAGCTGAAAGAGCGCCCGGCGCGACGACGGCGCCGCGATCTTGCAGAATTTGATCGCGGTGGCGACGTCGGACGGCGCGATATCGGCGACGCCTTTGACGTCCGCCGGCTTGTCCGGATCGGTGGGATCGGCGGCGAGCCGGTCGCACAGCACAAGATCGGCCGATTGCGCGCGGGCCGGCGACTGCGCGGCCGCCAGCGCAAGCGCTGACAGGCCGAACACGCAAGCGATTGAAATCGCGCCGGATCGCATCATGGCACCGATTTTATCACGATCCGGGCCCGGCGCGCACCGTGGGCGCGTCATCAAGCCGGCTTTTCGCCGAGGATGGTCAATCGCCGCATCAGTCGGCGCTCGGCGGCGCTGAAGTCGGTGCGGGCGTGGAGCGTGCAGCGGTTGTCCCACATCAGCAGGTCGTGCGGCCGCCAGATATGCTCGTAGATGAATTGCGGTTGCTCCTGATGATCGAACAGCGCGTCGAGAAGGTCGTTGCTTTCGCCGTCCGGCAGTCCCTCGATGGCGACGGTCATCAGCCGGTTGACGTAGAGCGCCTTTCGCCCGGTGGCCGGATGGGTCCTGACGATGGGATGCCAGTACGACGGAATGCCTTCACGCGGCTTGGTGCCGCGCTTCATCGAGGCGTTGTCGTAGTCGTAGGCATTGAGTGCGTTACGGCCTTCGATTTGTTTTTTCATCGCCGCAGGCAGCGTTTCGTAGGCGAGATAGGCGTTGGCAAAGAGCGTGTTGCCGCCCGTGCTCGGAATTTCCAGCGCATAGAGCATTGACGCCATGGCCGGCCGTTCCTGATGGCATTGGTCGGTGTGAAAGTGCATCTCGCCGTCGGGCAGGGCGCCGATCAGCTGGCCGTTTTCGCGGATATTGGAAATCAGCATCACGGCCGGATTCTTGGTCGTGTAGCGCCGCGTGTGGCTCACCGCCGGCGGCCCAAACCGCTCGCCGAAGCGGACTTGGTCGTCCTCGGTGAGATGCTGATCGCGGAACAGGATCACGAGATTGTCGTGCCAACAGTCGAGCACCTTGGCAAAAACCTCATCGCTCATCGGCGCGCTGAGATCGACGCCGATGATTTCAGCGCCGATCGCCGGCGCCAGCGCGCGCGTGCCGACGTCCGATGGTCGCTGCGACGCCTCGAACGCTTGAATGCTCATGGCCTTCTCCCTGCTATTTTTTCGCTGCTCTAGTGCGCCGGCTTGCCCATCATAGTCGAAAGCGACGCCGTCACTCTGTCAACTTGATGTTCGCAGCCTTGACGACTTGCGGCCACATCGCGCGCTCCTCGCGGATGGTGCGCATCATCTCGTCGGTGCCGCCGTCCAATGTCGACAGCGCCGATGTCCGGTACCAGGCGCGGATGTCGGCATCGGCCAGCGCCTGCCCGATAGCGTCGCGGAATTTCACCACGATCGGATCGGGCGTGCCGGCCGGCGCCATGACGCCCCAGATGTTGGTCGAGGTGAATCCCGGGAACCCGAATTCGGCAATTGTCGGCACGTCCGGCAATTGCGGCAGCCGGTTCGGCGAGCCGACAGCCAAAATTTTGAGCTGCCCGGCATTCATCTGCGTCAGCGCTTGCGTCACGCCGAAGAACATCACGTCGACCTGGCCGCTGATGAGATCGGGCGTCGCTTCGCCGGTGCCTTTATACGGCACATGCACCAGATCGAAGCCGCCCTGCATCTTGAGCATCTCCATGAACAATTGGTGGGTGCTGCCGACGCCGGTCGATGCGTAGGTGAATTTGCCGGGCTGTGCTTTGGCCAGCGCCACCAGCTCCCGCAAATTGTCGGCTTTGACGTTCCGATTGGCGACGATGACATTGATGATGCGGGCGAGCGGCGCCACCGGCGTGAAATCGCGATCCATGTCGTAGGATAAATTCGCGTAAACGGCGGGCGAGACAGCGAACTGGATGTCGCTTGCGGACACGAACGTGTAGCCGTCGGGAAGTGAATCCTTCACGGCTTTCATGCCGATATTGCCGTTGGCGCCGGGCCGGTTCTCGACGAAGAACGGCGCGCCGAGCTTTTGGCTTAGGAACGGCACCACCTTCCGCGTGATGAGATCGCCGCTGGAGGCCGGCGGATACGGCATGATCAGCCGCACCGGGCTTGTCGGCCAAGATGTTTGCGCCACAGACGTTTGCGCCGCTAACGCAAAGACCGGAAGCAGCGTCAGGATAAGCCAGCAACAGCCGTCGCGCGCTTTGCATTAATTTTCCCCGCTATTGGCGACGTGGCGCGGCAGCATACTAGCAGTTCTCGCCACCGGCAGCGCGCGCCCGGATTAGCGACTACGGGCGGGCTATTGCCCTCTGCGCACCGCGCTGGCGAAACGCTTGGCTTCCTCGGCGGCGCGGAATAGCGCCTTGGCCTTGTTGATGCATTCCTGCTGCTCGAATTGCGGATCGGAATCGGCGACGATGCCGGCGCCGGCCTGCACATACATGGTGCCGTCCTTGATCAGCGCGGTGCGCAGCACGATGCAGGTGTCCATGTCGGCGCCGGCGGAGAAATAGCCGACGCAGCCGGCATAGAGCGAGCGCTTCTCCTTCTCCAATTCGTCGATGATCTGCATGGCGCGCACTTTTGGCGCGCCCGACACCGTGCCGGCGGGAAAGCCCGCGGCCAGCGCATCGAGCGCGTCGCGGTCGCCACGCAGCTTGCCCTCGACATTGGAGACGATGTGCATCACCTGGCTGTAGCGCTCGATGAAGAACTGGTCGGTGACGGTGACGGAGCCGATCTCGGCGACGCGGCCGACGTCGTTCCTGCCGAGGTCGAGCAGCATGAGATGCTCGGCGCGTTCCTTTGGATCGGCGAGGAGTTCCGTTTCGAGCGCCTGGTCTTCGTGCGGCGTGGCGCCGCGCGGCCGGGTGCCGGCAATAGGGCGGATGGTGACGGTGCCGTCGCGCGCCTTGACCATCAGCTCGGGGCTCGAGCCGGCGATGGCGAAGCCGCCGAATTCGAGGAAGAACAGATAGGGTGAAGGATTGACGCGGCGCAGCGCCCGGTAAAGCGCGAACGGCGGCAGCTTAAACGGCGCTTCGAAACGCTGCGACAGCACCACCTGAAAAATATCGCCGGCGGCAATGTAGTCCTTGGCGCGCAGCACCATGGTTTTGAATTCGGCCGGCGTGGTATTCGAGCGCGGCGTAACTTCGAACGGGCCCAGGTCGATGTCCGCCGCCGCTTTGTCGAGCGGCCGGTCGAGCGCCTCGACCACGGCGGAGAGGCGCTCGATCGCGCGTGTCAGCGCGGCCTTCGCCGACAGGCCGGCCTGTGGACGCACCGGCGAGACCACGGTGATGCTGTCTTTGACGGCATCGAACGCGATCACCAGCGTCGGACGCACCAGCATGGCGTCCGGGATGCCGATCGGGTCGGGCGCCTGCGCCGGCAATTCCTCGATCAGCCGCACCATGTCGTAGCCGAGATAGCCGAACACGCCGGCGGCCATGGGCGGTAGCTCGTCGGGCAGCGCGATGCGGCTTTCGGCGATGAAGGTGCGCAGCGCCTGCAGCGGCGGTTCGGCCATCGGCGCAAACGCCGTCGGATTGCTCTGAGGCGCGCGGTTGAGGTCGGCGCGTTCGCCGTCGACGCGGAAGATCATGTCGGGCTCGAGCCCGATGATCGAATAGCGGCCGCGCACGGCGCCGCCTTCGACCGATTCGAGCAAAAAGCTCATCGGCCGGGAGCCGGCGATTTTCAGGAATGCGGAGACCGGCGTTTCCAGATCGGCAACCAGCGTCGTCCACACCACCTGCGGCTCGCCAGCCTCATAGCGGGCGGCGAATTTTTCCGCCGAAGGCTCGATCTGCATTCAATTGGTATCCGGCGCGCTGTTGCCCAAGGCTTGCTGGAGTGCGGCCTGATTGACGGTGGTGCCGAGATTGTTTTCCAACCATGCCATGTACTGGCCGAACACGTCGTCGCCGACTTGGCGCGATACCATGTCGTTGAGCGCTTTGCCGTTCGGCGAGTTGGCCTCGAAGGCCGGCGTCTTGACGTCGGTCACCTTGAACACGGTCCATTGCGTCGGCTTGTCGCCCTCGGCGCTGGCATAGGCATCCAAGGCGGTGTGGAAGATGGCGTCGATCATCCGTGCCGAAATGGTCTCCGGCGGCTTGCTGCGCGTGATGCCGGTAGCGTTTTCGACTTTCACGCCGTTGGTCGCAGCCACGGCCTCGAGCGTGCCGCCGTTCTTCAGCTTGTCGAGAATGTCGGCCGCCTTGGCCTTAAGTCGCGACGCGATCTCGTCGTCGCGCCACTGCGTCTCAACCTGGCTCTTCACCTCGTCGAGAGTGCGCTCGCGCGCCGGCGTGATGCCGGTGACGTCGTACCAGATATAGCCGCCGTCAGCCTCGAGCGGATCGTTGTCGACGCCGACGTCGGTGGCGAAGGCGGCGTTGACCACTTCGGCGGCATGGGGAAGGTTCTCGACCGGCTTGCCGGCGGGATCGCGGCCGGAGCGGTCGATCGCGTCGTAGGTGACGACGGGCAGCTTCAATTTCTGCGCCGCGTCCTCCAGCGAAGCGCCGCCGGCGCGGGCCTCCTCGATCTTGTCGTGGATGTCCAGGACGGTTCTCTTGACGCGCGACAAAGCGATCTCGTTGCGGATTTGCGGCGCCACGTCGGCGAAGGTTTTGGCTTCCTCGGGGATGATCTTTGACACGGTAACGATGACCACGCCGAACTTGCCTTGCACCGGCGCGCTCACTGCGCCTTCCTTGAGCGAAAAGGCGGCATCCGCCACGGCCGGATCGATGATGGTCGATTTCGGCACCGTGCCGAGATCGAGGTCTTGTTCTTTCAGCCCGCGCTCGGCGGCGAGCGCTGCGAACGTCAGGCCGCCCTTGATGCGCTCGCTGGCGGCCTGCGCCTCGGTCATGGAGGGAAACGGCATCTGCGCGACGTGGCGGCGCTCCGGCGTGATGTAGCGGTTGCGATAGGTGTCGAAAATCTGTTTGACGTCCTCGTCCGGCACTTCCGCGGTCTTGGCGAGCTCGGCCGGCGTCGCCAGCACGGTCGCGATTTTGCGGAATTCCGGCGCCCGGAACCGGATTTTGCGCGCCTCAAAATATTTGCCGAGCTCTTCCGCGGTCGGCGCCGGAATGTCGCCGGCTTGCGCCGGACCGAGCGCGATATAGGCGATGCTGCGCTGCTGGTTCTGAAACTGATTAAGCGCGTCGAGCCAGGCGTTCGGCAACGGGATATTGCCCGAGACGGAATCGATGATCTGCCGGCGTAAGGTCAGGTTGCGCTGCTCGGCGACAAAGCGTTTCTCGTTGAAGCCGGCGTTGCGCATCGCGTCTTCGAAGCGAGCGCGGTCGAACTGGCCTTGCTGGTTCTGGAACGCCAGGATTGCTGATGATGCGCCGCGAGACTTCGTCATCGGACACGCCGAGTCGCATTTGCCGCGCGCGCTCGTTCAAGCCGGCTTCGGCGACCATCTCGCTCAAGACCTGTCGCGGCACGCCGCGGGCCATGGCCTCTTCCGGCGCGATGACATGGCCGGCCTGCCGGCTGAGCATCTGCACTGCGTCGGTATAGGTCTGCCGGAACTGCTCGATCGGGATCTCGATGCCGCCGATCTTGGCGACCGTCGAGCGGCCGAAGCCGCGGAAGATGTCGTTGATGCCCCAAACCGCAAAACTTGCGGCAAGCACCGACATCACCACACCCATGACGATGCGGCCGAGCCAATTCGCGGAGGCTTTACGGATACCTCGAAGCATTACGGTCCACGCTCTGGAGTAGGGTGCTTAAGCCCTTGGTTAAGCACTGGGTTAAACCTTTGGGCTGAAGGCGGCGCATCATAAGGAGCAGGGCGCTTTATCGCAACCGACGGGATTTACAGATAAAACGCCTCTTTTCCGCCTGCAACCGGTCTGCTAACGGCTCTTAGTCGCAGGATTTTTGGGCCGAAACGATGGCACGCCGCCCGCTGGTCGCTGGCAATTGGAAAATGAACGGGCTTGCGGCCTCGGCCGGCGAGCTTGAGGCAATCATCGCCGGCGCGCGCAGCCTGTCCAATGCCGACCTTATGATATGTCCGCCGGCCACGCTTGTGGCGCACTTTGCGAAGCTGGCGCAAGGCTCGCGCGTCGGCGTCGGCGGCCAGGACTGCCATGCGGAACCGGCCGGCGCCTATACCGGCGATATTGCCGCCGAAATGCTCAAAGATGCCGGCGCCAGTGCCGTCATCGTCGGCCACTCCGAACGCCGCCACTATCACGGCGAGACCGATGCCATGGTGCGGGCGAAGGCGCTTGCGGCGCGCCGCGCCGGCCTTCTCGCCATCATTTGCGTCGGCGAGACGCGCGCCGAGCGCGATGCCGGCAACACCCACACGATCGTGCGCGCGCAACTCGACGGCTCGCTGCCCGATGGAATTGCGGATTTCGTCGTCGCTTATGAGCCCGTCTGGGCGATCGGCACCGGCGTGACGCCGACCAAGGACGATGTTTTCGACATGCACCGCTTCATCCGCGAGCAGCTATCGGCCCGTTATGGTGATGCCGGGCAGGGCGTCCGTATTCTCTACGGCGGTTCGGTCAAACCGGCCAACGCCAAGGAGTTGCTCGGCATCGACAACGTCGATGGCACGTTAGTCGGCGGCGCAAGCCTCAAGGCCGACGAGTTTCTGGCGATTGCGGCCGTTTACCGCTAATCTTCTACCTGCCGTCGGCGCTCAAGACCGCGGCTCGGGAGGACGCCATGAAAATCCATCGTGCGATTGCCGTCATTGCCGTACTGGGATT
Organism: uncultured Alphaproteobacteria bacterium; assembly: GCA_963821175.1. GTDB lineage: Bacteria > Pseudomonadota > Alphaproteobacteria > Rhizobiales > Xanthobacteraceae > BOG-931. The sequence goes on from CAWGCU010000002.1 coordinate 57,822, forward strand.
GCCGCAACTCGCGACCGCGGCCCATGCCGCCGACATAAAACTCCTCGGCGGCAACGCGCTGAACGCGGTGATGGAGGAACTCGGCCCGCAATTCGAGAAAGCGACCGAGAATAAGCTTGTCATCACGCTCGGAACGTCGGCGCAATTGAAGGCCCGCATCGATAGCGGCGAGGCCTTCGATGCCGTGCTGTTGAGCAAAGCCACGCTCGACGAGCTCGCCACCGCCGGCAAAGTCGCAGATGTGCCCCGCATCGCGATCGCGCGCGCCGGCATCGGCGTCGCTATCCGCAAAGGCGCGACAAAGCCCGATCTGAGCACCACCGACGCCTTCAGGCAGGCGATGCTGAATGCGAAATCGATCGGCTTTGTCGATCAGACGCCGACGGCCGCTGCGCTCAAGGCGATATTTGTGAAGCTCGGCATTGCCGACGAGATCAAAGCCAAGATCAAGCCGCTCACGATTCAGGCCGCGGTCGCAGTCACCAACGGCGATGTCGAGATCGCCATGACGCAGATCAGCGAAATTCTGCCTTATCCCGGCGTCGAGCTGGCCGGCCCGCTGCCGCCGGACATTCAAACCTATACGATGTTTTCCGCCGGCATCAGCGCGGCGGCGAAAAATGCCGAAGCGGCCGCCGCCTTCATTAAATTCCTGACGTCGCCTGATGCCAAGGCGGTGATCAAGGCCAAGGGCATGGAGCCCGGCTGAGCGCGGACGTTTAAAAAGTTGGGAAAACGGGAGGGAGCCATGGCCGACGACAATAATCCGATACGCCGTCGCAATTTCCTGATGGGAGCGGGCACCGCGGTCGCCGCGTCGTTGGCGCCGCCGGTTGCCGCCGAGGCACAGACCGCGCCGAGTGCGGCCAGCGCGCCGCCCGACGTCGAGCCGCTGCTCACGTTGACGCCAACCGAGCACGCCTTCGTCGTCGCCGCCGCCGACACGCTGATCCCGGCCGATGACTTGTCGCCGTCGGGCAGCCAATGCGGCGTCGCAACCTTCATCGACCGCCAGTTGGCCGGTGCTTATGGAGGCGGCGCGCGGCTCTACCGCGACGGGCCGTTCACCAAGGCCAAGCCCGAGCTGGGCTACCAGCTGCCGCTCAATCCGCGCGAATTTTTCCGCGCCGGCATTGCCGCGGCCAACGAATGGTCGCGCAAGACCTACGGCAAGGATTTCGACCGCCTCGCCGACGGCGACCGCGAAGCGGCGCTCAAGGCCATGGAAGCCGGCAAGGCGGAGTTCTCCGGCTTTTCCAGCCGCATGTTCTTCAACGCGCTGCTCGATCTGAGCATGGAAGGCTTTTTCGCCGACCCGATCTATGGCGGCAACCGCGACATGGCGGCTTGGAAGATGGTCGGCTATCCGGGCCTGCCGGCGACCTATCGCGAGGACATCAAAAAATATTTCGGCAAGAAATACGACAAGCCGCCGCAGTCGATCGCGGATTTTTCTTGAGGGGGATGCATCATGATCATGCTCAAGGAAACCGATGCGGTTGTCATCGGCGTCGGCTGGACCGGATCGATCCTCGCCCGCGAACTGACCAAGGCAGGCCTCAACATCGTTGGACTGGAACGCGGCGCACGGCGCATGCCGGGCGAGAATTTCACCATTCCAGCGGTGCGCGACGATCTCAAATACGCGGTGCGGCAGGAGCTGTTTCAGGACACGCAGCTTGAAACCGTGTCGCTGCGCCATTCGCCGGCGGAGACCGCGTTGCCGATCCGCCGCCTCGGTTCGTTCCTGCCCGGCACAGATCTCGGCGGCGCCGGCGCGCACTGGAACGGCATGACCTGGCGCTGGCTGCCGTCGGATCACAAGCTGCGCAGCCATATTACCGAACGCTACGGCAAGAACGCCATTCCGGCCGAGATGACCATCGAGGACTTGCCGGTCTCCTATGACGAGCTCGAACCGTACTACGACAAGTTCGAGAAGCTGTGCGGAGTCTCCGGCAAGGCCGGCAATTTACGTGGGAAAATCATCGACGGCGGCAATGTGTTCGAAGGCCCGCGGCAGAACGAATATCCCAATCCGCCGCTCGCCAAGAGCATGGCCGGCACCATCATGGCCGACGCGTCGAAGAGCCTCGGCTATCACCCATTCCAGGCGCCATCGAGCAATGCCAGCGAGGTCTACACCAATTTCGAAGGCCAAACGCTCGGCGCCTGCGAATATTGCGGCCATTGCGAGCGCTTCGGCTGCGAGGCCAACGCCAAGGCGTCACCGAACGTCTGCATCCTGCCGGCGCTCTTGGCAGATTCAAAATTCGAGTTGCGCACCCACGCGCAAGTGAAAGAGCTCGTCTACGACAAAGCGGCGCGCAAGGTGACGGCAGTGCGCTACGTCGATACCCGCAGCGGCGAGGAATACGAGCAGCCCGCCGGCATCGTCATCCTCGGCGCCTATGTGTTCAACAACGTGCTCTTGATGCTCACCGCCGGCATCGGCGAGGCTTACGACTACAAGACCGGCAAAGGCGCCGTCGGCAAGAACTACTGCTATCAGGTCAGCGGCAATGCGGTGACGGTGTTCTTCCAGGACAAGGAGATCAATCCGTTCATGGCCGCCGGCGCCCACGGCGTCCTGATCGACGACTTCAACGGCGACAACTTCGATCACGCCGGCCTTGGCTTCTTCGGCGGCGCCTGGATTCAGGCCGGCCCGACCAACGGCCGTCCGATCGCGACCCGCCCGGTGCCGCCTGGCACGCCGCGTTGGGGCCGCGAATGGAAGCAGGCGACGGCGAAATGGTACAACCACGCCTTCTCGATCGGCGCGTCGGGCTGCAACTACGCGCACCGCGAGAATTTTTTGGATCTCGATCCGACTTATCGCGACGCGCTCGGCCGGCCGCTCATCCGCATGTCGTATAATTTCCGCGACAACGACTACAAGCTTGCGGACTATATCGGCGGCGTGCTCGGGCGGCTCGCTACGGCGATGAACCCTACGGTCATGAGTTCGCCGAGCGTGAAGAAGGGCGATTACAGCGTCGTGCCCTACCAGTCGACCCATAATACCGGCGGCACCATGACCGGCACCGATCCAAAGACCAGCGTCGTCAACCGCTATCTGCAATCCTGGGACGCCGACAATCTGTTCGTCATGGGCGCCTCGGTGTTTCCGCAGAACGCCTCATACAATCCGACCGGCGTGGTCGGCGCGCTGGCCTATTGGTCGGCGAATGCGATCACCACGCAGTATCTCAAGAGCCCCGGGCCGTTGGTGCACGCATAGCGCGCTTGTCGGCTACGCAGTTTCGATTGCAAGCTCGTCGGTTAGCGAAAGCATTGCCATGACCAAAAGCAATTTCGAATGGCCGCAAGGCAAGCGCATCGCCGTGATGATCACGGTGCTGCTGGAAACCTGGTCGGATGGCAAGGCCGCACCTTATTCAATCCAGACCACGTCGCTGAAGCCCGGCGTCATCGATCATTCCGGCATTGCCTGGGGCCAGTATGGCGGCAACGAAGGTCTCTGGCGCATCATGCGGATTCTCGATCGCTTCAACGTGCCCGGCACGATCTGTCCCAATGCCGCCAGCGCCGAACTCTATCCCGATGCCATTCGCCAAGCCATCAAGGGCGGCCACGAGATTGCCGGTCACGGCCATTTCCAGGACGAGCTCATGGTCTACATGGAGCCCGAAGAGGAGCGCGAGCTGATCCGCCGCTCGCTGCGGATGCTCGAAGACGTCACCGGCCAAAAGACCAAAGGCTGGTGCTGCCCGGTTCTGGCCTGGAGCGAAAAGACCTACGACTTTCTCGTTCAGGAGAAACTCGTCTGGCACGGCGAGGCAAAGGACATCAGCCTGCCGCGCAAGATCGCCACCCCGAGCGGCAGCCTGATCGCGCTGCCGGTCAGCGATTTCGCCGACAATCGCGTGCTGCGCGGCAGTCCGCTCGATTTCTACGACGTCTATCGCGAGACCTTCGATTATCTCTACGAGCACGAGCCGATGGCGATGCTGCCGCTGGCGATCCATTCGCACTGGGGCGGCCGGCCGCTCATGGCGGCGATGCTGCAGAAGATTCTCGCGCACATATCGGGCCGCTCGGATGTGTGGTTCGCCCGCGGCTCAGACATCGCCGAATGGGTCATGCAACGCGGCTTTGACGACACACCCTATTCGCAACGGTTTTTCGCGTGACGGGATCATGGGACAGATGAAACGCCGAAGCTTTCTCGGACTGGCAGCCGGCGCCATGGCGTTACCGGCTTTGCCACAAGTCGCGAGCGCGCAGGCCTATCCATCGCGTTCCGTGCGCATCATCGTCGGCACTGCGGCCGGAGGCGGAATGGACATCGCCGGGCGGGTCATTGCGCAGGCGCTGACGGAGCGGCTTGGTCAGCAATTCTTTGTCGAGGATCGGCCGGGCGCCGGCACGAATGTCGGCACCGAGCTGGTGGTGCGCTCGACCCCTGACGGCTACACACTGCTGTTGTCGTCTGCGGCAAACGCGATCAACGCGACGCTCTATCAAAACCTCAATTTCAACTTCATTCGCGATATTGTGCCGGTCGCGACCATCGCGCGTGTGCCTCAGGTTATGGAGGTCCATCCTTCGGTCCCGGCCAAAACCGTTCCCGAATTCATCGCCTATGCGAAGGCGAACCCGCACAAGATCAACATGGCCTCGGCCGGCAACGGCAGCGTGCAGCAGGTCGCCGGCGAACTGTTCAAGATGATGGCCGGCGTCGATATGGTGCACGTGCCCTATAAGGGCGCCGGACCGGCGCTGGTCGATCTGCTTGGCGGCCAGATGCAGGTCATGTTCGACACCACGCCGGGCTCGATCGCGCACATCAAGGCCGGCCAGCTCCGCGCCTTGGCGGTGACGACGACGTCGCGCGCGGACGCGTTGCCAGACCTGCCGACCGTGGGTGATTTCGTCCCGGGCTACGAGGCGAGCCAGTGGTACGGCCTCGTCGCGCCGAAGAACACGCCCGCAGCCGTCATCGAAAAACTCAACAACGAGGTCAACGCGGCCCTCGCCACGCCCGGGATGAAGACGCAACTCACTGACCTCGGCGGCGCGCCATTTTCAAGCACGCCCGCCGACTTCGGCGATCTCATCGTCAAGGACACCGAGAAATGGGGCAAGGTGGTCAAGTTCTCGGGCGCGACAGTCGAGTAACCCGCATGGACCATTCCGATAGCCATTCCGGTCGATGCCGATTAGGGTCTATTATTATTCCAATAACAATCGATAGCGGCGCGGCAGCGTGCCGGCAGGGGAGGGTGCGATGACCGACGAGACAATTCCACGCCGGAAATTTCTTGTGGGCGCAGGCCTCGCCGGCACTGCGGTTGCGGCCGGCTTGACCCAGGGCACGCCTGCGGAGGCGCAAGCGCCCGCCGCAGCCCCTGCAGCCCTCGCAGGCGCGCCGGCGGCGCCACAAGCGGCGCCACAAGCGGAGCCGCAAGCGGAACCGCTGCTCCTGCTCAACGAGACCGAGCACGCTTTCGTCGTCGCCGCGGTCGATACCATGATCCCGGCCGACGAGCTGTCGCCCTCGGGCAGCGATTGCGGCTGCGCCACTTATATCGACCGCCAGCTCGCCAGCGCCTGGGGCGGCGGCGCCAAAATGTATCGCTCCGGCCCCTATCTCAAAGGCAAGCCCGAGCAGGGTTACCAATTGGCGCTGACGCCGGCCCAGTTCATCACCACCGGCATCGCCGCCGCCAACGCCTGGTCGCGCAAGACCTACGGCCGCGATTTTGACCGGCTCGACCCAGACAAACGCATCGAGGCGCTCACGGCGATGCAGGAGGGCAAGGCCGCGTTCGAGAATTTCAATTCGCGCGCCTTCTTCGCCCGCCTGCTGACGCTGACCATGGAAGGGTTTTTCGGCGATCCGATCTATGGTGGCAACCGCAACAAGGCGTCGTGGCGGATGCTCGGATTCCCGGGCCTGCCGGCGACCTACGCCAACGTCATCGATGAATATCGCGACAAGCGCTACGTCGCCGAGCCGCAGTCCATTGCGGACTTTTCGTAGGGGAGGCGGACATGGTGACGCGATTGAAAGAAGTCGATGCGGTCACGATCGGGCTGGGTTGGACCGGTGCCATCATGGCGCGCGAGCTGACCAAAGCCGGCTTGAATGTGGTCGCCCTGGAAAAGGGCCAGGACCGCATTCCCGGTGAGGATTTCATCCTGCCGGCGGTGCGCGACGAGGTGCGCTACGCACAACGTCTCGAATTGATGTGGGACAATTCGCTCGACACGCTGACATTCCGCAATTTTGCCAACGAGCAGGCGCTGCCGATCCGCCGCATCGGCGCGTTCCTGCCGGGCGAGGGCGTCGGCGGCTCCGGCGTTCATTGGGGCGGCCTGCACTGGCGCTTCCTGCCGTCGGATTTCCGCATTCGCAGCGCGCTCACCGAGCGCTATGGCAAGGCCGCCATCCCTGACGACATGACCATCACCGACTGGCCGGTCAGCTACGACGAGCTGGAGACGTACTACGACCGCTTCGACAAGATTTGCGGCGTGTCGGGCAAGGCCGGCAATCTGAAAGGTCAGAAGATCGAGGGCGGCAATGTCTTCGAAGGCCCGCGCAGCGATCACTATCCGAACGCGCCGATCAAAACGAGCAATGCCGGCCTGATGTTTAGCGAGGCGTCAAAGAGCCTCGGCTATCATCCGTTCCCGGCGCCGATTGCGATCGCGAGCGCGCCCTATAGCAATCCCGATGGCGTGGCGCTGGGCGCTTGCGAATATTGCGGCTACTGCAATCGCATCGCCTGCGAGACCAACGCCAAGGCATCGCCGAATTCCACTATCCTGCCGGCGCTCCGGCTTGATCCGAAATTCGAGATCCGCACCCGCTGCTTCGTCACCAAGCTCAACTACGACAAGGCCTCAAAGAAAGTCGTCAGCGTGTCCTACACCGACATGCGCACCGGCGAGGAATACGAGCAGCCCGCCGGCATCGTGTTGCTGACGTCTTACGTCTTCTCGAACGTGCAGCACATGCTGCTCGCCGGCATCGGCGAGCCGTACGATCACGCCACCGGCAAAGGCGTCGTCGGCAAGAACTACGCCTATCAATTCGAAGCCGGCGCTAACGCCTTCTTCGAGGACAAGGAGCTCAATCCGTATTGGGGTTCCGCCGGCATGGGCACCGTCATCGACGATTTCAATGGCGAGACGTTCGATCACGGCGGCTTAGGCTTCTTCGGCGGCGGCTATATCAATTGCAACACCGCGGGCGCGCCGCCGATCGCCGGCCGCACGGTTCCCCATGGCACGCCGGAATGGGGCTCCGAATGGAAGCGCGCCACCGTGAAGTGGTACTACCACGCCGCCCGCTTCAACACCCAGGGCTCGGTCTATGCCAGCCGCGACAACTACATGGACCTCGACCCGACCTACAAAGACGCGCTCGGCCGGCCGCTCATTCGGCTCACCTACAATCCGCCCGACAACGAATTCAAAATGTCGGCGTATCTGCTGCAAAAGCTCGAGGGCGTCATCAAGGCGATGAATCCGACCCACTACGAGATGCATCCGCGGCCGAAGACTTTCACCGTGGTGCCCTATCAATCGACCCACAATACCGGCGGCACCATGATGGGCGCCGACCCGAAATCGAGCGTGGTCAATCGCTACCTGCAGGCCTGGGACGCCCATAACCTGTTCATCCAGGGCGCCTCGGTGTTCCCGCAGCAGCACGGCTACAATCCGACCGGCACGGTGGGCGCACTGGCCTATTTTTCGGCGCGCGCGATCACGACGAGCTACCTCAAGAATCCGGGACCGCTGGTTCACGCTTAGAGCATGATCCCGAAAAGTGGGAACCGGTTTTCGGAAAAGATCATGCTCAAACAAAAAAATTCTAAGGGGGAATAATGCAAAGCAAGAAAACGGGCGCCTTCATCGGCGCCGCGGCCGCCGCTGTTCTCATGGCCGTCGCCATAACGCCGGCCGCGGCCGCCGACGCCGTCCACGGCAAGGCGGTGTTTCTAACCTGCGCCGCCTGCCACAGCGACAAGCCGGACGCGATCGGTCCGAGCCTGCGCGGCGTCTACGGCCGCAAATCCGCGGCACTCCAGGATTTTCGTTATTCCAACGCCATGATGCACGCCAACCTCACCTGGGACGACGCCAACCTGAAGGCCTACATCCAGGACCCGCAGGCCAAGGTGAAAGGCAACCGCATGCCGTTCGGCGGCTTGAGCAGCGACGCGGATATCGACGACGTCATTGCTTTTCTGAAGGATTACAAATAGCGGTCAACCCGCAAGCTCACTTCTCCAGCGCGGCGATTTGCTGGTCGAACCAGACAAGGTCCTGCTGCAATTGCGCAAACTCCGGATAACGTGCGATCAATGGCACAAGGATCGTGCGACCGGCCGCAAGGGCTTCCTTTGCTTGCGACACCTGCTTCGACTTCAGATAGACACCGGCGAGTTTTGCGTACGACCCCGACAGGTCGCGCTGCCAGCCGGCATTGCTGGGATCGGACTTCGCCAGGCGGTCGGCGATGGCGAGATCGGCCTGACGGGAGGCCAGCGCTGCTGCCAGGTCGCCCTGCGCCACTTGTACGTTGCCGACCTTGTTGTACGAAATTGACAGATCGCGCTGCCAGCCGGCATTGCTGGGATCGGACTTCGCCAAGCGCTCCCTGATGGCGAGGCTCGCCTGATAGGAGGTCAGCGCGGCCGGCAGGCTCAGCTCCATCTGCGCATTGCCGACCCTGTCGTACGACACCGACAGATCGCGCTGCCAGCCAGCATTGCCGGGATCGGACTTCGCCAGGCGCTCGGTGATGGCGAGATCGGCCTGATAGAAGCCCATCGCAAATGCCGGGTTGCCCTGCGCCACGTGCACGTCGCCGACTTTCCCGTACGACACCGCCAGCTCGCGCTGCCAGCCGGCATTGCCGCGATCGGACTTCGCCAAGTGCTCCATGATGGTGAGGCTCGCCTGATACGACGCCTTCGCTGCCGCCAGATCGCCCTGCGCCACTTGTACGTCGCCGACCCTCTCGTACGAAGCCGACAGATCGCTCTGCCAGCCGGCATTGCCGGGATCGGACTTCGCCAAGCGGTTCCTGATGGTGAGTCCCGCCTGATAGGAGACCGTCGCTGCCGCTAGGTCGCCCTGCGCCACTTGTACGTCGCCGACTTTGCTGTACGAAGCCGACAGATCGCTCTGCCAACCGGCATTGCTAGGATCGGATTTCGCCAGGCGCTCGAAGATGGTGAGGCTCGACTGATAGGAGGTCAGCGCTGCCGCCAGATCGCCCTGCGCCACCTGTACGTCGCCGATATGCCTCTGCGACACCGCCAGATCGCGCTGCCAGCGGGCATTGCCCGGATCGGACTTCGCCAGGCGGTCGGCGATGGCGAGATCGGCCTGACGGGAGGCCATCGCTGCCGCCAGGTCGCCCTGCGCCACTTGTACGTTGCCGACCCTCTCGTACGAAGCCGACAGATCGCTCTGCCAGCCGGCATTGGTGGGATCGGACTTCGCCAGGCGCTCGAAGATGGTGAGTCCCGCGTGATAGGAGGTCATCGCCTCGGGCAGTTTGCCCTGCTCCACCTGTACGTCGCCGACCCTTCCATAAGACACCGCCAGGTCGCGCTGCCAGTGGGCATTGCCGGGATCGGACTTCGCCAGGCGGTCGGTGATGGCGAGCTCCGCCTGATAGGAAGTCAGTGCCTCGGGCAGATTGCCCTGCATCCCTGTGCTTTGCCGACTTTGTCGTACGACACCGCCAGGTCGCGCTGCCAACCGGCATTGCCGGGATCGGACTTCGCCAGGCGCTCGAAGATGGTGAGGCCCGCCTGATAGGAGGTCATCGCCTCGGGCAGTTTGGCCTGCATCACCTGTACGTCGCCGACCATTCCATAAGCTATCGCCAGATCGCTTTGCCAGCCGGCATTGCCGGGATCGGACTTCGCCAGGCGCTCCCTGATGGAGAGGCTCGATTGATAGGAGGCCAGCGCGGCCGGCAGGTTGCCTTGCACCACCTGTACGTCGCCGATATGCCTCTGCGACTCCGCCAGATCGCTTTGCCAGCCGGCATTGCCGGGATCGGACTTCGCCAGGCGCTCCCTGATGGAGAGGCTCGATTGATAGGAGGCCAGCGCGGCCGGCAGGTTGCCCTGCGCCACATGCACCTCGCCGACCTTGTTGTACGAGACCGACAGATCGCGCTGCCAGACGGCATTGCCGGGATCGGACTTCGCCAGGCGAGAAATTATTTCTTGCTTTGCCTCGTAAGACTTCAGTGCTGCAACGAGGCTGCCTTGCGCCATTTGGACATTGCCGACCCTCTCATTGGCGATCCCAAGGTTAAATTGCCGCTCGGCATTGTCAGGGTCGGACCTCGCTAGTCGGTCCATGATAGCCAGGCCCGCATGATAGGAAATCAGGGCCGCCGGGAGATCGCCTTGCTTCACCTGCACGTCGCCGACCATTGAGTAAGCTGCCGACAGATCGCGCTGCCAGACGGCATTGCCGGGATCAGATTGCACCAGGCGCTCGGCGATGATCTCTGCCTCATGATAGGTCGCGAGCGCTGCGTCAAGATTGCCGCGCTGCTGCTCAATATCGCCCATGCCGAATTTTGCCCAGACAAGGACATCGTCGTCGACGCTTGGCTTGGCCGCCGCAATAACGCGAGCGTAAGCAGCCTGCGCCAAGTCGAGTTGGCCGGCTTCCTCCTGAAACCAGCCGTTATGAAACATGCCCTCAATGTTAGTGGGGTCCAGCCGCGCCGCCCGCGCGTAGTAGTCTCGCGCTCGCCCAGGGTCGGACACGGCAGCGATTGAGGCCAGATTCCGGTATGCCGCCGCCGCATCTTTTGCGTCTTTGTCGGCACGCTTCTCCTTGTCCTCGGCGACCGCCTTCAGCAGCGGCTCCGCTTCGTCCGGCTTGCCAGCTTTGAGAAGCGCGAGCGCCCGGGCATAGCGGGGGTCGGTTGCAGCACCTTGGGCGATCGCGGTGATCGCCTGCGTCAGGCTTTGCTTGGCGCCGGGAACGGCGGCCTCTGCCGGCGTGACGAGACTATATTTGTCGACCAGAGCAGAGATTTCCGTGAGCGTCTGTTTCTGCTGATAGGACTGCCAGAACAGTCCGCCGCCGACCACGGCCAGCATTGCGATCACCGCGGCGACCGCCATGCGCAGCCGGTTTTGTCGGCGCCGCTCGCGCTCCGCGCGACGATAGACGTCGTCGGGCGCAAGTCCGATCAGCCGTGCAACGACCTTGGCAAGCGCGAGTTCGAATCCATCGCCTGTCTCGCGAAGATCGGCTGCCAGCACGTCGGTGGGGGTATCAGTGATGACGCCGTCCGGCGTAACGGCAAACCGCAAGGCCGGCGGAAAGCACTCCTCTTCCGCATCGCCCGGTTTGCCGTCGACGATCAGCGGGATCAACGGCCGGCCCGGATGGCGCGCCTTGAACAGCCGCACCTCCTCGTTGGCATATTTGCTACGCGCTGAATGCGGCGATGCGAGTAGTATCAACGCCGCAGAATCATCAACCGCGGTGCCGGTCTTCGCCCCCAGCGAGGAGCCCGCGTCGAAATCGTTGCGGTCGCGAAAGATCGGCCGCAGCGACTTCGGGATTGGTCCCGTCGCTGTGACGCGGCCGACGAGCTCCTTGTCGATGTGAAAGCCTTCGAGGCGGCGGTGCACGCGCATCGCCATGCCGGTGTCGGCATGGCTGTAGGATAGGAACGCCCGGTATTTGAGATCGGCCTCCGGCACGCTCCCTCTCTCCCTCCCGGACCAGGCCAAGCGGTTAGTCCCCAAGGGACTATATAGCGGGGGTGGAGCGGCGGCGCATGTGCCTGTGGGACTTCGCCGATTGGGCTTTTGGGCCCGTGTCGGTCACCCGACCGGTCGGGGCCATTTCGGCCATAGAAAAGCCGTGCCGGATCATGTAGAGACCGCCGCGGCTGCCTATATGAACGCAGGCGGCGGACGGAAATCATCGATGCTGAGCGTTATTATCGTCATCCACCTCATGCTGGTCCTCGGCCTGATCGGCGTCGTGCTGTTGCAAAAGTCCGAAGGTGGCGGACTGGTCAGCTCGACCTCGGGCTTCATGACCGGCCGCGGCACCGCCAACGTGCTCACCCGCACGACAGCGTTTCTGGCCGCCGGCTTCTTCGTCACCAGCCTGTTGCTGTCGTGGATTGCGGGTTTTGACCGCAAGCCGAGTTCGATCATCCGCACCGGCGGCGAGCCGGCCCAGGAAACCCCGGGCGCCCCGCCGGCAGCGCCACCCATCAGTGGCGGTGGCGGCGTTCTCGAGCTGCTCAAGAAAGGCGCGGGCGGAAACACCGCGCCGGCGCCGGCCCCGGCGCCGAGCGGACCGCAGGTGCCGCAGTCGCAATAAGCGGCTTCGCTACCCATTTAAGGCGGCAATAGACGTGCCGTGCGGTCACTTTCGACATCGCCTGAGGATTTCGGTTGAAGTCCTTACGGGTCAAGTGGTTTTGGGCGTCGGTTCGGACCGGTTTGCGATGCGCAGCAGATATTCCGGAAAATCACTCGTCGAATCGTATTTGGAGGGCTAAAGGTTAGGTCCCATGGCGCGGTACATTTTCATCACCGGCGGCGTGGTTTCCTCACTTGGCAAGGGTCTGGCTTCCGCAGCGCTCGGCGCGCTGTTGCAGGCACGCGGCTACAAGGTCCGCCTGCGCAAGCTCGACCCCTATCTCAACGTCGATCCGGGCACCATGTCGCCGTACCAGCACGGCGAGGTTTTCGTCACCGACGACGGCGCCGAGACCGATCTCGACCTTGGCCATTACGAGCGCTTCACCGGGCGGCCCGCCACCCGCAGCGACAACATCACCACCGGCCGCATCTACCAGGACATCCTGACCAAGGAGCGCCGTGGCGACTATCTCGGCGCCACCATCCAGGTCATTCCCCACGTCACCAACGCGATCAAGGATTTTATTCGCGACGGTAACGAGGATTTCGACTTCGTGCTGTGCGAGATCGGCGGCACCGTCGGCGATATCGAGGGGCTGCCGTATTTCGAGGCCATCCGGCAGATGGGCAACGATCTGCCGCGGGGGCACGCCATCTACATCCACCTGACCTTGATGCCGTTCATCCCGAGCGCGGGGGAGCTCAAGACCAAGCCGACCCAGCACTCGGTGCGCGAATTGCGTGCCATCGGCATCCAACCCGATATTCTGCTCTGCCGCACCGATCGCGAGATTCCGCTGAGCGAGCGGAAAAAGCTCGCGCTGTTCTGTAATGTGCGCGAAAGCGCCGTGATCGAGGCGCGCGACGTCGATAATATTTATGCCGTGCCGGAGGCCTATCACGCCGGCGGCCTCGACGACGAAGTGCTGGCCGCCTTCGGTATCGACAATCCGCCGTCGCCCGATCTCGCCACTTGGCACCTGATCAACGAGCGCATCCGTAATCCGGAAGGCGACGTCACCATCGCCATCGTCGGCAAATATACCGGCATGAAGGACGCCTATAAATCGTTGATCGAGGCGCTGTCCCACGGTGGCGTCGCCAACAAGGTCAAGGTCAAGCTCGACTGGATCGAGAGCGAGGTGTTTGAGAACGAGGATCCGGCGCCGTTCCTCGAGCACGTCGACGGCATTCTGGTGCCGGGTGGCTTCGGCCAGCGCGGCGCCGAGGGAAAAATCCTCGCCGCGCAGTTCGCCCGCGAACGCAAGGTGCCGTATTTCGGCATCTGCTTCGGCATGCAGATGGCGGTCATCGAGGCGGCGCGCAATCTCTGCGGCATCGAGCAGGCCAACTCGACCGAGTTCGTGCAGACGCCTGAGCCGGTGGTAGGCCTGATGACCGAATGGATGAAGGGCAACGAGTTGCAGAAGCGCGGCATAGCCGCCGACCTCGGCGGCACCATGCGGCTCGGCGCCTATCCGGCCATGCTGGCGCGCGGCTCCCGCGTCGCCGACATCTATCACTCGGCCGAAATCTCCGAGCGCCACCGCCACCGCTACGAGGTCAATACCGCCTACAAGGACCGCCTGGCGCAACACGGCATGCGCTTTTCCGGCATGTCGCCGGACGGCCTGCTACCGGAAATCATCGAATACGACGACCATCCCTGGTTCATCGGCGTGCAATTTCACCCCGAGCTGAAATCGCGCCCGTTCGCGCCGCACCCGCTGTTCTCGTCCTTCATCGGGGCGGCGGTGGAGCAGAGCCGGCTGGTGTAAGGCGGCGTCGGCGGGACGTCCGACGACGCGGCGCCATTATTCCTTCGGTACGCGTTCGGTATGGAAGGCGACGACCGGTCCTGATGCTGACGCTGCTGCCGTGTAGACGGCGACGACATCGAGCGGGCCGGAGCTTTGCAGCGTGACGAATCCCTTCCAGAATAGTTTTGGATTTTGGTCGAGATGCCTGATGATGTCGATGCACTCGATCTCGAAAGCTTCTTGCGGCTTGAGGCTGGCTTTCACCGGCCCGACAATTCTGCCGCCCTGTTGCTCACTGGGAAGCGCAACATCGAAAAACTTCAGGATTTCGACCGCGTCTTTGTTGGGATTGTGCACGTTGATGGATGTGTAGTAAGCGCCCGGAGCGACAATGCCGGCGCCGGCCGTGCCGGCGTTGCTGGAGACGGGGCCGCACACATATTTCGCCGCGTACTGAGCTGCTTGACTGCGTGCCTCGCCCGCGCCCGATACGAGCACGATGCAACCGAAAACCGTCGCCAGCATTTTGAGCGTCGGCGACCGAAATTCCCCGCTTCGCATGGCATCCTCCCTTGGTGAGGTACAATTCCTCTGCGCTCTTTGACCGATCGGGGCTTGCTTCGATTGATGTCGTTTCCGGTTTCTTTCGCGAAGCGCCCGGCAAACCTATTAAGTCCGGAATTGGAAGGATTTACAACTATAATTTGATGCTCAATTAAGACAAAATCATAAGTGGTTGTGCCGCAGGCCGCCTGATACGCACGGCGCGGCGGTTGCGTTTTCGCGTTGGCGCTTTAACGTCAGCGGCCTTCATCGCTCCCCATGCCGAGGACCCAATGATCTACGAACAACGCATCTATACCTGCATACCCGGCCGGTTGCCGGCGCTGCTCAAGCGATTCGAGGAGCAGACCCTGAAAATCTGGGACAAGCACGGCATCAAGCAGGCCGGTTTTTGGACCGTGCTGGTGGGCGACGGCAGCCAGGACCTGCATTACCTGCTCGCTTGGGAATCGCTCGCCGACCGTGAAAAGAAATGGAATACGTTCCAGGCCGATCCGGCCTGGCACAAGGCGCGCGACGAGAGTGAAACGAGCGGTCCGATTATCGCAAATATCAAGAGCTCGTTCCTGCGGCCGACGGCGTTTTCCGCGGTGAAATGAGTGTCCCACGCCGGAACGAGTCGATTTGTCGCATGTGATTAGTCTGCAACACTCGCCCGAAAATTAGCGTTCGGCGCGGCTTCGGGCGCTCTCGTTAATTGATCGGCGGCCCCGCCGCTCTATCTTGGCTGCGACTCGTTGATTCGAGTCGCGGCCCGAGGCGTCGACCTCGGCAAGCGCGTTGCCGTTGCGTCAGTCAGCGGCAGTCAGTGCGCGTCGGTAAGCACACACAGCGTTCATCCATTGGTCGCGACCGTGGTCCCGTTGCGGGCGTCCGCGCGATCAAAAATAGCCTTTGGGCGAAAAGGGGGCATGACATGAACCACCGTTTGATCGTCGGCGCATTGGCGGCTCTGCCGATGTTGGCCGCTTCGCTGTCGGCGCAAGCCGCCGACATGCCGCTCTATAAAGCGCCGCCGCCGGCGCCCGTGCCGTTCAGTTGGACCGGTTTTTATATCGGCGCTCATGTGGGCGGCGGATGGGGGAACAGGGAATTCGACTTCAATGACCTGACGCCGGCGGCGCCGTTTTTGTGGAACAGCTCCGCTGCGGTCAATGGTCCGCTCGCCGGCGGTCAGGTCGGCGCCAATTGGCAAACCGGCTGGGCGGTGCTCGGCGTCGAAGCCGACGGCAGCTGGGCCAATCTGCAGGGCAAGAGCATCTGCAACACCACCACCTTCTTTCTCAATTGCGCGGCGAAGACGACTGGTCTCGCGACCGTCACCGGCCGTCTCGGCGCCGATTTGGACCGCACGCTGGTCTACGTCAAAGGTGGCGGCGCCTGGATGCACGAAAGCTCGACCATCTCCAACGTCGCCTTGCCGCCGCTCCCAACCGGCTTTTCCACGAGCATCAGCAACGATCGCACCGGCTGGACGCTTGGCATGGGCCTCGAATACGCCTTCGCCATGCATTGGTCGGCAAAACTCGAATACGACTACCTGGACTTCGGCACCAAGCGGTACAATTTCCCGGTCACCAACACGGGGATCGGTACCAGTAACTTCAACAATTGGGACCTGGTCGATCGCATGCATACGGTGAAGGCCGGGGTGAACTACCACTTCTGAGATTGGCAATACGGGCGCCCCATAGCCGGCCCTGTCGCTATCTGATCGCTGCATCGCGCCGTGCGCAACGCATAGGCGCGATGCTGGCTTTTTTGCCGCCCTGGCGGACGATTGCCTTTCCGCGGGGCTCCATTAGGGTTCGCCCGGCGAGGAGCCTGATGACGGCAAAACCCAATCCCATCGTCACAATCGGCAAGGCGCGGTTCGGCAATAACCTGCCGCTCGCCCTGATCGCGGGGCCGTGCGCGCTGGAAAGCCGGGCGCATGCCTTCGACATGGCGGCTGCGCTCAAGGACATCGCGGCGCGGCTCGGTATCGGCTTTGTCTACAAAACCTCGTTCGACAAGGCCAACCGCACCAGCGCTGCGGGCGCGCGCGGGCTCGGCCTCGACAAGGCGCTGTCGATCTTTGCCGAGCTGCGCGAAAAACTCGGCGTGCCCGTGCTCACCGACGTGCACGAGCCGGAGCAATGCGCGGCGGTCGCCGAGGCAGTCGATATTTTGCAAATCCCGGCGTTTCTCTGCCGGCAAACCGATCTGCTGGTGGCGGCGGCGAAAACCGGTCGCGCCGTTAACGTCAAGAAAGGGCAGTTTTTGGCGCCGTGGGACATGGCCAACGTGGTGCAAAAAATCACCGGCGCTGGGAATCCTAATGTGCTGGTCACCGAGCGCGGCGTGTCGTTCGGCTACAAC
>CAWGCU010000003.1:0-172382 GCA_963821175.1 uncultured Alphaproteobacteria bacterium
CCCGCATCTCTATCAGCGCGACGTCGAGAACATCGTCAACGCCATTCTCAACGAGATCATCGCCGCGATGGCGCGCGGCGATAGGGCAGGTTTGCGCGGCTTCGGTGCGTTCTCGGTGAAGTAGCGCCCGGCGCGCACCGGCCGCAATCCGCGCACCGGCGCGTCGCCGTCGACCAGAAATGCGTGCCGTTCTAACCGCAATGCGCGAACGGCTCAATCGCTCGAGCCCAGGTTGACCCGCGAACCGCGATCGGCCGGCAGCGTGCTCCGCAAGTTCGTTGCGGCCGTCATCCTCATACCGCTCGCCATCGTCATCATTGCGTTTGCGGTGGCCAACCGTCAGATCGTGACGGTGTCGCTCGACCCGTTCAGCTCGGAGCATCCGGCGTCGTCAGTGACCTTGCCGCTGTTCGCGCTGATCCTCTTGCTGCTGATCGCCGGCGTGGTGATCGGCGGCGTGGCGGCGTGGTTGCGGCAAGCCCAGTGGCGGCGTGTCGCGCGGCGGCTGGAACGCGAGGCGGATGTTGCGCGGCGAAGTCGCGCTCAGGCATAGTTCGGGGAACGTCGCGAGCACGCCGCGAGGCTGGCAACCCGCCGAAACGGGTTCAGCTGCGGCTGCCAGTCCAGTAAGGACGCAGTCGGCCCGAGCAAGACAAATCCGCGCAGGGATGTAGAAGGTCGCCAATCAAGGATAGGCGACCTCAGGCAGGCATGTCAGTCATCGTCAAAATTTGTGGCTTCTCGACGCCCGAGGCCCTCGATGTCGCGCTCGAAGCGGGTGCCGACATGGTGGGCTTCGTATTCTTTCCGCCGTCGCCCCGGCACCTGACGTTCGAGCGGGCGCACGCGCTGGCCTCGCGGGTGCTGGAGCGCGCGCAAAAGGTCGCGCGCGTCGATGCCGACGATGCGTTGCTCGACGCGGTGGTCGAGGCTTTGCAGCCGGACATGCTGCAATTGCACGGTGCCGAATCCCCGGTTCGGGTCGAGGCCGTTCGGCGCATGTTTGGCCTGCCGGTCATGAAGGCTTTGCCGATCTCAGCGAAAAGCGATCTCGACGCCATCGCCCGTTATGCCGGCATTGCTGATCGCCTGCTGTTCGATGCGCGTGCGCCGCGCGAGGCGACGCGGCCGGGCGGGCTCGGCAAGCCGTTCGACTGGCATCTCCTGGAAAACCTCGATCCTGGCGTGCGGTTCATGCTGTCGGGCGGCCTCGATGCCGCCAACGTCGGCGAGGCATTGCGCGTTACGCGCGCGCCCGGTGTCGACGTCTCCTCGGGCGTCGAGCGTGCGCCGGGTGAAAAAGATCCCGACAAGATTCGCGCCTTTGTGCGCGCGGCTCGCATCGCCGCCGCGGCTGTCACGAGTCCCGCATGACCGTTCAGCGACCGAACTCCTTCCGCAGCGGGCCCGACGAGCACGGGCATTTCGGCATCTATGGCGGCCGCTTCGTCGCCGAGACGCTGATGCCTCTCATTCTTGAGCTGGAACAGGCGTACGCCCAGGCCAAGGCCGATCCGGCTTTCCAGAAAGAAATGGACGGCTATCTCACGCACTACGTCGGCCGGCCATCGCCGCTCTATTTCGCCGAGCGGCTCACCGAGCATTGCGGCGGCGCAAAAATCTATCTCAAGCGCGAGGAGCTCAATCACACCGGCGCGCACAAGGTGAACAACGTGCTCGGCCAGATTCTTCTTGGCGCGGCGCATGGGCAAGAAACGCATCATCGCCGAGACCGGCGCCGGCATGCACGGCGTGGCAACGGCAACGCTGTGCGCGCGCTTCGGGCTGGAATGCATCGTCTATATGGGTTCCGTCGACGTCGAGCGGCAGAAGGCGAACGTGTTCCGCATGCACATGCTCGGCGCCAAGGTGGTGCCCGTGGAGTCCGGCGCCAAGACGCTCAAGGACGCGATGAACGAGGCGCTGCGCGACTGGGTCTCCAATGTCGGCGCGACGTTCTACTGCATCGGTACCATCGCGGGACCGCATCCCTATCCGATGATGGTGCGCGACTTCCAATCGATCATCGGCCGCGAGACGCGCGAGCAGATGCAAGAGGCCGAGGCCGGCTGCCGAATTCGCTGATCGCCTGCATCGGTGGCGGCTCCAACGCCATGGGCCTGTTCCATCCGTTCCTCGACGACGTCGGGATCGAAATTTTCGGCGTCGAGGCGGCCGGCCACGGCCTCGATACCGGCATGCACGCCGCTTCCATCGCCGGCGGCCGGCCCGGCGTGCTGCACGGCAATCGCACTTATTTGCTGATGAACGAAGACGGCCAGATCAACGAAGCGCATTCGATCTCGGCCGGCCTCGATTATCCCGGCATCGGGCCGGAGCACGCCTGGCTCGCCGACGCCGGCCGCGTCACGTTTCTGTCGGCGACCGACGACGAAGCGCTCAACGCGTTCCAGCTTCTCTCCAAACTAGAAGGCATCATCCCGGCGCTCGAAGCCGGCGCACGCCATCGCGAAAGTGTTCGATCTGGCGCCGCAAAAGCCGAAGGATCACCTCATGGTGGTCAATCTCTCCGGCCGCGGCGACAAGGACCTCGAATTCGGTGGCGCGGCACCTGGGAAGCAAAGCGCGATGACCGAACGGATGGATCGGCGCTTCGCCGCGCTGCGTAAGGAAGGCCGCGCTGCGCTCGTCACCTTCACCATGGCGGGCGATCCTGACGAAGCCACGTCGCTCGCCATCATCAAGGCACTGCCCAAGGCCGGCGCCGACGTGATCGAGCTCGGCATGCCGTTCACCGATCCGATGGCCGATGGTCCGGCGGTCCAGGCCGCGGGCCTACGCGCGCTTCATGCCGGAGCGAACATGAAGAAGACGCTGGCCATCGTGCGCGACTTCCGCGCCGGCGACGATGCGACGCCGATCGTGCTGATGGGCTATTACAATCCGATCTACGTCTACGGCGTCGAAAAATTTCTCGCCGATGCCAAGGCCGCCGGCGTCGATGGGCTGATCGTCGTCGACCTGCCGCCCGAGGAGGACGCCGAGCTTTGCCTGCCGGCGCTCAAGGCTGGTCTCAACTTCATCCGCCTCGCCACGCCGACCACCGACGACAAGCGGCTGCCGACCGTGCTCACCAATACGTCGGGCTTCGTCTACTACGTCTCGATCGCCGGCATTACTGGCTCGGCCGCGCCGGACCCGGCTGCGGTTTCCTTAGCGATTGCGCGCATCAAGCGACATACAAAACTTCCGGTCTGCGTCGGCTTTGGCGTGCGCACGGCGGAACAGGCCCGCGCCATCGCGGAAAACGCCGACGGCGTCGTGGTCGGCTCGGCGCTGGTCGATGCAGTGCGCAAGAGCCTTGGACCCGGCGACAAGTCGACGGCCGCAACGGTGCCGGCGGTCACGGACCTTGTTCGCGAGCTTGCCGACGGCGTGCGCTCCAGCCGCGTTTAAGGGCCGGCTGGCCGGCGATAACGGCCGGCGTTGAATTCCAGGTTCCCGATCCACACATATCCCCTCCAAAGCTGGAGGGAATGAGCCATGGCCCGCGACGTGGCCCGCGACTGGATGTGGTCGGAAGCCTGCGAGATGCTGGCGCGGGCCGAGCGCATGCACCGGGAGCTGTTTCGGCCCGCGGGCACGCAGGCGCGCCTGCCGGCCTGGGAGCCGCCGGTCGACATTTTGGAAACCGAATTCGAGGTCTTGGCGCTGGTGGCGTTGCCCGGCGTCGACGCCGACAACGCGCAAGCCGTGATCGAAGACGGCGATCTCGTGGTCACGGGAACGCGCGTCCTGCCGGTGGAACTGCGCACGGCCATCATCCATCGGCTCGAATTGCCGCAAGGACGGTTCTATCGGCGGCTGCGGCTACCGCCCGGCCGCTACGGCGCGGTGCGCCGCGCCGCCGCCGCCGGTTGTTTGGTGATTACATTGCAGAAAGTGGGGACTGCTCGTGGCTGAAGTGCTTGCAAAAGACGGAACGGGCGGCGGCGCCTTGCCGCCATTGCCGGCCGACGCGTTGATCATCGTGCCGGTGCGCAACACCGTGCTGTTTCCCGGCCTGGTGCTGCCGATCACTTTGGGCCGACCGAAGTCGATCGCGGCGGCGCAGCAGGCGGTGCGCGAGCAACGCCAGGTCGGCATCCTGTTGCAGCGCTCAGCCGACGTCGACGATCCGACCGCGATCGACATGCATCGCATGGGCACGATCGCCAATATCGTGCGTTACATCACCGCGCCCGACGGCACCAACCACCTCGTCTGCCAGGGCGAGCAGCGCTTCCAGATCGGCGAATATCTTTCCGGCTGGCCGTTCCTGGTGGCGCGCGTCGTGCAGATTCCGGAGCCCGGCCTGCGCACGCCGGAGATCGAAGCGCGCTTCGTCGATCTGAAGGCGAAGACGATCGAGGCCATCGAATTGCTGCCCCAGGTGCCGGCGGACCTGCTGGCCGCCGTGCAGTCGATCGAGGCGCCGCCGGCGCTGGCCGACCTGGCGATCGCCTATATGGACGTGAAGCCGGAGGAAAAGCAGGAGATCCTGGAGACCGTCGACATCGCCGTGCGCATGGAGAAGGTGTCGCGGCTGCTCGCCCACCGCATCGAGGTGTTGCGGCTGTCGCAGGAGATCGGCCGGCAGACCAAGGTCGCGCTCGACGAGCGGCAGCGCGAGGCGCTGCTGCGCGAGCAGATGGCGGCGATCCAGCGCCAGCTCGGCGAAGGCGAGGAGGGCAAGGCCGCGGAAATGGCCGAGCTCGACGCCGCCATCGCCAAGGCCGGCATGCCGAAAGAGATCGAGGACCAGGCGCGCAAGGAATTGCGCCGGCTGCAACGCATGCCCGAAGCGGCCGGCGAATACGGCATGGTGCGCACCTATCTCGATTGGCTGATCGAACTGCCGTGGGCGCTGCCCGAGGAAAAGCCGATCGACATCGGGGAAGCGCGAAAAATCCTCGACGAGGACCACTACGGCCTCGACAAGATCAAGCGCCGCATCATCGAATATCTCGCCGTGCGCAAGCTCGCCCCGCAGGGCAAGGCGCCGATCCTGTGCTTCGTCGGCCCGCCCGGCGTCGGCAAGACCTCGCTCGGCCAATCGATCGCGCGCGCCATGGACCGCAAGTTCGTGCGCGTCAGCCTCGGCGGCGTGCACGACGAGGCGGAGATCCGCGGCCATCGCCGCACCTATATCGGCGCGCTGCCCGGCAACATCATCCAGGCCATCCGCAAGGCAGGCACGCGCAACTGCGTCATGATGCTCGACGAGATCGACAAGCTCGGCGCCGGCATTCACGGCGATCCCGGCGCGGCGCTGCTCGAAGTGCTCGATCCGGAGCAGAACAACACGTTCCGCGACAATTATCTCGGCGTGCCGTTCGACTTGAGCCGCGTGGTCTTCATCACCACGGCGAACATGCTCGACACGGTGCCCGGTCCGCTGCGCGACCGCATGGAGATCATCAGCCTCTCCGGCTACACCGCCGACGAGAAGCTCGAGATCGCCCATCGCTATCTGGTGCGCCGCCAGCTCGAGGCGAACGGGCTCAAGCCGGGCCAGGTCGAGATCGGCGACGACGTGCTGCGCGACATCATCCAGGGCTACACCCGCGAAGCCGGCGTGCGCGGCCTGGAGCGCCAGATCGGCCAGGTCTTGCGTCACGCCGCGGTGCGGATTGCGGAAGGGCAGAGCGGTCCGATCCGGATTGCGCGCGAGGACCTTTTGGCGATTCTCGGCGCGCCGCGGTTCGAAAACGAAGTGGCGATGCGGACCAGCGTGCCCGGCGTGGCCACCGGCCTCGCCTGGACGCCGGTCGGCGGCGATATCCTGTTCATCGAAGCCACCCGCATTCCCGGCTCCGGCCGGCTGATCCTCACCGGCCAGCTCGGCGACGTGATGAAGGAAAGCGCGCAAGCCGCGCTCTCCATCGTCAAGAACCGCGCCGTCGCGCTCGGCATCGATCCAAGCCGCTTCGAGAAGAGCGACATCCACGTCCACGTGCCCGCGGGCGCGATCCCGAAGGACGGGCCGAGCGCCGGCGTCGCCATGTTCATGGCGCTGGTCTCGTTGATGACCGAGCGCACCATCCGCAGCGACACGGCGATGACGGGCGAAATCAGCCTGCGCGGTCTGGTGCTGCCGGTCGGCGGCATCAAGGAGAAGGTCGTCGCCGCGCACTCCGCCGGCATCAAGCGCGTCATGCTGCCGGCACGCAACCGCCGCGACTACGACGATATCCCCGAAATCGCGCGCCGGGAGATGGAGTTCGTCTGGCTCGAAAGGGTCGAGGAAGCGGTGGCGGCGGCGCTGGAGCCGAAGGCGGCGGAAAAGTCCCCGGCTTCCGTGCCGCAGCTTGCCGACGCCGAGGCGTAACTCGTTATTCCAGCGGCGGCAGATTGAGCGCGCGATCGACCAGCGCGGTCGCCCGCTTGAAATCGAAATTGCGATAGACGTTCTGCTTCACGATCGACGGCGAGCCGCCGTAGAATTTTTCGTATTGCTGATGGCGGCTGCCGAACTCGGTGCCGAGGAAGTCCCACAACAGCCGCACCAGCGCGGTCCGCGATCGCGCGTCCATGGTGCCCGAGCGCATATAGCGCTCGATCAATGGGGCGACGTCCGGATTGTCGAAATCGGCCAGCGAAGACGGCTGCGAGATCACCGACGAGCTCACCAGCTCCCGGATCGTCTCGAGCATGCGGCCGTTGAACTCCGACTGCATCGCCATCGCCGCATAAAGCGTGATCACCGACGGCCACAGCACGCCGTCGCGGATCGGCGCCGCGACCTCGTGGGCCAGCAGCATGCCCTCGTAGATCGACACCAGCGCCGCGAGCTCGCCCATGGCGATCTGCACCGGCGGCAGGCCTGAGCTGCCGATCATCTCGATGGTGCGTTGCGCGAGCCCCATCATGAAGCGCAGTTTTGTGACGTAGCGCACCTGCGCCTGATGATTGCCCAGCGAATGCGACGGCGTCTTGAACCACTGGTCGCGGGTCAATTCCAGATTGCGGTAGATGAACACGTGCTCCCACGGCACGAACACGTTGTCGAACACGACGTAGCTGTCGGACTCGTCGAACCGGCTCGACAACGGATAGTCGAAGGCATTGTCGGCGTGCAGCGCAAACGGCCGCCGCGGGATCAGCGTCACCCCCGGCGCATTGACCGGGACCGCGACGCAGTTGGCGTAGTTCTCGTCGCCGGGCTGCAGCGGGTGGATGCAGCTCAAGTGAATCCAGTCCGACAGCACGCCGCCGGTCGCGACCTGCTGCGCGCCGGAGATCACGATGCCGTCGTCGCGCTCCTTGACGACGCCGGCATAGAGCGTCGGATCGCTCTGCTTGTGCGCCGGCTTCGAGCGGTCGATCTGCGGCGGCACGATGGCGTAGCTGGCGTAGATGTGGTTGTCGCGCATGAACTCGTAGAACGCGACCAGATTGTCGGCGAACTTTTGGCCCGCGGCGGCGAACACCTGCGGCGTCGCCGCATAGCCGGTGAAGAAGCCGGCGACGTGATCCGGCGATCGCCCCATCAGGCCGAAGGTCGCTTCCGCCCAGGTTTCCGAGAACAGCCGCCGGGCGCGCAGATCGGCGTGGCTGCGCGGGATTTGCCAGGCCCGCCACACCGGCGCGCCGGTCTTCGGCGACGCAAACGTCATGCGCTCGCGCTGCGCCGGATCGGCCGCGATGTCGAACAGGTTGGCGACCGATCGCGCGGCCTGGCGGAAGGCCGGATGCGCGGTGACGTCCTTGACGCTCTCGCCGTCGACGAAAACACGCCGGCCGTCGTTGAGCGAACGTAAGTATTCGGCGCCGGTGCGCATCGGCCACTCTCCCCGGATCGGATACGGGTTGTAGCGCGAGCTTGGCGCGCGTGTCATCGGCCAAAGCTGCATGAGGGCTGCGAGGCGTCGGCGCTTGCCTGGGTTTGCCGTGGCCTTAATGTCGCGCCACGGGAGAACAGGAATGCTCAAGCGACTGATCTGCGCCGCGGCCGCAACGCTCGCGCTGTTGTGCGCGACGGCCATTGCCGGCGCCGCCGACTATCCGGAACGGCCGGTCACCATCGTGGTCGGTTTCCCGCCCGGCGGCGCCAGCGACATTCTGGCGCGCATCATGGCCGACAAGCTCGGCAGCGTGCTCGGCAAGCCTTTCGTCGTCGACAATCGTCCGGGCGCGGGCGGCAATGTCGCGGGCGAGGTCGTGGCGCATGCGGCGGCCGACGGCTACACGCTGCTGCTGGGCAACAACGCGATCCTCGCCACCAATGCCAGCCTCTACAGCAAGATCGGCTTCGATCCGGTGAAGGATTTTGCTCCGATCAGCCTCATCGGCACCCAGGCCAATGTTCTGGTGGTGAATCTCGATGTGCCGGCGCATTCGCTCGCCGAGCTCATCGCGCTCGCCAAGGCCAATCCGGGCAAGCTCAACTTCGCGTCCTCGGGCTACGGCCTGGCGGCGCATCTGGCCGGCGAATTGTTCAAAGCCGAGGCCCATATCGACATCGTGCATGTGCCCTACAAAGGCTCGGCGCCGGCGCTGCAGGACGTCATCGCCGGCTCCGACCAGATGATGTTCGCCACCACATCCGGGGTCATGGGATTTCTCGGCAACGGTCAGGTGCGCGCGCTCGCCGTGACCACGCTCAAGCGCACCGCCGTCCTGCCTGACGTTCCGACCATGGACGAGGCCGGCCTTCCGGGTTTCGAAGCGACGACGTGGCACGGCCTGGTCGCGCCGGCCGGCACGCCTCACAACATCGTCGAGACGCTGCACCGCGCGATCGTCGAGACGCTGAAAGACCCCGGTGTGCAGCAAAAACTCGCCGCGCTCGGCATCGATACCGTGGGCGGCACGCCGGATGAATTCACCGCCTATATCGGATCGGAAATTCCGAAATGGGCCGCGATCATCAAGGCGTCCGGGGCGAAGATGGAGTGAGGGGCGCGCCCTACGCTCAATACACGTCGGTATGATAGCGGTGGTTTTTCTTCAGCTCGGCGAGGAACGCGACCGCCTGATCGATGCTGCGCGCGCCATGGGCCGCGATCACGTCGACCATGGCGCGCTCGACGTCCTTGCCCATGGTGATGGCGCCGCAGACATAGACGTGAGCGCCCTCGGCGAGCCAGGCCCAAAAATCGCGGCCGACCTCGCGCATGCGGTCCTGCACGTAGAATTTCTGGTTGTCGTCGCGCGACCAGGCCAGCGACAGCCGCGTCAGCACGCCGGCTGAGCGCATGCCGCTCAGCTCGTCCTCATAGAAAAAGTCGTAGTCGCGGCGCTGGTGGCCGAAGAACAGCCAGTTGCGGCCGGGCGCCTTGGTCGCCATGCGCTCGTGCAGGAAGGCGCGGAACGGCGCGATGCCGGTGCCGGGTCCGATCATGATGATCGGGATCGACGGGTCGGCGGGCAGGCCGAAATGCTGCGCCTTCTGGATATAGGCCTTGATCTTGGTGCCGGGCGCGATGCGGTCGGCGAAGTAGGTCGAGGCGACGCCGGATCCGCACGCTTGCCGATCTTGTAGCGCACGGTGTCGATGGTGAGCGCCACTTTGCCGGGCGCGGCCTTCGGCGACGATGCGATCGAATAAAGCCGCGGCTGCAGCGGATCGAGCGCTTCGATGAACGCTTCCGGATCGGGCCGGATGCCGGGAAATTTCTCCAGCGCCGCCAGCACGTCGAGCGTGGCGGCATCGCCGTCCGGATCGCCGCCGGAGCCGAGCGCCTTGGCCTTTTGCCGCCGCTCGCCGCCGGTGATGTAGGAGATGAGCTGGAACAGCATATCCGGCGCGACGCCGAGCGAGACGCCGTCGGTCAGACACGTCGCGCAACGTGCGGCCGGCGATCGGAAAATCGGGCGGCGCGCCGAGCGCGGCAAGCACGGCATAGACCAGCGCCGGCTCGTTATGGGGAAACATGCCGAACGAATCGCCGACGGTGTAGTCGATGCCGCTCTGCGCCAGGTCGATATCGATATGCCAGGTCTCTTTCTGCGAACCCGGCTTGTTGAGCCTGGTGCGCGAGACGAATGTCGCCTCGGCCGGATTGTCGCGCGTCGGTGTCGGCGAGGCGGCCGCGTCGGCGGCAGGGATGCGTCACGGTCGCCGGCGCCTTGGCGGTCGCCGGGATGGCGCCGAACTCGGCATAGAGCGTCTTGAGCATGCGCGTGGTGTCTTTGCCGCCGGGCACGCACAGGTTCAGCCGCTCCTCGTTTTTCAGGACGATGGCGTTGGCGTAATCCTCGCAATTGTAGCCGCACTGGCCGCAATCCTGCTGGCCCATGGCCGCCATGAACCGCCGCCGCAGCGGCCGGCTTTCGGCGAGCTGCATGCGCTCGCCAAGCGGCATCGCCGGATCATGCCAGGGCGTCTGCCCATCATCGCCGTCGTCGAGCGGCCCGCGCGCCGTCGCCGCGCCCGTCCCCATGACCTCGTTCATCAGCGCCGCGGTCTCTTCGGACGACAGTGCGTTGACGCCGCCGTCGAGCGACAATAGGCCGGCGAAGAAACCGTTGAGCCAGGTGCGCTGCTCGGCCGAGAACGGCGCGGAGTCCGGAATGAGCGTCGGGATCGGCGGCGGCGTGGTCTGCGTCATTCAACCGCCTGCGTTTCGAACAGCGTTTTGAGCGCGTCGACCTCGTGACGGCGGGTGAAGGCCAAAAAGCTTTCGTCGGCCGAGGCGCGGTGGCCGAGATAGGCTTTCAGCATGCGCTCGACCGCTTGCGGCGCATCTCGGCCTTGACGTCGTGATAGACCTCGCGGCCGCAGGCGGCGTCCGGGCCAAAACCGCCGCCGACGACGATGTGATAGCCCTCGACCTGATCGCCGTCCTCGGACACCTGGACTTTCGTGCCGACGAGGCCGATGTCGCCGATGTAATGCTGCGCGCAGGAATTCGGGCAGCCGGTGAGATGGATGTTGAGCGGGCCGTCGAGCTGCACGCGGGCTTCGCACCAGTGCGCGATCTCCTCGGCGTGACGCTTGGTGTCGGACAAAGCGAGCCGGCAGCCGGCATTGCCGGTGCAGGCGACGAGCCCGGCGCGGATCGATGTCGCTTTGGTCGAGAGCCCGATCGCTTCGATGGCCGCTTGCGCCGCGGCGACGCGGTCCTCGGCGACGCCCGAGATCAAAAGGTTCTGCCAGACCGTGAGCCGGATATCGCCGTCGCCGAATTTTTCGGCGATCTTGCCGATGCCGCGCATCTGCTCTGCGGTAATCTTGCCCACCGGAAGGACGACACCGAGCCAATGAAGGCCCTTCTGCTTCTGCGGGTGTGAACCGATGTGAGCGAGGCGGTCGAAGGGCGGTCGTGTTTCAAGGGCTGTCTCCGGTGCGCGAGTGAGCTTGTGGCCGAGCTTGTCTTCCATGGCGCCCAGGAATTTCTCGAAACCCCAGGCGTCGAGGACGTATTTGAGCCGCGCCTTGGCGCGGTTGGTGCGGTCGCCGTTGTCGATGAAGACGCGCACCACGGCGTCGGCCACCTTGGTGGCGTCTTCGGGCTTGACGATGACGCCGGTACTGCGGGCAAAATCCTGATGCCCGGTGATGCCGCCGAGCATGAGCTTGAACCAGATGCCCGGCTCGACGCCGAAGCCGTCCTTCACCGCGACGGCCTGGAAGCCGATGTCGTTGGTGTCTTCCAGCACCGGGATCAGGCCGCCGCCGTCGAAGCCGACATTGAACTTGCGCGGGATGCCGTAGAGCGAGCGGTCGTTGAGGATGTGGAAATGCCATTCGCGGGCGTAAGGCCGCGTATCGAGCAGTTCCTGCGGATCGATGCCCGCGGTCGGCGTGCCGGTGACGTTGCGGATATTGTCGGCGCCGGAGCCGCGCGAGCTCAAGCCCAGATCCTGTATCGCCTCGACCATGGCGACGGCGTTTTTGGGTTCGACCTCGCGCATTTGCAGATTGGCGCGCGTGGTCACGTGCGCATAGCCGCCGGCATAGCGCTCGGCGAGATCGCCGACGCCGGTGAACTGCCAGTGCGAAAGAATGCCGTTGGGGATGCGCAGCCGACACATATAGGATTTCTGCGTCGGCGCGCAGTAGAACAGACCGAAGAAGCGCCAGCGGAAATTGTCGTCGGGCTTCGGCGCCTCGTTCTTGGCGGCCTGGTCCTTGAGCTTCTCGTAGCCGTCGAACGGATGCAGCTCGCGCTTGAATTTTTCCGGGTCCGACAGCTTGCCGCCGGCCTTGATGGTGCGATCCTGGGCGCGTAGCGCCGCGGCGTCGGGGCCGACTGGCTCCGCCGCTACCGCCATTCGCTGGGGGCGCCGCAGCGCCATTGCCGGTCGCAGATCGCGATGTCTTCGCGATCTGCAGACCGGCCATAAAGCCTTCGAGATAGCGCTTTTGCTCCGGCTCGAAATCTCCCGACATTCACGCTCTTCCGTTTGTTCACGACCTCCGTTCGTCGCATCGACAGGCAGGCGATTGCGCTACTCCGCGGGCACGCCGGTCGGCGTCGGCGCCATCACCTTCCCGGCCGCCGGCTGCGGCTTGTAGGTCATGTAGATGGCGAGACCGGTGAAGGTGAAACCGCCGACAAGATTGCCGAGCGTGACCGGAATCTGATTCCACAGCCACCAATCGGCGACCGTGACCTTGGCGCCCATCATCATGCCGGTCGGGATGATGAACATGTTGACGACGGAATGCTCGAACCCTTGGGCGAAGAAGATGAAGATCGGCATCCAGGCGCAGGCGATCTTGCCGATGGTCGAGGTCGTGGTCATGGCGAGAACGAGCGCGAGGCAGACCAGCCAATTGCACAGCATCGCCTTGACGAAGCAGCGTGACCAGCCCGGCAAAGCCGAGCGCGGCGTAGCCGGTGGTCTTGAGCTCGGCGATCTGCACGATGCGCGCCGCGACGCCGGCCGGCGCGCGTCGCTCCCATATTGGTGAGCGCGATGGCGATCAGCGCGCCATAGGCGACGCTGCCGATCAGGTTGCCGATGAAGACCCAGCCCCAGTTGACCAGCACCGAGCCGACGCTTGCCTCGCGTTCGAGCCACGGCAGCGGCACCAGCGCAAAGCTGCCGGTGACGAGCTCGAGCCCGAGCAGCACGATGGCGATCAGGCCCACCGGGAAGATCAGCGCGCCGACCAGCGGCACGTTGGTCTGCACCGCGCCGGTGAAGGCGAGGCTCGGTCGCGACGCCGAGGATGGCGCCTGACAGCATGCCGCGGATGAGAAGGTCGCGCGGCGCCAGCGCAAGCTTGCGCTTGCCGGCCTCGACCATGGCCACCGCAACATCGGCCGGTTTCACGTAGTCCATATCCATCGTCTGTCTCCTTCGACGGTCGCTGTCGGTCACGCGTCGCCGGCAACGCTGCTCGTTGCCGCGGCTCGGCGCCAAACATCTACTGAGGTGTAAACAGCAAGATGGATGCCACCGCGCGGCATTGCCCTTAGGCCATATATTTCAACGGGTTAGAGAAAAGACGAGAAAGTTAATTCCGGTTCCGACTGCCGGATCGGTTGCCTGCTTTGACCGCACATCGCCTGCTCATTGTGCAGTGCAATAATTCGGCAGATGAGCGGGACGCGGCTATGTCGCGTCGGCGGCGGCGACCGTCCGCTCCGCCTTCCAGTCCTTGCCGACGCCGGCGGTGGTCGGAAAGATCAGCGACTTGATGACCACCGGCACGGCGCCCGAAGTGTCGAGGATGGCGCCGATGTCGATGTAGTCGAACTCCTTGAGCTCGAGGCCGTCGATCGAGACGATCGGGTTTTTCAGCTTCATCTCTTCGCAATAGTGGATGCCGATCAGGCCGCCGACGTCGCCGTCGCCGGCGAGCACGATGGGATGGCCGTTGGCCAGCACCGCTTCCAATCCGTCGGCGACGCCTTTGCAGAAATCGTCGAGCCGGCGGAAGGTCGCCGAGCCGCGCCACGGCACGAAGATGGCGACCGCACTTTGGCCGTCGCCGAGATCGAGCCGCTTCAGCGCGGCTTTGATAGCCGCAGAGATCGCGGCGGAATCGATCGCTCTCGTCGTCGAGCGGCAGCGTCGGCGCGATCACCGGCACATTGCGCAGCGGCAGCGTTTCGAGCGGCGACACGAAGATCGTGCTGCCGGAGACCTGCATCGTGTATTGCGAGGCGCCGATCACGGTGGCGCGGATGCGCGCGTCGGGCCGCGCCAGTTGCGGCCCCCAATCGCGCAGCCGCGCGCGAACTTCCGCGGCGAGCTGCGGGCCGATGTCGCCGAAGGCCTTTGGCCTCGCCGCCATAGATGTATTCGGAGACGCCGCCGGAAAAACTCACGTCGGAGACTTCGCCGCGCCACGTCAGCGGATCGAGCCGCAACAGGTCGGCGCCGCCGGCACGCGGCGAGCCGCCCTTCATCGCCTCGAACAGACTGTCGGCCATGCGCGCGGCAAGCGCTTGCGCCTGTTGTTCGGAGAGCATCACGCCGGGCTCGAGTTTCAAGCCAAGCTCCGCGCCGAAGCGGCGGCCGGCCTCTTCGAGCCGCACGATGCGGCGCGCATCGTCGAGCACCACCAGACGCGCGCCGACGTCGAGCGCGGTGACGTCGATCACCTTGCCCTCGGCGCAGACCGCGATCTTCGAGGTGCCGCCGCCGATATCGACGTTGATCAGCGGCGCGCCGCTGCGGATCGAGCGCGCCGCCGCGCCCGAGCCGTAGGCCGCCATCACGGTTTCCAGGCTGTCGCCGGCGCTGACCGCGACCATCTTGCCGGCCTGCGCCGCGAACAATTCGCCGATGCGCCGCGCGTTGCGGCGGCGCACCGCGACGCCGGTCAGGATCAGCGCGCCGGTGTCGATCTCGTCGGGATCGATCTTGGCGTCCTTGTATTGGCGCGCGATGAAGGCGCCGAGCGCGTCGGCGTCGATGGTTTCCTCGGCCGAGTAGGGCGTCAGCAGAATGTCGGACTGATAAAAGCTCTCGCGCTCGGTGACGACGTAGCGGCTGTCGAGCCGTTCCAGCACGATGCGCGAGAACACGAGGTGCGAGGTCGACGAGCCGATATCGACGCCGACCGAGAGCACGCACAGCTCGTCCTCTTCGCCGAAGGTGCGCCCGGTCGAGGAAAAGAAAATGCGGCCGCCCTGCGCTTCTTCTTGGGCTTCGTCAGTCATGCCAATACGTCACTGCAAAACGGCGTCATCATTCTTTCGGCAGTAGCCCGCGGTAATCGCGCTCGTAATATTCCGGCCGCATGCGGTTCTCGGCGCCTTCGCGCTTCATGGTCTCGGCGTATTCCTGCCGCAGGAACGGATCCTCCATGTAATAGGGGATCGCGGTGCCGCCTTCGGGAATATCCATCGCGGTGTAGTCGGTGTGCTTCTCGCCGGGCGGGCCGGGCTCGCGGCCGGGATTGTGCGGCCCGAACCAGGCGGTGAGGCGGAACGCTTCTTTCGAGGCGCCGAAATGCTGGTGATACCAGCGCGCGCCGCCCGGCGCCGCCGACACCATGCCGACCGGCTCGTAGTCGACGCGCTTGACTTCGTCCATCTTGCCGTCCTTCCACGGCGTCAAGCCGAGGCGCTCCGGCCAAGTGTAGGTGTAGCCCTTGCCCTTGATGCAGATCAGCACCGCCGCCGAGGTGTGGGCGTGCGCCTTGGAGTAGTGGCCGTTCTCGTGCTGGCCGATCCACAGATAGAACGTGTTGCCGGTCATGAACGGCTCGACGCGGCGCCAGCCGGGCGAGCGGCGATTGTCGAGCGGCAGGTCGCAATTGACGATGTCGGGAATGAAATTGGTGCGCCGCATGGCGAGCCCGCGCACCGGATCGGGCTCGATGTCGTCCTTGTATTTGTAGAAATCGTCGGCGCCGGAGAAGCGGTCGCGGAACTGATACGGGCAGTTGAAGATCGCGTCGGTGTTGTTGATGAGGTTCATCAGATTCGGCGCCGTGGTGCCGCCGAGCAGCAGCGCCGGCGCCGAGCTGGCGTTGACGATGCGGTGCATGGCGTTGACCGGAATCGAGAACAGCGAGCCCTTCTGCCATTCGAACACGTGGCGCTTGTTGTCGCCTTCGAGCCAGACTTCGGTCGAGCCGCGGCCTTCGACCACGAGGTAGATTTCCTCGTACATGTGCTTTTCGGGATTGAGCGCGCCGGCGCCCGGCACCTCGACCACGTAGGCGCCCCATTTGCCTTCGGTGCCGTGGAGCTGGATGTAGCTGCCGCGGCCGCCCATGCGCTTCCACGGTTGCAGCGGCAGGTTCTGCACTTTGCTGACGCCGATGTCGCGGTAGACCGGAATGTCGTCGGCTTCCATGAACAGGTCGTACGGCGTCTTCGGCCGGTTGAACTTGCCGAAGCCGGCGCGCTTGAAGCCCGACGGCTCGTGCCAATGAACCTGACCGGTGATTTCGTGCATGGTGCGCATCCTCTTTAAGGCGATGCGGAAGACTGCGCCCTGCTGCAGCGATGCAGCCCCTCGCGCGCTTCTCTGTCGCTTGATTGCGTAGGCTTACGCCTCCATGTACAATGCGGCCAAATTCAATGCAACGGTCGGGGAGGTCCAGTGTCGGCGCGCATTCTTCCGCTTCTGCTTCACGACGATTCCGGGCTGACGCGCCGCAACGTCACCGTCGATCACCTGGTGGTGGCCGGCTGGACCGGGCGCGACCGCGCCGCCGTCGAGCTGCACATCAAGGAACTCGACGCGCTCGGCGTAAAACCGCCGGCGACGACGCCGATCTTCTATCGCGCCTCGGCGGCGCGGCTGACCATCGCCGACAGCATCGAGGTGCTCGGCGAGGCGTCGAGCGGGGAAGGCGAGTTCGTGCTGCTGCAGCAGGACGGCCGGCTGTGGGTCGGCGCCGGCTCCGACCATACCGACCGCGAGGTGGAGAAATACGGCGTCTCGGTATCGAAGCAGATGTGCGACAAGCCGATCGCGCCGGAGTTCTGGCCGATGGTCGAGGTCGCGCCGCATTGGGACAAGCTGATGCTGCGCGCCTACATTTCCGAAAACGGCAAGCGCGTGCTTTATCAGGAAGGCCCGGTGACCGCGATGCTCGACCCGCTGGATCTGATCGGGAAATTCGCCGGCAAAGCCGGGCTCGCCGAAGGCACGCTGATGTTCTGCGGCACGCTGTCGGCGAAAGGCGGCGTGCGGCCGTCGGATGTTTTCGAGTTCGAGCTCGACGATCCGGTGCTCGGTCGCAAAATCCAGCATCGCTACGGCATTCGCACGCTGCCGGTGCTCGGATGAATGACAAGGAGTTGAACCGATGCCGATGAACAAGCCGCATCTCGAATTCCACAAGGTCGACATGAACAAGGGCTGGGTGACGCCGCCCGGCTATCCGTCCGGCATCCAGCAAAAAATCCTGGCCAGCGATCTCGACGAAACCAAAAAGATGGGCAGCCGCACGCGGCTGTTGCGCTTCGCGCCCGGCGTCTACACCACCGCGCCCTTCGTGCACGACCATTGGGAAGAGGTTTATCTGGTCTCCGGCGATCTGATCGTCGGCAACGACGACAAGGGCAAAGGCGGCGAGCCGTTCGACGCGCCGACCTATGCGTGCCGGCCGCCGGGCGTCCATCACGGGCCGTTCAAGTCGGACCGCGGCTGCGTGCTCTATGAGATTCATTATTACGACGAGAGCAAGAAATAGGTTGGCATGCTCGCACCTGACCAAACAAAGCCGGTCATGCGGCCGTATCTTGGCGGCGGCGCAGAATTTCGCTTCCGGCAAAGAGACGCCGCGCGAGTTCCTCGAAGGATCGCTGGCGCTGCTCGAGCAATGGGAGCCGCGGATCGGCGCCTTCGTCTGCACCAATCTGCCGGCGGCGCGCGCGGCGGCGGATCGCTCCACCGCGCGCTGGCGTGCCGGCAAGCCGCTGTCGGCCATCGACGGCATGCCGGTCGGCATCAAGGACATCATCGAAACCGTCGACATGCCGACCGAGATGGGCTCGCCGCTGTTCGCCGGCTGGCGTTCGCAGAAAGATGCCGCTTGCGTGCGCGCGCTGCGCGACGCCGGCGCCGTCATCATCGGCAAGACGGTGACGACGGAATTCGCCGCATCCGAGCCGCGCGGCACGCGCAATCCGTGGAACACCGCGCACACGCCGGGCGGCTCGTCGAGCGGTTCGGCGGCGTCGGTCGCCGCCGGCATCGTCAGCGCCGCGCTCGGCACCCAGGTGATCAGCTCGACCGTTCGTCCGGCGAGCTATTGCGGCTGCGTCGGCTTCAAGCCGACCGTCAACGCGCTCAACCGCCAAGGCAGCCACGATTATCAGAGCCAAAGCTGCACCGGCATCCTCGGCGCCTCGCTCGAAGATACCTGGCAGGTCGCCTACGAGATCGTCGCCCGCGTCGGCGGCGATGCCGGCACGCCGGGCCTGCAAGGACCCGGCAAGGCGCCGGCGGCAAAGAAGCCGCGTGCGCTCGCCGTGCTGGAAACCGCCGGCTGGGACGCGGCGTCGCCCGGCGCGAAAGCTAGTCTCGAAGATTGCGTGGCCCGGCTGAAATCGGCCGGCGTCGATATCCGCACCCGGCATAACGACAAGAAGGTCGCGGCGCTCGAAGCCGAGCTGCCCCAGGTCACCGAGCTGTCGCATCGCTGCAACGGCTGGGAAAATCGCTGGTTCCTGCACACCATGCGCGATCGCGACGCCGGCAAATTGAGCCGCAACATCATGGAGCGGGCCGAGAAATACGAAGGTTTGACGCTCGATCAGCATCGCGCCGATCTCAAGGAACGCGCGCGCATCCGCGCGGTTCATGCCGAGCTTGCGGCTGCGTGCGACGCCTGCATCACGCTCGCCGCGCCCGGCGCGGCGCCTGAGGGCTTGAACTCGACCGGCAATCCGGAATTCGGCGTGCCGTCGTCGCTGCTCGGCGTGCCGTCGCTGTCGCTGCCGGTGTTCGAGGTCGACGCCATGCCGCTCGGGCTTCAGGTGATCGGCTATTTCGATCGCGACGCCGATGCTTTCGCCATCGCATCGTGGCTGATGCAGGCGCACTGACAGCCGATCAACAACACACTTGTAGACGGGGAATGAGCCGCATGCGCTATATCGACGCCTTCAATCACTTTTTCCCGAAGCGCTATTACGACGCGCTGCTGGAGACGCCGGCGGGATCGAAGGATCTCGGCAAGCGCGTGCGCGGCATCCCGGCTTTGTCCGATCTCGAGCTGCGGCTGCGCGTCGTCGAATCGTTCGAGAATTATTCGCAAGTGCTCTCCCACGGCCTGCCGCCGATGGAGCGGTTGTGGGGGCCGGACAAATCGCCGGAGATGGCGAAGATCGCCAATGACGGCCTCGGCGAGATCGTGGCGAAACATCCCAAGCAATTCGTCGGCTGGTCGGCGCTGTTGCCGATGAATGCGCCGGAAGCCGCCGCCAGGGAAGCCGAGCGCGCGCTGGCGAACGGCGCCAATGCGGTGCAGCTCGCCACCAATGCCAACGGTGTGCCGCTCGACGAGCCGCAGTTCCGGCCGATCTTCGAGATCATCGCCAAATCCGGCAGGCCGATCCTCCTGCATCCGTCGCGCACCCGCGACATGCCCGATTATCCGACGGAGAAATATTCCAAATACGAAATCTGCAGCGTGCTCGGCTGGCCGTACGAAACTGCTGTCACGCTGGCGCGCTTGGTGTTCTCCAAGATCATGGACGATTATCCCGATCTCAAAGTCATCGCCCACCATCTCGGCGGCGTCATCCCCTACCTCGAGGGCCGCGTCGGCCATTCGTTCGATCAGATGGGCGTGCGCACGTCAGACGAGGATTACGAGAGCTTGCGCAAATCGCTGAAGAAGCGGCCGTACGACTACTTCAAGGATTTTTACGGCGACACCGCCGTCGAAGGCGCCCGCGCCGCAACGGTCTGCGGCCTCGATTTCTTCGGCGCCGACCACGTGGTGTTCGCGTCCGATTGCCCGTTCGACAAGGAGAAGGGGCCAGGCTACATCCGCGACACCATCAAGGTGCTCAATTCGCTGCCGCTGTCGAATGCCGAGCGGGAGAAAATTTATTATCGCAACGCCGAGGCGCTGTTCGGGATTTCGGCGGCGACATGATTTTCCTCCCCCAAGGGGGAGGGGAAATCATTTCTTCTCGTCGATAATGCGCGTGCGCAGCGTGCCGATGCCGGTGATCTCGACCTCAAGCGTGTCGCCCGGCTTCATCCATAGCGGCGGCTTGCGGCTGTGGCCGACGCCTTCGGGCGTGCCGGTGGCGATGACGTCGCCCGCCGACAGCGCGGTGAAGTCGGAGCAGAAGGCGATGATCTGCGGGATCGAATAGATCAACAGATCGGTCGGCGAGTGCTGCACTTCCTTGCCGTTGAGCCGCGTCATCAGGGTGAGCTTGCTCGGATCGGGAATCTCGTCGGTGGTGACGAGCCACGGCCCGAGCGGGCCGGTGCCGGGAAAATTCTTGCCCGAGGTGACGGAGAATTTCTGAAAATCGCGCACGCTGCCGTCGACGAAGCAGGTATAGCCGGCGACGTGATCGAGCGCGTGCTCGGCCTTGATGTGGCGGCCGGCCTTGCCGATAACGACGGCAAGCTCGCCCTCGAAATCGAAATTGTCGGACACCGTCGGCCGGATCATCTCGCCGTCGTGGCCGACCAGCGTGTCGGTGAAGCGGATGAACATGCTCGGCTGCTTCGGCAGTTCGCGGCCGGTCTCGGCGGCATGCGAGCGATAATTGATGCCGGCGCAGAGGATTTTTCCCGGCTGCGGAATGACCGGCAGGAATTTCACGTCGGCGAGCTTGCGATCGGGTTTGGCATCCTGCGCAGCCTTGCGCATGGCGTCCATGGCGCCGGCAGCGAGCGCGGCGCACAAGCTTGGATGGCCGACGCGGTCATTCAGAGTGACGACACCGTCGCCGCTCACCGCGCCGAAAAACTCCTTGCACTCGGCGACAAAACTCAAAAGCTTCATTGAGCGCTCCCTCTCCGCACGGCGGCCGGCTGCGCGGCCGCGCCTATTGTGCGTTGGGGCGGCAGTGTAATGTCCGGCCACGCGACGGCAAGATGTCATCATCTTCGAGATCAAGGACGGGACGTAGCTTTCGTCATTCGAGTCCGCCGCCGCTTGG
This sequence comes from uncultured Alphaproteobacteria bacterium, assembly GCA_963821175.1. GTDB lineage: Bacteria > Pseudomonadota > Alphaproteobacteria > Rhizobiales > Xanthobacteraceae > BOG-931. The sequence continues at coordinate 21,003 of CAWGCU010000003.1, forward strand.
CATCCCGGAACGACCATTAAAATTTTTATCGATTGCGATTAGTGCCATATCCGCTGTCGTCAAGGATGTGTGCAAGGAATTTTTTGTTTCGCGCAACCGCGCCATGGGTCAGTCGTTGCCGTTGCGTCGCAATGCCCACGCAGTGGCGAAAATTCCATGTCCGATTTTGTAGTGTCCGATGTTGCAGTGGAGGAGCGGACGGACGTCCTGTCGAACTTGCCGGCCGGCCGCCGCCAGCGCCGGTTCGCCTGCGCGATCATGGCCGCTTCCACTGTGGTTTTTCTCATCCTGGTGCCGTTCGCCAAGGTGGCGCTGCAGCCGGTACCGGCATTCATTCCCATCTATCAATCGGCGCTGCTGGTCAACGACCTGATCACGGCGGTGTTCCTGCTCGGCCAGCGCCAGTTGTCGCGCTCGCATGGCTTAAGCCTGCTTGCCGGCGCTTATCTATTCACCGCGCTGATGTCGACCGTGCATGCGCTGTCGTTTCCCGGCGTGTTCGCGCCGACCGGACTGCTCAATGCCGGGCCGCAGACCACGGCCTGGCTCTACATATTCTGGCACGGCGGCTTTCCGCTCTTCGTCATCGCTTACACGCGATATGGGCTGGAGGAGCAGGCAGCCGGCGAGGGCAGCAGCACAATTACGGGCACTGTTGCGTCCGTCATCTCCTTGGTGTGCGGCTTGGCGCTGCTGACGACCTTGGGCCAGGACCTGCTGCCGCCCATTATGCAGGACATTCATTACACGCCGGCCATGATCATCGTGGTGTCGGCGGTGTGGCTATTGAACCTGCTGGCGCTCTATGCCTTGTCGCGCCGCCGGCCCTATTCCATGCTCGATCTCTGGCTGATCGTGACGATGTGCGCGTGGCTGTTCGACATCGCGTTGAGCGCGGTGCTCAACGCCGGCCGTTACGATCTCGGTTTTTACGCCGGCAGGATCTACGGGCTACTGGCGGCAAGCGTCGTGCTGATCGTGTTGTTGCACGAGCACGGCAAGCTTTATGTCCAGCTGATCAAGCTGCGTGACAGTGACCGCGAGAAGGCCAGCGAGCTGCGCCGGCTGAGCACCATTGATCCGTTGACCGGGATCGCGAACCGCCGCGCCTTCGAGGACACGCTCGCCCAGGAATGGCGGCGGATGATGCGGCACGGCACGGCGTTGTCCTTGCTCATGGTCGACGTCGACTGTTTCAAGCGTTTCAACGACGCCTACGGCCACGTCGCCGGCGATCAATGCCTGCGCGTGGTGGCGCAAGTGCTGGCCGGCAAGGCGCGTCGAGCGGGCGAAATGGCGGCTCGCTACGGCGGTGAAGAGTTCGCCGTGCTGTTGCCCCATGTCGATATTATAGAAGCGAAAAAGCTCGGCGAAGTGATCTGCGCATCGATACGTGATTGCAGGATCCCCCACAAACTTTCCGATGTGGCGCCTTATGTCACCATCAGCGCCGGAGCCGCCAGCATCGCCAACTTGCCGGAATTGGCCGCCACCTTATCGCGCGAAGGCGCCTTACCGTCGGCCACGATGCCGGGGGCGACCGTGCTGGTCGAGACGGCGGATCACGCGCTCTATCGAGCCAAAAGGGCCGGCCGCAATCGGGTGGTCGCGGCGGGCATTGACGATGCCGCTGACGAACAGACGGCGGCATCTTGCGTTTCACCGGTGGCGTGACGGCGCAAGGCTGTTGCGCATGCGATCAACTTTTACGTGCTCGTCGCGGCGTCCGGATATTTTCCGCGCACGCTGCAAAATATTTATGCCAAACTGGCGCGCACCCTTCGGCGGCCCTCTGACCGCCACGGGAATAGACACCAGGGGAAACGGGAGTAGTCCGATGGACATCAAGGTCGGCAAGAAGGCGATCGCCGAGGCGACGGAAAAGCTCAAGAACTGGGGCCGCTGGGGCAAGGACGATCACGTCGGAACGCTCAACCAAGTCACGCCGCAGGATATCGTCAATGCGGCGAGCCTGATCCGCACCGGCAAGGTGTTCGCGCTCGGCATTCCGCTCGACGCCAGCGGCCCGCAGAACGGCCTGTTCGGCGGCCGCTTCAATCCGATCCACCAGATGCTGGCGACCGGCACCGACGCCATCGCCGGCCGCCAGGACTGGAACCGGATCCGCTATGCCGACGACACCCTGATGCTGTGCGTGCAAGGCGCGACCCACTGGGACGCGCTCGGCCACGTGTTCTACGAGGATAAGGCCTATAACGGCCACGACGCCAAGCTGATCGACGCCAAGGGCCTCAACGTGCTCGGCATCGAGCATTCGAAAAACAAGATGGTCGGCCGCGGCGTGCTGCTCGACATCGCGCGTTTTCGCGGCGTGAAGTGGATGGCCGACGGTGAAAGCATCTCCAACGACGAGCTCGACAAATGCGCCAAGGACCAGAACGTCGCCATCGGCCGCGGCGATTTCGTCCTCGTCCGCACCGGGCAAATGGAGCGCTGCATCAGCGAGAAGCAATGGGGCGACTATGCCGGTGGTGACGCGCCAGGCGTCAAATTCGAGAACTGCTATTGGTGCCAGGAGAAGGAAATCGCCGCGATCTGCACCGACACCTGGGGCGTTGAGGTGCGGCCGAACGAGACCTCAGAAGCCAACCAGCCGTGGCACTGGGTGGTAATCCCGGCCATGGGGTTGTGCATGGGCGAGATCTTCTATCTCAAGGAACTCTCGGAAGATTGCGCCGAGGACGGCGTCTACGAATTCTTCTTCTGCGGGCCGCCGCTGATCATCACCGGCGGCACCGGCTCGCCGATCAACCCGCAGGCGATTAAATAATCTTACCCTCTCCCCGCAGGGGAGGGTGATAGAGGAGTCACCCATGCCTCGCCATCTCAAGCGCGGAATGGACGCGAGCGCGATCAAGGCGGCCGACGCCAAGGTGCGCGAGACGGTCGAGCAAATTCTTGCCGACATCGACGCGCGCAAGGACGTTGCCGTGCGCGAGTTGTCGCAGAAATTCGACAACTGGGCGCCGGCGTCGTTCAAGCTGGCGCCGCAGGAGATCGAGCGCGCCATCGGGGCGATGAAGAAGCGCGATCTCGACGACATCAAGTTCGCTCAAGCCCAAGTGCGCAATTTTGCGCAAAAGCAGAAAGAGACGCTGCGCGATCTCGAAGTCGAGACACTGCCTGGCGTCGTGCTCGGGCATAAGCACATCCCGGTGAATTCGATCGGCTGCTATGTGCCGGGCGGCCGCTATCCGATGGTGGCTTCGGCGCATATGTCGATCGTCACCGCGCGCGTCGCCGGGGTGAAGAACATCATCGCCTGCGCGCCGCCGTTTCACGGCGGGCCGCATCCGGCGATCGTCGCGGCCATGCATTTCGGTGGCGCCGACGAGATTTTCGTGCTCGGCGGCGTGCAGGCGGTCGCCGCCATGGCGCTCGGCACCGAGACCATCGCCGCCGTCGACATGATCGTCGGGCCGGGCAACGCCTACGTCGCGGAGGCCAAGCGGCAATTGTTCGGCAGGGTCGGCATCGATCTCCTGGCCGGGCCGACCGAGACGCTGATCATCGCCGACGACACGGTCGATGGGGAAATGTGCGCCACCGATTTGCTGGGCCAGGCCGAACACGGCCCGACGTCGCCCGCGATCCTGATCACCAATTCGGAAAAGCTCGCCCGCGATACCATGAGGGAGATCGACCGGCTACTGGCGATCCTGCCGACCGCCGAAACTGCCGGCAAAGCCTGGGCCGATTACGGCGAAGTCATCGTCTGCGACGACGAGGCCGAAATGGTGCGCGAAGCCGATCGTGTCGCGTCGGAACACGTGCAGGTGATGACGCGCGACCCAGACTACTTTCTCAACAACATGAAAAACTACGGCTCCCTGTTCCTAGGTCCGCGCACCAACGTTGCGTACGGAGATAAAGTGATCGGCACCAATCACACCCTGCCAACCAAGAAGGCGGCGCGTTATACCGGCGGACTGTGGGTCGGCAAATTTCTCAAAACCTGCACCTATCAGAAAGTGCTCACCGACCGGGCCAGCGCCATGATCGGCGAATACTGCTCGCGGCTGTGCATGCTCGAAGGTTTTGTCGCCCACGCCGAGCAGGCCAATGTCCGCGTTCGCCGCTACGGCGGCCGCAATGTGCCCTATGGCGAGGCGGCGGAGTGATCGCGGGCTTGTCACACATGACCTTTGTGGTCCGCGATCTGGAGCGGATGACGCGTATTCTGACTGGCATTTTCGGCGCCCGGGAAGTCTATGCGAGCGGCGGAGAAATATTCTCCATCGCGCACGAAAAATTCTTCCAGGTCGGCGATCTCTGGATCGCGGTGATGGAGGGCGAGCCGCTGCCGTCGCGGACCTACAATCACGTCGCTTTCAAGATCGAAGACGCCGAGTTCGAAGTCTACGAGGCCAAGGTCAAGGCCATGGGGCTTGAAATACGCCCGCCGCGCCAGCGCGTGACCGGCGAGGGCCGTTCGATTTACTTCTATGACGACGACAATCATTTGTTCGAGCTCCACACCGGCACGCTCGGCGAACGGCTTGAACGTTATGCGCAGGGAAAAGTGTAACCACCATGGCGCCGGTCACGCTCACCAAGGCTGCCTCCTTCCGGCTCGACGGTAAACGCGCGCTCGTGACCGGCGGCGGCCGCGGCATCGGGCTCGCGTCGGCGTCGGCGCTGGCCGCGGCCGGCGCCCATGTCACGCTCGCCGCGCGCACCAAACAGGAAATCGAGGATGCGGCGGCCGCCATCCGCGCTCGTGGCGAGAAGGCCGATGCGCTGGTGCTCGACGTGACCGATGTCGAGGCCGCGCGACAGGCGGTCGCCGCAGCCGAGCCGTTTCAGATTCTGATCAACAACGCCGGCATGAACCGGCCGGCGCATCTGCAGGACGTCAAAATCGAGGATTTCGACGCAATCTTCGCGCTCAATGTGCGCGCGGCGTTCTTCATGGCGCAGGCGGTGGCGGTGCGACTGATCGCGGCAAAACTGACCGGCTCGATCGTCAATATCTCCTCGCAGATGGGCCATGTCGGAGCGGCGCGTCGCACGGTCTATTGCGCCTCCAAGCACGCCATGGAGGGTTTCACCAAGGCGATGGCGATCGAGTTGGCGCCGCACAACATCCGCGTCAACAGCCTCGGCCCGACCTTTCTCGAAACGCCGATGACCAAACCATTTTTCGAGAACAAGGCGTTTCGCGACGAGGTGTTGTCGAAAATAAAGCTCGGCCGCCTCGGCCAGCTCGACGAGCTTTCCGGTGCCATCGTCTTCCTCGCCTCCGACGCTTCGTCGCTGATGACCGGCTCGGCGCTGGTGCTCGACGGCGGCTGGACCGCGGAGTGACCGAGATGAGCGACGCCGAGTTGAGGCGGCGGATCGTCGGCACCTGGGCACTTGTGTCGGTCGTCTACGAGGACATGGCCACCAGGGAACGAACGCCGGTTTACGGCGAACATCCGCGCGGCATTCAGATCGCAACGCCCGAGGGCCGCTGGCTGGCGCTGATGACCGCCGAGGGCCGGACGATCCCGAAAACCGACGCGGACCGCGCACAGGCGCTCAAATCGATGATCGCCTATACCGGCCGCTACCGCGTCGAAAATGGCCAGGTCATCACCAAGGTTGAAGCGGCGTGGAACGAAGCCTGGGTCGGCGGCGAGCAGGTGCGCAATATCAGGTTCGAGGGCGACCGGCTCTACATCGAGAGCCCGCCGATGCCGCACCCGAACATCAACGACAAGACGGTGCGGGTGATCGTGGTGTGGCAGCGCGAGAAGAGCTAGTCGGCACCTGCATCTTTTCAAGACCGCAGCAATTTATCGATCGTGATCGGCAGGTCGCGCACGCGTTTTCCGGTCGCGTGGTAGATCGCGTTGGCGATTGCCGCGGCAACGCCGACGATGCCGATCTCGCCGACGCCCTTGATGCCCAGCGGATTGATGATGGCGTCGGGCTCATCGACGAAGATGACCTCGATGTCGTGCACGTCGGCATTCACCGGCACATGATACTCGGCGATATTGGCGTTCATGATGCGGCCGAATTCGTGGTCGTGCAGCGTTTCCTCGTGCAGCGCCATGCCGATGCCCCACACCACGGCTCCCATGATCTGACTGTGCGCGGTCTTGGTATTGAGGATGCGCCCGGCCGCGACCGCATTGACGACGCGGGTCACGCGAATGACGCCGAGCTCCTCGTCCACCTTGACCTCCGCGAAGATCGCCGAGTGGGTGTTGCACGCATAGGAGCTCAATTCCTTGAAGTCCGTGGTGCTTTCCCGCTCGATGCGATCGACGGCGCCATGACGCATCGCATCCGCGATCGACACGGCGCGCCCGGTCGCTTTGTCGAGAATGTTGCCGTCAGCGAGAACAACGTCCTTCGGCTGCGAACCTGCGAGCGGAGAATTCGGTATTGTCTTGGCCAGCCGCAACAGCTCCTGACGCACGTCTTCGGCTGTCCTTGCGATCGCATGCGATATCGAGGCTGCCGTCCATGAGCCGCCCTCGACGGGCGCTTGCGGCAGCGTCGAATTGCCAAGCCTGACGGTGACGTTGTCGAGCGGCAGGCCGAGCATGTCGGCTGCCACCTGCGCCATGATCGTGTAGGTGCCGGTGCCGATGTCGGAGAACGCGGATACGATCTCGGCGTGTCCGTTTGCCGTCAGCACGATGCGGGCGGCGCATTCCATCTGCAGCGCTTCCCAGATGCCCGTCGCCATGCCCCAGCCGACCAGCTCGCTGCTGTCGCGCATTGAACGCGGCTCGGCGCTACGCTTGCTCCAGCCGAAGGCTGCCGCGCCCTGCCGGTAGCATTCGCGCAGCTGCTTGCTCGTATAGGGAACGTCCGCGTGCTGGTCGCGCTCCGAATAGCAGCGCAAGCGCAGCTCGAGCGGATCGAGCTTGAGCGCCACCGCAAGCTCGTCCATCGCGCATTCGAGCGCATAAACGCCGGTGGCTGCGCCCGGTGCGCGCATGTCCGACGGCGTGGCAAGATCGAGCCGCACCAGCTTGTGCAGGTATTTCGCGTTGGCGCTTTTATAGAGCTGGCCGGCCCACCCGGTGTCGTTGCGCGAAAAATCCTCGTACTGCGACGTCACCGCGATGGCCTCGTGGCTGATCGCGTCGAGCGTGCCGTCTGCCGTCGCGCCGATCGCAAGCCGCTCGATCGTGCCCGGCCGATGGCCGAGCCCATACATCTGCCGGCGGGTCAGCACTAGCCGCACCGAGCGTTCCAGCGCGCGGGCCGCCAGCACGGCGAGGACCACCTCATATTGCGGGCGAAGCCCCGAGCCGAAAGCGCCGCCGACAAAGGGCGACACCACGCGCACATCGTCCGGCTTCATCTTGAACACGCCGCACAGATAATGCTGCACATTCTGCACGCCCTGGGTCTTGCCATAGACCGTGAGCTTGCCGTCGCCGTCCCACAGCACCGTCGCGGCGTACAACTCCATCGGATTGTGATGCTCGATCGGGATGTAATATTCGGCTTCGTGGCGCACGGCGGCGCCCGCATAGGCCCGATCGGCCTTGCCGCGCGGTTTCTCCGGCTTTTTGACCACAAAGGCCTTTTCGCGCTGGGCGTATAGGTCGGTGCTGTGCGCTTGCTTTTTGTATGCGACGCGCACCAGCGACGCCGCGAAGCGGGCGATCTCCCACTCCTCGGCCAGCACCAAAGCGATCGGTTGCTCGCTGAACAGGATTTTGTCGTCGTAGAGCGGCCGGAACGGCGAGCCGGTCTCCGGCGCCACGTCGTCTTTGTACGCGGCGCTTGTTGCCGCCATGCGGGGCCGGTTTTCGTGGGTGAGCACGTCCAGCACACCCTTCACCCGCAATGCCTCGCTCACGTCGATGCGCGCGATGCGGCCCTTGGCGATCGTCGAGGTGACGACGGCGCCATAGGCGAGGCCGGGCACATTGAATTCGCCGGCGTATTTCGCCGCACCAGTAACCTTGGCATGACCGTCGACCCGTGAGGTGGGCGTGCCGATGTAAGAAGCCATGGTGTTCACCGGATCTTCTTGTTGGATTGCGATTGCGGCGTGCCGCGCGCCGCCTGCGTCAACGCACGGACGATGACGCGTCGTGCCAAGTCGATCTTGAAGGCGTTGTGCGCGAATCCCTTGGCGTCGCGCAGCAGCAGGTCCGCCGCATGGGTGAATGTGGCGTGGCTGGCGGCCTGGCCGCGCAGCGCTGCCTCCGCGCTCGCGTCGCGCCACGGCTTGTGCGCGACGCCGCCGAGCGCCAACCGCGCCTGTTTGATCGTGGCGCCGTCAAGCTCCAGCGCCGCCGCGACCGAGACCAGCGCGAACGCATAGGACAGGCGATCGCGGATTTTCAGATAAGTGTAATTCTTGGCAAATCCCTGCGCCGGAATCTCTACCGCCGTGACCATCTCGTCCGGGCGCAGATCGGTGTCGTGCTGCGGGGAATCGCCGGGGAGCCGGTGGAAATCGGCAAACGCCATTTCGCGCTCTCCGCTGGGACCCGCGACATGAACCTTGGCATCAAGCGCCGCAAGCGCCACGCACATGTCGGACGGATGCGTCGCAATGCAGGACTCGCTGGTTCCGAGGATCGCGTGCATGCGGTTGAGCCCGTTACGGGCGGAGCAGCCGCTGCCGGGCTCGCGCTTATTGCAGGGCGTTGCCGTGTCGTAGAAGTAGGCGCAGCGGGTGCGTTGCAGAAGATTGCCGCCGGTTGAAGCCATGTTGCGCAGCTGCTGCGACGCCCCGGCGAGGATCGCGCTCGCAAGCATCGGATAGCGTTGCGCGACCAGCGGGTGATAGGCGAGGTCGGAGTTCGGCACCAGCGCGCCGATCCGCAAGCCGCCGTCCGCCGTTTCCTCGATGGTCTTGAGCGGCAGCCGCGAAATGTCGATCAGCCCCGACGGTCGTTCGACATCCTCCTTCATCAGGTCGATCAGGTTGGTGCCGCCGGCAATGAATTTAGCCGCCGGATCGGCTGCGATCCGGCGCACCGCGTCGGCAACGTCGCTGGCGCGCGCGTATTGGAAATTGATCATGATCGCCCCATCGCCTGAAGGATCGCCGCGACAATGTTGGGATACGCGCCGCAACGGCAGATGTTGCCGCTCATGAGCTCGCGAATCTCGTCCGCGGTTTTTGCCTTGCCCTCGGCGAGGAGCCCGACGGCGGAGCAGATTTGCCCAGGCGTGCAATAGCCGCACTGGAACGCATCGTGATCGATGAAGGCCTGCTGCAACGGATGCAGCACGCCATCGGTTGCCAGACCCTCGATGGTGGTGACCTTGGCGCCGTCCTTCATCACGGCGAGCGTGAGGCAGGAATTGATCCGCCGCCCGTCCACCAGCACCGTGCAGGCGCCGCATTGGCCGTGATCGCAGCCCTTCTTGGTGCCGGTCAAATCGAGATGGTCGCGCAAGGCGTCGAGCAGTGTCGTCCACGGCGCCACATTGAGCTGCCGCTCGACGCCATTGACGATCAGCGATAACGCAATCTTATCCGGGACTTCGATAGGCTGCTCGACGGGTCGTTTGCGTGCTGGCGCCATATGCACCTCCGCATGTCTTTTAAGGGAACCGCTGCTCGATATGGGTCGCGGCAATGGTCATTGCCAGTTGCAGCACCTCAAGCGAATAAAACGCCATATGCCGCCTAATGTTCATTTTATTTCGCAAGATGCCGGAAGAGCTAAACCGCTTCACCGGCCGATACCGATAATGCCGCGGATGCGCGCAACGATCGCGGGCGGCACATCCGCGGTTGCCGCCACCAGCCGTTGCAGCTTGTCGCCGGACAGCGGGCTGAATTCCGAGTGCGATTGGTCGATTTCCGCCAGCAGTTGCGGGTCGCGCATGGTCTCGTCGTAGGCCTTACGCAAAACAGCGACACGCTCGGTCGGCGTTTCTGGCGGTGCGATGAAGGCACGGCCGATCTGCTCCGAGCCGACGTAAAACGCCATCAGCTGCCGGCCTTCATCGGTCGTCGCGAGGTCGACCGCGTAGGGAATATCCGGCAGATCGGCAGAGCGCTCACCGTACTGCACGAGAATATTGATCGTGTTGTCGCGCAGCCAATCCTGGTGCGAAACCTTGAGCGTCGCATAGGATGTAAAGGCGCCGTCGACCTCGCCGCGTTCCATGGCCAGCATGGAGTCATTGGATGCAGGGTAGGGGCCGACAAGCTTGAACCTCGTACCGGCCACTTCGTTGAGCAGCTTGAGATAGGTCTCCGATGGCGAGCCGGCGCCGGTGCCGGCCATGGTCGTTTCGTGGGCGATGGCGTCGCGGATCGTTTTGGTTTTCGACGTGTGAAATGTCAGCGACACTTCGTTCACCGACGTCGCGCGCCCGATCCAGTTGAACCGGGCGGCTTTGTACTGGACGCCCGGCGCGCCGAGCGCTTCTTCGATCGCCATGGTCTGGCTGACGATGCCGAGCGCGGTGCCGTCCTTTGGCGCGCGCGCATAGAGAAAATTCGCGGCGGTGAAGCTGCCGGCGCCCGGCATCTGCTCTGCGATCACCGTCGGATTGCCGGGAAGATGCCGGCCGATGTGGCGAGCGACGAGGCGGCCGAAATAATCGTAGGTGCCGCCCGGCGCAAAGCCGATATAGAGGTGAACGGTCCGGCCCTTGAAAGATGCATCGGGCTCGGCAGCGTGAGGCGCGATCGTCGATCCAAGCAGCAGACTTGTGCCGGCGATGGCAGACAGAAAAGTTTTGCGGACTCGATGAGGTCCACGGTCCTGCATGCGCGCGAAATATCGCTTGGCGAGCGACGTCACACAAGCGCCGGCTTGCACGAGAAACGGAAAAGCACGAATATTCGCCGAAGTCCGAACTTTATCCCGGATGCATTTATCCGGGATGCAGAATGGAGGAAACGCATGACGATGTCGGTTGAGCCGCTGTCGCCGGCGCTTGGCGCCGAGATCAAGGGCGTCGATCTGCGCCGGCCGTTGGACGACGCCACGGTCAAGGCCGTCAACGCCGCGTTCGATCAGCATGTCGTCGTCGTATTTCGCGATCAGGATCTGTCGGAAGCCGACCAGCTGCGCGCCGCCGGCTATTTCGGCAAGGTCCATGTCCGCCGCCGCCCGGCCAATGGCCGCACGCCCGGCGGCGACTACGATACGCCGTTCATGATGGTCACCAACATCGTCGAGAACGGAAAGTCGGTCGGCGCCTTCGGCGACGGCGAAATGTGGTTCCATCACGACACCAGCTACTATCCGCAGCCGCATCGCGCGACGTTTTTGTATTCGATGCAGCTCACGTCGCGGGGCGGCGAGACCTGCTTCTCCAACATGTACAAGGCCTACGATAACATCCCGCGCGCGCTGCGCGACCGGCTCGAAGGCCGCAACGTCCTCCAAGTGCACGACTACAAACGGCGCGAGCGCATCGATCTGTCGCAAGTGGCGCTGGAAAAAATCCTGCACCATGAGCAGCCGATCATCATCACCCATCCGGCGACCGGCAGAAAGGCGCTCTATGTCAGCCGGCTGATGTCGGCGCGCATCGAGGGCTTTTCGCCCACGGACAGCGAGGCGGCGCTGGCGCAGCTGTTCGATATCGCCGAAGATCCGGCCATCGTCTACGAGCACGAATGGCGGCTCGGCGATCTCGTGGTCTGGGACAATTGGTGCTCGATCCATGCGCGCAAGGATTTTCCGCGCGAGGAGCCGCGGCTGATGCGCCGCTGCACCATCGAGGGCCAGGCGCTGCGCTACTGACGCAGGGCCTAAGCCGAGATCGGGTAGACCGCTTTTTCTCCGCTGAGCACGCGCGCGACGTCGCTCGCACATTTCGTCTGCAATTCCTCCAATGCTTCGACCGAATAGAATGCGGTGTGTGGGGTCAGGATCACGTTATCGCGGCCGACCAGCGGCGAATCTTTCGCCAGCGGTTCGGTGGCCACCACGTCGAGCGCGGCGCCGCCGAGATGGCCGGAATCCAGCGCGGCGATCAGCGCGGGTTCGTCGACCAATGGCCCGCGCGCGGTATTGATCAGAAACGCGCCCTTTTTCATCTTGGCGAAGGCTGCGGCATTCATCAGTCCGCGCGTTGCCGGCAATAGCGGTGCGTGCACCGAGATGAAATCGGAACGCGCCAAGAGGTCATCGAAGCCGACACCCTCGACGCCGGCCGCGGCAAGCACGTCCGATTTCACGTAAGGATCGTGGGTGAGAACTTTCAGGCCGAACGCTTTGGCCTTGGGCGCCAGGGCGCGCGGGATATTGCCGAAGCCGACGAGACCCAGCACCTGGCCTTCGAGGCGCCGCAGCGGCACGATCGGCGGCACTTCCCAGCGGCCGGATTGCACCAGCTTGTTCGAAAACGTCACCTTGCGGGCGAGCGCCAGCAAGAGCGCCATGGCGTGATCCGACACTTCGCGCAGGCAATAATCCGGCACGTAGTTGACGGCGATGCCGAGCTCCTTCGCCGCCGGAAGGTCGATATTGTCGACGCCCAGCCCGAAGCGGCCGATCGCCTTGCAGCGCGTGAGCTGCCGCAACAGCTCGCCGGGAAGTTTGGCGTAAGTGACGAGGATGGCGTCGGCGTCGCGCGCTACGGCGAGAATGTCGTCGGCGGCCGCGCTCTTTGCCATGCGATATTCGGGGTCGAGCCGCGCCAGCGCTTTTTTCGCCGGGTCGAGCGAGGGAAAGACGCTATCGGTGATCGCGATGATGGTCATAGGGCAAACACCTGCGGATTGACGCAGTTCGGCAGCTTATGGCCGCCGAGGAACGCCAAAATATTGTCGACGACGATATTCGCCATCGCCTCGCGCACCTCCGGCGTAGCGCTGCCGAGATGCGGCGTCAGCACGACGTTGGGCATTTTCTGCAACGCCTTATCGATCTTAGGCTCGTGCTCGAACACGTCGAGGCCGGCGCCGGCGATTTGCTTTTTGGTCAGCGCGCGAACGAGGGCGGCTTCATCGATGATCGGGCCACGTGCGGTGTTGATGATATATGCGGTTTTTTTCATCAGCCGCAGCTCGCGGGTGCCGATCTGATGCCGCGTCTCCTTGTTGAGCGGCGAATGGATCGAGACAAAATCGGCTTCGCGCAGCAGCTGGTCGAGCGGGACATAAGTCAGCCCCGCCTCGCGCTCCTCGTGTTCCGGCTTGCGCCGCGGCGTCCAATAGAGCACCCGCATCGAAAAGCCGTGGGCGCGCCGCGCCACCGCCTTGCCGATCAGTCCGCCGCCGCCGACGAGGCCGATGGTCTTGCCCCAGACATAGGCTCCCATCAGATACGCCGACTGGCCGCCGGGAAATTTGCCGGCGCGCGCCAGCCGGTCGCCCTCGATCATGCGCCGCGCCGCCGCGAGCATCAGGCCGAAGGTGAGGTCGGCGGTCGCCTCGGTGGTGAGCGGCGCGGCCACGGTCACCGGAATGCGCCGCGCCGTCGCCGCCGCGACGTCGATGTTGGACGGCGTGATCGACTGCGCCGCGATCAGGCGCAGGTCCGGATTGGCTTCGATTACGGCGCGATCGATGGCGTCGTGGAGCAGGCAGAACAGGATATCGGCTTTGCGCACGGCTTCGATCAAGGTGCGCTTGGGGATGATCCGGCTCGCATCGGCAAATACCTTGACGCTCGCCACCGCGCGAAGTCGTTTAAGCGCGTGCTCGGACACCGGCTGCGTCACAAAAATCCGCGGCTTGTTCGGGCGCATCAGGCGAGCCACCGCACCACGCCGGCGACGCCGTCGACCGCGACCTGGGCGCCGTCGGGAATTTTTCGGGTCGCGTCGAGCACGCCAAGCACCATGGGAATGCCGCGCTCGCGAGCGAGCGAAGCCAAATGCGAGGTCGAGCCGCCGAGCTCGGCCACGACGCCGGCAACGCGCGGCAGGATATGGCTCAGCGCCGGTCCGGCGACGCGCGTCACCAAAATGTCGCCCGGCGCGACGCGGCTGAGCTCGCATTCGCAATTGATCACGACGGCGCGGCCGGAACCCCAGCCGATGCCGGCGGGATGGCCGTTGAGGCCGGGATGTTTCAGCCAGATCTCGTCGGTCACATGCGGCTCGGCGACGCGCAGCGGCCGCGCCTGCAATAATTTGAAACCGGCTTCATCGAGCGCCCATTCGATCTCGACCGCCATGCCGAGCACGTCTTCGGCCTTGCGCATCAGGCGCCCGAGCGTTGTCGCCTGGCCGGCTTCCAGACATGGTGCGCTGACCATCTCTTCCGGCACCGCTTGCGGCAGCGTGCCCGCGCCATGCACGCACGCTTCGCGATGATGCTTGCGGCCGGCTTCGTTGCTGCGCAAAAAACCGTGGCGGCTGAGCACGACGCGGTCCGGCACCACTTCGCCTTGCGCGATCGCCGAGCCGAGCCCCCAGGTGGCGCTGAGCAGCATGTGGCCGTCGGCGGTCTCGCTCAAGCCGCCGCCGGAAGCCCGCGCGGCGACCAGCGGCTGCACCAGCACCGCCATCGCGGTATCGGCGGGATCGAGATCGTGCTGCGCCATGTAACGGCGCGCATTGGTGGTCCACAGCGCCGCCCAGCAGGCGCGCAGCGTAGTCAGGAATTCGGTGTCGTCGTTGACGCCGAGGAAGCTCTCGAATTGGCCGGCGAAGTTGGTATCGGCACGATCCTCGATCAGCGCCGACGAGCGTACCGCCGCGGGTTTTGGCTCGTTCCACCACGCGGTGAGGATTTCCGCCAACAGGTTGGGCGCAAGATCGCTCTGATAAAGTTGCAGCCTGATCTCGACCGCCAGGCGGCGTTGCGTCGGTTGATCGGCGTTTGGGTATTTGCGGAGCGCTTCAATAAGACCGAGATGCTGGATCTGCCGCCGATACGCATCCGCCGTAATGCAGAAGCCGCCTGGCGTCGGCAATCCCGCGTGCGTCAGCTTGGCCAAGTTCGCGGCCTTCGGTCCGACGTGGTCGGGATCGATGGCGGCGCGATCTTTGAGCGGGACGATAAAACGCACCATACGAAACTCGTTCGGCCTAGTCGCTGCGCACTCCCTCTCCCAAGAGGGGAGAGGGTGGGGTGAGGGGGCTCGGGCGTTGCGGATCGACCTCTGCGTCCGAACCCCCTCACCTTCGTTCGCTTCGCTCACTCGACCTCTCCCCTCTGGGGAGAGGTGAAATTGCGACAGCGCTTCCGGTGATGACGTCGAGTAAAAGCTCGACGTCACCTCACATGATCGCCATAGCCCGGCAGCGGATCGACCACGGTGATCTGCTTGACCGGGAAATTCGACACGATCTCGATATCGTTCTTGTGCACGATCAGCATTTCCTCGATGCGCACGCCGTAGCGGAACTGCTTGCCGTGCTGGGTCTCGAGCGCAAAGGTCATGCCCTCTTGGATCTCGACCGGATGATCGAGCGACCAGATGCGCGAAATCACCGGCGGATCGTATTGCGCCAAGCCGAGCCCATGGCCCCAGAGATTGGCGGCGGCCTGGTCTTCGTCCTCGTAACCCCAGGTCTCCATCGCCGACGGCCATTTCAGCGCGATGTCGCGCGTGGTGGCGCCGACTTTCACCGCGCCGATCGAGTCGTAGAGCCACTTCAGCGCGGTTTCGTAGGTGTCCTTCTGCTCCTTGCTCGGCTCCTTGCCGACGCAATAGGTGCGGTAATAGCAGGACTTGTAGCCGTTCCAGGTCAGCGCCGCCAAATCCATGAACACGATGTCGCCGGGCTGGATGATGCGGTCGGAAAAGTTGCGCCAGTTCGGCCAAGTGTTGGGGCCGGACGAGACAATGACGTCTTCGACGTCCTCCATGCCCGGGATGTTGTAGAGATATTGCATCAGATGCGCGGTCACCTGGTTCTCGGTGATGCCGGGGCGCAAGAATTTCATGCACTCCCAGTGCGTGGCGTCGCCGATGGCGCCGACGATGCGGAAACATTCCTGCTCGTCCGCGCTCTTGACGGCGCGCGCGTCCATCATCGCGCTCATGCCGTCGGTCCAGTTGATGTTGTGCTCCTTGAAGATGTTGATCATGTTGATGTCGACGAAGTCGACGCCGAGCTTTTGGCCGGCGACGCCGTTCTCCTTCATCGCCTGCAGCACCGCCTTGGTGAATTTCGTCACCTGCTGGGTCGAGGCCGGCCCCGCCGCGCCTTTGATCCAGGCGAACGAGTGGCGGACGTTCTCTTTCGGAATCCACGGCGAATGGCGCTCGATCTGGAAGCCGAGATCGCCCTGCTCGAACAGGATCGGCGCGCCGTCGCCGCACAGCATGGCGTAGCGCAGGCCGGGCTTGAGCCGGTTCCAGCCCGGCGTCAGCGTACCGGTGATGTAACGCACGTTCTCGTCGTACATGCACAGCACGGCGCCCAGCCCGTGCTTCTTCATCATCTCGCGGGCCCGCTCGGTGCGGTATTTGCGCAGTCGGTCCCAGTTGACCCGCTGCTGCCAATCCACCCCCGCGATGCCGAAATTCGCTCCCATGGCGCTCTCCCCACTTGCGTTTACGCGCTGCCCACCTGTGTCCGAAAATACCTGACGGTGCAAGGTGGGAGCGCGCCGTCTTGGCCGGATTTCCGCAACGATTTGAAGTAAGAGGCCAATACATTAGAATTGGTCTTGAGGGAGACAATGATGGGCAAAATCACACGGCGCGGCTTGGCGCGCGGCGGCGCGGCGGGTCTCGTCGGGGCGTTGGCCACGCCGGCGCTGGCGCAAAGCGACAAGCGCAAATGGCGCATGATCACGTCGTGGCCGAAGCGACTGCCCGGGCCGGGCATGTCGGCGGAGCGCATCGCCGAGAGAATTGGTTCTCTTTCGGGTGGCCGCCTTGAAATAACAGTCTCCGCCGCCGGCGAAGTGGTGCCGGCTTTCGAGGTGCTCGATGCGGTCGGCTCGGGCGTCGCCGAGATGGGCCACACCGCGGCGTTCTACTGGCAGGGCAAGGAGCCGGCGGCGGCGTTCTTCACCACCGTGCCGTTCGGGCTCATTCCCAACGAGCACGTCTCCTGGATCGACGCCGGCGGCGGGCAGGCGCTGTGGGACGAGCTTTACGCGCCGTTCGGTGTCAAGCCGTTCATGGGTGGCAATACCGGAGTTTGCATGGGCGGCTGGTTCCGTCACGAGCTCAAGAGCCGCGACGACGTGAAGGGTTTGAAGATCCGCTCGCTCGGGCTCGGCGGCGAAGTCTATCGCCGGCTCGGCGCCATCCCGCAGACCACGTCGCCCGGCGAAATTCTGGTGGCGCTGCAATCCGGCGTCATCGACGGCGCCGAATTCGTCGGCCCCGGCTCTGACATCGCGCTCGGCCTCTACCGCTTCGCGCCGTTCTATTACGGCCCGGGCTTCAACAAGCCGAACGGCACCGGCGAATGCATCGTTTCGCTCAAGGCCTGGGAAACGCTCGACGACGAGATGAAGGCGATCGTCAAACACGCCTGTGCCGCGGAAGCTGCCTTCGCGCTGGCCGAGATGGAGCGCCTGAACATCGAAGCGCTGGCGACGCTGACAACACGCGACAATGCACAACTGCGCACGTTCCCGGCCGATCTCGTCGCCGCGGCGAGAACGACGGCAAGCGAAGTGTTGGGTGAGCTTGCGGCCAAGAGCGACAGAGCGCGCAAGGTGCACAATTCCTACACGGTGTTCCGCGACAAAATTTCGGCGTGGTCGCATATCTCGATCCAGGCAGTGCTTGAGGCGCGGGCGGGGTAGCACCGCGGATACAGGAATGTTGCGACCTCGCCGCTGCGTCCCTTCTCCCCAGAGGGGAGAAGGACAGGATGAGGGGGTTCGGAAGTTCGAGTTTTTACTCTGATGTCCGAACCCCCTCACCCCAACCCTCTCCCCTCTGGGGAGAGGGAGCTCTCTGTGCCAGCTTCTGCAAACTTTCATGGCAAGCACGTCCGTTCTCGCGGCGCACCTGCGCGCCCGAGTTTTCGGCGCGCGATCGCGAAACGGATCGCGCGCTTGCAAAAATGTTTTCTCGTCAGTCGCGAAGCCGGTCCGGTCCAAGGAAAGGGCAGGGGTGGGCCTGCTTTTCGTTCGTCCGTTGAGCTTCGCCAGATCAAAACTTCAAGAAGGTCCGGCTCGACTGCCGCTCCCGGGTTTCGCTCTGCTCAACCCGGGCTACGAAGAAATTGAAGGAAGCGGAACGCCGGCAAACGCTGATCCTCATCCTCCGCATCTTGCGACGCGGCTGTAATTTATAGCGACGAAGCGCCGCTTTGGGTCAGAAGCTGCCGCGCTCGCTTGCGGCAGTCCTGTCCGCTTGACCCCCAAAAGCTGCCGCGACAATCGCCGACCGCGGCGGCAGTTACCGGCCGCAAGCAGGCAAAGTGCGTCGCAGCACGGAGGCATTTTATTCGATTGCCTTGCCAGCGCGGCCTGATCGGCCACCGTGACCGGTCTCGTAGAGGCTTCTGAGGGGTCGCAAAAAAAGCTAAGGTTGAGCGGTTTAAAGATGACACGGCAAACGCCGTGCGCGCCAAGGGAGGAAGCTACCATGCGTAAATCGACCATCATGTCCGGCACCGTAGTCGCGGTCGCCGCCGCCTGGGCACTTCTGCTGTCGGTGGGTAACCATCAGGCCGCGGCGCAGTCCGGACAGTCGTACGTCATCACGGCCGATTTCGAAATCGTGGCGGCGGACTTCGACAAATACGTCGCCTTGGCCAAAGAGAACGCTGCCGCTTCGATCAAGGATCCGGGCTGCCGCGAATTCAACCTCGCAGTCTCACCGAAGAATCCGAACCACGTCTACATCTTCGAGATCTGGGAAAACGCAGCCGCTTTGGACGCGCACCGTGCGACCGATCATTTGAAGGCCTACCTGGGCGCCACCAAGGACATGGTGGCCAAACGTGACATCACGCCGATGTGGTCGGTTGCGCTCAACGGCAGCTCACCCGCACAATCAGGCCTCCTCATTAACGCGGTGAATCTCGACATCATGCCGGCGCAGTTCGACACATTCATGGCGCTGGCCAAGGTCAACGGTGCGGCCACGCCCAAGGACCCCGGGTCTCACGAATTCAATATCGTGGTGTCGCAAACGGACCCGCATCACGTGATGATCTATGAGGTCTACGACAACGCCGCTGCGTTGGATGCACACCGGGCAACCGAACATTTCAAGACGTACGCGGCGGGGACCAAGGACATGGTCGCCAATCGCAAGGTCGATCAGTTGTCGTCTGTTGGCATGAACCGGCCTTAAATGAAATCGGCGCTCTCGCCGATGTCGGGGAAGAGTCATCTCAGCCACACGAACTGCCTCGCCGACAAATGGCCGGCGCGGCAGAAAGACCTCTTCTAAGCGAATAGCGCGAGGTCGATCGCGTCGCCGATCTTGCGGTAACCGCCGTCGCTCGGGTGCAGTCCGTCACCGCAATCGTCCACGGCCCGCATCTGGGTCGGAATTGCGGGATCGCGCAACGCGGCGTCGAAATCGGCGACACCGTCAAACACGCCGCTCTCCCGGACCCAGGCATTGACCGCGACCCTGTGCATCTCGCGCGTCGGATTCCAGGCATTGGCCATATACGTCTCATTGCCGAACGGTGTCAGCGTCGCGCCGATGATCTTGATGCCGGCGGCGTGCGCGCGCAGCGCCATCTGCTGCAGGCCGGCAATCACGAAATCGGCCGTGACCTCCTCCTCGGGCTTCGCCCACCGATTCCGCAGATCATTGGTGCCGAGCATGACAATGACGTGCGTGACGCCCGGCTGCGCCAGCACGTCGCGGTCGAAGCGCCGCAGCCCGCTGTCGCCGCGGATGTCGTGCAGGATGCGGTTGCCGCCGAGCCCGTTGTTCATGACGCCGACCGGTCTGCCGGCGCGGGCCACGAGCCGCCGCGCCAATTGATCGGGCCAGCGGCAGAAGGCGTCGATCGTCGAGATGTTGCCGTCGGTCAGCGAGTCGCCGAGCGCGACCACGCCGAGTGCGTCGCTCGGGGCGAGCACGTCGACGCCGCAAAGGAAGAACCACTGGTCGGTCAGATTTCCGACCGGCATCACTGTCGCAGCGGCGACATTGCCGGGTGGCGAAATGTAATTGGTCTGCCTTGCGTACCGGCCGGTGATCGCGAAATTCGCCGGCACCTCGCCGGGCAGATGGAAACTGACCGCGACATCGGCGAGCGGCGAAACGGAAAGATCGACTGCATCGCTGTACTGCACCGCCCCGGCTGCGATGACGGTGAAGTCGCGGCCGCCGAAGCTCAGCTTGCGGCCGGTGCCGGCGACGATCGCCGGACCCTTGTCACGCAACGCGATCATCGCGGCGCCGACGATCAGTGGACGATTGCCATAGGCATTTGAGATCCGCACCCGCAGCCGCTCGCCGCCGATGCTCAAGCGTGGGTTCAGGCGGATCGTCTGGTTGTTGAAACCGACCACGCCTTCCGCCGGCGCCGGAGCAGCCGCCCAGGTTCCGACCCAACGTTTGTCGTTTGGCATGACCATCCTCGCTTTCTCTCACAGTTCCTGCCGCGGCGGCCGAATGTCCGCTTCTCCCCCGAAGCGACCGAAATGCAGCGCCACAATAACTGACGCAACGGCAGTTGAGCGTGATAAAGCGTAACTCCTGGACGTCGCGACCTTGATCGTGCCGAGTTGACGAAGTGTGGACTATGGGCCGGCAACGGCCTCCTGCACTGCGGAAAAATAGCTAGCCTTTCCGGCACCACAGGCAAGTCAGCAAAGGGCGAATGACGACAGCAACGCAGGCGTTCGACGTCATCGTTCTAGGGGCGGGTGCAGCGGGGACTCATGTGCGCCCTGACGGCCGGTCAGCGGGGCCGAAAAGTCTTGCTGCTCGACCACGCAGACAGGGTTGGCGCCAAGATCCTGATCTCCGGCGGGGGACGTTGCAATTTTACCAATCTCCATAGTGCGCCGGATCGATTTGTTTCCGGCAACCCTGACTTCTGCAAGTCAGCGCTGGGCCGCTACACGCAGGCCGATTTCATCTCCCTCGTTGAGCGCCATTGCATCCCCTATCACGAGAAGACACTCGGCCAATTGTTCTGCAATGACTCAGGCGCGCCATCGTCGCCATGCTACTGGCCGAATGTGCGCAAAGGAGGTGTCGACGTCAGGGTCGGCCACACCGTTACGGATATTTCTCGTTCCGACTGCTTCCGCCTGGATACCGGCCACGGCTGCTTCACCGCTTCGGCACTTGTGTTGGCAACGGGCGGCCTTTCGATTCCGAAAATGGGGGCGACCGGTTTCGCCTATGACGTTGCGCATCGCTTCGGCCTGGGCGTGACTGAACGGTTGCCTGGACTAGTGCCGCTAAAGGCCACGCCGGAGACGCTTGGATTTGATCAGCTTCTTGCCGGCGTTTCCTTGGAAGCGATAGTGTCCTGCGCGGGCCAGAACTTCCGCGAGAACATTCTGTTCACTCACCGTGGCCTCTCTGGTCCAGCCATTCTTCAAATCTCCTCCTACTGGCGACTGGGGGATACGATCTCGCTCGACTTATTGCCGGCGTACGACGCGAACGGCTTTCTGATCGAGCGTAAGTACTCGCGTCCCAGGGCCGAAGCGAAGACTGTGCTCGCCGAGGTCTTGCCCACTCGCCTCGCGCACGCGCTGGCCGAGACATGTTTGCCGCCGGGACCGATGGCAAATGTCCCTGACCGTTCTCTCGTGGCCTTTGCGGCACGCCTCAAACGCTGGGAGGTTCAACCGACAGGCTCGGAGGGGTGGTCCAAGGCTGAGGTGACGCTCGGGGGGATCGATACTCGCGACCTCTCATCCAAGACAATGGAAGCGCGGGACGTCCCGGGTCTTTATGCCATCGGTGAAGCACTTGACGTCACTGGTTGGCTCGGTGGCTACAATTTTCAGTGGGCTTGGTCCAGCGGCTGGTGTGCGGGACAGGCTGTTTCGTAGGATAACTGCATCTCCAAATCCGACGCCTCCGCTCACTTCCCACGATTAGCGATGCGCGATGAGGGAAGGCACCCGCTGCAAACATTGCCAAGAAGCTAAAACGATTTGAAGGCGCAACGCGACAAAAAGCATTCAGTATTGGATTGTCGCTCGAGTCGCGCGCTTGACCGAGAGAAGCTTAATATTTGATGTTATATATTGCGGGTACGAAGCCCCGCCACTCACGTGCGCGCGGCCTCGCTTTTGAGACCCACACCTTAACTCAACCGCGAACTAAACTACCGCCGCACCACTGTATCTAGACATAGATACTACCTATATGAGTATTGGCAGGCAGCAGATTGCCGAGACATTTGTCGTCGTTGCCTTAATAGCAGTTGTGGCAGCTGCTCGGTAAGAGCGCCCTAACAGGAAAGGAACCGGATGTCTTTCAAGTTTCTTGTTGGACAAGCAGTTGAGTACACGCCCATCGGCGAGAAAGTAGCCGGTCTTTATAGGATTAAAAGGCAGATGCCGAGGGAAGAACAAGCGCTCGACTTAAAATATTGCATCAAGAGCGAGGCCGAAGCGTACGAGCGTAATGTGCTCGAATGCCAGCTGAGTTCTGATGTGCGTCCTGAATGCGAATATGCCACGACTAAGCCCCGTCTCTCGCAGGGCTCACACCGAACATAGACATTGGAAGGAGCGGCGGCTGACCGCGCCGGGTTGAGCCGTGTGAACACTGATGTCGAAGGCCTTCGGCCCACGTGTCCACGCCAGCGTGCCTCCTTCGGGAAGCAACGCACGGCGTTTTCCAGCACGCAATTCCGCTACTTGAAGCTGATCAGATCCGTCCGGCTCAGCGTTGAGGCTCTTTCCTTCAAAGCCTCGTTCGCGGCATTCTCACTGTGCTGATGCAAAATTTGGTACTGCCCTATGGCAATTTCGTAATCCGTGGCGTCCAAGCTCGCATCGACCGGAACAACGACTGTATAACCACGCAGCGTTGCTCCAACCGAAGTGTAGGTCACCGATCCGCTCACCTTCCAGCCAGCCAGAATGAGCGTCGTAATTCCTTTGGCCTTCAGCGTTTTGTCGAGATCGGTATTGTAGAACCTATCCTGAGCCTGACTTTCAATTTTGATGTCGCCGGGCGCGGGGAGAACTTCCGGCAGCCACTTCGACATGGTCGGCGCGCGCGTCCCGAACGCAACGGTAACACCGGCGTTGCGCGCCCGCGCCAGCAGTGACGAGATAGCCGGCACCATTTTTCCGGTGCAGTTTGGTTGACGCGTGCAAATGGGATCGACGATGTCGAATATGAGCAATGCCGTCGTCGCCGGGTTGAGGACCACCGGGACCGGATCCGGTGGTGACGGCATTTGCAGGGTCAGCGGAGGTTTGGTCATTACTTCCCCTTCACCACCTTCTGCCGCTGCTCACCCAACCCATCGATGCCGAGCGTCACCACGTCGCCGGCTTTCAAAAACGTCGGCGGCTTCATGCCGAGTCCCACCCCCGGCGGCGTGCCGGTGATGATGACGTCGCCGGGCTCCAGGATGAAATATTGCGAGCAGCACCACACGATGTGGCGGCAGTCGAAGATCATGGTCGAGGTGTTGCCGCGCTGGCGTTTCTCGCCATTGACGTCGAGCCACATGTTCAGTTTCTGCGGATCCTTGATCTCGTCCTTGGTGACGAGCCACGGGCCGAGCGGGCCGAAAGTCTCGCAGCCTTTGCCTTTGGTCCATTGGCCGGCGCGCTCGATCTGGAACACGCGCTCGGAGATGTCGTTGGCGAGGCAATAGCCGGCGACGACGTCGAGCGCCCTTTCCTTGCTCAGGTAGCGGGCGCGCGTGCCGATGACGATGCCGAGCTCGATTTCCCAGTCGAGCTTGGTGGAATCCTTCGGGATGATGGTGTCGTCATTCGGGCCGCACAGGCAGGACGGTGCCTTGTTGAAGATGATCGGCTCTTTCGGGATCGGCATGCCGGCTTCGGCGGCATGGTCGGAATAATTGAGCCCGATGGCGATGAAATTGCCCATCCTGCCGACGCACGACCCCAAGCGCTGTTTGCCTTTGACCAGCGGCAGCTTTTCCGGATTGAGCTTTTTCAGCTTGGCGAGGCCGCCGGGCGAGAGCGCGTCGCCGGAAATATCGGGAACGATTTTGGACAGATCGCGGATGTTGCCCTTGGCATCGATCAGGCCGGGCTTCTCGCGGCCGGCTGCGCCGTAACGAACGAGCTTCATGGGAGTCTCCTTGGGATTTTGATTTTGGGTTGCTCTTTTAGAACGCGCCGGGGAAGCGGCCCCCGTCGATGAGAAAATTCTGTCCCGTGATGTAGCCCGACTGCGCCGAGCACAAGAATGCGCAGGTCGCGCCGAACTCGTCGGGCGTGCCGAGGCGCTTCGCCGGAACCAATTCGATGTTCTGCGCCAGCGCCGCTTCGTAGCTGGTGCCGCGCTTCTTCGATGTCGCTTGGACGTTGGAGCGGAAGCGGTCGGTGTCGAAAATCCCGGGCAGCATGAAATTGATGGTGACGTTGGATGCCGCAACCGAGCGCGCCACGCCGGCGAGGAAGGCGGTCAGCCCGGCGCGGGCTCCGGACGACAGATCGAGGCCGACCAGCGGCATCTTCACCGAGCCCGACGTGATGTTGACGATGCGGCCGAATTTTCTCGCCACCATCGGGTCGATGGCCTTTTGGATGAGCTCGATGGCCACGATCATGTTGCCGACGACGCCGTCGATCATCTTCTGGCGGTCGAGCTCGCGGAAGTCGCGAAATGGCGGACCGGCATTGTTGTTCACCAGAATGTCCGGCTCGGGGCAGGCGGCGAACAGCGCCTTTTGGCCTTCGGGCGAGGCGACATCGGCCACGACCGGTGTAATCTTGGCGCCGGTCGCCTTGCGCAATTCCTCGGCGGTGGCGGCAAGGCGATCTTTGTCGAGGCCGTTGATCACCACCTCGCAGCCAGCCTCGGCCAGGCGGTGGGCGCAGGCGCGGCCGAGCCCGCGACTGGAAGCGCAAACGATCGCCTTGCGGCCCGCAATCCCAAGGTCCATGCCTTAACTCCCTAGACGACTTCGACGCGACAACGAGGCCCCTGTTCTCGTAACTGAGCTGGCTCAAGTCAACGGCTGAATCCGCGTGCCGATCCTGCCCGACATATCGCTCACCGAACTCCTGCTGATCGTCGGCTTGGCGGCGTTTTCCGGCATTGCCGGCGGCGTTGCCGGCTATGGCACCGGAGCGCTGATGCCGCTGGTGCTGGTGCCGATCCTTGGCGCCGCGCCGGTGGTGCCGATCATTGCGGTGTCGGCGATGTTCACCAATTCGGCCCGCATCGTCGCCTTTCGCCGCGCGCTGAACCTGCGGCGCGCCGTGATCGCGCTCGTTGCGGCGGCACCCACCTGCGTGCTCGGCGCCTGGCTCTATACGCTGCTCACCGGCCGCGGTGCGGCGCTGGTGATCGGCACGAGCCTGATCGCGACCGTGCCGCTGCGCCGGCTGCTGAAAAGCCGCGGCCATCACCTCGGCGAAAAAGGCCTTGCCGCCGCCGCGGCCGGCTGGGGCGTGCTGGTCGGCGGCACCACCGGCGCCGGCGTCATTCTATTGTCGCTGCTCATGGCCACCGGACTAGAAGGCGCCGCCGTGATCGCGACCGATGCGACGGTGTCCATCGCCATGGGCATCGTCAAGCTGTCGGTGTTCGGCCTTGCCGGCGTGCTCACGCCGGTGGTGCTCGCCGTCGGCCTCTTGATCGGCGGCATCGGATTCTTCACCACTTTCATCGCCAAGCTGATCGTCGAGCGGCTGCCGGTCCATGTGCACGCGGCCATGCTCGATGCGGTGGTGATCGTCGGTGGCTCGGTGATGATTTACGGCGCGTTGAAGTAACGCGTCACGGCCACTTCACCACCGGCGGCAGCGATGAGAGGATCGAGTCGACATTGCCGCCGGTGCGGAGCCCGAAGATGGTGCCGCGGTCGTAGAGCAGGTTGAACTCGACATAGCGGCCGCGGCGCACCAGCTGTTCGTCGCGCTCGGCCTCGGTCCAAGGTTTTGTGAAATTCTTTCGTACCAGCTCTGGATAGATGCCGAGGAGCGCGCGGCCGACATCCTGGGTGAAGGCAAACGTCGCGTCGAAATCGCTTTCGAGATAATCGTAGAAGATTCCGCCAATGCCGCGCATTTCACTGCGGTGCTTGAGAAAGAAATAGTCGTCGCACCACTTTTTGAATTTCTCGTAAGGCGCCACCGCCGCGTGCGCGTCGCACGCGGCTCGCATCGCGGCATGAAAGGCGACCGCGTCGGGATCGTCCTGACGGCGCCGGCGCTCGAGCAGCGGCGTCAGGTCGGCGCCGCCGCCGAACCACGATTTCGTCGTCACCACGTAGCGCGTGTTCATGTGCACCGCCGGCACATGGGGATTGTGCAGATGCGCGATCAGCGAAATGCCGGTGGCGAAGAAGCGCGGGTCGTCGGCCGCGCCCGGAATATCCTTGCGGAATTCCGGGGCGAATTCGCCGGACACCGTCGAGACGTGGACGCCGACTTTTTCGAAGACGCGGCCCTTCATCATCGCCATGACGCCCCCGCCGCCCGCTGTACCGCTGTGATCGGTGCGGCTCCATGGCGTGCGCGTGAATCGGCCGGCCGGGCGGCCGGCGAGCGGCGCCGTCGCGGGCAGGGCATCTTCGATCGCTTCGAACGCCGCTACGATTTGATCGCGCAGCGCTTCGAACCATGCTCTTGCCTGCTTTTTGCGCGCCTCGATTTTGTCCGTGTCCATGATGCTAGAATGTCATAAAATTGGGCGACAATGTCGATCCTTCGCGAGCTAGTCCGAGGCCGATCATGACGAACAAAGTCTTGCCGCACAGCCTCACGCGCCGCCGTCTGATCACCGGTGCCGCGAGCACCGGCATGGTTTTGATCGCGGCTCCCGCTTTGCTGCGCTCGGCGCTGGCGCAGAGCTGGGGCGCCGGCAATCCGTTCAGCCTCGGCATTGCGTCCGGTGCGCCGCGGTCCGACGGCTTCGTGTTATGGACGCGGCTTGCGCCCGAGCCGATGTCGGCCAATCCCGCAACCCCCGGCGGCATGCGCGGCGGCGACGTCGCCGTCGACTATGAGATCGCGACCGACGCCGGCATGCACGACGTCGTGCGGCATGGCGAGGCCATGGCCGAACGGGCCTTTGCCTACTCGGTGCATCTCGACGTCCGCGGGCTCGAGGCCGGCCGGCCGTATTGGTATCGCTTCATGAGCGGCGACGCGACGAGCAGCGTCGGCCGCGCCGTGACGTTGCCGGCAGTGGGCGCCTCCCTCGACAAGCTGCGCTTCGGCTTCGTGTCGTGCTCCAACTATGAGCACGGCTATTTCTCGGCGTACCGGCATCTGACCGATGAAAATCCAGACTTCGTGCTGTTCCTCGGCGATTACATCTACGACACCATCGAGGAGAACAAACCGACCGTGCGCCGCCACAGCGACGGCGTGCCGACGACGACGCTGCCGACCTATCGCAACCGCTATGCGCAATACCGGCTCGACCCCGACCTGCAAAACCTGCACGCGAGAGCGCCGGCGCTGGTCACCTGGGACGACCACGAGGTCGAGAACGATTATGCCGACCAATGGTCGCAATGGTTCGTCGAACCGGCGCGCTTCCTGCAGCAGCGCGCCGCCGCCTACCAGGCGTTCTACGAGCACATGCCGGTGCGGCCGATCTTGTCGCAGCCGCATGGGCCGGTGATGCGGGTCTACGACCGTTTCACCTTCGGCGACCTGATCGAGATTTCCATGATCGACGGCCGGCAGTATCGCTCGCGCGAAGCCTGCTACGGCCCGCCGAACAAAGGCGGCGGCCATCTGGAGAGCAACGCCGGCTGCCCGGAGCGGCTCGCCGCCGGCCGTTCCATGATGGGTTTTGCCCAGGAATCCTGGCTCTATTCCGGGCTCGCGCACTCGAAGGCGCAATGGAACCTGATCGCGCAGGACGTGCTGATGGCGCAGTTGCGGCAAAAGCTCAACGACGCCGACGCGTTCTGGACCGATGCCTGGGACGGCTACCCGGCCAATCGCACGCGGCTCCTCAAGCGCATCAGCGACAGCCGCGTTGCCAACCCCATCGTCATCGGCGGCGACATCCACGCGTTTTTCGCCAACGACCTGCATCTCGATTTCGACGACCCGGCATCTGCGGTGGTGGCGACGGAGTTCGTCGGTACATCGATCACATCTTATCCGGCGCCCTATGAGCTGTTCGCCAAAGCGGTACCCGACAACCCGCACGTCCGTTTCTGCGAAAGCCGGCGACGCGGCTATGTCAGCGTCGATCTCGAACGCGCCCGCATGAACGTGCGGCTACGCGTCGTGTCCGACGCGCACGATCCCAAGGCCGATATTGCGACACTGAAGACTTTTGCGGTCGAGAGCGGCAAGCCGGGTGTCGTCGAGGCTTAAGCCGCCACTGCCTACGGACCGTCATCCTGAGGTGGCCGCGAAGCGGCCCTCGAAGGACACGGCCCGAGCGCCGCGGCCGTCGCCCTTCGAGGGCCGCTTCGCTCGCACCTCAGGGTGACGGAAACACATCAGCACCACCCGTCTGCCGCAGCGCCTCGCCCGCGGCCATGGCGGCGGCGACTGCGACGTTGAGCGAGCGCAGGCCCGGGCGCATCGGGATGACGAGGCGGGCGTCGGCGGCGCTGTGCACCTCTGGCGGCACGCCCGCGGATTCGCGGCCGAACAGCAGCACGTCGGCCGGCGCGAATCGGTGATCGAGATAAGGCGTCGCCGCGCCGGTCGTGAGCAGCACCAGGCGATGGCGTCCGGCCGTCCGCCAGGCCTCGAAATCGCGCCACGAGCCGTGCCGCACGATCGTCACGGCATCGAGATAGTCCATGCCGGCGCGGCGGAAGGCGCGGTCGGAGGTCGGGAATCCCGCTGGCTCAATGATGTGGGCCTCGATCCCCAAGCACGCGCACAGCCGCAATACGGTTCCGGTGTTCTGCGGGATATCGGGCTGGTAGAGGGCGATGCGCATGGCCGAAATCGGGGCGGTTCGGTGCCGAAAAGACCGGGCTGTGCGTGCCGGCAAGCCTACACTTGCACTCTCCCGGCAAGGGTGCCAATAAAACGCGCCGGTATGCGTCGCCTCTGACCTTCCCCAGGCCGGATGCGACCGGTCCGTCCGCCTCCTGAACCCCTCCGGGCAGGGAAGGGGCGCGGGTCGCAGCGCGGATGGGATGACCGGCAAGACTGATATGGCAATAAGTCGGATAAGGCATAAGGTTCGATTATGAGCGGACATTCGACCTATCAGCCGCAAAGCCCATTCATGCAGTGGATGGAGCGGCGGTTGCCGATCGCGAGTCTCGTCTACTCCTCCTTCGTCGCCTATCCGACCCCGCGCAACCTGAACTATTGGTGGACGTTCGGCGGCATTTTGACCTTCATGCTGGGCGTGCAGATTGCCACCGGCGTCGTGCTGGCGATGCATTACACGCCCCATGTCGATTTCGCCTTCAACTCCGTCGAATCGATCATGCGCGACGTCAATTACGGTTGGCTGTTGCGCTACCTGCACGCCAACGGCGCCGCGTTCTTCTTCGCCGCCGTTTATGCCCACATCGCGCGCGGCATGTATTACGGCTCCTACAAGGAGCCGCGCGAGGTGCTGTGGATCCTCGGCGTCATTCTGTTCCTGTTGATGGTGGCCACCGGCTTCATGGGCTACGTGCTGCCCTGGGGCCAGATGAGTTTCTGGGCCGCCACCGTCATCACCAACCTGTTCTCGGCGCTGCCCGGCGTCGGCGAGCCGATCGTGACCTGGCTGTGGGGCGGCTTCGCCGTCGGCAATCCGACGCTCAATCGTTTCTATTCGCTGCACTACCTGTTGCCGTTCGTCATCGCCGGCGTGGTGGTGCTGCACATCTGGGCGCTGCATATGGTCGGGCAGAACAATCCGACCGGCGTCGAGCCGAAGACCGAGAAGGACACCTTGGTGTTCACGCCCTACGCGACCGTGAAGGACGCGTTCTTCGTCGGCGTGTTCTGCATCTTCTTCGCCTTGTTCGTGTTCTACATCCCGAACTATCTCGGCCACTCCGACAACTACATCATGGCCAATCCGGGCCAGACGCCGACCCATATCGTGCCGGAATGGTACTACCTGCCGTTCTACGCCATCCTGCGCGCGATCCCGAGCAAGCTCCTCGGTGTCACCGCGCTGGCAGGCTCGATCATCATTCTCGCCTTCCTGCCCTGGCTCGATACGTCGCGGGTGCGTTCGGCGAATTACCGGCCGCTGTACCGGCAATTCCTGTTGATCTTCTTCGCCACGGTGATCGGGCTTGGCTATCTCGGATCGCAGGAGCCGTCGGGCGGCTACGTGATCGCGGCCCGCATCCTCACCGTCTACTATTTCGGTTTCTTCCTCGTCATCCTGCCGCTGCTCGGATTGTTCGAGAAGACCAAGCCGCTGCCGAATTCGATCTCGGAAGCGGTGTTGTCGGCGTCGTCCGGCGCCAAGGTTTAGCGGAGGCGGATATGATTTCCCATCGCATCATCACCGCCTTTGCGCTCGCGGCCTCGCTTGCGGCGGCGGGCATGCAAACGGCAGCGGCCGAGGACGCGCCGCCGCGGCAGAAATGGTCGTTCTCCGGTCTGTTCGGCATCTACGACCCGGCACAGCTGCAGCGCGGCTTCCAGATCTATCGCGAAGTCTGCTCGACATGCCACAGCATAAAACTGTTGGCGTTCCGCAATCTCGCCGATGCGGGCGGCCCCGCTTTCACCGAGGCGCAAGCGACGGCGGTGGCATCGAGCTATCAGGTGACCGACGGCCCCAACGATCAGGGCCAGATGTTCCAGCGGCCCGGCACGCTTGCCGATCATTTCCCGCCGCCGTTTCCCAACGACCAGGCGGCGCGCGCCGCACTCGGCGGCAAGCTGCCGCCCGACATGTCGGTGCTGGCCAAGGCGCGCAGCCACGAGTGGGGTTTCCCCCAGTTCGTGTTTGACGCCTTCATCCTCTATCAGGAGGACGGCCCCGACTACATCCACGCCCTTCTCAACGGTTACACCGACCCGCCTAAAGACTTCGCGCTGGCGCCGGGCACGCAATACAACAAATATTTTCCCGGCGGCGCCATCGGCATGCCGAAGCCCCTCATCGACGGCCAAGTCCAATACACCGACGGCACGCCCACCACAGTCGATCAATACGGCCGCGACGTCGCCGCCTTCCTGATGTGGGCGGCGGAGCCGACGCTCGACGCGCGCAAGCGACTCGGCTTCCAGGTCATGATCTTCCTCATCGTGCTGACCGCGCTGTTGTACTTCACCAAGAAAAAAGTCTGGCATGACGTGCATCATCCCGAGCTGACGGGATCGCAGCCGCAGGCTTGATATCGGCGCTGAAGTCTAGATTTTTGTTTTGAGCATGATCTTTTCCGAAAACCGGCTTCCACTTTTCGGGATCATGCTCTAGGCCGCGAATGGGGCTCGAACCATGACCACCGGCGCGTTCGAGAATGATCTCAAAGCCGCGATCCGCACCATCCCGGATTATCCCAAGCCGGGCATCATGTTTCGCGACATTACGACACTGCTCAGCGACGCAAGGGCGTTCCGCCGCGCCGTCGACGAACTGGTGCAGCCTTGGGCCGGCGGCAAGATCGACAAGGTCGCCGGCATCGAGGCGCGCGGCTTTATTCTCGGCGGCGCAGTCGCGCACCAGGTCTCGGCCGGCTTCGTGCCGATCCGCAAGAAGGGCAAGCTGCCGTTCAAGCGGGTGAGCATCGGCTACTCGCTCGAATACGGCATCGACGAAATGGAAATGCACGAAGACGCTGTGCTCCCGGGCGAGCGCGTGCTCCTGGTCGACGACCTCGTCGCCACCGGCGGCACCGCGGAAGCCGCCTGCAAGCTGTTGAAGCAGATCGGTGCCAATGTGCTGGCGGCCTGCTTCATCATCGATCTACCGGATCTGGGCGGCGCCGCGAAGATCAAAAAGCTTGGCGTGCCGGTGCGTACCTTGGTGAGCTTCGAGGGGCATTAGGGCGCGTACGCGTAAATTCGCCACGATCTATTCTATCACTTCGTCGGCGCTGGCTTGCAGCGTCAGCGGTACCGTGAGCCCGAGTGCCTTGGCGGTTTTCTTATTGATGACCAACATTAGTTTGGTCGGCAGTTGCACCGGCAGATCGGCCGGCTTGGCACCTTTGAAGATGCGATCGATGTACCCTGCGGCCTGACGAAACAATTCTTTGAAATCGACACCATAAGAGATCAGCCCGCCCAATTCCGCAAAGAGTGGAGGGTATGAGATCGCTGGGACGCGGTAGCGGGACGCCAGCGCGACGGTCAGCTCGAGATTTGCCCCGTTGAATGTGTCCGGCAGCGCCATCAAGCTACTGCCCGGATCGCGGGCCAGCCCGGCGATGACGCCTTCTATCTCTTCGGTGGCGTGAACCGGCGCGTCACTGACCTTTACGCCTAAGGACTGTGCGGCCGTTTCAATGGATGACAGATAGAATTGGACCGGCGCGGCGGTTGTCGGGTTGTACATGAGCGCGACGCGCGCGGTCCGCGGCGCGATCTCCTTCAATAGTTCGATCCATTTGCCTCCCATCGAGGACTCGATATTCGTAAATCCGGTGATATTGCCGCCCGGGTGAGCAAGGCTCGCGGCAAAGCCGTTGCCGAGTGGATCGGAGACCGCCGCGAATACGATTGGAATGGTCTTCGTCTCATGGGCAAGGGCGGCGGTTTCAGCTGTACCCCGACCGAGAATCGCATCGGGTCGCAAATCGACCAATTGTTTTGCCAGCGTCCTCAGCTCATCGGTATGGCCGGCGCTAAAGCGAGATTCGATCCGCAGATTGACGCCTTCCCGCCATCCCAGCTTCGCGAGTTCCTCCCAGAATGCAGCAATGTAAGATCGCACGTTCGCAGTGTTGCCCCCCATGTCAAACAGCGTGCCAATCACCCGCACCGGGCCCGCTTGCTGTGCACGTGCGATGAGCGGCCAAGCGGCCATAGCGCCGCCTGCAAGCGCGATAAACTCCCGTCGCCTCATGAGCTTCAGCCTCCTCCTAGCCGGAAGATCATACCCTAGCACATGAAGGGGAAGCTATTTTGCATCCCGCCCTATTCGTGAAGCAGCGCTTGCCAATTTGAAGGCACCCGTTCGGCTGGTGCGGGCACAGGTTGATCCAACGGGTGCGAATGGGGCGCGGGAAGCTTCGGGCCGGCGAAGAATTCCTCTGTACGATAATCGTAAAACCAATGCTCGCCCGGCTCAAAACTCGTGATGATCGGATGACCTGTAGCGGCGTGATGTTTCGATGCATGCTGACTTGGTGAGCTATCACAGCAGCCGATGTGACCGCATTGCGCGCATCGGCGAAGATGCAACCACCATCCGCCCGCGCCTGAGCATTCGACGCAACCTGTTCCGCTCGGCTTGACTGCCGGATTGATACCGTCCCTTTCGGATTTCATAGGCTCCTCGCTGACTTCCGTTTGCTTGAATAGCTCCCCATCGACGGGCGGACCAAACGGGCGCTCAAGTCGTCGGAGCGTGCACGGCCACGACAGATGCTTTTATGTGTCGTGCCGTTCAGCCGTAAGTGACGCCGGGGTTGCTTTGCCCAACTTCTATAATGTAGCCGTCAGGATCGCGAATGTAGCAGCGCGTCTCGCCGTATTTGGGCTTTGGCTCCGTGATGAACTCGGCTCCTCGACTTCGCCATAGTTCATAGCAGGCTTGAATATCGGCAACGCGGATATTCATAAAGCTGTTGACTGAATCGGGGTTGGCGGGGACGCTCAGCGTGACCGTTGGTTTGTCGGGCGTCGGACCACCCCCGACATTGACAATGAGCCAGGTGTTCGCGATCTGGAGGTACCCCGGCGCGCCTTTGCTGTCGCCTCTGCTCAGAATGCGACTTCCGAAAACCGTTTCGTAAAATCGAAGCGATCGCTCGATGTCGGCGACGGTGATAAAGTGTGCGACGGTAATGCCGTCCTGCGGCGGCATCTGATAGGTTTTCTGCCCGACTTGTACCTCGCTCATGGACGACTCCAATTCGGATATGGTATTTCGCCCCTCGCCAGAATACGTCGGGCAGCATGCTTTAGCAATGAATTGTGACTTGCAGCCAAAAACACAAAGCCCACCGTCCAAGAAGAAAGTTTGCAGGCAATCACTGAGCCGCACCGGTTATGGCGCGGCGATGCCGAACAATGTATCGATCGAATATTGTCCCGCGCCGGTAATGTACAACAGCAAGAAGCCTCCCATGATGCTGAGATTTTTGTAAAAGCCATCCATGCTGTCGACTCGATCTGCGCCTGTCATTGTCCAATAACGATGTCCAAAAAGCGCAGTTCCCAGCGTGTAAAATAACATAAGCAAAGCCAAAGGACGTGTGAACGCGCCAACAGCGACCGCGAACGCAACCGGAAGCTCCATGAAGGTCGCCACGGCAGCAGCCAGTATCGGCACCGGAACGCCAAGCTGCACCATTTGACTGATCGTGCCCGAAAAATCCTTCAGCTTTCTCCAGCCGAAAATCAGAAATAGTGTCGCGAGAAGAAGACGGGCCGCAAGAATGAGTTCATCGTCGATGCCGTTTATCATGCGCTACATCGAACATGCTTTATTCAGATCGATCATAAGAAATCTCTAGGAATAGAACGATCCCAGTCGCGACGACACACTTCGTTCGCGCCCTCGAAGGCGCGCATGCTTCCTTGCAGCAGGAAGGCATTGGCCGTGGCTGACAGGCGCAGCTGCGTCTCGACCCGGATTTGCCATTCGTTTCGCGAAAGAGTCTGGACATTGCGCAGTTCGGCAACGGCGCTGAGCGGATCGTTGTCCTCGACGTGATATTCCGACTTGTACTGGGTGCCCAATTCCAGACCGAGGCGGTCGATGCGTTCGATCCGCACACCATCGCGATGAATGATGGTCGGCTTCTCGGGTGACGCCGTCTCCGGTTCAGGAAAAGGCGAGAGTTTTGCGTCTGCGACGTTGGGCGGGCGTTGCGGCAGATCGAGCGTGCCGGCAAAGATCTGCACAGTCGCCGTCTCCGGACTGGGCCAGACCGTCGGCCAGTAAGCCGTCGATATCGCAAGCCTTACCTTGTGGCCGGCTGGAAATACCGAGCCTGCATCGTTGAGCTTTATGCGCACGCGGTAGCGCTCACCTGGCGTCAGCAGGGCGGGCTGTTCGTGGCTCTCGCGATGCGTGAGGTTGAGCACACCATAGCTGACACGCAGCGATTCACCGGTCGGGTGCACATCGCATAACCGAACCACGAGATTCGCAATCGGCCGGTCGGACGCGACATCGAGCGTTACGATCGGCGCGCCAAGGATCTCGATCGGCGCATCGAGTGGCGCCGTCTCGAAAACGACTGAGCCCGTGTCATCGTCTTGCTGGTCGCGTGCCTGATCGCGCCCACGGCCGAATGGCACCCAGTCGCCCGAACACTTGCCAACCGTCTGCGGCGAGCATACGGCGCGAGCCATCAAAGGTGCCGCGGTGTCTCGCAGCCCCGCATCGGTCAGGAACAGCCGCCGCGGCGTTACTCCCGGCGGTGGCCACGAAGGTTCTGCAATCCAGCGGCCCGGTAGCGTGTCGTGGTGGTTCGCCGGTTTCACACTTTCCGTCATCCACGCACGCAGCATGGGTTCATCCATCACGCCGGTATCGACGCCCTTGAGCCAATAATCCCACCAACGCAGGATGTCCTGGAGGAATCCGATCTGCGGTCCGGGAAGTGCAAAGTGCGGATAGGCGTGTGCCCATGGCCCGATGAGACCCTTACGGGGCACCTGCAGGCGCTCGAGAAGGCGCGGGATTGCATTCTTATAACCATCGGTCCAACCACCGACGGCATAGACCGGGCATTGGATCGCCGCGTAGTCCTCGCATACCGAGCCGTGCTTCCAATACGCATCGCGTCGTTGGTGCGCGAGCCAATTGTCCTGGAAGAGCGATATGTTCTGCAGGCGCTCCAACCACATCGCTCGCCAGCTATCGCCGAGGAGCGCCGGATCGGGCGGCAGGCACATCAAGCCGAAAAAGAAAAAGGCCCACTCAAGCCCGGCGGTGGTGAGAAACGTGCCGCCCATGTAGTGCGCGTCGTCGGCGTAACGATCGTCGGTCGAACAAATGGTGACGATGGCTTTGAGTGCCGCGGGACGGCGCGCCGCGATCTGAAGTCCATTGAATCCACCCCAAGAGATTCCCATCATGCCAACGGCGCCATTGCACCAAGGTTGTGCCGCCAGCCAAGCGATGAGCTCCACGCCATCGTCTTGTTCCTGCTGGGCGTACTCGTCGAACAGCAAGCCCGTCGATTCGCCGCTGCCGCGAATGTCGACGCGGACACCGGCGTAGCCGTGACCGGCGAGATAGGGATGAGTCAGCGCATCGCGTTCGTAAGTCCCGTCGCGCTTGCGATACGGCAGATACTCCAGGATTGCAGGAACTGGATTGCGCTCGGCATCCTCCGGCAACCAAATGCGAGCCGCGAGCGTCGTGCCGTCTTTCAACGGTATCAACGTATGCTCGATGACCCGCACGGCTCTGGGGAAGGTCGTGACAATATTCGCCATTAAGAACTCACGCGCCGTGCTTGCCGATCAGGCCCAAGATCAAGGCATCGAGGCTGTACGGTCCGGCGCCGGCCGAGATGACCATGATCAGCATGAAGGCATAGAGGACCTCGGGCAGATAGAGCCAATCGTCGATCCGGTCCGCTTCATCGATCGACTTGTAGTCCTTGATTCGCTGCCGCCCCGACGTGACGATGGCGACGAGGATGACCACAAGCAGGCCAAGCGCGGCCAGCGGTGCGAGGAGCCCGATGACGACAGCGCCGCCGGCGGAGAACTCGACTGTCGGCACCCACCACTGGTTAAAGCCCACGGCATGAACGCCTAGTCCCTTGAGTTCGTCGGCAAATGCGCGATGACGCTCTGGGTTGAATAGCTTGTGGTAGCCTGAGAGCAGAAAGAACATCCCGACCGCGATGCGGTTGAGGGTGAGCGCGATGTCGGTCCATCCGACACCATGGAACAGTATATCTATCATCGTTGCTGTTCTTTCCCGCGCCGCCGCGCTGCTTCATCACCCAGATGCTCACGCAGCAATACACCAAGCCCGCCCAGCGGCCTCATGCCCATCATCTTGAGGGCATGCCATAAACTGACTTGGTTCGTCGTCAGCACTGGCTTTCCCAGATCACGCTCCAACCGATCGATGACGCTGAACGTACTCCAGTTGCCACACGCTAACATGACCGCGTCGGCTTCCGGCCTATTGACGCGGCACCCGACATCGTAGGCGGTTTGCGCATCGAGGAGACCGATCTCGAGATTGCGGGTCAACCCCAGCGCCTCTTGAGCGAGGACTTTGACTCCATTTGCTTCGATGAACGCCGCGACGCTCTGATTTACCGAAGCACTCCAGGGCGCGCCGAGTACGATTTGTTTGACGGAAAGCACATGCAAGGCTTCAAGGAGCGCGGTTGAGGCTGTGGTGGCCGGCTTGCCGCTTGCCGCGGTTATTCGCTTGATGAGCTCCCGGTCGTAGCCAATGCCATTGCGTGACGAGGGGGCAGTCGCCGGAAAAATGATCACGTCGACGTCGACATCAGCCAGCTTTTGACTCTCGGTCTCGATTTCCTGGACGATCCGTAGCGTCGACTCCGCATCCACGTTGCTCAACCGCATCCGCGCTACGTGCAGCGTGATGTCTTCCGGCAGTGCTCTGGAGATGTCCCACTCCTGTACTGAGCTTGAGGATGGAACCAGCAAACCTATCCGCCGAAAGTCCAATCGCTGCGCCATCGGAACCCCTCCAAGATCGACGACCACACCCTACCACAGGAAGCGGCCAAATCGCTGCGCCGCACTAATTGTCGCTTTGGACCAATAGGCGCCTTCGGCCGTATATCGACGAAAATAGATTACGATCGGTTCGGGCGTTCCACGACGTTAGTCCAGAGTTGGCGTAGACCGTCGACGCCGCCGGCGGTTGAACTCCACAGAGTCGCGTCACCCACAAGTAGATTTCCTGCGAATATGCCGGGATGCGATTGGAGCAACGCATCGAATGTTGTGCGTCCATTGCGGGTGAAGGGATGAGGGGGAGCTGTCAGATCAATTTTTTGCCGGGCGAGGACATCCAATTTGGTAACGGCGTCTTGGAGGCGTTCGAATTGCGGCAAGTGCGGGTGAAGATTGAAGGTACCAACACCTCGAAGTAGCTGAAGATGATCGAGCGCGCTCTCGACCTCAATCGGGGCAGGCGATCCGTCGGTCTCTGCAGCGGGGCGCAGTCCGAAACGGTTCTCCACCGGGACGCCGAGGCCGGCCAAAAGCGAGCGAGCGAATCCGCCAAAGCGCTGCTGGGGCGGAATCGTCTTGTCGCCATGGTGCAGGAAGTCCGCTATTTGTCGTTCCAATCGCTCGTCGTGCGGAAGATCGGGCACGTTACCGATGTCATGGTGGGGACAGATAAAAACGAGGTGGTCCGGGTGCGCGAGAAATCGGCGAACAACCTCCACTTCAACGTCGCTCGCATCTTGGTGGGTGCGAAGTGAGTCAAAGCTGATGACGATGAGTGTGTCGGCTGCATCGAAAAGAGCCGCATCGAGTTCGATGCGCGCGCCATTATCCGCCACCCGCTCGATCTCGACTACCGGATGGCCGGTCTGCGCGCCGGCCTGTTCCACGAAGGCGGCGAAGTTTTGCTTCATGATATGATCCAAGAAGCCGCCGATGCTTTGGTCGAAGCGAGCAGGATCCGAAAACGCTTCAAATCTGGGGTAGAGCATCCGTCGGCTCTCGAAGAGCGTCGGAAACCGATTCTCGATAACTTCGAGTGGCGCCTCGACCTCTCCGGGTCGGCTCCATGCGTAATAAACCACTACTTTTCGACCAACCATTCCGCCTCTCGAGTCCTTAGCGCGCCGAGCGAAGTGCCGAACCCAGTTTGGCGACTAGGCTGTCGCTGAGCGACGCGCCGAGCTTGCCCATGAGCAGGCGCAATTCGAGTTCGCGAAACTCGGTGAAGATGGTGCCGATCCAGCTGTGGATCTCGGTCGGGCCGCCGGGCCGCTCGGTCATATAGGCGCCGAACGAAAAACTCGGGCGGTCGACGACGCCGCGCACGATCGCCGACAGGCGCGGGATGCGGATGAGGCCGTATTCGCCGCGGCTCGGCGGAAAATCCGCTTTCTCGTACATCACCGACACCGATTCGTTGTGCACCGGCACGAAGGCCGTGGTCTCGAGGCGCCGGCGCACATCCGCATAGGCGCGCACCGTGCCCGGCGCCGGGTCGGTGACGAACAGCACGATCGGCTCGATCGCGCGCCGCCGCGCCTCCTGCACGAAGCCGATCTCGGTCATCACGTCGAAGAACTGCTCGAACAGGCCGTAGCCGAGGTCGATGACGGTGGTGCGCGGGACGCCGGCGATCAATCGATCGAACAGCGCCATCTGTCCGGGCGTGTCGGCAATATTCATCGTCGCGACGAGGTCGGGAAAATAGCCTGCGAATGTCGGCTCGCGCGGGTCGAGATCGTAGCCGACGAGCGCGCGGCCGTTGTCTCGGAAGAATTCGACCAGGAGGCGCGCGATCAGCGTTTTGCCGACCCGCGGGCGAGGTGAAGCGACGATGTAGAGCGGCGCCTGCTGCGGCATGCCGGCAATCGGTCCATTCCCGATAAAGAAACGCCGTACTGGCCCACTCGCTTACTCCCCCGCGAGCGGAGGAGGGAAGGGGCTTACTGCGCGGTGCGGACCACCTGCACGCGCGGCCGCCGCCCGCCGGCGTACCGCCGGCCGCTGGCGACGAATGTCGTTCAGCTTGATGCGATCGTATTCGCCCCAGACATTGCCGAGCCAGTGCCGGACATAGCCGCGCAGCACGAACGAATAGTTGGTGGCATCGCCCTTCTGATTCTTGTTGGCGACGAAGGTGAGGAACGGCACGGAGGCGAGCTCGACCTGCTCGTAGGCCATCTCGTTGAGTTTTGGGATGGTGATCTCGATGGCGTCCTTGAACCTCTTGAAATAGGTCGCGTGCGTCGGCTGGTCCCACTCGAAGAAGCTGGTGTTGTTGAAGTAGTTCTTGACCAGGAAATATTTGGCGTCGGTGGTGAAGGCCGAGGTGTCCTCGATCTCGTTGAGCGAAGCGATCGAGGAGCCGAGGATGTGGAACACGACGAAGTTGAGCTGGCCCTTCTTCACCGCTTCGAGAAAGCCGATGTCGCGCAGCGAGCGCAGCGTCGGCGACAACAGCCCGGCGCGCACGTCGATCACCGTCACGCTGGCGTCGGTGGTCGACAGCGTGTCGAAAATCCGCATCTGGTCGGGCACCGAGGTGACGTCGACGATGTCGCTGATGTCGGGATGAAAGCGCTTGAGCGTGCCTTTGGGCGATTCGGTGTCGAAGGCGCGCGTCGGCACGTGATGCGCCGTGAAATAATCGAGCAGCGTCCGCGCCACGGTCGTCTTGCCGACGCCGCCCTTGTCCGCGCCCACCACGACCACTGTTGGCTTAGCCATTGTCCTGATCCCCGCTGACCCCGTTCGCCTTGAGGCGTCGTCCGTCCGGCTCAGCAAATCCACCGGAAAACCGCGGCCAACCCAAGCACTTCCCGCAATCTTTCCGTTAACGGAGTCTTACACAGAGCCGGCTCTGTTTGGAAGCCTCCAGATGCGGCAGGTGGCTGCGAACGCGCTGCGTAATGCCTATTTTCAAAGGGATATGGTTAATTGTGACCCGATTGCGACGTGGCACCGGAGTGTGGGCCCCACGGTCCGGAGGAGTCCGATGTCGAGCCTGGAGAAGCGTCTTGACCCTCGCTCGAATCGTCCACCGCCGGGCCCCACGGACCGCGCGGCGGCGGTGGTTCGGATTGATCGTCGTCCGCGTCGCTTTCTGCTGCGGCGGCAGCGCCAGCGGGCCGGGATCATGGCCGCCGGCGAACTTGACCAGCGCCGCGATCCGGCTGTCGACGCTCGGATGGGTATCGAACAGCTCGCCGAAATCCTTGGCGCGGGTTGTCGATGCACATTTCCATCACCGCCGAGGTCGCGCCCGGCAATTCGCCGCGGCCCTCGATCTTGCGCAGCGCCGAGATCATGGCGTCGGGATTCTTGGTGAGCTCGACCGAGCCGGCATCGGCGAGGAACTCCCGCGAGCGTGACAGCGCCAGGCGAATGACGAACGACAGGAAATAAGCCACCGCAATGACCGCAACCGCGATCAGGATGGCGAAGGCGGCGCCGCCGCCGCGGCGGTCGTCGGAGCGGCTGCGAAAGCTGAAGCCGTTGTAGAACCACAGGCGAAACACCAATTCGGCGAAGAACGAGACGACGCCGGCGATGATGACGGCGATCACCATCATGCGCACGTCGCCGTTGCGGATATGGGTCAGCTCATGGCCGAGCACGGCTTCGATCTCGGCATCGTTGAGCCGGTTGATGAGCCCCGTCGTCACCGTGATCGAATATTGCTTATCGCTCATGCCGGTGGCGAAGGCGTTGAGCGCGTCGCTCTCCATCACCTTGAGCTTCGGCATGGTGATGCCGCGCGAGATGCACAGGTTCTCCAGGATATTGTAGAGCCGCGGCTCCTCGGCGCGCGTCACTTCGCGGCCGCCGGTCAGCGCGTCGATCATGTTTTGGTGGAAGTAATAGGCGATGACCACCCACAGCGCGGTGCCGACGGTCGCCCATGGCGCGGCGTGGAGAAAATCGTCTCCACGCCAGCTGCATCAACACATCGGTGCCGGCGTCGACCGAGAGCGCTTCCGCCACCAGCGCGCCGGCATAGACCATCAGGTAGATGAGGAAGAACAGCCCGATGAGCAGCGCGATCGAACGCCGCCGGTTCGACTGGATATGGCTATAGAGCCCGTAAGCGGCCATCGCTAGCACGTCATTCCGGGGCGCGGCCGCAGGCCGCGAACCCGGAATCCATAATCACGAGGTAAGAGGGTTTCGACAGGCCGTCTCATCTCTGACACGACGGTGGTTATGGATTCCGGGTTCCGAGCTTCGCTCGGCCCCGGAATGACAAGTCAGAACTTCACCTGCGGCGCGTCGCTGACGGCTTTGCGGTCGTCGCCGAGGTCGAAAAAGTCCTTCTGCGAGAAACCGAACGAGGCGGCGAACAAAGCGGCCGGGAAGCGCTGGATGCCGGTATTGTATTCCTGCACCGCATTGTTGAAGAAGCGCCGCGACGCGGCGATCTTGTTCTCCAGATCCGACAGCTCTGCCTGCAATTGCTGGAAATTGGCGTTGGCCTTGAGGTCCGGATAGGCTTCCGAGAGCGCGAACAATTGCCGCAGCGCGCCGGAGAGCATGTTCTCGGCCGCCGCCTGCTGCGCCGGCCCTTGCGCCGAAACCGCCGCGTTGCGCGCCTTGACGACCTCTTCCAGCGTGCCGCGTTCGTGCGCGGCGTAGCCCTGTACCGTCGCGACCAGGTTGGGAACGAGGTCGTGCCGCTGCTTGAGCTGCACGTCGATGTCGGCAAAGG
Source organism: uncultured Alphaproteobacteria bacterium (assembly GCA_963821175.1). Taxonomy (GTDB): domain Bacteria; phylum Pseudomonadota; class Alphaproteobacteria; order Rhizobiales; family Xanthobacteraceae; genus BOG-931. The sequence continues at coordinate 63,386 of CAWGCU010000003.1, forward strand.
CCTGGTTGACCCGTTGCCGCATGGAAATCGAGGCCGTTGTAGACCGTGACCGCCCACAGGACGACAACGACGATCACCACAAGCACGATTATGGTCGAGGACATGAGGGGCTCCTTGGGGACGCCGTAGCGGTGAAACCGGTTTCGCGGCCTTGATTCAAGAGCATAGTCGTTGCGCGGCCACCGCGCAGCCACAGATATAGAGGGTTAACGGCGTCGTTAAGCTTAGCTTCGAATGGTCGTCGCGTCGGCCTGTCCGGTCGTTGTAAATCCAAAGCGGACAAATAGGTACGCGCCATGCTGAAGCAATATGTCAGTTCGCCGTCGTCCGCCGGTTCGGACGCTGACATTGCCGCGTTCGCCTTGCCGCAAAGCGAGCCGCTGCCGCGGGACGATTTAAGCGAAATCCGCGAAGACGCCGGCGCAATGGCGCAAACCGTGCGCGATCAGCTGGCGCGCGAGGTCGCCGACATCGAAACCGCCACTGCCACGTTGCGCAAGGCGGAGCCGGCGCTGGAATCCTGGACCAAGGCGCCGGCCAGTACCGGCGGCAAGCCGCGCCCGGTGTGGCTCCTGATCGGCGTGCTCTGGCTGTCGACGGCGCTGGTCACCGCCGGCGCGGTCGTCGCCATCGCCTCGCTGGCGGGCTAAGCACTTTTTCTGACTTCGTCATCCTGAGTGCCCGCACGTAGTGCGGGCCTCGAAGGATGCTGCTGGGATTCTCGGGCCGTCGCCCTTCGAGGGCGCGCTACGCCGGCCACCTCAGGATGACGGATCAAACTCTTCAATAAGCGTTGCGATAACCCGCCGGCGACAGCACGGTGCGGAACGATGATCTGCAGATCGAGCCAGAGCGACCAGTTGTCGATATAGAACAGGTCGTGCTCGAGGCGCTTTTGCATTTTCTCCTCGGTGTCGACCTCGCCGCGGCAGCCGTGGATTTGCGCCCAGCCGGTGATGCCCGGGCTTGACGTTGTGGCGGCGCGCGTAGAGCGCGATGCGTTGCTCATATTCGTGATCGTGTGCCAGCGCGTGCGGCCGCGGACCGACCAGCGACATGTCGCCGGTGAGCACGTTGAACAGCTGCGGAATCTCGTCGATGTTCCAGCGCCGCAGGAAGCGGCCGATCCGGGTCAGGCGCGGATCGTCGCGGGTCGCCTGCGCGATCACCGGGCCGTCGTCGAGCGTGCGCATGGTGCGAAATTTGATGATGCGGAACGGCTGCTGATTGAAGCCGTAGCGGCGCTGCACGAAGAACACCGGCCCCGGACTGTCGAGCCAGACCAGCGCTGCGACGACGATGAGCAGCGGGGTGAGCGCAATGAGCGCGACCGCCGCGACCACCAGGTCGAACAGCCGCTTGCGCGCGATTTCCATGCGCGTCAGCGGCCGGCGCGTCAGCTGCAGGCTGGTCACCGGGCCGAGCTTGGAAAGTTTGACCTCTTCGAACTTGTGCAGGATCTGCTCGGGGCCGATGTGGATCTCGACCGGCAGCGTCATGAACGTCTCGGCGCAGCGCTCGATGGTCTCGGTCTGCGACCACGGCAGCAGGAGGAAAATGGCGTCGGGCTCGAGGCTGCGCACGCTGGCGACGGCCTCGGCGAAATCGCGATCGAGCATGGCGTGCCGCGCCTGCGCGGAAGTGGTGGCGGCAACCGGGGTGAGGAAGCGGCAGCCGACGATATTGATGCCGTGGGTCCACGGCTCATAGCGATTGACGAAGCCGTTGACGTTGGCGCCGGTGCCGATCAGGAAAATGCGCTGCGCCGAAATCAGTCCGGCGGCGCGCGCGCGCGCGGTGACCTGCACGATGAAGAAGCGCAAGGCGACGAGGCCGACAAGCGTCGCGCACATAGAACAGCACGATCCAGGCGCGCGAATATTCGACGCTGGTCTGCGCCAGGAAGCCGACCATCAACAGGCAGATCACCGTGACGTTCCACACCTGAATGGTGCGGCCGCCATGGGGCTTGAAGGTGCAGAAATTCGGCAGCCGGTATTCGCCGCGATACATGTTGGACACGGCGAAGATGCTGGCCGCCAGAACGCCGACCTGGAGGAACAGAGTGATGTTGCCGGGCTTGTCGTAGGCGGCAAGGTGATAGGCGATGCCGGTGAGGCAGGCCATGGCGACGATGAAGGCGATGTCGGTGAGGAAAATCGTCGCGGCAAAGGTGCCGCGCAACAGCACCGCCCGCGCGCGCAGGTACCGGCCGGTCTGCGGCCGCGACGCCAGCGTGTAGCTCGGATGCGTGTTCATTGCCTCTATCGCGGTCTTGGTCGCGGTCTTGCCGATGCGAATCCCGACAATGCCCCGAATTGAGACACCGACGGCGGTCACACCGTTGTCTCGCCAGAACCATGCCAACAGGGGTAGTCGCGTAGCGGCGGGCCAAAGTTGACGCCGGACGCCGCGTTAAGATTAATGCCAGCGTCAGTCGGCGTGCCGTGGGAGGAAGACCGTGCAAGGCAAGATCGCGCTCGAAGAGCATTTCGCCATTCCCGAAACGCTGGAGGATTCCCACGGCTACTTTCCCGAGCGCGTCTGGCAAGAGGTCAAGCACAGGGTCATGGACATCCAGGAGCAGCGCATCGCCGAGATGGACCGGCACGGCATCGAAATGATGCTGTTGTCGCTCAACGCGCCGGCGGTGCAGGCCATTCCCGATCCGGCACAGGCCGCCGCCATCGCGCGCCGGTCCAACGACTATCTCGCTGAGCAAGTCCACAAGCGGCCGGACCGCTTCCAGGGCTTGGCGGCGCTCGCCATGCAGGATCCCGACGGCGCGACGCGCGAGCTGGAGCGCTGCGTGAAAGAGCTCGGTTTTCGCGGCGCGCTGGTCAACGGCTTCTCGCAAGTCGGCAATGCCGAGACGACGGCTTATTACGACCTGCCGCAATACCGGCCGTTCTGGGCCATGGCGGAAAAGCTCGACGTGCCGTTCTACCTGCATCCGCGCAATCCGCTGCCGCGCGACGCCAAGATCTATGAAGGCCATCCGTGGCTGCTCGGCCCGATCTGGGCATTCGGTCACGAGACCGCGGTGCATGCGCTGCGGCTGATGGCTTCAGGCCTGTTCGACGCCCATCCGCGGCTGCAAATCATCCTCGGCCATATGGGCGAGAACCTGCCGTTTGCGATGTGGCGGGTCGACAATGCCAATGCCTGGATCGAGAACCGGCACAGCTGGCCGGCAAAGAAGCGGCTGAGCGATTATTTCCGCGAAAATTTCTACGTCACTACGTCGGGCAATTTCCACACGCCCGCGCTCTACAACACCATGCTCGAAATCGGTGCCGACCGCATCATGTTCTCGACCGACTGGCCGTTCGAGAACATCGACCACGCCGCCGAATGGTTCGATGCCTGTCCGATCAGCGAGAACGATCGGGTGAAGATCGGGCGGGACAATGCGCGGCGGCTGTTCCGGCTCGGAAATTGAACTGCGGCGTCGACGGTTGGTTTTATCTGAGGAATCGCGGACCCCTTGCTTGAGTTGTGGTCATAGCAATTGCGGCGAAGGAGCGCACTATGGACCACAAAGCGCAAGGTGTTGCTGACAAGACCAAAGGCACCGACAAAGACATCCGCGGCAAGCAGCCAGAGCCAAATTTTGACAAGCCGTTGGGTTCTTCGCACAACGATGAAGCCGACTTGCGAGACGTGGCGCAAGAGGCGGCAAAAAAGTCAAAATAGCCGCGACTACGTGGTGAACTATGCCGCCCTTTTTGCGGCGTCGCTGGCGCTGTTCTAAGTGACTCCTTAGGACTATGTCAAAAGACATGGCCAGCTTGCGCTAGGCCATTACCTGTTGCCAAAAAAGAGCCGCCCGAACGGGGGCGGTTCGAAGAGTTATTGGACGCCGTTTTTTTGTCATGCCCGCAACGTTACTCAGTTTGCGAGTGGCTTTTCTTCGGTCCTGGGCTATTGTCAAGAAAGCGGGGAGTCCTGCTCTTTAGATGACGTGGGTTAACAGCAAGGCGACCACTACGACGAGCGGAACGCCTAAAAGCCACAGAAGAACTGGCATGGTCGCCTCCATTTTTAGATCCACGTGGATCGTGGTGTGACAACTCGCCACCTCAAACATTTGTTCCCGGCGCGTGCGCGCACTCTCAGGCCAGCACGCCGAACAGTGGGGAGCATTCCCAGCTTTTTTGACTTTTCCGGCGCGGCTGGTTTGGAACTAATCCGTCGACCTGCAGTTCAAAATCTATGGCAAAAGCGAGCAAAAACGGCAGAGCTGTCATTCCTGAGCCGTCTTTCGGATTTTTTCTTCGGGCGATGGGTGCGATGCTTTTGCTCGTCGTCATCATGACGGCATATTTTTCGTAGCGCGCATAGAAGCGATTAATCGCAACTGCCTCGTTCACCCGAATGCCGAGCGTTTCAATGGCTGGTACTCTGACAACTAAAACGCCGCTGCTTCGCAATCACATCGCGATGGACAATGAATTAGAGGTAAAATACTGGACCAAGCACCTTGGCGTTGCCCGAGAAGTACTGCAACGAGCCGTCGATAAAGTCGGCAATTCCGCCGCTGCGGTTCGCAAAGAATTGGGGAAAGCCGGAGACGGCCAAGGTCTCAATTAGACCAACAGGCGGCCGAAGAAAGACTCAAGGAATTTTGCGATGACAAAACGGGCGAAGATGAAGCGTGATGCGGTTACTCCTTTTCGAGACAAATTATGGGACCTCTTCAGCGAACAAGCATCCGGCATGGACGGCGCTGATGTTGTCTTGGCATTACGGCAGGCCGGCGAAGAAATATGGGCCGTAGGTATCGACGACACCTATAGCAGTATGAAGCATCAGGACGACGAAGCGCTTGGCAACGCCTTTGACATTACTTGGCTGACGGTCGTGTGTATAAAGTTGAAAGAGATAAAAACAGGCAAAAAGCCGCGCACGCGCGCCAAGGGACACCCTGGCAAGAAGGCGACCTGACTGTTAAGGGAAGCGCAGTTCAGCGCGTCCGCGTCAACCGCGATTGTTCTAAAGATCCCAGGACGCCGTCGCCGAACTCACGCTTTGACACGGACGAGAGGCTCCGCACGCCCCATGCCGCGCCGCCCGGCATAGACGTGGGTGAATTCCGCGCCGAATAGAACGATTTGAGCGGAATAGTAGACCCAAATCAAAAGCATGACGAGCGAAGTGGCCGCGCCATAGGTCGATTCCAATGCCTGTTTCCCAACATAGAAGCCGATCAGGAATTTTCCGATTTCGAACAGCGCCGCGGTCAGCGCGGCGCCGAGCCAGACATCGCGCCAATCGACCTGCGTGTCGGGCAGCCATTTGAACATCATCGCAAACAGGATGGTAACGAAGCAGAAGGAAACGATCGATCCGGTGATTTGGAATGCGGCTTCCGGAAAATAGGGCGCGACGAATTTGCCGATTGCCGCAAGCGCCGCCGTGAAGATCAGCGACACCAACAGCAAAAATCCGAGCGACAGCACGCCGGCGAGCGAGATGACGTAGCTGCGGATCAATTGTAAAAGGCCGCTGCTGTTGGATGTTTCGACGCCCCAGACCGTATTCAACGCCTCCTTGAGCTGGGCCACGACACCGACGGCGGCGAACAGCAGCGTGCCTATGCCGAAAATCGTCGCCAGCGCGCCTTGGTAGGGGCGGTTCGCCGCCGCCAGCAGCGTTTCCAGCGCTTGCGCTCCCGCACTGCCGAGCAAGCCCGCGACTTGCGCCGCGATCTCGCCATGGACCGCATCGGGCCCGAACACCAAGCCGGCAATGGCGGTACTGATGACGAGGAGCGGCCCGAAGGAGAAGATCGAATAATAGGCCAACGCGGCGCCCATCATCGAACATCTGTGGCTGGACCAGCTTATGGCCGTCTCTTTGATCACGGATCGCCGCCTCTGCTTGAGCACCGTTGTAATCTGGTAATCACGCAAGGTTCCCGCGGGTTCCCAACGCGTACGACCTCGATGCCTGCCCGATCAGCGAGAACGACCGGGTGAAGATCGGGCGGGAAGATGCGCGGCGGCTTTGCCGCGAAGGTCTATATAATGTCGCAATGAACGAAGCCTCCTTCAACGCATTGTCGGCATGGCTGACCCAGGCGGGCCTTGCCGGCACCTCCGAGACCGACATCGTGTCCGGGTTCTGCGACCGTTGCGTTGCGGCGGGAATTCCGCTGGGTCGCGCCCAGTTGTTTATCGACACGCTCCACCCGGTCCACGAGGGGCGCCTGTTCCGCTGGGGACTTGGTCCCAACGAACCTCCGCTGCTCGAATACGGCCGCACCGACCCGGCCGCGCTCGCCGCATCCGGCGCCGATCCCAAGGATGTCGAGGCCGCCGACCGATGGCGGCGCAGTCCGTTCTTCCAGATGCTGCAAACCGGCCAGTCGCTGCTTCGCCGCCGGGTCGACGCCGCGACCATGGGCGAGTTCTCGCTGCTGCCGGACCTGGTTACGGCGGGAATGACCGACTACATCGCGATGATCAACCGCTTTGCCGCTGAAGGCGTCATCGGCGAGATGGATGGCCTGTACTCGTCATGGTCGACAAAAGCGCCCGACGGGTTCAGTGACGGCCAAGTTGCGGCGCTTGAGCGCATCGCGCCCTACCTCGCGCTTGCCATCAAATCTGTATCGCTCGCGCGCATGGCCGGGACGCTGATGGAAACCTATCTCGGCCGCGACGCCGGCCAGCGCGTGCTCGGCGGACGCATCATGCGCGGCATTGCCGAGCATATCGACGCCGTCGTCTGGTTCAGCGATTTGCGAGGCTTCACGCAGATCACCGACACCGAGCCGAAACAGGCCATTCCCTTGCTCAACGACTACTCCGATGCGATCTTCCTGGCGATCCACCAGCATGGCGGCGACGTTCTCAAGCTGATCGGCGACGGCACGCTTGCCATCTTTACCGCCGAAGACCGCCTGCACGCCTGCAGCGCGGCATTATCCGCTGCGCTCGACGCGCGCCAAGGCATCGCCGAATTGAAAAAGCGGCGGGCGGCGGACGGCCAGCCGGTCACCGACATGTATCTCGGTTTGCATGTCGGCAAGCTCTTCTACGGCAATGTCGGCAGCCGCGAACGCCTGGACTTCACCGTCATCGGCCCGGCCGTCAACGAGGCAAGTCGTATAGCGGCGATGTGCCGATCGCTCGATCAGCCGGTTCTGATGTCGGCGGCGTTCGCGGACGTTGGTGACATCAAGCGCTGCCTGGTTTCGGTGGGCCGCTACGCGCTGCGCGGCGTCTCGCACCCGCAGGAGCTCTTTACGCTGGATCCCGAGGCGTAAGCGCGGCGCGGCTGTAAAGTGTTGCCGGCGAGTTTATGCGTCGAAGCCCTAGCTCGCCTCGCGCAGCTTCACCGCGCCTTCCAGATCCACCGAGACCAACTGCGACACGCCGCGCTCGGCCATGGTGACGCCGTAGAGGCGGTTCATGCGGGCCATGGTGATCGGATTGTGGGTGATGATGATGAAGCGGGTGTCGGTCGAGCGCGTCATTTCATCGAGCAGGTCGCAGAAGCGCTCGACGTTGTAGTCGTCGAGCGGCGCGTCGACCTCGTCGAGCACGCAGATCGGCGCCGGATTGGTCAGGAACACGGCGAAGATCAGCGCCAGCGCGGTGAGCGCCTGCTCGCCGCCGGAAAGGAGCGACAGCGTGGTCGGCTTTTTGCCCGGCGGCTTGGCCATGATTTCGAGGCCGGCTTCGAGCGGGTCTTCGCTCTCGATGAGCTGTAGCTCGGCATTGCCGCCGCCAAAAAGTTCGCCGAACAGCTTTTTGAAGTTCTCGTTGACGATGGTGAACGAGGAGAGCAGGCGCTCGCGCGCTTCGCTGTTGAGGCTGAGCACGCCTTGGCGCAGCCGACGGATCGCTTCGACCAGGTCGTCGCGCTCGCTCGTGAGCTTGACGTGCTGCTCCTCGACCTCGCGCAATTCCTGCTCGGCGAGCAGGTTGACCGCGCCGAGGCGTTCGCGCTCGCGGTGGATGCGCTCAAGTATGCCTTCGACATCGGCGATCGACGGCAGCTCCGTGCCCGGCTTGATCTCGGCAAGCTCGGCAGCACCGTCCGGCTCGACTTCGAGCCGCTCGCGAACCTCGTGAGCGAGGTCGGCGAACCGGCGCTTGGTGGCGTCGCAGCGCTCTTCGGCGCGGGCGGCTTCGGCGCGCGCTTCGCCGACCGCTTCAAGCGCCGCGCGCGCGATTTTGTCGGCTTCGGCAAGATCGTTCTCGGCGGCGGCGAGCCGGTCGGCGTCGGCGCGCCGCGCGGCGGTGGCGGTCTCGATCTCGCCGATCAGCGCCTGGCGCTGGGAAGCGAATTTTTCCGGCGCGCTCGCCAATTCGGCGCGCTCGCCCGAGGCTTCCTCGACCCTCTGGCCGATGGTCGCGATTTGAGTCTCGGCGTTGTCCTTGCGCTCGTTCCAGGCCTGCCGTTCCTCGGTAATCGCTTGCAGCCGGCGGCTGGCAAGCTCGGCTTCGCGCATGATCGCCTGCGCCTCGACGCGGACTTCGGCGAGCGCGCCGCGGTCCGTGGCGATGACGTCGTTGATCTTGGCAAGTTTTGCTTCGAGATCGGCGGTCACCGGCAAGGCGGCAAGCGCCGCCGTCGTTTCGTGCTGGCCGGCGAGCGCTTCGTCGCAGCCGGCGCTGATCCGCACGCGGGCTTCCTTCAGCGCCGAAATGCGTGCCGCATTGCGGGCGATCTCGCGCTCGGCCGCGGTGTGCTCTTCGCGGGCATTGTCGGTCAGGCGCTGCGCATCGCGCCACTGCATGCGCGCTTGCACTTCGGCAGCGGCTGCGGCGGTGACCGCGGCCTCGGCGAGTTCGAGTGTTTGGCGCTTTGCCACGACATCGGCGCGAGCCGTCTCGAGTTCGCCTTCGATCGCCTGGAGGCGGCCGCGTTCGGCGAGCCTGCGCGCCGCGCCGGTCGGTGCGTGCGCGGCGGCGGCAAAACCGTCCCAGCGCCAATAGTCGCCTTCGCGCGACACCAGCCGCTGGCCGGGTTTGAGCAGCGTCGCAAGTTGCGCGCCGGCGGCGCGATCGACGACGCCGATCTGCGCCAAACGGCGTGCGAGTTGCAGCGGCGCCTTGACGTATTGCGCCAGCGCGGTGACGCCGTCGGGCAGCTGTGGATCGGACGGATCGACGGTCGCGCCGGCCCAATGCATCGGCGCCGAGTCATCGAGCGGTGCATCGAGATCGTCGCCCAGCACGGCGCCCAGCGCCTTCTCAAAACCATTGTCGACGACGAGCGCGTCGGCGACTGGCGGCCACAGATGCTTGCTCTCGACCGCGAACAGCTTGCCGATGGTTTTTGCTTCCGTTTCCAGCCGCTGCACGCCGCGCTCGGCGGTGGCGAGCGGCTCGCGCGTGGCATCGATCTCGGTGCGCGCCTGGGTATGCGCGACCTCAGCGCCGCGCGCGGCGGTTTCGGCTTCGGCGAGTGCCGCCTGCGCAGTGGCGAGCGCGTTGCCCAGCGTGGCCAGATCAGGCTCGCCGCTGCCGGTCGCGATCAGGCCGGCTTCGATATTGGCAAGCTCGGCGTGGAGCCGCGCACTGCGCTGTTCGTGATCGGCCAGCGCTGTTTGCAGTTGATTGCGCCGCGCCGCGAGATCGGCCAGCGCGCCGGTCAGCTCGGCGAAGGATTTTTCCGAAGCCGAAAGCGCGGCATCCGCCTGGGCGACGCGGGTGTTGACGCCGGTCAGGCGCTCGGCGCTGGCATGGGCTTCGGCGGTGAGCGCGGTTTCTTCCAGATCGAGCCGGTGCAGCGCCGCTTCGGCGTCGGCGGCTAGTCTGCGCTCGCGCTCAAGGTCGGCGGCAAATTGCTCGAGCCGGCGATCGAGCTCTTCGATGCGCTCCTTGGCGCGAGCTTCCTCGCGCTCCAGTGTCTCGCGCGCGATGATGAGCCGTTGCAGCGCCGCGGCCGCCCTGGCTTCGGCTTCGCGCAGCGCCGGCAGTCCGGCCGCGACCTCGGTCTGGCGCGTATTGGCTAGAGTCTGTTCGCTGGTGCGCGCGGCGACGACGCGGATGGCCTCGTCCCTGGTGTGCTCCGCTTCGCCGACTTCGGTCTGGGCGGCGAGCCAGCGCAGGTGAAACAGCAGCGCCTCGGTGCGGCGCACCTGGCCGGAAATATTGCGGTAGCGCACCGCCTGGCGGGCTTGGGTTTTCAGCGAAGCGACCTGCGCCGCAAGCTGGCCGATGACGTCTTCGACGCGGGTCAGATTGTGCTCGGCGGCCTTGAGCCGCAGCTCCGCCTCATGGCGGCGCGCATGCAGGCCGGAAATGCCGGCGGCCTCTTCCAGCACGCGGCGGCGCTGGTCGGGCCGCGCCTGGATGATCTCGCCGATGCGGCCCTGGTGGACCAAAGCGGGCGAGCGCGAGCCGGTCGAGGCATCGGCGAACAAGATGGCGACGTCGCGGGCGCGCACTTCGCGGCCGTTGACGCGGAAGGTCGAGCCCTGCTCGCGCATGATGCGGCGCGACACTTCCAGCGTTTCGGAATCGTTGAAGGCTGAAGGCGCCTTGCGGTCGCTGTTGTCGACCGACACCGCCACTTCGGCGTGGTTGCGCGCCGGCCGCCCGGTGTTGCCGGAGAAGATCACGTCGTCCATCTCGGACCCGCGCATGGCCTTGTAGGAGGCTTCCCCCATGACCCAGCGCACGGCCTCGACCAGATTGGATTTGCCGCAGCCGTTCGGACCGACGACACCGGTCAGCCCGGGTTCGATCACAAAGTCGGTCGGTTCGACGAAGGACTTGAAGCCGATCAGGCGCAGCCGCGTGAGCTTCATACGGGTGTTATTTCCATCCCCTTGGTGCGGCCGTGAAGGGAATCGTTATGGGCTCGCGCCGGTGTGGCGCGGGGAATCCTGCCGCATCGGCGCGGAGAATGAATCGTCATGAGTCCAAGCGCAACAGCGCGATGGCGTTATCCAAACCTTCGCCGCTTCCGAGGCCCTGCCGTTGGCGCCATGCCGGCCAGCCGCCTGGTCCGGCCGGTGGCAAAAAACCCTTATCCTTCCTTGAGATAGGGGTCGATTTCCTTGGCCATGGCCTCGATCGACAGATCGCCGACCAGGCGCTTGCCGTTGATGAAAAAGGTCGGCGTGGAATTGACTCCGAGCTTGCTCACCGCGTGGTCGCGCACCGCCTGGACGTCGTCGAGCACCTTCTGATTCGCCAGGCAGGTATTGAAGGAGTCCTCGGTGAAGCCGAACTGCTTGGCGATCGCCATCAGTGGTGGGATCGGCTTCTGCACCATCGCCCAATCGGCCTGTTTGGCGAACAGCGTTTCGACGACCGCCTCGTATTTGTCCGGGCCGGCGCAGCGCGCCAGCATGAAGCCGGCCGCGGCCAGCGCGTCGAGCGGGAACTCGCGCATCACGTAGCGCACCTTGCCGGTGTCGATGTAGCGCTTCTTCAGCTCCGGCAGCGTCGTCTCCTCGAAATGCGCGCAGTGCGGGCACGTCATCGAGGCATATTCGATGACGGTCACCGGCGCCTTGTCGGAACCGATCATGACGTCGCCGCCCGGCCCGGCATGGGCCAAATCCTCGGGCGAAGGATTGGTGTCTGCCGCAATAGCGAGCGTGGTGAGGGGCGACAGGGCGCCTGCCGAAATGGCGGCCGCGCCGAGCGCGAGCACCGCACCGGTGGTCAATAATTCGCGACGAGTGAGCGACAAGGAATGCTCCTGGTTTCGACGATGGGATTGGTCCGACAACTTGCGATTTCTACCGCAAGAATGTGGCATTAGCACGCCATCCCGCCAAGGGTGCAGCGGTCACGGTCGGTTGATGCACACCGTGCGCCTCAGCCGCGTTTGACCGCCGCGCCCAGCCGGGCCAGCGCCTGCCTTAAATCGTCATCGGCGATGTCCGGCAAGCTTGCCGCCAAGCGCGCGACTGCCGCCGGATCGCCGGTCTTTACCGGCTTGCGCGTGCTGCGCCGTAGCGGCGCCTGGCGTAACGCGACGCGGGCGATGGCGCGCCAGCCGAGGAACTGGTTGACCCGCTCGCAGATCACATTGGTGGAATGTTGAATCTCGATCGCCGCCGGGCCCTCGACCCGCAGTATCAGTGTGCCGGGCTCGCGCGCCTCGCCGTCGGCCGGGCGGACCCATTGGATTTTGATCGGCTCGCTGCGCGCGGCAACGTCGGCACCGACGATCTCGGTCCAGCGCGTCACTAGCTCGGCCGAGGCAAAGCCCTGCTTCCTGAAGGTCTCGCCCACGGCTTTGGCGACGAGGTCGCGCAGCGGCTTGGCGAAGGAGCGGGAGGGCTTGTTCATGATGCGGTGCTCTGTCATCCCTCGGCCGGAACCTTGGCAATGACTTCAGCAGCAACCGTAGCAGGCAAGCCCGGGGCGCGACAGCGCGGCAAGCGCCGGACGCCAGAGTCATGCCCGCAACCCACCGTCTTGCTGGCCTGGTACGACCGCCATCGCCGCAAGCTGCCGTGGCGCGCGGCGCCCGGCCAACGCACGGATCCCTACCGGGTCTGGCTGTCCGAAATCATGCTGCAACAGACCACGGTCAAGGCTGTCGCGCCCTATTACGCCCGTTTCCTGGCGTGCTGGGACGATATCGGCGCGCTCGCGGCGGCGCCGCTCGATGACGTGCTCAAGGCGTGGGCCGGGCTCGGCTATTACGCTCGCGCCCGAAACCTGCACGCTACCGCCCGCGCCGTGGTCGAGCGTCACGGCGGCAAATTCCCGGCGAGTGAAGCGGAGCTGCGCACGCTGCCGGGCATCGGCGATTATACCGCCGCCGCCATCGCGGCGATCGCGTTCGATCTGCCCGCTTCGCCGGTCGACGGCAACATCGAGCGCGTGGTCGCGCGGCTTTACGCGGTCACCGCGCCGCTGCCCGCCGCCAAGCCGGAGATTCGCCGGCTCGCCGGCGGCCTGACGCCGCAATACCGCGCCGGCGATTTCGCCCAAGCCATGATGGATCTCGGCTCGACCATCTGCACGCCGAAGAATCCGGCTTGCGCCTTGTGCCCGTGGAACGAAAGCTGCGCCGCCTACGCGCGCGGCGAAGCTGAGTTGTTTCCGTATCGCACGCCGAAACGCGAAGGCGCGCTACGCCGTGGCGCGGCCTTCGTCGCGCGCCGGGCGGACGGCATGGTGTTGGTGCGAACGCGGCCGGCGAAAGGTTTGCTCGGCGCCATGACCGAAGTGCCGACGACGGAATGGGCGCACGATTTCGCCGAAGACACAGCGCTCAAGAGCGCGCCACGTTTCGGCGCGACAAAGTCGCGAAAGCGGATCGCGTGGCGCCGGGCCGGCGGCATGGTGCGCCACGTGTTCACGCATTTTCCATTGGAGCTCTCGGTCTATATCGCCGATGTTCCCGCGCGTACACCCGCACCGGCGGGCGCGCGCTGGGTCGCGCTCGCGTCGCTATCCGGCGAAGCTTTGCCGAGCGTCATGCGCAAGGTTGTCGCGCACGCGCTGGCGTGAGATTGAAAGCCTGCGAAAATAAACCGCGAAGGAAACGCCATGACAATCCAACGTTTCGACACCGGGCCGCGCATGAGCAAGGCCGTGGTCAACGGCAACACCGTCTATCTCGCCGGCATCGTCGCCGACGCCCCCAAGGGTAAGAGCATGGCAGAGCAGACCAAAAGCATCCTCTCCCAGATCGACGGCTTTTTGGCCCAGGCCGGCACCGACAAGAGCAAGTTGCTCTCCGCCAATATCTGGATCACCGACATGGCAAAATTCGCCGAGATGAACGCGGTCTGGGATGCCTGGGTGTCGCCAGGCAACACGCCGGCGCGTGCCACCGTCGAGGCCAAGCTCGCCTCGCTCGACTACGTGGTCGAGATCATGGTCGTCGCCGCGAAATGAGCGCGCCCGGAATCCTCGCGATCTTCAACGATTGTCGCCCAGGGCGCGAGGCGGAGTTCGAAGCCTGGTTCCAGGGCGAGCATCTCGTCGAACGGCTCGCCGTGCCGGGCTTTCTGTTCGGCCGCCGCCACAAGGCGATTGCCGGCGCGCCGGGCTATTTCAATTTCTATATGGTCGAGACGCCCGATGTGCTCACCTCAAAGCCTTATCTGGAACGGCTCGACCATCCGACGCCGATGACGCGCACGATCATGTCGGAGGTCTTCGTCAACATGAACCGCACGGTGTGCCGGCGCATTACCCGGCGCGGCAGTTTCCGCGGCGCTTTCGCCGTCACGGCCCGGTTCAACCAGACGCCGGACGAGACGGTGCTGTCGGGTATGCTGGAAAAACTCGTAGCCGACACGGCGGTGGCCGGCGGCGAAATATGGCTTGCACTCGACGCCGCCGCCATGCCGGTGTCGATGGAAGAAAAATTGCGCGGTGGCGACAAGAAGATTGGCGGCGCGCTGATGATCGACACGCTTTATGAGCACGGTGCCCAGGCCGTCGGCGCGCAATTGACCAAGCAATTCCCGCACGCCGATATCGGCATCTTTCGCGTGCTCTGCCAAATCGGGAGGGGAGATTTATGAAATCACTGTTGCCGCTGGCGGAAACGATCGCGCAGCGCCTGATCGCGCGCCGCGAGACCATCGCCATTGCCGAATCCTCGACCGGCGGGCTTGTCTCGGCAGCCTTGTTGGCGGTGCCGGGCGCCTCGGCCTACTTTCTCGGCGGCGCCGTGGTCTACACCAAGGCGTCACGCGCGGCGTTGCTCGGCATCGGCGATGCCGAAATGCAGGGCTTGCGGCCGGCGACGGAAGCCTACGCGCTGCTGCTGGCGCGGCGCATGCGCGAGCGCCACGGCGCGGTCTGGGGTTTTGGCGAAACCGGCGCCACGGGACCGAGCGGCAACCGTTACGGCGATCCGGCCGGCCACACCTGCATGGCGGTGGCGGGTGCTGCTCAGGCCGGTCTTGCCGAGCGCGCGATCACCCTGCGCACCGGCAGCGCCGAGCGGCTCGCGAACATGGATGCGTTCGCCAAACGCGCGCTCGAATTGTTTGTTGAAGTCATTCCCGCGGCGTAACAGGCCGCTTACTCGGCGGCTTCCGACATCTCCGAGCGCACCTGCGCGCGCAGCGTGTCGATCACGGTCAGCCCCTTCGGCGTCTCGATATGCCAGAACGTCCAACCGTTGCAGGCTTCGAACCCTTGCGCCAGCGCGCCGATGCGGTGGATCGAGCCGACCGCTCCGTCAAGGGACACTGCGCCGTCGGCGCGCACCAGCGCGCGGTGGCGGCGCTTGGCGTCGGTGAGTTTTATGCCGGGCGAGATCATGCCGCGCTCGATCAGGGTCGCGAACGGCACCCGCGGCGCCTCGCGCGCGGTCATGAAGGTGGCGAGTGATGGCTCGGGCATCGGTTCGATCGCGGCGATGCGCTTTTCCGCCGCCGCGGCGTATTCGCGCTCGCGCTCAAAACCGATGAAACGCCGGCGCAGCCGCTGCGCCACCGCGCCGGTGGTGCCGGTGCCGCAGAACGGGTCGAGCACCAGGTCGTCCGGGCGGGATGCGGCGAGAATGATGCGCGCCAATAGCGCTTCCGGTTTTTGCGTCGGGTGCAGCTTCTTGCCGTCGCGGCCTTTGAGCCGTTCCTCGCCGGTGCACAGCGGAAACAGCCAATCGGAGCGCATCTGGATATCGTCGTTGCCGGCTTTCAGTGCCTCGTAGTTGAACGTATAATCCTTGGCTGGAGCCTGCCGCGCCGCCCAGATCAGTGTCTCGTGCGCGTTGGTGAAGCGGCGGCCGCGGAAATTCGGCATCGGGTTGGATTTGCGCCAGACGATGTCGTTGAGGATCCAGAAGCCCATATCCTGGAGCACGGTGCCGACGCGAAAGATGTTGTGATAGGAGCCGATCACCCACAGCGTGGCGGTCGGCTTCATCAGGCGGCGGCAGGCGGTGAGCCAGGCGCGCGTGAAATCGTCATAAGCGGAGAAACTGGAGAATTTGTCCCAATCGTCATCGACGGCATCGACGCGCGAATCGTCGGGACGCTTGAGGTCGCCTTGCAGCTGCAGATTATACGGTGGGTCGGCGAAGACGAGATCGACGGAAGCTGCCGGCAGCTTCGCCATCTCGGCAACGCAATCGCCGACGACGATGCGCGGCGAAGGGATCGGAACTCAAAACTCACGCGGGGCGCCCTTACGGACGCCCCGCGACGCGACACAACCATGACTCAGAACTCTGACTCAGGCGACGCTGGCCGGCGACGCGGGACCTACAACCGACAAAACGGATGATGCCTCGGCAAGGTCAAAAAAGAGTTACTTGCGGCGCCCATCTGCTAGGCAATAAATGCCGGGAAACACTTGGTTAATCACATGCGAACGGTGACCGCGATCGTCCCGGAATAGATCACCGCAAAACTGGCGCGCGACGACGGCGCGAAGGAGAATGAGCAATGCGCACCGATGATTTCCGCCCCAGCAACAATGTCGAGGACGATCGCGAACAGAGCGCGTCGCGCGGCGGCATGCCGGGCGGCGCCGGCGGCCTCGGCATCGGCACCGTCATCATTATCGGATTGATCAGCTGGTATTTCGGCATCGATCCGAGCGTGCTGCTCAACGGCGCGCAGGTTCTCACCGGCGGCGGCTCGACCACGCAGCAGACCGACCAGGCACCGCCGGTCTCGGCCGGAACTCCGACCGACGCGACCGGCAAGTTCGTCGCGCTGGTGCTCGGCGACACCGAGGACCGCTGGACCGAAATCTTCGCCGCCAGCGGGCGGACCTATCACCCGCCGAAACTGCGGCTGTTCTCCGGCTCCGAGCCGACGCCTTGTGCCTTTGCCAAATCGGCGATGGGGCCGTTCTACTGCCCGCGCGATCAGCGCGTCTATCTCGACACCGCGTTCTTCGACGATATGCAGAAGAAATTCGGCGCTTGCTCGAACAGCTCCGCCTGCAAGTTCTCGGAGGCCTATGTGATCGCCCACGAGGTCGGTCATCACGTGCAGAACGAGCTCGGCATCCTGCCGCAGGTAACGCAAGCGCAGCAGGCGGCGTCGAGCAAGGTCGAGGCCAACCAGCTCCAGGTGCGCATCGAGCTGCAGGCCGACTGCCTCGCCGGCGTCTGGGCCAACCACGCCCAGCAAAAGCACAACTTCCTCGAGCCGGGCGACGTCGACCAGGCGCTGCAGACCGCCTCCGCGATCGGCGACGACCGGCTGCAAAAGGAGATGCAGGGCTATGTCGTGCCCGATTCCTTCACCCACGGCACGTCGGAACAGCGCAAGCGCTGGTTCCAGGCCGGCTTCAATGGCGGCCAGGTTTCGGGCTGCAATACGCTGGCGGCGAGTTCGCTCTGATCTGACCTCTCCCCGCGTGCGGGAGAGCGTAGGCGTCCTTCGGACGCCGTTCTGAAGTAAAGAACGCCGATCCAAAGGATCGGCTATGCGGGCGCCGCTTGCCCGAGAACACATCGCCAGTCTAAATTTCACGGCGGGGAAACGCAGGCTCCCCTTCAGACGCATATTCCGTCCAAGCTCTGTGCAACACTCGGTGTCTCGAGGAGATTGCGCGTGGACGGAACCCTCCCACAACGCTCCGACATCCGGCTGCTGTTGATCGCCCGCGGCGTCCGTGGTTTTGGCGACGGCTTTGCCACCATCGTGCTACCGGCCTATCTGGTGGCAATCGGCTTTGGCACGGTCGAGATCGGCATTGTGGCGGCGGCCTCGCTCTTCGGCTCGGCGCTGTTGACGCTCGGGGTCGGCGCCGTCGCGCCGCGTCATGAATTGCGCCACCTGCTGCTCGCCGGCGCGGTTCTGATGGCGGCGACCGGCGTCGCGCTCAGCGGCGAAAGTTTATGGTGGATCGTCGCCGTCTGCTTCATCGGCACGATCAATCCGTCGAGCGGCGATATCGGCCTGATGGTGCCGCTCGAGCACACCATGCTGGCGCGCAGCGCGACCGACCACGAGCGCACCAAGGTGTTCGCGCGCTATAGCCTCATCGGCGCCATGTCGACGGCGGCGGGCGCCCTCTGTGCCGCCGTGCCCGACCTGATGGTCGGCGCCGGCATCGGCAAGATCACGGCGTTCAAGCTGATGTTCTGCTGCTATGGCGCGCTTGGTCTGTTGGCCGCTGCGCTCTATCGCTACTTGAGGCAAAGCCGCGCCGAAGAGCGTCACGTCAGCACGCCGCTCGGCCCCTCGCGCGCCATGGTCTACAAACTCGCGGCGTTGTTCAGCCTCGGTGCCTTTGCCGGCGGCTTCGTCGTGCAGTCGCTGTTGGCGCTGTGGCTGTTCGAGCATTTCGGCCTGTCGCTGTCCGCCGCCGGCCTGTTCTTTTTCTGGACCGGCATGCTGAGCGCTTTGTCGTTCCCGCTGGCAAGCTGGCTCGCCCGGCATTTCGGCCTCGTCAACACCATGGTGTTCACCCATATCCCGTCGAGCCTGTGCCTGATGGCGGCGGCGTTCGCGCCCAATCTCGCCGTCGTTCTCGGCCTGCTCCTGGTGCGCGCGGCGCTGGTGCAGATGGACGTGCCGACGCGCACCTCCTACGTCATGGCCGTGGTAACGCCGGCCGAGCGGGCGGCGGCGGCAAGCGTCACGGCGGTGCCGCGCAGCCTTGCCTCATCGCTCAGCCCCGCCTTTGCCGGCGCGTTGTTTGCTTCGGCGTTCCCGGGGCTGCCGCTGGTGCTGTGCGGCAGCCTGAAGATCGTCTACGACTTGGCGCTGCTCTACACCTGCCGCCACGTCAAACCGCCCGAGGAAAGCCTCGACAATGCGGCATAATACCGGGCTAGCCGCCGGATGCTTTGCATCGGGCGGCCTAGGGCCCTAAGCTAAAGACCAGTAAAGGTGTACCGATGCCCGGGCTCGACGAGACCAAGCAATTCGTGCCGCTGAAGATCGCGGTGTTGACGATTTCCGACTCCCGTTCGCTCAAAGACGACAAATCGGGGGCGGTGCTGGTCCAGCGCATCGTCGCCGCCGGCCATTACGTCGCCGAGCGCAGCATCGTCACCGACGACATCGAGGCGATCCGCGCCCGCGTGAAAGCGTGGATCGCCGATCCGGTGATCGACGTCATCATCACCACCGGCGGCACCGGCTTCACCGGCCGCGACGTTACGCCGGAGGCGGTCGAGCCGCTGTTCGACAAGAAAATGGACGGCTTCTCGGCACTGTTCCTGGTGGTGAGCTTCCCGAAGATCGGCACCTCGGCGATCCAATCGCGCGCCACGGCTGGCGTTGCCGGCTCGACCTATATCTTCTGCTTGCCGGGCTCGCCCGGCGCCTGCAAGGATGCCTGGGACGAGATTTTGGTGCACCAGCTCGATTACCGCTACGGACCGTGCAATTTCGTCGAGATCATGCCGCGGCTCGACGAGCATTTACGCCGGCCGAAGGCGAGCGGCGCGACGGTTTGACGGCCTTACTTACAATTCCAAATCCCAGTGCTCGCTGACCACCGGCGGCCCCCAGCTTTTATGCCGCTCCGTACGCACGAGCTTGAAGCCGGCCTTTTCGTAAATATGTCGCGCCGCGGTCAGCACCGAGTGGGTCCACAGCGTGACCTTCTTGTAGCCGGCACGGCGGGCGAAGCGCAGGCATTCGTCGACGAGGCGAGCGCCGAGCCCTAGCCCGCGCGCCTGCGGCTCGACCAGCAGCAGGCGGATACGGGCGACGGTCGCCGAATCCTTGGCGAGGAATATGCAGCCGACATTCTCGCCGTTCATCTCGGCGATCCAGCAGCGCTCGCGCTTGGCATCGAACTTGTTGGCGAAGTCGGCGACGATTTGCGCGCACACGCCTTCGAACGGCTCCTTCCATTGGTATTCCTGCGCGTAGAGCTCGGCATTGCGCTTGACCATCCAGCCGAAATCGCCCGGCCGCGGCGCGCGCAGGATATAGTCGGGCTGCGGCGCCATTTGGGTTTCCCCGCGCAGCATTGTTTCGATCGTGGTCATGGCCGCGATCAGCCGGGCCTGTTCGTCCGCCTTGAGTTTGCCGAGCAACGCGCCGGTATCGTGTTGCGAGCGTTGTTCGAGTGGCGCATAGGCTTTGCGGCCGCGTGCTGACAGCGTCAGATGGCTTTGCCGGGCGTCGCGCGCGGACACTTTGCGCCGGATCAATCCGCGTTTCTCGAAATTGCGCAGCACGCGGCTGAGATAGCCGGCATCGAGATCGAGCGCGCGGCCGATCTCGGTCGCGGTCGAGGATCGGCCGCTGGCGAGCTCGTAAAGCACCGCGCGCCTCGCCGAGCGAATAGGGGCTGTCGAGAAAAGTTTTGCGCAGCACGCCGATCTGCCGCGTGTAGAAGCGGTTGAAGCCGCGGACCGCGGCGATGCGTTGGTCGCGTTGCCGGATGGCTGGCATGAACCGGAGGATCGAGCAGATAGTTGACTAAGTCAAGTATCTATCTCGATCAAGGGCGCTTTCTGAGGCCTCTGAAATGTATCTGATCCCAAACTCAATCCGCTACAGCGCGCTATAGGCTATGCTCGGCAGCCGCACGATCCGCCGCCGGCCGATGCGGCGGATGAGATCGGTCTCGGCATCGGCGGCGGTTTCGGAATGGCCGCCAAGTGCTCCATAAAGCTCTTTCGCAATGAGAAGGCCTTGCTCGGGACGAGGTCTGGCGCCGAGCGCTGCGGCCAACAGGGAAAGCGCATCACGCAATCCCGATTGCATCGGTGCGCCGCGGCGGAATACGGCCGCGTTGTCCGGCCGTGCCGTCAGCTCGGCAAAGCGCCGCGCGTCGCCGGTCCACGGCGCATCGAGGATGGTTCCCGGCCGCAGGAACAACAGCCAGCGTGCACGCGCTTTGGCCGTCGCTGCGTTCAGCCGCCGCGCTGTCGTGCCGTCCAAAACAAAAAAATTGCAGCCGGCGACTTCCGCCACCGCCGCGGTGTCGTCGCGCGAGCCGCCGTCGGCGATCATTACTTCGCGGATGATGCCGGCAGTCGCGCCCGACACCAGCGCCGCCAAGGTCGGCACCAGGGCGCGCTCTGAATCCTTAGTGGCGATGATGACGCTCAGCATGCGCTGCGCTGTCCGCCGCGGACGGGCCGCGCCGTCGGCGGTAACGCGAAAAACGGCTGCGGCTGCATCGTTTCCATGGGGTCCGTTGTTGTCCCGGCAAGCTCATAGGCTGCGACGCCGCCAGTTCCAAGGTTATACCCATTCACGAGGATTTGTTCTTGTTTTGTTCACGCGAAAGGATTAGCTTACAGCCATGAGTTCGATGTCCGCGTTAAAACGCCCGCCGGCTCCGCTGCCCTCCACGCCGGCGGGCGAGCCGGGAAGTTTGGTCGACCGCGAGCGCCGGCGCGGCCGCGGCACCTTGTCGAACACGTCGGGCCGCTATGAGCCGCTGGCTCGGGTTGCTTTCGACGACGGCTGGCAGGGCCTTGAGGATCTGCCGCCGTTCAAGACCACGGTGACGGCGGACACGACCCGCAAGATCATCACCCGCAACGATTCGCCGGACATTTCCTTCGATCGCTCGATCAATCCGTATCGCGGCTGCGAGCACGGCTGCGTCTATTGTTTCGCACGGCCGACCCACGCCTATCTCGGCCTGTCGCCGGGGCTGGATTTCGAATCAAAGCTGTTCATGAAGCCGAACGCGCCGGAATTGCTGGAGCGCGAATTGTCGGCGCCTGGCTACGTGCCAAAGGTCATCGCCATCGGCACCAATACCGATCCGTATCAGCCGATCGAGCGGCGCTACAAGATCATGCGCCGCATCCTCGAAGTGTTGGACAGCGCCGGCCATCCGGTCGGCATCGTGACCAAATCGGCGCTGGTGCTGCGCGATCTCGATATTCTGGCGCGCATGGCCAAGCGCGATCTGGTCAAGGTCGCGCTCTCGGTCACCACGCTCGATCCGCAAATTGGCGCGCACCATGGAGCCGCGCGCCGCGACGCCGGCGCGCCGGCTCGAAGCCTTGCGGCAATTGGTCAAGGCCGGCGTGCCGGCGACGGTGATGGTGGCGCCGGTCATCCCGGCGCTTAACGACGACGAGATCGAGCGGATCCTCGAAGCGGTCGCTGCGGCCGGCGTGCGCCATGCCGGCTACGTGCTGCTGCGGCTGCCGCTCGAAGTGCGGGATCTGTTCCGCGAATGGCTGATGACGAATTTCCCCGACCGTTACCGCCACGTCTTCAAGCTCATCCGCGACATGCGCGGCGGCAAGGATTACGATTCGACCTTCGGCCAAGCGCAGACCGGAACCGGCCCGATTGCCTGGATGATCGGCCGCCGCTTCGAAGTCGCCTGCGAAAAGCTCGGCTTCAACGCCGCCAAGCACAAGATCACCACCGAGCATTTCCGTCCGCCGCGGCCGGGCGCGAAACAGCTCGATTTGTTTTAATCCCCGCAATTCTTCGCGATTGATGGCCGCGTTGCGGATCGCGCCGCGCCGTGGTCATCATGGCGGCCATGAGTCGCAACGCAACCGCAACGGCGCGCCTGCCGCTCGACGAGGAGATCACGCGGCCGACCTTCCGCCGCGAGCGCTCCGCGCTCAAGCGCGGGGTGTGGCCGGTCGCCGGCTGCGATGAGGCCGGCCGCGGCCCGCTCGCCGGGCCGGTGGTCGCCGCCGCGGTCATTCTCAATCCCGACGATGTGCCGCGCGGGCTCGATGACTCCAAACGGCTGACGCCGGAGCGGCGCGAGGTCCTCTATGCGCGGATCTGCGCGCGGGCGCATGTGGCCGTAGCCTTGGCGCCGCCGTGGCGGATCGACCGCGACAATATTTTGCGCGCGTCGTTATGGGCGCTGGCGCGCGCGGTGCTGGCGCTGCCGGTCAAACCGCGCCTGGTTTTCGTCGATGGCCGCGACCGCATCGATGTCGCTTGCGATTGCGAAGCGGTGATCGGCGGCGACGGTGTCGTCGCGTCGATCGCGGCTGCCTCGATCGTCGCCAAGGTGACGCGCGACCGCCTGATGGCCGCCATGGGCGCGGCGCATCCCGGCTACGGCTTTGAGCGCCACAAGGGCTACAGCGTGCCGGAACATTGCTCCGCGCTCGACCGGCTCGGCCCGACGGTGCATCATCGCCGCTCGTTCTCGCCGGTGGCGCTGGCGTACGGGGAATTGACCGCCGACGCCGACGAGGCGGCTCCCGGCATATTGCCTCTCTGAGAGCCCGGCCGTATAGCCACGCGGTCAGCGTATCGCGCAGGGCCCGATGTTCTACGTTCCGCTCTACATTGAGGTGTTGCGCTCGCGCCCGAACCTACTGTTCTGGGCGGCGGCGTTGGCACAGGCGACCATCTGGGTCGTGGTGCCAATGGTGTTTTATGCGGCGCCGCCCGGCGAGTTGCCGCAACTGCTCGCCATCGGTCACGAATTTCAGCTCCGC
Source organism: uncultured Alphaproteobacteria bacterium (assembly GCA_963821175.1). Taxonomy (GTDB): domain Bacteria; phylum Pseudomonadota; class Alphaproteobacteria; order Rhizobiales; family Xanthobacteraceae; genus BOG-931. Next base: position 86,648 of record CAWGCU010000003.1, read on the forward strand.
GGCGACGTCGGCCCGCCATTGGCCTATTGGCTGGCCGAGATCGCGTTTCGCCTCGGTGGCCTGTTCGGCGTCTATGCGCTGGCACAGATTTGCGTGGTCACGACCTATTGGTGCGTGTTTGCGCTGGGCAGCGTCATCGTCGGCCCGGCGCACGCCGCCATGGCGGTGCTGCTGATGGTCGGCATTTCGCTGTTCACGGTGTCGACGCCGGATTTCGGCCCAGCCATTCTCGCCATGGCGCTGTGGGCGGTCGTGCTGCTGCATTACTGGCGGGCGGTCGGGCAGGGGCGGCGACGGTCGTGGTACGCACTCGGCGTTGCCGCGGCGCTGCTGTTGCTCACCAGCAATGCCGCGCTGATCCTGCTCGGCGCGCTGTTGCTGTTCACCGCCGTGACCGCGCGCGGTCGCGCCGCGCTCAACGCCAACGAACCGTGGATCGTGGCGATCGTGCTCGCCGTCTTTCTTTTCGTGCATCTGCTGTGGCTGCAAGGCACCGGCGATAGTCTATCGCCGACGCTGGCGCGGTTGCGCGACGCCACTGCGGCCAGCCAGAACACGAGCGCCTGGCTGCGGCTGCTGAGCGCGGTCGTGCTCGCCCATGCCGGCCTCGCCATCCTCGTCGTCTTGGCAAGCGGCTGGCCGCGCACCGGCGACGCTCCGGCGCCGGCCATCGCGCGCGTGCCGATCGATCCGGCAGCCATTACTTTCGTAAAGGTGTTCGCGCTGGTGCCGGCTCTGCTGGCGACGATCGTGGCGGTGCTGTTCGGCCGCGCGCTGCCGATCGGCGGCGCGGCGCCGCTGGTAGTGCTGTCCGGACTCGCCATCATCATTGCCGCAGGCGACAGCATCGCGCTGTTCCATCAGCGCATCCTCGGCTACGCCTGGGCCGGCCTGTTGGTGGTGCCGGCGCTGTTCGTGCCGGTGGTGATGCTGCTGTTGCCGTGGGCGGCCGGCACCGATCTAAAGATCGAGCAGCCGGCCAACGCCATGGGCCGTTTTTTCGCCGAAAATTTCGAACGCCGCACCGGCCGGCCGCTCGCCGTGGTCACCGGCGACGTCGGCACCGCGACCCTTATTGCGCTTGCCGCGCCGAGTCGGCCGAGCGTCTATTTCGACGCCGATCCGGCGCGCTCGCCATGGGTGACGCCCGACGACATCCGCAACAAAGGCGCCGTCGTGGTCTGGCTCACCGCCGACACGACGCCGACGCCGCCGGCCGAGATCAAAGCGCGCTTTCCCGATCTCATTCCCGAGGTGCCGCGCACTTTCCCCCGCCCGGTGCAAGGCCGGCTGCCGCCGTTGCGCGTCGGCTGGGGCGTGATCCGGCCCGGTAGCGTGGCGGCGGCGGCGACGCCGAAGTAATTGACTTCGTCATTGCGAGCCAACGGGTCCGGCCCGAAGTGGCCGGCCCGATGACAGGCTACGCGAAGCAATCCAGCTCCGGGGTGTGGATTGCTTCGTCGCTGCGCTCCTCGCAATGACGGCAATGTCTTATGATGGTGACGCGTCGCGCTTAAGGGGGAAGCCATGAGCCAAGCCGCCACCACCGCAACAACGCCACCGATTCTCGACCGGCTGTTCGGCTTGAGCAAATCGGGCAGCACCGTGCGGACGGAATTCGTCGCCGGGCTGACCACGTTCCTGACGATGGTCTACATCGTGTTCGTCAATCCGCAGATTCTCGGCAATGCCGGCATGGACAAGGGCGCGGTGTTCGTTGCGACTTGCATTGCGGCTGCGGTGTCGACCTTGGTGATGGCGCTCTACGCCAATTATCCGATCGCGCTGGCGCCGGGCATGGGGCTCAACGCCTTCTTCGCGTTTACCGTCGTGCTGACCATGAAATATACCTGGCAGCAGGCGCTCGCCGCCGTGTTCTGCTCCGGCGTCATCTTCTTTCTGATTTCGATCTTTCGCATTCGCGAATACATCATCAACTCGATTCCGAAGAATCTGAAGTTCGCCATATCGGCCGGCGTCGGCCTGTTCCTCGGCATCATCGCGCTCGAGGAATCCAAGATCGTGGTCGGCAGCCCGGCGACCCTGGTCACGCTCGGTGATCTGCACAAGCCCGAGGCGATCCTGTGCCTGCTCGGCCTGGTGCTGATCACGGCGCTGAACTATCGCCGCGTCATCGGCGGCACGCTGATCGGCATCCTTATCGTCACCGCGATCGGCATTCCGCTGGGGCTGGCGAAATTCACCGGCATCGTCTCGGCGCCGCCGTCGCTGGCGCCCACCTTCCTGCAGCTCGATTTCTCGCGGATCACGGAGACATCCTTCCTCATCGTCATTTTCAGCTTCCTGTTCGTCGACGTGTTCGACAATGCCGGCACCTTGATCGGCGTCACCCATCGCGCCGGCCTGACCGACGCCGACGGCAATCTGCCGCGCATGAAACAGGCGCTGATCGCCGACAGTTTCGCGGCCATGTTCGGCGCACTGATCGGCACCTCGACGACGACCAGCTATATCGAGAGCGCGGCCGGCGTCTCCGCCGGCGGCCGCACCGGGCTGACTGCGTTGTTCGTCGCGATCTTCTTCCTGGCGGCTTTGTTGTTCGCGCCGCTCGCCGGCATGATCCCGGCCTATGCGTCGGCCGCGGCGTTGCTTTACGTCGCCTGCATCATGGCGCGCGGGCTCGCCGAGATCGACTGGGACGACATCACTGAGTCGGCGCCGGCGGTGGTCGCCGCGGTGTCGATGCCGCTGACCTATTCGATCGCCACCGGCATCGGGCTCGGCTTCATCACTTATGCGCTGGCCAAACTCAGTCGCCGGCAAATTCGCCGACCTCAAGCCGGCGGTGCTGGTGCTGGCGGCGATCTTCATCATCAAGTTCTGGATCGGGTAGGGCGAGGATCGCGAAAGAGGAGCCGCCGCCATGAATGCCAGCGCATTCTCGTCATGGCAGTTCTGGGCCATGTTGTCGGCGGTGTTCGCCGCACTGACGGCGATCTTCGCCAAGGTCGGCGTCGAGAACGTCAACTCCGATCTTGCGACCTTCATCCGCACCATCGTGGTGATCTGCATCTTGGCATTGATTGTTTTCGCCACGCGGCAATTCCAGAATCCGGCGGAAATCTCCAGCCGCACCTATCTGTTCCTGCTGCTGTCGGGGCTCGGCACCGGCGCATCGTGGCTGTGCTATTTCCGCGCGCTGAAACTCGGCAGTGCGGCGCAAGTCGCCCCGATCGACAAATTGAGCGTCGTGCTGGTCGCCATCTTCGGCGTGCTGTTTCTCGGCGAAAAACTGTCCGCGGTGAATTGGCTCGGCGTCGCGCTGGTCGCGACCGGCGCGATCCTGGTGGCGTTTCGCTAAGCGGCGTTACTGCGCCAGCGCTTTCTTGATCGCCAGAAAATCCCGCCAGGAAAATCGCTTCTGCAGCGGGCTGCGCAGCAGGAAGGCGGGGTGGAACGTCGCCATGGCGCGGATCTCGCGCGTGCCGGTGTCGAACGGAAACCAGCGGCCGCGCATGCGGGTGATGCCGTCCTTGGTGCCGAGCAGCGTCTGCATCGACGGTCCGCCGAGGCAGACCAGAATGTCGGGATCGGCAAGCTCGATCTGGCGGCGGATGAAGGGCAGGCAGATCGCGGTCTCCTGCGGCGTCGGCGTGCGGTTGCCGGGCGGCCGCCACGGCACCACGTTGGCGATGTAGACCTTGGTGCGATCGAGCCCGATCGCCTCGATCATGCGGTCGAGCAATTTGCCGGAGCGGCCGACGAACGGCCGGCCGGAAATATCTTCCTCGTGGCCGGGCGCCTCGCCGACGAACATGACGCGGCCTTCCGGATTGCCGTCGGCGAACACCAGTTGGGTCGCGGTATTGCGCAGCGCGCAGCCTTCGAAGCTTTCGAGGAGCTTGCGCAAATCGTCGAGGTTGGCGGCGGTGCGGGCCGCCTCGCGCGCCGCCATCATGGCGGCGTCGGGCGACACGAGCGCTTTACCCTCTCCTGCAGGGGGAGGGCCGGATCGCTGCAAGCGATCCGGGCTGGGGCCGTGCCCCGAGATTGTGCGCTGGTTACTTGTCCCCATCCGGACAGCTTCGCTGTCCGGCCTCCCCCCTGCAGGGGGAGGTGAAGCCGCAACCTCGTCCGCCATGCGGTCGACGGCCTCCTCGCCGAGGAGCGCATCGGCGCCGGCCTCGACATAGAAGGCGAGCAAGTCGCGGGCGTCTTTGGGGTTGGAACTCATTTGGCGGTAAGGACTACTCATTGGTGGTGAAAAGTCTTGGGCAGCGAGAACTCGCGAGCAAGGGCTTAAGTCTATGCCTGCGCGGCAAAGCGTGGAACATTTGTCCGGCCACGATGTCGAGAACCTGGTTGGGTTCAAGGATCTGGAGGCCCGGGACAATGTCTCCATACAAGGTCATGGTCGACGACAACTTCCATTACATGGCGGAGGACGAACGCTGGGAATATGGGACTTTTGCCACTGCCGAAGAAGCCCTCGACGCCTGCCGTCGGCTGGTCGATGAGGCGTTGCTGGAAGAGTACCGCGATGGCGCCACCGCGGAGCAGCTCTTCGTGCGCTATACGTCGTTCGGCGACGACCCGTTCATCGTGGCGCTCGACGACGCCGAGAAAGTCGACTTCTCCGCCTCGGCTTATGCCGAACAGCGCGCTGTGGAGCTTACCGCGCCCGGCCCGGTGAGCGCGGAGCGCCGCCGGGCTGTGCTAGACCGCAAACGCCGGCCGCATCAGCGCTGACGATTGTCAGGGCGCGGATTTCGTGAAAAATCATCTTGTGTTGTCCGGGAGAGCGAGCAAGCCATGAGTACACCGGAGCTTCCGGCCCGGGAGGCGATGGAGTTCGACACCGTCATCGTCGGCGCGGGTCCGGCCGGCCTTGCGGCGGCGATCCGGCTCAAGCAGCTGGCGCCCGACAAATCCGTCGTCGTGGTGGAGAAGGGCTCCGAGGTCGGCGCCCATATCCTGTCCGGCGCGGTGATCGATCCGATCGGGCTCGATCGGCTCATCCCGGAATGGCGCGGCGAGGACACGCCGATCAAGACCGCGGTCACCGCCGACCGCTTCTATGCGCTCGGGCCGTCCGGGCGCGTTGCGGCTGCCGAATTTCTTGATGCCGCCGCTGATGAGCAATCACGGCAATTTCATCGTCTCGCTCGGCGACGTGTGCCGCTATCTGGCGAAAAAGGCCGAGGCGCTCGGCGTCGAGATCTATCCGGGCTTTGCCGCCGCCGAGGTGCTGTTCGAGAACGGTGCCGTCGCCGGCATCGCCACCGGCGACATGGGCGTCGGCAAGGACGGCGCACCACAAGACAGGCTTCACCCGCGGCATGGAATTGCGCGGCAAGTACACGTTGTTCGCCGAGGGCGCGCGCGGCAGCCTGACCAAGACGCTGATCGAGCGCTTTGCGCTTGGCACAAGACCGCGAGCCGCAGAAAGTTCGGCATCGGCCTGAAGGAGCTGTGGCAGGTCGCGCCCGAAAAGCATCGCCGCGGTCTGGTGCAGCACACCATCGGCTGGCCGCTCGACAACCGCACCGGCGGCGGCTCGTTCCTCTATCACTTCGACGACAATCTGGTTTCCGTCGGCTTCGTCGTGCATCTCAACTACGAGAATCCGTATCTGTCGCCGTTCGAGGAATTCCAGCGCTTCAAGACCCATCCGCTGGTCCGCGACACGTTCGCAGGCGGCAAGCGCATCAGCTATGGCGCCCGCGCCATCACCGAAGGCGGCTACCAGTCGGTGCCGAAGCTTTCGTTTCCCGGCGGCGCGCTGATCGGCTGCGCCGCGGGCTTCGTCAACGTGCCGCGCATCAAGGGCAGCCACAACGCCATGCTGTCGGGCATGCTCGCGGCCGAGCACGTTGCCGCGGCGCTGGCGCAAGGCCGCGCCAACGACGAGCTTGCCGACTACGAAGCGGCGTGGCGCTCCTCGCCGATCGGCCGCGATCTGTGGCGGGTGCGCAACGCCAAGCCGCTGTGGTCGAAACTCGGCACCTTCGCCGGCATCGCGCTCGGCGGGCTCGACATGTGGACCAACACGCTCGGCTTCTCGCTGTTCGGCACGCTCAAGCACGGCAAGGCCGATTTCGCGACGCTTGAAGCCGGCAGCGCAATGCCGGCCGATCGCCTATCAAAGACCCGACGGCAAGCTGACCTTCGACCGGCTGTCGTCGGTCTATCTGTCGAACACCAATCACGAGGAGGACCAGCCGGTGCATCTGTCTGGTGCGCGACGGCACTTTGCAAAAAACCTCCGAGCACGACGTCTATGCCGGGCCGTCGGCGCGCTATTGCCCGGCCGGCGTCTACGAATGGGTCGAGGAGGGCGGCCAACCGCGCTTCGTCATCAACGCGCAGAACTGCGTCCACTGCAAAACCTGCGACATCAAGGACCCCAACCAGAACATCACCTGGGTGCCGCCCGAAGGCGGCGGCGGGCCGAATTACCCGAATATGTGATTGCGCTTGCGGCGGATTGATTTCGGCCAATCCTGCCGCGATTTCGCCGCCCTTGCGGCCTAAAGGCTCAAATTAGTCCTTGCGGATTGCACACAAACTGGTGTTCTTCCGCGTCCTTGCGGGGGCGGGGCAAAAAGGTCATTCTCGCGTCCACACTGGCTTACGGCGCTTGATTCCCGGTTCGCCGAGCCAGTTTGCCAATGGAGCTGTCGTGATTAATCCGCTGCTGCCCTGGCGCGCCGCTATTATTGGCGCCGCCGTACTGTTGAGCCTGCCGCCGGCAATCGCCGCGCCCACCGAGCAGGAACTGCTCCACGACAATCCGGCCGGCAATTATCTGGCGGCCCGCCATGCCGGCACCGAGCGCGACTCGGCCGCGGCGGCGGCCTATTACCTCAACGTGCTCAAGGCCGATCCGAAAAATCCCGATCTGCTCGGCCGCGCCTTTCTCTCCGTGCTCACCGGCGGCGACATCGATCAGGCCGGCAAGCTTGCCGACCGGCTGTTGCAGGTCGATCGCACCGACCGCATCGCCCGTCTCGTCGTCGGCGTTCGCGCGCTCAAGCAGAAAGATTATTCCACGGCCCGGCAGAATTTCGCCCAGTCGGTGCGCGGCCCGGTGACCGATCTCACCGCGACGCTGCTGTCGGCCTGGGCGCTCGCCGGCTCGGGCGATACGCGCAGCTCGATCGATACCATGGACAAGCTGTCTGGCCCGGACTGGTATTCGATCTTCAAGGATTTGCATGCCGGCCTCATTCTCGATCTTGCCAACAACAAGAAGGATGCCGGCAAGCGCTACGAGCGCGCCTACAAGGTCGATCCCACCGCGGTGCGCATGGTCGAGGCTTACGGCCGTTACCTGGCGCGCGGCGGCAACAAGGCCGATGCGCTCAAGGTCTATGGCGATTTCAACAAGGTGCTGCCGGACCATCCGCTGATCGTCCAGGAAATGAAAGCGGTCAACGATGGCGACAAGCTGCCGCTCCTGGTCGATTCACCGCAGGCCGGCGCCGCCGAGGCACTCTACGGGCTCGGCGCCTCGATCGGCCGCCGCGGCGGCGAGGATTTGGCGCTGATCTATCTGCAGCTGGCGCTTTATCTCGATCCGTCGCACGCCATGGCGCTGTTGTCGCTCGCCGATCTCTACGAGTCGCTGAAAAAACCCGACCTCGCGATCAAGGTCTACGAGCGCGTGCCGGCATCGTCGCCGCTGTCGCGCAACGCCGAGATCCAGCTCGCCGGCGATCTCGATGCGCTCGATCGCTCCGACGAAGCCAAGAAGCGGCTCGATCACGTCATCGCCGAGCATCCGAAAGACACCGAGGCGATCCTTGCGCTCGGCAATATCCAGCGCGGCCGCAAGGAATTCGCCGAATGCGCCGACACCTACGGCAAGGCCATCGACACCATCGCCAAGCCGGATAAGTCGAACTGGGTCGTGTTCTACTTCCGCGGCATTTGCTACGAGCGCTCGCATCAATGGCCGAGCGCCGAAGCCGACATGAAGAAGGCGCTGGAGCTGTTCCCGGAGCAGCCGCTGGTGCTCAACTATCTCGGCTATTCCTGGGTCGACCAGGGCGTCCATCTCGACGACGGCATGGACATGATCCGCCGCGCCGTCGAGCAGCGGCCTGACGACGGCTATATCGTCGATTCGCTGGGCTGGGCCTATTTCCGCACCGGCAATTACGACGAGGCGGTCAAGAATCTCGAGCGCGCCGTCGAGCTCAAGCCCGACGATCCGACCATCAACGATCACCTCGGCGATGCCTATTGGCGGGTCGGCCGGACCTGGAAGCGCATTACCAGTGGTCGCAGGCCAAGGACCTTGGTCCGGAAAAGGAAGACCTGCCCAAGATCGAAGCCAAGATCAAAGACGGGCTTCCCGACGACAAATCGTCCGCGGCCGATGCCGACAAGGCCAAGAAGCCCGGGAACGGCGGGTGAGGGGCCTCCTTGCCTGCCTCGCTCGTTGAAGACGCGCCCGCAAAGGTCAATCTGACGCTGCGCGTGCTCGGCCGCCGCGCCGACGGCTATCACGAGATCGAAAGCCTGGTCGCCTTCGCAAGCGTCGGCGACCGCTTGAGTTTCGCGCCGGGCGGCGCGCTTGCGCTCAATGTGAGCGGGCCGAGCGCGGCGCAGGCCGGCGCGACCGCCGACAATCTCGTGCTCAAGGCGGCCCACGCGCTCGCCGATAGGCTACCGACCGTCGGTGCGGGCGCCTTCGATCTGGAAAAAAGACTGCCGGTGGCGGCTGGGCTGGGCGGCGGATCGGCCGACGCGGCTGCGGCGCTGCGGCTCATGGCGCGGACCAACAAGCTTGCGCCCGACGATCCGCTGCTTTATGCGGCAGCCCGCGCCACCGGCGCCGATGTGCCGGTGTGTCTCGATCCGCGCACGCGGCTGATGCGCGGCATCGGCGAAGTTCTCTTCGGTCCCTTCAATCTGCCGCCGCTCCAGGGCGTGCTGGTCAATCCCGGCGTCGCGCTCGCCACCAACGCGGTGTTTGCCCGCTGGAAGCCGCCGGCGACACCTTGGTCCCGGCCGATCTGACGGTGCTCACGGCGATGTCGAAGCGCGACCAGCTGGTGCGCTTCCTGTTGAGCCAGGCCAACGATCTTGAAAGCGCGGCGATCGCGCTGGCGCCGGTCGTTGCCGACGTGCTTTTGGCGCTGAGCAGCCAGCCGCGTTGCGAACTGGCCCGCATGTCGGGCTCGGGCGCCACTTGCTTTGCGGTCTTTGCCTCCGCTATCGACGCGATCAAGGCGGCCGAAGCGATCCACGCCGAATATCCGAGCTGGTGGGTACGAGCGACGGCGCTCGGCGGCGCGCGTTAGCGAGTGATCCGAAACAGGCCTGTCCCTGGACTTGATCCGCTTTCATGCGTGATATTCTCCCCCTGTCGTCACCCCCAATTCGGGCAGGGTCAATGGCCATCGACACCGGAAGGCGGCAATTTATTTTTGCGCTCGGCGGCGCAGCCGCAGCGTGGCCGCTCGCCGCGCGGGCGCAGCAGTCTTCGTATCCCGAGCGACCGTTGACCATGGTGGTGACGTTTACCGCGGGCGGCTCTTCGGATGTGCTGGCGCGCGCCGTGGCAGACGCCATGTCGCGCGGGCTCGGCAGGCAGGTGGCGGTGGACAATCGGCCGGGCGCCGGCGGCCATGTCGGCGCCGAATCGGTGGCGCATGCGGCTGCCGACGGTTACACGATTCTGTTCGGCACCAATGGCACGCTCGGTATCGGGCCCGCGCTCTATAAGAATTTGCGCTACGATCCGGCGCGCGACCTTAGCCCGGTCGGCATCCTTCACAAATTGCCGCTGCTGCTGATCGTCAATCCATCGGTGCCGGCGAACAACCTGCGCGAACTGATCGACTACGCCCGCGAAAATCCCGGCAAGCTGTCCTTTGCCTCGGCCGGCGTCGGCACGGTTTCGCATCTCGCCGGCGAACTGTTCAAGCAGGACGCCAAGATCGATATCCTGCACGTCCCCTACAGGGGCGGCGGCGCGACTTTCCCGGATCTAATAGCGGGAAGGGTCTCCATGATGCTGGAAACCATTCCGACCGCTCTGCCGCTGGTGCGCGGCGGGCAGATGCGCGCCATCGGCGTGACCGTCAAGGAGCGCTCGGCCGCGGCGCCCGACATTCCGACATTAGCTGAATCAGGATTGCCCGATTTCGACGTCAGCGCCTGGACGGGTCTGTTCGTTCCCGCCGGCACGCCACGCGGCATCGTCGAGCGGCTCAATGCCGAAACCGTGAGAATTGCCGGCGGCAAGGACTACGCGGCACTCATTGAGTCGATGGGAACCGACGTGGCGAGCTCGAGCCCGGAAGAATTCGGTAAATTCGTGCGCGATGACGTGGCGCGCTGGAGCGAGGTCATCAGGCGCTCCGCCATTCCGCAGATCGATTGAGGCCGCGATACGGAGGAAGCTATGAGCTACGAAACCATCACCGTCGAGCCGGTGTCGCCGCACATCGGCGCGGAGATCGGCAAAATCGACCTGACCAAGCCGTTGCCGAATAATCAGGTCGAGGAGCTGCACAAGGCGTTCATTCAATACCAGGTGATCTTCTTTCGCGACCAGAAGATCAGCTTTGACGACCACATCAGGCTCGGCCGCTATTTCGGCCCGATCGGCAAGCATGTCGGCGGCGCAACCATCAGCAAGACCACCGACAATCCCTATGTCCGGAAATTTCATTATGACGAAACCTCGACACAAATCTCCGGCGAGAATTTTCACTCGGACCAGTCCTGTGGGGAGATTCCGCCGCTCGGCAGCATGCTCTACAATCACACGGTGCCGCCCGACGGCGGCGGCGATACCATGTTCGCCAGCATGTATGCCGCCTATGATGCGCTCTCGCCGCGCATGCAGGCCTATCTCTCAGGCTTGACCGCCACCCATGACGGCAGGCGCGTGTTCGGTCCCACCGCCCCGGTGGCGGTGCATCCGGTGATTACCAAGCATCCGGTCACCGGCAAGAAAGTCATTTACGTCAACACCGACTTCACCGCGAAGATCAATGAACTGCCGGCGCTGGAAGGCGAGCGGGTGCTGAGATTCCTGATCGATCACTGCAACAAGCCCGAATGGACGTGCCGCTTCCGCTGGCGCGCTCATTCAATCGCGTTCTGGGACAATCGCTGCACGCATCACAAGGCCATCTGGGACTATTGGCCGAATGTGCGCTCCGGCTATCGCATCCAGGTCGAAGGAACGGCGGCGCCCGAAGCCGGTTGATGCGCGCCGCCGATCACCATCAGCAGACATTGGCCGGCCATTAGTTCGCGGACAGTGGCAAGCTTGGTCCTGGAGTGGGATCTCGCGAGCGTCATCCCGCGTAGAATTATGACGGCAGCAGACTCAGCAGATCGGTGGGAGGACAGTGGAACTTTTCGGCCTAGATCGGGGCAGGACACATCAATCGCGCGTTTCATTGTCGATGCGGTTCAGTTTGATTTTCAATGGTTTATGTCCGGTTCGTTGCTGTTCTGCAACAGTCCCGGGATATTTGTCGAAGTCCTCGCAAATGAGGCGTCTTGCCACATTCGGGACCTAAGAAAGGGCCTTGGAAAACAGGGGCCCGATCATGCAAAAGCTGCTTCGCGCGACTGCCTTCACGTCGCTGCTGCTGGGAACGTCTTTCGCTGCCAACGCCGCCGATTTGCCGCCGGCGATGCCGCGCGCGCCTGTCGCATACATGCCGGTCGCAGCGCCGGTGTTCAGCTGGACCGGATTTTATATCGGCGGCAATCTCGGCGGCGGCTGGAACCGCGGTAACGTGGTCGACAGTGCATTCGGCGTGAACTTCACCAACGGCAACTCGACATCGTTCCTTGGCGGCGGCCAGGTCGGCGGCAATTACCAGATTGGCGCCTTCGTCATCGGTGCCGAAGCGGTTTTCGACTGGTTCGCCAACAACAATAATTCGGGTAACGGAACTACAGTGCCGATCGCAGGCGTACCCACTACTTTACGGGTGAGCGCCAACGATCGATGGCTTACGACAGTGGCTGCGCGCTTCGGCTATGCGTGGGATCATGCGCTGTTCTACGGCAAGGCAGGCGGCGGCTGGGTCGGGGCCGGTAATTTTGCCGTCACCAACGTTGGAACGGGCGCCTCGGTGGCGTTCAATAACGGCAACACCAATACCGGCTGGCTGTTGGGCGCCGGTGTCGAATACGCATTCACGCAAAACTGGACGGCGAAATTGGAGTACGATTACCTCGCGCTGAACAACGCGAGCTTTACGGTAACCGTCCCCAGCACCGGCCTCGTCGACACTTTCACCAACGGCGGTCGTAACGTCCAGACGCTCACTGTCGGGGTCAATTATCTGTTCAACTTGAACTGATGTGAGAATTCTCTCGAACCGTCGCATGAAGAATTGGCGGCGAAAGCCGCGACGATGGATCGAGGGGAAGGATCGATGACTGGAATGGCGCTAATGCGTCCGCGCGATGCAGAAATCGACCGTCTCGGCGAGCGCTGACTTCATCGGCGAATCGGGAAACAGCGCCAGCGCGTCGCGCGCGATGGCGCCGTAGTGGTGGGCGCGGCCGATCGTGTCTTCCAGCGCGCGATGCTTGGCCATCAGCCCGATGGCGTGTTCGAGATCGGCGTCGTTGGCTTCGCCGCGCTCGAGCGTCCGCCGCCAGAATTCGCGCTCGGCGTCGGAGCCGCGGCGGAAGGCGAGCACCACCGGCAGCGTGATCTTGCCCTCGCGGAAATCGTCGCCGACGTTCTTGCCGAGCTTTTGCGCGGCGCCGCCGTAGTCGAGCACGTCGTCGATCAGCTGGAAGGTGATGCCGAGATTCATGCCGAACGAGCGGCAGGCGGCCTGCTCGTCGCGTCTGCCGCGCCGACAGCACCGGGCCGACTTCGCAAGCGGCGGCGAACAGTTCCGCGGTCTTGGCGCGGATCACCGCGATATATTCGTCCTCGGTGGTCGCCGTGTTCTTGGCGGCGGCGAGCTGCATGACTTCGCCCTCGGCGATCACCGCTGCGGCGGCGGCGAGGATTTCCAGCGCCTTGAGGTTGCCGACCTCGACCATCATCTTGAACGCCTGGCCGAGCAGGAAGTCGCCGACCAGGACGCTGGCCTCGTTGCCCCACAGCATGCGCGCCGCCAGCCGCCCGCGGCGCAACTCGCTCTCGTCGACAACGTCGTCGTGCAGCAACGTCGCCGTGTGCATGAACTCGACCGCGGCGGCGAGCTTGATATGGCCGTCGCCGGCATAATTGGTCAGCCGCGCCAGCGCCAGCGTGAGGATCGGCCGCAGCCGCTTGCCGCCGGAATTGATGAGGTGGTTGGCGACCTCCGGGATCATCGTCACTTCGGAGCCGGTCCGCGCCAGTATCGCGCCATTGACGCGCTGCATGTCGGCTGCGACCAGGTCGACCAAGGCGTCGATCGAGGGTTCGTCCCGGCTTTCAAAGGGGATGACAACGGCCACTTAAGGTCTCTCCGCTAACGACGTGCGAGCATAGAAACGCTATGGTGCTGCGGCAAGTGCGTGCGACAAGTGCGCCGGTCCGCGGGTGCCGCATTGCGCACCCGACGTGGCGGCGGAGAGGGGCGATGTCAAGTCACGAACGCTTCATGAAACGATTCTTGCTACGTTCTTTGGGCAGGGCATGACCGAGAGCCGGTACGAAGTGGCGGTTCTGGTGCCGTGCTACAACGAGGCGCGCGCGATCGCCAAGGTTGTGGCCGATTTCCGCTCAGCGCTGCCCGACGCCACGATCTATGTCTACGACAACAATTCGACCGACAGCACGGTCGAGGCGGCGCAACAGGCCGGCGCCGTGGTCCGCCGCGAGACGCACCAGGGCAAGGGCCATGTGGTGCGGCGCATGTTCAACGACATCGAGGCCGACATCTACGTGCTGGTCGACGGCGACGCCACCTACGACGCGCCGAGCGCGCCGGCGATGATCGAAAAGCTGATCGGCGACCGGCTCGACATGGTGGTGGCCTCGCGCATCGACCGCGACGCGGCCGCCTATCGCCCCGGCCATCGCACCGGCAACGCCATGCTGACCGGCTTTATCACCCACATTTTCGGCCGCGCCTTCACCGATATCCTGTCCGGCTACCGGGTGTTCTCGCGGCGCTTCGTCAAATCGTTTCCGATCCTCACCGGCGGCTTCGAGATCGAGACCGAGTTGACGGTGCATGCGCTGGAGCTGGAATTGCCGGTGGGCGAGATACCAACGCCGTATTATTCGCGGCCGGCCGGATCGGCCTCAAAGCTCTCGACCTGGCACGACGGCTTTCGCATCCTGTGGACCGTGCTGAAGCTTTACCGCGCCGAGCGGCCGCTGGCTTTGTTCGGCTCGCTCGGCATCGCGCTCGCCATCATGTCGGTCGGCCTCGCCATCCCGCTGGTCATCACTTATGTGCAGGAAGGGCTGGTGCCGCGGCTGCCTACGGCGGTGCTCTCGACCGGGCTGATGCTGGTTGCTTTCCTCTCGATCGCCTGCGGCTTGATTCTCGATACCGTGACGCGCGGCCGCCGCGAGGTGAAGCTGATTGCCTATCTGGCGCTGCGCGCGCCGGGCGAAGAACGACGGCGGAGCTGAACCTTGCGCGAACTGGTCCGAACCAATGATGCCGTGTTGATCTCGGCGATCGAGGCGCTGCTCAAAGGCGCCGATATCCCGCATTTGCTCGCCGATCAGAACATCAGCGTGCTGGAAGGCTCGATCGGCGCTTTCCAGCGGCGCATCCTGGTCGGCGAGGACGAAATCGACGCCGCGCGGCAGTTGCTCACCGACGCCGGGTTCGGCCACGAACTTCGCCCCGATGTTGGCTGAAAAGGCCGAGACCAGCGAGGACGCGGTCCTCGGCGGCCGGTTGATGCTGCGTCAGCCGCTGCGCGGCCATCGTGTCGGGCACGACGCCATTTTGCTCGCGGCCGCGACGTCCGCGCAGTCCGGCGACCATGCGGTCGATCTCGGCTCCGGCGTCGGCGGCGCCGGTTTGGCGCTGGCGCGCCGGGTCGCGGGCGTCGCCGTCACGCTGGTGGAAATCGATCCGGCCCTGACCGCACTCGCGGCCGGCAATGCGGAACGCAACGTTCTTTCAGATCGCGTGCGCGCGGTATGTCTCGACGTCGAGGCGTCCGCTGCCGATTTCGCCGCCGCGGGCCTGGCACCGGGAGCCGCGGCGTGTGTGCTGATGAACCCGCCGTTCAATGTTGCGCAGCAGCCATCGCCGGATCAGGCCCGCCGCTTGGCGCACGCGGCATCTGAAACAACGCTGGAGCAGTGGCTGCGCACAGCGGCGCGGCTGCTGCGCGCCGACGGCGTCGTCACGCTCATTTGGCGCGCTGATGGCCTCGCCGATGTGCTTGCGGCGCTCGACAAGGATTTTGGTGCAATCACGGTGCTGCCGGTCCACCCCAAACCCGGCGCAGCGGCGATCCGCGTGCTGGTGCGGGCGACCAAAGGGAACCGGGCGCCGCTGGCGCTGCTGCCCGGTTTTCTGCTCGCCGATGCCGATAGCAAGCCGACCGCGGCGGCCGAAGCCGTCC
Source organism: uncultured Alphaproteobacteria bacterium (assembly GCA_963821175.1). Lineage (GTDB taxonomy): Bacteria > Pseudomonadota > Alphaproteobacteria > Rhizobiales > Xanthobacteraceae > BOG-931. Next base: position 102,137 of record CAWGCU010000003.1, read on the forward strand.
TGCGCAAAGGTGAAGCACTTTCTTTGACTGGGAACTGAAACGCTAAGTGCTGCTCAGCCGTTAGGCATCAAGCTGGCACCGAATCGGGCGGTACAGGGGCACTCTGTTTGGCCCAGAAGCGGATGGGAAGATGCGAAAGGCCAACAATGGCAGCGATCAGCATCATCAGGATGTATATCTTCATTTCCAGTCCATCGTCCCCTTGTCGACCCGGCACCCTCTCCCTAAGCAAGAAGCGTTCCAGCAATTAAAAAACGGTTACTTGCCGCTTTTGTTGGCAATTCTTATGTGAATCCCATGACAGACACATCGACGCAGGAGCGCGGCATCGGCGCTAAAGCCCTCGCCGCGCTACGGCCGCTCATTCCCAAGCGCTTCCGCCGCGACCAGCCGGTGGTGCCGGTGGTGCGGCTCACTGGAGTTATCGGCTTCGGCACGCCGCTGCGGCCGGGCCTGTCGCTGGCGTCGGTCGCGCGCACGCTGGATCGGGCATTCGCCGTGCGCAACGCGCCGGCGGTGGCGCTGTCCATCAATTCGCCGGGCGGCTCGCCGGCGCAGTCGCACCTGATCTTCCGCCGCATCCGCGAATTGGCGAAGGAGAAAGGCCGCCGCGTCATCGCCTTCGTCGAGGACGCCGCCGCGTCCGGCGGCTACATGATCGCCTGCGCCGGCGACGAGATCATCGCCGATCCGCATTCGATCGTCGGCTCGATCGGGGTGGTCGGCGGCGCGTTCGGCTTCGACAAGCTGATCGCGAAATACGGCATCGAGCGCCGCATCTATACGTCGGGCGAGCACAAGTCGATGCTCGATCCGTTCCTGCCGGAGAACCCGGACGACGTCGCGCGGCTGAAAAAGCTGCAACGGGAAATCCACGACAGTTTTATCGCGTTGGTTAAATCGCGCCGCGGCGGCAAGCTTGCCGGCCCAGAAAACGACTTGTTCTCCGGCGAGTATTGGACCGGAACGCGCGGCCTCGAGCTCGGCCTCGTCGATGGTATCGGCGATTTGCGGACCGTGCTGCGCGAACGCTATGGCGATAAGGTTGTCACGCCCCTGATCGCCGCCGAGCGCGGCTGGCTGGGGCGGCGGGTTGCGGGCGTTACCGGCAGCGACTTGCTGCAAGCAATGCCGGCGGGCCTCGCCGAAGACTTCATCTCGGCGCTCGAAGCGCGCGCGTTATGGGCGCGATACGGATTGTAGGGCTGGAGAAGGATTATGCACCCGTTGCTTGCCTTGACGCTCGGAATGGTCGGAGCAACCGTCTTGGTGCGCTGGTGCGCGAAACAAGTGCAGCGCGTCAACAGCGAGCTCGACGGCGTGCGTGAACAAGCCCCCGTCGACTCGGTCGACCGCAACGCGCTGCCGAAATTAAAGCGCGATCCGCAAAGCGGCGAGTATCGGCCGGGTTAATTCGTCATCCATATTCGCTGACCGGGGTTATGGATTCCGGGTTCCTCGCTTCGCTCGGCCCCGGAATGACGGCGCTACGGCGTATCCTTGATGCCACGCTCCTGGACCACTTTGCCCCATTTTTCGTATTCGGACTTCATGAAGGCGCCGAGCGACTCGGGCGTGCCGCCGACCGGCGTGGCGCCCGCTTTCACCAGCTTGTCGTGGACCTCCGGATCGTTGAGCGCGTCGCTGACCGCTTTGTTGAGCTTGGCGATCACCGTGGGCGGTGTCTTTGCCGGCGCGAGCAGCGCGTACCAGTTCGAGGCCTCGGTGTTGGGATAACCTTGCTCGGCAAGCGTCGGCACGTCGGGCAGGAGGGCGTCGCGCTTGTCCGCTGCCGCGCCGATCGGGACCAGCGTGCCGGCCTGGATTTGCGCGATCAGCACCGGCAGATCGGCGGCAAGCACTTGCACCTGGCCGCCGAGCAAATCGGTCAGCGCCGGCGCCGCGCCGCGATAGGGCACATGCAGGAATTTCACGTTCGCCGAGACGTCGAGCAATTCCTGGGCGAGATGTGGCGGCGAGCCGATGCCGGTCGAGGCGAAAGAAACGGCGTCGGGCTTTTCCTTGGCGAGCGCGATGAGCTCCTTGACCGTTTTGATGCCGAGCTTGGGGGTGACCACCAGCACCTCGGTGACCTTGGTGACCAGCGCCACCGGCGCAAAATCGCGTAGCGGATCGTACGGCACGTTGGCTTGAATGTGCGGCGCTATCGTTACCGCGCCCGACGTGGTGAGGAACAGCGAATACCCATCGGGGTCCGCCTTAGCCACGTTATCGGCGCCGACAGTGCCGGCGGCGCCGGGCTTGTTCTCGATATAGACGCGCTGGCCGAGTGCCGCCGACATCTTATCGGTGACCAGGCGGCCGACGAAATCGGTCGGTCCCCCGGGTGGGAACGCGATCACGACGCGGACCGGCCGGGTCGGATAGTCCTGCGCCTGAGCTGCTGGCGCGTCGGCCACGGCCAGTGCCGCACATACCAATACGCCTGCCAATACGCCTGTTATTTTTCGCACCACGTCCTCCCTGTATCGGCTCCGGGCGATCAGGTATCAGGTATCGGGGGTCAGGAATCAAATCGTTCCGATCCCCGATGCCTGATCGCCGATTTCTGCTATGACCCCGCCGATGACCACCGAACTGCCACCCCACATGCGCCCGGAACGCTCTTTTCAAGGGCTTATCCTGGCATTGCAACGCTACTGGGCGGACTGGGGCTGCGTCATTTTGCAGCCCTATGACATGGAGGTCGGCGCCGGCACCTTCCATCCGGCGACGACGCTGCGTGCGCTCGGGCCGAAATCGTGGAACGCGGCTTACGTGCAGCCGTCGCGCCGGCCCAAGGACGGCCGCTATGGCGAGAACCCGAACCGCTTGCAGCACTACTATCAGATGCAGGTGATCCTAAAACCGTCGCCCGACGATTTGCAGGATCTGTATTTGAAGTCGCTCTACGCCATCGGCATCGATCCAAAGATTCACGACATCCGTTTCGTCGAGGACGATTGGGAAAGCCCGACGCTCGGCGCCTGGGGGCTCGGCTGGGAGTGCTGGTGCGACGGCATGGAAGTGTCGCAGTTCACCTATTTCCAGCAAGTCGCCGGCTTCGAATGCGCGCCGGTGGCGGGCGAATTGACCTACGGCCTCGAACGGCTGGCGATGTACGTGCAGGGCGTCGAGAACGTCTTCGATCTCAATTTCAATGGCCGCGACGGCGCGGCACGCGTGAGTTACGGCGACGTCTTCCTGCAGGCCGAGCAGGAATATTCCCGGCATAATTTCGAATATGCCGACACCGATATGCTGTTCGAGCAGTTCCGCATGGCGGAAGCGGCGTGCCAAAAATATCTTAAGGACGGCTGGGATGCAGGCGCAGATGGCGATAACCGCGGCCGCCACCTGATGGCGCTGCCGGCCTACGACCAGTGCATCAAGGCGAGCCATATTTTCAATTTGCTCGATGCGCGCGGGGTGATTTCCGTGACCGAGCGGCAGAGTTACATCTTACGAGTGCGCGAGCTTGCCAAAGCGTGCGGCGAGGCGTGGCTCGCAACCGAAGGCGGAGGGAAGACTATATGAGCGGAGTGCCCGAAATCGGCGGACGGCGTCCGATCCCGATCAACGTCACGGCCGGCGAAAGCTACTGGTGGTGCGCCTGCGGGCGCTCGAAGACGCAGCCGTTCTGCGACGGCTCGCACAAGGGCAGCGAATTCCGGCCGCAGGAATGGAAGGCGGAAGCCAACGAGGAAGTCTGGTTCTGCGCCTGCAAACGCTCCTCGCACCAGCCGTTGTGCGATGGGAGCCATAAGAAGTTGCCCTGATGCCCGACCTTCTGCTCGAACTGTTCTCCGAGGAAATCCCCGCGCGCATGCAGGCGCGGGCGGCGGAGGATTTGCGTAAAGCGGTGACCGACCGGCTGGTCGGCGCCGGGCTTGTCTATGAGGGTGCGAAGGCGTTCGTGACGCCGCGGCGGCTGACGCTGTCGGTGCACGGGGTGCCGGCGCGGCAGCCGGATTTGCGCGAGGAGAAGAAAGGCCCGCGCGTCGGCGCGCCGGATAATGCCATCGCCGGCTTTCTCAAAGGCGCGGGACTGAAGTCGATCAGCGAAGCCAAAGTGCAGCCCGACAAGAAGGGCGATTTCTATGTCGCGGTGATCGAGAAGCCGGGGCGGGCGGCGATCGAGGTGATCGGCGAGATGTTGCCCGAGGTCATCAAGGGCTTTCCGTGGCCGAAATCGATGCGCTGGGGCGAGCAATCGAAAGCGCCCGGTGCGCTCAATTGGGTGCGGCCGCTGCATTCCATCGTCGCCACCTTCGGGCCGGAGACCGAGGAGCCGGAGATCGTGCCGTTCGCGATCGGCGGCATCGCCGCAGGCAACGAAACCCGCGGCCATCGCTTCCTGGCGCCGGCGCCATTCACGGTGCGCCGCTTCGCCGATTACGCGCAAAAGCTCGACAAGGCGAAGGTCGTGCTCGACGCCGAGCGGCGGCGCGACATCATCCTGACCGAAGCCAAGCAACTCGCCTTCGCGCAGGGGCTCGAGCTGATCGAGGACGACGGCTTGCTGGCCGAAGTCGCCGGCCTCGTCGAATGGCCGGTGGTGCTGATGGGCTCGTTCGACGAAAAGTTCCTGCGCATTCCGCAAGAAGTGATCCGCGCCACCATCCGCAACAACCAGAAATGTTTCGTCTTGCGCGATGCGGCGCACGCCAAGCTGGTCGACAAATTCATCCTGGTCTCCAATCTCGAAGCGAGCGACGGCGGCAAAGCCATCGTCGCCGGCAACGAGCGCGTTATCCGGGCGCGGCTGAGCGATGCGAAGTTTTTCTACGAAACCGATTTAAAGACCAAGCTTGAAGATCGGCTGCCAAAGTTCAAGGACATCGTCTTTCACGAGAAGTTGGGCACCCAGGCCGAGCGCATTGAAAGGATTGAACGATTGGCCGGCGAGTTGGCACCGCTAGTAGGGGCCGATGTCGAGAAGGCCAAACGCGCGGCGCGGCTGTGCAAGGCTGACCTGCTCACCGAAGTCGTCGGCGAATTCCCCGAGCTGCAAGGGCTTATGGGGAAATACTACGCCGAGGCGCAAGGCGAGGATGAAGCCGTCGCGCACGCCAGTGAGGATCACTATAAGCCCAAAGGCCCCGACGACCTCGTGCCAGGAGATTCCGTTTCAATTGCGGTCGCACTTGCAGATAAGGTGGACACACTTGTCGGATTTTGGGCGGTGAATGAAAAACCGACGGGAAGTAAAGATCCTTTCGCCCTCCGAAGGGCTGCATTAGGCGTTATTAGGATCATTCTAGAGAATGCTATTCGGCTTAGGCTAATTCCTTGCTCCAATTCTGCAATTGATGGTTTGCTTGAGACAGGAACTCGTCATGCTGTGATGAACCGTTTACTTTTGCCAGATGATCTTCTTTCTTTCTTCGCCGATCGCCTAAAAGTTCAACTCCGCGAGCAAGGCGCCAGACATGATTTGGTAGACGCGGTGTTCGCGCTCGAAGGTCAGGACGATCTTCTGCTCATCGTCCATCGCGTCGAGGCTTTGGGAAAATTCCTCGACACCGAGGACGGCAAGAATCTGCTCGCCGGCTATAAGCGCGCGACCAACATCATCCGCATCGAAGAAAAGAAGGATAGCCGCGAATATACCGGCACGCCCGATCCAAGCCTCTATAAGCAGCCTGAGGAAAAAGCGCTGGCGCAGACGATCGATGCCGCCAAGGTCGAAGCAACGCGTGCGGTCGAGACCGAAGATTTTGAGGCCGCCATGCGGGCCATGGCGAGTTTGCGGCCCCACGTCGATGCCTTCTTCGACAAGGTGACGGTCAATGTCGACGACAAGGCGCTGCGCGAGAACCGCCTAAAACTGCTCAATGAAATCCGCGCCGCGACGCGCGCGGTAGCGGATTTTTCCAAGATTGAAGGCTGAGCGACGATCCTCCACCGTCATGCCCGGCCTTGTGCCGGGCATCTACGTCTTGCTGTCGGCGGATTGAAAGACGTGGATGGCCGGGGCGTCCCCGGCCATGACGAGTTCCTAATTGCCCCGGGCATGCTAGAACCGAACGGCGGTCTGCGCGTTAATGCCAGGTGGCGCCCCGCCGCATCGCATTGGCACGCTTTGCTCGCATCATTCCCGCACAACAAAACCGATAGGAAATCCGATGGTTATCACCGACCGCCCATATCACGCCGCTTGTGGCGCTCATCGCCGGCATTTTGATCCTGATCATGCCGCGGCTTCTCAATATCGTCGTCGCGGTCTATCTCATTATCGTCGGATTGACGGGCCTCAATGCCATCCATCACTTCATCTCGTAGCCAATTCGAAGCATTGCCGGGCTCAATCGAATGATGATCCATGGTCAAATCGCGCTCTAAAAGCTCCCGCCAGGCGGTGAAAAAATCGCCGGCTAAATCCGCCAAATCCGCCAAAGCTGGCGCCAACAAGCTTGGCACCAAGGCGGCCAAATCCGCCGCAAAACCCGCCAAAGGCAAATGGGTCTACGCCTTCGGCGGCGGCAAGGCGGCCGGCCGCGCGTCGATGCGCAATCTGCTCGGCGGTAAGGGCGCGGGCTTAGCGGAAATGGCCCATCTCGGCCTGCCGGTGCCGCCCGGTTTCACCATCACCACCGAGGTCTGCAGCCATTTCTACGACAACGGCAAAGCCTATCCGAAGGATTTGAAGGCGCAGGTCGATGCGGCGCTGGCCGAGGTCGGCCGCATCACCGGCAAAAAATTCGGCGACGGCGAAAATCCGCTGCTGGTCTCGGTGCGCTCGGGCGGGCGCGCCTCGATGCCGGGCATGATGGATACGGTGCTCAATCTCGGCCTCAACGACGTCACCGCCGTGGCGCTTGCGGAAAAATCCCGCGACCGGCGTTTTGCCTTGGACAGCTACCGGCGTTTCATCACCATGTATGCCAATGTGGTGCTCGGCATCGAGCATCATCACTTCGAGGAAATCCTCGACGACCACAAGGACCGCAACGGCTATACGCTCGACACCGATCTCAGCGCCGACGATTGGGACAACATCATCGACCGCTACAAGGAGCGCGTCGAGGAGGAGAGCGGCAAGCCGTTCCCGCAGGACCCGCACGCGCAATTGTGGGGCGCCATCGGCGCGGTGTTCGGCTCGTGGATGAACCAGCGCGCCATCACCTATCGCCGCCTGCACGCTATTCCGGAAAGCTGGGGCACCGCGGTCAATGTGCAGGCCATGGTGTTCGGCAATATGGGCGACACCTCGGCCACCGGCGTCGCCTTTACGCGCAATCCGTCGACCGGCGAGAAAAAACTCTACGGCGAATTTTTGATCAATGCGCAAGGCGAAGACGTCGTCGCCGGCATTCGCACGCCGCAGGAGATCACCGAACAGGCGCGTAAGGAAGCCGGCTCGCACAAGCCGTCCATGGAATCGGCGATGCCGGACGCTTTTGCCGAGCTGACGCGCATCCACGGCGCGCTGGAGCGGCACTACCGCGACATGCAGGATCTCGAATTCACCGTCGAGCAGGGCAAGCTGTGGATGCTGCAGACGCGCAACGGCAAGCGCACGGGGCTTGCGGCGTTGCGAATCGCGGTCGAGCTCGCCAACGAGAAACTGATCACCAAGGACGAAGCGGTGGCGCGGATCGATCCGTCGGCCCTCGATCAACTGCTGCATCCGACCATCGATCCGAACGCCGAGCGCAAGGTGCTGGCCACCGGTTTGCCGGCGTCGCCGGGCGCCGCCTGCGGCGAGATCGTGTTTTCCTCGGAAGATGCCGAGACGCTGAAGAACCAGGACCGCAAGGTGATCTTGGTGCGCGTCGAGACCTCGCCGGAAGACATTCACGGCATGCACGCCGCCGAAGGCATTTTGACCACGCGCGGCGGCATGACCTCGCACGCGGCGGTGGTCGCCCGCGGCATGGGCAAGCCTTGCGTCTCCGGCGCCGGCACCTTGCGCGTCGATTATCGCGCGCAAAGCATGACCGCAGGCGGCGTGACGCTCAAGAAAGGCGATATCCTCACCATCGACGGTTCGACCGGGCAGGTGCTGGCCGGCAGGGTGCCGATGCAGGAGCCGGCGCTGGCCGGCGAATTCGCCACCCTGATGAAATGGGCTGACGGCGTCCGCAAGCTCAAGGTGCGCGCCAATGCCGACACGCCGGCCGACGCCCGCGCCGCGATCAAATTCGGCGCCGAGGGCATTGGGCTGTGCCGCACCGAGCACATGTTCTTCGACGAGGATCGCATCCGCGCGGTGCGCGAGATGATTTTGGCCGAGGATGAAAAATCGCGCCGCTTAGCGCTTGCAAAACTGTTGCCGATGCAGCGCGCCGATTTCGTCGAGCTGTTCAAGATCATGGGCAGCTTGCCAGTGACCATCCGCCTGCTCGATCCGCCGCTGCACGAATTTTTGCCGCACACCGAGGAAGAGATCGCCGAGGTGGCGCAAGCCATGGGCGCCGATCCGAAAAAACTCGCGGACCGCGCCCGCGATCTGCACGAGTTCAATCCGATGCTCGGCTTCCGCGGCTGCCGTCTGGCGATTGCTTATCCGGAAATCGCCGAAATGCAGGCGCGCGCCATCTTCGAGGCCGCGGTCGAGGCGGAGCGCGCCACCGGCGTTGCCGTAGCGCCGGAAATCATGGTGCCGCTGATCGCCAGCAAGATGGAGCTCGATCTGGTCAAAGAGCGCATCGACGCCATGGCGCAAACGGTCGCCGCCGAGACCAAAACGAAGCTCAAATATCAGGTCGGCACCATGATCGAGTTGCCGCGCGCGGCACTGATGGCGGGTGAGATCGCGCAGACCGCGGAGTTCTTCTCGTTCGGCACCAACGATTTGACCCAGACCGCATTCGGCATCAGCCGCGACGACGCCGCGAGTTTTTTGAACATCTACACGGCCAAGGGCATCCTGCCGGGCGATCCGTTCGTGTCGATCGACCGCGACGGCGTCGGCGAACTGATCCGCATCGCCGCCGAGCGCGGCCGCAAGGTGCGAAAAGATCTAAAACTCGGTATTTGCGGCGAGCACGGCGGCGATCCCGCTTCGGTCGCCTTCTGCCATGAGATCAAGCTCGATTACGTATCGTGCTCGCCGTTCCGGGTGCCGATCGCGCGCCTTGCCGCGGCTCAAGCCGCGCTTGGCAAATCCACTGCCGGCACCGCATGACGCTCCGACGGCCGCAACCGCAACGCTGAAGATTTTCTGCTGCTGCGGAACTCGCGCGTGTTTCGTATTTGTACGCACGCGCGCGCAAATCTTGAAACTTAATTTACCATGCGAACGTGCGAATCGCGTTGCAGTCCGATGCCGCGCCCACGCAATTAACGCGTTCGCAACGATAACCCGACAATAAATAAAACCGTCGCATTCGCGCCACACCCGCCGTGTTTCGATAACTACGTGCGCGTTGCGTTGCAGGCGTTGGGGTACGGGGTAAATGACTGCGTCGCGTGTTTGGATAATGGGCGCCCCATCGGCGCCCTTCTGGTTCAGTGCGTTCTTCCTGGCGCTGATGCCGACGTCGGTCGGCTATCAGGATCTTGCCGCGCTGTTGGCGCAGCAGCCCGGGGTGTCGCAACACTGGCGCGATCATTTGATCGCGTCGCCGTTCGGCACCATCGAGCCGGCGATGTTCAGCTACGGCCGCCCGATCGGAACATCTGTGCCGCTTGGTTATCAGACCGTCAATTTCGATCCGAGCGCGGTCACCGCGAACTCTTGGCAGATCGATGCGCCGCTCAACGCGACGAGCGCCGAACCGGTCGAATATCCCACCGTCAATCGTCGCCTCAAGGGCGATCGCCTGCCGGTGCTCACGCCCGCCGCGCCGGAAGTTTTGCCGCAACTGCAACCGGTCAACGCGCCGGCAACGGCGCCGGTGCAACCGCGGCCGCCCGCGAATTCGTTCATCTTGCGGCTCAAGAGCGCCGAGCAGATCGACAGCGTGCCACCGCTGGCGCAGCCGGCGCGATTGCCGCCGTCGGCGCCGGTGCTGCAACTTGCCAATACCGAGCCGCCGAGCGTTTCGCCGCGCGCGATGGAACTGGCCGAGCGCGATAATACGCCGTCGGTCGACGACGACGATTTCATCGCCGACCAGCCGCCGGAAATTCCCGCAGCCGGCGAGAGAAACTCGACTTCGCTGGCGGCGCTGTCGTTCACGGACAGCGATCCGGCGGAGGGCACGGCGCAAACCTATTTCGGCGTCGGCACCATGGGCGCGCCGAGCGGCCTGCAGCGCTGGGCGCCGGGCGCCGAGCCGGTGCCGGTCGCGCGTGAATCCGATATCAAAATAGCGGCGCTCGAAGACAACGTCGGCGGCGGCGAGACGGTGGCGAAGAAGGGCGACTCGAGTCTGTTGGCAAGCCCGGCGGACCATCTTCAGCTTGCCGGCAAGTCGCGCGTCAAAGCCGAAAAATGTCTCGCCGACGCGGTTTATTTCGAGGCGCGCGGCGAGCCGTTCAAAGGCCAGCAGGCGGTCGCCCAGGTGGTGATGAACCGGGTGTTCTCGGGCTATTACCCCAACGACGTCTGCGGCGTGGTCTATCAGAACGCCGCGCGGCACCTGGCCTGCCAGTTCACCTTCGCCTGCGAAGGCAAAGACCTCAACAAGGTCGACGAGCCCGATATGTGGGAGCAGGCCAAGAGCATCGCCAAGGACATGCTCGACGGCAAGATCTGGCTCGCCGAAGTCGGTCACGCCACGCACTATCACGCCTACTGGGTGCACCCGAGTTGGGTTCACGAGATGACCAAGCTCTACAAGCTCGGCGTCCACACTTTCTATCGGCCGAAGAATTGGGGCGACGGCGACACCGACCCGGCCTATGGCCCGGTGCCGAACACCAGCAAGGCCGACACGCCGGAGGCGACGGCGAAGGGCCCGCAAGCGGCGGCAACGCCGGCCAAGAGCGAGTCGACCGCGAAGCTCTGAGCGCCTATCATCACGCCGCAGCTTCGATTGATTGATTGAGGCCGGGCTAAACGGAGATTGGCGTGATGTCTTTGGCAATAAGAATAGCTGTCGCGGTCGCGTTTACTTTCGCAATCGCAACCGTCGTTCCGCAAAGCGCATCGGCGAGCGGCAAATCCCACCATCACCCGGCGAAAACCAGCCCGACGAAAAAACCGTCCGAACAATATCTGCGATCGGCCTCGCCCGATCCCGAGCACGCGCAGCGCTAGCGCCGCATTCACATCTCGATGTCGAGACCGATGTCGAGATTCTGCACCGAATGGGTGAGTGCGCCGGAGCTCAGATAATCGACGCCGGTTTCGGCGATCGCCGCGGCGCTGTCCAGCGTGATGCCGCCTGAGGCTTCGATGACCAGACGGCCGTCCACCAATGGCCACGGCCTTGCGCATGGCAGCGAGATCGAAATTGTCGATCAGCACCACGTCGGCCAAGCCGACGTCGAGCACCTCCTCGAGCTGATCGAGCGAGTCGACCTCGATCTCGATCTTCACCAGATGGCCGATCGCCGCCTTGGCGCGCGTCAGCACGGCGCGGATGCCGCCGGCGACCGCGATGTGGTTGTCTTTGATCAATACCGCGTCGTCGAGGCCGAAGCGGTGATTGAAACCGCCGCCGCAGCGCACCGCGTATTTCTCCAGCGCGCGCAGCCCCGGCGTGGTCTTGCGCGTGCAGATGATGCGCGCCTTGGTGTGGGCGATGCGCTCCACGAAGGCGGCGGTCGCGGTGGCGATGCCGGACAGGTGGCCGAGGAAATTGAGCGCGGTGCGCTCGGCGGACAGAATCGTCGCGCGCATTGCCGGCGATCGTCATCAATTTGGTCCCGGCGCCGATCGCCATGCCATCGCGGCCGTGGGGTTTTATCTCGATCGCCGGCTCAAGGCGCCGGAACGCCGCTTCGACCAGCGGCAGGCCCGAGACCACGCCGGGCTTGCGCGCGACGACGACGGCGCGGCCGCGTGTGTCCTCCGGTATCGTCGCGGTCGACGTGATGTCGCCGGCGCGGCCGAGATCTTCCTCGAGCGCGCGCGTCACCGCCGCTTCGACTTCGAGCGGCGAGACGAAGGCGTCGGAGCAAAAAAGCGACATTGGCACTCGTTACAAACATGGCGTTGGCCGCGAGACCTCATACCTAGTGTGACGGACGGTGGCAAACCCATGCCCCAGGTGCGGGCCAGCCATGCACTGGGCAGTCCGACGCGGGGTAGATTTCGTTTGGGCGATCAGACCTGCGGCTCTATATTGCGCGGCTTTTCGAAATCTGTTTCGTGACCGGGGCGGCCATGACCACCAGCGAGAATCGGCTCAATCCTTCGCAATCCGGCGCCATTGCAGACGGCGTTGCCGCGACATGGCGCACGCCGGCGCTGGTGATCGGCATGGGCTGCCTGATCACGCTGATCGCCTTCGGTCCGCGTTCGACGATGGGCTTTTTCTTGACGCCGCTGTCGAACGCCAACCACTGGGGCCGCGACGTGTTCGCGTTCGCGCTCGCTCTGCAAAATCTGCTCTGGGGCATCGGCCAGCCGCTCGGCGGCATGATCGCCGATCGCTTCGGCACCATCCGTGTGGTCTGCGCCGGCGCGCTGCTCTACGCGGCCGGCCTGGTGCTGATGTCGCACGCGACCAGCGTGCCGCTGCTCGATGTTTCGGCGGGCGTGTTGCTCGGTTTCGGTCTCGCCGGTTGCTCGTTCCCGGTCATTCTCGCGGCCTTCGGCAAAATATTGCCGAAGGAATACCGCTCGATCGCGTTCGGCTTCGGCACCGCGGCGGGATCGTTCGGGCAATTTCTCTATTCGCCGATCGCCGTCATGCTGATGGACACGTTCGGCTGGCAGCAGACGCTCATCATCTTCGCCGTCAGCATGCTGGGCGTGCTGCCGCTGTCGCTGGCGCTGGCCACGCCGCCGACGACGTCGACGATGGAGCCGGTATCGACGCAGTCGCTCCGGCACGCGCTCGGCGAGGCCTTTGCCCATCGCTCCTACATTCTGCTCGTGCTCGGCTTCTTCACTTGCGGTTTCCAGCTGCAGTTCATCACCGTGCACATGCCGTCCTATCTGGTCGATCGCGGGCTCTCCGCGTCGGTCGGCGGCTGGACCATTGCGACCATCGGGCTGTTCAACATCATCGGCTCGGTCACCGCCGGCTGGCTCGGCGACCGCATGCCCAAGCGCTATCTGCTCGCGTTCATCTATTTCGTCCGCGCCGCGGCGATCCTGGCGTTCATCTCGTTCCCGGTCACGACGGTGTCGTGCCTGATCTTCGCCGCGATCATGGGCCTGATGTGGCTGTCGACCGTGCCGCCGACCAACGGCATCATCGCGCTGATGTTCGGCACCAAATGGCTCGCGACCTTGGCGGGCTTCGCCTTCTTCAGCCACCAGGTCGGCGGCTTCCTCGGCGTCTGGCTCGGCGGCATCGCGTTCGACCGCACCGGCTCATACAACGTGGTGTGGTGGCTCGCGATCCTGTTCGGCGTGCTCTCGGCGCTGATCAACCTGCCGATCGTCGAGAAGCCGGTCGAGCGGATGGCCGCCGCGCCGGCTTGATGACCTCTGTCATACCTCTCCCGGCCATGACAAAATGCGGCCGGGAGAATTGTTCGCATGGGAACCTTCAAGGCCATCGTTGTCGATAAGGGCGAAGCCGGGCAAACAGTCCGGCTCACCGACTTCGACGAAAAAGACCTGATGGACGGCGACGTCACCGTCGCCGTCGAATGGTCGACGCTGAACTACAAGGACGGCCTCGCCGTCACCGGCAAGGCGCCGGTGGTGCGCCGCTTCCCGATGATCGCCGGCGTCGATTTTTCCGGCACTGTTGAATCTTCGTCACACCCGGCCTGGGAGCCGGGCGACAAAGTCATCCTCAACGGCTGGGGTCTTGGCGAGACCCATCTCGGCGCCTACGCGCAGCAGGCGCGCGTCAAAGGCGATTGGCTGGTGCGGCTGCCGCAAAACATCAGCGCGCGCGAGGCCATGGCGATCGGCACCGCGGGCTATACCGCCATGCTGTCGGTGATGGCGCTGGAGCGCTCAGGCGTCACGCCCACGCGCGGTCCGATCGTCGTCACCGGCGCTGCCGGTGGCGTCGGCTCGGTTGCGGTCGCGATCCTCGCCAAGCTCGGCTACCAGATTACCGCCTCGACCGGCCGGCCGGCCGAAGCCGATTATCTCAAGGGGCTCGGCGCCACGCGAAATCATCGACCGCAAGGAACTCAGCGGCCCGGCGCGGCCGCTTGCCAAGGAGCGCTGGGCCGGCGGTATCGATGCGGTGGGCTCGACGACACTCGCCAATGTGCTGTCGATGACACGCTATGGCGGCGCCGTCGCCGCCTGTGGGCTGGCCGGCGGCATGGACTTGCCGACCTCGGTGGCGCCATTCATCCTACGCGGGGTGTCGTTGCTCGGCGTCGATTCGGTGATGTGCCCGCTGCCGCTGCGGCAATTGGCATGGCATCGGCTGGAGCGGGATTTGCCGCGGGACAAGATCGCGGCGATGACCACCGAGATCGGGCTGGGCGATGTCATCGAAGCCGGCCGGCGTATCGTCGAGGGGCAGGTGCGCGGCCGGATCGTGGTAAAGATCGGGTAAAGGCGCCCGCGTTTTGGCCACAAAGTTGCCGACCATCGGGGTCAGTATGGTAAGGGGACCGTTAAGAAATTTTGTTAACGTCGCTCGCATGTCGATCGTGGAGTTGCCCATGTTGCTGCGCGTGGCTATCGTTTGTGCGTTCGTGGTGGGGGCCGCTTCGGCGGTCGCCGAGGAGCTCGCGCCGGAGCAGGCCAGAGCCTTCGTCGTCGGCAAGCTGTTCAGCTATACCTGCTTCGACGGCACCGTCGGCATGGGCCGCATCTTCTCCGACGGCTCCGTGGTCGGCACCATCCGGCCGGGCGGCCAGGCCCAGTTGCGCTTCGCCGCGCTGCCGGCCGGCACCATCAAGGTCAGCAGCAATTCGATGTGCGCGCATCTCGCCGGCTTGCCGATCGAGCCGTGCTTTCGGGTGCAAAAACTCGATTACCGCAGCTTCCGCGGCTCGATCTCGGGTCTGTCGTTCGCCTATTGCGACTTCTATCAGCGCAATCCGCGCAGTGGGCTCGCTGGCGCCAGCGTGAAACGCGATATCGCGCCGGCACCGACGCCGGCGACATCGGTTGCGACCGCGCGTCCGTCGGACGATTAGCACGCCGGCAAGTTACGAAGCTTCCTCGGACCGCGTACGCGGATAAAGCACGTGCTGGTAAACCCAGCCGATGCCGAGCAGCACGACGCCGAGCCCGATCACCGATAGCGCGCGGTAGATGCCGCTGATGCTCGCGGTATCGATGATGAACACTTTGGCGATGGTCAGCGCGATGACGGCGAGCGCGGTCAGCCGCGCCGGCTGCGAGCGCAGAAAGAAGCCGACCGCAAGCAGCGCGATGCCGAAGGCGAGCCAGACGGTCGAATAGGTATATTGCTCGGCATCGCTGATCGGCCCGGCCAATACCGGCCCGTGAAACAGCCGCTTCACTTCGAGCGTCAGATAGAACAAAGCAAGCATCACCGCGGTGGCGGTGGCGGCGATACGATAGGCGATCGGCCGCGTGGTGCGCGCGATCAGCGCCAGCATGATGGCGAGCACCGCGGGCAGGCCGTAACCCAACAGGATCAGATTGAAGAACGCCGCCGCCCACCGGAGTGCCGTTGAAACGCGCCCCCCAGGCGGCCGACAGCACGACGATGACGGCGAATAGCGTCAGCGCCGCGATCAACAGCGCCGCGGCATTGTGCACGATGCTGCCGGTGCGTCCGCGCACGCGTTCGAGCCCAATGGTCATCGCCAGGCCGACATTGACCTGGAGCATGGCTTCCACGACGCTGTTCGGTACTCGGTAGATATCGCCGCCGGTGACGTAGTGACGGATCTCCAGGACCGCGAGCAGCACCGTGAACAGAATGGCGCCGGCGTCGACCATGCGCGCCGGCAGATCGTCGGCGCGGCGCCGCAACAGCCATCCCGCGACCCAGAATGCGGCGGCCGGGACGCCGTAGCCGTACAGCAGCCAGTTGAAGATCGGCGTGGTGCCGAGATCGGCGCCGACGATGCGCGGCTCGTAGCCGACGCGCGCGACCACCACGGCGACCATGATGGCGGCCAGCCAGCGCAGCCAAGGCAGCGGCCGTTGTTCCACGATCCAGGCGATGCCCGGCACCGTCAGAGCCAGCGCGATGGTGAGCCAGCCCTTCTCCAGCGCAAAGGTCAACGCCAGCGCCAGCGCGCCGAGCGTGCCGGTGGCGAACATCGCGCCCGCCGCCATCAAGCCGGGTCGCGGCTCGCGTTTCACCAGCGCCTCGGTCGCGAGCGCAAAGATCGCGGCGACGAAGCAGCGCCAGCGCCGCGAACGGCAGCGAGCGATCGAGCTGCGCGATGCGGTAATAGAGCGCGACCAGCATGGCGAGCGGCGCGAACACGGCCGCGGCGCTCCACAGCATCGGCACCAGCGCACGCGACGAGCGGCCTTGCGCCAAAAATCCGCCGGCGCCGAACAACGCCGCCCAGCCGGCGGCGAGGATCAGGTGCCAGCCGTAGTCGTAGCGCTCCGGCTCCGGAATCGCCGGCGCCGCCGGGCCGGACGGCGCCAGCAGTCCTTGAACATTCATGTGCACCGCCCAGTGCGCCATCACCAGCGCGGCCAGGACCGCGGCGGCCGGCACGGCGCCGGCTGCCGCCTCGGTGCGCCAGGCGATGGCGACCGTTGCGACCGTCAGGACGACAAAGGCGGTGAGCGCGACCGGATCGTGCCGGCTCGCTAGCACCAGGAACGCCGCGGCCAACAGATAGACCACGAGCGCCAGCGTCGAGAGGCGATCGATCACGCCGGGCGCGGCCGGCGGGCCGTACAACAAGCCACAGACCAGGAACGTGGCGACCAGCGCGAAGCCGGCCAGCGCGTGGAAGACATGCGCACCCAGCGCGGTGACGGTATCGGTCTGCGTTCCCGGCAGCGTCCACAGCGCGCCCAGCACGATCGCCGCGATGGCGAGCCAGCGCCACATGCGAAGCCGCGCCAGCGCGAAGGCGGCCGCATTGACTACAGCGATGTAAACATACAGCGACCAGAAATCCGGCTTGGCTGAGGCGACCAGCATCGGCGCCAGATAGGCACCGATCACGCCCAGGCCGGCGAGCGCGGGCCCATGCAGCAACGCGGCGCCCAAGGTGAGGAGCGCCACGGCGCCGAGCAGGATGAAAGCCACTGCCGGTGGCAGGAATCCATAGAGCCCGTACGCCGCATACACGGTGGCATAGGCGACGGTGGTGCCGGCCGCGGTCAGCGTGCCTGGAATATGCGCCGACGGCACGCCGGACAGCGCCGATAGCTTCTCGGTGCGCCGTGCCCATTCGCCGGCGGCGACCAGCGCAAGCGCCAGCAAGGCGCCGAGAAAAATCCGTACGCCCGGGCCGATCAGGCCCTGCTGGATCGTATAGCGCACCAAAAAGATGCCGCCGAGCGCGAGCGCCACGCCGCCGACCCAGACCACCCAGCGGGTGCCGAATTTTTCCTCGAAGCCGATCTTTTGCGGCGCCGACGATTGGACAGGCGAAGGCGACGAAAGCGGGACTGACGTTGGCGGCGGCGTTGGTGGGGCAGGCGAGGGCGTAGGCTCCGCCGGTGCGACAACAATTGTAGCTGGCGCTGGCGCGGGCTCTGCCATTGCCGGCGTTGCAGCGACCCGCGCCCCTTCCAGCGCCTTCATTCTTGCGTCGAGGTGCCGCAACAGATTGCGGTCAGTGATGCTCCTGATCAGGGCGACAATGCCGATGACGGGCGCAGCCAACAGCAGCAGCACGATCAAAACGAACAAGCCGTCCATCGGAGCCTCCCGGCGCAGACTGCTATTTGCGAGTCTACAATGCGGCGCCGCGCAGTCTACTCCAGGTCGAGGCGGAACGGCGCAGCTTCTTCGGCAAGACAGCCCCGGCCGATGGTCTCGATGGCAGCGACCATGCGGCCGTCACGGCCGAGCAGCCGGTCGGCAAGCGAAACGATGCGGATATTGGGCGTCGCCGTCGGCGAGGCGCGGCGCAACGCCTGCGCGATGTCGATCTCGTCGCGCTGTGGATTGAGCGCGCAGACGCTGGCATAGGCGCTCGCCGTCGAGCGGCTGATGCCCATGTAGCAATGCACCACCAGGGGGCTGCGGCGGTCCCAGCCGCGCACGAAGCGGATGAGATCGGCGACGTGTTCTTCGCCGGGCATGATGTAGCCGTCGAGCGGCGCGGAAATATCGTGCAGCCGCAGCCACAGATGGTTCTCCTCAGCGACGCTCTGCGGCCGCATCAAATTCGCTTCGTCGCCGACCAGCGACACGACATGGCGCGCGCCGGTGTCTTCGACGGTTTCATGCAGGCGCGCTAATGAGCAGACGTGAATCATATTTTTGTTCCGTCACCTCAGGGTGACGGTATGGATATTAGGAATCGCGCACGGCGCAAGTGTGACGATCATACGCCGGCGAGCTTTTTGATGCGCTCGAAATAGCGCGCCTCCGCCGTTTCGGCGGGCCAGGGTTTGAGGAAATCGCGCTCCATGGTGGCGGAGACCGCCGGCGGCCGTCCGAAGAAGCGGCGCGCTTCGGCAGGATCGAATCCGGCAAGCCGGGTGGCTTCGAGATAGGCGGCGCCGCTGTCGGCTATCTTGATCAACGTTTTGATCTCCGGCGAGGCCTCCGCCGGCAGCCCGAAGCGCCGATGGATCGCTGTGAGCAGGCGCAACTCGACCGCCTTGTAGTCGCCGCCGATCACCGCCTTGAACGGCGAGATCATGTCGCCGACCACGTATTCGGGCGCGTCGTGCAACAGCACCGCGAGTCGGCCGCCGCGATCGAGCCGGGGCGCGCGCAGCCGCGCCAGCGCCTCGACCAACAGGCAATGTTGCGCCACGGAATAGATATGCGCGCCTTTGGTCTGACCGTTCCAGCGCGCCACGCGCGCCAGCCCGTGCGCAATATCTTCCAGCTCGACGTCGAGCGGCGACGGATCGAGCAGATCGAGCCGGCGCCCCGACAACATGCGCTGCCAGGCGCGCGGCTCCGATGCCAGTCGCGTCGCCCGCTTGGCGCGCTGCGCCGTGTCAGCCACGGCCGTGCGACCCCAGCTTTTGGCACGCCGCATGGCGGTGGCAGGTGACCAGATGATCGTTGACCATGCCGACCGCCTGCATGAAGGCGTAGACGATGGTCGGCCCGCAGAATTTGAAGCCGCGCTGCGCCAGCTCCTTGGAGATCGCGCGCGAGGTTGCGGTCTCCGCCGGCACCTGGCCTGTGGTCTTGTAGTGATTGACCTTCGGCTTGCCGTCGACGAAGTCCCACAACAGCTTGGAGAAGCCCGGCCCCTTGTCCATGATGTCGAGCCAGGCCCGCGCCGAGCGCACCGAGCCTTCGATCTTTGCGCGGTTGCGCACGATGCCGGCATCCTGCATCAGCCGCTCGACCTTTGCCGGCCGGTAGCGCGCGATTTTTTCCGGAACGAAACCGTCGAAGGCGCGGCGGAAATTCTCGCGCTTGCGCAGGATGGTGATCCACGACAGGCCGGCCTGGAAACCGTCGAGCATGAGCTTTTCGTAGAGCGCGCGGTCGTCGTATTCCGGCACGCCCCATTCCTGGTCGTGATAGGCGACGTAGAGCGCATCGTCCTTGGGCCAAGGACAGCGCACGAGGCCGTCGGGGTGTACGGGAGCTTTCATTGGAGGGAAGCTTTCATTCGGCGGCTTTGGTTTCGCCAGGAAAGGCGAAGCGCGCCCAGTCCGGCTTGACCAGATGAATCGGCACGCCGCCGCCAACGAGCGGCTCGCCGCGCGCTATCGCCTCCGCCACCCGGTCGAGCCGCAGCAGCGCCAGCGCGCGGCCGGCCGCGGCGGAACCCATGGTGCCGACCTGGCGGTCGCCCGCCGTCACTGCGGCGCCGGCCGCAGGCGCGGCGCCGTCATAGCGCACCGGCACCGCGCGCGTGCGCGCCGTGCCGCGGTGCTCCATGCGCGAGACCACTTCCTGGCCGACATAACAGCCTTTGGTGAAATCGACGCCACCGAGCTGGTCCATGTCGGTCTCGTGCGGGAAGGCGTCGCCGTAGCTGAAATCGAGGCCGCCCTGCGGCACGCCGAGCGCGATGCGGTGCGCCTCGTATTGGCCGGCATCGACCAGCGTCGCGCCGAGCTCGGCCGCGGCTGCCGCGGCAAGATGCGACGGCAGCATGATACGCAGGCCGAGCGCCGGCAGCCGCGGATCGGCATAGCTCAAGCCCTGTTTCGTCGTGCCGCTGCCGTCCCAGGCGGCGAGCACGCCGAGCACCGCAGAGAGATCTTCGACGATCACTTTCGCGCGGAGTTTGTAGATGTTTAGTTTGGCAACCAAAGTGGAGCAAAGCGCGCGCTGCACATCGAGGAAGAAGCCGCCGCCGTCCTTCGTCGGCGCTTCGGTGACGATGAAATCGGCGATGATCTTGCCCTGCGGCGTCAGCAGCGCGCAGAAGCGCGCCGTCCCGGGCTTGAGGTCGAGAATATCGGCGGTGACAAGCCCATGCAAAAAGTTCCGCGCGCCGTCACCGGCGACTTTGACCACGCCACGGTCGGGCAGCAAGGCAGCCTTCATGGCAAAAGCTTCCAAATATTGCCGGCGAACCTAGAACACCAGCCGGTTTCTCTCAAGGCTTGGATATCGGGTAGAGTTTTCCAGACGCTGGCCGAGTTCAAGCGCGAGAAGCGGCGCATGACCGTCGTGGTGATGTCGTCGGCGCAGGACGCTTCGCTTGCCGAGCGCGTGCGCGCGCAAGACGCGGCTTTTCTAAAAAAGCCGTTCTTTCCCGCCGATATCGAAGCGGTGCTGACGCGGCATTACGGATTGAGCGTGCTCAATCCGAAGCGCGCCTGAGAGCGGACATTCGCTTGGAAGGTTGCGGCTATTGCCGCGAGATCTGCACCGAGAATTCGCCGTTGCGGATGCGGGCGCCGAGGTTTTCCGCGTAGCGGGCGGCCGCGTCTTCGCCGTAGGTCGTGGTCAATTCGGCCAGCGCCAAAAACAACGCGGTCTGCGCCAGACAATCGCCATCGATGCCGTCATGCAGCGCCTCGGTCCAGGCGTCGTGCAAAAAACCCAGCGCGATGCGTTTCTGCTCATGCTCGGGCACCGCTTCACGTGCGGCTAAATTTGGTGTCGCCGTACTCATTTTCTGTTTTCTCTCGCGCCAGCCCCGGCGCTGTCCCTGTCCTGAAATCAAACTAGCATGGGATTTCGGGGGCAAAAATCGAACCTGGGGGCAGGGTTAATGCCTGCGGCACAGCCGTTTCCGCCCTAGGCCCTGCTCCGCTAAAGCGGATCAGGGCCTAGATTTTCCTTTGAGCATGATCTTATCCGAAAACCGGTACCCGCTTTTCAGGATCATGCTCTAATTGGCGTACCGGGCGGTGATCTCGCGGGCGATATGGGCGCCCTCTTCGAGGTAGCGGTGGATGACGACGCCGGCGGCCGGCGTGCAGCTGCGGTAGCTTTGCTGGAAGCCGCGATAGCCGCGGTTGAAGCTCGCCACCATCTGATCGTGGCGGTCGCCGGCGGACGCTTCGGCGTCGATCAGCGCCTGCGCCTCGTTGCGCCATTTCGGGCCTTCGTTGCTGCCGCAAATGCCGCGCAGGAAATGCAGCGCGCCGAGGATCTCCGACAGCCGCTGCAGATCGTGATCGTAAGGCGCGGACACTATTTGCGGCGCCACTGGAGCCGCCGACTGCGGCGCGCCCGGGGGCTGGGCCCTGCCCAGCGGTGGCAGCCCAGGTTTCGGCTGGGCCGGGGCCTGCGGTTTGGGCGGATATTGTTGAGGATATTGTTGATAGGGCTGCTGCGGCGGCTGGCCGAATTGGAAAAATTGCGCGCCGGCGGGCCCGGCGGCAAGGCACATTGCAAACGACAGTGCGGTCAATATTCGAAGCATCGGCGGTGCAAACCTAAGGGTCGAGCGGACGGTCGAGCAAGCATGACAACGCGGCATGGTTGAGGCACGCGGCATCAGCGCGCCGCCGTGATCCGCTCCCAGGCCGCGCTGACGATCAGGCCGAGCCCTTCGGTGGTCTTCAAGCCGGACAGCGCCGACGGATCGCGCCAATGTGCTTCGGCCAATTCCTCGTTGAGCGCAACCTCACCAGCGACCCAGCGCGCCGCGAACGGCAGGATGACGAAATGGCGCTCGACCCCGCCGGAGGCGTCGCGGGCGATCGCCTGGCGATAGCCGGCCAGCGCCACCGGCTCGACGTCGAGGCTGGTCTCCTCGCGGACCTCGCGGATGACGGCTTCCTCCAAGGTCTCGCCGAGCTCGACGCCGCCGCCGGGCAGCGTATAGAGGCCGTGGGCCGGCGGCCGCGCCCGGCGCACGATCAGCACCCGGCCGTCGCGGAAGATGGCGGCGCTCACCGCCAGATACGGCCGCGTTGGATAAGTGCGCGATCGTTCGTCGTTGCTCATCGAAGCTCGCGTGATTTCGGTTAGTCTCGCAAATGGCGTGGACGATGATTAATTCCCGATCAAGCGCTAGCTACTTGGTTCGAGGTACTTAGACCAAGGTTCTTAGACTATGTGCGGACGCTATGTCATCATCTCGACGCCGGAAGCGATCCGGGCGCTGTTCGGCTATGGCGAGCTGCCGAATTTCCCGCCGCGCTATAACGTGGCGCCGACCCAGCCGATCCCCGTGGTGCGCCTCCATGACGGCAAGCGCTCGTTCGCGTTGATGCGCTGGGGCCTGTTGCCGTCCTGGGTCAAGGACCCGAAGACGTTTCCGCTGCTGATCAATGCGCGCGGCGAATCCGTGCTCGAAAAGCCGGCGTTTCGCAATGCCATGCGGCGGCGGCGCTGTCTCATCCCGACCGACGGCTTTTACGAATGGCAGGCTTCGGGAACAGTTGGGCCGCCGAAGCGGCCGTATTTCGTGCAAGCGAAACGCGGCGCCGACGACACCGCGCCGCCGCTCGCCTTCGCCGGCCTGTACGAGACCTGGACCGGGCCGAACGGCGAAGAGGTCGACACCGCCGCCATCGTCACCACGACGGCGAACCGCACGCTCAGCTCCGTGCACGAGCGCATGCCGGTGTTCGTTGCGCCGGAAGCGTTCGACCTGTGGCTCGACTGCGCCAACGTCGAAGCCGACGTCGCCGCTGCGTTGATCGCGCCGGCCGACGAGGCGCTGCTCGAAGTCTACGAGGTCTCCACTGCCGTGAATCGCGTTGCCAACGACTCCGCGGCGCTCATCGCGCCGGTTCCAGCCGGTACCGCGCAAGCGGCCGTGAACCCGCCCGCAGTGAAAGAGAAAAAAGCGAAACAGCCAAGACCGTCCGACGATCAGGCGTCACTGTTCTAGCCGCGTCGAACCGGCCATTCCCGCAAGCCGCAGTCGTAGTAGTTGGCTATGCCGATGTCGGCAGCCGCGCGGTAATCGCTGGCCAGGTATTCGAATAGTTCTTGACGCTGCCGCCGGCGCGCGAGGCTGGCGCGTATCCGATCGACCGCGCGATGGAGGACTGCACGCCACCACGGCGAACGGCATTGCGCGAATGATAGGGGCGGCCCGCTTTGGCTATAAGAGGACATGATGGACTCCGAATGGATGATTTGGAGCCATCTTTTCTCGCTTATGGTTTTGCTGCCACCCGATTACTGACAGATTTCCTTACCCGGGTTGCTTCGGCCGCGAACGAAGCATTGCGGGTAGCAATGGCACACCGCGGCGTCCATATTCGATGCATGTCGAATGCACCGCAAATGGCGGAAGTCGCGGCGCTGGTCGGCGATCCGGCCCGCGCCAATATCCTGTGCGCGCTGCTCGGCGGCCGCGCGCTGACCGCGACCGAGCTGGCGTTCGCCGCCGGCGTGACGCCGCAGACCACCAGCGGCCATCTCGGCAAGCTGCACGCGGCGCGCCTGCTCGTGCTGATGAAGCAGGGCCGCCATCGCTATTACCGCCTGGCCGGCCCCCATGTCGGGCAGATGCTCGAAAGCATCATGAACGTCGCGCTCGAAGGCCCGCCGCGGTTCCAGCCGAAATCGCGCACGGAAGATCAGCTGCGCCACGCCCGCACTTGCTACGACCACATCGCCGGTACGCTCGGCGTCGGCCTGGCCGATCGCCTGATCGAGCACGAGCACGTCATCCTCGGCGACGAAGCCGGCGAAGTGACGCCGGCCGGCACGGAATTTCTCGGCAAGCTCGGCGTCGACCTCTCGCACGCGCGGGCGAAGCGCCGGGTGTTTTGCCGGCCGTGTTTGGATTGGACCGAACGCCGGCCGCATATCGGCGGCGCGGTCGGCGCGGCTTTGGCCGATCGGTGTTTCGAGCTGAAATGGATCGAGCGTATGCGCGACGGCCGTGCACTGACGATTACACCGGCAGGAAGGCGCGGCTTGATGGAAGCTTTCTCGCTCGCGGTCTAAATTGCTACAGCACCTTGCCCGGATTGAGGATCCCCTTCGGATCGAGCAGGTTCTTGAGGTCGCGCATCAGCGAAAACGCCACCGGGTCCTTCACCGACGGCAACAGATCGCGCTTGACGACGCCGATGCCGTGCTCGGCGGAGATCGAGCCGCCGTATTTCTTGACCACGGCAAAGACCACGGCGTTGACGTCGTCCCAGCGCTTCAAATACTCGGCCTTGTCGGCGCCGACCGGCTGGGTGACGTTGTAGTGGATGTTGCCGTCGCCGAGATGGCCGAACGGCAGCGGCCGCGCGCCGGGAATGAGCTTGGTGACGGCTTCGTTGGCCTCGGCGATGAAGGCCGGCACGGCGGCGACCGGCACCGAGACGTCGTGCTTGATCGAGCCGCCGGCGTAGCGCTGTACCTCGCCGAACAATTCGCGGATGCGCCAGTACATTTTGGCCTGCTCGATCGAGTCGGCGATGGTGGCGTCGGCGACGAGGCCTTTCTCCATGCCTTCTGCGAGGATCTCTTCCATCACCTCGCGCAAGCCCTCGCGCTGCTGCGAGGACAGTTCGATCAGCGCATACCAATCGTGCGGCGTAGAGAGCGGATCGCGGCAGCCGGCGCCGTGCTCGAGCACCAGCTCGATGCCGCGCCGGGTCATGATCTCGAATGAGGTGACGCCGCCAGCGGTGCGCTCGGTGGCGATGCCGAGCAACTCCAGCGCCGCTTCCGGCGATTTGATGCCGGCAAACGCGGTTTCGACCGAGCGCGGCCGCGGCACCAGGCGGAGCACCGCCGCGGTGATGATGCCGAGCGTGCCTTCGGCGCCGATGAAAAGATTTTTCAGGTCGTAGCCGGTATTGTCCTTTTTCAGCTTGTTGAGATTGTTCATGATCCTGCCGTCGGCCAGCACCACCTCGATGCCGAGGACGTGCGAGCGCGCGATGCCGTGCGCAATCGCCGCCGTGCCGCCCGCATTGGTGGAAAGATTGCCGCCGATGGTGCAGGTGCCCTCGGACGGCAACAATTGCGGATAGAGCCGGTCGACTTCGGCCGCGGCCTCGCGCGTGCGCTGCAAAGTGACGCCGGCCTCGCAGGTGATGGTGTTGGAGGTCGGATCGATCTCGCGGATGCGATCCATGCGGTTGAGCGAAAGCACTATTTCATTGTGCAGCGGGATCTGCCCGCCGACCAGGCCGGTATTACCGCCCTGCGGCACGATCGCGGTGCCGGTGTCGTTGGCGAGCTTCAGTATCGCCGAAACTTCGGCGATCGACGCCGGCCGCAACACCACCGGCGTGTGACCCTGGAACATGTTGCGCATCTCGACCAGATACGGCGCCTGCAGGTCCGGATCGGTGATGGCGAATTTCTCGCCGACGATGGCGGCGAAACGCGCCAGCAAAGCGGGGTCGAGCTTATTGGCTTGCTGACTTGTGGCGTGCAGACTTGGCGGCTTATCGAGCATCGGGACCGGTCCAGGCAAATGAGGTCACACCCAATAGATGACAGCCGGGCAAACGCCGCGCAAGCGCGTCCTTCATCGGGGCATCGCTCGGCCAGAAATCATGTTTCACTTGCGCGCCGTCTACGAGCGGCCATACTCGCAACAAGGAGAATGCCATGAAGCTGGAAGGCGGGTGCTATTGCGGCAAGGTGCGCTATGTGGCCGAGGGCGAGCCGATGCTGAAAGCGCAGTGCCACTGCCGCGAATGCCAATATATCAGCGGCGGCTCGCCAAACATGTTCATGCTCATGCCGCCTGACGGCTTTCATTACACGGCGGGGACACCCAAGCAATTTACCCGCAGCGATCTCGAACGCGCGGTGACGCGGGAATTTTGCGCCGAATGCGGCACCCATCTGGCCACGCGTCGGCCCGGTCTGGCCGCCGTGATCTTGAAAGTTGGCACACTCGACGATCCAAGCCTTTTTGGCGGCCCGCAGATGGCGATCTACACCATCGACAAGCAGGCCTTCCATCAGATCCCCGACGGCTTGCCGACCTTCGAGCGGCTGCCGAAACGATAAAAGCGCGTCCTTCAATTCAAACTGCGGCCCGACCATTCACCGCGGCGCCGCAGCGCGCGCCAGCCGGTCGTTGATGGCTTCGCCCAGCCCGTCGTGGGGGATCGGCATCACGGCAATGCTCTTCGCACCGGCGGCGTCGAGCGCGCGCAGGTGCGAAAACAAATTGGCCGCCGCCTCGATCAGATCGCCGCGCTGTGAAAGGTTGAGCACCCGTGCCGCGTTCTCGCTGCCAGCTGCGAGCGTCGGTCCGAACGCGAGCAGTGCTTCGCCGGCCGCGACGCGCTGCGCATCGAGCCGCAACGGCGTGCGCGGCGCATAGTGCGAGGCCAGCATGCCGGGCGCGAGCGGCGCATCGTCTGTTGCCGCGATGCCGGCGGGCGGCTCGGCCAGCGGCCGCCCCAGCACGCGTTCGATGTCTTCGCGCGGCAGGCCGCCGGGCCGCAGCAGCATCGGCTCGCCGAGGCAGGCGACGATGGTCGATTCAACGCCGACCGGCGTCGCGCCGCCGTCGACGATGAGATCGATGCGGCTCGCGCAGATCGGCGAGCACGTGGGCCGCCGTGGTCGGCGAGACGTGGCCGGAGCGGTTGGCCGACGGCGCCACGATCGGCCGTCCGAAAGCGGCAAGGATTTTTTGCGCCACCGGGTGATGGGGCACGCGCACGGCGATGCTGTCGAGGCCGGCCGTTGCCAGCTCGGCGACCGGACAGCCGGCGGCCTTGGGCAGCACCAGCGTCAGCGGCCCCGGCCAGAACGCTTCGGCAAGTTTTTCGGCGTCGGCATCGAACCGCGCCAGCGCCCGCGCGGCGGCCAGATCGGCCACGTGCGCGATCAGCGGATTGAACGCCGGCCGGCCCTTGGCCTCATAGAGCCGCGCGATGGCCTGGCCGTCGGTGGCGTCGGCGCCGAGGCCGTAAACCGTCTCGGTCGGAAACGCGACCAGCCCGCCGGCCTTGAGGCAGCGCACCGCATCGCCAATGGCGGCGGCATCGGCCCTCGACACGCGGGTCACCAAAGGGGCTGTCATGGCGGAGGATCAGTGCCTAAATAGCGGGAGCACGCAAGCGCAACCGGCGCAACCGGGGAGCGCTTGCGGCTGCGGAATGCGGCTAGTATAAGCCGCGATCAGTCGGAGCGTGGCTCAGCCTGGTAGAGCACCTCGTTCGGGACGAGGGGGTCGCAGGTTCAAATCCTGCCGCTCCGACCAATACTTGGCTGCCCACGCAAACGTTAGGCGGACAGGTAGGCGGACAGGTTCGCGATTCTCTGCGTCATCCGGTGTGCTTTCAGCGGGCAAGCCGATGTGTATAGCTCCGTGAAGTGTTCGCACATGGTGGATCTGACAACTGATTTGCATTGAGCACAGACCCTTGCTCAACATCACCACGCAGTCGTGGCGTTCGGGCCAGCCGTCGACCTTGAGCGCCTCGCTGAAACCCTCCTTTTCAATATAGACCACCTTGTTGAAGCACCAGGCCGGGCGTTCGTACTCCTCGACCGTCAACGTGCCGAGCGGAATGTCATCGCCGCGCTCGTGTTCGTCGCCGCTGCGCTTTTAGGGCAGGGGTGGAACTTTTTTAGCGCCTTCACTCGATTTCTACTACCTGCAATCTTTTTCCAACGTGCAAAAAAAGCTCCGCGACATTGATGTGTTCAAAGTTTAACATCACGGGATCATCGTCCCAACCAGGAGGAGCCCCGCTCTTTAATGACAGAGACTTGAATAAGTGGAAATTCTGGTAGTGAAAGAAGTGGTCTCGATTATGGTCCGAATCATCTCCATCGCGTTACTAATTCTGATGTGTCTTCCGGCAACCGCTGAAACTCCATCACCGGTTCTGCGGTCGCTCCCATCCGCGGTCCAGAAGGAGATCGGGGAGATACGTAACGATTGCCCTGGCGACGAGAAGAATACGTCGGGCGATGAGGGGTTGCAGACATTCACCATATCCGGCGCACAAGCGGTCCTTGTTGACGAACTTAACTTCTGCGGTGAAGGACGAACGTGCATCCACGGCGTGAACTGCGCGACCGGATACACCCATCAGGTCGAGATCTATGTCCGACGCGGGAACGTGTGGACGAAGTCCTTCTTCGTTCAGGCTACCGAACCCATTTTCTTGAGCGTCGAACCAAGCGAAAACCCTAAGTTCAGGGCGCTGGTCCTGAGCGTAGGCGGTGGAGACGATATCTTGGGCTGCCCCATACGGAACAAAAATGATCCGACAGCTTGGAAACATGAGAAATGTGACTTCGTCGTAAAGTGGGATGGGACCAAGTTTACCCACAAACCATTGTGATCCACACACACCCGCGCCTGCGCTTTATTTTTTCTGCTCCTCCGCCCCGTCGCCCGACCGTAACCGCTGCATTTGCTAAGTTTTTCATCTTCCGCTCGATAGGAGCGGCGGAAGGCGCATTCAAAAAGGAGGGTTTGGCGTTCGCAGGTTCTGAGCGCGTGTGATCGATCATCTTAACGATTTTTTGGTGCTGTGTACCTCTTCTCGTTCCTGCTGCTCTCTCACAGACAGTTGACAAAGTGCCAGTGCCTCTGACTTTGGTGCTATATGAAGTTCAGTGTGGCGTACTTTCCTCAGAAGGTCAGGCCACCGGAGCGGCACCTAGGTTCAGCTCAATGACCTGCAAGTTGTCGTTGGCTACTTTCCAAAGCGGCATAATTTAATTCTCTTTTACGGGTACGCTTTCCGATCAAACCATCACCTGGACTTTTGAGGGCGACGCGAAGTCGAATGTGTTTAAGCAACTTGAGCAACAGACATGCGGCAGGTTTAATAGAAGTGTGGAGGGCGAACTTGCCTGCTTTATTCCGTTCGATACGGAAGGCCTCGACGATACAGAATCGCTCGTGTGCTACAAGAGATCGTCACTAAAGCAGCTCCAAGCGTGGGATCGTAAGAGCGGCAAGCAGTTTCCGATTCCGTAAAAGGGATATTTTAATTTACGGGACAGTCAATCGGCTGAACAAATTTTGAACTAACCCACCCCTGTGTGTGACTATGCTCTTGTCCGGCAGGACCATCTATTCGAGGAACGCCTTCAACAACAAGCCATTCCTTATTTTCATCGCATAAACCTTTCATGCACGATGCCGTAGACATCCAAAGGAATTCATAGGGGTGCAGCAGGTTCTCGGTGGTTCCTTTTGGGCCGGGGGGGGGCCAAAAAAATTCCGATGCCCCAACCCAATTCTGCTAAAGTGCTTGGTTCTAAATTTGTTATCCCGGACACTTCTCAAAACGGGCAATCACTTTATTCAAAAAGGACCGGTTAGGTGGACGGGGAATCGAAAGTGGTCGCCCACCGGCCTTCTAGCCGAGATAGGGCCGGGAAAAGCGCCAATTTGTGATGCCGGTCACGGCCTTATTGATTGAACGCGCTACAACCACAACTGTGAGGGACGACATTTTCCGGGATGGAGAGTGCGATGACAAAGATCGAGTTTCACCTTGCGGAACAACCCCGTAGTGGCCTGCACTGGAGCGACGTTAAGCACGAGATAACGGCATGGTGGCACTCCGCCCGTTCAATCAACGAACTGCAGAGCCTGGACGACAGGTGCTTGCAGGATATGGGGATGTCTCGCTGCACCGCTGATTTTGAAGCTGCCAAACCGTTTTGGATGGCCTGATAGCGCGATGGCGTCGGCATGGCCGGTCTCGCGATATACCGCCCGGCAACGTGAGAATACTGGATACGCGAGGTTCCGATTGAAAAGGCAGAAGCCCCAGCATTGCGGCTAGGGCTTCGCGTGATGTTGCTTTTTGTTTCGATCCGTGCGTGCTAGCTCATTTCTTTGCCGCCTTCGCAAGGCCCTTGCGCAGATCATCTCCGTTCATGACTGGTACGATCTCGGTTGCTGCATTGAGATTTAAGAAAAGCGGCTCAACAACCTCGACAATCTGAGACGGCTCAGCAAGATCAAAAAATATCATCCCACTGCGCTTGCCATCCATTGCCCCAAAGTACGCGGCCTCCGGCTTAAGTTTTTTCATTATCGACTTTAACGTTTTTCCAAGCGATCCGTCTTTGATGGCCTGATTTCCCTTTTCGACGGGAAGAGTAAATTTAAGCATCATACGCATTATCGTCTCCCTGTTATGAAGTGGAATTCTATCGGATTATTGCAACCAAACGCTATCCTAGGTCAGGTACTGCCGAATTTTCGCCAGCAGTTGGCGTGGACTGTAAGGTTTCGGCACATAAGCGCTACAGCCAGCCGCTAGCGCCTTTTGTTCTTCCCCACTGAGCGCAAAGGAAGTTACCGCGATGATCGGGACCGACCGCAACGCTGGATCGGCCTTGATCCGCCGCGTCGTCTCGTAACCGTCCATGCCCGGTAGTTGGATATCCATCAGGATAAGATCGGGCCGCCGTTTGGCCACTGCCGCAAGCGCCTCTTCGCCGCTCTCGGCCTCTACGATTTCGTAGTTGGTAAAGGTCAGCATATCGCGAATTATTTGACGATTATCCTCCTGGTCCTCCACCACCAGAATACTCTTGCTCATGCCGTGACCACCTGCTGAACAGCGCGAACCGGGACGGTGAAGGAAAACGTCGAGCCTTTGCCGACTTGTGACTCAACCCAGATTTTACCGCCGTGCATCTCGACGATGCGTTTGGATATGGCGAGCCCTAAGCCGGTGCCGCCCTTCTTGCGGGTGATCGCATTGTCGGCTTGCTGGAATTCCTGAAACAGCTTGGATTGATCGGCAGCGGAGATACCGGGTCCAGTGTCACGCACCGACAGGCGAAACGACCCGTCAGTCGCAGTGGCCTTTGATGACCACTTCGCCAGCATCGGTGAACTTGATGGCGTTGCCGACGAGATTAATCAGGACCTGGGTCAAGCGCCGCCCATCACCGTAACCTGCTGGCATTTTGGGGGACACTTCGACCTTGAACGCGAGCTTCTTGTCGGTGGCCAGCGGCTCCAGTGTGCTACGGACGGTCTGGGCAATGTCTTCAAGTGAGTAATCGGAGAGATCGAGCGTGAGTTGGCCAGCCTCGATCTTCGACAGATCGAGTACGTCGTTGATCAATCCGAGCAAGTGCCTGCCGTTACTCTCAAGCCTTTTGAGTACACCCATCGTCTTTTCAGGCAGTTCACCGTAGATGCCGTCCGCCATCAGTTCGGTGTAGCCCAAGATGGCGTTGAGCGGCGTGCGCAGTTCGTGGCTCATGTTCGCAAGGAACTGCGATTTATGCTGGCTCGCGACTTCAAGTTGGCGGCTCTTGTCCTGGATTTCGTCGAACAAGCGCACATTCTCTATTGCAATCGCCGCTTGGTCGGCGAAGGTCGATACCAGATCGATCTGCTTTTCGGTGAAGGGCCGCACCTCAGTACGTATCAGTGTCAAAACGCCAATCGGAATTCCTTCGCGCAACATCGGTACGCCTAAAATTGTACGATAAGAGTCGAACTTCTGTGCCTCGAAGGTGTATTCTGGATCAGCCTTCACATCGGCAATATGGATCGCTTTTCCTTCCAGCAACGCGCGCCCAGCGGCAGTGCTTCGTTCAGGCTCGACTGGAATGTCTTTTACGTAATCCATGAATTCGGGTGAGAACCCATAAGACTCTGCACGATAGAATACGTTGCCCCGTTGCCGCGTGATTGTGGACTTGTCGGCTTCGCAAAGGCGGGCCGCCGACTCAACAAGTGTTTGCAGAAC
This sequence comes from uncultured Alphaproteobacteria bacterium, assembly GCA_963821175.1. Taxonomy (GTDB): domain Bacteria; phylum Pseudomonadota; class Alphaproteobacteria; order Rhizobiales; family Xanthobacteraceae; genus BOG-931. The sequence goes on from CAWGCU010000003.1 coordinate 134,244, forward strand.
GTGTTGCAGGTCGAATGTCGAGCGACTGATGACTTTAAGCACATCTGCAGTGGCTGTTTGCTGCTGTAGAGATTGCCGCAATTCGTTCAGCAGCCGCGTATTCTCTATCGCAATTACTGCCTGGGCGGCGAAGCTCTGTACCAGTTCGATCTGCTTATCGGAAAAAGGACGTACCTCTTGGCGATAGATGGCAATGGTCCCGACAAGTTGCTTATCTTTCAGCATTGGTATGAGCAGGACGGTTCGTGCCCCCGCATTTTCGACCAACCCAACGGCAGCAGGTTCGCGTTGCTTGTACGCCTCATCCTCGGCGTAGTCAGGGATGTGAACCATCCTTTTCGTTGCAATCGCGCGTCCAATGGCGCTCAACGGGCCGGGACGAAATAATTGTCCGCGCGCTGCGACGACCTTAAGGAAAGCTGCGGGCGCATTGTGAACTGCCCCCGTTCGGATCGCATCGTCTTCATAGAGGTGCAAGATACCGAATTTGGCTTCGCAGATACGTGTTGCATTCTCCAGCATTGCGGCGAAAACCGGCTCTAACTCGCCCGGTGAACTGCTGATGACCTTGAGTACGTCTGCGGTGGCAGTCTGCTGCTGGAGAGATTCGCCGAGGTCATCAGTGCGCTGCCGCAATTCATTGAGCAGCCGCGTGTTCTCGATGGCGATGACGGCCTGGGCGGCGAAGTTTGTCACGAGCGCAATCTGCTTGTCGGTGAGTTCGCGTATCTCGGTGCGAAAGATTGTAATGACGCCAATTGCCTCGCCGTCCTTGAGCATCGGCACGGTGACCATCGTGCGAATGCCGCCGATCTCAACGGAGTTAACGGCTTTCGGATTGCGGGCGAGATACGAAGGAGCTTTGCTCAAATCCGCGACCTGGATTGGCTGGCGGGCCGAGAGTGTCTGGAATGCTTGCATTTCGCCGTCGGGCTGCAGCAACACTCCGACCCGCCACTGCTCGTCCCAGGCTTTCGTCAACGAACCATGGTGCGCGGCCACGCGGAGCGCTTCGCCTTCGCGCAAAAACAGCGTGCCGAAATTGGCTTGGCAAATCCGCGTTGCGTTATCCAAGATCGACGTGAAGACCGGCTCCAATTCCCCCGGCGACGAACTGATGACACGCAGCACATCTGCCGTTGCCGTCTGCCGGTCCAGGCTCTCGCGCAATTCATTGAGCAGCCGCGTGTTCTCGATGGCGATGACGGCCTGTGTCGCGAAATTCTGCACAAGAGCGATTTGCCCTTCAGTAAATGGACGGACTTCAATGCGATAGATGAAAATTGCGCCGACTAGTACGTCATCCATTAGCATTGGTACGCAAACAGTAGACCGCGCACCGCCGAGCCTTGCGGCAGCGCCGATCACCGCTTCTTTGGTATCGTCCGCAGTATGGCTCACCTGCTTTGTTCGCACGACCCGATCTAAGTGACTGCCCGGCGTCGGTCGAAACAGCGAACGCTCAGTGAAGTATTCGGCAAGTTTCGGCGGAGTGCCTATTCCGACTGCCCAATGGCAGCCATCGCCGTTGATGAGGAACAGGTTGCCGAACTTGGCCTCACAGATACGTATTGCGTTCTCCAGCATCGTCTGGAAAACCGGCTCCAGGTCGCCCGGTGAGCTTGAGATGACTGACAGCACATTGGCTGTGGCCGTTTGTTGTTCCAGCGATTGTCGCAGTTCATTTAGCAACCGCGTGTTCTCGATGGCAATAACGGCCTGGGCAGCGAAGTTCGAGACCAACGCGATTTGCTTTTCCGTGAAGGGGCGGGCCTCTTGGCGAAAGATATTGATGGAGCCGACTAGCTCGTTCTCCCTCAGCATAGGTACGGCGATAAAGGTTCTCGCACCGCCAAGCTTGAACGAGGCAACTCCGGCACCTTCGACAGAATCATTAAAGGCGTGGACGACCGCCTTCGTCTGCAACAATTGGCCGAGCGGTTGACTATGATGAGGCACGAATGCCCCACGCTCTTCTACGTATGCTGCAAATTCTGGCGATGGGCTAGCCAGAGCCGCTGGGCGAAATTTTGTGCCCTCGTACAGATACAAAACACCGAACTTTGCGGCACAAATTCGCGTGGCACTTTCCAGCATGGTCTGGAACACTAGCTCAAGTTCGCCGGGCGAGCTTGATATGACGCTCAACACCTCTGAGGTCGCCGTCTGCTGCTCCAACGACTCGGTGAGATCATCAGTGCGCTGGCGCAATTCGTTGAGCAGCCGCGTGTTCTCGATGGCGATGACGGCCTGAGCGGCGAAGTTCTGCACCAGCGCGATCTGCTTATCGGTGAAGGGCCGAATTTCTTGGCGGTAAATAACGATTTCGCCGACAGCTACATTATCTTTGAGCATTGGAACGTAAATCGTGGTCCTAGCGCCACCATATAGGGCAGAAGCGCGGGGTTTTGGCTCGGACAATTCGTCGGCAACATGGACAACTTCTCTCGTCTCCAAGCATCGAGCGAAGTTGGCATTAACGTCAGGCTTAAATGGACCACGACGCCGTTGAAATTCGACAAGCGCAGCAGGCGTTCCGACGCTGGCAACGCGGTCGGCCAATTCTCCATCGAAACGAAACAGCGTGCCGGACCTAGCGTCGCAGATGCGGACGGCGTTTTCCAGCATGGCCTGAAATACCGGCTGTAACTCGCCCGGCGACGAACTAATGACGCTCAGAACTTTCGCCGTGGCGGTCTGCTGCTCTAGCGATTGCCGCAGTTCATTGAGCAGCCGCGTGTTCTCGATGGCGATGACTGCCTGTGCGGCAAAATTCTGTAATAGCGCGATTTGCTTGTCGGTGAACGGATGCACCTCCTGGCGATAAATGGCAATGACGCCGACCAAATGCGTTTCATTAAGCATCGGCACATGCAGCACAGTTCGAAATCCGCCAGCTTCAACAGCGGTGACAAATATAGGATCGCCCTCGATGTACGCCTGCTCCGATGTGATGTCGGCAATGTGAACAAGCTGCTTCGTTTGCGTTACCCGACCGAGACCGGTGCGAGGGCCGGGGTGAATTGGCCCCCGTCTACGGTATTCCGCAAACGCTGGCGGTGCGTTGCACATCGAGGCGGCTCGATACGCCTCGCCATCACGGAGATACAGTGTGCCGAATTTGGCTTCGCATATTCGCGTAGCGTTCTCCAGCATCGCCTCGAACACCGGTTCCAGTTCGCCCGGCGACTTCGAAATGACCTGAAGCACCTCCGATGTCGCCGTCTGCTGCTCCAGCGACTCGGTAAGATCGGTCGTGCGCTGGCGCAGTTCATTGAGCAGCCGCGTGTTCTCGATGGCGATGACGGCCTGCGCGGCGAAGCTGCTGACAAGATCAACCTGCTTGTCGCTAAAAGGGCGGACCTCCCTTCGGTAGATGGTGATGGCTCCGACCAATTCCTCGTCCTTGAACATCGGCACTGAAAGCAGCGTGCGGATGCCAGCGATCTCGACGGCCGTCACCGGCAATAGGTCGCCACTGAGATAAGCGCGACTTTCGCGCATGTCGGGGACCTGCACCGGCTTGCGCGTTTCCGCGACCCGCATCATCGGCGCATCCGGGCTGGCATGGACAAGTGTGCCGCTCCGCCATTGCTCAACGTAGGCCGCTGGCAACGGGCCGTGGAGCGCGGCGCTGCGGAAGCCGTTGCCCTCACGTAGCCACAAGATGCCATAACTTGCCTCGCACAGCCGCGTCGCATTCTTCAGCATGGCCTGGAATACGGGCTCCAACTCTCCGGGCGAACTGCTAATGACCTTCAGTACGTCAGCGGTGGCAGTCTGCTGCTGCAGCGACTCGCGCAGTTCGTTCAGCAGACGCGTGTTCTCGATGGCAATGACCGCCTGGGCGGCGAAGGTCCTCAGTGCCGCAATCTGCCTGTCTGAGAGCGGCCCGGGCGCTGATCGCACGACGCTGAGCGCGCCAATGGCGTCGTTTCCAGATAACATCGGCATGATCGTGATCGCCCGGTAGCCGGTCGTCAGAAAGTATCTCGCTCCGGCTGCAAATTCCAACGTTGGCTTTCGAGCGTCTGGAATGTCTATGACCTGCCGGTCAAGAATCGCGACGGCGTGCAGGTATTGACGCGTCAGCGAAATTGGCCATCGGTTCAGCAACGCTTTGGCCTGAGCGATATCTGTTTCAGCAAATGCAGCGGCCCGCAGCATATTACCATCGGGCAGCGCAATGAGGATCGCGGCATCTGGAAAAAGCTTCAGCCCGCTTTGCACAATTGCATCAAACACTGGCTGGGTGTCGGTCGGGGAGTTGCTGATCAGTCGGAGAATTTCGGCGGTCGCGGCCAGTTGCTGCAACGCCTCTTCGCGTTCGTGGATAAGACGCGCCATCTCCGTTTTCTCCCCGGTCGTTTCCGAACGACGACCGGGCACGGCCTTGGCTGGACTGGCGCGCTTTGGCGTCGCCGCCTTTCGGCGTCGCGCTTTATTTGGTTTGCCGCCTGCTCTGGAGCGCCGTCGCATTGCCACCCCCATGGCTTAGGACAAGGCATCGTAGCCGCTGAAACTAGCACAATGGGGGTGGCCGCGTGTGACTTCCAGCACAGGAGGTTGAGCAGGTTCGCCACGTCTGGAACGTCCTGATCGCGCCCCTGCCGCGCCACCGGCCATACATAGTCTCATTTCAGACCAAGATTGATTTACAGTTCCAAAAATGATTCTTGTTCGAACAGTCGACCCTCGGCATAGGGCGAAACACATGGCCAAAGCGCATTTGCGGCTGGTCGCGCCAGCCACCATAAAAGGAACAGTTATCCCCAGGCGGCCTCCCAACGCCAAGCTGCGGACCAGGGAGTACATGACCGGGGCCGAGGTGGAGCGGCTCATGGCGGCGGCCAAGGGCAAAGCCCGAATAAAAAATTGCAACCGCTACTCTGCGGACAGCATGCATTTAACCATCGCCTGAGGGGGTCCCATATTCAGCGGGAAGAAGTCCCTTTTTGGTATACGCAAGGCGACGGCCCCGCGCCGAAGAAGCAAGCCACAGCAAAGTCCCAATCCTATTAGCAGGTCCCATCCGGTATACTTCGGACCCAGTCCCAAGATTGGAAATTTCTGGAAAAGGCGAATTGCGCGTCGTCTACACTCGTCTACTCGAAGCCCGCAGGCCAGACGTCTCCGTGACGGCGTTGGCCTGAGTGCTAAGCGGTGCAAGCATATATCTAGGTTGGACGCTATCACGGTCGCTTAGGGGTGGAAGAACGGACATCGCGCGAACACCCGAAATCGGTCGTTCCTGACCCAACTGAGACATCGGCCGCCAAATTTGCTGTGATGCACAACGCGGCATTTCCTACCACTGTGTGGTAGGGTGCGATCCTTGGATTAAGGGCAACATATGAGGCGGCGTGAATTCATCACGCTAATTGGTGGTGCGGCGGCCGCATGGCCGCTCGCGGCGCGGGCGCAGCAACTGGCGATGCCAGTGGTCGGCTTCGTCAATGGCCGGTCTCCGAGTCCTCTGTGCGAGTTGCCGATGCGTTCCGGAAGGGCCTCAACGAAGCCGGCTACATCGAGGGTCAAAACGTGACGGTGGAGTACCACTGGCTGGAGGGCCAATACGATCAACTGCCATCGCTCATGGCAGATCTCATCCGCCGCCACGTGGCCGTTATCGCCACGCCCGGTAGCAATCCTGCTGCGCTTGCGGCCAAAGCTGCGACCACCACAATTCCGATCGTCTTCGGCGTCGGCGCAGACCCGGTCAAGATGGGTCTTGTCGCCAGTCTTGCCCGACCCGGCGGCAACGCAACTGGCATTAATTTTTTCCTCGCGGATGTCGCGGCCAAGCGGCTGGGGCTTCTGCACAACCTGGTACCCAAGGCCGTTCGGATTGCCGTGCTGGTCAATCCGACTAATACCTCCACTGCCGAAGCTACGCTACGAGACATACCCGAAGCTGCACGCGCTCTCGGATTGCAAATTCAGGTTCTCAACGCCAGCACCAGCCGCGAGATCGAGGCGACCTTTGCCACCCTCGTGCGCGACCGGGCCGATGCACTCTTTGTCGCCCCCGACGGGTTCTACATAAGCCGGCGCGTCCAATTTGCAACGCTCGCAATCCGCCATGGGATTCCAGCGACCTATACCACTCGCGATGATGTCGAAGCCGGTGGGCTGATGAGCTATGGGACCGATATTCTGGACATGCATCGTCAGGCCGGCGTCTACACCGGTAAAATCCTCAAGGGCGCGAAGCCCGCCGACCTCCCGGTCTTACAGTCGACCAAATTCGAATTCGTCATCAACCTGCAAACGGCTCGGGCGCTCGGCATTGAGGTGCCCAACTCGATCCAAGTGCTCGCCGACGAGGTGATCGAGTAAATCATCGCAACTCGGAACGTTGTTTGCTGCGGTGCATGAGTCCGTTTCTGGCCCAGAGCGTCATTTTGCGACCGTCAATTGACGCATTGCGAAAGGCTCATTCGATCACCTCGTCGGCGCGCTGTAGGAACAATTCCGGGACCGTCAGGCCAAGCACCTTGGCGGTCTTGAGGTTGATCACGAGTTGGTATTGAGTGGGCAGCTGCACCGGAAGATCGCCCGGAGAGGCGCCGCGCAGGATGCGGTCGACATAAGACGCCGCCTCACGCACCGTTTCTAGTTGATCAACTCCATACGAGATTAAGCCGCCGCTTGCCGCATAGAAACGGAATGGGTAGATCGCCGGCAGACCCAGGCGGGCAGCGGCCGCAGTGATCACATTGCGGCCGGTCGCGGTGAGCGGGCTCGGCGTTACGATAAAGCCGCCATTTGGCCCGCGCGCGAATTCGGTAAGGACGCGGTCGATGTCGGCGGTGTCGCGCACGCCGGCCGCGGTCACTGTCATTCCCAACGGGTTTGCAGCAGCCTCGGCTGTGCGGATGAATGCGACGTTGGCCACGATTTCCGGAACGTGGAGGACCGCGACGCGACGGACGGCCGGCGCGACCTCATTGAGCAGCTGCAGCCATTTGCCGCCGATAGCGGGCTCAAAATTGTGAAATCCAGTGATATTCCCACCCGGATGGGCGAGGTTCGTCATATAGCCGCTTCCGACCGAATCGGACACCCAGGTGAACACGATCGGCAGGGTGTGGGTCGCTTGCAATACGGCCGATACGACCGGATTTGTTGAAACGAAAATCACGTCGGGCGCACGTGCGACGATTTCCTCAGCCGCTGCGCGGGTACGCTCGGTGCTGGCGCCCGTGAAGCGGTAATCGATCCGAAGGTTGCGGCCTTCGGTCCAGCCAAGCTCCTGGAGTCGTCCCTTGAAGGTGGCGAGATAGGCCTGCCAAACCTCGTCTTCCGCGGAAAACCCCATGATTACGCCGATCCGGCGCATGCGATCGGTCTGCTGTGCGTCAGCGCAGAGCGGCCGCAGCAGCACTGACGCCGCTGCGCCGCCGAGCGCGGATATGAATTGCCGCCTTCCAATGTCGATTGCCATTTGCCCATCCCACTGGAATCACGCCCGCCGTAATGCAAAGCAGAATATCACGCCCCAATCGGCCGGTCTGTGATGTCCTTCGCGGCGGTCCTCGCCGTTTTTTGCTGCAGGTGCGTGCGGCAGAAACTGGCCCTTAACCGTCGCCCCAGGCACGGCTAAGCGCGGCAGATATTGGGTGAAGACCGGTCACGGTAGCCAACAATCGGCGCGGCGGTTCATGACCCATTTCGACATTTTGCGACGGTCGGTTGCTGTGCCGCACAATGCAGTCTGAAGGCACTGGCGAGTTTCGAATGCAACTAGCCGCGGGCGAAAACAGCAAGAAGCCGCAGCAGTTTTTTGTGGTTCGGTAGCCCTACCTTTTGCGCAAGGCGCTGCTCGTGTTCGTCGGCCAGGACTTTGATGCGGGCCAGTGCGCTGCGTCCTCGGGTAGTCAGGCTAAGAGTATGTGAGCGCCTATCATGTTTAGATCGTGCGCGTTGAACCATATTCCGCGCCTCTAGAGCGTCGAGCAGGTGAACGAGGCGTGCACGCTCGATCCCCAGAGTACGAGCGAGTGCACTCTGGCTCAATCCGGCATTCGCTTCGATCACGAGCAGCACTGAGTATTGGGCAGGACGGATATAGACCTCTGCCAACGTGCGAATAAAATCCTGAAAGATCCAAATTTGAGCGCGCCTGATCAGGTAGCCCAGGTGATGCCCAGATAGGCGGCCGAGATCGACGCATGGCTTTCCAGGGTGTGGCCGGGCCTCGGCGCGCGCGCGACTCTGCCGCCGCCTCGGGGCGTCGTCCGCCTGCTGTGCTGCCGGCGAATAGCAATCACTCATCCGGATTCCTCGTGTTCGCCGGAGCAATAAACAGGCGACCGACGCTCTTCTACACCACGCGCCGTGGCGAGCCGTCAACGAGAACGTCGGCAGAATTCTGGTAGTTCGGCCGTCAAGCTCTTGGCAAAACAAGAATACGTGGCCGCCTAAATCGTTGTATTTGACAACGATTTCGCTTGACCCCCGCCGTCAACGGATGCACGTTTTCGGCTGGATGGGCGAGAAAAGCCCGCCGAACACGGGGAGGACAGTCATGAAAACAACGGCGATCCTGCGCCGCTCGGTTTCCGCGGCAGCGCTTTTGGTTAGCGTATCATTTGGCGTCCCCAGCGCCTTGGCTGCAAATGGCACTGCTCCACGGGCATCGTGCACAAGCCTGACCGGCCTGACGCTGCCTGATGCGCAGATCCTGAGCGCCACGCAAAATACGGGTTATTGCAACGTTATCGGAGTGATTAATAAGCGCGTCAGTAGCCAAGACCCCGATCACTTCACATACGGAATCGGATTTGCACTGAATTTGCCAGATACATGGTCCGGCCGATTCGAAATGATGGGAGGCGGTGGCACCGATGGCAGCCTCAATGCAAATCCGCAAGGCTCTGCCGGCGTTGAGCTGACACAAGGCTGGGCCGTTGCGGCGGACGACGGAGGCCACGAGGACAGCGCGAATAACGCGGTCGGCGGGTATCAGGACGATGATGCTAATGCCGGCGGCTCGCAGCATTTCGGCGTCGATGAGCAAGCGCGCATTGACTATGGTTACAACGGGATTGAGAAGACGTCCACGATCTCAAAAATGATCATTTCCGATTACTATGGGCAGTCGGCCTCCTTCTCCTACCTGATGGGCTGCTCCAATGGCGGACGCGATGGCATGGTGGCATCGCAGAAATTCCCGGATCAGTTCGATGGCATCGTGTCGCAGAATCCCGGGTTTAACCTGCCGCAGGCCGGGATCGCAGAGGCTTGGAACGAGCAGGCCCTCGCCGTGCTTGCGACAAGTACAGACGCCAATGGACAACCCCTAATTCCTCCGACCTTCCCGTCTCAAGACCTGGAGGTGGCCTCGGCGGCAATCCTCAGCGCCTGCGACGCCCTGGACGGGCTGGTCGATGGGATCATCGACGATTTTCACGCCTGCACGAACGACAAGGTATATCCGTCGCTTGCTGCTTATACCTGCGGCACGGGTACCCACGGAAACACACCACACGGAGGAACTTGTCTCACGAGCGCGCAGGTTGGCGTGCTGAAGAAAATCTACGCCGGACCGGTGAATTCGAAAAATAAACCGCTTTATTCGAACTGGTTCTGGGATGCTGGAATCTGGGATCCGCCGACTGCTGGCGGATTAGGCTGGGCACTGTGGAATGTCGTGGGCTTCGGGCCACCGACTGCGAACACGGCATTCAATTTGACGCTGGGTGCCGGCGCGGTGCCGATGGTCTTCGTCACCCCTCCGGTCGTCACTCCCGTTGCCGGGCCGAGCGGTCAAGAAGCCTACATGTTCAAGTTCAACTTTGACACCGATGCGCCGAAGATCTTCGCTGAGACGAAGGCATATCCGCAAAGCTCAATGGACTTCATGGCCGCCGTCTCGTTCGATCTTGGCTCGTTCAAAAGGCACGGTGGCAAATTAATTATCTCGGCCTCGGTGAATGACGGGATCTTCTCCGGGGCATCGATCGCGCGTTGGTACCGAAACATAAATCGTCACATGGACGGCAGAGCTGCCGACTTTGCCAGACTGTTCATGGTCCCGAACATGGCACACTGCGGCGGCGGCCCGGCAACAAACGACTTCGCGGTCAACGAACTCAACGCAATCACAACCTGGGTTGAGAATGGTGTCGCGCCGGAGCGCATTGTAGCGGCCAATCACAACACCGCCTCTCCGTTCCCTAGCGGTGGCTTGTTCGATCCCCGTGTCGCACAAAACTTCCCGACCGGCGGCACGCGGCCGCTTTGTCCCTACCCGCAGACGCCGCGATATATCGGATCGGGCATGACAAACAATGCCTCCAACTTCATCTGCATGAAGCATGACGATCGACTTGCGGATGATGACGATGATGATGGGCGGGATAAACACAACCACTGAGGCTTGATTCCGCGCATCACCGTGTTGTCCCCGAGTGCGCGCATGATGAGGTGCGCGCACTCGCGTCCCAAAGGAAGTTCACACGACATGCTGTGTCGGTTTCGCTTCGGCAGCGACCGGCATAACGGAACGGGGCCGCCGCAGGGCCGCCTTTCTGTTTGCTGCACCGCACCGTGGTTGCTCCTGCCCTTAGCTACTGTTTGGCAAGTCGCTGTTGCCGTTGCTAACGGAAGAACGGACATTGGGCCGGAGCGCCTAAAACGTCGTTTCTGACCCATAACGAACATTCGCCGCGCTATCGCTTCGACGGTCGAAGGCCGGCTTGCTCCCGCCGTCATTCAAAGGATAATGAAATTCATCGAGATGTAGATCGGTCCAGCGTGTGACGAATAATCCAGTATTTATCGCCGGCGGCGGCATTGGCGGGCTGGCAATGGCACTTACGCTCCACCAAATCGGCGTGCCATGCATCGTATTCGAAGCGGTGCGCGAGATGCGTCCGCTTGGCGTAGGCATCAATTTGCAGCCGAACGCCGTGCGCGAGATTTACGATCTCGGCATCGCGCAAGCCGACCTCGATTGCGTGGGCTTGCCCGCCGAGGAATGGGCGCTTGTGGGGCTAAATGGCAACGACATCTACTCGGAGTCGCGCGGCTTGCTCGCCGGTTACAAGTGGCCGCAATACGCTGTGCACCGCGGCCGCTTCCACATGCTGTTGTACGACAAGCTGGTCGAGCGAGCCGGGCGCGACGCTGTCCGGCTCGGCCACCGTGTCACCGGCTACCGCAAGAATGCTGACGGCTCCATCACCGCGCTAATCGAACGCGCCGACGCCTCGACCGCCGAGGCGAGGGGCAGTCTGCTGATCGGCGCCGATGGCATCAACTCGGCCGTGCGGGCTCAGATGCACCCCACGCAGCCGCCGATCCACTGGGGTGGCGCGGTGATGTGGCGCGGCATGACCTGGGGCAAACCGATCCGCACCGGCTCGTCATTCGTTGGTCTCGGCACGCATCGCCAGCGCGTGGTATTCTATCCAATCTCGCATCCCGACCCCGCGACCGGCCTTTCAATGATTAACTGGATCGCCGAGGTGACGATGGACAACAGCGAGGGCTGGAAGCAGAGCGGCTGGTTCCGGCAGGTCGAGACCGCCGAGTTCGCGCATCACTTCGACGGTTGGGTGTGGGACTGGCTCGACGTGCCGGACCTGATCCGGCGTGCCGAGAGCGCGTTCGAGAACCCAATGATCGACCGTGACCCGATCCCGACGTGGCAGGACGGCGCGGTGGTTCTGATGGGTGACGCCGCGCACCCGATGTACCCGACCGGATCGAACGGAGGGAGCCAGGCGATTGTCGACGCGCGCGTACTGGGGGCTTGTTTGATCGAGCATGGCGTGACCCCCGCGGCGCTTGAGGCCTTCGACAGGAAGTTTTGCGGGCCGATTGGGCAGGTGGTGTTGCGCAACCGCGGCGCGGGGCCGTTCGGGCTGCTAAACATGGTGGACGAGCGCTGCGGCGGCACGTTCAAGAATATCGACGACGTGATCCCCGCGAAGGAACGCGCCGAGTTCATGGCGGGTTACAAGGTCGCTGCGGGCTTTGCGACCGAGAATCTCAACAAAGCGCCGCAGACAATCCCGAATGGCGCGCGCGCTCGGCTCTCCGCATGATGCGCCATCTGACTGACTGTCTTTTTCCAATCGCTCCGCGCATTCCCCGCCAGAAATGGCCGGCGTATGCTTGCTTGCCAACCGCATTCCAGAACTATGCTTATCAAAGGGCGCGCGGTACGAGGAGCTTAGCCGACATTAGTCAGCGGCGAGCTGATGTCGCCTTTTGGCCCTTCTCGACCATTGTGGGGGGTCGCCGGTTTGGTCGTTATTGGGGTAAGAGCTGACATGGCCGGATGAGGTCGAAAACGACGTGACTGATGCCGACGGCAGTGTATCGCCCGGTTATCGAAAGGTATTTCGCGTAATCAGCCCGGCTCGAAGCCCTTGGCCTTCAGGACTGGCGCTGCGTCCGGTCCGGTAATGAACTTGATGAACGCTTTGGCGGCATCGGGTGCTGCGCTCGCCGCGGCGATGCCTGCGGTAAATAGTGTCACGCTGCCAAGATTGCCCGGCAACGGTCCGAGTACCTCCGCGCCCGCGACCGGAATGATTTCCGAACCTTGCGCCACGCCCAATTCGGCTTCGCCCTTGGCGACAAGTTCGGGAGCCTGGGCGCCGGGCACCAGGATCGTCTTCGCTTTGAGTTCATCGGTCAGGCCGAGCTGATCGACAACCTTGGCGAAGTAGACGCCGCTGGCGCCGCCTTTCGCTGGGTCGGAATATGAAATCGATTTGGCCACGATCAGCGTATGTTTCAGTGCATCGACAGTGCCAATATCCGGCTTGGGGGTGCCTGTGCGTATGGCGATCGCAACCGGCGTGCCGCCGACATTGGCGAGGCTGCCGGCCGCCAATTTCCCCTGCTTGAGAAGATCTTCCATCATCGGCCGGATCAGGACAGCAACGTCGTCCGCTTCGCCGTCGGCGACGCGCTGCTTCAACTGCGCCGCAAGGCCGTAAACCATCTTCACCGTGCCGCCGCCGGTGCTTTCGAATTTCGCCGCAAGGTCGTCCAGTGTCGATTTCAGGGCGACCGACGCCATCACTTTGATCTCGTCGGCTCGAGCAAGTCCGCTGCCAGCCAAAAGCGATAGCGACAAAATGGCCGCGCCTACGTAGGGTGCAGTACGCCGCATTCTCCTACTAATCATGCCGTCCTCCCAGCTTTCGATTTTTAGAAAGTATAATCAGCGCGGTCCGACCTCGCAATCGGGTTGGCTTTAGGCGGCGCGAGGCGATGTGGCCGGTTGGAGCGTACCTAGAGGCGTCGCAGCCTCTCTGTTTGCAGCACTGCACTTTGTCGCCTTCTAATCGGCCGCCTGGCATGTTCGCTATTGCGGTCGCTATTGGGGCAACATCTGACATCGCCTGACAAGGTCAAAATCGACGCTCTTGACCGATACTGTTGAAAAAGGCTTGGCACTAATCGACGAACAGTGATTCCGTGCGCTGGCAGCATCGAGCGACGGAGGTTTGCCATGATGGGTCGACAGACCGGCGATCAGAGCCAGTTGTTTTACCTTTTCAACCTCGAACGGCGCATCCCGGTTGGCAACCTGTTGCGGCGGATCAATCCGGTGGTGACCCGGATACTGGCTGAGCTTCGCGACAAGCTGGCGGCCTTCTACAGCGACATTGGCCGGCCCTCGATCGATCCGGAGCTTATGATCCGGATGCTGATCATCGGCTATTGCTACGGCATCCGCTCCGAGCGGCGGTTGTGCGAGGAGGTCGAGCTTCACCTTGCGTACCGCTGGTTTTGTCGCCTCGATCTCGACGACCCAGTGCCCGATCACTCGACGTTCTCGGTCAATCGGCATGGCCGCTTCCGTGACAGCGACATTCTGCGCCAGGTGTTCGAGGCTGTGGTGCGGACCTGCATGGATGCCGGCCTGGTCAAGGGTGAAGGCTTCGCCGTTGACGCTAGCGTTATTGAAGCCAACGCCAGCCGCTATCACGGCAAGGCGCCCGGTGAGATCGACTGGTCAGTGCCGGAGCGGCAGACCCGCGCCGCCGCCGAGTTCCTCTCCGGGCTCGATGATGACGATCCGGACGCCGACCACAAACCACCGAAGCTGATCTCGCCCAGCGATCCCTGCTCGGCCTGGACGGCCAAGGCCAACAAGCGGGTGCAGTTCGGCTATGGGCTCAATTATCTCATCGACATCGCGCACGCGATCATTGTCGATGTCGAGCCCACGCCGGCACGCAGCTCTGATGAGGTTGCGTCGACAAAGACCATGCTCGTTCGTACCGAACGTTGCTTCGGCCTCAAGCCCAAACGTCTTGCTGCCGATACCGCTTATGGTACGGCCAAGTTCCTTGACTGGCTGATTGGCGCCCGCATCGCCCCGCATATCCCGGTCTGGGACAAAAGCGACCGAGAAGACGGCACATTATCGCGCAGCGACTTTCGCTGGGATCGACGGCGAGGCGTCTACATCTGCCCGAATGGCAACGTGCTGCACACCACTGGCAAAGTGCACGAGGGCTACAAACTTCGCTATCGCGCTTCCAAGTTCGACTGCGAAGTCTGCCCGCTCAAAATGAAGTGCTGCCCAAAAGCGCCGTCACGAGAGGTTCCCCGCGATGTCCATGAATATGCCCGCGACCTGACACGCCGGCTGATGCGGACAAAGGCATTCCTTAAGTCGCGCAACCAGCGCAAACGCATCGAGATGCGCTTTGCCCACTTGAAGGTCCACCACCGCTTCGAGCGTATGCGGCTGCGAGGTCTTTCCGGCGCGCGCGACGAGTTCGTTCTCGCCGCCACAGTGCAGAACCTCAAGACCTTGGTGCTCCGAGCCTTAAAGCCATCACTGACTCAGCCGCACGTGTCATTTGCCTGAGGCCGCCAAGCTTGTCTCAGTGGCGTCCGCGTCAACGTCGCCCGCAAACGAGTGCTCTAAAAAGCCATCCAACAGCATAACCCCAACCGAAAACCTACTTTTTCAACAATATCGACCCATAGCGTCATTTCGCCACCGTCAATTGCCGCAGTGCGAAAGATTTGTTCGTTTTGACATAACGGTCCCTGGCCACCTTCATCCCTGGCAAGGCAGGAGCACGGCCGAAGCCTCGCGCACTTTCAAAAAGGTTTAACTTGCACCGTCCCGTCAGCCGCCACGCCGATCCCCCAATTGTTGTCAGCGGCGACAACCCCCATTGCGTCGCCGAGTTCGCGCCTCGTCAAGTTATATCCGCGCTTGGCCATTTCCGGCTGTACGTCGTCCACTGTGATGAAGATGCCGGGCTCGAGCTTTTCCATCCAAATAGCAGTGACGATGTCTGCGATGTCGCCCTGCCAATCGGTGTTCGTCACGATGCCCTCCACGTATTCGTGTTGATCATGACCCATTGCAGACATCAGTCGAGCCGCTCCCAAACGTCTGAACGGAAATTAGTCACCGGCTGGTAGCGCTGCATTCGGCCCAATGAGCCCATCGATAAAAGAGCGAAATTCTGGATTTAGGCGGTTTTTCATTTCGCTCCAGCAGACCTGTGCACCCGGCGGCGCCATAATGGCCTTGATGCTTTCTCGGATACCGGACCAGTGCTGGCTGTGAAGCATGCGAATCTCGGTTTGAAAAAATACGTTCTCTGACCGCCGCAGAAAGCTTAGCAGCATGAGACTGTATTGAGCGCGCTCGACTTCATTAAGCGCAAGGAAGTCCCGTCCTGCGCGCAGGTACAGATCGACGAGACTTTTATCCTTCGCAATGTCGAAGGAAATCGCGGCGAAAGAATTGACAACCTGCTGAAACGCCGACGCGCGCACCGCGCGGGTATTGTTGCTAATTTGGATGGATACATAAATGACACTAGCTATAACTCCGACGCCGCTCATGGCAGCACCGAGTTCGGCAAATTCCTGTAGCGACATTGACGCCCCCATCAATGCAAGCAGCTTAGGCCGCGGCGCCCACAATACGCTGCGCGCTTCAGCGGGAATATCCGAATGCGCAACTTGTGCGCGGCGTTGCGTCGCACGTCTGCAATGGCTGGGCTGAATTTGACCTATTGGCCCATCTCTGCCGCGCCTGTCGTCCGGTTCCGTGTCCGTTATGGAAGGTTAGGCTGCCGCGCCACCACGATGGTCGGGGCGGCAGTTTAGCGACCGATATCGCGTCGCAACCGAATGTCCGCCTTTCGGTGGAAAGCAACATAACTGAGAAGCGGAGACCGCTTGTTTATGAGTTGCGTTGGGCCGGCTCGCGCCCCGCGAATGCCAATGAATAACCCCCAGGCGTTGCCTCCGCTGCCTGGGGGTGCACTCCAGGCGCGCACTGGGGAGTGGGGACGCCCGAAATATCGATGACGCCGGAATACCCCACACGAGTAAGCGGAGGCTTTCGGCAAGCCGGCAACAATGTGGCGATGTCGAGGGCGCTTCTGTCAGTTGGAACTCTGATCAGGACGCTGCGCCGGCCCGCGCTTACCCGGTGATCGTCGATCAGCGCATGCCGCTGCTTTAGTTTGACCGAAGATTTGCGTCGCTCCTTCCAAGGCCGTTAAGCTGATTTTAGCCTTGTCACCTCAATCTGACCTGCGGATGTCGTAGTATGTGAGGGTGGCCGTGCGTACTTTACATCTGACCGATGACGAGTTGTGGCGCGCTATTGCCGATAATACGAACGCACTGTCGGCCCTTATCGAAAAGCAGGGCGAATGGGATCCAGAATTGGCGGCGCCTGCGATTGTCGATACATTGAACAGCATTAGTGTTTGTCGGGCGGATACGTATT
The DNA here is from genome assembly GCA_963821175.1 of uncultured Alphaproteobacteria bacterium. Classification (GTDB taxonomy): domain Bacteria; phylum Pseudomonadota; class Alphaproteobacteria; order Rhizobiales; family Xanthobacteraceae; genus BOG-931. Next base: position 150,988 of record CAWGCU010000003.1, read on the forward strand.
ATCGTGAGTACCGGGACTATATTGCAGAGGTTCGCCGTCGCTATCCCTCGATTTGGTCAAAATGCACAGCGGCAAAATGACGACACAACTTAGGGCGATCCTGCAACCATGCTCCAACGGCGCACGAACTGGCAAACGCCCCTTTCAAGAACGTCGCCGTCAAGTGAGAGCTTCGGCTGCCCACTCTGCCACGCAAAATATACCGTCGTTCGCCGCCAAAGCGCTCCGGGCATAATTCCGACATGCGAGGACTGCGATCAGGACTTTCCGCCGACAGAAAACGGCGAATGGCTGATTTACGAGCGCGAAGACGCCTGATTCCGCGCGTGGCACGCCCCTGAGAGACCAGCAGAGTACCAAAGGAGTACGGCGATGAGGGTCGGATTGTTTGCGGTAGTTGCGTTGATCGCCATGGCGTCTACGGAGGCCTCAACACAAGTGCTGAATCTCTCCGGCCCGTATCGATGTGTCCAGGGATGCGTCGAGGGGTTAATCGGTCAACCCGCTTTCATCTCGCAAAACGGCTGGGACATGAGACTTGTTAATGAAGCGGGCATGCCATCCCGAGCATGGATCGATCGGCCCGGTCACATCTGGGTCGACTATTGGCGTGAAGGCGCAATTTATTCTGTCGACGGCGTGACGATCCAATTCGATCGCGGGACCGTCTGGCAACGTGATCTCGCTGTACTGACGCCTGTCGCGCCAGTTCCTTCCGCGGTACCGGTTCCTTCCGTCGTGCCAAGCCCTCCGGTCAGCGCGTACCCGGCCCGAAATGCAAGAGCCGCTCCGACTCCGTTCGAAAGATCGCCCGCCGGGATCAATGCCTTCGACGGCCATTGGAGCGTGGTCATTCAGGCGCAAACTGGCGGCTGTGGCTCGGAATATCGCTACGGCGTACAGATCAGCAACGGCAACATCACCACGGACCTGGCGAATCCGCTAGCGTGAGCGGGCGCGTCTTACCTAACGGAGCGGTCTCGGTGAGCGTTTCAGCCGGCGGTTCGTTCGCGGTTGGCCAAGGGCGGCTGTCGTCTACCAACGGCAGCGGGACGTGGCGCGGTCAGTCTTCTGGCCAGTCCTGCGCCGGCGTGTGGCAGGCTGCGCGGCGCGGATAGCGCTTCTGCGAACAATCGTCGGCGCACATAACAAAGGTTTGTGGCAGGCCGCGAGACTTTGCGGCGTCTATCTGGTTAAACTGTAGTTCTCCGGATGAACTTGAAACTGTCATAAATACCCCGTGGTCCCGCGCCGAAAGGGCTCCCCGTTTTTCCGCAGTGCGAAGTGACGCGATTGGCCCTAAACGGTCGCCATGGCTGGCCGCATTCGAGTCCGGTGTTGGAGGTATAGCGGTCACGGCAACCGGTGACCGGCGCGGCTGAGTCTGATGTGGTGGACGGCGCCCGCTCTGCGGCATCGAAGTGCCATAGGGTGGTTGCGTCGAAACGCACCACATCGAGGGGAGCCGTCCACATGCAAATTACCACAATTTTGGATATCGCCAAGAACGTGTTCCAGGTCCACGGCATCGACGCGGCCGAGAAGGTCGTGGTTCGCAAGCAACTGCGGCGCAGCTAGTGGATCAAACCTGACATTTGAATCCCCGAGGGGATTCCCGGCGGACTCGATACGTGCGAGTCTGACGCATGCGAACCGGAATTTCCATCACTCTAAAGCCCGCTGATCGCCGCCGCTTGGTCACTCTCGCGCGAGATCGCAATGCACCGCATAAGCATGTCTGGCGAGCTGAGATTGTCCTATTGAGTGCTGTCGGCGTCGGCACCAATGAGATCATGCGCCAGACCGGCAAGTCGAAAACCTGTGTGTGGCGCTGGCAGGAACGCTTCATGCAGGCCGGTTACGACGCCCTGCTGCGCGATAAGACGCGGCCGTCGCGCATCCCGCCACTTGGGTCGGGTATCGCTGAGCGTGTCGTGACGCTCACCCACACCGATCCGCCCGCCGAGGCGACCCATTGGACCGCTACCATGATGGCGAAAGTAGTCGGTATCAGCCCAAGCTCCGTCCAACGCATCTGGCGCGCGCATGGTCTGCAGCCGCACCGGGTCCAGCAGTTCAAGCTCTCCAACGACCCTAAGTTCATCGACAAGCTGCGCGATGTTGTCGGGCTCTATGTCGATCCGCCCGCCCATGCCATCGTGCTCTCGGTCGATGAAAAGTCGCAAATCCAGGCCCTCGACCGCACCCAGCCCGGCCTGCCGATGAAGAAAGGCCGCGCCGGCACGATGACCCATGACTACAAGCGCCACGGAACAACGACGCTGTTCGCTGCTCTCGACGTGCTCGAAGGAAAGGTCATTGGCCGATGTATGCAGCGCCATCGTCACCAGGAGTTCATTCGCTTCCTGAATGCTATTGAGGCTCAGGTGCCGGCCAGAAAGTTTGTGCACGTGATCCTCGACAACTACGCCGTCCACAAGCATCCGAAGGTGCGTCAATGGCTCAACCGGCACCCGCGCTTCGCCTTCCACTTCACGCCCACCTCGTGCTCGTGGCTCAACGCAGTCGAGGGGTTCTTCGCCAAACTCGCCAAGCAGCGCCTCAAGCGCGGTGTCTTCCGATGTGTGGTCGATCTCCAAGCCACCATCAACCGCTTCGTCGCGCAGACCAACCATGATCCCAAACCCTTCACCTGGACTGCAGATCCAGACAAAATCATCGCCGCTGTCAGGCGTGGGCACCAAGTGTTAGATTCCATCCACTAGGTGCTGGCGTTCTTCAAGGCGCTGCCGCCTTGCCTTGTCGGCATGGAGGTCTGCGCGACGGCCCATTATTGGGCGCGTGAACTGACGAAGCTTGGCCACCAGGTGCGGCTGATGCCGCCGAAAGATGTGAAGGCCTACGTCAAGCGCAACAAGAACGATGCCGCCGATGCCGAGGCGATCTGCGAGGCGGTGCGACGCCCGACCATGCGGTTTGTACAAATCAAATCGGTCGAGCAGCAGGGCCGGTTGATGCTGCATCGGGTGCGCGACCTTTTGGTGCGACAACGGACCCAGGTGATCAATGCCTTGCGGGCGCATTTGGCCGAGCTCGGCATTGTGGCTGCGCAAGGGCGCGAAGGGATCAAGGAGCTGCTGAAGATCATTGCGAGCGAGGAGGATGCGGGCTTGCCAGTTGATGCTCACGCGAGCCTCGTCGTACTGGCGGCGGAGCTTCAGGCGATGCAGACGATGATTGGATCGATCGACAAACGGATCATGGCGCAATATCGCTCGAACGAGGCGAGCCAGCGGCTGGAGAGCATCCCCGGAATTGGTGTTACCGGGGCCACCGCGATCGCCGCGACCGTTCCGGATCCGAAGGTTTTTCGATCGGGTCGTGACTTTGCGGCCTGGATTGGGCTGGTGCCGCGCCAAGCCTCGACCGGCGGCAAGCAGAAGCTCGGGCCGATCTCGAAACGGGGCGATCGCTATTTGCGACGCATTCTCGTGGTCGGAGCCTGTGCGGTGTTGCGCTACGCGCGCCAGCAACCGCAGAAGTATCCGTGGCTCACGCAGCTTCTCGCTCGCAAACCGTTCAAGGTGGTGGCGGTGGCGCTTGCCAACAAGATGGCGCGCATCGCCTGGGCGTTACTGGCCAAGGGCGGCACCTATCGGGCGCCTATGCTTGTGGCAGCGGCATAAGGAGTCTGGCGATGGGAAAATGAGGTTGCGTCTGTGTGTTCACGAACTGCAAGGGTGATGACGACGTGATGCGAAACGGTCGAGACCGTCGATCGGGAAAACCCGTCTGGGCCAACGCGATACTTGAGCGCGTGCTATTGTTTGGGACCCGATCAGCGGATCACATCAGGGCCAGCGGCCATAGCGGCCGCATCGCAATGGAGGCAAGCCTTCAGGCGAAAACAGGCCGTATACATGGCTGCACCCGAACGCTTCGCAAAACGTCAGATTCTTCTTGCACCGCGGGCGCCGTCCATACATGGCCCATAGCGTCAGCTAGTGCGGCGCGACGATTTAGTCGCTCCTGGGATAGAGCGGACATGGCTCAGACATCGACAAATCGGTCGTTCTTGACCCATCGCGTCGGGCCATAAACGACAAAGTGCGCAGCGGAAAGCGATCGCTTCTTGCGGTGAAGCCGGCACCGCCGGTGCGTCACGCCAATGGGGCTAGCTAGGGGCTACAGTCTGGGCGACCGGGGGTCTCGAGTTCAAATCTCGTCGCTCTGACCATACCACCCCCTGGAAATTTCGACCTGCGGCAAAACACTCTGCCGTTATGGCATTGGCTTGCGAACGCCAACAATCTGACCGCCGCCCAAACTGGCGCGCGCGAGTCGCACGGGAGCCCAATCAGAATTTCCAGTAAACAGGAACGACGACCACTGTGACGATCAGCGCCCAGATCGTGACCAGCAGCCCGAGTTTCCAGAAATCTCCAAACCGATATCCGCCGGGCCCGTAGACCATCAAGCTCACCCCGTTGGCAAAAGGTGTGAGGAACGATGCGCTGGCCCCCATGGCAACGCCCATCATCAGAGGAAGCGCAGAAACGCCCAACTCGGAGGCGGTGGCCATGCCGATTGGCATCATCACCAGCGCCGACGATGTGTTGGAGATAAATTGGGAGATCGCCATCGTTACCAGAAAAATTCCCGCCAGCACGATATGCGGACCAAAGCCACCAAGCGCGTTTACGACGTAATCCCCGATGAGGACAGCCGCGCCTGTTTTGGTCATTGCTGTTGCAGGCGGGATCATCGCTCCAATCAAGATACACGTATTCCAATCGATACCCCGATAAAACTGGGGAAGCGACAGCACTCCGGTGAGAACCATCAGGGCCGCGCAAACCACCGCCGCAATGGCCGGCGGAACGATGTCGAAACTCAGCAGGATCACGAGTAACGCCAGGATTGCGATCGCCGATCGCGCACCAGGCCCCAATACAACCGCTTGCTTCTGCAAGACTTCGGGAGCGTCAACGACCAGCACCTTGGGCTCTGCAAGGTACTGATCGAGCCCTTTCCAGGTTCCTTGCAGCAGGAGGTGATCGCCCGCGCGCAATGCGACAGGCTCCTGGCTCATTTCGACGCCGCCGCGCTGGATCGCCAGCACCATGAGATCGCCGTGCTCTGTTATCATCCCCGGAAACACGGATTGCCCGATCATCTTGGAACGCATCGGAATGACGACTTCAGCCAAGGCCGAGGCGCGGTTAAGGAGCACCTCAGCGACGGGACTTTTCGCATCGTCTTCGCGAACGGCGAGGTGCATATCCGCTGCAAACCGTCCTGCCGCCTCAGCCTCGCCTCGGACGAGAATGAGGTCACCCTCGGCAATCTCAGACCGTTGCAACGGTGTGGCGCCGTTAGCCTCGAGCAGTGCGACCATGTGCAGGCCCGAATAGTTCGCGAGGTCGATTTCGGCCCGCGATTTGCCGACATAGGAGGAGGTTTGCCGGACACGAAAATGGTGAAGGCCATCTTCGAGGTGGTATTGCTCGATCAGCGTGTGCGCGTGTGCGCTCAAATCGGCCGGAATTGACTGACCTCGTCGCTCCGGCAGCAACAGCCGCCCGAACAGAACGGTAATTACGATTGTTCCGATCAACAGCGGAACGCCGAGCACGGACCACTCGAAGAAGCCGATGTGACCCAGCCCATATTCGTCGGCCTGTGTGGCTGCTATCACGTTGACCGGCGAGCCGAGCAACGTCAGTTTTGAACCGGTCAGGCAGGCAAACGCGAGCGGGATCATGAGCCGCGACGGTGCTACGCCGGTTCTGACCGCAACCACCACCGTCACCGACAACATCGCTGCGACGGCTCCGTTCATGCCGATCAATGCGCTGAATATGGCGGCAACAATCATGATGGCGACGAGCCGCCACGTATCGTTGGTGCCGGTGTGACGAATAAGCAATTGGCCGGCCCAAGCGCCCACTCCGGCTATTTCCAGCCCCGATGCAATGGCGAGCAGCGCCGCAATCAGAATAACCACCGGGTCGCCGAACCCGCCGAGGGCTTCGCTCACCGTCAAAATGCCCGTCAAGTAAAGCGCCAGCGATGCGCAGACCGCCACCACCGCCGCGGGCACCCGATTCCAGACGAAAAACACCATTGCCACGGCGATGATCGACAAGGTGATCGCTATCTGGGTGGTCATGCGACGTGCACCGTTTTGGGGGATATAAATCGATAACAGTCTCGACTCTCCGGACAGCAACAAACTCTGCGATCGTGACGCGTTGGCCAATAACGCGAAGCACTATCCTTTCGAGGCGCTCGACGCAGGTCTCAATAGCCGAGCGCTGCACCGTCGCCGCGCGGATCCGCGCCACCTTCCAGAAAACCCTGTTCGCGATCGACGCGGATAGCGTGAGCGTGTCCCATGTTGTCGTTCCAGTCGGTAACCATCTGGACCGGTTGCCCGCGCCGTTTCAACTCGCGTACGACCTCATCGGATATCCGCCCTTCGAGCGACATATTGCGCGAGCGTGTGCCCCAGGTACGACCCATCAGCCACCGAGGCGCCTCTATCGCCTGTTGAACGTCGTAGCCGAAATCGATGATGCGGGTCGCAAGCGCGGCCTGCGATTGCGGTTGCCCTTCACCGCCCATCGATCCGAAAGCGAGGTAGGGCTTTCCCTCGCGCGCAAGCAGCGCGGGAATCAACGTATGAAAAGTACGCTTACCCGGCTGCAGGTGGTTTGGGTGCTGCTCATCGAGCGCAAAGAAGGCGCCGCGGTTCTGCAGGATGATGCCGGTGTCGCCGCCGATCACGGCGCTGCCGAAGTCGTGATAAATGGACTGGATCAGCGAGACCACCATCCCGTCCCGGTCGGCAGCGCAGAAGTAACAGGTGTCGCCGTCGGGCGCACGACGCTCATGCGGATGCGCATAGGCGATGCCGGCCGGGACTTCGGCGATGTTCTGGGCATGTTCGGGATCGATCAGTCGGCGGCGCTCATCGGCGTAGCTCTTGGCGATCAGTCGCTGCACCGGAATATCCACGAAACGTCGGATCCGTCAGCCATTCTTCGCGGTCGGCAAAGGCGATCTTAACCGCCTCGGCCATATGGTGATAGTAGTCGGCTGTGCCATCGCCCCAGGCAACGACGTCATAGCCCTCGATGAGATTTAGAATTTGCAGCGCCGTAAATCCCTGCGTATTGGGCGGCAGCTCATACACGTCGTAGCCGCGGTACGTGGCTGTAATCGGCTCGACCCACTCAGCGTGGAAGGCGGCAAAGTCATCGGCCCGCAGCGGCGAGCCTTGCGGCTGCAGCCCCTGCACAAATGCGCTCGGCGATCGCACCTTCGTAGAACCCGGCCCGTGCACCCTTGTTGGCAATGTGCTCGTAGCGAGCGGGCAAGGTCTCGCCAGGACCAGGCGCTGCCCTTCGTCGGGGACGCGGCCCCCGGGCAGAAAGATGGCGGCAGTCGCCGGGTATTTCGTCAGAATCGGCACGTCCTGAACCAGCCAATCCATGAGCGAGCGACTGACCGCTATCCCATCGCGGGCATAGGTGATTGCATCGTCGAACAGCTCACTCCACGCGAGCCGCCCAAAGCGCTCGTGCGCCATGCGCCAACCATCAATTGCACCAGGCACGGTCAGGATACTGAGGGGACCACGCGAGGGAATTTCGTTATCGACGCTGCGCGGACGATAGTAGTCGAGCGTAGCCTCGCGCGCTGCCGGGCCGCTGGCGTTGAGTCCATGCACCCGGCCGTTTCCAGGTTCGGCGATCAGCCAGAAGCCGTCGCCGCCCAACCCTGCCATGTGAGGGTAGGCGACACACAACACGGCATTGGCCGCGATCGCGGCATCTACGGCACTGCCGCCGCGCTGCAGGATGTTCAGCCCCGCTCCGCTGGCCAGGTAATGCGGCGTCGAGACGACACCGCGCGCCGCGCGGGTAGAGGGCCGACCGGTGCGTGGGCCATTGGGATGACTCATGTTCGCCTCCATACTCTGCTTCGGCGGACAGAACCAACGCTGCAACGGATCGGTCTTACCGAATTGTTCGAAACAGCGTGCGCCGCGCTGCGGAACTAGGATGTCCGGTCGTCGTACTCTATGCCGACGTCTCTGATCTTATCGGTGGAGTGATCCATGTAGCGCGTCAGGACGGGCAGCAAACCGCCCACGACAAGGCTTATCAGCCCCAACCACCACACCGCCGTTGACCGCCAGTCGTGCCAATGCTGGTGATCGGGAAAGCGGCGAACAGCAGCAGAAGTGCGAATATCTCTGAAGTGAGCTTCTTATCCATTGGTCCTCCTTAACGAGCAAGAACGAGCGCAATCGTCGCCAAGCCGGTCAGCACTGCGACAAGAATTGTCCAAGGCATTGCTTGACGCAGAACCGCGCCCTCTTGGCCTTTGATACCGGTGATGCTCGTGCCCAGCACGACGTTGGCCGGAGCGATGGCGTTGCCATAGGCACTGCCGGCGGCCTGTGCAGCGATGATTGTTTCCCGCGACAGGCCGTGCAGTTGCGCTACGCTGCTCTGCAACCCACCGAAGAGCACGTTTGATGCAGTGCTGCTGGATGTCATAAAGGCGCCCAGAGCGCCGATGACGCTGGCGATGCCGGCATACACCAATGGCGGAGAAACCGCGGCGATGCCGTCGGCAAGCATCAGGGTTTGGCCGCTGTGATCAAGGATTCGGCTCATCACCAGAAAAGCGATAACCGGCACGGAAGCAGGCACGGCATCGGTGATCAAACTTCGCGCGAGATTTTCGGTCCTGTGACGGCTCCCCAGGCGCGGTAGTAGCCCCCCGCGTTGTACACGATCCAAATAACGATGGCCGTGACCAGTAGCATCGTTCCGGGATGAGTAAGTAGCGTAAAAGGTGCATAGCGCTCGACGGCGGCGTTTTGGACGCCGAATCCGGTTTCCACGGCCGGGAATGGCAGTCCCACCCGAAATTGCCGCAGCGCTTCGTTGAGCGATGGGATCAATAGGACACTCAGCGTCACGGCGGTCAGGACGATGTAGGGCAGAAACGACATCGAGAGGCTCATGACGGGCGCCGCCTCTTTCTGTTCACCCTCACGTTTTTCCATCATGGCCGGCCGTTCTGGGATGCCCTGGATCGGATCACCGTAACGGCGCCAGCGAGACAGCGGATAAAGGGCCATAAGCGCAACTGCTGCAGCCAGGAAGGTCGACAATTCAGGGCTGACAATGGCGAACAGTAGCTGTCCGACTCCCATGATCGTGCCGAGGATCAGCACGAGCGGCCAAGCGTGACGCACCGCCGGTCCGCGGCCGTAGAGCCAGACTACGAGAAGGCCGCCCAGATAGGTCGGAATCAACAACAAAAGCGACGCTTCGAAAGCCGCCCTCGGAATATCCTTCAAGTCGGCAACCTGCAGCGTCGCCAGCCAGCCGACGCCAAGGGTGCCGAAGAACCTGGCCCACGCATGCGCAATGATCGCCATGGTCGCGGCATAGACCGGCTTGACACCCATGGCGAGAAGCAGCGGAACGACAACAGCGACGGGGGCGCCAAAACCGGCGATGCCCTGCAGAAAGGACGAAAACACCCAACTAAGCGCCAGGATGATGAACAGCTCATTGCGGCTGAAGTGGGCAATACCTTGCCGGAGCGCGTCGTACGCACCCGCCTGTTTTGTGATCTGATAGAGGAACAGCGCTGGCCAGATTACATACAGAATAAAGATGGCATCCCACACGCCTTTCGCACTTGCGACCGCCAGCGTGTCCAATGGTGTGCGGAAAGCAAACAGCGCCACGAGGCCAGCCGTAAACATCGCCATCGGCCCCGCTTCCGGGGCGCGCCAACCTAGCGGAACAAGAAATATGAGCAGCGCTATGATCGACAGCGTCGCTAACGCCCAATGAATGAGATCGACCGGGACTTGTGCCGCAGTCATAGTCTTCCTCCCTCAATTTTTTTTAGCTCTTTGAGGTACTTTCCCTCAAAGACTTACCGACCCTGTCGTCCGCTTAACCGCTGGCACGATCCGTCAGAGTCATCATTCCGATTTCGCTTGCGGAGGCATCAATTGGGCGAAACCCACAAAGTTGCTTGGCGTACTTTCCTAGCGGCGCGAAATAGAATGAGAGAGCTGGTGTATCACGAAAAAAATAACGTCGAACCACATTGCTTGCATCGTATACCCATGCGTGTGATGAACTCAAGGGGTCTGTACAGAAGCGTACAACGTTATAGACATTGAACCCGCAGCGGAGCACGATCCGGTTTGATAGGGCGTCATCGCAAGACGCCTTGGGCCGATAGCTAAGATAATGCACGCCGGCAGAAGCAGCCCTGCCCGAAAGGATTATCGCAATGCTCTTCTTCCAAGAAGGCTTCACTTATCGAAATTTCTTGATGGACGTCCTCACGATATTCGTCTTCATCATGTGGTTTTGGCTGCTCATGTCTGTTGCTGGCGATCTATTTCGGCGCCACGATATTTCAGGTTTGGGTAAGGCGCTCTGGATTATAGCTTTGATATTGATTCCGTACTTCGGCGTATTTGCTTATTTGATCTCTCAAGGAAGAGGCATGGCGGAGCGCAATGTGCAACAAGCCCAGCAGGCACGCGAGGAACTCCGGCACATCGTCGGCTTCAGCGCTGCCGACGAAATTGAAAAACTCGGTCGACTGAAAAAGGAAGGGTCGCTCAGCGACGCCGAGTATACACGTCTTCGCGCCAAGCTGGTACAGTAACCGAAGCGTTTAGGGCCACGACCACGCTTGGCTGCGACCGACATCGGCTGGAGCCAGATAACGTTGCGTAATGTCGTCCGGCAGTGTGGAGTTACTGCCCGTCCAGAGTTCATCTGGGAAAGTTCGCTATAGGAGGATCGTACATGTGCGCGGAACAGGAAACCGGCCAAGCCTCGGACTGTCCTCATCGTCGGAGCTTCTTAAAGACCACCGGCGCCATCACTGCGATGGCGTTCGCGGGTGCTGGGGCGCTCAGCAGCATCGCCTACGCTGATGCACTGACCAAGGCGCAGCGCGACAAGTTGAGTCCGGACGACGTTTTGGCGCTAATGAAGAAGGGCAATAAGCGCTTTTACACCGGCAAGCACGAAGACAATAATTTCCTGGCGCAGCAACGCGCTACCGCCAAGGGTCAATATCCAGCTGCGGTACTGCTTACTTGTATCGACTCGCGTGCTCCAGCCGAAGACGATCTTAGACCTCCGCATCGGCGACGTCTTCAACTGTCGCGTGGCAGGCAATGTCGAAAATTCTGACATTCTTGGCAGCATGGAGTTCGCCTGCAAACTCGCGGGGGCGAAGGTGGTTCTGGTCATGGGCCATACGGCGTGCGGCGCGATTAAGGGCGCCATTGATAACGCCGAACTCGGCAATCTCACGGGCTTGTTGGCGAAAATCAAACCAGCCGTGACGGCGACGGAGTACACCGGCGAACGGACGTCGAAGAATTACGCATTTGTTGACGCCGTCGCACGGAAGAATGTGGAAATTACAGTGGCCGACATTCGGAAGGACAGCCCCGTGCTGGCCGCAATGGAGTCGAATGGCGCCATCAAGATCGCCGGCGCGATGTACAATCTGGAGACCGGAGTTGTAGATTTCTTTATCGGATGAACTAGCGCTTGCGGTCGTAAATCGCGCTTGGTGAGCAACCACCGATCGATGCCCTCTTTGGGTGGTGAGTGGAAATGGCTGAAATCCCGCACAGACCGGTCTCTTTCAGCTGGCTAGCTTGCCCAGCGAGGCGTTTTGGATTGCTCGCAACATTGCTTGGTGGTGCGGCGCTCTTGTCGTTTTCAATGACTGCGCACGCCGGCTCCGCGCGCGATTATCTTAACGCGCCGATTGATTCTTGGTTGACCACCTATAACGCCAGCTACTCGGCGTCCGTCACACCCGAGGATGGGACAGACATATCGTCCAGAACCAGTTCGAATGTCTTTGGACAGTCAGTCGTTATCACACGGACAATGGATTATGGGGGCCGGACCGGTGGGCTTTCGATTGTCCTGCCTTACGTCTTCGCGGACACGAAGTCTGGCACGTTTCAGGCTAGCACGAACGGCCTTTCCGACGTTGGTTTCCTTTGGCAAATGAATATCTTCGGGGGCCCGGCGCTCACGCGTGAACAATTTCAATCATTCATTCCGCAGACGTTCTCAAGTTTTCATCTTTACGTGGGAACTCCACTTGGATCGTATAACGCCACTTCTCCAATTAACCCGAGCGCGAACCGTTGGACGATCTCTCCAACTGTTAATTACAGCTACACGCCGGACCAAGGGCGCACCTGGCTGGAAACATACGTTACAGCGCTATTGTTCACCGACAATAACAATTTTCTCGTGAACGGAGCGCAAACGCTTTCTCAAAATCCGATTTTTCGATTCGAGGAGCATGTAAGCCACAATCTAACGGACACGTGCCACACGAGGAATTGTTTGAAGCTTGTCCAGCAAAGGGAGCAATGTATAACAGCATGAGAGGCCGCTACCCAACAAAACCAAATCGTACGTCGTATTCGTACCTACGGCCGCACTGAGTTCAGGCAACGCACAATACTGATCGAGAGACAATCACTCACCTCCGCGATCATATCTACCAGACCGCAGAGCAAGATTAAGCGAGCCTAAGATCTCTGTCGAGGCTAGAATCCGGTTGCGGAGAGGCTTCTACTGGCGTGATTAATGAGTGGCCGGTCTAGGGCGGTCCGCCCCTTGACGGAGGCCGATTTCAACAAAGAATTGGCAAAAAATAGCAAGACGCGCGCGAAAACACGTTCCAATAAAACCGTCGCGCTTTTACAGTGGCTTTTTGCGGGAAGATGCCGGCCCAGCGTGCTGGCGCCATCTGGGGGGATGTGCGATGCGCGTATTTGCAGCAGTTAGCGTTGTTGTACTCTCAGTCACTATCAGCGGGTGTGCGTCGCACGAGGTCGCAACCTTTCAGGCGCGATCAGGACAAGAATTGCTCGTTCGCGATGGTCAAGCGGCCCTAGTATCCAGGACGAAAAACTCAATCGTATTGATGAGACCTGCGGCGCGGCAATTCGCTTCCAGTGGCCGTCCTGTTTTTGTTGTCGGCATAAATAATATAGGACCGACACCTCTACAATTTAGGATCGCTGATATTGAAGCCACTCAAACCATCAATGGCCAGTTAGCCGGGCTCAAAGTGATTACATTTGAAGAATTGGTGCAAGAGGAACATAACCGCCAAGTTGCTGCGGCGATCCTGACTGGAGACCGCCGGCGCGAATGCGTACTCGGCGTCACAGGCAGGCAGATATAATTCGACCAGCATTGTGAACACGCCTCACGGCACTTATCAGGTAAATACAGTCGGTTATAGCCCGACCGCCAATGCAATTGCGCAGTCAAACGCGAGCGCGCAAAATGAGGCGATGATCGCTGCGACCATTGAACAAGGACAGCAAAATCTCGCCAATCTCGAGCGGGGAGTAATTAAGGACGACACAATAATGCCCGGGGAATGGTACGGCGGCACATTGCACCTTCAGCCAATTGCATCCAGCGGGTCAAACGGTGTTCCCAGGACCTATTCGATTGCGCTTTTGGTCGGGCAAGATCGGCATGTGATCGATATTGTTCAGACGCCCGTGCGATAACGACGCCGGCAAGTTGGAGCACCGTGCGTCTTAAAACATCGGCTGCGAGCCCTTTGCTTGAGGCGTTTTTGCCGTCGCGGTCTAGGCCAATGTCGTCCGCGCGATGTTAAACGTGAAGATGATGCTCCCGGTCAGGGGAATCATCATGGAGAAACTGCGATGTACAAGATGCTGCGATGTCGGACTTTCCCTTTTTTTCATCGCTCGCGCTCGTCTCTTCAGCGAACGCGCAAGTATGGTCCCGTCAGGTGCGTGTCGACCAAAATGGCCTTTGCCAGTGGGTTCGAGATTAGCCATGCGCATTAGATGGAAATTGCTCATGACGACATTAGCCGTCGCGAACGTGGTGGCATGTTCTGCAGGTGCTCAGGGCCTTTCCCCCATCGCCTTTGAGGAGTTGAAACCTATCGCTGAACGGTCACTGCAATTGAATGGGGACGTTACGAGTGCGACACGCGGCATTTTGGTCGCCCGCGCGGGAGTGCCGAATGCAATATGCTTCATCAACCTTTCAATGAGTGTGACCGAATTTAATTCTGAGCTGCTGCGCTTACAAACGCTTGTCTTAATAGCGGACGAGATGCATGACCCGTACGACGCGCGGAAAGTTCTATCGCAGTCAAGGATATTTCGGCGACATTGCTGAAAAGCATTGAAGAAGACCGTCCGTTTGTGAATCGTGTGCCCGCCGATTGCCCGACGACTGCCTTCGTAGCGGTGAAAGCTCAGGAACTGCTCAACATTTACACGTCAGCAGCACCGCTTTTGCGTTCGATCGTCACCCGCATCAAACTGTAGTATTACAGCAGCGACAATGTCGTATACGGTGCGCAGCTCAAAATGGGAGATAGCCATGTTCAAGTTGACCTCTATTTGCGCCGCCGCAGTTATCGTGGCTGTGCTTTCAAGCCCTGCCAACGCCCAGATCATCTATCAAGGCCCGGGCACCTATTCGACTTATGGCAATCAAACCAACGGCCCTAGTGGCACCCAGTCCACCTACGGAAATCAAACCTACACTCAAGGACAAAACGGTCCCGGCCCGACCTATTCGACCTACGGCACTCAAACTTACGGGTCGAATGGCAACACATTTTCCACGTACGGGAATACGACATACGGCAATAATGGGACCACTTCGCAGACCTTTGGCAACCAGACCTATATCCACGGCCCAAATGGTCAGACACAGACTTGCTAGAGCCGGTCCCGGAAATCTGCACAGGACGATAAGTGGAGTTTCTGCCTGACGGCGGGCACGCTGTGCCCCGCGAATCAGGAGAGACCATGACCAGACGACCACGCCGGAACCACACACCGGCCTTCAAGGCGAAGGTTGCGCTTGCCGCCATCAAGGGCGATCGAACGCTGGCTGAGCTTGCGGAGCAGTTCGACGTCCACCCCAATCAGATCACATCGTGGAAGGCGCAGCTTGAGGGCGGGGCTGCCGATGTTTTCGGTCCGCGGCAATGGAGCGGCGCAGCCTGCTGTCGACGTGAAGTCGCTGCACGCCAAGATCGGAGAGCTGACGCTGGAGAACGATTTTTTAGAAGGAGCGCTCACCAAGGCGGGATTGCTGAGCGCAAAGCGATGATCGACCGTGAGCACGATCTGCCGATCACCAAGCAGGCGCAGGTTCTGCGCATCAGCCGGGGCAGCGTCTACTACCTGCCGCGCCCGGTGCCGGCAGCCGACCTCGCCATCATGCGGCGTCTCGACCGGCTGCATCTGGAGTTCCCCTTCGCCGGCTCGCGGATGTTGCGAGGCCTGCTGGCTGCCGAGGGGTGCAAGATCGGCCGTCGGCATGTCAAAACGCTGATGAAGCGGATGGGGATAGAGGCGCTCTATCGCCGTCCGCGCACGACGAAGCCCGAGCCCGGCCACAAGATCTACCCGTATCTGCTGCGCGGGATGGCGATCACGCGGCCAAACCAGGTGTGGGCGATGGACATCACCTACATCCCGATGGCGCGTGGCTTCGTCTATCTGGCTGTCGTGCTCGATTGGTTCAGCCGCCGTGTGCTGTCGTGGCGGCTGTCGATCACGATGGAAGCGGCATTCTGCGTCGAGACGCTGGAGGATGCTTTGGCTCGTCACGGCAAGCCGGACATCTTCAATACCGATCAGGGTTCGCAGTTCACGGGCCGAGCCTTCACCGGCGTGCTGCATCGAACAACGACATTGCGATCAGCATGGACGGCAAAGGGGCTTGGCGGGACAATGTCTTCGTCGAGCGGCTGTGGCGCAGCGTCAAATATGAGGAGGTGTATCTGAAGGCCTACGACAGCGTCAGCGAGGCCCGTGCTTCGATCGGCCGATACCTCGACTTTTACAACGGCCGTCGACCACACTCGAGCCTTGACGACGCAACACCCGATCAAGCCTACTTCAACCCGCTGCCAATCCGCATGGCAGCCTAACCCCGGCAGACGCTCCACTTATCGACGCGGAGATTCTGTTCAGACAACCGGGACCACCTCAGCTCGACCTACGGTAACCAGACCTATTGCAACTAGCCTCCGGTTACGAGCCCTGCCAACGCAGCCGATAATGAGCGAGTCCGAAATAATTCACCGACTCCGGTGTCTGCGTTACGATCCTGCAAATGGCCGCGGGAAGGCTCGCAAGGTCGCGTTCCGGCGCGTTGCCGAACAGGCAGGCCTGCATAAAGCGACCCTGTACCGAGCGGTCATGGAAGGACGGATTTCGGACAGGTCCAGGAAAGCCTTGTCGCCGGTACTGCTCTTTATGTCGCAAAGCAGCATGTAGCAGGTTCCGCGTCCACCGCCCTCGCCCTCGGCTCGCACTCCACCGTCCCCCATCAGATCCTCGGGCCTCGGAACTTGATCCGCTGTCCGTTTGATCTAAGGATCGTCGCGTCACTCTCGGTAACGTCAACTACACTGCCACCCTCGATGCGCCACCCCAGGCCGATGCGCGTTGCGATTAACGAAAAAGGCCTACACGGGTCCCAGCCGAACAGGTCGTCAGGGCTCCACCCCATAGCGCCTTTTTTGACCACCCAGCGGTCGATAAACCGGCCGCAGTCGTCGACGAACTGCACCCATTGCCGATAGGAAACTTCGCGTGGCGGCCTGTCAGGGTGCAGTCTTGCGAACGCTTCGGCCCAAGCTCGGGGGGCACCGCCGTCATATTCGATGATTGCCGCGACAGCAAATTCAACCGGCGCACCGGTTACGCCCATTACGCCTTCATCTGGGGAATGCGGCTCTTGATGCGTAATAGGCGTAACAGGCGTAACAGGCGTAACAGGCGTAACCATTGGGCTTTCGGGCGTAACAAAGTCCCTCGTTACGCCTGTTACGCCCGTTACGCCTTGATTTGGCCGGTGCAGGAAAAGTTCTAGGACTTGGCGTGCCGCGTTACTCATGGGCCAGCTCCGAGAGGATACTGGATGTCACCACGTAGACCCTCTGTGATCTGCCCTGGATTCTCTCTACGCACGTATAGCCATCTTCGCCGCGTCTAAGCATTCCGCGATCAGCAAGTACACGCGCCACCAGTTTTGGATCGTGACCAACAACTACTTCGCACTTCCAAGTCTCGGGCGGAATAAGCCATTCGCGTTCAGTGCCGTCGCCCTTGCGCCATCCGGCGCGATTGTTGACGGCGCGATCTTGCGTGCCAGGGAACTCAAACCGAGAATCTCCGTGATTTTCAATGAAGAGGCGCACCTGCGAAATGCCGGCCTGAACTTCGCCAGCCTCCGTTCCGCCACGGCTATCGAACCAGTCGGCGAAGCATTGGCGGACCGCTTCCAAGGCTTCGCCGGGCTGCCATGGAACGACACCGAAGCCACAAGCGAGTTCTCCTGCGGCGGCGACTAGACCAAACCGGTCGGCGACGCGAAGGACCTGACCGTCAGCTCCTTTCGGCGCGTACTGTTCCCGGAAGGCCTTGATCATGGCCGTGATGCCGCTAGGGCTCTCATGAAGCCGCTCAGCAATCAGGCGACGAACAAACTCTGGTCCTGCGGTTCCATATGAGGTTCGGGCGGCAGTCTGGATGCTGTCGGCCAAAGCCTTCGGATCATTAGCAGCGCCGCCATTGTCGAACGCGCCAAATCCTTTCCCGGCATCGGCGGGAACATCGATAAGTCGGACCTGTTGACCGGCGCGAGCTCGCTGGCGGTCCTCCATGAGTTTATCGGTCAGCCGAATTTCGCCGGTCGACAACACCATCGTTCGCCACATCAAAGATTGGCGGAGGGAGCCGTCTCGACGCGAGCGACCTTTTCCTGTTCCGCCAGCTAATTGATAGGTCGCTGGAGCGGCGTCCTTTGCATCAATAACGCCGAGTTCATCGAGCGGGAGTAATGTATCCGAGTGCATTGCTGCGATAGCTTCGAGAGCATTAGCGGTCGAACGCCACAAACGAACAAAGCCGGGGCTATCACCCTTTCCCCAAACAGACGCGGCGGCCTTATTGACGGTCGTTTTGCCTCGGCTCGACTGACCGTAGAAATTGAAGCCGCCGCCTTCTAGCCCCAGCAATCCAAGTAAAGGACCCGCGAATGCGGTTGATACCGCAAACACCGCTCGCGAATGTTTGGCGACCAGCGACCCAACGCCATGCTGCCATTCATCAAGCGTTCCACGGCTCTCGAAAGGTGCAGTGATTGCACCCTGCACAATAACTTTCTCGCACGTCTCCGAACTGATGGTGTGGTCAGGCAGCGCGAAAACCTTCGTTGCGCCGATGTCGTGCCATCCGGTTGTCGTAACCACGGTCACGCGGTTCTCAACAACTACATCATTGAGATAGCTGACCAAGTGGCCACGTCTTCTTCCTGTAGCGATCCTGAAGACCGCATCTCGCCAGATTTGCGCAGAGGGCGGAGACATCACCATGCAGGTCGGCGTCTGAAACAGGATGAATATGGACACGCTTGTCGTCGTCTCTCCAACGCAGCAGCCGCGCCCAACCTTCGCCCTTTGGGTCACGCACACGACCTAGGATTTCGAATGGTCCGGAAATCAATATCCGTTCGGTGGTCTTTTTATCGTCGTCGCCCCGTTTTGTTTCTAAGAAGGCGAGCTCCGTTATCATCCATGTGGTAACTGCCGACTGATTTATATTCGAGCGCATCTTTCGCCATCGTTACTGCATCCAATTCAGCATTACTTGGCGCTACGTCTTCTGGAAAAACGGAGAAATAAATTTCATCAAGGTTTTTGCTGCCGACAATTGCACTAAGGTGGCGTTCGGCCGCTTCAACAATTTCATTTTTGAACCTCTCACGAAGGCCATTGGCTAAGGGGACATCTTGCTTCGTCCAGTTAAGGGCGGCTTTGTAAACGTCGAGGCCGCCACCGTTTCCGGCTGCGGCTGCAATTCGCCCCTGCCAATCAAGCAGAGCGATTAACACTTCGTCGAGGGCGCGGGCGGCGGTCATGCCGGCGCCTCGTTCGCCGGCAGTTTGCGCGGCCGGCCGCGACGGCGCGGCTGTGGTGCAGTAGCGGGTTCGGCGCGGTGCGCCCGCGACAGCAATCTTGCGCGCGATGTATTGGTGAATTGATTGGACGGTGATCTTGCGTGCGCGGCCGTCCAAGAAACTAACAAGCTCGCCGGCGGCGAGAAGCGCATAGCCGCGCGTGTTGCCGCAGCCGAGCATCCGCCAAGCGTCGCGCGGCCGGACTAGCAGCGGCTCGACGGTGCGGCCTGTGGTGCCCGGATGAGTGTTGGTCATGGCGCGAACTCCGCGAACGAAATGTCCGCGGAGGAACCTGAACCGACACGCGTGGTGGCGAAAGTGCTTTTGGAGTAGGCGTAGCCGGGCTAAGCGGCACGTTCGATGTATGCTTAGCCGGGCTGAGCGGCAGCGGGCCAATAGCGCTGGCGCCATTGATCAAATTTGATTGGGCGTCTTTGCCGTACTTCCCTGCCGCGACACCACGCGCATCTCCTGATTAAGCCTCTGGTCCTTGGAACCCTCGATCACGACGGTTTTGTCGTCGTCTGTCCTATATTGAGCGTCTTTGATCTTGTCCCACGCTTCCCCGGCATTTAAACCGCAGGCCCGGAAATGGCGCGCCGCGGCGAGGATGGCCGGCTGCAATCGAGGTCTTTGGGCAAGTTCTCTTTGCCGTAGGTTACGTTCTCGCGCGGTGGCCTCGCTGCCGGAGCGCTCCTGGAGCACTGCAAGTTGATCCGCCCACTCTTCCATCGCACCGATTAGTTCGGTGCGCGATAGAGCGGATAAGCTCTCTCTTAGCTGCTCTTCACCAAATTGGATCAGCTCGTTTTGAAAATCTTCAAGTGCGACCGCTGGCAGGTCGTCGACGAGCTTATGACGACTAAATCTGCGTTCTGTAGCGGCGAAGATGATACTTTCAATAATGTCTTTCTTTGTGAGGCCTGCCATTGCGCCTCCGCTGGCGCTCCGCAATGAGGTTGCGGCGGCAGCGCGGTGCGGAAACCGCGCGTTCGGGGATCAGCCTAGCCGCCGCATGGAAATGTTAGCTCATCCGCTGGAAAATCGTATACCCCAAATTCCGCCCGGTCCGATCAACCCGCCCTGGCTTTTAGGGGCACTACTTTTCCGCCTTCTTGAAGTTCGTCGAGATAATCCGCCCATGCTTGCATCATCAGCACACGCTCGGACCAATATTCCGCACTGTGGGTGTAAGCTCGCCGCACTGCGTTCGCCTCCTGGTGCGCGAGCTGACGCTCTATTGCATCGGAGTTCCAGCGACCCATTTCATTTAGCCGAGTGGCGGCCATGGCTCGGAACCCGTGGGTGCTCATTGCGTCTGAAGCGTATCCAAGGCGCCGCAGAGCAGCGTTCAACGTGTTTTCAGAAATTGGTCGCGCGAACGTGCGTACGGACGGGAATAACCAGCATCCATTGCCTGTGAGCTCTTGCAATTCTCGGAGAATTGCTAGTGACTGCCGCGCCAATGGGACACGATGTGGGCGGCGCATTTTCATTTTCTCTGCTGGGATACTCCAAACGGCATTATCTAGGTCAAACTCTTTCCACTCGGCGTGTCGTAGTTCGCCTGGCCGCACAAACACGTATGCGGCGAGCCGTAGAGCAGCGCGCGTAGTTGGCTGTCCATCAAACGCATCGATTGCGCGCAACAGCGCCCCGATGCCCGGTGGGTCAATGATTGTGGGGCGGTGTCTCACTTGGTGCGTCGTCAGCGCGCCGCGCAAGTCCATCGAAGGGTCGCGTTCCGCCCGGCCAGTTGCTATGGCGTACCGAAAAACCATACCGCAGGTGCTGCGTAATCGCTTTGCAGTTTCGTATAGGCCACGACCTTCAATTTCGCGAAGTAATGCAAGCAAATCACGCGCAGTGATATCCGCCACGGGACGGTCACCAAACGCTGGGAAAGCAAAATCGAGTAACCACTTTTTCTTGGTGACAGTTACTTGAGCGCGTCCCTCGCGCTCAAGCTTAGCAATCACTTCCTCAGCGACAGATCGAAAGCGGCTGTCATTCCCTGCCGTCCTGTCCGCCCTGCGTTGTACCGAGGGATCAATGGAACGGGCTAAAAGTTTCTTCGCCTCGTCTCTGTGACTTCTGGCGTCCGCAAGAGCGACGGCTGGATACACGCCGAGCGCCAAAGTCTTCTGCTTGCCCGCAAATCTATACGCCAACCGCCACAGTTTGCTGCCGGTGGGCTGGACGAGCA
The DNA here is from genome assembly GCA_963821175.1 of uncultured Alphaproteobacteria bacterium. Classification (GTDB taxonomy): domain Bacteria; phylum Pseudomonadota; class Alphaproteobacteria; order Rhizobiales; family Xanthobacteraceae; genus BOG-931. The sequence continues at coordinate 172,240 of CAWGCU010000003.1, forward strand.
GGTGCAAGCCACCACTGTCCGATAGCTTTTTAGGCTTTGTGCCCGGCTTGGCTTTCCTAACAGCAACGTCACTAAGCGGCATGTTGGTATCGCCTTTTTTGGAGGTCTGCGATACCAAGGATTATACCAACATTTTTGGCGGA
>CAWGCU010000004.1:0-24705 GCA_963821175.1 uncultured Alphaproteobacteria bacterium
GCCGGATGCGCGGTGACATCGTCGACCCGCTCGGCGCCGATATAGACGACGCGGCCGTCGCGCATGCGTTCAAGCTTTTCGCTGCCGGTCACGAGCATTGTTTGACGCGACGATTACTTCCGTTTGGCCTCGATCGTATCCCAGATTAGCGCCGCAATGTCGGGGCCGCCGAGATTCTTGATCGCGCGAATGCCGGTCGGCGAGGTGACGTTGATTTCCGTCAAGAAGTCGCCGATCACGTCGATGCCGACGAAGATTAGGCCACGCTCGCGCAGTGCCGGCCCGAGCCGCGCGCAGATTTCGCGCTCGCGGTCGGTGAGATCGGTGGCCTTGGGCACGCCGCCGCGCACCATGTTGGAGCGCAGATCGTCCGCCGCTGGCACCCGGTTGACCGCGCCAGCGAATTCGCCGTCGACCAGGATGATGCGCTTGTCGCCTTGGCGCACCGCAGGGAGAAATTTCTGCACCACCCACGGCTCGCGGAACATGCTGGCGAAAAGTTCGTACAGCGAACCGAAATTGAGATCGCCGTCCGCCAGCCGGAACACTGCTTCGCCACCCTTGCCGTAAAGCGGCTTCATGACGATGTCGCCGTATTCGCCGCGGAACGCCTTGATCGCCTCGAGGTCACGCGTGATCAACGTCGGCGGCATCAGATCGGGAAATTCGGTGACGAAAATCTTTTCCGGCGCGTTGCGCACATGGCTCGGATCGTTGACCACCAGGGTTTTGGGATGGATGCGATCGAGCATGTGGGTCGAAGAGATATAGGCGAGGTCGAACGGCGGATCCTGGCGCAGCAGCACTACGTCGAACGTGGTGAGGTCAACATGCCGCGGCTCGCCAAGCGTGAAATGATCGCCGGCGACGTCGCGCACCACCAGCGGCCGCACCGTGGCCGACACCTTGCCGTCGCGCAGCGCCATCCGGTCGGGCGTGTAATAGGACAGCGGATGGGCGCGGGCCTGCGCTTCCAAGAGCAAGGCGAACGTCGAATCGCCGCGGATATTGATCCGCTCGATCGGATCCATTTGTACGGCGACGTTCAGGCGCATCGGCGGGTCATGGGGCGAGGATTGCGGGGTCTTTTGAGTCGGCTTTGGCGGGTCGTTTCCTATCCGGTCAGGCGATTGGACCGGTGGCCGGGGAAGGTAAACCTGGACTTAACATCTTACCGTCAGCCTACGGACAAGAGAACCAGGCCGGGCAAACCATGAAACTGGCGAAGCTTTCGATCGCTGCCAAGCTCTATGTCATCTTCACGTTGCTGGCTACCGTCACGGTGGCGCTGGCGGCGGTCGCGATCCTCAATGCCAGCCGCCACGTGGCGCTGACCAGGCAATTCGAGTCGGCTTTCGTCGGCGCCGAGAACGTCGACCGCATCGATAGTCTGATCTACGCCGTGGTGATGGAATCGCGCGGCATTTACATGTCGCCGGATATCGCGACAGCGAAGAAATACGCAACAGGTCTTGATCGCTTCAACGGCCAGATCGGCACCGTCGTGGAGGCGTGGCAACAGTCGGTGCTGCCACAGGACGCCGAACTCTTTGCCGAATTTGCCGAGCGGGTGAAGAAATTCCAGGAATTCCGCCGTGAATTGGTCCGCCGCGGCACCGAAATCAGTCCGGCGGCCGGCCGCGAATGGGGCGATAACGACGCCAGCCGGACGGTCCGAACGGCGCTCACCAACGATCTCGACAAGCTTGGGCAACTTTACGCGAACCGATCGCGCGACATCTACGGTCAGATCGAGCACGGTATTCATGTCACCGCGCTGGAGATGATGGGACTGGGCATTGCCTCGCTGTTGCTGGCGATGTTCGGCGCGCTGGTGATCCAGCGGTCGATCGCGCGTCCCCTTGCCGCCGTCACCCGCGCTACCGAGGCGGTCGCCGGCGGCGACGCCACGCTCGCCGTGCCGTTTCGCGATCGCCCCGACGAGATCGGCGCGCTGGCACGCTCCATCGCGGTGTTCCAGGACGCGATGCGCCGCAATGTAGAGCTGAACAAAACGGTGCTCGCGGCGGCCGAGGCGAAGGTGCAGCGCCAGGAGCAGATTGCGGCCGAAACGGCGCGCTTCGGCACCGACATCGAGGCGAGCCTGTCCCGGCTCGACCGGCTATTCCAACAGATGCTGTCGGCGTCGTCGCTCCTGGCCGACGCGGCGGACCTCGCCTCGGACAAGACCGGCAGTGCCGCAACGGCATCGGGCGAAGCGTCCGCAAATGTGCGCGATATCGCCGCCGCAGCCGAGGAGCTTGCCGTCGCGGTGTCCGAGATCAATCGCCAAGTCGTGCAATCGAACGCCATCGCCACCAAAGCGGTGGGCGAGGCCGCGCTCACCAGCGATTCAGTCAAGGAGCTTAGCGAGGTGGGCCGCCGCATCGGCGACGTGATCAAGCTCATCACCGCGATCGCCGAGCAGACCAACCTGCTCGCGCTTAACGCCACCATCGAGGCGGCACGCGCCGGCGAGGCGGGACGAGGCTTTGCGGTGGTGGCGGGCGAGGTCAAGGCGCTGTCATCGCAGACGGCGAAGGCGACCGAGGAGATCGGCGCGCAGATCACGGCGATGCAGAGCGCAACAGGGCGTTCGATCCTGGCCATAGCCGGCATCGAAAGGACGATCCGCGAGATCGGCGAGATTTCCGGTGCGATTGCCAGCGCTGTCACCGAACAAGGCGCCGCGACCCAGGAAATAGCCCGCAGCGTGGAAGTGGCGGCGCGCCGTACCAACGACACCGCGGACGAGGTCGTGCGCGTCGGCGAGGCAACGGAGAACACGCGCGCCAGCGCCACATCGGTCAAGACGCTTGCCGACGATCTTGCCGCCGCGGCCGGTCAAATCCGCGCCCAGGTCGATCAGTTCTTCCGCAAGCTCCGCGCCGCCTAGTCCATCCGCAGCTTGCGCCGTTCAACGGCTGGCATCGAACGCATTGGCGATGTGCCGCGGCAGCTTTCCCGGCGCCACCAGGATGACATCGAAGCGGATAAAGCATTGCGCGTCGTCGGGATGGCTTGAGAGCCAAAATTCGGCGGCGGCGATGATGCGTTGCTTGGCGCGTTCGGTCACCGCTTCCGCCGCGGCGTCGAGATCATCGCGCGCCTTGACCTCGACAAAGATCAGATCGCGGCGCCGCCGCGCCACGATGTCGATTTCGCCGACCGGAGTTTTCCAGCGCCGCGCCGCGATCCGATGGCCCTTGGCGATGAGCAGCATGGCGGCCCGGCTCTCTGCCGAAAGGCCGAGCCGGAATGCCGCCACGCGCTCCGGGCGCGGCGTAGATTTGGCCGGACCGAGCGGCTCAGCGCGGCGCGCCATCACGTGTGTCCTTACCTGTGTCCTTCGCCAGCTTAAGCGCGCGCTGATAGAGTTCCCGCCGCGGCAGGCCGGTGGCTTCGGCCACTTCGCCGACGGCGTCTTTCAGCGAGACGCGGGCCAGAGCCTGGCGCAGCAAGGCGTCGGCGTCGCTTAAGCTCACTTCGGCCTGCGCCGGTGGCGGCCCGATCACCAGGACGATCTCGCCGCGCAATTCGCTTGCCGCGCAGTTTTGCGCCAGCGTCTCGAGATCGCCACGCCGGATTTCCTCGTGCAGTTTTGTCAGCTCGCGGCAGACAGTCGCTTCCCGGGGTCCGAGGCCGGCCGCAAGGTCGGCCAGCGTCGCCGTAAGCCGCGGCCCGGTCTCGAACAGCACCAGGGTCGCCGGGATGCGGCCAAGCTCGGCAATGCGGCTGCGGCGCGCGACGGCCTTTGGCGGCAGGAAGCCGGCAAACAAAAACTGATCGGTGGGCAACCCGGCGACGGCGAGCGCCGCCAACAGCGACGAGGCGCCGGGCAACGTCGTGACCGCGTGGCCCGCTTCATGAGCGGCGCGCACCAGCTTGAATCCGGGATCGGAGATCAGCGGCGTGCCGGCGTCGGAAACCAGCGCAATCGCTGCGCCATCGGCGAGCCGGCGCAACAGCGCGGGCCGCGCCTGCGCCGCATTGTGGTCGTGGTAAGGGGTGAGCGGCGTGGCGATGGTATAGTGGTCGAGGAGTTTTCGCGTCACCCGTGTATCCTCGCAGGCGATCAGGTCGGCGCCAGCGAGCGCCGTCAGCGCACGCAGCGTGATGTCGCCGAGATTGCCGATGGGTGTGGCGACGATATGCAGCCCCGAAGCGAGCCGCACCACTTCGGTCGGATGGCCATCAAGGACATAGCGCCGGGGCGCGGTTTGCTCCCGGCCGGGCGGTTTGCGCGGCATTTCGCTCATTGCAGCAAGTCTAGCGCCGCTAGCCGCGGCCGTCATGGTCAGGTGTTTTGGGCCGGTCGGATTTCATTATCCTTTCCATTCGGTTAACCATTCGCCCCCAGAATGACAGATTAGCGCTGCTCTATTCGCTTGGGGCGCGCTTTAGGCTGCCGAGGGAGAACCGCCGTGTCTGCGCAAATACCGCGCCATGCGTCGGTCGTCCTGTCGTCGCGGCGCCGCGCCTTGCAAGGCCTAATGACCACGGCCGGCACGCTCTTGGCGGGTTGCTCCGGCAATTCCAGCCTGCTCAATTCATTCACCTCGCCCTCGCCGCCGCCGCAAAGCGCGCAGGCGCCGCCCGGCGCCACCATCGGCACCGGCGAGGTCAAGGTCGGCCTCATTCTGCCGCTGTCCGCGGGCGGCAATGCTGGCATCGCCGGGCAGTCGATGCGCAACGCCGCCGAGATGGCGATCGCCGAGTTCAATGCCCCCAATATCCAGCTCCTGGTGAAAGATGACGGCGGCACCGCCGAGGCGGCGCGGCTGGGCGCCCAGCAGGCGCTCGACGAAGGCGCCGAGATCATTCTTGGGCCGCTGTTTGCGCAATCGGTCAGCGTCGTCGGGCAAGTGGCGCGGTCGCGCAACATCCCGGTCATCGCGTTTTCGACCGACACCAATGTCGCGTCCGCCGGCGTCTATCTCTTGAGCTTCCTGCCGGAATCCGACGTCGAGCGCATCGTGCAATATGCCGCCTCGACCGGGAAACGCTCCTACGCCGCCCTGATCCCGGATAATCCCTACGGCACCGTGGTCGAGGCCGCCTTCAAGCAGGCGGTGGCGCGGCGCAACGGCCAGCTGGTCGCGCTCGAGCGCTATCCCCATGACAAGGCCGGCATGGCCGGGCCGATCAGGAACGTGGCCCAGACGGCGACCCGCATCGACGCGCTGTTCATTCCCGACGGCGGCGACACGGTGCCGGAGATCGTCCAGGCTCTTGCAAATGCCAGTGTCAATCTCAAGAAGATCCAGCTGCTCGGCACCGGGCTGTGGGACGACCAGCGCATCAGCTCCAATCCGGCGCTCGACGGCGGCTGGTACGCGGCACCGGACGGCGCCGGCTACCGCGGCTTCGCCGAGCGCTACCGCGCCCGCTACAAGCAAGAGCCGGGACGCACCGCGACGCTGTCCTACGACGCCGTCGCCTTGATCGCGGCGCTGGTGAAGACGCAAGGCGCGCAGCGCTTCAGCACGGCGGTCCTGACCAATCCGTCGGGTTTCACCGGCATCGACGGCCTGTTCCGCTTCCGCGCCGACGGCACCAACGAGCGCGGGCTGGCCGTGCTGCGTGTCACGGCCTCGGGTTCGCAGATCATCGCCCCGCCGCCGCGCAGTTTCGGCAATGGAACATAAGCTAGCTTATTAAATTTAAGGCCAATCTGAGAGGGTAGAGGGGCGTCGTGTGCGGCACGCGGCTCCATAGTCCTGGCATTAGGTAGCAAACTCACCTAGCAACCTATCGGCCTATCCCGCCCGCATTGCTACAATGCGGCGCATGACCTGGGATAATTTGTACGATTTCGTCCTCCTAGGAGCCGGTGTGCTCTTTGTTGGTGTGCTTGGCGCATTCTACCCTAGCCCTCGCAGGCCGCGTTATCGCGTATTGGCCGGTACAATTACGGTCGCCGCTTTATTTATGGCCGTTTATCTTCTTGCCCGTTGGCACAGCGGATGAACGCTCTCGTCGTTGGAGGCTGGTTAAAATACTAAGGTAGCTTATAAATGGCTGTCGGGGTTCCCCACCTGAATCCGAAAAACAACCAGAAACACCGCCTTAGGCCGCTAGATCGGCAACAACCGCATCCAGCACGGGAAAGCCGGGCAGGGTGACGCGCAGGCGGCCGTCGGTCGTCGTCTCGACCAGGCCGTGCTCGTGCAGCATGGCGATGCGCGCCGGGTCCAGCGACCTGCCAGCGAGGGCCTGGAAACGCGCAATATCGATGCCTTCGGCGAGCCGCAGCCCCATTAGCAGGAACTCGTCGGCCATGTCCTCGCGCGTCAGCGTGTCGTCGGTGGTGAGGCCATGGCCGGCCGCCTCGACGCGCATGAGCCAAGACTTCCGGCCGTTTTTCCGTCGCGGTCGCATGCCGGTCGCCCTCGATATCGAGCCGGCCGTGAGCGCCAGGCCCGATGCCGGCGTATTCTTGGGCGCGCCAGTAGACCAGATTATGCCGGCATTCGCCGCCGGGCCGGGCGTGGTTGGAAATCTCGTAGGCCGGCAGGCCGTGGGCTGAGCAAATCTCAAGGGTCGTGTCGTAAAGCTCACGGCCGAGATCGTCGTCGGGAATGACAAGCTTGCCCGCCGCATGGAGCGCGGCAAACGGTGTGTCCTGCTCGATGGTCAGTTGATAGAGCGAGAGGTGATCGCCGGCTTCGGCTAGCGCCCGGGTCAGCTCGGCCGCCCAATCCTTCGGGTCTTGGCGCGGCCGGGCATAGATCAGATCGAACGAGTAGCGATCGAAAATGCTGCGCGCGATACCGACCGCATCGAGCGCTTCGCGCGAGGTGTGCATGCGGCCAAGCTCGGCCAGCACGCGATCGTCGAGTGCCTGGACGCCGAGCGAGACGCGGTTGACGCCGGCGGTGCGGTAGCCGCGGAAGCGGGTGGCTTCGACGCTGGTCGGATTGGCTTCGAGGCTGACCTCGACGTCGGGCGCGACGCGCCAATGCTTTGCGATCGCGTCGAGGATCGACGCCACTGTGGCCGGCTGCATCAACGAGGGCGTGCCGCCGCCAAAGAAGATCGTCGAAACGGTCCGGTCCGGCACCCGCGCCGCGGTTGCGGCGATCTCGGCAGCAAACGCGCGCACGAAGCGCGACTCGTCGATCGGCTCACGGCGCACGTGGCTGTTGAAGTCGCAATAGGGGCATTTCGACAGGCAGAACGGCCAGTGAATGTAGACGCCGAAAGCCGCCGGCTCATTGTCGACCAAATCTTGGTCAGCCAAATCTTGCTCAACCAAGGCACGCCTCCGCGAGCTTCATGAAGGCGCGGGCGCGATGCGACAGGCCTTGGCCACGCGGCGGCAGGCCATGCTTCTCGTCGCTCGACATTTCGCCGAAGGTGCGGGCGTGGCCGTCGGGCAGGAACATCGGATCGTAGCCGAATCCCTTGGTCCCACGCGGTGGCCAGACCAGCGTGCCGTCGACCTTGGCCTCGAAATCCTCGACATGGCCGTCGGGCCAGGCGACGCACAACGCCGAAACGAAATGCGCCTTGCGCTTTTCCGGCGCCGTCGCGCCGCGTTCGTAGAGTTTGACCTCGATGGTCTCCATGGCGCGGCGGAAATTCTTTTCCGGCCCGGCCCAGCGCGCCGAATGGATTCCCGGTGCGCCGTCGAGCGCATCGACCACCAGGCCGGAATCGTCGGCGAAGGCGGGCAGACCGGTCGCCTGCGCCGCAGCCTGCGCCTTGATGCGCGCATTATCGCGAAAGCTCATGCCGTCTTCGTCCGGTTCCGGCAGATCGAGTTCACCCGCCGATATGGCGTCGATACCGTAAGGCGCAAGCAATTCGCGCATCTCGGCGAGCTTGCCGGGATTATGCGTGGCGATCACGAGACGGCCGGCGATGCGGCGATGCTCGCTCACATCACCGCCATCTTCTGCAAGTCGACCAGCTTGGCGATGCCTTTGCGTGCCAGCGCCAACAGCGCGGCAAACTCTGCCTCGGAGAACGGCGTCTTCTCGGCCGTGGCTTGTATTTCCACGATATTGCCGGTGCCGGTGAGGACGAAATTGGCGTCGGTGTCGGCCTGCGAATCCTCGGCGTAATCGAGATCGAGCACCGCCACGCCGCCGTGCACGCCGCACGAGATGGCGGCGATATGATCGCGTAAGACTTCCATCTGGACTATGTCGCGGGTCTTCATCCAGGCGAGGCAATCGTAGAGCGCGATCCAGGCGCCGGTGATCGACGCGGTGCGGGTGCCGCCGTCGGCCTGGATGACATCGCAATCGATGGTGATCTGGCGCTCGCCGAGCGCCTTGAGGTCGACGACGGAACGCAGGCTGCGCCCGATCAGCCGCTGGATTTCGACAGTGCGGCCGCTCTGCTTGCCGGCCGACGCCTCGCGCCGCGTGCGCTCAAGCGTAGCCCGCGGCAGCATGCCGTATTCGGCGGTGATCCAGCCGCGGCCCTGGCCCTTGAGCCAGGGCGGTAGGCGATCTTCCAGAGTCGCGGTGACCAGCACATGGGTCTCGCCGAATTTCACGAAACAGGAGCCTTCGGCGAATTTCACTACGCCGCGTTCCAGCGAAACCGGGCGCAATTCGTCGGGCTGTCGGCGGCTCGGCCGCATATGTGCTCTCCTCACGGCCGGGCGCCAGGCGCCGGCTGGGCCGCTTTTAGAGCATCATGGCGGCAAGGGGAAACCGGTTTTGGGGATCGATATGAATGATCAAGGCTGCTTTCTCGGCCATGCACCCGCTAGTACTTGAATGACACGACCTTGCCCTTGTCGGGGCCGGCGCCGGCTATGCAAATCGGCGAACGATAAAGCGGCGCCAGGAAAGCCGTGTTCGGCATGTCCGCGCGTATCTTGGTGAAGAGCGGCTCGAGGCCGAGATCGACCCAGGCAGGCGGCGCCGCATCATGGTGCGCCGGCAAGAAGAGCTTCGGCTTGAACAAGGCGATGAAGGGCCACGTATAGTCGATTTGCGTGTCGGCGACTGCGTGCACTTGATAGGCGACGATGAGGAGGTCGACGGGGCCGAGTTTTTCGGCGAGCGCCCGCACCCCCGGCGTAATCGGTCCGGCGCTGCCGATCAGCACGGCCTTGAAGCCCGACGGGAAGGTCAGCGCGTAGGCGAGCGTTCCCTCGGTGATCACCTTGGGATCGAAGGTGCCGAGCGCGCGTACGCGGTCAAGCTCGACCTTCTCGGCATCGGAAAACGGCGGTGAGTCGTTCTGGTAGAGGCTCGCGTAGATGTCGATGAGCCCGGGCTGGATGGTCGAATGCTGCGCCAGCGCGATCTCGACCGTTGCGTCGCCGAATTTCATGGTTTCGCCGCCCTTGGCGACGACGATCTGGCTTTCCGGTGCGCCAAGCTTCTTGGCGATCTCCGCCGTGAGCGGCGCGCCGATGACCGGCGCGCCGGTCTGTCTGGCGACCGGACCAATGTCGGAAATATGATCGAAATGCGCATGCGAGACGAAGATCGCTTCGGCCTTCGACACGTCGGCCGCCTTGAAGCCAATGTCATGGCTGCGCGGCGTGCGGTCGAAATAGGTGTCGAACAGATAGACCTTACCCTTGTAGGCGAATTCGAAATTGGCGTTGCCGAGCCAACGGACGACGACCGTGTCGGATTCCGACGGGGGCAATAGCCCTCCTGTCACGGCGGCCTTGTAACTGTTGCAAGCCTCCGGGATATCGGCGGCGAGCGCAGCCCCACCAAGCATTAGGACCGCGCTGGCAAGCCCCAACAACAGTGTTTTCGCCATGTGCTCCTCCTACCTCTCAGTGAGGTGGGTCGTCTGAAACCGGGATTCCCCAGATGGCTTCCGAACCAGTGTGAATATTTGCGTTTTTCGGGCTGCCGACAACCGCTTTAGGGGCACATTGCCAGCCGCTGACGCTTCCCGCTACGCTTCGGTGGCAACAGCCGGGAGGCCGAGATGGCAGCGGAAGCAACCCAAGCACTGGCGCAATTCGCCGCCGCATTGCGCTACGAGGACATCCCGCCGCGCGTTCGCGAGCACTGCAAGACGCTGTTGCTCGATGCGGTGGCCTGCGCCGTCGCCGGCCGGCTCGGCGAGGAGACCGGTCAGATCGCGGCGCTGGCGTCGGCCCTGGCGCAGGGCTCTGAATCGAGCGTGATCGGCGGCGATCATCTGTCGCTGGCCGGCGCGACCTTGCTCAACGCGTATCTCGTCACCGCGGTCACCATGTGCGACGTGCATCGCGAGACCATGACGCACGTCACGCCCGAGGTCATGCCGCCGGCACTTGCCATCGCCGAACGCGACGGATTGAGCGGCCGCGCGCTGCTGACCGCGATCGCGGCCGGATGCGAGGTGACGACGCGGGTCGGCATCGGCACTGATTATCCAAAATTCCGCGCGCGGGGCTGGCATGGCCCCGGCATCTTCGGCCCGTTCGGCGCGGCGGCGGCGGTCGGGTCGCTTTTGAAATTCGACGCCGAGACCATGGCGCGGGCATTTGGGCTCGCCGGCAGCCAGGCCGCCGGCACGTTTGCCGCATGGGGCACGCCGACGGTGAAATTCCACCAGTGCCGCGGCGCCTTGTCGGGATTGATGGCGGCGCTGTTGGCGCAGCAAAAATTCGTCGCCACGCGTGAGTTTCTCACCGCCAAGGACGGCGGCCTCTACAACACCTATGTGGACGGCGGCAAACCGGATCTCGCCGCGGCCGATCTCGGCAGCCGCTGGGAGCTCGAGCGCATCGCCATGCGGTTGTGGCCGTCGGCGACGCTTATTCAAGGCATGAACACGGCGCTGTTCGATCTTCTCGGCAAACAAAACATCGATCCGGCGCGCATCGCCAAGGTCCGCATCGGCTTAAGCGAGCAGGCGTTCGGCATGCACGGCGGCTTCGACGCCTACAAAGCCAAATTCGAGGCGTTGCTGTCGGCGCATTACACCGCAGCCGTCATCTTGCACGATCGCACGCTGACCTTGGCCCAGTTCGAGCCGGGCCGTTACGACGATCCAAAGCTGCGGACGTTTGCGGCCAAGCAAGTCGAGGTTCGCACCGAGCCGACAGTGAGCGGCTCGCAGGCTACCGTCGATATCGCGATGGCCGATGGCGCGACGCTCTCGGCGCGGTGCGAGCACCCGCTCGGCGCCTTCGAAAATCCGGTGTCGCGCGCCCAGATCGAGCAGAAATTCCGCACCTATGCGCAAAACTTTTTGCCCGATGCCCATATCGCCGACGTGGTCGGAGCGGTGGAACGGCTGGAGGATTTCGGCTCGGCGCGCCGGCTGATGGATGTGTTGCGCGTCGTGCCACGGGCAATGGCGGCCGCGGAGTGATATATTAGCCAGCGATGGCCACCCACGACGTTCCCATAAGCGCCAGCCAAGCCGGGCTCGCACAGCTCAACGAGCGCTCGCGCGAAATCTTTCGCCAGGTGGTCGAGAGCTATCTGGCGACCGGCGAGCCGGTCGGCTCGCGCAATCTCTCGCGTATCATTCCGATGACGTTGTCGCCGGCTTCGGTGCGCAACGTGATGTCGGATCTGGAACAGGCCGGCCTCGTTTATGCGCCGCATACGTCGGCGGGGCGCCTGCCGACCGAGAAGGGATTGCGCTTTTTCGTCGACGCGCTGATGCAAATCGGCGATCTCACCGACAATGACCGTAACGCCATCGAGGCGCAGGTCGCAGCCTCCGGCCAGGCCAAATCGGTCGAGACGGTGCTGACCGAAGCCTCAGGCCTGTTGTCCGGCCTCACGCGCGCGGCCGGAGTCGTGCTGACGGCGAAATCCAACGTGCGGCTCAAGCATGTCGAGTTCGTGCGGCTGGAGCCCGAACGGGCGCTCGTCGTGCTGGTCGCCGAGGACGGCCAGGTCGAGAACCGCGTGCTCAATGTCCCTGTGGGCTTGCCGACCTCGGCGCTGACCGAGGCCTCGAATTTCCTCAACGCCCATATCCGCGGCATGACCATCGCCGAGGCGAGGGACGAGCTCGAGCGCGCCCTCAAGGCGCGGCAGGCAGAACTCGACGAACTGACCCAGAAGATCGTCGCCACCGGGCTCGCCAGCTGGTCGGGCGGCGAGAGCGGCGAGCGCAAGCTGATCGTGCGCGGCCAGGCGCATCTGCTCGAGGATCTCAAGGCGCTCGACGATCTGGAGCGGGTGCGGCTCCTGTTCGACGATCTGGAAACCCGCCGCGAGGTGATCGATCTCCTAGGCCGCGCCGAGCAGGCCGAAGGGATGCGTATCTTCATCGGCTCGGAGAACAAGCTGTTCTCGCTGTCCGGTTCCTCGACCATCGTCGCGCCCTATCACGACGCCACCGGTCGCATCGTCGGCGTGCTCGGCGTGATCGGCCCGACGCGGCTCAACTACGCGCGCGTTATCCCCATGGTGGACTACACCGCCAAGGTCGTGAGCAAGCTGCTTGGGGGGTGAGGGCTCCGGGATCAGTGTTATTAAAGACTGATCAAGGCCGCCTTCTGGGCCTTCTGGGCCATCTCACATGGCGTGGTTCCCCGCAGGGGCGCTTGATTTTTGCCTCCTGCGCCCTGATATGCGTGGCAAGCAATGCTATGGGATGAGACATGACTGGAGAGACCGCTCGCGCTGAGGACGAGGCGGCCGGACAGCCCGAGACATCGGCTGCGGCTACTGGGGCTGCGGCACCGGGCGACCCCAAACCGTCCACCGCGCTCGACCGCGAGCTTGCCGAGATGAAAGACCGGCTGCTGCGCACGCTCGCCGAGATGGAGAATCTGCGCAAACGGACCGAGCGCGAAGTCACCGACTCGCGGCTCTATGGCGTGGCGTCCTTTGCCCGCGACGTGCTCGGCGTCGCCGACAATATCCGCCGCGCGCTCGACGCCGTGCCGCCGGAGGCGCTGGCGCATGCCAATGCAGGCATGAAGGCGCTGGTCGACGGCGTCGAATTGACCGACCGCGAGCTGCTCAAGGCGCTGGAAAAAAACGGCGTCCGCCAGTTCACGCCGCACGGCGAGAAATTCGATCCCAACGTCCACCAGGCGATGTACGAGGTCCCCGATCCGTCGGTGCCGGCCGGCAGCATCGTCCAGGTGATGCAGCCCGGCTACATGATCGGCGAGCGCGTGCTGCGGCCGGCTTTGGTCGCGGTGGCGAAGGGCGGCTCGAAGGCCGCGCCGAATTCAGCGTCCGGCAACGACAACAACACCACTGCGGTGCAGGATTCCTGATTAGGGCGCGGACACGCTAACGCGCAGCCGCAGCCTGATAGATGCCGGGCTGGTGAAGGCGAGACTATTTTTCGCGAGCGCAAAGAGCCCATCGCGGCCGACGCCGATACTATAATTTTGCTTACGCTTTCGGGGCATAGCGGACGTGGTTGGACCTGCCGCTGGCTCGGCCGGGTTCCGAACGAACCCAAAGCACCTCAAGGCATCATTGCGGGCGATGAGAAGGGCTTGCTGGCGTCCACCACAAACATGACCAAAGCACGCAGGTCGCCGGCGCCGCTGCTAGAGACCTCCATCGGCATGCCAGGGCTGTGTCCCGGCATGAACTGACCGGCCGGAATACGGTTCACGCCATGGGGACTCTTCTGGCTAAGCTCGCCAGTCAGCACGTAGAAAGTTTCTGATCCCGGGTGAGTATGCACCGGCGTCTTAACTCCCGGCGGCCCGCCCACACTGTTGATACGCAGTAAATACTCTGGCGCACTGATGGTCGGCACAGGTCCGATCTCGGCCACCTTGGTGCCGCCCGGCGATGATCCTTCCTTCGGACCGAGTGTAAACAGCCAAACCTTGCCTGCCACTTCGGCGAAGAGCGCAGTCGGCCCAGCCGCGCCCTGCGCTTGCGCGAGTGCGGGGAAGTTGTCGATCCGCCAAAACAATGGTCCGGGTGGGAGCTGCTGGATTTTCTTCTCGGCTACGGACTTGATCTCAAACTCCTGTGCCGAGACGACCGATGATGACAGCAATAACCCCGCCATCGCGGCAGCCCACAGCAAAAGCGCGCGCTTGGAATGAGATGAACGGCATGTCATTCGCGATCCTCCTCTGCGGACGACAATTCGAGCAGACGCAAGCTTGTGGTGACCGCCGCAGATAGTCAATTGCTCGCCAAGAGGGTGACCGATACTTCGCGCGCGCTTACCGCGGCTGGATGCTGTCGCGCACGGCGCGCAGCCGCGTCAGCGCGGCAGGCCAGACGCCGGCCTTGGCCATGCCGATCATCTGCATGAAGCCGCCGGTGCCGAAGCGCAGCCACTGCGCCACCATGATGTCGTCGCCGGTCTTCATATCCTTGGCTTGCGCCGTGGTCTGAAAGCCGGACTGGCCGCCGATCCGCAGCGGCTCCGACATCGTGATCTGCACGTCTTTGATGCCGACGATCTGGCCGAACGTCATGCGCGCAAATTGGGCGTGGTCGTCTTTCTCGGTGGGGCCGCCGTCAAAGGCGGCAACAAACATCCGTACGTCGAAATTGTCCGTCGGCACGCCGTCGGGCGTGTCGACCAACATCACGGCGCGGCCGGGAAGAACGTTTTCGACATGGAAGCCGGCGAGGTCACCCAGCGTGAACGGCAGCAGGCTGAGCTTCTCTGCGTCCGGTATGGTCACGCGCACCGCTAGCGTTGCGAGCGACGCGCGCACGACCGCGTCCGGATAGGCGGTCTCCTGTTCGGGGATCTGCACGTTGACCAGCGCGGTGAGATCGTTGGTCTGAACGTTGAGAAGCCACTTGCGATAACGGGTCTTGTCGGCGGTCTGTTTGGCGACAATCAAAGTGCCTTTGCCGAAGTCGAAAGTCATCTCCTCGCGATTGTCCACGGTGATGCCATTCTTCTTCAGCGCGTCGGTCGCCAGAACTCTTTTCGATTTCAGGAAAAGCCGCCGGCGGTTGCGCCGCGATCAGCATGGCTGAAGTCCTTGGCGACATCTTCGAAGCCCACGAAGCCCTTGCTCAGCACCATCCCTGCCGGCGGCACCAGGCCGACGCGGGACCCGATCGGGAAAATCGGATCGGCAGCGTGCGCCGCGGGTGCCAAGACAAGGCACAAAACCAGGCAAGCGAGGGTTGCGGCAAGAACAGCCGCCGTCTGGACGGAATTGAGTTTATTGCCGCTCGTCATGATGTGCCTGTGCCGGAGCCGGCCGGGGCCGCGATATCGACATCGAAGCTATTCACCCGGCGCATGGTCAGATTGATCCGTCCGCCTTCCGGGAGCAAGGTCGATGTGCCGGGCTCGATCCGGTCGACGCCATGAAACGCCAGCCGGGTATTGCCGCCGAGCACGACTGCGTCGCCGGAGCTAAGCCGGACCGAGCGGGTCGGATCGCTGCGCTTTAATCCGCCGACGCGGAACAAGCAGGAATCGCCGAGCGAAAGCGAGACCACCGGCGCGTCGAAATCCTCTTCGTCGCGATCTTGATGCAGGCCCATTTTGGCGGTCGAGCTGTAGAAATTGATCAAACACGCCTCCGGCGGCGACGGATAGCGGGCCAAATCCTTCCACGTCGCCATGAGCATATCGGGCATCGGCGGCCAGGGCCGGCCGGTGACCGGGTGCGTCGGCTGATAGCGGTAGCCTGCCTCGTCGGAGACCCAGCCGAGCGGCCCGCAATTCGACATGCGCACCGAAAACGGCCGGCCCGACCGCGGCATGCGCGGCGTAAACAGCGGTGCGGCTTCAAAAATCCGGTGCAGCGCTGCCAGCAACGCTTGTTGCTGAGCGCGATCGAGATAGCCGGGGCGCAGCAAGAGCCCGGTTTTGGCCGAGTCATTTCCGCCGGCCGCAAGCTGCGCCAAAGTCATTCCTATTCCCTTCGCGGTTCGCCGCGCATAGTCCCACGGCGGCACACGCTATAGCATGACAGTGGCAGGAGATTGGCGTCGTACCGCGTCAGGCAACGCCGCAGGCGACGTATTGCGCGCCGAGCGGCAGGTTGCGCATGCTGTGTTCGATGCGTCGCATGAAAGGCGTCGCCCACGGCAGCAGCGCGAAATATCGCGTATCGACGTGGCGCAGTCCGGCATCCCCGAGCAACCGCCGCGTTTGGCCCGCCCGCAACAGCACCGCATCGCGGTCGAACTCGCAACGCATCACGGCCAGCCGCGTCAACGGATTGAGCGGGTTGTGCTCGACGACGCAAACCAGGCCGCCCGGCCGGACCACCCGTCGGATCTCACGCAGGAAGCCGAGCCATCGTTCTGGCAGGACGTGATGCAGCACGCAAATCGTCACCGCGAGATCGAACGTGCCATCGTGGTAGGGCAGGATATTGCCGTCGTAAGACTCGTATTCGACGTCGGGATGACTGCGCCGCGCCTGGGCGATGCTAGCCGCGGATATATCCGTGCCGCACAGGCGGCTGAACATTCCGCGCGCGAACGGATGAAACGTACCGACGCCGCAGCCGACATCGAGGGCGGTCGGCTTGTGTCCACTGCCGAAGCGGCAAGCCATGAGGTCGCGGAGAATGTCCGCCTTGGCGGCCATGAAGAAGTCGTGCGACAGCCCGGAAAAATCAATCGACGATTGGACGACCGCGTCGTAGCTATGGTCGTAGCTATCGAACAGTTCGGCCATCGATCAAACTTCTCGCGACAAAACTTCACGCACCACGGCGCCGCGGAATTGATGGGCCTGTTCGGCGGCGGCAGCTTCGCGCTCGAATCCCACTTGCTGCGCGACGACATAAAGTGGCCGCCGCTTCACCTCGGCGTGGATGCGGCCGATATAGAGCCCGATGATTCCGGTCATCAGCATGTTTAGGCCGCACAGGAATGAGATGATGACAATGGTCGACGACCAACCCTTGACAAAATCGTCGTTCGCCAGCCACGCCGCCATCACATAAATTCCGTAAAGCATCGCCAACGCCGACACCGCCAAGCCACACCAGATGGCAAGCCGCAACGGCGCCTCGGAGAAGCTCAGCGCGCCGCTGACCGCGAGCTTGAGCATCTTCCAGAACGGATATTTCGTCTCTCCGGCGAACCGCGGCAGCCGATGAAATGCCACTTCCGTTTGGCGAAAGCCGAGCCAGGCAAACATGCCGCGGACGAACCGGTCGCGCTCAGGCATGGCGCGAAACGCCTCGACGACCTTGCGATCGATCAGCCGAAAGTCGCCGACGTCGCGCGGGATATCGACCGACGAAAGGCGGGCGAGGACGCGGTAGAACAGGCTCGCCGTCCAGCGCTTGAATTGGCTTTCGCCATGGCGCGACAGCCGCCTGCCATAGACGATGTCAAAACCATCCCGCCAGCGCGCGATCATCTCGCCGACCACTTCGGGCGGGTCCTGCAGATCGGCGTCCATGACGATGACGGCTCGGCCCGCGGCGGCATCCATGCCGGCGCTGATCGCGACCTGATGGCCGAAATTTCGCGACAGGCCGATATAGCGGTAGCGTGGGTCGGTCTTGGCCTTGTCGCGCAGGATGATCGGACTGCAATCGGTGCTGGCGTCGTCGACGAAAATCGTTTCCGCCGGCCCGTCGAGCCCCTCCATCAATATGTCGAGGCGGCGCAACAGCACCGGCAGCACCGCTTCCTCGTTAAAAACGGGAACCACGATGCTGTAGCAAATGTCGCCGGGGTCGGCCGCCATCGCACTATCACCCAACCGAACGGCGCCACGCTAGTTCACGAATGGTTAAGAAGCCCTTGCGGCCGCGATGTGGAGGCGGCGATCAAAAGGCGGCGCCGCGAAATCGTGGGCGCATTTCGAGGGTCCGCCGAAAGGCGGCGTTAAGGCCAAATCGGTAGCTTCAGCCCGCGTTTGGCGGGCTTACGGTGTCACATTCCGGCGACAGCATGCGTTATCGCATCGCCGCGCCAACTTCCGCAGAGAGGGCGACGACGCGATGAGTGTCGCGACTGCGCAGACAGGCGACCATGGCCTTGCGGTTGCGGCCCGGCCCAACGATGCCTTGAGGACTTGGTTGCCGCTCGCGCTCATCCTCGCAGCGGCAATGGCGGTGCGCCATTTTGTCGGCGCAAATACTGACGTGAGCTGGGAGATCACGCTGTCCGAGAAGATTCTCGACGGGCAGCGCCTCTACATCGATCTGATCGAGCTCAATCCGCCGGCTTCGACTTTCCTTTATCTGCCCGCTGTGGCCTTGGCGCGGGCGCTCGGTCTGGCGCCGGAAATCGTGATCGATGCCCTGGTGCTGACCGGGGCGCTGGTCAGCCTCGCGATCGCAGGCGACATCGTCCGCCGTTACCGGCTGCTCGACGATTGGCAAAGCGCGACGGCCGCTGTGTTGACGCTCGCGGCGCTGACGATCCTGCCGGCGCAGACATTCGGCGAGCGTGAACACATCGCGCTGATCGCGGTGCTGCCGGCGCTTGCGCTTCTGGTCGCGCGCGCCGACGGCGTGAAGCCGCTGCTGTGGCATTGTCTCGTCGCCGGCGCCGGCGCCGGCGTAACCATTTGCATAAAACCCCATTTCGCCTTGGCCATTGCCTGTGCGGTAGCCGTCAGTGCGCTACATCGGCGCTCATGGCGGCTGCTGTTGGTCCCGGAGAATTGGATCGCGGCGGCGATTGCGGTTGCCTACGGCATCTGCGTCGTTGTCTTCTATCCGGCGTTCTTGACCGATGTGATGCCGCTGGTCGCCGATGTGTATCTGCCGGTGCGGCTGTCGCTGGCGCAGAGCCTTCTCGACACGCCAGTCATGCTGTGGGCCGGCGCAATTCTGATGATCCTGGCGCTGCGGCGCGGCACCGGCTTTCATCCGGTATTTGCGGTGATGCTCGCGGCCTCGGCGGGGTTTACCGCCGCCTATGTGGTTCAAGGCAAGGGCTGGCCCTATCAATCCTATCCGATGCTGGCGTTGGCGCTGATCGCGCTAGGTCTGGCGATTGCCCGCCGGCGTCAAGCGATGGAACGGACCGGCGAAGGTTACCGTCTCAAGGATATTTGCGCGGTCCTCGCGTTCTGCTTCATTGCGGTAAAATCCTTCGCTTGGCTCGATCTTGCCGTCGAGGACCGCGCTGCGACCGCCATGGTTGAGCGGATCGTGCCGCCGCATCCCTCGATCACCCTCATCTCGGCCGACGTTGCGCTTGGCCATCCCTTGGTCCGCGCCGTGCAGGGGCGATGGATCTCGCGCGTCGGCAGTCTTTGGATCATGGAGGACGCCGCCATTCAGCGCTTTGGCGGCGGCATCGACGCGGCAAAAGACCGGCGCCTCGCGGCCTATATGGAAGCGGGCCGGCTTGAGCTGGTCGCTGAAATTCGCGACGGCAAGCCCGACATCATCCTGATCGACGACCGCGCCGGCCGCATTGTCGTCGACAATCGCGGCGCGTCGTGGAGCGAATGGGTGAACGCCGATCGCGACCTGTCCGCACTGCTCGCTGCCGACTACCGCGAGGCCGGCAGCGCCGACGGGCTCGCCATCTTCAAACGCGACGGACGGTAACGCATGTCGGTGTTTTCGCAATATGCCGGCATTGGGACGCGAACACCGGTCACCGGCCAGTCGCCGATCGAAGAATTCTACACCAAATGGATGGTCGCCGCGGCGGTGTTCTTCGTCGTGCTCGAAATCGCATATCTCGTTGTCGCTGGCCTGCCGCCGCTCGGCAAACCGTGGGTCGACGGCACGAATTTTGTCTACGGCCGGGACTTTCTCAACACCTGGATGGGCGGCCGCTCGACGTTCAGCGGCGGTCCTGCGGCGTGGTTCGACGTTCGGGTCTACAACGACGCGCTGCGCGACATGCTCGGCACGGCCTACCAGGAGCATTACTGGTCGTACCCGCCGCACTTGATGCTGTTCATCTGGCCGCTCGGCCTAATGCCTTACCTGCCGGCCTACGTGGCGTGGTGCGTGGTCGGCATCGCGCTTTATCTGTTCGCCTGTTCGGCCGCCATCCCACGCCGGCACCTGCTGTTCCTCGCGGTCGCGCCCGCCGTCGCGGTGTGCATATTCTTCGGCCAGAACGGCTTCTACAGCGCGGCACTCCTGATCGGCGGCCTGCTCAATCTTGATCGCCGGCCGGTGCTCGCCGGCGTGCTGTTCGGCATTCTCACCGTCAAGCCGCAGCTCGGCATGCTGCTGCCGGTGATCCTGCTGCTGGAGCGGCGCTGGCTGACCATCGCAGCGGCCGCGGCGACGACGGCCGTGCTGGTCGCCGCGACGTCGATGCTGTTCGGCTCGAGCATCTGGATCGAGTTCTGGCAGAAGATCGTACCGCAGCAGCAATGGCTCACCGAGAACGGCGGCGGTCTGCTGTTTGCCATGGTGTCGTCGGTGTTTTACGGCGCCCGTCTCGTGCACCTGCCGCTCGCCGCGGCCTGGGCCATCCAATATGCGACGGCAGCGCTCGCGCTCGCCGCCGTGGTCTGGACCTACTGGAAGCGCCGCGACCCGGCGCTGTCGCTGGCGCTGTTCGTCACCGCGACCTTCCTGTTCACGCCCTACATCCTCAACTACGACATGGTGGTGTTCGGCTTCGTGGTGGCGCTGTTGCGCGAGCGCGCCGGCAACACCATGCGCGACCACTGGCTCCTGATGGCGGTCTGGACGCTGCCGGTGACGATGATGTTCGCGGGCGCAATCGGGATTCCGCTGGCGCCGGTCGTGCTGATCATATTCGCGGGCTGGCTGCTGCGGCGCTTGGCACAGGGCGATAGAGGCGAAGTCCGGGCGCTGCCGGAGCAGACCGTTGACGCACTGGTCGGCAGCGAAGATTACTCGCGAAGCTTCGCCACGCTGAGAGGCAAATTGATAGGCAGCAATGGCGAACGTTATGTTGCTTTCGTTCGCGACTTGAAGCCGAGCTACGCGATTGTCTATCGCGACATTGCCGTCGGTTACGTTCTTCTCGCCGTGTCGTTTGGTCTAACGGTTATGGCGCCAGCTTGGGGCATTCCAAAGCTCATCGCCGCGCTGCTCGGGGCCTGCCTTGTCGGCTATTGGGTTGCCTATCTCCAGCTCTTTCTCCACGAGGGGGCGCATTACAATCTTGCCGGAACCAAGGAGCGCAGCGACCGTATTTGCGATTTTGCCATTTCCTGGCTGATCGGAACCACGATCGGCGCTTACCGCCCGGTCCACTTCCAGCATCATCGGCAGTTGGGCACGACGAGCGACACGGAATTCACGTATTTCTTCCCGCTTAATCTGATTTTTCTCTTGAAGACGTTATTTGGAATAAGGGCCATCGAGGTGCTGCTGTTTCGTCGGGCGAGCACCGAACGAACTGCAGCAGTCGCGACGAGAGACAAAGACGCCATCTTGTGGTTGCTCGCTGGCGTAATCGTCCACGCAGCGATCGTCGCCATCTGCATCTATCTCGGCTGGTGGTGGGCGGCACTGGCGTGGCTCCTCGGCATGGGCATGGTATTTCCGTTTTTTGGATCGCTCCGCCAGCTGCTTGAGCATCGCGACAATTCGGCGCTTGCAACGAGCGATTTCCGGATGCGCGATCACGGCGCTTACACGCGGCTCTTTGGCGACGATGTCTTCTCTGCGACATTCGGCGGCGCCGGCTTTAATCGGCACCTCCTGCATCATTGGGAACCGCAGGTCTCCTATACGAACCTGCCCGAGCTGGAAGCGTTTCTGCAAGGCACGGAAATAAAACGCGTCATGGATCTGAGGCGCACGACTTATTTCGCGACCTTTCGCCGCTTGTGGCTGTATGACTGATGCCTACGGCGTGCCCGATCTGCAACGGCACAAACATCGCGTTGCACGCGGTTGCGGAGGATGTCGAGTATTTCACGTCCGCGCAGAAGTTCAGCTACGACCGCTGCAATGATTGCGCCATTCTGTTCGTATCGCCGATGCTGTACGACCGGCTCGATGAGATTTACCCGAAGAATTATTATTCGTTCGTTCCCGCTGGCCGGACCGGGTTGGTGCAAAGGGTCAAGCAGGCTCTCGACCGCCGGATGTTTCGTGCTGTCACTAGGCAGATTCCAGGAGAAAAGCTGGCGGCGTTGGACATTGGCGGAGGGTCCGGCTGGCTGCTCGATGCCGTGAAAGCGGTCGATCCGAGGGTGACGACGACGCAGGTTGTCGATATCGACCCCGGCGCCAGGGCGTCGCGGAGCGGGCGGGACATCGCTACTTTCTCGGTACCGTCGAGCAATTCGCGAGCGAAGAAAAATACGACCTCATCCTTATGCTCAATCTGATCGAGCACGTCAGGCGCCCCGACGAGGTGCTGGCCAAGGCGCGGTCGCTGCTCACGCCGGATGGCTTTGCTCTGATCAAGACGCCCAATTACGACGCCCTGGATGCCAGGATATTTAGACATCGCTCATGGGGCGGCTACCATGCGCCGCGCCATTTTGTGCTGTTCGATCGCGACAGCTTCGCGCGCGTGGCCAGGATCAAGGGCTGCAGGTCAAATCGTTTGCCTACGCGCAAGGCGCGCCGTTTTGGACAGTATCGGCATTGAATGAATTGCGGTTGCTGGGCTTGGTGAAAATATCGCGCGAGCGGCCGTCGATCTATCATCCGCTGGTGCCGCTCTTTCAGGCCATATTTGCCGGCCTGGATATTCTGCGCAGCCCGATCGCTCGCTTGTCGCAGATGATTTTCGTACTTGAGCGCGCGGAGCGCGCTGATGCCGGACCTCGCAGCTGTGCTGCACGTCGGTCAGGTCACGGTTATCGCAGCAGGCGGTGCCGCGATTCGAACCTGGCGCTTTTCACAGCGGCCGGTGCATCCGTCCGAGCAACCAACCGACGCCAATTGCGACTACGGCGGTGGTGTAGGGTTGTGTCTCGATGGTGCGACGTAACCACTTCTCAAGCGTGGCGGCAGTGTCGCGGGCAGCGCCGGCCGCATCGGGTGCGCCGTCTCGGGCTTGGCCATATAAGTCCTGCGCGGCGCCTGCGGCTTGGTTCACAAGCCCTTCGGTTCGCGTTTTGGTGTCGCCCGTGACGCGACCGAAACCTTCCTCCACTTTGCCGCCTAGATTTCTGGCGGTGCCTTCGATGCGATTTTCGTCCATGTTCATTACTCCGATGACAACATCCTTGGGAATTCTTGAGGCCAACTCGCCCGAGCGCGGAAAGGTTCCGATAGGATTGGTCGGGACGATTGTCGGCATTCGTCCACGGACGATCCGCCATGGGATACAACAAACGCAAATGGAGGACGAGTTGGATGGCAGTTCGCTGCGCGGAGCTTGGCGGCTCAGAAAGGGGCAGGGATCATCTGCGAGAAAGTCGACGCTTGTTTGCGCGAACCCGTCTTTTTAATACCCGCAGGACTTTGCTGGCGATAACGGTGTCCTCGTGACCCGAGGCGAGGGCGGAAGCCGCTACGGTTTGGGCTTCAATGCCTGCGGTCACCTTCTCGATAATCATGCGGCGCGCTTCGCTTTGCCCGCGAGCACCGCCGGCGGCGAATCGCATCATGCGAAGAGCAATGACACCCTGTGCTTCGAATCCAAGCTCCATGGTTTTGAAGATCACTGGAAGCCAGGGATTGAACACAGAGCACCTTTTGTCGGGGGGTGCATCCACCCCTGCATCAGCATGGGTGGATGCAATTGGCGTTAATGTCCGGTTCGGCTCATGAACAGCCTCGCCGATAACACCGGGCCACGTCAGCTAGCCCTAAGATAACGGACACGAAGGCAGACGGTTACTTCTTGTCGGGCATCCAGGTCGTCGGGTATCTTGTCGTAGGTGAATCCGGAAGCGCTCTTCAGTTCGTCCTTCGTGGTGTTCATGACAAGGTACCATTTGTTCTTGTCCTTGGTCGTGACGCGCACGGCGTCGAAGGGAACCGAAACGTCCTTCTCGCCAGCGCCAAGAAACCCACCGACGCCGACGATGAACGAGGTCACCTTTCCGGACTTGTCGACGAGAACGTCCATGATCTCGCCGATCTTGGCGTCCTTCGGGTCATAAACGCTTTGCTTATACCAGTCGGTCACCGTGAAGGAATTGGCGGGAATGGCGTGCTGAGTGTTGCCCTCCGCGAAAGCAGCGGTGCTGAGGACGGCAATAAAGGCAGTCGTGCAAGCCAGTTTCAACATGAACGTTCTCCCATTGAAGGTGTGTCTTTTGCTTGGGGCGGCTTAACCGCGCCGAGCATCCAAAAACACAAGCGCTGCGAGGAACGAATGTTCCACGTCGACGCATGAGGTCGTCAGTATTTGCCCAAAAATGCGACGAGGCGGAACATAAGGATTGGCCGCCACTTGGTGTCCGCAATACGCAGCAACGAAATCTGAGCAAGGCGCTGCACGCGAGGCCCAAGGGCTTCAATGCACCGTGCTCCACTCATCAACAGGAGTTCCTCATGGCGAAAGAACCGAAGAAACTGGACGAGCTTTTTCACGATACGTTA
Organism: uncultured Alphaproteobacteria bacterium; assembly: GCA_963821175.1. Lineage (GTDB taxonomy): Bacteria > Pseudomonadota > Alphaproteobacteria > Rhizobiales > Xanthobacteraceae > BOG-931. The sequence continues at coordinate 24,275 of CAWGCU010000004.1, forward strand.
AAAGACATATACTTTGCGGAAAAGAAGATCCTGGCGACGCTGCCGAAGATGGCGAAGGCCGCCCAATCGCCCGATCTGAAAAAGGCCTTCGAAACGCCCGCGGCGAAACGGAGGGCCATGTCGAGCGGCTGGAAAAGGTTTTCGGCGCGATCGACAAAAAGCCGCAGGCCAAGACCTGCGACGCCATTATCGGCATCACCGACGAGGGCGCCGAGATCATGAAGGACTACAAAGGCTCGCCCGCGCTCGATGCCGGCTTGTTGGCAGCAGCGCAGGCGGTCGAGCATTATGAAATCTCGCGATACGGCACGCTCAGGACCTGGGCGCAGGAACTCGGCCTGAACGACGCCGTTCGGTTGCTCGATCAAACGCTCGACGAAGAAAAAAAGACCGATGCGGCGCTGACGAAGATTGCGGAAGCCGCGATCAAT
>CAWGCU010000005.1:0-13776 GCA_963821175.1 uncultured Alphaproteobacteria bacterium
GAGCGGGCGGCTGCTCAACGCGGTGTACGATCACGCCGAAAAGCGCGAATTCGTCTACGAGCATGCCTGGCGAGTTGGCGACCTGTTACTGTGGGATAACCGCTGCTCGTCGCACGCGCGCACCGATTTTCCCTCGACCGAGCGGCGGCTGATGCTGCGCACCACGGTCGAAGGCAACGTGCGGCCCTACTAGCGCGACGCGCTGCCCATGGCTTGTCCGTGCGGCGACACGAGCCGCGCCAGTTCCGGTAGGATGGTGCTGCGGGCGATCTCGAACGGGTGGACATCGCCGCGATTGACCAAGATTGCGATGCCGATTTTGCGGTCCGGCACCAAGCCGAGGTAGGCGGAGGCGTTGTCGAGGCCGCCCGGCTTATCGACGACGGTGACGCCGAACGGGCTTTCGATCTCCCAGGCCATGGCTTGGCCATATTGCGGGCTGATGCGGAATTCCTCGCGCTGGGTCGCCAGCAAGGCTTGGCGCAGCTGCGGATCGATCTGCTTCTCGCCGAGGCAGGCGGCGAGCAATCGAGCGAGGTCGTGCGCAGTCGAGAACATCTGACCCGTTCCCGGAAAATCGAAATAGCTCTGCTGATTGCCGGGAAGCCCGATCGCCTCGCCGTCGCGGGCGTAGCCCTGGACGGCGCGCTGCAGCAGTGCCGCACTCATGATGGCGCGGTCGTCGGCGCTGCGTTCCGGCACGACCGTCGATGCCATGCCGAGCGGCGCAACCACGCCGCGGTCGAGGAGCTCGGCGATCGGCTTGCCGTAGCGACGCTCCAATACAAGCTGAAGCAGGATATAGCCGGCGTGGGTATAGATCCGCTGCTTGCCGGGCGCTTCGCCGCCCGACGGCGTCCAGGCGTTAAGCGCGTCGTAGAACCCGGCGAGCGAATATTTCTCGGTCGGCCACGGCGGATGGTCGGTCGGCAGCAGCAGGCCGGATGTGTGACTTACCAGCTGGCGGACGGTGACGTGCCGGATGTAATCGCCGTGCAGCTCGGTCACGTAGCGCGCCACCGGATCGTCGAGCCTGATCTCACCGCGCAGGACGCCTTGCGCCACCAAAGTCGCCTCGAGCACTTTGCGCACCGAGCCGACATTAAACAGCGAGTCCGAGTTGACCGGCCGTTTGTCGGCCTGGTCGGCATAGCCATAATTGAAGAACAGGCTGCGGTCGCCCATCTGCACCGCGACGGCGACGCCGCCATTCGGCGCCGACATGGGCGCTATGCCGCGGCTAACGATATGGTCGACTTCGGAGCTCATGCTGAACCGCGCGGTGACCGCCGACGTGACGAGAAGCGCCGAAAATAACGGCACAGTGATCAATAGTGTTGCCGAACGTTTCGTAAGCTCCGGGCTGCGCAATGACATGCGGCGGTATCCTGATTACGGAAACGCGCCCCGAAGCACGATGAACCGGAATTTTGCATAATCGCGCCGGACAGTGGCCGCGATGACTCAAATCCTGCGCGCGCAGGGCAATCACGCGCGGAGCGAGGCCCGGTTCGTCAAAAGGTGCGAACGCGAATCTCTCGGTCCACTTTCGGACGCCAAGTGTTAACGCGACGTTGCCGCTTAGCGGACGCCGCCGGAATTGACGATCGGGCCGCTATAGCCCTCGAACTTCTTGCGCAGCTCGTCGACCTTCTTCTGGTCGGTGAGGAAGGCGCGGTAATCGTTTGCAACCTTGTACGACAGGATCGGCTTGTAGCCGGCCGGCGGCGGCACGTCGCTGCGCGGCGACCAGGTCGGCAGCTTGGCTTGCTGCTCCGGCGTCAAGAGCCACGACAGGAACAGTTTTGCCGCATTCGGATGCGGCGCGTCCTTGAAGATGGCGCCCAAGAGCGGCCAGATCGGCAGCGCGTCGCCGGTCGGGATGTGGGAATCGACCGGCTGACCTTGCCGCTTCAGCCCGTCGGTGATGTCGAGGATCGAGTCAAAGGTGGCGATGTTCTGCCCGGATCCGATGCTGCGCTGCTCGCCGAGATGGCCCTGAATGAAAGTCGGCTTCTGCGCCATGTATTTGTCCATGTAGCTCCAGCCGTATTTCTGCACGATGTGATTGAACACCCACAGCGTGACGTCGTCGTCAGCCGGATAGGCGGTGACGACCTTGCCCTGGAACTGCGGTTTGAGGAAATCCAGCGCCGAGTTCGGGATGTCAGCGGCTGCGACCTTCTCGGTGTTGTACATGTAGGGCACCACGTTTACCGAGGTGGCCCAGAAGGTACCGTCGGCGTCCTTGAAAGCCGCATCCATTTTGTCGAAACCGTTGGGTTTGAATGCCAGCAGCCGGCCTTCGGCTTTCCAGCGCCCGAAGTCGCCGGCGGTTTGGAATATCACCGCGTCGACCTCGAGCTTGCCGACGGCAAGCTGGGCATCGACCTTCTTGTCGAGCACGTTGGAGAAGCCGCCGCCGACCGTGACCTTGACGCCGGGAAAGCGCTCTTCGAACACTTTTGCGCGCGCTTCCCACGGCGCGGTCGGGCCACCGACGTAGAACGCGAACGCGCCTTCGCCCTTGGCTTTGGCATAAAAATCATCGAGCGATTGGGCATGCGCCGGCAGTGCCGCGGCGAGACCGGCGACAAGCGCAATGCCGGCATTGGCCGCGAAACGGTATTCGGTGGTCGCAATCATGACGATCCTCCCCAACATATTTTGGGCAGGATCATCGCCACGGACGGCCGGGAATACAAGCAACTCGCGGTGGGCTGCCGCAGCACCGTCTCGCCAAGCCACTGGCCGCCATGCTAACTCGATGGCGGCATGGAGTGCGCCTGCCTTAGCGACGAGGGAAAACGTCCAATGAAAATGATTGCCTACCTGCTCGCCATCATCTGCGTGATCGCCGCCGTGATGTATTTCGTAATGCCGGCCGGCCAATTGCCGGCCTTCATGCCGGGCTACTTGGCGGGCTCCTCGCACATTCATACCACCCATGCGATCGCCGCTGCCGTGGCGGCCGTCGTGCTGTTCGTGATCGGCTGGATTGTGGGCCGGCGCTGACGACCGTTACTTTTCGCCCCGCACCTTGCGCTGCACGCGTTCGTCGAAGCGCTCGACGCTGACCACGACGCGCTCGTGGCTACCGCCGCCGATTGCCTCGACCTCGTCGCAGGCTTCGACGCGGAATTTTATGGTGCGGCCTTCGACGCCGATGACCTCGGCGGTGGCGGTGACGCGTAAGCCGACCGGCGTCGCCGCCACATGGCTGACGTCGAGATGGATGCCGAGGCTCTGGTGGCCTGCCGGCAAGAGGTGCTCGACGGCGTTGAGCGAAGCCGCCTCGATGACATTGATCATCACCGGCGTCGCCAACACCGCGATGCGGCCGGAGCCGACGAATGGGGCGGTATGTTCTGGGCCGACCACGATCTCAGCCGTGCCGGTGAGGCCGGGCGCGATGCGGGACAGGACCGGGCTGACGCGGGCAGGCGTGGACATGGCACTTTATGGACGAATATGGCGTAGGATACCATCATGACGATTCAGGAGGCGCTGCCATGCTTCGACATATCTTCATTGCCGCAATGCTGATCGTGGCGCTGCCGAGCGCTCCGTCCTTCGCAGTGAGCGCAAAGGAAAAGACGGCCACCTGCAAGTTCGGCGCCGACGATCAGAAACTTGCCGGCGCGGCGCGTGCAAAGTTCATGAAGAACTGCATGGCCAACAAGAACGACCCGCGCAGCGGCACTGGCGCGGCAGGTGGCATGCCGCCGCCACCGAAGAATTGAATTCGGAGGCGGTGCCGGCGTGAACCTGCCGCCGCTGCGCACGCTGTTTTTCGAAGACCTCTCGGTCGGCATGACCGAGACGTTGGAGAAGACCGTGTCGTCGTCCGACGTGGTCGGCTTCGCGCAGCTTACCGGCGACCGCAATCCGATCCATCTGTCTGAGCATTTTGCCGCGCGGACCGCGTTCGGCAAGCGCATCGCCCACGGCCTCTATACCGCAAGCCTCATCTCCGCCGTGCTCGGCACACGCCTGCCGGGGCCGGGCGCGATCTATATCTCGCAGACGCTGAATTTCCGCGCCCCGGTCAGGATCGGCGACACTGTCGTCGTCACGGTCACGGTCGCGGAGCTGATCACCGCAAAATCGCGGGCACGGCTGGCTTGCATTTGCGCGGTCGAGGGCGAGGTGGTGTTGGACGGCGAGGCGCTGGTCAAGGTGCCGAGCGAGAAGGCGGTGAAGGGTAAGCGGCCGATGATGAAGCTGTAAGCTGCGCTTTGGCTCTAGGCCAAAAGATCGCGAAATTCCGGGTGCTTGGCGATATAGGCGCGCACGAAGGCGCAGAGCGGTTTCACCTTGAGGCCGCGGGCGCGGGCGATTTGCAGTACGCCGGCGACGAGCTGCGACGCAATGCCTTGCCCGCGCGCTTGCGGCGGCGTCTCGGTGTGCAGGAACGCGATCACCGTGCCGTCAATGCGATAGTTCACGAACGCCGTCACGCCGCCGACATCGAGTTCGAAGCGAGACAGGGCGGTGTTGTCGCGGACGGCAGTGGACATAGCGCTCATATAGCCTCACCCGGTCCGTTCGACCATGCTTGCCGTGTGCGCTGTCGTGCGCGACTATGCGTCAAACGGCAAGGAAGGAAACGCCCATGACGACCGCGACCCTGGAAGCGAAAACCACCGATTTCGACGTCGAGGACGTCGAATATCTCCGCCACGGCGACAAGCCGCTGTTGGCGCGGGTGTACAAGCCGCGCGGGGCAGGGCCGTTTCCGGCTCTGGTCGAATGCCACGGCGGCGCCTGGTGCCAGAGCGATCGCCTGACCGAAGCGCTGCGCCACAAATACATGGCGTCCCACGGCGTGGTCTCCATCGCGCTCGATTTTCGCTCCGGCAACGAGGACGCTTATCCGGCTTCGGTGCAGGACATCAATTATGCGGTGCGCTGGGCCAAAGCGCATGCCCGCGAGCTGAAAACGCGGTCCGACCTCATCGGCCTTTCCGGCCAATCGAGCGGCGGCCATCTGGCCATGCTGGTCGCCATGCGGCCGCACGATCCGCGCTATGCGGCGATTGCGCTGCCGGCCGGATCAGCGGCGCAGGATGCCACCGTGCGCTGCGTGGTGATGTCGTGGCCGGTGATCAATCCGCTGTCGCGCTATCGCCACGCCAAGCGTTCGCTGGCCGCCGGCGCCGAATGGGGCAAGCCGATCATTCCGCGCCACGATTCCTATTGGAAGAGCGAGGCCAACATGGAAGAGGGCAATCCCATGCTGGCGCTCGAGCGCGGCGAGAAGTTGCAATTGCCGCCGGCGATCTGGTTCCAGAGCCGCGGCGACATCGTGCACGACTACAAGGACGCCGATTCGAGCTTTGCCGGCAACGAGCCGCAACGCTTCGTCGCCAATTACAAAAAGGCCGGCGGCGACATTGCGTTGCACTATGTCGAGATGGAGCGCCACGCCGGCCATTCGCCGGATCTGACGGAGAGCGGCGACATGTTCGAGCGCATGGTGGCGTTCGTCGGCAAGCACGCCCCGGTTTGAGCGGGAGAGAGAACGACGCGCCGCGCGACAGTATCAGCGCACGGACTATTTGCGTGACCATCAACTGGAAAGAGGTCTGCAAATTCCTCTCGGGCGCCTTCTTCGTCAGTGCGGGCGTATTGTTCTATCTGTATCTGGCCGGCTCGCCGGTTCCGGTGCTTGGCGCGCGTCTTGCCATCACGCCCACGGTGAACGGCGTCCGTGCGGTCGTTCATGCCGTCCTCTTCGTGGTATTTTTCTATCTCGGTTACATCCGCAAATAAGTGCGGTCCGCGACATTGTCGACAACAAGGCTTGGCGGATTAGATGTGGCGGATAACAAGGGAGGAGATCCATGCCGGTCGTCGATCCGCGGCTTGCGGGCAAGCCGGTGCCGAAAATCTCGCGAGAGGCGATGGAGCGCAGCCACGTCGCGCGGGCGGCGAAAGCCCGAGGCGCCGATATCGCTTTCGTTGACCAGCGCATTCCCGCCTATAAGCGCGAGATCATCAACATGGTCGGCATGGGGGTGACCGAAAATCTGGATCTGGCACCGCACGTGAAGGCAGGCGCCGCCGGGTTCTCCGTCACCTATGTGCGGGCGCCGCAAGGCTGCGGCGCGGCGCTGCATCGCCACGCCACCGAAGAGGTCTTCATCCCGGTCAAAGGCCGCTGGCAGGTGTTTTGGTTGGACGGCGACGCAGAGCAGACCGTCGATCTCGACGAGGGCGACGTGTGCAACGTGCCGATCGGCATCTATCGTGGCTTCCGCAATCTTTCCGGCGGCACCGAGGCGCTGTTGATGGCCATCATCGGCGGACCCGACGCCGGCAAGGTCGACTGGCATCCTTCGGTGGTGGCGGAAGCGCGCAAGACCGGGCTCTCGGTCGACGACGACGGCAATCTGATCGTCGACAAGCCGGCGGCGTAGGCCAGCGTGGGAATAAATCAGGCCGCCGAGCAAAAGCTCCGCGGCCCGATGTCGAACAAATCATGCCGGCGCCCCCGCTGACATAGGCGAATGATATCGGTTTAAGCTCTGCCGGATAGCAATCGGCGCGTGCAGCGACAGTGAGTCTCATGCGTCCGCCGCGAGAGCGCCTGCAAGCCCTTCAATTACCTCTTCGATATCCTGCAATCCATTAAATCGCGGCGATCCCGCCATATGAGGCGTCAGGACTACGTTGTCGAACGAAAGTAACTCGTCATCAGGACGGCCTGGCTCCTCATATAGCGGATCGAGCGCGAAGCCGCCCAGATGACCAGATCGCAGCGCGTCCAGCAGCGCGGCCCGATCAATTAATTCGGCGCGCGAGACATTCACAATGCAAGCGCCAAGTTTCACTATATTCAGCCGCTCACGATTGATGAAGCCCAATGTAGATGCATCAAGAGGAAGCTGAGGTATGATCCAATCGCTAGTCGCGAGCAGCGCATCTAGCGGTTGATAAACAGCATTCAGGCTACGCTCATCATCTCGGCTGAGCTTCGTCCGTTGAAAATAGTGAGTTGTCATTTCAAACGCGGTGGCTCGCTTGGCTATTTCGCGGCCAATCTCACCCAGCCCGATGATGCCGAGCGTGCTTCCGCTGAGGGTCCGCATCCCTGAGTATCGCCCCCAGTTGGCTCCGGGCGTGTGGCGCGTGTCGAAGGGCGTGTAGGAACGTCCGGCTGCGGCCATTTGCTCGATACTGATCAATCCGTTCAGATAGGCCATCCGCCTGGCGAGCATCAGCATCAAGGCAAAGGCATGCTCGGCGCAAGACATGTTGGCGCGACGGCGCACGGCCAGAACCCTGATGCCGCGCGACGCGCAGGCGGTAACATCGATGTTGCGGAGAATGGCGCCGTATTTGTGCACGACCTTCAGTCGTGGCGCCAACGCGAGCTCCTTCGCGCCTATCGTCAAGGATTCGGCGACGATCGCCTCTGCCGCCTCAAGATTGCTTTGCAACTCGTCTTGGGACTTCACCAGCCGAACGTCGCTGGGATACAGCGACTTTGCGGCTATTTTGACCTTGTCGCACCAGGCACCGAAGTCTGGTAGATCGGGCGACATGAAATTCGCGAATGCGCTCCAGCGCTCGCGGCTGGTCGTTGGGTCAAAGACGACGCCGATCAGGCGCGTCCAAACGTCGTCTTCCACGATCAGCACTGGCTTCTTGGGTTCCATTGTTGGACGCTCAATTTTCAAGCGAGGAGCGAATTATTGGCTTATGGCACGTGCGACGCGGTGTTTCTAATGCCAGTTCGCATCTTGGCCCGCGCGTCGGCCGTTCTTCGCCTGGACTGCCCTGTCCTGGACCGGGACGCCGGCCCAGGCTGCGCAGCGACCGCCGCAGCACGAGTTTCGTCCCGCAGCAAGGCGATGAATTCGCGATGGATGCGCGTGGGTTGCCAACCGATGCGGGTGGCGATGCCGTCGAAACGGCGTAGATGCGGCGATCGGAACGGCAATTGTGCCAAGGCTCCGACGTCGTTCAGCTTGGCTTCAAATCTCGACATCAGTGTCAGCTGGTCCGTCGCCGCCAGGATGGTGCGGTAGATTTGCGATGATGTTGTTTCGAGGCTGATCTTCGGCTCCGCACAAACGCCCTGCAGCATGCGATGCAAAGCCTGCTGGCGTGGCGTCAACGGCCCCGGCATGATCCAACCGAAATTGGCCAGGTCCCGGTTGCGTACCCGTTTCAACCGATGCAACGGATGGCCATGACGCGCGATCACGACGTAATGATTGGCGAATAGCAGCTCTTCTTTGACGTCGGTGGCCCAATCCGGAAGCCTCAGCACGCCGTACAGGAGGTCAAGCTTTCCGGCGCGTAGTTCGTTCAACAGATCTTCGTAATGTCCATCGACGATTCGCACGCGGGCCGTCGGATATCTCGACAGGAACTCCTTGATTGCGTTTGACAGGATCTGGGTGGCCGAGTGCGGGATATTGCCGATTACGATCCGCGAAACGACATTGCCTCTTGCGGCCTGGATCTCATCCAAGCCGTATTCGATCTCGCCGAGCGCAACCTGGATTCGTCTCGCGAACTCGGATCCGTATGGGGTCGTCGTGACGCCGGTTGCGGTCCGCCGGTAGAGGGTGCGTCGCAATTCGCGCTCGAGCTCGCGGGCGGAGCGGTGCAGCGAGGGCTGCGAAATCTTCAAAGACCGGGCTGCGGCATCGAATGACGGATTCTCGGACACGGCAATAAGGCTTTGCAGTTGCGGCCGCGTCATCCTGTTGATCGTGGCGTCCGTGCTTTGCCGTCCGGCGGGCGAACTGCCACCAGGTTCCGTCAATGCCGAACGCAGGTGTTCCAAAAAGCGCTGTATCCGCAGCAACAGGATCGCACCGAGCTCGGTGACGTAACAGCCGGAGCGTCGGCGCTCGAACAGCTGCGCGTCCAGCCCGTTTTCCAGGGCGCGGATCGCCTGGCTCACTCCGGGTTGCGAAAGATGGATGTCTCGCGCCGCCGCGCTGACGCTCTCCAGGCGCGCGACAGCTTCGAATGCGCGCAGCTGTCGCAGTGACGGAATTTCGCGGGCAATCATGGAGGAAACCTCTCGGGCGCCCGCGGCGCCAAAATATCCGCGTTGCCTTTATAGCAAAAACTTATGGCTCCGCCCGCGATTTCGATAGAGTCCGCCGCGGCTGCCGTGCCAGAATTTCGGGTGCGGACACCCCGGACCGGCGCGAGGCTGCAACAGCCCATCTCGGTCCATACCAGGGCCGTGCCGTCTAGGGAGAACGCATGAGATATCACCCAAGCGTCAGAACGCGCGCGCGCTCAGTCTCACAAAGTTCCTTGGCTGCGGTGATGGCCGCCGTTTTTGCGATCCTGGGCGGGGGAGCGTTGGCGGCCGCGGACTATCCGACCAAACCGGTGCGCGTGTTCGTGCCTTATGGGCCGGGCGGGGTCGGCGACCTGACGATGCGGCTATTGGCCGACAAGCTCGGCGAGCAATTAAAGCAGCAATTCGTGATCGAGAACCGCCCGGGGGCCGGCGGCATCGCGTCGGCGACGCAGGTGCTGCGCGCTTCGGCCGACGGCTATACGCTTGGCGAGATCGGCAATGGCCAATCGATCAGCGCCTCGCTCTTCAACAAGCTTCCCTTTGACGTGCTGAAGGATTTCACCTCCATTTCAGTGGCGGCGAGTTTCGAGATGTTGCTCGCCGTACCGGGCAATTCGCCTTACAAGTCGCTCCAAGATATCGTCGACGCCGCAAAGAAAAATCCCGGAAAGCTCAATCTCGGCGCCATCAATCCCGGCAGCACGCAAAATCTTTCGGCGTACTTGTTCGAGCAGGTAACAGGAGCTCAATTTACGGTCGTTACCTATCGCACGACACCCGAGCTGGTGACGGCGCTGCTGCGCGGCGACGTCGACCTCGGTTTCGATTATTACGCCGGCTTTATCAGCGAGATCGGCGGCGGAAAACTGCGGATCGTCGCCACCTCGGGCGAGGAACGCGATCCCTTGCTGAAAGACATTCCGACCGCGAAGGAAGGCGGCTTTCCCCAATACGTCGTGACCAGCTGGAACGGGGTCGCGGGGCCCGCGGGCTTGCCGGATGACGTCGTGCAAATCCTCAACCGTGAGATCAACCGCGCGCTTGCCGCGCCGGACCTTCAGCAAAAGGCACGCGGGCTCGGCATAGATGCGCGCGCCAGCACGCCGCAGCAGATGCACGACCGCATGGCGGCGGACGTCGCCAAGTGGCGGGACGTTATCGATAAAGCCGGAATTCCGAAACAATAACGCGTATTGCAGGTTTTGGATCGGTTGACGATCAAACAGGGCGCGGACCACGGCAAAACGGCATCAGGAGAATGGAATGGCGGACCAGCCGCACCTGAAGATCGCGATCGGAACTTATGGCCACACCCGCGCCCTGAAATGGGGCGACGTGCGGATCGAGGGCGTCGAGCCCGCATTCGTCGAGGTGGTGCCCGATCATCGGCGCCTTTCGCCGCATGGTGCGCGACGTGGAATTCGACATCTGCGAGATGGCGCCGACGACCTACATGATCGCGCGAGCGCTCGGCGCCCCTTACATCGCCTTGCCGATTTTTCTGATGCGCCGCTTTCATCACGGCGGCTTCGTGGTGCGCCCCGATGCGGGCATCAGGGTGCCCAAGGATTTGGAAGGCAAAAAGGTCGGCGTGCGCGCTTATTCGGTCACTACCGGCGTCTGGACGCGCGGCATTTTCGTCAACGAGTACGAGCTTGATTCCGCGAAGGTGACCTGGGTGGTCGATGACGAGGAGCATGTCACGTCGCTGAAGCTGCCGTCGAATGTGGTGCACGCGCCGGAAGGCAAATCGCTGCAGAGCATGATGAAGGCGGGCGAAATTCAAGCCGGATTTAGCGGACCGGCCGGCGTCGGCCGCGCCGGTCCGCCGATCAGCGGCTGGGACAAGGCCGGCGCGGCCGCCGCCGATACCTATCCGGAATTGATCGCCGATGTCGAAAAGGTCGAGGCCGATTGGTTTCGCAAGAGCGGCATCTACCCGATCCACGGTCTCATCGTGGTGAAGGACGAGCACATCAAGCGCCATCCGTGGCTGGCGCGCTCGCTGATGAACGCCTTCGTGGAGGCGAAAAAGCCCTATCTCGAGGAACTCAAGCGCGGCCAGGGCGATAGTCCGGAAGACAAGCGCTATCGCAATTTCCTGTCGCTGATGAGCGATCCGCTGCCTTACGGCATCGCGGCGAACCGCGCCAGCATCGAGGCCCTGGTCACCTATAGCCTGCAGCAGAAGTTGATACCGTCACGCCCGCAACTCGATCAGGTGTTTGTCGATATCGATCCGTGAAAATCTCCTATAACGTAAACGCGAGTGAACGCACATGCCCGTCATCGATATTCATCCGCACATCGTCTCGCCCGATACCCAGCGTTATCCGTTGGCCCCGCTCGGCGGCACGCAATCCACCTGGTCGAGCGAGCGGCCGACCACGTATCAAACGCTGCTCAAGGCCATGGACGACGCCGGCGTCGATAAGGCGGCGATCGTGCATTCCTCCACGGCTTACGGTTACGACAACAGCTATGTGGCGGATGCGGTCGCTGCCGTTCCGTCCCGCTTCACCGGCGTCTATTCCATCGACGTCATGGCGCCCGATGCGGTGAAGACATTCGATGACTGGCTCGCCCGCGGCTGCACCGGCATGCGCCTGTTCACCACCGGCTCGACCTTGCCGGATCAGGCCACCTGGTTCGTCGATCCCAAAACCTATCCGTTCTGGGAGCATGCGTCGGCAAAGAACATTCCGGTCTGCATGCAGATGAAGCAGGAAGGCTTGCCGCTGTTGCGGCAGATCATGGATCGCTTTCCCAAGGTGACGATGATCCTCGACCACTTGGCGCGCGCGCCGTTCGCGGACGGGCCGCCCTATAGCGGCGCCGCCGAGTTTCTCGATCTCGCCAAATACAAGCAGGTCTATCTGAAGATCACGCCGGTCAATGTGACGCCCAAGAGCTGGGGCAAGGCCACGCCGGAAACGTTCTTCGGCAAGATCGTCGATACGTTCGGCGCCTCGCGGATCGCCTGGGGTTCGAATTTTCCGAATTCGGTCGGCACGCTGGCGGAAATCCTCGGCGCCGCGCGCAAGGCGTTTGCCTTCGCCAAGGCGTCGGATCAGGATTGGATTTTCGGCAAGACCGCGCTCACGCTCTATCCCGCTCTGGCCAAGTGATCAGGACAAAGTGACAAAGGATCCAGCTCATGGCGACCGCGACAAAGCTCAAGCTGCACACGATGTTGGGCAACTATGCGAACACCAAGGCGCTCAAGAGCGGCGCGATTCGATTCCGATCTGGTCGATTTCGATTTTGCCGAGGTGAAGGTCGCCAACAACCTGTTCAAGCAGGTCGTGCGCGAAGCCAAATACGACGTCGCCGAACTTGCCATCGTGACCTATCTGCAGGCCAAGGCCTACGGCAAGCCCTATGTGCTGGTGCCCGCCGTGGTGGTGAGCCGCGGCCAGCATCACACCATCGCCTACAATCCCGAGCGCGGTCCGCTCAAGCCGTCCGAGCTCAACGGCAAGCGGGTCGGCGTGCGCGCCTACACGGTGACGACAGGGACGTGGGTGCGGGGCATTCTGGCGAGCGATTACGGCGTCGACATCGACAAGGTCGAGTGGATCACCTTCGAGGATCCCGCATGTCGCCGAGTATCACGATCCGGCCATCGTCAAGCGCGCGCCGGCAGGCAAGGATTTGACGCAGATGCTGCTCGACGGCGACGTCGCCGCCGGCATCGTCGGCGACAAGCTGCCCGATCCGAAGCTCAAGCATCTCATTCCCGATGCCGACGCGGTTGCGCAAAAATGGGCCGAGCGCCACCACGGCGTTCCGATCAATCACATGGTGGTGGTCAGGCAAGAGCTGTCGCGCTCGCGGCCCGACGTCGTCAAGGACATCTTCCGCCAGCTGCACGACAGCAAACGAGCCGCCGGATTGCCCGACGGCGGCGCGCTCGATCCCTACCGGTTCGGCGTCGAGGCCTGCCGGCCGATTTTGGAAATCATCATCGACTTTTGCCACCAGCAAAAGCTCATCCCGCGCCGCATCTCGGTCGACGAGCTGTTCGACGATACGACACGCGCGCTGACGGTTTAAGTATTCCGAGGGAGAGCAAGTAAAGAATATTTCGTATCGCAACAATTGAAGATTAAATCCCCCGCCGTGCGAAGATTTAAGCTGGCGGCTTTGGTTATGTCGTCACTTCGCCCGCGATCGCGGCCAGCGCCTTGCCCGTCGCCTCGACCGCGCGGGCGCTCGCTGCTCCGAGGCCGTGGCGCTGTGCGATCCAGGTCGGATCGTTGTAGCCGAGCCAAACCTTGCCGTCGGCGTCTTGCCAGACCAGCGCCTTGAGCGGCAGGTCGATGCCGGCCGATTGCCGGTCCTGCATCAAAGCGGTGCCGCCTTTGGGATTGCCGAAGATCACCACTTCGGTCGGGCGCAGCTCAAGGCCGGCGCTGGCGGCGCCGGCGGCATGATCGATGCGGGCGAACACCGTCATGTTGCGCTTAGCGAGCGCCGCGAGCAGGCGTTCCATGGTGTCGCGCGTCGGATAGCGGCTGGAAAGGGTGATGAGGCCGTCCTGCGGCATGGCTGTTGTCCTCGCGAGCCCCGCGACGATCTTATCGCCGCTGTTTCTCGGGCGCGAGATAGGCGAAGGAGGAACGTCAGGCGAGGCGCGCGGCAGGATTTTCGTCATGCAGAGCCGGGGGAGGGACGCCAAGTACCTCCCCCGCGGCATCGCCGCAATGAGCTCGATT
>CAWGCU010000006.1:0-70983 GCA_963821175.1 uncultured Alphaproteobacteria bacterium
ACGCCCCCGAGCCAACAGAGTTGTGATTACGGATTGCTGTGGCGCGAAATGTCGCTAATGGCCCAAACCGGCGCTTGGCGCCCGCACCGACTTGGTCGCGAACGGGGGCAAAGCAGACACGACGCTGCCCCCGTAATCGGTAGCGAATGACCGAGCTTGTGTAGAAACGCACTTCGCCATTTGATTCTCGCGAATGATTCCTGCGCGATTTGCGGAGGATTCGATGAAGCGCTTCGTTGAGGGCACGGATCGCGGACAGAGCACACTGTTCCCGGAATGCCTGGAAGACTGGATCGGCGAGGACAATCCGGTTCGGGTGATCGATGTTTTTGTCGAGGAACTCGATCTGGGCGAGCTGGGATTTTACGGGGTTACTCCCGAGGCGACTGGTCGGCCTTCGTATCATCCGTCTGTGCTGCTGAAGCTCTATATTTACGGCTATCTCAACCGGGTTCAGTCGAGCCGGCGGCTGGAGCGTGAGGCTGGGCACAACGTCGAGGTGATGTGGCTTTCGGGCCGACTTGTGCCCGATCACAAGACGATTGCCGACTTCCGCAAGGACAATGGGAGTGCCATCCGCCAGGTGTGCGTGCGCTTTGTTGCGCTGTGCCGCACGATGGGCCTGCTGACGCAAGCCAGCGTCGCGATCGACGGCAGCAAGTTCAAGGCGGTGAACAACCGCGACAGGAACTTCACGCGGGCCAAGATGGAGCGGCGGATGGCGCAGATCGAGGAGAGCGTGGCGCGCTATCTGCAGCAGCTCGACACTGCCGACCGGCAGGAGCCGTCCGAGGCGCTCAAGACCAAGACGAGCGGCCTGAAAGAGAAGATCGAGAAGCTGAGGGAGCAGATGCGGCGGCTTACAGCTCTCAAGGCGGACATGCTTGCCACACCGGATCAGCAGATCTCGCTGACGGACCCTGATGCCCGCTCGATGGCGACAAGTGGCCGCGGCTCCGGCGTGGTGGGCTACAACGTTCAGATTGCCGCCGAGACCGAACATCATCTGATTGTGACGCATGAAGTAACCAATGATGGGTCCGACCGCTCGCAGCTCTCCCCCGTGGCCAAGGAGGCGAAGGCGACGCTGGGCGTGGAGAAGCTCGATGCCGTCGCCGACCGCGGCTACTTCAACGGCGAGGAGATCCTGGCGTGCGAGGAAGCTGGCATCGCGGTCACGCTGCCCAAGCCTATGACCTCGAACTCAAAGGCAGAAGGCCGCTTCGGCAAGCAGGACTTCCGCTACGTCGCCGAGGAGGATGTTTATGTTTGTCCTGCCGGCGAACGGCTCGCCTACTCCTACACCAGCGAGGAAAAAGGCTTGGTCGTGCACCGCTACGCGACCAAGGCCTGCCGGCACTGTGCCATCAAGCACAGTTGCACTAAGGGAAACGAACGACGGATCAAGCGATGGGAACATGAGCACATTCTCGAGGTGGTACAGCGCCGGCTCGATGAGCATCCGGAGAAGATGCGCCAGCGACGTGAGACGGTCGAGCATCCCTTCGGCACGATCAAAGCCCGGATGGGCGCAACCCACTTCCTGATGAAGACGCTGCCAAAGGTCGCCACCGAGATGGCGCTGCACGTTCTTGCCTACAATCTCACCCGGGTCATGAACATCATCGGCATCCAGCCGCTCCTGGCGGCAATGCGGGCATAGTCGAACCCGGATAATAATCGTGGATTACCACCGCGCCCAGAACACTACGCTCCAGACTTAAGAGCGTTTTGACACGGCCAAGACCCATAGCGACATTTCTAGCGGATCGTTCGCTGTGCCGCACAACGCCATTCTAGACAGGGTGATGTGTCCGCGGAGGTTCCACCAATAGGTCTTCACCGGGTTGAAGGGCTGTCTCGCGACGGCCCCTCTCTAAGCGCGGCTGCTCGCCGTCTCAATGAAAGCGGTCGGGGAACGGCGGGATCACGGCCGGCAGCGCCGACACCGTGTAGCCCTTGACCTGCAGCGTCCACGCCGAGTTCATGGCCAGGTCGGCGCCGGCGTAGGGCAGGTACAGCGTCAGGTTCGAGACATAGAGCGTCGATTTGTCCTTGCTGAAGGCAGGGCTTGCGGGAAACAGCAGCCCTTGCGCGATACCGTTGTGATCGATGCCGCGGAAATCACCGAGCTTGGCGATTACCTTGCCGGTCTTGTCGATGATGACGATTTCGTCTTCCTGATTGGCGCAGATCCAAATGTTGTCCTTGCCGTCGATGGCAATGCCGTCTGGCGCATTGATGCCAGTGATCAGGGGCGAAGGTGTGCCGGCGCTGCCGTCGGCATTCACCGGGATCTGAATGATCTGATGCTGCGCCGTGTTGGCGACGTACAGAATGGTGTGGGCGTTGTTGAACTCGACGCCGTTGGCGCCGAACGGCGGGGTGAGCCCCGTGCCCGGGCTGAGCAACGCGCCTGAGGCCCATGCCGTCACCGTGCCGTTCGGCGTCACCTTCCAGATGAAGCCGCCAAACGAATCGACACGTAGGCATTGCCGCTATGGTCGAACGTCAGCGCGTTGAGGCCGGAATTCGGAATTGTCGCCTTTACCGTGGAGTTGCCGGTGACCGGATTTACCTCGAGAATCTTGCCGGCGCCGAAATCGAGCACCCACAGATTGCCGGACGACGGGCTGAAGGCGAGCCCGAGCATGTGCGGGCTCGAGTTCTGAATGGTCGCCTTTCTGATCACCTTGCCGCTGGGGTTGATGACAAACAGCACGGCATTGCCAGTGAGCGCGCCTTCGGTGTTGAAACCGAATGTCGGAACGTAGATGTTGCCGTCGGGCCCGACGGTCAAACCCTCGACGCTGCTTTGCACGCCCGGCGTGACGTCGGGCAGCACGGTCAAAACGTCGACCGGGCCGCGCTCCCAGGCGCGTGCTGGCAGGCATGTGAGAATTCCGAGCGTCAGTCCGAGCGTAACGGCGCCGATCTGAAATCGGGGCATGCTAATCCTCCCTTGATTCTTATAAGCACCAAGTACCCCTCGGTGCACCTTGATCTTATCTTGCGTCAACCGCACGAGGAAGCGGTAGAAGCATCCACACATTCAATGGGCTGTGTGGTGTTTGCTCCGCTTGCTTGGCGCGTGGCTAGAACAAAGCCTCATAAGCCAGCTTTATTTGCCATTCGGCCGAGTATTTTGTCATTGCAGCAGCGGGCAATAGCTCTTTCATTGCCGGCATCGCCGAAGACCGACGTCGAGGGTAACGCCCAGTGCTAACCGCTGTACCTTTCGGACTGAACCGGGCTTGCCGTATGATAGGTCCACAACATCCGGGGGGCACCAATCGCGTAATCGAAAAGCGAGGATACGCGACCTGGCGAGTGCGGTCGCTATTCGGGTAATAGCCGACATCGGTTTGGGCACCCAAAATGTCGCTCCTGACCCAGAGCGTCATTTCGCGACCGTCAATTGACGCATTGCGAAAGGCTCATTCGATCACCTCGTCGGCGCGCTGTAGGAACAATTCCGGGACCGTCAGGCCAAGCACCTTGGCGGTCTTGAGGTTGATCACGAGTTGGTATTGAGTGGGCAGCTGCACCGGAAGATCGCCCGGAGAGGCGCCGCGCAGGATGCGGTCGACATAAGACGCCGCCTCACGCACCGTTTCTAGTTGATCAACTCCATACGAGATTAAGCCGCCGCTTGCCGCATAGAAACGGAATGGGTAGATCGCCGGCAGACCCAGGCGGGCAGCGGCCGCAGTGATCACATTGCGGCCGGTCGCGGTGAGCGGGCTCGGCGTTACGATAAAGCCGCCATTTGGCCCGCGCGCGAATTCGGTAAGGACGCGGTCGATGTCGGCGGTGTCGCGCACGCCGGCCGCGGTCACTGTCATTCCCAACGGGTTTGCAGCAGCCTCGGCTGTGCGGATGAATGCGACGTTGGCCACGATTTCCGGAACGTGGAGGACCGCGACGCGACGGACGGCCGGCGCGACCTCATTGAGCAGCTGCAGCCATTTGCCGCCGATAGCGGGCTCAAAATTGTGAAATCCAGTGATATTCCCACCCGGATGGGCGAGGTTCGTCATATAGCCGCTTCCGACCGAATCGGACACCCAGGTGAACACGATCGGCAGGGTGTGGGTCGCTTGCAATACGGCCGATACGACCGGATTTGTTGAAACGAAAATCACGTCGGGCGCACGTGCGACGATTTCCTCAGCCGCTGCGCGGGTACGCTCGGTGCTGGCGCCCGTGAAGCGGTAATCGATCCGAAGGTTGCGGCCTTCGGTCCAGCCAAGCTCCTGGAGTCGTCCCTTGAAGGTGGCGAGATAGGCCTGCCAAACCTCGTCTTCCGCGGAAAACCCCATGATTACGCCGATCCGGCGCATGCGATCGGTCTGCTGTGCGTCAGCGCAGAGCGGCCGCAGCAGCACTGACGCCGCTGCGCCGCCGAGCGCGGATATGAATTGCCGCCTTCCAATGTCGATTGCCATTTGCCCATCCCACTGGAATCACGCCCGCCGTAATGCAAAGCAGAATATCACGCCCCAATCGGCCGGTCTGTGATGTCCTTCGCGGCGGTCCTCGCCGTTTTTTGCTGCAGGTGCGTGCGGCAGAAACTGGCCCTTCGCGACCGTCTCGGCAGGTGGCCGGTACGGTCGCTATTTGGGGAAGAGCGAATATCCGGCCAGAGCGTCCAAAACGACGCGATTGACCCAAAGCGACACTTTGCGGCCATCAATTGTGGCATTGCGAAAGGCTTATCCGGCCTTGGTGTCGCGTGCCCTGCCAGCTTCGATCGCTGGCGGAGCAGGAGCACGGCCGGACCATCCTATTAGCGCGGACATTCGCACTGGAGATCAAACCAGTTGCCGATTTAGAAAGATCATCCCCCTCGCCATAATGCGCGAAGGTCGTACAGCGACTTAAGGGTAATGCTCAAATGACCCCGCCTTCGGCTTCTCCCAATGTGGAATCGTGTTGGTCGTCAGTATCGTATAGACGAAATCGGCGGCGCGACTGAACATGTCCTCAAGCTTTGGTCCCCAGAACAGCTTACCCCCGTGGTCGAAGTTTGTCCTAAAGGCGTGCATTGTCGGCAGGTTCTCGATCATTGCCCATTCATTGAGAATATCCGCATTAGAGGTAATGAGCGGATCGGTGCAGACAAAGAGAGCTTGTACACCATTGGCCTTGAGGTCTTGCATGACCGGGTGGATATCATCGACAGTTTGCAGTGCCATAGGGCTTTGATAGAAACTAAGGCCGAAGCTCGGCGCCTGTGTCCTAACTGCCTGCATCTCATCCTGAACGTTTTTGGCACTTGTATTGCCGATTGGACCAACACCAAAACCTGCACCCAGCTGGGCTACCAGTTTAGCTTGCATATGTTTAAGTCGGTCTGGGACATGCGCGGTTTGCTCATTAGAAATACCCGTCACATTGCCGCTCGATGACGCCACCAACGCCTTGCCGTCGGCCGCCGTTGCAAAGACAATCTTAATCGTCGAGGTTGCATCTATGCAGGCCTGCGTAGGCCCAGTTCCTCCAGTAACGATGACATTAATCGGAGTGTCCCTTTTGGGATTGGCAAAATCTGCCGCGATCGCCGTGTAGAACTCTTCTGTCCGGCAGCCGCTTGATATTCGATGTTGAAATCGGTCCCTTTTTTCCAGCCGTAGGTGGTGCCCAATTGCATCTCAAAAGCTTGGATGTAGTCCTGCCAGGCGTGATATGTGGTCCCCACCAAGAAGCCGATGGTCGGCACAGCTGATGACATGGTCTTCTCCCTTGATTATAAGGAAACCTGCTGTCATTCGCGACGAGCGACGATCACACTCTAGCACAGTATTTCGTTCGACATGTCCGATTTTGGCCCTTAACCGCCACCCCAGGCAAGACTAGGCGCGACAGGTATTGGGTGAAGACCGGCCACGGCAGCCAATGATCGGCGCGGCGGTTCATGACCCGAAGGCGACATGGGAGGATCTGGATTTTTGCGGTGCAAATTGACTATCACCCCCCATTCCGCCGGTTCTAAATCTCTGATGTAATCGCTTCGTAGCTGGCCTTGGGAAGGCAATGCGGCGACGCGATTTCATCAAAGCGACAGCCGTTGTAGCGAGTACATGGCCGCTCGCGGCGCGCGCGCAGCAGTCGACTGCGAACGTGCCATTTGTCACATTCATTAGTGGCAGAAGAGCTGACGCCAGCGCCGCGTTGGCCGCGGAGTTTCGTAAAGGCCTGAGCCAGACGGGCGTCACGGAAGACAAGGATGTTGTTATCGAATACCACTGGTTGGACGGTCACTACGAGGACATTCCGGCAATTCTCAACGAGGCCGTCAGACGTCATGTCGCGGTTATAGCAACACCTGGCATAACTCCCGGGACGCTCGCCGCGAAGGCCGCCACTTCGACCATCCCAATTGTGTTCGGCGTGGGTGCAGATCCGGTGAAGCTCGGGTTGGTCGCGAGTCTGGCGCATCCCGGCACCAACATGACCGGGATCAATTTTTTCGCGAGCGAGATCGACGCCAAACGCCTTGGTCTGATGCATGAGTTCCTGCCTAAGGCGAAGCGCTTCGCCGTGCTGGCCAATCCCGACAACCCAATGACTGCCGAGGCAACAACAAGAGCCCTCAAGGATGCGGCTCCTGTCCTCGGTTTGGACCTCCTGTTTTTCAATGCAAGCACACCTGCTGAAATCGATGCCACGTTTTCCGCAATCACTGATGCACAGGCAGACGCCCTCTTCATTGCGCCAGACGCCTTTTTCACGAGCCGAGGCTCCCAATTGATCACGCTCACAGCGCGCGACCGGATACCCGCAAGCACTTTCGCGGGCGAATTGGTCAAGGCTGGCCTTCTGATGAGCTACGGGACCAGCCTTGCCGATCTTTTCCGCCAAATCGGTGTGTATACCGGCAGCATCCTCAAAGGCACCAAGGCCGCCGACTTACCTGTTTTGCAATCAACCAAATTCGAATTCACCATCAATCTGCAAACTGCACGTTCGCTCGGTATCGACGTCCCGCCGACCTTATTGGCACGCGCCGACGAGGTGATCGAATAGAGCACCATTTGCTGCATCGCAATTTGGTCGTTAATGGCCCATCGCGTCACTTCGCGGCGTTGCAGCAAACAGTCGCTTTCGGATGCATAGCGGACATCGAGCGCGGTTTTTTGGAGTCGTTGCGGCACGCTTTTCAGACAGAGAAGGAGTTTGTCGGACACACCTACTCCGCGACACCAACTCGTCCTTCTTTCGGCCATGTCACACCGCACAGCGCACTCTCGCAGCCAGCGCCGCATCACGCGTGCCACCAAGTACCACGAGCGGTACTACCGCTAGAAAATGCCCTCCTCCAACCCTCAGAGACTAAAAGCTTTTCGCCAGGAGTTCTCGCTCTCCATCATCGGGGCGACGGAGAATTTGCGGTCCAGTTTCAAGTTTCGATGTTCCCCGGATTTGCGGGCTTTTTACCAGCACGGGGCGAAAAAGCCACCCTGCCTCGACGGTGCGCTTTCCGCGGGCAAAACCGAAAGCTAGTGGATCAAACCTGACATTTGAATCCCCGAGGGGATTCCCGGCGGACTCGATACGTGCAAGTCTGACGCATGCGAACCGGAATTTCCATCACTCTAAAGCCCGCTGATCGCCGCCGCTTGGTCACTCTCGCGCGAGATCGCAATGCACCGCATAAGCATGTCTGGCGAGCTGAGATTGTCCTATTGAGTGCTGTCGGCGTCGGCACCAATGAGATCATGCGCCAGACCGGCAAGTCGAAAACCTGTGTGTGGCGCTGGCAGGAACGCTTCATGCAGGCCGGTTACGACGCCCTGCTGCGCGATAAGACGCGGCCGTCGCGCATCCCGCCACTTGGGTCGGGTATCGCTGAGCGTGTCGTGACGCTCACCCACACCGATCCGCCCGCCGAGGCGACCCATTGGACCGCTACCATGATGGCGAAAGTAGTCGGTATCAGCCCAAGCTCCGTCCAACGCATCTGGCGCGCGCATGGTCTGCAGCCGCACCGGGTCCAGCAGTTCAAGCTCTCCAACGACCCTAAGTTCATCGACAAGCTGCGCGATGTTGTCGGGCTCTATGTCGATCCGCCCGCCCATGCCATCGTGCTCTCGGTCGATGAAAAGTCGCAAATCCAGGCCCTCGACCGCACCCAGCCCGGCCTGCCGATGAAGAAAGGCCGCGCCGGCACGATGACCCATGACTACAAGCGCCACGGAACAACGACGCTGTTCGCTGCTCTCGACGTGCTCGAAGGAAAGGTCATTGGCCGATGTATGCAGCGCCATCGTCACCAGGAGTTCATTCGCTTCCTGAATGCTATTGAGGCTCAGGTGCCGGCCAGAAAGTTTGTGCACGTGATCCTCGACAACTACGCCGTCCACAAGCATCCGAAGGTGCGTCAATGGCTCAACCGGCACCCGCGCTTCGCCTTCCACTTCACGCCCACCTCGTGCTCGTGGCTCAACGCAGTCGAGGGGTTCTTCGCCAAACTCGCCAAGCAGCGCCTCAAGCGCGGTGTCTTCCGATGTGTGGTCGATCTCCAAGCCACCATCAACCGCTTCGTCGCGCAGACCAACCATGATCCCAAACCCTTCACCTGGACTGCAGATCCAGACAAAATCATCGCCGCTGTCAGGCGTGGGCACCAAGTGTTAAATTCCATCCACTAGAGTGTCAGGCGAATGCCCGTTGTTGCACAAAGGGCAGGCCGGGAGGAGCACACCATGAGACGCGGACTGTTTTTGAGTATCGTCGCCGCAATGCTGCTGGCTGCCGGCGTTTGCTACGGCCAATCGGCGAACCCCTACCCGACGCGGCAAGTGCGCATCGTCGTTCCTTATCCGGCGGGCGGCCCGACCGACCTGATCGCGCGGCTGGTGGCGCAAAAACTTGGCGAGCGGCTTGGACAATCGTTCTTCGTGGAAAACGTGGCGGGCGCCAGCGGTGCCGTCGGCGCCGGTCAGGTCGCGCACGCCGCGCCGGACGGTTACACGCTGCTCGTCTCGACCAACGATTTTGCCGTCGCTTCGGTGACGAATACCAATTTGCCGTACGATCCGGTGAAGAATTTCTCGCCCGTCACCATCATCGCCACCTCGCCGCAGGTGGTGGCGGTCAATCCGTCGGTGCCGGCCAAAACCATGAAAGAGCTGGTCGACCTCATCAAGGCCGCGCCGGAAAAATACAACTACGCCGCCATCGGCATCGGTTTCGGCCAACTGACCTCGGAGCGCCTGTTCAAGCTCGCTCTGAAGCTCGACGGCCTGGTGCGCGTGCCCTTCAACGGCGCCGCGCCTGCGGTCAATTCGACGCTGGCGGGTGACACCCAGATCATCTTTCTCGCGCTGCCGCCTATCGCGCCGTATTTGAGCGCGGACAAATTGCGGGCGCTCGCCGTGACCAGCCCAGCGCGGACGCCGGCTTTCCCGCAAATTCCGACCTTGCGTGAAGCCGGCATCACGGACCAGGAGGCCGACCTGATCAACGGCATGGTGGCGCCGATCGGGACACCGCCGGAGATCATCGCGCTCCTGCAAAAACAGATCGCCGAGATCGTGCAATTGCCCGACTTCAAGGCGACGCTGGACAAATTGAGCTTCCAGCCGGTCGGCAGCACGTCGGCGGCATTTGAAAGCCAGATCAAGAACGACATCGTGGTCTGGAGCAAAGTGATGAAGGACGCCAATATCCCGGTCAATTGAACGGCGCCCGGCAGCCAGGCACGACTACGAAGCGGCCGCCGCTTCAGCCTGCGTATCGACAACCGTGGTGCGGCGCATTTCGCGCTTGTGGTCGTTCGACGGAAACGGCGTGGCGCGGTGCAAGGTGCAGCGATTGTCCCAGATCACCAGATCGCCGACCCGCCATTTGTGCACATAGACGAAACGCTCCTGGGTGGCGAAGGCGAGCAATTCGTCGAGCAGCGCCCTGCCCTCGTCGGCCGGCCAGCCGATGATGTGGGAGGCGTGGGAAGCGATGAACAGCGCCTTGCGCCCGGAGCCCCGGTGCCGCCGCACCAGCGGATGGTGCGCCGGCGGCCGCGCCGCGCGCTCCGCCTCGGTCGGCACATAGCCGCCGCGCAGGCCGCGCGAATACCAGATCGAATGCTCGGCTTGCAAACCTTCGAGCTTTTTCTTCATCGCATCGGGCAAAGCATCGTAGGCTGCGCGGGTGTCGGCAAAGTAAGTATCGCCGCCGCTCGGTGGAATGACGCGCGCATGCAGCAGCGACCAGGTCGCGGATTTTTGCCGGAACGAACTGTCGCTGTGCCACAGCTCGTTGGCCTGGCGGTACTGCCAGCGTGCATCGTCGTTGGCGAGAAGATTGCCGTTTTCGTCCAAATTGGAGATGTCGAAGATTTCCGGAAGCTTTACCCGCAGCCCCATCACGCCCGCCTTGCGCTGGTGCACGACCGCGGACGCATTTTCCAGCGGCCCGTAGAGCCGCGAGAACGCGACCTGCCGCTCGTCGCCGATGTTTTGTTGCGGCAGCACGCAGACCGCATATTGGTCCATTGCCTGCTCGATCGCGCTACGCGTCGCAAGATCGACGTCGCGGCTGAGATCGGCGCCTCTGACCTCGGCGGCAAAAAGCGGATGCAGCTGTCTGATGGCGAGATTCATGGTGCATTTCCTGCGGAAACCAAATTTCGTTGCTGCCATTCTAGTTTGGCGGCGTGGCAAAATCGACAGGCTATGCGATAAAGCCCACGCATTGACGCCCCCGATGGCGGCCGTTAACCCGTGCCGGCAAGAGGCTGCCGATGAACGTCAAGGAAAGGGTCGCGCTCGGATCGATTGCCGCCTCGGCAGGGCTTGCGGCGGCGAAGGCTGCCGTCGGACTGCTGACCGGCTCGCTGGCGATCCTGTCCGAGGCCGGCCATTCGTTGATCGATCTCTCGGCGACGGTATTGACCTATTTTGCGGTGCGGCTCTCCGGCAAGCCGGCCGACAAGGAACACCAATACGGTCACGGCAAGGTCGAGAGCGTCACTGCACTGGCCGAAACGGCGCTGTTATTCCTGCTCTCGGCCATCGTGATCTGGGAGGCGGCGCGGCGGCTGATCGACGCGCAGGCGCATGCCGTCGAAGCAACTGTCGCGGCCTTCGCCATCATCGCCTGCTCCATCGTGGTCGATTTTTTCCGCGCCCGCACGCTGCGCCGCGTCGCCAAGGAAACCTCCAGCGAGGCGCTCGAAGCCGACGCGCTGCACTTCGGCTCCGACATGTGGTCGTCGGTCGCGGTGCTGATCGGGCTTGGAGGCGTCGCGCTCGGCTATGCGTGGGCCGATGCCACGGCGGCGATCGTGGTCGCGGTTTTCATCTGCGTCGCCGGCTACCGGCTCGGCCGCCGCACCATCGATACCTTGACCGACACGGCGCCGGAAGGCGTCAGCGAGCGTGTTGCCGCGATCGCGCGGCAAGTGCCCGGTGTCGTCAGCGTCGAACAGGTGCGGGCGCGGCCGGCCGGCGCGGTGCTGTTCGTCGATCTCGCGGTCGGCGTCAGCCGCACGCTGCCGCTCGACCGCGTCTCAGCCATCAAGGACCGGCTGACCGGCGCCGTCCGCGCCGAACTGCCCCGGGCCGAGGTCACCATCACCACCGAGCCGCGCGCGCTCGACGACGAGACGGTGCGCGAACGGGTGATGATGATCGCGCGCAATCGCGGGCTCGCCATTCACCACGTCGCCGTGCAGGCGATCGAGGGCCGGCTCGCGGTATCGGTGGATCTCGAAGTCGAAGGCGCCATGGCGCTTAACGCCGCGCACGAAGTGGCGAGCGGCCTTGAAGAAGCGATGCGCGAGGAACTCGGGCCCGACGTCGAAGTCGAGACCCATATCGAGCCGCTGCCCGCCGACGTTCTGCCTGGCCGCGACGCTTCAGCCGCGCGTATCGCCGAGGTGCGCGAGGCGCTCGCCGCGCTCGCCGCCGAGATCGCCGAACTCGGCGAAGTGCACGACGTGCGCGTACGCGAGACTAAAGACGGCGAGATCGTCAATTTCCACTGCCAGGTCGATCCGGCGCTCTCGGTCGGCGCCGTGCACGACGCGGTCGATGCGCTGGAACGGAGGCTGCGCCGGCGCTTTCCCTTAATTCGGCGCGTCATCGGCCACGCCGAGCCGCGGCAATAATTGGTTACTTTCAATTCGGCCACAAAACTCCTACATCGAGGCCATCATGCGCACCGAAGAACACCGCCCCATCCGTCTGCAGGATTACCGCCCGCCTGATTGGCTGATCGAAACCGTCGATCTTGACGTTTCGCTCCATCCCACCGCGACGACGGTCCGCGCCAAGATTAAGTTCAAGCCCAACAGCGCCGGCACGCCGGCGCCGCTCGTGCTCGACGGTGACGAGCTGAAGCTCAAATCGCTCACGCTCGACGGCAAGCCGCTGCCGGCGGAAAACTTTGTCGCCACCCCCGACAAGCTCACCATCGCGCAGCCGCCGAACCGGCCGTTCGAGCTCGAGATCGAGACCATCGTCGATCCGACCAACAACACCCAGCTCATGGGCCTCTATCGCGCCGGTACGACCTATTGCACCCAGTGCGAGCCCGAGGGTTTTCGCCGCATCACCTATTTCCTCGACCGCCCCGACGTGATGGCGGTCTACACCACGCGCATCGAAGCCGACAAAGGCGAAGCGCCGCTGCTGCTCGCCAACGGCAATCTGACGGCGCTTGGCGACGTGCCGGGCACCGCGCGGCATTTCGCGGTGTGGCACGATCCGTTTCCGAAGCCGTCGTATCTGTTCGCGCTGGTCGGCGGCCGGCTGGCGCAGGTCTCCGACAGTTTCACGACCATGTCCGGCCGCAAGGTGGCGCTGCACATCTATGTCGAGCCGGGCAAGGAGGACCGCTGCGGCTTCGCCATGGACAGCCTCAAGCGCGCCATGCGCTGGGACGAGGAGGTTTTCGGCCGCGAATACGATCTCGATATTTTCATGATCGTCGCGGTGTCGGCGTTCAATATGGGTGCCATGGAGAACAAGGGCCTCAACATCTTCAACGACAAATATGTGCTGGCCTCGCCGGAGAGCGCCACCGACGGCGACTATGCCAACATCGAGGCAATCATCGCGCACGAATATTTCCACAACTGGACCGGCGACCGCATCACCTGCCGCGACTGGTTTCAGCTTTGCCTGAAGGAAGGGCTGACGGTTTTTCGCGACCAGGAATTTTCCGCCGACCAGCGCTCGCGCGCGGTCGAGCGCATCGGCGACGTGCGCGGCCTGCGCGCGCACCAATTCGTCGAGGATTCAGGCCCCCTCGCCCACCCGGTGCGGCCGGAAATCTATCACGAGATCAACAACTTCTACACGAGCACCGTCTACGACAAAGGCGCCGAAGTGGTGCGCATGATCAAGGCGCTGCTCGGGCCGGATCTGTTCCGCAAGGGCATGGACCTTTATTTCACGCGTCATGACGGCCATGCCGCCACCGTGGAGCAGTTCGTACAGTGTTTTGCCGACGCGAGCGGCCGAGATTTTTTCTCACAATTCATGCGCTGGTATTCGCAGGCCGGCACGCCGGAGATCAAGATCGCGCCGCATTACGACGCGCGCGCCAAAACCTACCGGCTCGACGTCACGCAAACCATACCGCCGACGCCGAACCAGCCGAGCAAACAACCGATGGTGATCCCGCTCGCCGTCGGCCTCGTCGGCAAGGCCGGCGCCGATCTGCCGCTCACGCTGGACGGCCGCCCGCTGTCCCGCGGCGTGATCGAGTTGCGGCAGCCGAGCCAGACCTTCGTCTTCAGCGAAGTCGCGGAACGGCCGGTCCCATCGATCAACCGCGGCTTCTCCGCGCCGATCAAATTGTCGCTGCCGATCGAAGCCGAAGATCTGCGCTTCCTCGCCGCCCACGATTCCGATCCGTTCAACCGCTGGCAGGCGGTGCAAACGCTGGCAATGTCGCTTTTGAAGTCGAATGTCGCGGCGCTGCACAACGGCGCGTCGGCGCACGATGACGATGGTTTGATGGCGGCGCTCGGCGCGATCCTCGTCAACGACAAGCTCGAGCCTGCTTTCATCGCGCTCAATCTGGTGCCGCCGAGCGATGCCGATATCGCCCGCGAGATCGGCCACGACGTCGATCCCGACGCAATCTTTGCCGCGCGCCGAAAGCTGCGCGTCGCCATCGGCACGCGACACGCCGCCGCGCTGTCGAGCACTTACGAGCGGCTGAATACCGGCGGCCATTACAGCCCGGATGCCAAAAGCGCCGGGCGGCGCGCGCTCAAGAATGTCTGCCTCGATCTTATGACGGCGACGCAAGACGGCGCCGCGATCGCCCGCGCGGTTGCCCAATATAGCAGCGCCGACAATATGACCGATCGCATGGCGGCGCTGGAGACGCTGGTGCAGCATGACCGGCCGGAGCGCACCACCGCGCTCGACGATTTCTACCGGCGCTATGCCGACGATCCGCTGATCATCGACAAATGGCTGGCGCTGCAAGCGATCATCCCGGAGCCGGCGACGCTCGACCGCGTGCGCGCTTTGACCGGCCATCCGGCCTTCTCCATGGCCAATCCGAACCGGGTGCGCGCGCTGATCGGCGCCTTCGCGCAAGCCAATCACACCCAGTTCAATCGCCTCGACGGCGCTGGCTACGATTTCGTCGCCGATACCGTGCTCAAGCTCGACCCGAAGAACCCGCAGGTCGCCGCCCGCATCATGGGCGCATTCCGCTCCTGGCGTGCGCTCGAGGTGCGGCGGCGGCAGCGCGCGGAGACCACATTGCGGCGCGTTGCGGCGACGGCCAATCTGTCCAGCGACGTTCACGACATCGTCGCCCGCACGCTCGCCGATAGTTGATTTTCCTATCGTGTGATTGCTTTCGACTATTGATCTTGTTGACCTGCACCAATGTTTGACGCGGCGGACGTTCGTATCTTCCCGATTGTTCTGAGCTGGCCCATGTAGGTAGTTCAGTCCGAGCCAAGTCGGCTCTTCCGGGGAGTGATCGAATGTGGCCGACAATCCGCACAAAATTGGGCGAATGGTACATCGTTGGAATCGGCGCATGCCTGATCGCAGGAGGTCTTTTTCTCGCCTCGCATTGGAGTTCTCCACCGGCATCTGCACCTGCTGCGGCAGCGCAGCAGCAGCAATCTGCTGGGCCTGAAATAGCCGCGCGTGCTTCGCAGCCGGCGCCGAGCGCAGTTCCCGCGTTCGTCCCGCCCGCAAGCACGACCGCTCGGCAACCCTCGTCAGAGGCCGCCGCCGCCCAAGCTCACGACCATGGCATGGCACAAGCCACGGACACCGCCGCTGCCCCACAGCAGGCACCCATTGCCGCGCCGATCAACGGTGGCGACGCCGCCGCAGGGCGACTAGTGTTCAGAAAATGCCAGGCGTGCCACTCAATGGAGCCCGGCAAGACCATCCTTGGTCCTTCGCTCGCCGGTATTCTCGGCCGCAAGGCGGGATCCGACCCCGGCTACAGCTACTCGCCGGCGATGAAGCAGGCCAACATCGTTTGGGATGCCAAGTCGCTGGACGCTTATTTGAGCGATCCGCAGAAGTTCGTTCCCGGCAACAAGATGCCGTTCCCAGGCCTCAAAACCGACAACGACCGCGCAGATGTCATCGCCTTCTTTGCCGGTTCCGGCACTACGGCCCCCGCGGCCGCAGCGGCTGCCGCGCCCGCCGCCGCCGTGCCGCAACAGCCGGCCGCAGCCACAAATCAACCTCCGCAAGGCACGCCCAGCGCCGATAGCGGCTACCTCTTGGACGTCAAATACACCTTGCGATCCGGCATCGCAGAGGGCCGCATGGTCTATATCGGCGTCGGCGGCGCAATCGACGGCAAAGCGAATCCGGTCTTGACCGCCGCCGAGGGACAAGTCGTCGAGCTCACACTGATAAACGGCGAAGGCGCCGAGCACGACATCGTCTTTCCCGATCAGAGCGCGAGGTCACCACGCGTGACCGGAAAGGGAGCAAGCACGACGATTGCCTTCCGTGCCGACAAGACCGGCGATTTCATCTATTTCTGCAGCGTCCCCGGCCATCAACAGGCTGGTATGCAAGGCCAGCTCGTTGTCACGCCGCGGCCGGCACCACAGACGGTCGTCGAGGCGGATATTTCGCGCGAACCGACCGACTTGCCGCCGCCGATCGGCAAGCGCGACCCGCAGACGGTCCGCGTCGATCTCGTCAGCGTGGAAGTCGAGGGACGGCTGGCCGAGAGCACCACGTTCGGCTACTGGACCTTCAACGGCAAGGTACCCGGCCCGTTCATCCGCGTCAGAGTCGGCGATACTATCGACATTCATCTAAAGAATTCAGCCGACAGCGCGATGATCCATTCGGTCGACTTCCACGCGACGACCGGACCGGGCGGCGGCGCCGCCGCGCTTCAGGTCGAGCCAGGGAAAGAAAAATCCATGACCTGGAAAGCGCTGGTGCCGGGCCTTTATGTCTATCACTGCGCGACACCGATGGTTTCCGAACATATCGCCAACGGCATGTACGGTCTCATCCTGGTGGAGCCCGAGGATGGATTGCCGAAAGTCGACCGCGAGTTCTACGTCATGCAGGGAGAAATCTATACCGACGTGCCCTACGGGCAGCACGGCAGCGCGGAATTCAGCGTCGAGAAATTGTTGAGCGAGCACCCGGAGTATTTCGTCTTCAATGGTTCCGTCGGTGCGTTGACGAAATTACATCCGTTGCGGGCCAAGGTCGGCGAAACGGTGCGCATCTTCTTCGGCGTCGGCGGCCCGAATTTTACGTCGTCATTCCACGTCATCGGCGAGATCTTCGACCGGGTCTATGCGCTTGGCGGCGTGCTATCGCCGCCGCTCGAAGGCATTCAGACTGTGAGCGTTGCACCCGGCGGCGCCGTCATCACCGAGTTCAAGACCAAGGTGCCGGGCAACTACACCATAGTCGATCACGCGCTGGCGAGAATGGAGCGCGGACTGGTCGGTATCCTGAGCGTTGAAGGTCCGCCGAATCCCGAGATCTATAATGGCCAGGTGATGCCTGGGATGGGGCACTTACGTCCGCTTCCTCACCAGATCGGCAGTCGCGTAACGCTGCCGTGCGAGATGTCCGATGAGCATGCCGGCCGCACTTCGACGCCGTCTCGATTATGTGGGGCCGTCGATATTTTCCTACGGCTTTCGGCCGTTCTTCCTCGGCGGCGCCTTGTGGGCCGCGCTCGGCGTCCTGTTGTGGCTGCCGCAATATTTCGGCGAAATGTCGTTGCCGACCGCATTCGACCCACTCGACTGGCACATCCATGAGATGATCTACGGCTATGTCGGCGCGGTGAGCGCCGGCTTTCTGCTCACCGCAATTCCCAATTGGACCGGACGGCTGCCGATCAACGGCTATCCGTTGGCCGGCCTTTTTGCGCTGTGGCTCATGGGCCGCGTGGCGATTCTCGGCTCCGCCATTTGGGGCGCGTGGCTCGCCGCGGCGATCGACGTCGCCTTCCTGGTGCTGTTGGCGGCTGCGGTCACGCGCGAGATCGTCGCCGGCAACAACAAACGCAATCTCCGCATTCTCGTCCTGCTCGGCATATTGATCGCCGGCAATGTCGCTTTTCATCTGGAAGCCATCCGGTACGGCAGCGCCGAATACGGCGCCCGTCTTGGTATTGCGGCAATCGTCGCGCTCATCTCGTTGGTCGGCGGACGTATCGTGCCGAGCTTCACCCACAATTGGCTGACGCGGAACAATCCCGGCCGGCTTCCTGTATCGTTTTCGCGGTTCGACGCGGTCGCGATAGGCAGCAGTGTGCTCGCGCTCGTTTCGTGGATCGTATTCCCGCAATCCAGCATCTCCGGCGCGATGTTGATCATCGCGGGACTGCTGCAGGCAGTTCGCTTGCTGCGCTGGGCGGGCGATCGCACGCTCGCCGACCGTCTCGTCCTGGTACTCCATGTCGCCTACGCCTTCGTCCCGATCGGCTTCCTGCTGTTGGGCGCGGCAATCCTGCGGCCTCGCCGATTGGCCGATCAGCGCCGGCCTCCACGCCTGGATGGCCGGAGCCGCGGGCCTGATGACGCTGGCGGTCATGACGCGCGCAAGCCTGGCTCATACCGGATGCAAGCTTGTCGCATCGCGGCCGACGCAATTGATCTATCTCTGCGCGCTCGTCGCCGCACTGGCGCGCATTTTCGCGGCTTTCGAGCCGTCGAGTGCGCTACTCCACATTGCCGCGTTCGCCTGGGTCCTGGCCTTCGGCGGCTTTGCGGCGGTTTACGGTCCGTTGCTCATGGGCCGCGCGCCGGTGTGGGCCGAGCGAGCGTAGTCGGCGCGGAACATCGACTGGCATTTCGTCGATCAAACCACCGCCGAAGTCGGTCTCGACGACTACGTCTACACCTTGAAGAAGCAGTAGACGCTGCGTCGAGATCGCAGCATCGCCGCGCAAGTGACTCTGCGCGCAAGATTTTTTTGCTTCGATCGACGCGCGCGAAAAAGCGTGGGACAAAAGTTAAAAAAATATTGACTCACGACTCTCGACAAATCGATTCGCGTCGATTCAAATGGACTGATTCGGGGGCGATGCGGCACATACCTCCGAACCGGGTCTAGGGGATCGTCCGAAACGGAGGCAGGCATGGCGCGCGCCGAAACGGCGAGTGCGTCTCTACGATCGGATTCGATCAAGGGGCTGGCACAATCGATTGCCAACCCCGCGTATCGGCGCCTTCTCACCGCCGAGCCGGTGCTCCGCCGCGCCGTTCCGGTTCTCATCGTCGCCTTCATGCTGACGATCTGCATCGGCGCCGCGGTGCAAGTGCTCGAACATCGCCGCCAGGTCATTGTCGATTCCATTCGCACCAGCGAGGCGCTGGCCGATCATCTTGCCGCGGCGCTCGATCGCACCGCACGCGACGGCAAGCCGACGCTGCCGCGCACTTCCGAAGCGCTGACGCGCGCGCTGCCGGTTTGGGCTGCCGGCGCCGGCCGCAGCATCCTGGTCGCCGACGTCGACGGCGCGATCATTGCCAGCGTGCCGAAAGATCCGTCGATGCTGGGACGCCATATCCTCGACGTGCTCGGGCCCACGCAGCCGTTGCCCACCGCCAACACGACCGGCACGACGGAAAACACGTCGCCGGACGGCGACGCCGTGTTCGCCACCATGCGGGCGCTGCGCAATCCGATCGGCTTCCTTGCCGTCGTGCAGCCGCGCAGCGAGGCGCTCGCCAGCTGGCGCTCGACCACGGCGCTGACCGTCACGCTCTCCGCCACCACCGGCTTCGTCGTCCTCATCCTCGGCTTTGCCTTCCACTGGCAGGCGACGCGGGCGCGCGAGGCGGATTTGATCCACGACACCGTGCGCTATCGCATCGACACCGCGCTCAACCGCGGCCGCTGCGGGCTGTGGGACTGGGACCTGGCGCGCGGCCGGGTGTTCTGGTCGCATTCGATGTTCGACATCTTGGGGCTGCCGCCGAAGGACGATTTGCTCACCTTCGGCGAAGTCAGCGCGCTGGTGCACAAGGACGATATCAATCTCTACGAGCTCGCCACCCAGGTCGCCGATTCCAAGGTCCAGTCGATCGACCATGCGTTCCGCATGCGCCACGCCGACGGCCGCTGGCTGTGGCTGCGGGCGCGCTGCGAATTGGCGCGCCAGGAGGGCGAAACCGGCCTGCATCTGATCGGCATCGCCGTCGACATCACCGAGCAGAAAACCCTGGTCGAGCGCACCATGGCGGCCGACTTGCGGCTGCGCGACGCCATCGAGACCATCCCGGAAGCCTTCGTGCTGTGGGACGCCGACAATCGCCTGGTGCTGTGCAATTCGAACTTTCAGGAACTGCATCACCTGCCCGACGCGGCGGTGCAGGTCGGCGCGCGCTACGAGAGCGTCGTCGCCGCCGGCAAAAAGCCGATCCTGCGCACCACGGTGGCGCCCGACGATATCCAGCCCCCCGGCGCCGGCACGTTCGAAGTCCGGCTCGACGACGGCCGCTGGATGCATATCAGCGAACGGCGCACCAAAGACGGCGGCTACGTTTCGGTCGGCACCGATATTACGAAGATCAAGTTGCACGAGCAGAAGCTGGTCGAGGGCGAAAAGCGCCAGGCCGCGACCATCAGCGACCTGCGCAAGTCGCAGGAAGCGCTGCAACTGCAAACCGATCAGCTCGCCGACCTCGCCGGAAAATACGCCGAGGAAAAGACCCGCGCCGAAGAGGCCAACCAGGCCAAATCGAAATTCCTCGCCAATATGAGCCACGAGCTGCGCACGCCGCTCAATGCCATCATCGGCTTCTCCGAGATCATGGAAGCCGCCATGTTCGGCCCGCTGGGCGCGGACAAATACAGCGAATATTCCCGCGATATCCGCGAAAGCGGCCAGTATCTGCTCGAGGTCATCAACGACATCCTCGACATGTCGAAGATCGAGGCCGGCGGCATCCGGCTGGCGCCCGAAGAGGTCGATCTCGATTCGGTTCTCGCCGACTGCCTGCGCGTGGTGTGGCAGCGCGCCAACGAGAAACATCTCAAACTGGAATCGCACGTCGATCCCGCGATCCATTTCAGGGCCGACCACCGCGCGATGAAGCAGATCGGACTGAACCTTCTCTCCAATGCCGTGAAATTCACGCCGGACGGCGGCTCGGTGACCGTGCGCGGCCATATGCGGGCCGGCAAAGTCACCATCGCCATCGAAGACACCGGCATCGGCATCCCCAAAGACGCGCTGCACAAGCTCGGCCGGCCGTTCGAGCAGGTCGAAAGCCAGCTGACCAAGCGCTACCAGGGATCCGGCCTCGGCCTCGCCATCGCCAAATCGCTCATCGATCTGCACGGCGGCGCCATGCGCATCAGTTCGCGGCTCGGCAAGGGCACCACTGTCGTGGTGCGGTTGCCGATCGAGGCGGTAACGCCGCAGCGCGTTGAAATGACGGAAACGGCGGCCTAACGGCCAATCACGGCGCCTTCCCCAAAATTCGCACGAAACATTCGCGCACCTGACGCTGGGTTTCCGCGACGTAGGCCGCGAGCGCCGGGAAATCCGGCAGGTCGGCGGCGCGCGCCAACAGCGCGAGCACGCCGGCGCCGGCCGATTTCGGGTCGAGCGTGCCGGGAAGACAGAGGCGGAGCACCTGGGTGAGATCGTGGAATAGCCGTACCGCCGGCCGCAACACCGCGGCGTCTTCGGGCGCCAGCACGCCGAGACGCGCGGCCTTGTCGAGCATGCGCGCCGTCGAGGTGTCGAGAATTTCCGGCAGCGCCGCGGCGTGCACGAGTTGCAGATATTGCGCGATGAACTCGATGTCGACGAGGCCGCCGACTGCATATTTGAGGTCCCAAGGGTTGGCATCGCCCTTTTCCTTGGCGATGGCGCCGCGCATCTCGACGACGTCGGCGGCGATGGCGCGGGCGTCGCGCTTCCGGCAGAGCACTTTGTGGATCACCGCGTCGACGCGGGCGGCGAAAGGCTGCGGCGACGACACGACGCGCCCGCGCGTGAGCGCCATGTGCTCCCAGGTCCAGGCCTCGCGTTCCTGATAGCTTTCGAAGCCGCCGATCTGCGTCGCCAGCGGACCGGAGCGGCCAGACGGCCGCAGCCGCATATCGACCTGATAGAGCGCACCGTAATTGGTGTGCACGGTCAGCGCGCTGATCAGGCGCTGGGTCAGCCGGGCGAAATATTGCGCGCCGTAGAGCGGCCGCTTGCCGTCGGAATTCGGATTGTTCTGGTCGAAATCGTAGATCACGATCAGGTCGAGGTCGGAGCTCGCCGTCATCTCCCAGGCGCCGAGCCGGCCGAGCGCGAGGATCGCGGTCTCCTGGCCGCGGATGCGGCCGTATGTGGCGGCGAAGTCCTCCTCCACCTTGCGGTGCACCGCGCGGATGAGCACGTCGGCAAGCCGCGCAAAAACCTCGCCGGCCTGCTCGGCCGACACCGAGCCCGACAGGATGCGCGCGCCGATCAGGAACATGTGCTCCTGGCCGAACAGGCGGATGGCATCGAGCACGTCTTCGTAGCCCTTGCGTCTCGACCAGCCGGCGCGCCAGCTCGGCTTCGAGCTGCGTTTCGTCGGGCAGCGCGCCGAAAAAACTCGGCTCGATCAGCGGATCGATCAAATTCGGGCTCTGCGCCAGAATGTCGGCGAAGCGCGGCGCGACGCCGAGGATCAGGGCGATGAAACGGATGAGCTCCGGGTTCTGCCGCAACAGCGGCAGGAACAGACCGCCGGAGCGCAGCCCGGCCAGGAAGCGATCGAAGGTCGCGAAGGCGGCGTCCGGATTTTCGGCGCGCGAGAATTGCTCGATGATCAATGGCACGAGCTCGATGACATTGTTGCGCACCTGCTCGCTGCGCAGCGCCCGGTATTCCCCTGCCCGCCAGCGGCGCACCGCGGCGGCAACGTCTTGCGGCTGCCGGAAACCCAGCATCGCCAGCCGATCGAGCGTGTCGCCTTCGACGTCGGTGCCGACGAACGAGAGGTTTTGCTGCTGGGCGAGGAAGGCCGGCGCGCGCTCGAACAGTCTTACGTAGTGCTGCTCGACCTTGTG
Source organism: uncultured Alphaproteobacteria bacterium (assembly GCA_963821175.1). Taxonomy (GTDB): domain Bacteria; phylum Pseudomonadota; class Alphaproteobacteria; order Rhizobiales; family Xanthobacteraceae; genus BOG-931. Next base: position 22,497 of record CAWGCU010000006.1, read on the forward strand.
CAGATGAACCAGCAGGGTGTCGGCGAAATCGTCGCGGTCCTTGAAACCAAGAAAGCGCGCGAATTCGCCAAGTCCAACGCCATCCGCCGGCAAGGTGTGGGTTTGCTCGTCGGCCATCATTTGCAGGCGATGCTCGACGCGGCGCAAAAAGTCGTAGGCCGCGGTGAGCGCATCGCGCGCCTCGGCATCGATCCAGCCGCCGTCGGCCAGCGCCGCGAGCGTGGCGACCGTCTCGCGGCCGCGCAGTTCGCGGTGGCGGCCGCCGGCGATGAGCTGCTGGGTCTGGGCAAAAAACTCGACCTCGCGGATGCCGCCGCGGCCGAGCTTGATGTTATGACCCTCGACCGCGATCTCACCGTGGCCGCGATAGGCGTGGATCTGCTGCTTCATGGCGTGCACGTCGGCGACGGTGGCGTAGTCGAGGTATTTGCGCCAAATGAACGGGGCGAGATCGCGCATGAGCGCTTCGCCGGCGGCAAGATCGCCGGCACTCGGCCGCGCTTTGATCAGCGCGGCGCGCTCCCAGTTCTGGCCCCGGCTCTCGTAGTAGTCGAGCGCCGCCTCGGTCGAGATCGCGATCTGGGTCGAGGACGGATCGGGGCGAAGCCGCAAATCGACCCGGAACACGTAGCCGTCGGCCGTGCGCTCCTGCAGAAGCTTCACCAGGTCGCGGGTCAGCCGCACGTAAAAGCCGACCGGCTCGAGGTTTTGCGCCAGCTTGGCGACCTCCGGATTGAAGAAAATCATCAAATCGATGTCGCTGGAGAAATTCAGCTCATAGGCGCCCATCTTGCCCATGGCGAGCACGATGTAGCCGGAGTTTTGTTCTGGATGGCTCTTGTCGCCGGACACGAGCTTGCCGCGGCGCACGGCGTCGCGAAGCAGATGATTGACCGCGGCGCCAAGCGCCATGTCCGCCATGTCGGTGAGCGCGCGCGTCACCCGCGCCACCGGCCAGACACCGCCGATGTCGGCCAACGCGATGAGGAGCGCGGCTTGCGCCTTCATGCGGCGCAGTACGCGCATCAGCGCGGGCTGGGTGCGCGCCGCCGCGGCACTGCGTTGCGCGTTGGCGAGCAACGCGGCAAGGGCGCTATCGGGATCGCTCGTAACAAGACCTGCAAAGCCCGCCGGATCGGCGCGAATGAGGTCCCACAGATAGGGCGCGGTTTCGGCAATGCTCGCCAAAAGACCGGCCAGCGCGGGATGCTCGGCAGTCAGCGAAGCAATCGCCTTCCCGGTGGCGCTGGCTTTGATTTCGGCAAGCCACGCTGTGACGCGCCCGGCTCCTGCCGCGGACGATAACGGCAACGCGCCGGCGAGGCGCCGGATCAATGCCGCTTCGTCAAGTTTTTTCCCGGACTGCTTTTTGACCGGGGGCCGGCTCATGCAGTCCCCACGGGCCCGGCGCGCGGCAGCGCGATGGTGGTGCGCAGGCCGGGATGATTGTCTTCGAGCTTCAATTCGCCGCCGTGCAGCCGCGCCACCGCAGCGGCGAGGCTCAAGCCCAATCCCGAGCCCGGCTCGGAGCGGCTCTGCTCGAGCCGCACGAAGCGTTCCACCACCCGGCCGCGGTCGGCCTCGGCAATGCCCGGGCCGCGATCGGCGACGCTAAGCGCAATGCGCTCGCCGTCGTTGCCGGCCTTGACCACGATCTCGGCCGGCGCGCCGTTAAATTGGCCGTTCGGTCCGGCATATTTGATGGCGTTGTCGATGAGATTGGCCAGTGCCTGGCTGACCAGTTCGCGATTGCCACGCACCGGCGCCGCAGCCGGCGCATCGACCGTGAGCGCAATCCCCTTCTCGTCGGCCAGCGGCTCGTAAAGCTCGCCGACGTCGCGGGCGATTTCGGCAGCGTCGAATTCGGTCATATTGTCGCGCGACTGGCCGGCCTCCGCGCGCGCGATCATCAACAGCGCATCGAAGGTGCGGATGAGATCGTCCGATTCAGCGATGGTGGATTCCAGCGCCGCGCGATAATCGTTGACGCCCGCCGCGCTCCGCAGCGCCTGTTCGCAGCGGTTGCGCAGCCGCGTCAGCGGCGTTTTGAGATCGTGGGCGATGTTGTCGGAGACTTCCTTCAGCCCGCGCATCAGCGCTTCGATACGCTCGAGCATGGCGTTGAGATGCTCGGCCAGGCGATCGAGCTCGTCGCCGGTGCCGGCAACCGGCAGGCGGCCGGCGAGATCGCCGGCCATGATGGTCTGCGCCGTTCCGGTCATGGCCTCGATGCGGTTGAGCACGCGCCGGCTGACGAAGAAGCCGCCGGCAAGCCCCAAGACGATGACCAGCGCCAGCGACCATTGCCCGGCATTGGCGATGATGCCGAATAGTCGCTCGCGTTCTTCGAGGTCGCGTCCGACCAGAAGGCGGAAGCCGCCCGGCAGTTGCACCACCTGCACCAGCGCGCGGTGATCGGTGCCCTCCGGCGCCTCGAGGCGACGGTAATTGGTCTCGAGCCAGCCCGGATGATCGAGCACGCCGGGCTCCAGCGAGCCGACATTGCCGGCAAGCCCTTCGCCCGTCGCCGTGGTGACCAGATAGAGGCTCGATCCCGGCCGGCGCGAGCGCAGGTCGACGACGATGACCAGGCGCCGGATGCCGCCTTGAGTGTACTGCTCGCGCAGCCCGGCGATTTCGGTGTCGACCGTCGTCGTGATCTGCTCGGTGATCAGACGGCGCGTGTTGAGCGCGAAATAGCCGAGCAGCGACGCCGCAAAGACGATGAAGATCACCAGATAGACCAGCGTCAGCTGGAACGCCGTGGTGCGCAGTAACTTGCCGAGTGCGGTCAAGGGTCAGGTTCTTTCAGATCGCTTGCCGATTTCGTTCTCGGAAAAATCCTCTTCCCAGAACTCGGCGGAAGCGCGTTTGCCACCCCGCTGGTTGTCCGCTTCGGCCCGCCGCAATTCGACGCGGCGGATCTTGCCGGAGATCGTCTTCGGCAGTTCGGCGAATTCGAGCCGCCGCACCCGCTTGAATGGCGCGAGCGCCACCCGGCAATGCTGGAAGATCGACAGCGCCGTAGCGCGGTCCGCGGCATGACCCGGCGCCAGCGCCAGAAAGGCTTTCGGCACCGCGAGCCGCATCGGATCGGGCGACGGCACGACGGCAGCTTCGGCGACGGCCGGATGCTCGATCAGGACGCTTTCGAGCTCGAATGGGCTGATGCGGTAGTCGGACGACTTGAAGACATCGTCGGCGCGGCCGACATAGGTCAGGTAGCCATCGTCGTCGATCGAAGCGACGTCGCCGGTGCGATAGACGGCGCCGTCCATCGGGCGGATGCCGCCGTCGTCGGCCTGATAGCCTTGCATCAGTCCGGTCGGCCGCGGCTCCAGCACCAGGCAGATCTCGCCTTCCTTTTGCTCTTTGTCATTCACATCGAGCAGCGCCACGCGATAGCCCGGCAGCGGCCGGCCCATGGAGCCCGGCTTCACGGTCTGGCCCGGTGAATTGCCAATGAGCGCCGTGGTTTCGGTCTGACCGTAGCCGTCGCGGATGGTGATGCCCCACGCCGCCTTGACCCGCTCGATGACTTCCGGATTGAGCGGCTCGCCGGCGCCGATCAATTCGCGCATGGGCACCTTCCAGGCGCTCAAATCCTCTTGGATCAGCATGCGCCACACCGTCGGCGGCGCGCAGAACGTGGTGACGCCGCAGCGCGCGATGGTGTCGAGCAATCCCTTGGCGTTGAAGCGGCGCTGGTTGACGATGAAGATCGTCGCCTGCGCGCTCCACGGCGAGAAGAAGCAGCTCCAGGCGTGCTTGGCCCAGCCGGGCGAGGAGATATTGAGATGGATGTCGCCGGGTTTTAGCCCGATCCAGTAGATGGTCGACAGATGCCCGACCGGATAGCTCTGATGGCTGTGCAGCACCAGCTTGGGCGTCGCCGTGGTGCCGGACGTAAAGTAGAGCAGCATCGGATCGTCCGCCTGCGTCTCGCCGTCGGGCGTGAAATCGGCCGATGCCTCGTAGGCTTTCTCGTAAGCGACCCAGCCCGGCACGGCGCTGCCGACGGCGATCCGCGTATAGTCGCCCGGCAGGTCGGCGAATTTGGCGGCGACGTCGGAACTGGTGATGACGTGGCGGACGCGGCCGCGGGCGAAACGGTCGGCAAGATCGTTGCGGGTGAGCAGCATGGTCGCCGGCACGATCACGGCGCCGAGCTTCATCGCCGCCAGCATGCATTCCCACAGCGGCACGACATTGCCGAGCATCAGCAGAATGCGGTCGCCGCGACGCACGCCGAGGCCGCGCAGCGCATTGGCGACACGGTTCGAGCGCTCGCTCAATTGGGCGAAGGAAAGCTTGGTCTCGCCCGTATCCTCGTCGACCAGCCACAGCGCCGGCTGCTCATTGCCGCGCGCCATCGGATCGAAGTAATCGAGCGCCCAGTTGAAGCTCTCGAGCTTCGGCCAGCGGAAATCGCCGTAGGCTGTCGTGTAGTCCTCGCGATGGCGCAGCAAAAATTCGCGCGCCGCGAGGAAAGGTGCTGCATCGTTCGCGCTCATGTGATCTCCCGTGATCCCGCGAGCAGGATGAAAAAGTTCTGCGCCGTCAGCGCGTGCCTTCGCGGATCATGTAACCCGCGCCACGCACCGTGTGTAAGAGCGGCTGCGCAAAGCCCTTGTCGATCTTCGACCGCAGACGCGAAATGTGCACGTCGATCACGTTGGTCTGCGGGTCGAAATGATAATCCCAGACGTTCTCCAGCAACATCGTGCGGGTCACGACCTGCCCCGCGTGCCGCATCAGATATTCCAGCAGCCGGAATTCGCGCGGCTGCAATTGCAGCTCCTGCCCGGCGCGGCTGACTTCGTGCGACAGGCGATTGAGCTCGAGATCGCCGACCCGATAGACCGTCTCCTCGCCGCGCTTGCCGGGCCGTCGGGCCAGCGCCTCGACGCGGGCCAACAGTTCGGAAAAGGCGTAGGGCTTGGCCAGGTAATCGTCGCCGCCGGTACGCAAGCCTTTGACCCGGTCGTCGACCTGGCCGAGCGCCGAGAGGATGAGCACCGGCGTTTCCACCGCCTTGCTGCGCAAGGTGTGGATGATGGATAGGCCGTCGCGCTTGGGCAACATGCGGTCGATGATCAGCACGTCGTATTGGCCGTCGAGCGCCAGGGCCTGGCCCTCTTCGCCGTCGGTTGCTTGGTCGGCGATGTGGCCGACCTCGCGGAACGCCTTGACCAGATAATCGGCCGCGTCGCGATCGTCCTCAATAATGAGAAGGCGCATGATGTGCTGCCGTGGTCAGGGAGCCTTGCCGGGTCAGGGAGTCTTACCGGCCGGCGTCCCGCGTCGAATCATATTGTTTCAAGCGCTTTCGGCAATATCGATCCAAAGCGCAAACCATAGCGCGGAGCGGCGATCGGCCGCGCCACCGTGCGTTCGCTAATATTGCAAAATAGTGAGGGGGTGGCGAGCAGTGCCCACCACCCCCTCTACCCACTCCACTCCGGCGGGGGCGACGTATGCCGGGAGGCAGAGTTGGTATTCGGCGGGGACGGGCCTTACGGCCCGTCCCCAGGGTACGCCCGCCAGCGGGGGCGACGGATGCCAGCGGATCGCCCCATCCCTCAGGCGTTGCCCAGCGGCAGGGCGACGAACTTGGTGCCCTGGCTCGACTTCACCCGGAATAAGACTGCGCGTTTGCCCTCCTTGCGCGCATCGGCAAGACTTTTGCGGACGTCAGCCGGCGTCGATACCGTCTTGCCGCCCACATCGAGAATAATGTCGCCGACCTGGAAGCCGTGATCGGCGGCGACGCCGCCATCGGCGACCGCGGTGACTACCACGCCATTGCCGTCGCTGCCCTGGACCTTGCTGGCCGGCGCCAGCGTCAGGCCGAGCTTCGGCACGTCGCTGTCAGGCACTTCGCGCTGGTTCTGCGGCGTGGCGTCGGCCTGCTTCTCGTTCGGCAAGGTGCCGAGCGTCAGCGTCACGGTTTTTTCCTGGCCCTGATGGATCAGCGCGAGCTTGACGGAGGCACCCGGCGCCATGGTGCCGATCCGCCGCGCCAGTTCGCGCGCATCGTGGATCGCCGCGCCGTCAACCGAGGTGATGACGTCGCCGCTCTGGATGCCGGCCTTGACCGCCGGGCCGTCGGGCTGCGGCTCGGACACCAGCGCGCCGGTGGTCTGCTTCAAGCCCATGCTGTCGGCGAGGTCGGGCGTGAGCGGCTGGATCTGCACGCCGATCCATCCGCGAGTCACACTGCCCTTGTCGCGCAGCTGGGCGACCACGGTTTTCACGGTGTCTGCCGGAATGGCGAAGGCGATGCCGACGGAACCGCCGGACGGCGAGAAGATCGCCGTGTTGACGCCGATGACGTTGCCGTCGACGTCAAAGGTCGGGCCGCCGGAATTGCCCTTGTTCACCGGCGCGTCGATCTGGATGAAATCGTCATAGGGACCGGCGCCGATATCGCGGCCGCGCGCGGAAACGATGCCCGCGGTCACGGTGCCGCCGAGGCCGAACGGGTTGCCCACGGCGAGCACCCAATCGCCGATCCGTGGTGAAGTGTCAGCCAATTTCACGAAAGGAAAGTTCGCGCCCTCGACTTTGATCAGCGCCAGATCGGAGCGCGGGTCGGTGCCGATGACTTTCGCCGTATAAGTCTTGCCGTCATCAGCGGTGACCGTGACGGTCTCGGCGTTCTGCACCACGTGATTGTTGGTCACCGCGTAGCCGTCAGCGGAGATGAAGAAGCCCGAGCCCTGGCCGGTGACGACCTCTTTGCCGCCCGGCCCATTGGGACCGCCAAACTTGCGGAAGAACCGCTCGAACGGCGAGCCGGGCGGGAACGGCAGATCGTCGTCGCCAGGCCCTGCATTGGCCGGGCGCTCCAGCTTGACGCGCACCGAAATCACCGCGGGCTTCACCTTCTCCACGATGTCGGCAAAGCCGACCGGCCGTTGCGCAAGCTGTTGGACTTTGTCGGTGAGATTCTGCGCATGCGCCGAACTGTCGAACAGATCCGCGTGCGGCGCGAAAACGAGCGCCGCCGCACCAAAGCCGGCGACCGTGGTTGCCAGCAGCGCCAAGCGCCGCGCCGACAGTATTAAACGAGGCCTGTTGCCGTGCATTACCGTCTCCAAATCGATACGTCGCCATGCGACGGATAGCGCCCCGGCCCCAATGTGAACCCCAGGATGGGACTGCCAGCCTTACCGGCTTCTGTCGGTGGGATTAAAACTTTGTAATGTTTTGTTTTGAAAAATTATGACTACAAATCAAATACTTAAACAAACAACTTCAGGTGTTTTCGCGGCTCGGAAAGAAAATAGATGAGCAAAACTTACAGGCCGGAGCTACGTGGCCGAACGATCGCGCAAAAGTTCCGCCAAACGCGCTTCTTCGGCGGCGGTCAGGTTCGCCTGTTCTCCCGCCATCTGCCCGCTGCGGCGACGTCGTAAATCCAGCAGGATCACCATCGCGCCGACCAGCAGAACGGCCGGCGGCAGGCCCCACAGCGCGACCGTATGCCATGACAGGCGTGGCTTGAGCAGCACGAATTCGCCGTAACGGGCGACTAGGAAATCGAGCACCTGGGCGTCGCTGTCGCCAGCCTTGATGCGGTCGCGCACCAGCACGCGCAGATCATGGGCCAGCGGCGCGCCGGAATCGTCGATCGACTCGTTCTGGCACACCATGCAGCGCAATTCCCTGGACAGCGCGCGGGCGCGCGCTTCCAAAGTCGGATCCGACAGCATTTCGCCCGGCTCGACGGCCCATAACGCCGATGGCACGAACAGCGCGATCAACAACAGGAGCGCGTGCAGATATTTCACGACGCTCACTCCGCCGCCTGCAGCGCCGTTTTGGCCTTCGCGGGCCGCGGCGCGCCGACGCGCAACCGCCGATCGGACAGCGACAGGCCGCCGCCAAAGAACATGATGATGGCGCCGACCCAGATCATCAGAACCTGCGGCTTGAAGAAAAGCCGCACCGGAATGGTGCCGTCCGGGTTCGGGTCGCCGAGCGACAGATAAAGCTGGCTGAAGCCGCGCGACATCAGCGCCGCTTCCGTCGTCGCCATGTTGCGCGCCGGGAATGTGCGGCGACTCGGCTCCATGGCGCCGATCACGTCGCCGCTTAAGCGGCGCACGGTGAAGTGGCCGACGACGTCGCGGTAGTTCGGACCAGGGCGGTTGAACACGCCGTCGAAGGTCAGCCGGTAATGGGAAATGTCGATGGTCTCGCCCGGCTTGACCGCGGCAATGCGTTCGCTGCCCCATGCGGTGACGGCGACGATGCCGAGCAGCGACATGCCGATGCCGAAATGGGCGAAGGCGGTGCCCCATACCGAGCGCGGCAGGCCGATCGCCCGCATCAAGGTCGTGCGCATCGGCAGCCGCAGGATCATGGTGCGCTCGGCAATGTCGGTCACCGCGCCGGCCATGACGAATATCGCGATGCCGACCCCGAACGGCGCAAGCACCGGGCCGCCGTGCTCGATGGCAAATGCCGCGGCGACGGCGACGGCGGCAAGCATCGCGGCGGCGAGCAGGCGTTGTGCCGCGCCCACGATATCGCCGCGCTTCCAGCCGAGTAGCGGCCCGAACGGCATCACCAGCATCAACGGAATGAACAGCGGACCGAAGGTTGCGTTGAAGAATGGCGGGCCGACGGAAATTTTGTCGCCGGTCAGGGCTTCGAGCGCCAGCGGATAGAGCGTGCCGACGAAGACGGTCGCACAGGCCGATGTCAGGAACAGATTGTTGAAGACCAGCGCGCCCTCGCGCGAGATCGGCGCGAACAAGCCGCCCTGTTTGAGCAACGGTGCGCGCCAGGCATAGAGCGCCAGCGCGCCGCCGATGAAGACGATCAGAATGGCAAGAATGAAAATGCCGCGCGTCGGATCGGTGGCGAAAGCATGCACCGAGGTGAGCACGCCCGAGCGCACCAGGAAGGTACCGATCAGCGACAGCGAGAATGCGATGATGGCGAGCAGGATGGTCCAGATTTTGAGCGCACCGCGCTTTTCCATCACCACGGCGGAATGCAGCAGCGCTGTCCCGGCAAGCCACGGCATCAGCGACGCATTCTCGACCGGATCCCAAAACCAAAAGCCGCCCCAGCCGAGCTCGTAATAGGCCCAGTACGAGCCGCCGGCGATGCCGAGCGTCAGGCACATCCAGGCGCCGAGCACCCACGGCCGCACCCAGCGCGCCCAGGCGGCGTCGATGCGGCCTTCAATGAGCGCGGCAATGGCGAAGGAGAACGCGATCGAGAAGCCGACGTAGCCGAGGTAGAGCATCGGCGGATGGAACGCGAGGCCCGGGTCCTGGAGGATCGGATTGAGATCGCGACCCTCGAACGGCGCATCGGCGACGCGCAGGAACGGGTTCGACGTGACGAGGATGAACAGATGAAAGGCGGCGGCGATCCAGGCTTGCACGGCGAGCGCATTGGCCTTCAGTGTCACCGGCAGATTGGTGCCGAACAGCGCGACCAAGGCGCCGAAGAACGCCAGGATCGAAACCCACAGCATCATCGAGCCTTCGTGGTTGCCCCAGATGCTGGTGAGCCGGTAGATCAACGGCATCGCCGAATTGGAATTCTCGTAGACATTGAGCACCGAGAAGTCGGAGGCGACGTAGCATTCGGCGAGTGCCAAAAACGCGATGGCGACGAAGACGAATTGCGCCAGCGCCACCGGCGCGGCGATGCTCATCAGCACCGGATCGTTCGTTCGCGTGCCGACGATCGGCATGATGCCCTGGATCAGCGCCAAGCCGAGCGCCAGCATCAAGGCATAATGGCCGAGCTCCGGAATCATTTGTTCGCTCCCGTCACCGGCATCGCGGCGCGCTGCGAGTAATCGTCCTTCCAATGCCCCGACTTCTTCAAGGCGTCGGCGACTTCCTTCGGCATGTAGGTCTCGTCGTGCTTGGCGAGAATGGTATCGGCATTGAACGTACCGCCGCCGTCAAGCGTGCCCTCGGCGACGACGCCCTGCCCTTCGCGGAACAGATCGGGCAGTACGCCCTGATAGCTCACCGGCAGCTCGTTGTTGCCGTCGGTGACTTCAAAACGGACGCGCAGATCGTTGCCGCGAACGATGCTGCCGTCCTTCACCAGGCCGCCGAGCCGGATGCGGGTGCCCGGCCCGATGTGCTTTTCGGCAATGTCGCTTGGCGAACTAAAGAACACGATGGAATCGCGGAACGCATTGAGCATCAGCGCCACCGCGACCGCCAGCACGCCGAGCCCGCCGCCGATCAGAACCAGGCGTCGTTGCTTGCGTGTCATTTATGTCCGGCTCCGCTGCATGATGCTGCCGTCAACCTTCCAGCCCGAGACCTTTGACGAGATCGTCGACCCGCTTGATGTCGTCAGGATGATCCGCCAGCGCGTGCCGTGCGTCGGCGGCTGCGTCCTTGGCCTTGTCGCGGTCGCCGAGTACCGCATAGGCGCGCACCAGGCGCAACCAGCCTTCGACGTCGCCGCCCTGGGCGTGCAGGCGATCGGACAAGCGGCCGACCATGCCGCGGATCATTTCGACGCGCCGCTCGTCACTCATATTCGCCGTGGCCGCGATGTCCGCGTCGCTCGGACCCGCCGCTTGCGGAACGGGCTCGCCGGTGACGCGGCCGAGCGCGGCGCGCACGAAACCGGCCCACGGCGCACCGGCCGGCGCCTCTTCGAGCATGGCGCGCCAGCGTGCGGCGGCGGCCGTGCGGTTGCCGTCCTGCTCGTCGGCGAGGCCGAGAAAATACCGCGCCTTGGCCTCGTGCGGATCGCGCGTCACAGCGGTTTCAAAAACGTGTTTGGCCTCATCGGTCACGACGCCGTTGGCGGCGGCGACCAAAGCCTCGCCGAGATCGGCATCGCGCGTTCCGGTCTCGCCGTTGAGCGTGAGCGCTTTGCGCCGCGCCATGACCGCGTCGTCGAAGCGGCCGAGCCGCAGATAGATCGGGGCGATCACCTCCCAGCCGTTGCCGTCATTGGGGCTTTTCGCCAGATGGGCTTCGACTTGGCCGACCAGCGCGTCGATCGACTGATCGCCCGGCACGGTCTTGGCGCGGGCGAAGGCCGGCTGCCCCGGAACATTCGGCGAGCCGAGCACGAGATAAAAGCACAGCGGCAACAGCGCCAGCACGACCAATACCGCAATAGCCGCCGCGCGACGCCGCCACAGCGACTGCGCCGCGCTCGCCGTCGGCTGAGCCGCCGTCGCCTCCACATCGGCCGCGGCCAACAACCGGCGCGAGACCTCGACGCGCGCGGCCTCGGCTTCGGCCGGGCCGATCAGGCCAGCGCTGCGATCGCGGCCGATCTCCTCCAATTGATCCTGGTAGACCGCAAGGTCGTTGCCGCCGCGGCCGGCGGCGGCCTTCCGCCCAAGCGGCCACAGCACGGCAAGGATCGCCGCTGCGGTCATCGAGGCGAAAATGATCCACAGAATCATGAGCAGGTCTTCGGTGCCATTTCCGCAGGCCGAGGTCGTCTCAGCGACAACAATGCAGGCTTAAAGCCGGCCGCCGAGCGCCGCGTCGTTACATCACGGCGCGGCTGTGGCCGCAATGGGAACCCCGGCGCGGCAATTGCGCACTGCGTCACGCGCGGATGGATTTGCGCTCGGTGGTCGCGGCCTGCGCGGCCACGTCGGCGGCCTTGTTCAACAGCTCGGCATATTCGGCGCCGAACAATAATCGGCACAAGCGGATCGCGGCGTCGACCTGCGACTGCCGGAACGGACGCTCGGCAGCCTCGGCGTGACGCAAGGCGTCGAGCAGCACCTTGGTGCCGGTCTCCAGATATTGCGTCAGTTCCGAATAGGCGCGCAGCGTGACTTCGCTGAGCGCAAGCTCGCCCGCATAGTTGCGGCAGGCGCTGACGAATTCGACCCGCGCCTGAACGTCGTCCACTTCGATGCTGTCGACCGTCGAGCCGGGACGGATCTCTTTGGCCGGCGGTGGACGTAAGAGACGGCGGACCCGGCCGGGCGCCGCATCAATCTCGGACTTGAGCAAGTTGGAAACGTCGCTGCGGATCGCGGCCAGTTGCCGGCTCCAGACCGACTCGACGGACATATCCATTTCCGTGCGCAGCCCGCGCGCGGCGGCGTGCAGTTCCTTGAGCATCGACGTCACCGGCTTGCCGGCTCTGAATGCGGTGCGCAGCTCGCCGACCGTGCTTTCCATCTCACTGAGCACGATCGTCACCGCCACCGCATAGGGCGTTTCGGCAACGCGCGCAGCAACGTCGCTCTCGGCGACGCGGGTGGCAAGACGAATGAGTTGCCACGGCGCCACAAGTCCGTTCATCAACAGCACGAGACCGTAGCGGACGACGTCGGCCTTGCGCGCCGCGTCGCCGCCGAGCGACTTCGCCGCACATGCGGTATCGATATGTACCTTGGCCTGCTCGATCACCTCGCGCTCGAAGGCGCGCACGACGTAGTTCGGCAACCGCTTGGCCAGGTCGGCAAGCACGTCGCGGACTTCGAGCACATGCAGGAGCGTCGCGACGTCGTCGGTCGCCCGCGGTGTGCCGACCTGGATGGCAAGCCGGCGTTGCGCCTTCTCGTCGGTGCCGACCGTAGCAAGGGTCTCCCGCGTGCGCAGGATGGTGCGCTCATGCAGCGCCCGGACCAGTTGATCGGCTTTGGTCTTATCGTCGGCGAGAAGCGCGCGATTGATGTCCTCGGTCAGCGCCTTGGCTTCGGCCGGCATGAGATCGCGGCCGATCCAGCCCCAGATCGGCTCGAGCGAAAGCCGCGCGATGCGGCCGACGCGCTTGTGGTCGGCGGGCGCGTCGATCAGGAACGGCTCGAACGGCATGAAGAACAAGCGCGCCGCGTCGCCGATGCGCGGCACGCGCTGCGCCTCGATGCGGATGGTGCGCCGCAACTCCTCCAGCACCAGCTCGCTGCCGGCCATGTCGTCGCCGCGCAATTGGGCGCGCTCGAGCTCCGCGATCAGCAGCGCCCGCGCTTCCGGCTTGAGGTTGCGGAGATATTCCCGCAGCCGTTCGACGGATTGCCCGTCGCTCGTCATCGCACCCGCCTCTCGAGGCCACACCGTTAACGTTTCTACTAGTAGGGCGCTTAAGAAGGGGTTACGCAAAACACCCAGATTTCAAGGCGATAGGCCCGGCAACGGTCAGTTGAGCGTGGTCCAGGTGCCGTCGGGGTTGCGGCAGGCGGTGCCGCGCGCGCTCTGCGGGGTGCCGTCGACATAGACCGTGTGGGTATATTGCCTGCAGGTGGCGCCGCTGGCCTGGTAGGCGGGGCCGGGAACGACGTTGCCGTAACGGCCGGAATCCGGATTGCGCCAGGCGACCGGGGCGCCTGACGGCCCGGTTTCGAGCGCCTGCATTTGGGCCGCATAGGCGCGCCGCCTGTCCTCGTCATCCATCGCCGCGCCGATCCGGTTGCCGAACAAGCCGCCGATAGCGGCACCGATCACGGTCCCGGCGGCCCGGTTGCCGACGCTGCCGCCGATGGCATTGCCGATCACACCGCCGGTCACGGCGCCGACCGCCGTGCCGCCGACCTCCTTTGGACCGGAGTCGGCGGTGCAGGCCGCGACGCTCAGGCCGAGGAGCAAGAACGCGATGAGGCGGCTGGCGGACATATTCCCCAAAAACCCTTCCGAACAGCCCCGCTGTCCGGCACCTAAGCTGGCGAACCAAAGGGGGTCATTAGGGCAAAACTCTGTTCGCGTCGGCAACGGCGCCGCGGCATGGCAGCGCTGCAAGCCGCTATGTCGCGGCGCCGCGCACTGGCGGCAGTGGCACCGTTTGGCTAAGTTCCGCGGCGATCCTACCAAGACCCCCACGAGCAAAAGTATGATGTCGAAAAACCGCGCCGCACTGTCTCGGCGCCTCGGGTGGACGCTGCCAGCTTTGATGCTGGCGCTCGGCGCCATAGCCCTTCCGGCGCAGGCGCAGGATTTTCCAACGCGCACGGTGAAAATCGTAGTCCCCTTCCCTGCCGGCGGCACCGCCGACGTCATGCCGCGCATCATCGCCGATTGGCTGTCGCGCAAATGGGGGCAGTCGGTGATCATCGAGAACCGCACCGGTGCCGGCGGCAATGTCGGCGCCGAAGTCGCGGCCAAGGCCGATCCTGACGGCTATACGCTGCTGTCGTCGCCGCCGCCGCCGCTGGTGATCAATCAAAATCTCTATCCGCACCTCGACTTCGATCCGACGCAATTCGTGCCGATCACGGTGATCGGCCGCACGCCGAACGCGCTGGTGGTCAATCCGGACAAGATCGCCGCCGGAACGGTGAAGGACTTCATCGCCTATGCACAGGCCAATCCCGGCAAGGTGACGACCGCGACGCAAGGCAACGGCACCACGTCGCATCTGACGTCAGAGCTGTTCCAGATGATGGCCAAGGTGAAGCTGCAGAACGTGCCCTATCGCGGCTCGGCGCCGGCGCTTAACGATCTCGCCGGCGGCGCCGTCGACAGCATGTTCGACAATCTCGGCGTATCGATGCAGCTGGTCAAAGCCGGCAAGCTCAAGCTCATCGCGGTCGCTTCAGGAAAGCGCGTGACGGCGCTGCCCGACGTGCCGTCCGTCGCCGAGACTTTACCCGGATTTGCCTCCGTGACGTGGTACGCGCTGGTGGCGCCGCCGAAGACGCCGGCCGCGGTCGTCGACAAGATCAACGCCGCGGTGAACGAAGCGCTGCGCGATGCCGACGTACAGAAGCGTCTCTCCGATCTTTCTTCCGAGCCGGTCGGCGGCACGCCGCAGGCCACCGCGGCCTATTTTCACGACGAAGCCGAACGCTGGAAGAACGTCATCACCGCCGCCCATGTGACGCTGGATTGAGTAAAGTCATGAAACACAGCACCGATCGCATTCTCACGACGCACGCCGGTAGCCTGCCGCGGCCGCCCGATCTGTTGGCGATGATCGAGCGCGACGGCCCCAAGGCGTTCGACGGCGACGCGGCCGCGAAGCGCCTCACCGCTGCGGTCGCCGAGATCGTGCACAAGCAGATCGATCTCGGCGTCGACGTGGTCGATGACGGCGAATACGGCAAGCCGAGCTTTGTCAGCTACATCAACGAGCGGCTTGGCGGCTACGAGGTCAATCCGAAGGCCGGACCGCGCAATCAATGGGCGACGTCGCGCGAGGGCCTGTCGTTCCCCGAATTCTACGCGCAGCTCCATGCCTCCTCGACCCACACCCACATGATCTGCACCGGGCCGATCACCTACAAAGGTCACGACCGGCTCAAACGCGACATCGATAATTTCAAAAAAGCGCTCAAAGGCGCCAAGGTCGAAGAGGCATTCATGCCGGCGATCTCGCCATCCAACATCGAGGACTGGCAGAAGAACGCCTATTACAAATCGACCGAGGACTACATTTTCGCCATCGCCGACGCCATGCACGAGGAATACAAAGCCATCGTCGATGCCGGCCTGCTGGTGCAGATCGACGATCCGCGGCTCGTCACCTATTACATCATCCATCCCGAAGCGAGCATCGCCGATTGCCGCAAATGGGCGGAGGTCCGGGTCGAGGCGCTCAATCACGCGCTGCGCGACATCCCGCCGGAGAAAATCCGCTTCCACACCTGCTACGGCATCAATATGGGCCCACGCATCCACGATATGGAGCTCAAGGACATTGTCGATATCATTTTAAAGATCCGCGCCGGCGCCTATTCGTTCGAAGCGGCCAATCCGCGCCACGAGCACGAATGGAAAGTGTGGAAGGACGTCAAGCTGCCGGACGGCAAGATTCTGATCCCCGGCGTGATCTCGCATTCGACCATTCTGGTCGAGCATCCCGAGCTCGTCGCCGAGCGCATCGTGCGCTACGCCAATGTGGTCGGCCGCGAAAACGTCATCGCCGGCTCCGATTGCGGCTTCGCCACCTTCGCCGGATCCAAGGAAGTGCACCCCTCGATCGTCTGGGCAAAGTTCAAGGCGCTCAGCGACGGCGCGCGGATCGCGTCGAAGGAATTGTGGGGCTGACAGCTTAAGCATCCAGCTTCAGCAACCGATCGGCGTTGCCGTGGGCAAATTTGGCAAGCTCGGCCGGCGATAACGGCAGGTTGTCCAAAAAAACGCGGCCTTCGGCATTGCT
Source organism: uncultured Alphaproteobacteria bacterium (assembly GCA_963821175.1). Classification (GTDB taxonomy): domain Bacteria; phylum Pseudomonadota; class Alphaproteobacteria; order Rhizobiales; family Xanthobacteraceae; genus BOG-931. Next base: position 38,568 of record CAWGCU010000006.1, read on the forward strand.
GGCGTAAGGGTAATCCACCGAGAACATCAGCCGATCGATGCCGAAAGTTTCGAGCGCCGCCGTGAAAGGCGGATTGGTAAAAAAACCCGCCGACGTGATGTAGACCTGATCGGTGATGGTCTCGGTGAGCGATCGCGCCAGGAATGGCAGTTCCTTGTGCAATTGGTGCTCGCAACGCGCCAGCATCACCGGCAGCCCCTCACCCATATGGCCGATGATGAAGTTCAGCTTCGGGTACTTGTCCATGGTGCCGGACACCGCAAGTCGCATCACGTGCAGGGCGACTTCGTAATGCCAACCCCAGGCGATGGTGGCCAGCCCGAAGCCGATGTTGCTGGGCAGTCCCTCGTAGTAGGCGTGTCGTACCTCGGCGGGCGGCACGCCGGGATGGATGTAGATCGGCACGTCGAGCTTCTCCGCCCGCGCCAAGAGCGGCGCGAATTTCGGATCGTCGAGAAAGGCGCCGCGGATCGTGCCGCTGATCAAAGCACCCCTGAAGCCGTATGCGGTGACGGTGCGCTCAAGCTCGTCCGCGGCAGCGTCCGGGATGCTCGCCGCCAGATGAGCGAAGGCGGCGAAACGATCGGGCCGGTCCGCGATCTTCTCGGCAAAGCCATCGTTGAATTTCTGCGCAAAGGCGATCGCCTCCTTGCCGTCGAATTGATCGGCGCTCGGCGAGCCATGAACTCCCGCCTTCGACAGCACCTGCACGGTGATGCCGTTGCGATCCATGTCGCTGAGCCTGCCCTCGCCGAGGTCGGTCATCTTATCGCCGGCGGACGACATGACGCTGGGCACTTTGCCCGGCGCCGCTCCCACCGCCGGGGCGTGAACTCCCGGCATCACAAGGCTGAAATGTTCTTCGAGCGTGACAACGCGCATTGCGTCTCCCGACTGCCGTTGGTGTTTTGATTGTACTGCCTAAGACAAGCGTGGCGACGTTCTACTTCAGGAAGCCGATAGAAATCCACGGCACCGCCGCGACCACGATCGTGCCGATCACCAGTGCCAGCATATAGCCCCAGATCGGCCGCATGCCGTCTGCCGGCTCGACGCGGCCGATGGCGCAGGCGGCGTAGTAGCCGACGCCGAATGGCGGCGCGAACAGGCCAATGCCCATCGCGAGTATCACGACCATCGCATAGTGCACTTCGTGGACGCCGACCGCCCTGGCGATGGGAAACAGCAGCGGCCCGAACAACACGATGGCCGGAATGCCCTCGAGCACCGAGCCGAGCACGACGAAGGCCGCGATCGAGGCGGCCATGAAGGTAATAGCTCCGCCCGGCAGGCCGGTCATCGCGGCGGCGAGCGAGCGCGAGAAGCCCGATTGCGTCAGCCCCCACGCCATTCCCGTTGCCGTGCCGATGATGAGCAGGATCGCGCCCGACAGGCATGCGGTCGAGACCAGCATCGGCTTGAGCGCCGCCCAGTCGAAACGGCGATAAACGAGAAGGCCGACAATCGCCGAATAGACGATGCCGATCGTTGAAACCTCGGTGGCGGTGGCGACGCCTTTGACCACGGCGGCGCGGATCAGAAACGGCAGCGCCAGTGCCGGCAGCGCGATCACGAAAGTGCGGCCGATGTCTCGCGCCGTTGCGCGCTTCACGTCACCGAGATTTTCCCGCCGATAGCGCCAGCGCACGACAAAGCAGAGCAGGATCGCAAGCACCACGCCGGGCAATAGCCCGCCGGTGAACAGTGCGGCGATCGACACGCCGGTCACCGATCCGATGGTGATCAGGACCAGGCTCGGCGGGATGGTCTCGGTTTGCGCGCCGGTCGCGGACAGAAGCGCGACCAGGTCGCCGGGCTTGGCGCCACGTTCTTTCATTTCGGGGAACAGCACCGGCGCGACCGCGGCCATGTCGGCGGCCTTCGAGCCCGAGATGCCGGATACCAGATACATTGCGGCAACGAGGACAAAGTGCAAGCCGCCGCGCACATGGCCGAGCAGGCTAGCGAGAAACGCGACCATGGCGCGTGCCATGCCGGTCATCTCAATGAGCAGGCCGAGAAAAACGAACAGCGGCACGGCCAGCAGGATGAGATGGCTCATGCCCTCATCCATGCGTCCGATCAGGACCATGAGCGGCGTATGCGTCGTCAGCGCCAGGTAGCCGAAGATGGCAAGGCCGAACGCGAATGCGATCGGCACGCCGGCAAAGACGGTCGCCGCCACCACGCCGACGAAGAAGATCAAGAGGTTGAGGTTGCCGAGCATTTGGAACAGCGGTTCGGCGAGCCAGAACAGCGCGACCAGAACGGCCACGGCGCCGGCCGCTATCGCGATCGATCGCGGCGATCCCGCGCGACTGGCGCGAAGCATCGCGAAGACCGCCATCAACGCTATCCCGCTCGGCAGGGCCGCGGCACGCCACGCATTGTTCAGCCCGAGCGCCGGTGTCGTGATGAAGGTCTCTTCTTGCGCGTATTCGTAAGCCGGCCACGCGATCAGCAACAAGAATGCCAGCGCCGCGCAGGTTGCGAACAGGTCGAACGTCGCTCGCGTCGGTGCCGGCAGGCTGCCGACGGCTGCGGTCATGCGCATATGCTCGTCGCGGCGGAAGGCGATCACCGCGCCGAGCATCGCCAGCCACAGAAACAGGATCGAGGCCAGTTCGTCGGACCAGACCAGCGGGTGATTGAAAACGTAGCGCGCGAGGACGCCGCCGAACAGAATCGCGATCTCGAGCGCCACCAGCGTTGCGGCCAGTATCTCGACCAGCCCTCCGAGCAGGGCGTCGACCGCCGCAGCGATGGACCGCCCCGCCCTGCTTTCATTCACCACGGCCGGAATGGGAATTTCGGCCATCGCAATCAGGCGAGCTTGCCCACCGACCTCTCGAGGATGCTCCAGGCCTCATCGCCGTATTTGGCCTTCCACTGGGTGTAAAACCCCGCGGAGCGCAGCTTGTCGCGAAACGCCGCCGGATCGGGCTGATTGAACGCCAAGCCCTTGGCCGCCAAGTCCTGCTGCAAAGTCGCATTCAGCTTGGCGACGTCGTCACGCTCTTTGAGCGCCGCCGCATTGATGTTCTTGGCGACGATGCCACGCACGTCGTCGGGCAGCGCCTGCCAGGCGCGCCGGTTGGCCAGGAACCAAAAACCATCCCACATGTGATTGGTCAGCGAGCAATATTTTTGCACTTCGTACAATTTGGCAGTGGCGATGATCGCCAGCGGATTCTCCTGGCCGTCGACGATCTTGGTCTGCAGCGCCGAATAGACTTCGTTGAAATTGATCGAGGCCGGCGACGAGCCGAAGGCTTCGAACATCGACGTCCACAGCGGCGACGGCGGCACCCGGATCTTGAAGCCGCGCAGGTCGTCGGGAGACACGATCGGTTTGGTCGACGTCGTGGTTTGCCGGAACCCGTTGTCCCAAATCTTCTCCATCACATCGAGATTGGCTTTCTCGATCTGCGCCCGGACATAGGCGCCGAGATCGCCGTCCATGGCCTTCCACACCGTGTCGTAATTCGGAAACGCAAAGCCCATGCCGTTGATCGAGGCAGGCAGCACCAGCGTCGACAGGATCAGCCCGGACAAAGTGAAGAACTCGACGCCGCCGGAGCGGACCTGGCTCAACGTGTCGGTATCGGAGCCAAGCTGGCTCGACGGAAAAATCTGCAGGTCGAAGCGGCCGTTGGTCCCCTGCTTGATTGCCGCCGCCATCTCGCGTGCCCGCACGTTCATCGGGTGCGTCTCGGGGAGATTGTTGGCGTATTTGTAGGTCCACTGCGCCTGCTGAGCGCGGGCAACAAATGGCGACCCGATCGCGCCGGCCATGACTGCCGAACTTCCGGCGGCGAGCAAGCGACGGCGAGATACGTTCATGGGCAACCCTCCCCTGATGAGCGCCTTTGGCCGCATGCTGCCGACGCAGCTACGGGGGATCAACCCCCCGGCAGCGCCAATTCGGTGCGCAAGCCTCCGATCGGCGCGGTGCCCAGCGTGAGCACGCCGCCGTAGAGGCCGGCAAGCTCGACCACGATCGACAGGCCGAGGCCGGAGCCGGGCTTGGTCTCGTCGAGCCGGGCGCCCCGTAGCGCCACTTGCTCACGCTCGGCAGGAGACAGGCCCGGCCCGTCGTCGTCGACAATAATGCGCACGCGTGACTTCTCGTCGTTTTCACTCGCATCGCTTTTGGCGGCATCGGGCCCGGACCGGTCGGCCACCACCTCGATGGCAACGCGCGACTGCGCCCACTTGCAGGCATTGTCGACCAGATTTCCGACCATCTCTTCGAGGTCCTGCTGCTCGCCGCGGAAGCGCGCGTGGGCGGGCACATCGACGTCGATGGCGATGTCGCGCTCGCGGTGCAATTTCTCCATGCTGCGGGCGAGCGCGGTGACCACCGGCGGCACGTCGATCAGCGTGCCGACGACCGTGGAGCGTGCGGCAAGCCGCGCGCGTTCGAGCTGGCGCGCCACCTGGTCTCGCATGATGTCGGTCTGTTCCAGCACCTTGTGCGCCAGCGGATCGTTGCCGCGTGCCGCCGCCTCGTTGACGATGACCGACAGCGGCGTTTTGAGCGCGTGCGCCAGATTGCCGACATGGGTGCGGGCACGCTCGACGATCTCGCGGTTGGCGTCGATCAGCGCATTGGTCTCGCGCGCCAGCGGGGCGATCTCGAACGGGAAATCGCCTTCCAGCCGTTCGGCGCGACCGGAGCGGATGGCGGCGAGGCTCGCCGAAATGCGCTTGAGCGGCGCCAGGCCGAAGCGGACCTGCAAAGCCGTGGTGATGAGCAGCGCCGCGGTCAGCGCCGCAAAGGTCATGCCGATGGCGCGGTCGAAACTTCGCGTTTCGTCGTCGATCTCGGAGGCGTCGCCGGCGACCGCGATCAGGTAGCGGCCATCGTCACCAAGATCGATGTTGCGCTCGACAATGCGAAGCTTCTGCTCCTCGGGCCCATCGGCGTAGCCCTGCCGCGCTTCGGCGGCGGACGCCGAGCGTTCGACCGGCAGGCGCGGAAGGCCTGAATCCCACAGCGAGCGCGACGAATGGACTTCGGGCTTTTTGCTGTCGAGCCGGTTCACCTGCCAGTACCAGCCCGACAGCGGCAGTTCGAACAACGGCTCGCCGATCGACTGCGGAAACTTGTCGGCGCCTTCCTCGGGCGACGCCACGTCGGCTACCAGCGTGCGCAAATAGACGTCGAGGCGGCGGTCGAAAGCGCGCTCGACGGCATGGCGGTACAACGTCGACAGCGCGATGCCGGTGACGATGAGGATAACCACGGTCCAGGCGGTGGCCCACAGGAACAGGCGGAGCGCGAGCGAGTTAGCGCGCATCGGGCGGCGTGAGCAGATAACCGAGGCCGCGCACCGTCTGGATCACGTCGACGCCGAGCTTTTTGCGGATGCGGCCGACGAACACTTCGATGGTGTTGGAGTCGCGGTCGAAATCCTGGTCGTAAAGGTGCTCGACAAGCTCGGTGCGGGAGACGACGCGGCCGGTGTGATGCATCAGATAGGACAACAGCCGGTATTCGTGCGAGGTGAGTTTTACCGGATTGCCGTCCACCGCGACGCGCCCGGTGCGGGTATCGAGGCGGACCGGGCCGCAGGTGAATTCGCTCTTGGCGTGACCGGCGGAGCGACGCAGCAACGCGCGCACCCGTGCCAGCACTTCTTCGAGATGGAAGGGTTTGGCGACATAGTCGTCGGCGCCGGCATCAAAACCTTGCACCTTGTCGCTCCAGCGGTCGCGCGCGGTGAGGATCAGAACCGGCATGGCGCGGCCGGCGCGGCGCCAGGATTCCAGCACCGAGATGCCGTCCATCTTGGGCAGGCCGATGTCGAGAATGACGGCGTCGTAGGGCTCGCTCTCGCCGAGATAATGCCCCTCCTCGCCGTCGAAAGCGCGGTCGACCACATAGCCGGCATCGGTCAGCGCGGTGGCGAGCTGCCGGTTGAGATCGGGATCGTCCTCGACAACAAGAAGGCGCAAACCAAAAAGCTCCGGTTAAGATGTTCGCTCAGAGCCCGCCGACGAGGCTACCCTTCACGGCATCGACGGTCAGCCGCGCCACTTTGCCATCGCGCGCGAGCACTGTCAGCACATAGACGAGCCCATCGTTACCGCGGCAGAGCCGCGCCCGCACCAGGGTGCCCGCCATTTTGCTCCTGACCGCCCGCAGCGCGGCGTCAAGCCGCACCACGCGGCCGCTCTCGACTTCGGCCCGGCGCTCTTTTTGATCGAGGCAATCGTGCGCAAGCTCGGCTGCGCGTGCCGGGGCAAGCGAAAGAATGGTCAATGCCGCAATGGCGAATCGGCAGGCAAAGCGCATGGTCTATCCTGAGCGCCGCGCACTGAACCCTGCCTGAACGGTCGATTTAAGGCGCTAGGCCGCAAATCCCTCAAATGTCGCGAACGAATCGAGCAGTTCCCGCGGCGAGCGCCAGGAATTGATCGGCGCGTCCGTATCGGCATAGCCGAGCGCCATGCCGCAAAACAGCATTAGTTCGGGTGGAAGCGGCAGGAAATCGCGCATGGTGCGCTGCCAGGTGATCCAGGCCTCCTGCGGGCAGGTATGCAGGCCATAGCCGCGGGCGAGCACCATGATGGTCTGGACGAAGCCGCCGAGATCGGCCCATTGCGCCGGCAGCATGGCACGGTCGATGGCGAAGAACAGGCCGACCGGCGCACCGAAGAACTCGAAATTTTTGGCATATTGCCGATAGCGGCCGGGGCGATCCTCGCGGGCGACGCCGATCGAGTGATAAAGCTGCTCGCCGACGGCGAAGCGGCGCGAGCGGTATGGTTCTTTGAGATCGGTCGGAAAAATCTGATATTCGCCGCCCTCGCCTTTCGGCAGTTCGCCCCGGCGCGGCGCAAGCAGCGCTTTAAGCGTCTCGACACGTGCGCCAGCGATGGCGTAGACGCGCCAGGCCTGCAGATCGCCGCCCGACGGCGCGCGCGCCGCACGCTCGACAATCTCGCGCACGGTTGCTTCGGGCACGGCGTTGGGCAAGAAAGCCCGGCAGGAATGTCGGCTGGCAACAGCCTCACGCAAGTCCATGGAAAAAACCTCCGCAGCGGAATGACCTCACTGTGAACATTACCGGCATACGATGAAAGTGACGATGATTCCCGTTCGCTTCTGCACCTTTGGCCTCATCGCCGCGCTCGCGATCACGTCGAGCCGCGCCATGGTCGGCGGGGCGCCGCCGGCAGCCGACGGCGCCGGACGCTCGGTGGTAATGATCTTGGGCGAAGGCGGTACGCAGTGCACCGCAACCGCGATCGCGCGCGATCTGCTCCTGACCGCCGCGCACTGCGTGCAGCCGGACTCCGAATACAAGCTCGTCGCCAGCGCGCCGGGTGAACGGCCGGTGCTGAAGGACGTCGCGCGCATCGAGCGCGATCCGCAGTTCGATCTCAAGCGACTGTTCGGTCATCTCGCCACCGCCGACGTGGCTTTGATCAAGTTGGCCGAGCCGTTGCCGGCGAAAATCCCGCCGGTGCCGCTCGGCGCCGAAGAGGAACCGGTCGTCGTCGGCGACGCCTTTGTGGTCGCGGGCTACGGCGTCACCGTGCGCGGCGACGGCCGCACCGGCGGCACGGTTCGTGCGGCGACGCTGGTCGCCACCGGCCAGCCCGGCAGCCTGCAAATTCGCCTGTTCGATCCCAAGACCAAGGGCGACAGCCCCGGGCTGGGCGCCTGCGCCGGCGATTCCGGCGCGCCGGTGTTTCGCGACAAGGACGGCCGCATGGTCATCATCGGCGTGGTGAGCTGGTCGACCGGCCCAAAACTCGGCGACGGCTGCGGCGGGCTCACCGGCGTCACGCCGCTAGCACGTTACCGCGCCTGGATCGTCAATACCGCGCGCATGCTCGGCTCGCCGCTTGCGCCGTAGCGCAGCCGCGGCGTAGGCTTGCCGTAAGAATAAAATATCGTCGGGAGAAAAGCCGCATGAGCCGCAGCGCTTGGATAATGTCGCTTGTGCTTTGGCCGCTTGCCGCGGCGGCGCAGCCGGCGAGCAGCGATCAAACCGCGCTCGGCATGCGGCTGTTCAACCAATCCTGCCGCGTCTGTCACACCAAACCGCAGCTGGTGAGCCCGCAATATGGGCCGGTGCTGTCGATGAATACGCTCGGCGGCAAGGCCGATGTCATGCGCGAGGTGATCGGCAACGGCACGCCGCGCATGCCGGGCTTCAAATATCACTTCAAGCCGGCCGAGATCGACGCCATCGTCGCCTATATCAAAAGCATTCCCGCGCCGTCCGACGCGCCGCCGCCTGTCAAAGCCGGCTCGTCGCGCGATGCCGACTAGAAATACGGAGAACCCCATGCGCCGTAATCTTATCGTCGCGAACCTCACCGCCGTCGCCGCCATCCTGATTTCGGTGCCGGCCTTCGCCGACGCGCTTTTGAGCGGCACCATCAAATCGTCGGACGGCAAGGCCATGGGCGGCATCACGGTGTCGGCCAAGCCTGACGGCGGCACCATCACCACCACCGTGTTCTCCGACGGCGCCGGCCAATATTATTTTCCGGCGCTGCCTCCGGGACACTATCGGGTGTGGGCGCAAGCGCTGAGTTATCAGACCGCAAAAGGCGCGGTCGATCTCGCCAACAATGCCAAGCAGGATTTCACGCTCACGGCGATGAGCGATCCGGAAGCGACGTTCAAGCAGCTTCCCGGCAATTTGATGCTCGACGCCTTGCCGCAGCGCACGCCGGCGGAAGGCCGCATGAAGCGCATCGTGCGCACGGTCTGCACCGGCTGCCATACCGCGAGCTTTCCGTTGCAGCACCGCTTCGATGAGGCCGGCTGGAGCGCTGTCATCGAACTGATGAAGAACGCCAATGTCTATGGCACCTTCGTCGGCGGGGAGCGCAAGCCGTCGGGCATTCTCGATTATCACCAGAAGGAGCTTGCCGCCTATCTCGCGCAGGCGCGCGGCCCCGGCGCAACCGACATGCGCGTAAAGCTCGAGCCGCGGCCGTCGGGTGAAGCGGCGCGCGTGATGTTCAAGGAATACGACGTTCCGCTCGATCCCGATTCCAACCTGCCCGCCAACTTCGTGCAAAATGACGGCAGCGACTGGTCGCTGGGCACGCCATCGGTGCTGATCCCCGGCTGGGGCATCCACGATTCCTGGCTCGACCTGTCGGGCAATCTCTGGTTCACCTGCAACATCCCCAACAAGCGCACCACCATCGGCCGCATCGATACCGCGACCGGTGAGGTCAAGCTGTTCAAGGTGGCGGGACCGAACGGGCTTGCCGCGCAAACCCACGGCATGACGCGCGATCCGAACGGCATCATCTGGTTCAACATCAATAACGGCCGCGGCGGCATCGGCCGGCTCGACCCGGCGACGGCGGAGATCAAAGTCTACCTGCCGCCGAACGGCATGACCCAGACCGGAGGCGCCGCCACGGTCGATTACGACGGCAAGGGCAATATCTGGTCGTCGGCCCCCGACGGCGCGCTGCGCTTCGATCCAGTCGCGGAGAAATTCACCGAGTTCAAGTCGATGACGTATAAGACCGCGAACGGCACCGGCGTCACCTACGGCACCGCGGCCGACCGCGACGGCAACGGCTATTGGGCAGAGATGGTGCTCGACACCATCGGCGTCGGCGACGGCGGCTCGGGCGGCGTGGCCGAGATAAAGCTGCCGCCGGACAAAATCCAGGGCGCGCTGCTCACCGCCGACGAGAGGAAATTCTACGAGACCTATAATCAGCCGGATTTCAATAATCCGCTGCCGTGGGCGCAGGGCCCGCGCCGCATGGGCACCGACAAGTTCGCCGACGTGCTCTGGGTCGGCGATTCCTGGGGCGCCAATCTCGCCCGCATCGATACTCACACCCGTCAAGTAAAGCTCGTATTCCTGCCAGGCGAGCAGCAGCCCTATCACGTCGCGGTCGACAAGAACCACGACGCCTGGACCAACATCTGGGGCGCCGACCGCGTCATGCGCTACGACCCCTTTACCCGCGGCTGGACCGCGTTCGACCTGCCGACGCGCGGCGCCGAGCCGCGCTATGTCTCCTTGCTTGAACGGCAGGGCCAGGACACTCAGGTCGTGCTGCCCTACTTCCGCGCCCGCAAGGTCGCGGTGATGACCTTGCGCAGTCAGGACGAAATCGACGCGCTCAAGGCGCCGGCTACAAAGTAACTCAGAACCCGATCATGTCGAGCCTGGTCAACGTCACCTGATTGCTGATGCGCGCCGCATTGGCGAGGTGCCAGGCGGTGTAGGCTTCCGGGAACGGATCGTCGGACGACATCGCGTCGACTGGCAAGATCCCATTGAAGCTGCACCTTAACCTCTTACGTTCCAGGCACACACACTGACCGATACGTGACCATCCGTGTCGGCTATTGCGTCGTACTATTTATAGTTGTATAGATACCCGGACGCTCGGTGCCGCTGGCTCTCAATCTGAATGAGCGGTAGGCATCGGCAAGCCCCAATTCGCTTACGCCGAATATGAAAATTAAAGAGATGAACTGAACAACATCCAAATAGCCTCACGAGGTGGCAGCCATCACGACGAGATTTGATTTGCGTCTTGGAGGCTTCATGTTTGCCGCGCAGAGTGCTCGAAATCGCGTAATTTCTGTTAGCGCGCCTGGCGACGAAGGCGGCGCGATGTTGCTTCCTCGACCCACAGCCGTCGGAGTGGTCGCCGGCGGCGCAACGCTAGATGCACCAGCGTTACGTCAACGCGTAAACACGCACCGCCGTTGCATCTTTAGTTCGGACCCAAAGGGAGAAAAACAATGGCATTTGCGACCTATGGCGAACTTCGTCAACAGTTGGCGAAAGAAGGTATCAAGTGGACCGTCAATCCCGCGCTGAGCGACAGCAAGCCCATTGTCCGCCCGGCGCTCGGCGCCGATCTCACAAAATATCCTAAAGCAAAAGACCTGCCGGTCGTCGACGTCGAAGCGTTGGTGCGCGCGACACCTACGACCAACACCTTGCTGCGGACATACCTGATCCAACGCGGCATCCTGCCGAGTGCCGGCCCTGCGGTGGGCGGCTCGTCCGGAACCACGAACACATCGCACGCCGCAGGCGCGCCAGGCGGGGCAGCGTCGGCGGTGGATTGGCGCAATCGGTGGGGCTGGTCCTTCGTCACCGGCATTCGCGACCAGGACCCCTGCGAACATTGTTGGATTTATGCTCCTACCGCCTTGGTCGAGAGCATGGTGCGGATCGAACACTGCATCTGGTGCGACCGCTCGGAAGGCGACTACATCGAAGCGAATAAGGTTCCCTGCGGCAATTGCGGCGATCCCACCGTCGTACTGAATTGGATCAGGGGTAGTGGAATCTGCGACCTCGACTGCGTGCCTTGGGTCGATGCCGATCCGGGAAACCGCTCCGGGCCGTATTGGAATCCTGCGCCGACCGGTTGCGGTACCGGATCGATGCTGCCGCCGCCCGCTTATGCGCCACCCAGCAACCGCAACGGACGCACCGTAAGAATACCGGCCTATACGTCGCTCGGCGACGTCAACAAGCAGAAGACCTGGATCGATGCCATCGGGCCGCTCGTTGTCGGCTTCGAGGTGTACAGCGATTTCTTCGGCTGGTCGGGCAATGTGCCGTACACGCGATCGTCGAGCGCGGTCGATGAGGGCAGCCATGTCATGTTGGCGGTCGGCTACGACGACAACCTGAAGTGCTGGATCGTCAAAAACTCCTGGGGTCCGACATGGGGCAACGGGGGCTTTGGCCTGATCGGTTATGGCCAGTGCAATATCGACTCCAACGCAAAGTTGGGCTTCCAACTCTCCAATCCGGATCCCTGGACGAAGCGGCGCAGCCACGGTGGCGGCATAATCGAGAGCGGCGACGGAGCACTGCACCGAAACTTCGAGCTGCTGGCTCCGAGCAGCGGACACTCGTTCACGCATTGGTGGCGCGACAACTCGGCATCAGCGCTGCCGTGGCACAAGGCCGAGGTCCTGGGCAACGACGTCGACAGTGCCTTGACCTTCACCTCGACGACCTTCAACCGAAACTTCGAGACGATCTATCGCACCACGAAATCCCAACTGCATCACTACTGGTTCGATCAGGCGACGCAGAAGTGGAACGATGGTGTGGTCTTCGGACCGACCAACGCAATTGGCGAGGTGGGTTTCACCGAGAGCAGCTACGGCATCGGCAACTTCGAGGTTGTCGTTGCCGTGCAGGGCGGCAACTTGCAGCACTGGTGGAGGGACAGCGCGTGGCATCCGGGCCCGATATTCGGCTCCGGGATTGCCACGGCTGGCCCGTCGCTGCTGCAGAGCACCTACAGCAACCTTGAACTGGTCGCCGTGCTGAGCAGCGGCCAGATGCAGCATTGGTGGCGCGACGGCAATACCTGGAAGAGCAGCCAGAGCTTCGGGTCTGGCGTGCATTCTGCACCTTGCATGATCCAGGGCCAGTTCGGCACGCCGCTGGCGGTCGGCAACGGTAACTTCGAGCTTTGCGTCGCACTCCCGAACGGCACTGTCGAGCACTGGTGGAGGAACAACCAGGTTGCCTCCTTGCCGTGGCAGAAGAGCGCCACTTTCGCGCAGAATGTCGCAAAGGTCATCGCACTGCTGCAAGGTAGCTTTGGCTTCAACCTTGAAATGATCGTGCAGCAAAACGACGGCAACTTGCAGCATTACTGGCGGGACGACGGAGGATGGCATCCCGGCGTCGTCATTGGGCCCGCCTTATTGGTATGATGGGAGATCATGCCGACTTTTCCGGAACCGCCCTCTGATTTACGACTGGTGCCGGGCCAAGATGCGCGGATCCGGCTGGGCGGTGCCGGCTCTGCCGGTTACCAGTGGACGTGGAACCTCGACGGTGATGTGGATGCCATCACCGTCGCCATTGAATTTGCCCCTGCTGCCGCCGCCGCTCCGCCTACGGGTGGTCTGCGTTCGGGCAGCCTGGATCAGATTATTGTTGTACGAGGTGCCAGAAAGGGGTTTACCCGCCTGTACCTTTCTCTGGTTCGGTCGTTTCAGCCCGATCGCCCGCCGCTCTCTCGTTATTCCATCGACGTCACAGTCGATGAATAGAAGGTCCTCGACAAATTGCCGGGCGAATATGCGGCGGTGCGCGCAGGGCCGACTCCACGCTCTGCCACATCCACGCCGCCTAAAACCCGATCATGTCGAGCCTGGTCAACGTCACCTGATTGCTGATGCGCGCCGCATTGGCGAGGTGCCAAACAGTATAGACTTCCGGAAACAGATCGTCCGACGACATCGCATCGACCGGCACGATCACCTTGAAGCCACGTAGCGCCGCCTCGCCGCCGGTGTGCAGCACCGAAGTCTGCGCTTGCGTGCCCATCGCCACCACGGTCTTGATGCCTTTGTCCTTGAGCGTCTTTTCCAGGTCGCTGTTGATGAATTTGTCGGGGCCGAGCGGCGGCAGCACCTGCTCGCCGGCGGCGGGCGTCAATTCCTTGAGCACATCGGTGGCGACCGAGTTCGGCACCGCGACGCTGTAGATGATCAGCGCACCGCGCTCGCGCGCGGCCTCGACGAACTTTTTCACTTTTGGCACGGAGTTGGCGCAGCGCTTACGCCGTTCCGGCGTGCAGGTCTGAACGGTGAAATCCATCACCAGGAGCGCAGTTTCTTTCGGTACCAGCGTAACCGGCTTGAGCTGCGGCGGTGGCGGGAGCTTGGCCTGATTCCAATCGTCGATGATGGTCTGGCCGCGCGCCGGATTTGCCGCAAACAGCGCCGCGGCGATTGCGATCGCCATCGAAATGGATTTGCGATCCATGAGTTCCTCCCGTTTGGCTTTTTTCAAGCTTAAGCCGCGGCGCCGAACGGCGCTACTCCGCCGGCGCCTGCGGCGGTGTTTCGCGTGCGGCGGGCACGGCCAGAACGGTCGTGCGCAACGGCCGTTCTTCCATGATCATCAGCGCCACGACACCGATGATCAGGAAAACCACCGCCACCGCAAAAATATGGCTGAAGGCACGGCCAAGATCGTCGAGCGAGGCATTCGCCGCGGTCGCGATGAACGCCGACGACGACGCGCCGCCGCGTTGCGGCGAAGCGCCGAGATCGGCGAGCATGATGGCGCCCATCACCGCGACGACGAAGGCGCTGGCCAGCGCCCGGAAAAAATTCATCGCCCCCATGGCAACGCCGATCTGCTGGTGCGCGACCGCGTTCTGGATCGAAACGGTGACAGTCGGATACGAGCTGCCGGTGCCGATGCCAACGAGGCCGGTGATCAGCGCCACCGTCCAGACCGGCATCAGCGGATGGACCACGAGCAGCGCGACCGCCGCGGCGGCGATGCTGAGCATCACGATCGGCGCCCATTTGTAGCGGTCCATGTGCAGCATGGCGCGGCCGGACAGATACGAGCCCGGCGTCGTCATCATCACGATGGGGATGAGCGCCAGGCCGGAATCGCTGGCGGAAAGGCCATGCACCATCTCGTAATAGAGCGGCACGAAGATCGTCAGGCCGATGGAGACGCCCTGGGTGCAGGCGGTGGTGAGGCATCCGGCGCGCATCACTGGATTATTGAGCACCGCGAGCGGCAGGAACGGTTCCGGCGCCCGCAGCACCCACCAGATGAAGGCCGCGGTCAGCACGACCGCCGCGATGACCAGAATGACGATCTGCTGCGACAGCCACGGATAGCGCGTGCCGCCCCAGGTCAGCGCCAACAGCAGCGTGATCGCAGCGGCCATCATCAGCGCGGCACCGGTGAGATCGATCTTATGGGCACGCTCGTGGACCGGCACGCGTTTGAGTTGCCGGTTGGACAACAGCGCCGCCGCCAAGGCGAGCGGCACATTGAGCCAAAAGATCACCGACCAGTGCAGATGCTCGGCAATCACGCCGCCAAGCACCGGGCCGGCGGCGCCGGCGACGATCCAGACCGAGCCGGTATAGGCCTGGTAATAGCCGCGCTCGCGCGGCGGCACCGCGTCGGCGATGATCGATTGGGTCAGCGGCACGATGCCGCCGCCGCCGATGCCTTGCAGGCCGCGGCCGAGGATCAGCATCAGCATGCTCGGCGCCGCGGCGCAGGCGGCCGAGCCTGCCATGAACACGCCGAGCGCCACCAGCATCATGCCGCGCCGGCCGTATATGTCGCTGAGCTTGCCGTAGAGCGGCGCGACTATGGTCGAGGTCAACAGATAAGCGATCACGACCCAGGAGAGATTTTCGAAATCGTCGAAGGCGCGGCCGATGGTCGGCAGCGCTGTCGCCACGATGGTCTGGTTGAGCGCGCCGAGGAACATCGCCAGCGCCAAGCCGCCGATGATGGCGATGACTTCGCGCCGGCCGAGCTTGTGCTCGGCGGAGCGATCGCCGCCGGAATCCGGTGCGACGCTTTCGATGTCCCCTCCCCCTTGCGGGGCGGACTCGCCGGTTTTGTATGCTTTGTGTTTTGGCGATGCCATGAGCGAGGTGACGACCGTCGATGAATTTGAGCAACACCTTTGCGCCGCGCCGCCGACAGCGCAAGACACATGGGCAACACGCTTGGGGCGGGTCAGCTATGCCGTTTCCTGGTTATTCGGCCGCACGCTCGGGCGCCTGCATGGGTCCGTGCAACGGACGCTCCTCGATCACCAGAAGGCAGAGCAACGAAACGGCGAGGCAGATCGCAGCCGCGATGAAGACCCAGTGGAAGGCCGGCGCCAGATCGCTGTGGCCGGCGGCGATCTTTTCCAGCGTCGTGACGCCGGGCCCATCGCCGATGCCGCCCAGAACGATAGCGCCGAATATAGCAACCACGAGCGCGCCGCCGAGCGTGCGGAAGAAGTTCAACGTGCCGGTCGCGGTGCCGAGCTGGTGCGGCTTGACCACGTTCTGCATGACGATCGTGGAGACCGGGTACATCGGGCCGACACCGAAGCCGAGCACGAACAATAGTACCACGATGGTGCCGAGCGTGTGCCCCGCTGGATCTGCGGCGAGGGCGACGAGCGCCGCGATGGCGACGACAAGGCCGAGGATCGGCACGCGCATGTAATGTTTTATGCGCACAATCACCCGCGTCGATACCAGTGAGCCGAGCGTGGCGCCGCCCATGTACGCAATCAGCGCCAGGCCGGACAGGCTCGCCGAAACGCCGAGCACGGTCTGGCAATAGAGCGGCATGTAGATGGTCACGCCGATGATGGTGCCGATCGAGAAGAACGCCGCAATGGTGATCATGCTGGTCACGCGCCCATGCAGGATCGCCAGCGGAATGAACGGTTCGCGCGCGGTGAGAAGGCGCAGCGTGAACAGCGCCCACAGCGCGCCGGAGCTCGCGACCAAAGTGACGATCCGCCATGAGTTCCAGGGAAAACGGACGCCGCCCCAGGCCAGCGCCAACATCAGCGCCAGCGCGGCGCCGATCATCAGGCCTGCGCCGATCACGTCGAGCTGGTGCGGCCGGTGGTTGCGCGGCAGGCGGCGCAGCGCGCGCTCGGTCATCACCAGCGCCACCGCGCCGAGCGGCAGGTTGATCCAGAAAATGAACGACCAGTGCAGATGGTCGGTGAGCAGGCCGCCGAGCACCGGGCCGAGAATGCTCGCGCTCATGAACATGATCGAGGTGCGGCCCTGCACCACCGGGCGTTCGCGCGGCGATAAGAGGTCGGCGATGATGGTCTGCGCGATCGGCAACAGCCCGCCGCCGCCGATACCTTGCAGCGCACGCGCGAGAATCAAAACCCAGATCGTCGGCGCCAGCGCGCAGGCGACCGAACCGGCGACGAAGATGACGATCGCGGCCAGCAGCAGCGCGCGACGGCCGTAAATATCGGAAAGCTTGCCGAACAGCGGCGTCGCCACGGTGGCGGCGAGCAGATAAGCGGTCACCACCCACGACAGATCGTCGATGCCGCCGAGACTCCTGCCGATCGCCGGCAGAGCGGGCGCGACGATGGTCTGTTCGAGCGCCGAGAGGAACATCGCCAGCATGATGCCGGCGACGATGGCGCGGATGGTAGCGTGATCGAGCGGCGCTGAGGGTGCGTGGTGTTGCGGTGGCCGATCCGGCTCCTCGGCGCTAACAGCCGGCCGCGCATCGCCCCGCCTTTGCGCTCGCGCGTCGCCGACCATGTCGGGGGCAATGCTGTGAGCGTCGTCAGGGGCGATTTCGCGGGTCATTAAGGGCATCCCTTGGCCCGCGCCGCACCGCAATGCAACCGGCCGCTACGCAGAGCAGACGCGCGGCTTGGTGAGGAGTGCATTGCTCACTAAAGGTCACTAATGTAGGGACGACCCTTGACAGCGGTTACCATTTTAGTTACACAACTCTGGCATTTGCCAACGCTCTTCTACGCTGAGTTTTGCAGAGGAGGAGAGAACGGCTACATCTACACGATTAGCGAATCGGCTATTTGTACCAGTGGTCAGCGTAGACCTTCTCAGTTGCTTTGAGGTTCGGCTGTAGCTGGGCGTTTCTTTGTTTTTGATTGTGCACTGCGTTCATAACGTCACCTTATTGTTCCGCTTTGACCCCGATGGTTCCTTGAATAACGGCGGTGACTAACCAACTCAGTACTTCACGGAAGGCGGGCCAATGGCTGATCTTAGCGCCTCCATACGGGAACTTTTAGCGTCCATTTCCGTTGTACCAATGCATGGCGTTAGCAGTGGAGCGCAAACACTTCCCTGGAAGTTCGGAAGATCCCAAATACTGGAAGTTTCCTTAAAATTGGTCTTGGGGCGGGCGCGATTGCACGCCGCCAATCCGCTACAAGCCCTTAACGTAGGCGGCTCAACTCAACCGCGCCGTCTTGCCGCCTTCGGCAGCTTCAACGGCCAGCTGACAATGTAGTCTTCGAGCTCGCTGTCGGGGACATTCACTTCGCTGGCATAGACGCGGCCGCGCACCGAGACGCCGGCGGCATGGACGGTCTCGGGATCGCCGGACACCAGCGGGTGCCACCAGTACAGATCCTTGCCCTCGGCCAGCAGCACGTAGGCGCAGGAGGGCGGCAGCCAGGTGATGGTTTTGAGGCTCTTCGGCGTGAGCCGCACGCAATCGTCGACCTCTTTCTGCCGGTTCGGATAGTCGCGGCAGCGGCAGGTTTCCCCGTCCAGCAGCCGGCAGCCGACATTGGTGTAATAGGTGCGGTCGGTCACCTCTTCCTCAAGCTTGTTGAGGCAGCATTTGCCGCAGCCGTCGCAGAGGCTTTCCCATTCAGAATTCGTCATCTTATCCAATGACTTACGCTTCCAGAACGGGATTTCGGCATCGCCTTGGTTTTGGCCATCATCGGATGCCATGCTGCTCTCCAAGCCCTTCGCTCGCGGCAGTGTTCCTCGGGCGGCGGGATTATCGTGACGCCACCATGCATAAGCCCAATTTGCCCCCAATTGCCATTCATCCTGTGATCGCCGCGGCATTGGCGGTCGGGCTTGCTTCGGCTAAACCAAGGCTTGCTAAACTAAGACCTGCCGAAACGGCGAGTTTTACCGGCCGAACCCGTTCCCGGAGCGCTCAATCTTGACGGACATGTTCCCCGATCCGGGCAACGACTGGCTGCCGAAGTTCAAGCGGGCCCTGCTCGACCTCGATTCGCGCATCGACTTCACCGTGTTTCTCAGCGGCAAGTGGATGCGGGAGATCTACGAGCGCTTCACCGCATTCATGGACCGCTGGCACGTCGCCGGCTGGCGGCGCTGGCTCCTTGTCGAGCCGCTATCGGAGATGGCCACGCTTGGCGCCGGGGGCCTCTTTCTCATGCTGGCGCTCGGTACCTCGTCGATGCGCCAGACCTCGGACGAAGACTGGCTGAAGAAATCCGATCTTGCGGTGACATTTCTCGACCGTTACGGCAACGAGGTCGGCAACCGCGGCATCAAGCACAACGATTCGGTGCCGCTCGACGAAATGCCCGATCATCTGGTCAAGGCGACGCTGGCGACCGAGGACCGTCGCTTCTACGAGCATTTCGGCATCGACTTCGTGGGCACGTTTCGCGCCGTGGTCACCAACGCCCAGGCCGGCGGCGTGGTGCAAGGCGGCTCGACCATCACCCAGCAGCTCGCCAAGAATTTGTTCCTGAGCAACGAGCGCACCTACGAGCGCAAGATCAACGAAGCGTTTCTCGCGCTGTGGCTGGAAACGCATTTGAGCAAGAACGAAATCCTCAAGCTTTATCTCGACCGTGCCTATCTCGGCGGCGGCGCCTTCGGCGTCGATGCGGCGGCGGAGTATTATTTCGGCAAGTCGGTGCGCGACGTGACGCTGCCGGAAGCCGCGATGCTCGCCGGCCTGTTCAAGGCGCCGACTAAATTCTCTCCCCTCGTCAACCTCCCCGCCGCGCGGGCGCGCGCCAACGTCGTGCTCGACAACCTGGTCGACAACGGCTTCATGACCGAAGGTCAGGTCTACGGCGCCCGGCGCAATCCGGCGACGCCGATCGACCGCCGCGACACCGGCGCGCCGAATTATTATCTCGACTACGCCTTCGACGAGATGCGCAAGCTCGTCGATACCTTTCCGAAATCCGTTCCCGATCGTTTCTTCGTCGTGCGCACCGCGCTCGACTCCAATCTCCAGCATTATGCCGACCGCGAAGTCGAAACCGAATTGCGCCAATACGGCCGCGACTATGGCGCGAGCCAGGCCGCGGTGGTGATCGCCGATCTCGACGGCGGCGTCCGCGCCATGGTCGGCGGCCGCGATTACGGCGCCAGCCAGTTCAATCGCGCCACCGACGCGCTGCGCCAGCCCGGCTCCTCGTTCAAGCCATATGTCTACGCCACCGCCTTGGCCAACGGCTTCAAGCCGACTTCGGTGCTGGTCGATTCGCCGGTCTGCATCGGCAATTGGTGCCCGCACAATTATTCCGGCGGTTATTCCGGATCGGTGACGCTGATGGAAGCCATCACGCACTCGATCAACGTCATTCCGGTCAAGCTTTCGATCGAGCTCGGCCATGGCAATCCGAAACTCGGCCGCGCCATGATCGTGCAGACCGCGCGCAATTTCGGCATCCAGTCGCCGCTGCCGGACACGCCGTCGCTGCCGATCGGCGCCGACGAGGTCTATGTCTACCAACACGCCGTCGCCTACGCGACCTTCCCCAATCTCGGCAAAGCGGTGGTGCCACACGCGGCGCTGGAAGTGCGCACCGGCACCGGCGATTTGGTGTGGCGCTTCGACCGCGACGGCAGGAAACCGCAACAGGTGATCGCACCGCAAGTCGCCCTCGACATGATCAAGATGATGAATTCGGTGGTCGAGAACGGCACCGGCAAGCGCGCCGCGCTCGACGGCGTGCCGGTGGCGGGCAAGACAGGGACGACCAATTCCTGGCGCGACGCCTGGTTCGTCGGCTACACCGGCAATTTCGCCGGCGCGGTCTGGATGGGCAACGACGACTATACCTCGACCAAGCGCATGACCGGCGGCACGTTGCCCGCAATGACTTGGCACAACATCATGGCCTACGCGCACCAGGGCATCGAGTTGCGGCCGCTGCCCGGCCTGCCGCCGCCGACGCATGCGCCGCCGCTGGCCGCGGATGCAACGTTCAAGGGCAACGATGCGCCGCAGCAGGTGCTGTTGACGCGCAAGGGCACCGACGCCCTGGTGCGCCTCGAACGCCTGCTCGATGACGCCAATCATGCGCTTGCCGCGCAGTTGCCCGCCGGAACCCAGGGCGCGCTCGACAGCGACAAGTCCGGCTCGAGCACGGTAGCGACGGCGACCGCGGCGACTAGATAGCGACCAACCGGATCGAGCGTGCGCCTTCTCTTCGGATCATGTTTCGCGCTGATACTCGCCGCCGCCATCGGTCTCGGCGCGACTTGGCTGACGATCACCCGCGGCATCGCCTTCGGCTCGCTGACCATCGGCGCCTGGACGGCATGGCCGAAGAGCGGATCGGTCGAGATCGATCCTTATGCGCGCGCCACCATCGCGCGCACCGGCGAATTGCCGCTCGGGACCGGCGACGGCGTCGCGTTCTACGCCCGTACCGACGACGGCGGAATTAATTTCGACGGCCGCTGCACCTTTACCATCAGCGGCGGGACGCCGGCGGCGCGCTATTGGACGCTGACGCTGTACGATCCGGAGGGCCGGCTGGTCGCCAACACCATCGATCGGCACGGTTTCACCAGCGCGGAAATCCTGCGCGACATCGAAGGCCGCTTCACCATCGCCGTCGCGCCGCGCGCGCAGCCCGGCAATTGGCTGCCGACCGGCGGCATCGAGCGCTACGTTCTGGTATGGCGGCTCTACGACACGCCGATCGGCGTTGCCACGCGCACGGCCAAGGAAGCGCCGATGCCGGCGATCGCGCGAAAGGCCTGCTCATGATCCGCGCGCTGTTATGGATTCTCGGCGCCATCCTGCTCGGCGGCATCGTGCATCTGTCGACCGTGCTGGTAATGCCGCGGGCGGCGACCCAGGACGCCTATGCGCGGCTGCTCCCGCTCACGCCGGTCAACGCCATGGTGCAGCTTGCGGCTCCGACGGCGGAGAATTCGATCATGCCGCTCATGGATCCGGCCTTTGCCGCGGCGGTGTGCCGCTACGACCTGTCCGCCGGCGCGATCAAGCTCAACGCGCCGCTGAGCCAGGCCTATACCTCGGTCACGTTCTATACGCGCAACAGCGTCGCCTATTATGCGATCGACGACCGCGCTGCCGGCCGCCGCGCCATCGAGCTCGACCTGATGACGCCGGAGCAGCACGCGCAGGTGCCCGAGGGCGAAGACGTCACCGCCGCCGACCGCCTGATCATCGAATCGCCGACCAAGACCGGGCTGATCGTGTTGCGGGCCTTGGCGCCGGAGCCGGGACTGATGCCGATGGCGCGCCGGGCGCTGGCCAATGCGCAGTGCCGCCTCGGCCCGGTGCAGTAGTTTATTTCGCGGCCACGACGGCCGGCGGCGCCAGCGCGGCGAAACGTGGCAACGGCACGATCTGATTGCCGGCGATCTGCTGTTGCAATTCGGTCAATATCCGCTCGGCCTCCGCGGCGACCGGCATCGGCTCGGCGACGGTCAGATGCTCGAGCGCAAAGCGATAGCTGGCGCAGCGCTCCGTCAGCGAATGATGCACCCAGGCGATGGTCAGGCTGTTCTCGCCGACGCGCGCCATCGCGCTGATCTGTTCCGGCGGACTCAAGGTGGAGACAAATTGCATGCTCTTCTCGCGGCGTCGATCGATATCGACGATGCGGCGCGCTGTGGAGAAGAACGGATCGATGCGCACGATGTCGTTGCGCATATCGTCGATCAGCTGGTTATAGCGCGCCGAAGACGAGCGATGGAACGGGCCGATCAGATGCGCGTAATAGGCGGCGGGATCGAACGCCCACAGCGAGCGTCGAAAGATGCGATTTTGACCGTATTCGAGGACCACGGCATCCCAGCGCTGCCGGTCGTAAGGCGCCTCGATCAGGGGAAAGGCGAGATCGCGTAGCGTGCGCTCGTCGTCGGTCAGGTTATTGAGCGAGACCGGACCGCCCACATGGGCCGCAGCCTCCTGCCCGACCCAGGCGTGAATGTCGTCGTTGACCAGCGGCGGCTGCAGCCGGCCGAAATCGCCGATGCTGGTGCAGCCGCCAAGGATCAGGAGAGCGAAGACGGCGAACGGCGCTGTCGCGCGGAGTGGACGGACTCGCGGCGGCATCGCAGCAACAACTTTCAGCGGCGCCTCATGCGGCGGCGGCCGCCATTGGCGGCAGGCGGCGGCATCTGCGGCTCCGCGCTCTCGGCGACCTGATCGGCATAGCGCTCGATCCGGATCACCGGCAAGATGATGACGGTTGCGGATTCGCTCTCCGCGTCGGCACGGACGAACCGCACGATACGCCCCTCGTCGGGGAATTTGACAACGATGCCCACCAGCCACAACCCTCAGACTGCCGGCTACGGACCTCCCACGCGATCCGCGCTAGCGGCGTCGTCACGATTAAGCGGCATGCAAGGTTAACGCTCCGCTAACGCGCACGACTTAGGCTGTGAGCGAAGTTAGCTCTGTTGTCTCTGTTGCGATTGAGTCGCGTGTGATGAAAACGTCCAGCCTGTCTAGTCTCAACGGCCTCGCCGATATCGGATTGCGCAGCGGCGTCGATATGCGTCCAACGCTGATCCGCGTCCTGACCGACCTCTACGTGCAGAAGCTGGCTCATACGGCGGACGAGGAACGCCATTACACCGAACTGGCGCTGCGGCTGCTTGATGGCGTCGATGTGCCGACGCGCACTATGGTTGCGGCGCGACTGGCAAAACACCTCTCGCCGCCGCTGCGGGTCATTCAATATCTTGGTAACGATTTGCCGGAAGTTGCCGCCCCGCTACGCGGTCATGCGTTGCTGCAGCCGCCCGCTCGACCCGCCGCGCCGCCGCCTGTGGCGACCGCTCCGGCTGTAGAGGACACCGCGCCGATCGAATCGCCGCCGCGAGAAGAGCCGATCGAACACGAGCCGGTCACGGACCTGCGCGGCGCCATGGACTCGACCACCGCCGGCGAGCTCAACGACATTTTCTTCACCGCCGACGAACACGCGCGGCGCCTCATCCTGCTCAGCCTCCACGTCGCCGCGCCGCTGTCGCCGGGACAGGTCGCGGTCTTGCGCGACTCCGGCATCGGCCAGCGCCTGGAGGCAGCGGCGCTGGGCAATCATCGCGAGGAGCTCGTCAAGCAGCTCGCGGAAGCCTTGCGTATCCCGCGGGACCAAGCCCGCCGCATCGTGCGCGACGACCATGGCGAGTCGATCGTGGTGGCGGTCAAGGCGCTCGGCATTTCACGCGACGTGGTCTATCGCCTTCTGATGTTCGTCAATCCGGCGGTCGGCCATTCGGTCGAGCGCGTCCACGCGCTGGCGACTCTCTATGACGAGATGACCGCGCAAGCGGCCGAAGGCATGGTCGCGATCTGGCAGGCGCTACGCGGCGAGGCGCGCGCGACCGCAAAACACCAGCCGCTGCTATGGAACGACGAGCGTTCGCGTGCCCGTCCAGCCCCGGCGGCACGGCGCCCGCTGGCCGCGCCGCGAACCAATATCCGTCGCGAAGTTTCTTGAATTTGCCGCGGCGCTGCGTTCAATCGGCAACGATATCGAGAAAATTCCGCCCCGCGCGATCCTCGACCTCGACGATCCAGACGTCGGGATCGAATTTGATCTCGCGCGCGAGATAGGCCTCGACCGCTTCATCGGACGCCGGCCGCTCTTTGAGGCTCGGGCTGAAGGCGCGGTCGGCTTCTCGCACCGCGTCGAATTCGCTTTGCGGCGCCGGGCCGAACAGATCCGATGTGCCGTCGAGCCTGCAGATACGGATGAACAGGGCGCCGGCCTCCTCGGCGCCGCGCCGGCGCACGACCGCGGCAGCGCCTTCGACCTGACAGCGGCGCAGATAGGCGGCAACCCAAAGCGCGGTTTTCAGACGCATCGTCCGGCTCTCAGCCAAACCAAACGTATGACTCGAACCGGCCGGTGCCGCAAATTGTGCTATTCGACGGAATGCCCGGTCATGGCGGCGAGCTCGCTGACCAGGCGATCGGACACTCGGCCGCTGACCGGTAGCTTGTGCTCGCGCTCGAACTTTTCGATGGCCTGGCTGGTCGCGTCATCGAGCATACCGGTTGGCTTGATCTGGCCGTAGCCGTAATTGGACAGCACGCGTTGCACCGCCATGATGCGCGGCGACGGCCCGATCAGGTCGGCGATGGGATCATTGCGCCGCGGCGACGGCACCGGCATCGGCACGGTTTGCGACGGCCGCGCCACCGTATGCGTAGCGCTCATATCGATGATCCGCGGGCCGGTCTGTTCAGCAGGCTTCGGCGCCGCCTCGACCGTCTTCTGCAATGTCGGATTGGCGACGAACGGCGCCGGCCGCGCGCCCGATTGCAGGAAAACCGCATTGACGACGATCAGGATGGTCGCCGCCATCGCGCCGAGAATGGCGAAGGAATCGACCGGCCGGCCGGTCACCTGCAGCCACAGCCGCGAGCCGAACATTCCGGCAAGCGTCTCGACGCGCGCGTTGGCGCGGCCTCTATCGTTGCGGCGTTCACGCACTTTTCTTCACCGCGTTTGCCGGCTGCACGGCTGCAGTACCAACCGATTGATTCATGGGAATGATGATCGGGCTGACCACGCCGTGGCTGCGTTTTTTCAGCGGCCGCGACCGCTCGCAATCGAGCGGCAGGCCGATCGTGATGCGGGTGCCCTCGCCGACCCGGCTACGGAGCGAGAATTCGCCGCCATGCAGCCGCACCAGACCCTTGACGATGGAAAGTCCCAAGCCCGTGCCGCCATGGCGGCGGTCATAGGAGGCGCCGGCCTGGAAGTACGGCTCGCCGACCCGCGCCAAGTCCTCGTCGCTGATGCCGACGCCACTGTCCTCGACCACGAAGGTGATATTGCCGGCCTCGGCTCGGGCGCTGACCAGAACCTTGCCGCCGCGGTCGGTGAAGCGGATCGCGTTCGACAACAGATTGAACATGATCTGGTTGAGCGCGCGCTTGTCGGCGACGATCTCAGGCAGATCGCCGGGCACCAGCCGTTCGAGTTGAACCCCGGCCTCGCGCGCCCGCAACGCGAGAATGTCGCAACAGCTGGCGATGACTTGTCCCGGATTGAATGGCTCCGGCGTGATCTCGAAATTATCGGTCTCGATCTTCGACATGTCGAGAATGCCGTTGACGACCGAAAGCAGATGGTTGCCGGAATCGTTGATCAGCCCGGCATATTCGTTGCGCCGCTTGGCATCGAGCATCAGCGTCGCTTCCCTCTTCAACATCTCGGAGAAGCCGATGATGGCATTGAGCGGCGTGCGCAATTCGTGGCTCATGGTGGCGAGGAAGCGGCTTTTCGCGGCATTGGCGCGCTCGGCCTCGGCGCGGGCGTCTTCGAGCGCCTGCTGCTGCTGCTTGCGCCGGGTGACGTCGCGCAACACCGCGACCACTTCGCGGCGGCCCGTCTCGCCGGCATCGGCGCCGGCCTGTTCCAGCGGCCGGCAGCACATCTCGATCCAGACGAATTCCATCGCCGGATGCCCATGGGCATCGGTGCCGTCGCGCCGCACGCGGAACTCGGCCGAGCGGCTTTCCGCCAAGGCGGTGGTGTCGCCAAGCGCCGTCAGGTAGGCGGGCCGATCGGCGACATGGACGCGGTCGAACAGGCCATGGCCGTGCAAATCGGCAAGACGCGAGCCGAACAGCGCCTCGCC
Source organism: uncultured Alphaproteobacteria bacterium (assembly GCA_963821175.1). Classification (GTDB taxonomy): domain Bacteria; phylum Pseudomonadota; class Alphaproteobacteria; order Rhizobiales; family Xanthobacteraceae; genus BOG-931. The sequence goes on from CAWGCU010000006.1 coordinate 64,723, forward strand.
CGCCGGCGACATGAACAGCACGCCGCCGTCACGGCCGTGCCGCGTGATCACGTCGGTCATATTGTGCGCCAGGAGCCGATAGCGGTCTTCTTCGGCGTAGAGCAGCCAAAAACTGGTGCGCGCCAGCGCCTCGGCGCCGAGCGCAAGCCCCGCCGCATAGAGCGCGGCCGAAACGATGCCGAGCGCGGCCAGTGCCGCATGCGAACTCGGGTTAGGCGTCGGCAAAAGATGTTGAGTGTCGAGTAGCACCAGGAGGCCGGCGGCGCCGAGCGCCAGGGTCGAGGCGGTGGCGACGACGCGACGCGACGCGGACAGCGCCGCTTCAAGCGGCACGACGACGAGCCAGATCGCTGCGAAGGAGCCGATGCCGCCGGTCCACACGGCGACCGCCGTCACTAACCCGGTCAGCGCCAGCGACGACAGCACGTGCGCGCTTTCGTAGCGGCCGGTGCGAGACAGGAAGTAAGCGGTGAGGATCGGCACCACCAGCCAGGCAAAGACCATCAACTCGATCGGGGTCGGCGTGCCGCGCGCGAAGAGGTAAACCGGGAATGACGCCAGCGCGATGATGCTGCCAAGGATCCGCGGTGCAATAAAGGCACGATGCCGCGACGCCGTCAGCGCATCCTGTTGCGCCGAAGGGTGGACAAGCGTTTCGACATAATCCCGTACTGGCGCGAAGAGGCCCACGATCCCGTCGCACGCCCGCTTTGCAGACGCGCTCCCCTTGTTCTGTTGTGCGATCGTGTCAGACGCCGCTTAAACGAACGCTAAAAGCCCCCGCTTGGCACCGGCCGGACGGCGCGTTGCCGCACGGCGGTTTCGGCCATCATGGTGAATCGCTCGTTGCCGCGAACGGTTGCCATATGTTTGACATTTGCGGTCATTGCGGAAGTGCCTGCAAATCGCGGGTCTTTTGCCTTCGCCAAAACGTTGCAAAAGCCGGCCTCGCCCGCGTTCGCTCAAATTTTAGGTAAATTATATTTTGTCCAATTAGACGAAAATTTGCGGCGTATTCTCCTCGATTATGGACAAAAACGTCCCTGTCGAGCGAACGCGGCTTTCAATGCTGCCTGCTAGGTTGCGCGGGCGTGCGGCGACCCATGCCGCCGGGGATACGGGTCTGATGTTCTTTCTTTTGCGAATGGCATTCTGGCTTGGCGTCGTGCTGGTCCTCCTGCCCAGCGGATCGGCGCAGCACGCCGTACAGTCCAGCGATGTCGGCACCTCCGGAGCGATCTCGGCGGCGTCAGCCACGGTGCAGGATATGCGCGGCTTCTGCGCGCGTCAGCCCGACGCTTGCACGGTCGGCTCGCAGGTCGCGGTGTCGCTCGGCTACCGGGCGCAAGCCGGCGCCAAGATGCTTTACGATTTCTTGACCGAGGCGCTGGCGCCGAAGGAAACCGGCGCCCTGCCTCACGGCACCGCCCCGCGCGGCAGTGTCGCCAAAGCCGAGCCGGTCAAGTCCTCGCCCTCCTCGCAGAATACGCTGACCCCAGCCGATCTCGCCCCGGCCTGGCATGGGCTACAGCCGCCCAAGGACGCCAAGCACGCGGCTTAGAGCGTGGCAGTGGGTAGAAGCTGAATTCTTATAGTCAGTCCTTCTTCGCAAGGCACCGCCTTGCCCTCCATTCCTGCCCTGCGGTCATCCCGGCGGCTCGAGCCAATGTCCTGGCCTGCGCCAGCCCCACCTGAGCCACATAAGCGCGGACCGTTCCGCAGTCGACATGTGAAGACTTATCCCACTGGGTCTGATCTGAACCGTACGGATTTGCCCACACGGGATTCGCGGTCGTGACAAGTATCATCATGAGCAGCGCAATTTTCATTCAAGTCCCTCTCTGTGTCGACGAAGCCCGGACGAAATCCAGGCTTCGAACGACACGGCTTCGAACGACACGAAAATTGACAGCAACGTCAGGCCGCGTGGTTGAATGCCTTGGTGATGCCGGTCTTCAGCGGCTCCGTGGTGGCGAGCGTGACCTGCTGAGCGAGCGCCGTCAGCTCCTTGGTCTGCTCGGTCAAAACTTCGAATTGCTTTCGTGCGTGTTCGGTCGATAATTCCATGAATTCGGAAGGCGACTTTACGGCGATCAACTTTTGGACAAAGTCGAACCCGACCTTGGAATTGGTCTGAGCAAATTCGAGGAGCTTATTGTTATAGACTTGGCCGCCCTCAATGGCCTTCGCATAGCTGTTTTTCATGAGGTCGGTCGCCTCTGCGGTGGAGGCGTTTGCGGTATGGGTGGTCGCCATGATGTTTCACTCCTCTTTTGGGCTTAGGGCCTGCTTATTAAGGAACCTCCGGACGAGACGCCCTAAGCGCTTGCCGGATGCCTTTAGATCATCACCAACGGAACCACCTTCGGTCGCCGGCGCGATTCCTCGAAACCCTTACATGGTTATTAAATACCGCAGCGAAACATCCGATATCCAAATGGACACAAAACGTGATCGGTACGCGGGCGGGAACTCAATTCTTGCCGAGCGTGCAGTCATCGGGTTGAACGAATTGGCGACGCGCAAGGTCATCCGCGCCCAGCAAGCTGATAGGCCGGGCGATGATGCAAGCCGGTCTACGATGAATGGCCGGATGTGGGCGTAACGCTCGACGCTTTCAGGGCCCTGAGCTGGCAAGCATCGCGAAGCTCGTAACTGCCACTGCTCCAAAAATCGCAAGTACCAGAAACAACCGTACTGATGGCTCTGGAATACGACGGAGAAACGTCCGGGCAAGTCTCATGGAGATCAACGTCTCTAAGAGGCGGGCGTTCCTTTCTAGTTTGAGGCCGATGGCGACGGCAGCCATTGTTCTGCTTAGCGCACACGATCCAGGGTGAAACCACAGGCGGCGAGAGCCCGTTCACACAAACGATCCGGATCGCGCTCGCCGCCTTTTGTAAGCGCTATGATTCGGGTGGCAATGATCGCTTCCACGGTCTTATTGGGGTGCCCGAAGCTATAAATGTCTTCTATTGCCCTGTTGTAAGCATCAGACATCACCTGAATGTCCGCCGGTTCAAATACCGTATTGCTGATAAAGGGAACGATCGAGGCCATGGCTTCCTCCCCTTCGGGCCATTGGCCTCAAGGATTTCCCCCATTCCGATGCGAGTCTGTTCAAAATTGACCACATTTGGGGCCGGCTAATTTCCGCTTACGCCGTCAAAAGCGGGCGGCGGCGTGTTCCATCGCGGGACATGGACACGCGCCGGACAGATCGACCTCTCCGGCCCCGCGCTCTATATAGAGGGTGACGCAGGACGAAGGCTTGATGGCTGACATCACCGAAATCATCGACAATTTCTCGCTCCTCGACGATTGGGACGATCGCTACCGCTATCTGATCGAGTTGGGGCGGGACCTGCCGCCGCTTGCGGTGGAAGCCCACAACGATGCCAACAAGGTGCAGGGTTGCGCCAGCCAGGTCTGGCTCGATACCCGCGTTCGCCCCAATGGCGCGGGCGGCCCGGTGCTTACCTTCGTCGGCGACAGCGATGCGCATATCGTGCGCGGGCTGATTGCCATCCTGTTCGCGATGTATTCGGGCAAGAGCGCCAAGGACATTCTCGCCACCAACGCGGTTGCGCTGTTCGAAAAGATGGGCCTGCGCGAGCATCTCACGCCGCAGCGTTCGAACGGGTTTCGCTCCATGGTCGAGCGCATCCACTCAGATGCGCGCGCCGCGCTCGCGACCGTCGCCTGAGCCGCACACCCCCTCTCCCAGCGTTCTAGCCGCGCGGAAAGCCGTGTTGTAAGTCTCGTCCGGGGCGTGAAATGATCGCCCGTACTGGCAGCACGTTGGAAAGCCCAAGCACCACTTGCGCATGCGAACCGGACTGACGGATGTATTCGCCGGCACGATCTGCAGCGTGCTGACGATCACCTACTCGCTGTCCTACGCGGCGCTCATTTTCAGCGGTCCGCTCGCACCTTTCTTGTCTTACGGCATCGCGGTTACGTTCATGTCGGCTGCCGTCGGCGGAGCGTATGTGGCGTTGCGCAGCTCGCTGCCGTTTGCGGTAGCCGGCCCGGACAGCTCGATCTCCGTCGTCATTGCGGCACTCGTCGCCACGGTGCTGCAGCGGGTCGCCGCCGGCGGCGACACCGACCTGCTCGCACCCGCCCTCATCGCCATGGCGCTGGCGACGGCGCTGACCGGGCTCCTGATGTGCGTGCTGGGCTTCACCCATGCCGGGCGCGCCATCCGCTTCCTGCCCTATCCGGTGGTTGGCGGCTTCCTCGGCGCCACCGGCTGGTTGATGGTCACCGGCGCCATCCAGGTCGTCACCGACCAGCATGCGACGCTCGCCAATCTCGGCGCTTTCGCCGAGGGGATGACCGGCGCCAAGCTCGCCGCAGGAGCGGCCGTCGCCATTGGCCTGCACGTGCTGCTGCGCCGCACGAAAAGCCCATTCGCGCTCCCCGGTGTGCTGCTGGCGTCATTCGCGGCCATGCACCTAGTCCTGCTGGTGAGCGGCACGTCGCTCGGCGCGGCACAAGCGAGCGGCTGGATGTTCCATCCGCAACCGGCGGCGAGCCTCGCTTTGCCGTGGAAAAGCGCCGCGCTGCACGCCTTTCCCTGGGGCGCATTGCCGTCATTTGCCGGTGATGTGCTTGCCGTGATGTTCGTCACCATCAGCACGTTGCTGCTCAACACCACGGGAATCGAAATCGCGACGCGGACCGAGGCCAATATCGAACGCGATCTCAAGGTCCATGGCCTCGCCAATCTCTTGACCGGCGGACTCGGCGGTATGGTGGTTTGCACCTCGCTGAGCCGCTCGATCCTGGTCCGCACCGCGGGTGCGACCAGCCGGCTATCGGGACTGACGGTCGCAGCGATTTCGGCTGGTGTGCTGATCGCCGATCCGTCGTTCCTCGGCTATGTGCCAAAATACGTTCTAGGCGGGCTGTTGCTCTATCTCGGTTCCGACCTGGTCTATCAATGGCTCATTCATTCGTCGCGGCGATTGCTGCCGCTCGAATATCTGTCGCTGATCGCCATTGCCGCGCTCATCATCTACTCCGGCTTCATCGCCGGCGTGTTGATCGGCATCGTCATCGGCTGCGCCACCTTTGCGCTCAGCGCCAGCCGCGTCAACGCGATCAAGTTCAATTTCGACGGCTCGAACTACCGCTCGACGCTCGACCGCGGGCCGAGCGAACTGGCGCTATTGTCCGAACACGGCCGCCAGATCCAGGGCATGACCCTGCAAAGCTATCTGTTTTTCGGTTCGGCCAATCGGCTCTATCAGTACGTCAAGACATTACTGGCGCGGCAGCCGGACTGCCGTTTTCTGATTTTCGATTTCCGGCTCGTCACCGGGATCGATTCGTCGGCCACGCACAGCTTCGCACAGATCAAACAAGTGACCGGCGCGCACGGCGTGCGCATCGTGCTGGTTCATCTCAGCCCGGAACTGGAACGCGCCTTTCGCACCGCGCACTTTATCTCCGACGACGTCACCATTGTCTCCGAGCTCGACCGCGCGCTGGAATCCTGCGAGCAGAAAGTCATCGAGACCCATCGCGCCGAAGCCGGCGAGAAACCGTCGTTGCGGGCCTGGTTGTCCGAGGCCTTGGGCGACACCGAGCATGCGGACCGCTTGGCGGCCTATTGCCGGCGGCTCGAAGTCGAAGCGGGCGATATCATCGCGCGGCAAGGCGAGCCGGCGGCTTCGATGCATTTCATTCTCGAAGGCCGCGTCGGCATTATCGTCGATATGGGTGACGGCCGGACCATGCGCGTGCGCAGCCTCGGCCGCCACACCACCATCGGCGAAATGGGCTTGATCACGCAGCGGCCCCGCAGCGCCACCATCCAGGCCGAAACCGCAAGCGTGCTCTACGAGCTCACCGCCGACGATTACGAGACGATCAAGCGCGAGCAGCCGGCGCTCAGCCAGGCGTTGCTGGCCTATGTGGTCGCCGTGATGGCCGAGCGGCTCAGTTTTGCCAACCGCGTCGTCGGTGTGTTGCAGCGCTGATCCACGGATGCTGAGCGATCAGCCGCGATCCTTGCGGCGGCGGCGCTGCTGGCCGAGCCCCATCTGCTTGGCAAGCTGCGAACGTGCCTCGGCGTATTTCGGCGCCACCATCGGATAATCGGGCGGCAGGCCCCACTTCTCGCGATATTGCTCCGGCGTCATGCCGTAACGGGTGCGCAGGTGCCGCTTGAGCGACTTGAACTTGTGGCCGTCTTCCAGGCAGACGATGTGTTCGGGCGTGACCGAGCGCTTGACCGGCACCGCCGGCTTG
>CAWGCU010000007.1:0-684931 GCA_963821175.1 uncultured Alphaproteobacteria bacterium
TGGCTCCTATAAACAAAGGCCGCCTGAATGCGCGGACGAAGGATTCCAATATCAGTACAGCGGCGAATGGTGCTGGATCTGCTTTATTTTGCCAAGCGTATTCCTACTGTTCCCGTGCAGAGGCGGATGTCGCTGGCGCCGCTACTGACGGCACGGGCGGAATGCAGACAACAGGTGCGGTGGGTCGCGATATTTACCAAAGCGTATGCTATGGTTGCGCAGGAGATTCCGGAGCTACGCCGTACCTATATCAAAATTCCGTGGTACGCGCTCTATGAGTATCCGACCAGCCGGGCGCTCATCTTGATCGAGCGCGATTACAACGGCGAGCCGGCCATCCTGCCGGTGTCCATTAAAGATCCGGCAAAAGAGTCCCTGCACTACATCGCCAGTCAAATCGAGCAGGCCACGCATGCGCCGGTGGAACAATTGAAAAATCTCCGTCACTGGATTTGGTTCGCTCGACTGCCCACTCCAGTTCGGCGAATCGTCTGGTGGATCGGGCTAAACTGGGGCCGACAACGGGGCAATTATTTTGGGACTTTTGGCGTCTCCGTTTATTCATCTCTTGGTGCCGAATCGTTGCATCCCTTGGGGCCGGTGACGACTGTGCTAAACTACGGCGTTATTTCGAAGAGTGGTGAAGTTGACGTGCGCATCATTTATGATCATCGCGTCATGAACGGCACGACCGTCGCTCGCGCGCTGGTGCGGCTGGAAGCGATGTTGAATTCGGCTATGGTCCAAGAACTAAACGAGGGCAAGTTAGTAGCGAGCGGATAAGCAACGTGTTGCGCGAAGCCGGGGCATGTTCTTCGCCAGCATGTCCCGAATGAGCCTGTCCGTGTTCGACAAGGCAAGGAACGGAGCTGAGCACCCCTACGATGAAGCTCCCACATGAATTTCGCCGGACCGCTGTGTAAGTATCGTAAGCGCGAGTTAGCTAATATTTAGATGTTTTCCTCATCGGGCCTTCGGCGGCTCGGATATGCGGCCCGACTTTGCGTACGTTTTATGGAAGACTTGGAAGTGCGGTAGATATTTTGGCTTCCGCTTCGATTCTGTCAACGTAGGCCAGACCGCAACAGCGCGTGATCGTCCAGGGGTGTGGGAAAAGGCCTACATCGATGGAATAAGTCTTCATGCACTGATGGTGCAATCGCTAGTGGATGGAATTTAACACTTGGTGCCCACGCCTGACAGCGGCGATGATTTTGTCTGGATCTGCAGTCCAGGTGAAGGGTTTGGGATCATGGTTGGTCTGCGCGACGAAGCGGTTGATGGTGGCTTGGAGATCGACCACACATCGGAAGACACCGCGCTTGAGGCGCTGCTTGGCGAGTTTGGCGAAGAACCCCTCGACTGCGTTGAGCCACGAGCACGAGGTGGGCGTGAAGTGGAAGGCGAAGCGCGGGTGCCGGTTGAGCCATTGACGCACCTTCGGATGCTTGTGGACGGCGTAGTTGTCGAGGATCACGTGCACAAACTTTCTGGCCGGCACCTGAGCCTCAATAGCATTCAGGAAGCGAATGAACTCCTGGTGACGATGGCGCTGCATACATCGGCCAATGACCTTTCCTTCGAGCACGTCGAGAGCAGCGAACAGCGTCGTTGTTCCGTGGCGCTTGTAGTCATGGGTCATCGTGCCGGCGCGGCCTTTCTTCATCGGCAGGCCGGGCTGGGTGCGGTCGAGGGCCTGGATTTGCGACTTTTCATCGACCGAGAGCACGATGGCATGGGCGGGCGGATCGACATAGAGCCCGACAACATCGCGCAGCTTGTCGATGAACTTAGGGTCGTTGGAGAGCTTGAACTGCTGGACCCGGTGCGGCTGCAGACCATGCGCGCGCCAGATGCGTTGGACGGAGCTTGGGCTGATACCGACTACTTTCGCCATCATGGTAGCGGTCCAATGGGTCGCCTCGGCGGGCGGATCGGTGTGGGTGAGCGTCACGACACGCTCAGCGATACCCGACCCAAGTGGCGGGATGCGCGACGGCCGCGTCTTATCGCGCAGCAGGGCGTCGTAACCGGCCTGCATGAAGCGTTCCTGCCAGCGCCACACACAGGTTTTCGACTTGCCGGTCTGGCGCATGATCTCATTGGTGCCGACGCCGACAGCACTCAATAGGACAATCTCAGCTCGCCAGACATGCTTATGCGGTGCATTGCGATCTCGCGCGAGAGTGACCAAGCGGCGGCGATCAGCGGGCTTTAGAGTGATGGAAATTCCGGTTCGCATGCGTCAGACTCGCACGTATCGAGTTCCGCCGGGAATCCCCTCGGGGATTCAAATGTCAGGTTTGATCCACTAGCATAAATTTACTCGAAAGACTTTCCCGCCGCCTGCGGCTGCGAAAAACGCCTTCGGAGTGTGGAAACACATCAACGGTGCCGCTAGAGGTGGCGCGGAGTTCAGGTTCTGCAGCCCCGTCGCCGGACATAACCGGCCGTGAGCGACGGCAACAAATCGTCAATACCAACCCCAAAATCTGGTGGCGGGCTATCGTCCGTTCGGCTGGCGCGGGGTTCTCATACCCTCTCCGGTGCCCCTATAGAAACCAGCGACATAAGCTAAAGTAACGCCATGATTTGAAATGAGCGTGTGCCTCGCCTTTGCGAGATCGTGGGCGTCTTTCGTGCGCTTTCTCCCGCAACTCCGTCGGTGAGCCCGCACTAGGCGTAATTTCTTCTCATCCCGGCTGCCCGACAAGATTGTGAGTTTTCCGCGGTCAATGTCGGACTCATGGTCATGAACAGTCCTGAGCCGGGGTTAAGTCTGCCCGTTCGATGGCCTCGATAGCTGCCAGATTGAAATCGTCGGCAAGAACCCTACTGAATCTTCGCGTCTACTGCCGGCCCATGAGAGCAACTCTGAACCCATCGGATCGCGTCGGTGAGCGCAAGTGTAGCCGGCCTCGGCGCGTAGCCAAGTTCGCGCTGTGCCTTTCCGATGTTCAATGGCACCGACCGCAGCGCGAGCCGCACGCCCTCGGCGGTTGCGCGCGGGGAGCGATGCGTTACGTGCGTCGCAATCCATCCCGCTGCATGACCGCCCGCCATGGCTATTGCAGACGGGACGCGCACCCGCCGTCTTCTACGCCCGCTGACGCGGTCGAGCACGTCGAGGACTTCGCGCAATGAGAGGTTCTCTCCGCCCAGTACATAACGTTCGCCCGCGCGTCCACGCTCGGCCGCCAGCATTATGCCGGCTGCGACGTCCTGCACATGCGCAATGTTAAGCACGAGGTCGACGTACCAGAGGACGCGCGCGGACAAGAACTGCGCCAACATCGCGGTGGGCGGAGTCAAATTGCGATCTTTCTCCCCGACTAGGACGGTCGGATTGACGATCACGACGCTCTGACCGGCAGCGGCCGCGGCGCGCGCGGCCTCCTCGCCGAGATACTTCGACAAGCTGTAGGGGCCGGCTAATTCGCTGGGATTGACAGCAACGGCTTCGTCGATTGCGTGCATGGTCTTTCGCAGCGGCAGCAGAGTCGTGTAGCTCGAGCAGTGAACGAAGCGGGGAACTGCCATCTCCTTGGCGGCTGTAAGCATTACTTCGGTGCCGTGACGGTTGACGCGATCGAAGTCGTCGCGACCGGGCGTCCACAGATGGGCAATGCCCGCGAGATGAAAGACACAGTCGATTCCTTCAAGCGCGCGCCGCGCGCTCGCGGCGTCGGTGACTGAGCCCGCCACATGGCGCACGCCTTCCGGCAGCGTTTCGGGAGGGATAGGGTCGAGAACGCGCACCGAATTTCCAGCCTGCGCGAGCGTTGCCACCAGATGGTGGCCCAGGAAGCCGCTGCCGCCGGTCACCAGCGAGCGTATCGACCGTCCGGCGCCGCACCAGCTGGACTGCTGCGACGGGTGCCCACTTATGTCGGACATTCGACTAGGCCCTGTTTGATCAACGCCACGGCGCGGGCGCCGAGTAGGTGCGAACCCCATCCTTTGCTCTGCAGCCCAGCAGCGATACTCGGCCAAGCTAACAATAGCACCATCGTCATGACCAAAGGCATTGCACTCGGCCAATCCGCGGCCACCGGCGTGAGTTCCTCGATGCTGCCCGCATAGAGTCCGCGCCGCGCGATTAAACTGTAAGCCTCATGCATGACATCGCTACGCGTTCTGCCGGCGAGCGCACGCCCCAGCAGCGACTGAATGCCGAGATGGGTGCGGGTGCCAGGCCTCCCTTCCGGGACTGACGCAGGGCGTTCGCCGAGTGAGACCGCGAGCAACAGTCCGATGAGATCGACGCCGGACAGCGTCGCGCTCATCGGCTCGACCAACCGCGGATTGCAGTCGATATAGAACGGCGTCTCCTGGCGCTCGTGCAGGATGTAGTCGACTGAGAGTGCTCCATGCCAGGCGAGGCGCTCGCCCATTCGCGCCAAATGCATCCGCACGAGTGGTCGGCCGACGCTCTCCTTGACGGCGTCACCGCCGCCCGCGCCCGCCTGCAGCTGCCGATAGGCATGAAAGCCAATTAGGTCGCCCCGGCAGAATACCGCCTGCGCGTGCTCGACCGCGCCCGCAACGAAATCCTGCAGAAGCACCTCAACGGTACCCTCGCTGCCCTCGCCGAGCGCGCGCTGCGCCACCATGAGATCGGCGGGCGTGCGAAGCACCATCGTGCCACGGCTCGCGGTGCCAATCGGAGTCTTGACAACGCACGGATACCGAATGGTTGCGGGCAGTTCCGGCCAGGTCACTAGGCGCGTCGCCGGCTGGGGCAGCGCCAGCTCGCGCAACAGGCGACCAAATCCAATCTTACTGAGCGCGGTCCAGTAGCTTTCGAAGCTCGGCAAAGCGATGGCAACGCGGGCCATGAGTTGTTCGGGCACACGCGCAAACAGGAAGCCCTGTTCATGGATCGGCAGCAGAACGTCGAAACCGCGCCGTGACAACAGGTCTTCGATGAAGGCGAGATAACCGGCTGGGTCGTCGCGTAAGGGCGGACAACGGTGAAACCGCGCGGAGAGGCGCGAGAAGCGTGCCAAGCAATGCGCGTCCGGATCGCAGATCTCGACCTCGTGGCCTTTACGGGCAAGAACGGTGAGCGCTTCCCGCGCCGAAGTGCTGGAGCCCTCCGACAAAAGGACTCGCAGCCGCTTGTCCGAAGGTGCATTCATCACAAGTCAACACCGACTGATTGTTGAATTTACCGAATACACTGGCTTCTTTACGCCTGTGCGCTGGACGACGCGAATGCCCATGCAGCATATGGGATCGAGTGTTTTGGACACCAGTCCACCCGTTATTAAGCCAAATCGCCTGGTCGTAAATGTGGGGCTAGGCCACCCGCAACGCCGAAGCTGATGAGGCTGCGGTATCCTCGCTTGATGGCAAGCGCGAGCGAGCTCGCAACCCCATTTTCTGTGTTGCGACAGATGACGAGCACGCCCGGTCCGGCCGCGATGCGAGCTTCGAAATCCATCCCGACCAAGGCGATGACGAAGCGCTCGGGCCGGTCTGGCTCAACCTTCAAAGGCGCCGGGCAATCATAATTAACGATTCCAGCGGGGATTTTGGGGATAGCGCAAGGTATCATTCGATCTCCAAGTGCGCACGAGAAGGCGCGCAAAGAATCCTTGCCTGCCGGTCTGCCTCTAGCTCGAACGCAAATCTCTAGAATTTCCAGAAAACTTCAAACAAATTCCGTATTGCGCGGCGGCGACCCACTTATGGTATGCGCGCAGGACACCATGGGGCACGTGCGACAGCGACATGCGTGTTAACCCCCGACGCGACACCAGAAGCGACTTAGACAAAGCCTGGTTCGGACTGGATCGTCGCGTCGTCGATCATCGACGCGCGGCGGAAGTGTCCGACCGATCAGGTCTGGTCGAAAAGGCTGCTGGAGATGATCCCAGGTGCCGGCTACCCACCCATCGCGGGCGTTGACGCCGCGATCACCGCCCCCGGGGCAAAACGGCGGATGCACGAGGAGACTGGCGCGGCAGCGGTCGACATGGAATCGCATCACGTCGCACGTCTCGCACCGGGCCACGGATTGAGTTTCGCGGCGGTCAGGGTGGTCCTCGATCCCGCGCATCGCGCCGTGCCGGAGGCCGCGGTGGCCGGGCATGCTCCCCAGCGGAGGCACAAGCGTGACGGCGGTCATGCGCAAACTGATCGCGCGCCCGTCGCAATTATCCGCTCTGCTGCGCATCGCGATCGACGCCTATGCGGCGCGCGGCGCATTGCTTCGCGCCCGTCAGTTGCTGGGTCCCGGCTTCGGCCTCCTCGACCTCAGCGAGTTCTGGTCGACTGGGAGAAAACACCAGAACAAATCCCGAGCTTTCGTACTTCCGGCAAGTCCGACTTATATGCATGCGGTTCTTGAGGTGCCTTTCGAAGTCCGGAACGGGTCAATTTCGACCGATCCAATCGGTTTTGCCTGCCGGTCCATGTCCGCTTCGCCCCGTGTGTGGACGTGTGTGGACGGCTCCGAGTTGGCAAGGACTTTTTCACGCTTGCAGCATTGGTCGGTGCGCCCGTGTGTTCGGCCTTTAGATGCGGTTCACACGACCGCTGGCCATAATGCCCTCCGCGGATCAGGTCCCGATCGAAAGCCCGCATTCGACAATGCTTGGGGGTAACTGGGTTGTCCTGATCGCCGGATCGACCGGCTCTGCATTACGTGCTGTTCGTCCTCCCAACCTTCACATCACGCCGGTTGTCCGGCGCGATCTCGTTTACGCCGCAAGCGCGACGGGTTCCTTATAGTGCTCGCCCTTGGCCATGATCGCCCATGCCATCCGGGCGATCTTGTTGGCAAGCGCGATGGCGGCGACCTTGGTGTGGCGCCGCGCCAGCAATGCCGTGAGCCAGGGCCGGTGCTTGGTGCCATGGATCTTGGCATAGCGGATGACGGCCAGTGCACCGGCCACAAACAGGAAGCGCAGATAGCGGTCGCCTCGTTTGCTGATACTGCCGAGCCGATCCTTGCCCCCGCTCGAGTGTTGCTTCGGCACCAGTCCGATCCAGGCTGAGAAATTGCGTCCTGATCGGAAGGCTCTCGGGTCAGCAACAGTAGCGACCAGAGCAGTGGCCAGTGTCGGACCGACGCCCGGTATATCGTCGAGCCGCCGGCTTGCCTCGCTGGATCGGTGCCAGGCCATGATCAGACGATCGAACTGCAGGATCTGAGCCTTCAACGCCCCCAATTGGGCGCCAAGAGCAGCGACACACGCCCGGGCAAGCTCGGGCACCCGCTCGTCGCTTGCATCGGCGACGATGCCTAGCAGTTGGTCTACGCCGTTGCGCCCAACCGGCGCGACGATGCCAAACTCGGCAAGATGAGCGCGGATGGCATTGATCACCGAGGTCTGCTGACGGATCAACAAGTGGCGGCTCCGATGCAGCGTCAGGCAACTCTGTTGCTCGCGTGTCTTGGTCGCCACAAACCGCATATTGGGTCTGGTGACTGCCTCACAGATCGCCTCGGCGTCAATCGCATCGTTCTTATGCCGCTTCACATAGGGCGCCACGTAGGCCGGCGGCATCAGGCGAACGGTGTGGCCGAGCGCTTGCAGTTCGCGCGACCAATGATGCGCCGAGGCACAGGCTTCGATGCCGACCAGGCACGGCGGCAGCTTCTGGAAGAACGCCAGAATGTAGCGCCGCTTAATCTGGCGGCGAAGCACAACGTTGCCCCTCGCATCGACGCCGTGAACCTGGAAAACAGACTTCGCAATGTCGAGACCGATGGTCGTAATCGCTTGCATGACTTGGTTCCTCCGAATCGTGGGGCCTTATCTGCACCCACATCCATGGCACTCCCGTGCCGGTGGAGGAGCCGTCCACAGCATCGAAAGCGGACCTTTAGGTCCAGCAAGCGGGCGCCAAATGCCAACAATCGCTCGCCTCAAAGTTCAGACATTGCGCGGCGAGCCCAACACGTTCTCGGCGGCTGGCTTGAGCAATTCGAGGCCGACGTTGCCGCTTAGCCATTGCCCGTAGTCCTTCTCTTCGAGCAGCACTGACATCCGGTCATGAACCTCTGCAACGAACTTTTTGGGCTTAGTGATGATCATGGTGCAGGACTTGAGCGGCTTGTCAGCTTCCACGTCCAGTCATTCATCCCATGGGCCGGCGACTTAATCGGAAATGCGATTGTCGTCAGCGATGATGCGAACGCCACGGATTCGGCGCCGCCCGGTTCAGTGAGCTGGCGCCGCGGTGGATTTGTCCATTTATTAGCGATTGTGCACCACAGCAAGTGACCCGCGTGAAATGTCGCGATGGGTCATTCGCGTCGATTTTGGCGCGGTGGTTGGATGTCGGCTTTTATCCCGATTGTGTTGCAAAAGTCGTTTTGCACTGGTCGTCGGAAATTCTGCGGGCCGCCGATGCGATTTTCGTGTAAAGATGTGGGGGGCCTCATCGCCCCATGTTAAACTCACAGGCGACCTCGCTAATGTGAGTGACGCTATACGAATCGGCGATTGTTTCCCGTTTCGTAATTTCGCGAAAAATCAGTCGCCCTGCAACTTTCGACTTTTGCAACAGTATCATCCCGATAGCGACCGGAAAAGCCGACATGGTAGAGCCCCGGAGGGCAGAGCAACCGCGCCGCCCTCCATGTCGGTGCGCTCAGATTTCGACCTGTTCTGATATGGCCAGAGCGTCGTCAATATCGATGCCCAGATATCGCACCGTGCTCTCAATCTTCGTGTGTCCAAGCAGAAGCTGAACCGCACGTAGATTGCCTGTGCGACGGTAGATCAGTGTGGCCTTTGTCCGCCGCAGCGAGTGCGTGCCGTAGACATGTGGGTCGAGTCCAATCCCGACTAGCCAGTCCGCTAGAAGCCGCGCATACTGCCGGGTGGTCATGCTCTCCCCAGGCCGGAGCCCTTTGAATAGGGTCTCGCCCGACTTCTTGTCGGCTGTCGCTAGTGGATGGAATCTAACACTTGGTGCCCACGCCTGACAGCGGCGATGATTTTGTCTGGATCTGCAGTCCAGGTGAAGGGTTTGGGATCATGGTTGGTCTGCGCGACGAAGCGGTTGATGGTGGCTTGGAGATCGACCACACATCGGAAGACACCGCGCTTGAGGCGCTGCTTGGCGAGTTTGGCGAAGAACCCCTCGACTGCGTTGAGCCACGAGCACGAGGTGGGCGTGAAGTGGAAGGCGAAGCGCGGGTGCCGGTTGAGCCATTGACGCACCTTCGGATGCTTGTGGACGGCGTAGTTGTCGAGGATCACGTGCACAAACTTTCTGGCCGGCACCTGAGCCTCAATAGCATTCAGGAAGCGAATGAACTCCTGGTGACGATGGCGCTGCATACATCGGCCAATGACCTTTCCTTCGAGCACGTCGAGAGCAGCGAACAGCGTCGTTGTTCCGTGGCGCTTGTAGTCATGGGTCATCGTGCCGGCGCGGCCTTTCTTCATCGGCAGGCCGGGCTGGGTGCGGTCGAGGGCCTGGATTTGCGACTTTTCATCGACCGAGAGCACGATGGCATGGGCGGGCGGATCGACATAGAGCCCGACAACATCGCGCAGCTTGTCGATGAACTTAGGGTCGTTGGAGAGCTTGAACTGCTGGACCCGGTGCGGCTGCAGACCATGCGCGCGCCAGATGCGTTGGACGGAGCTTGGGCTGATACCGACTACTTTCGCCATCATGGTAGCGGTCCAATGGGTCGCCTCGGCGGGCGGATCGGTGTGGGTGAGCGTCACGACACGCTCAGCGATACCCGACCCAAGTGGCGGGATGCGCGACGGCCGCGTCTTATCGCGCAGCAGGGCGTCGTAACCGGCCTGCATGAAGCGTTCCTGCCAGCGCCACACACAGGTTTTCGACTTGCCGGTCTGGCGCATGATCTCATTGGTGCCGACGCCGACAGCACTCAATAGGACAATCTCAGCTCGCCAGACATGCTTATGCGGTGCATTGCGATCTCGCGCGAGAGTGACCAAGCGGCGGCGATCAGCGGGCTTTAGAGTGATGGAAATTCCGGTTCGCATGCGTCAGACTCGCACGTATCGAGTCCGCCGGGAATCCCCTCGGGGATTCAAATGTCAGGTTTGATCCACTAGGTATTCATCGATTGTCTGCCGGGTCTGCTCTGTTATCTCGAAGCGTACTGGCCGTCCGGTCTTTCTCTGGCGCACGGACGTCCGTTCGATTGCATAGCCGTTGGGGGCAACATCATCGACCCGGATGGCGACCAGGTCGCAACCCCGCAGCTTGCTGTCGATAGCAAGATTGAACAGCGCCAGCTCTCGCACTTGCCGCTCGATCTGGAGCCTGGTTCGTATGGCCCAGACATGCTTTTGCCGCAGGGGCGGTCTGGGTCCGATCAGTTTGCCCTTGTTCCAGGGAATCCGCTTTGGGGCGGCCGTAGCCGCGATTTCGTTCTCGTGCATGGTCGCATTCCTCCATTACCAACGATGGATGACCATGCTCGATCGGCACGCATGTCGGCTATTGCGGTCGCTTTTGGGGGGCTTAGCGGACATCGCTTCGACATAGCGAAAACGTCGCTTTTGATGCTGTGGACGGCGCCCACTCTACGGCATCGATGTGCCAAAGGATGGTTGCGTTAGAGCAAACCACATTGAGGGGAGCCGTCCATGGGCGAAGTTAGCACGATTGGTCTCGATATTGCGAAGTCAGTATTCCAGGTTCACGGTGTGGATGTTGATGGCACCGTGGTGATCCGCAAGCGCATCAGTCGCTCGAAGATGCTGGAGTTCTTCGCCGCGCTGCCGCTGTGCCTTGTTGGTATCGAAGCCTGTCCGTCAGCGCATCACTGGGGCCGTGAGCTGACTGGTCTTGGCCATACTGTGAAGCTGATGCCGCCGAGCTATGTGAAGGCCTATCTCAAACGCAGCAAGAACGACGCCAACGACGCTGCCGCAATCTGCGAGGCGGTAACGCGGCCGTCGATGCGGTTTGTACCGACAAAGTCCGAACAGCAGCAATCAGGTCTGATGCTGCATCGCAGCCGGCAGCTTCTCGTTCGTCAGAGAACGATGCTGTCGAATGCGATCCGCGGGCACATGGCAGAGTTCGGCATCATCTCGGCCAAGGGTCGCAATGGCACGGCCGAGCTGTTGGAGGTCATTGCGAATGCGGATGATGACCGCATTCCAGCGGTTGCGCGATTGAGCCTCGACGCTCTTGCCCGGCAATACGCCAATACCACGGCAGAGATCAGAGCCATTGAGAAGCACATCCACGCCTGGCACCGATCGTGTGAAGAAAGCCGGCGGCTTGAGGATGTCCCTGGCATCGGTCCGATCGTTGCCACTGCACTGGTTGCCGAGGTGGGCGATTGGAAAGCGTTCTGGTCGGGCCGCAATCTTGCAGCCTGGATCGGGCTTGTTCCCAAGCAGCATTCGACGGGTGGCAAAGATCGACTCGGCGGGATCTCAAAGCAGGGCAATCGATATTTGCGATGGCTGCTCGTCACGGGAGCTATGGCTGTCATCCGATACGCGCGGCAGCACGGTACAAAACGACTCTGGCTCGTACGTATCATGGAACGCAGACCGATCAGGGTCGCTGCCGTCGCACTGGCCAACAAGATTGCACGCATGGCCTGGGCCATGATGGTGCGCGGGGAACGCTTCAAGGAGCCGAAATCGCTCCCGGTGGCGGCATAGCGGACACGGGTCAAAAGCTTCAACGAATTGGCGAGGGCATGACGACGTAATGCAGACACGGTCGTTCCGGGGATCGGGAGAACCCGCTTGGGTCAACGCATACTCGAATGCGTGCTTACGATTGGGACCCGATCCGCACAGAGCATTAGGGCCAGCGGCCATACCAGCCGCATCAACAGTCCGGACACGTGACCGCACCCGACCAATGCTGCAGAAACGTCAGAAAGTTCTTGCCAGGGCGCCGTCCACACGTGACCGATGCTGTTGAAAAAGGCAAAAATGAACCGATCGAAATTTTTGCCTGCGCGCCCGCCGAAACCGGCTTTTTGTAATCCAATGCATCACAGAGAGCTTACGAAGGCTGCTGGTTGGAAATCGGACTGATTATATGTCCCCCTACATCATTTTCGGACCACCGCACCGGTGCCTCTGAAAAAATACGTTCGACCCTCCGAAAAACCTTTTTCAACAGTATCGACCCATAGCGACCGTTTGCCACCATAAATTACCGCATTGCGAAAGGCTTGCTCGATCATCTCATCGGGTGTCATTTGCACGATCAATGACACAGCGAAGCCGAGCGCAGATCAGAGGAGGCGCGCAGCTTCCTGTTCAGTTGGGAGACGTCCTTCGGGCGTCAATTGGTCAACCACCTGAGGTAAATATTGGCTAAGGCCTTGGAGCAAATCATCGCGCGACATGCCGGATTGCGTCATCAGCGCGTTGATCTTGTCCGCTCCGAGTGCGCTGGCCAAATCGCTCGGCGAAATATCCTTATTGGGTCCGGTGCCAACCCACGAATTGGCCGTGTCGCTATGGCCGCTTTGCTGAAACTGTTTGAGCAGGTCATTCAAGCCGCCACTCAGGACGCTTCCGGCCGCGCCCCCAGCAAGCAGGCCGCCCAATCCGCCTTTGAGCAGATCGCCAAGCCCACCGCCCCCTGGTAGTGCGGCATTGGTGGTGTCGCTCCCCGGCATCGCGCCGGGGCTCGCTGGACGGGCTGGCGGCTGACTTCCGGTGAAACTCTTGACCGCCTTGAAGGCGAGCAGGCCGAGGATCGCCATAGTCATGGGTGACATGCCTCCGCCACTGTTGCTCGGACCGCGTTGGCCGCGTGGTCCATTCTGCATCCCGTTGAGAACGTCCATCAGACCCATGTTTGTCTCCTGTCACGCGTTAACACTCGAAGAGTCTATCATTTTGCAGGCCGCACCCGGATCTTCATTCCTGCACGTCCGTGCTCTGATCATCGCTGGGTGGTTCTCCGATTGTGCCGCCAGCACTTATTCTCCGCTAGACTCCCCAAGGGTCGTTTTATTCAAACATTACGGATCGGGTTCGGATACGACCGCGATCAAGGACAATTTCCCCTTCACCTGCACGACCGCAGCTTCAACGGCCGAGCCACTCAAGTTCCTCTCTGACCAAACCGAAATGACGGTGAATACCAGTTCCTGGTACGGAACGGACGAAGAGATGTGAGTGGCGGAGTTGTCTAAGATAGTGGCGGGGTCTCGACCGACTTTACTTTATTGGAGTACACTCACAAGTAGAGACCGCCATGAGATCGGTTGCCATTTGTGGCTTCAGAGTTTCTAACGGAATTCGCTCGATACGTCGGCCTGTCCGACCCGCAACAATCAACGACCAAACCACTTATCAAGCATCGATTTCAACCAGCGCCAGAAACGCCGAATTACTCCGCTCGAATATAGCGCGTCGTAATGGTCCCGCCTGCGTTCTACTTCCTGGCGGCGACCCTCTGCGATCTGTTCCGGGCTCCATTTTCGAGCCCAGCTCACCCGGCCTTCTGTAATCCAGTAGTGCGACTGACACGCCTGCTGCCAATTTCCGATTGATGGCGAAAGACTAGGACCGCGCTTGGTTTCTTCGAATGACCATTCTGTTGGTCCAAGGGGTGTGCGGATTTTTACTCCACACCCGCAAGCGCAGAGATGTGCAGCCGTCCCAAATTCTTCTGAGACATAAAGCATGTCCGATTCCAGCTTATTCGGCATGTAGTGGACGCGTTCAAGCTTGAACCTTTCCGTCTTCATCCCAGTTAGCATCCCCGACAGTCTTAAGATCGCCGATCTCGAACAGTTGGTGATTGTATGGGATTTCCTCGAAATAGAAACCGCGTATTTGCTTAAATCGGACGACGGCCAGTGCTGCGTTCATCGCATTCAACTCCCCAATCTGAATACTCACTCGATATTCGTCATCCGGCTGATCATTGAGCTCGGCCAACCCCTTATCGCGAACACGCGGCCCGTCTTCCGCCGAATAGTAAGTGGTGCGCAACATGCCGCTGAGACGCCCTTCCCTTCGCTTCAAGCCCATGCCGACGTCGATGAAAGGGATCTTCTTTGAGAGCAGCAATTCAAAAATGCCGGCGCGTGACGAGCCTTTGTCAACACTTACAAATGCAAATGTCACCCCATCGAAATCGTCCCCGCACGAGGCGTCAACAAACTTTGGGTAGACCGAAAGGCCGGTCCGAAAATTTTCATATCGCGCGTGGTAGACATCCACCTTCTGCTCGCGGAACTCCGTCGGGTCGAGTCGGCCGGGGGAGCGGAACGCCGTATGCACGTGATAGGCGTCCCTATCGAAGACGCGTATCTCACGCACAGCAGATCGATGTCAGTCAACTCGTATTGGCCAAAGATGACGGCCCGTGGGGATCGTGGTGGGAAGCCGTTCCCATCGAAAAGGCCGGCGATGGGTTCAAGTTACGCTGGCGCGACTATCCCCGCATTGCGCCGATCACGCGACAACGCCTCGTGTTGGCACTGATTTGCCCGGACGCTACGTGACGTCTGACTAAGGCGGTAGCTCGAGTTTTGAAACTCGAGCATACCCCGTGGCCCGCAGGCCGCAGCCCCACAACCGACCTGCCCTGCGGGCCATCCGGGCTTCCACAGACCTTCATCCTCCATGCGCGGCCGATCCGCTTGCCACAGCCAGTGGCCAGTCAAGGTCACGGCACGCGCAGCACGCTCAGGAGACAACGATGACCACCAAGACCGAACAGATCCGCGTGCTAAACGATCAACTGCGGCAGAACTTCAGCGAAGGTACAGCAGTGCTAACTTGCGGAGTCGCAGCCCTCGGCGCCGAAGCAGTCGCGCGCATCGTCAAGACGATTGCCATATTTGACGACTTCTGCCACGCCAACGATCCTCACCAAGAGCACGACTTTGGCGCGTTCGAAGCCGACGGCCACGTGATCTTTTTCAAGATCGACTACTACGACAAAACTCTCACCGGTCACTCGCCAGATGCAGCGGACCGCTCTGTTACCGAGCGTGTGATCACTATCATGCTGGCTGAGGAGTACTGACTGAGGTGTGGAGTGACGCTTTCCAACTTGCCATGAAACAACAGTTTCCTAGCAAGTTGCTATGTTGCCGCCATCATGCAGCCTTGGCGAAGGCGTGCTGAACCGATTGCTCGAATGCCAGCAGCTTTTGAACGCTGGGCCGCTTTTGCATGCGCTCGAAGTGCGCGACGCAGTTCTTGAACCCCGAAAGATCGATTTCGAATTGCCGCGCTCGCCGCTGACACCAGTAGAAATGCGCATCCGGTGCCGTGAAGTGCTCAAAGAAGAAATCACGGCCGGCCAGTAGGTCATCGGCAATCTTAAACAACTCCATCAGATTCGCGGCCGCGAGCCTCTTCACGCCCTCTTCGGTTCCGGGGACGTCGCAGACTTTCGGCGGAGAGTTGATGCGTGCCAGGAAGGGATGGATGCCGCCCGAGCACCACGACATCAACGAGATCGCCTGCAACTCTTGCCATGGGTCAGGTGGAAGCAACTTCGCCTGTGGGAACGTGTGCGCAATCCACGTTTGGATCGCCACGCTTTCGCTTAGTACTCTCCCGTCGACGATTAGCAGCGGCACCTTGTGCTTGGGATTGATCTGCAGGTACTCGGGCGATGTGTGCTGACCCTTCTTGAAATTGAGCGGGCGTACCTCGAATTTCGCACCAGCTTCCGTGAGCGTAATGTAGGGCGCGAGTGCACAGGTGATGGGGGCATAGTAAAGGGCGATTTCCATAGAACTCTCCGACTGCCACTTCAACTCTTGGCGGGCTTTGGCCGCTGATATTGTCGCCAATCCTATTTTGGCAGCCGCTGCCGAACAAGCTGGGCGGCGTAAGCCCAATGTTTTGTCACTTCAAAGCAGCAATTCGGGTCGCTATTAGGGGTATAGCCGACATGGGCCGGGTAGCCGGATTCTGTCGAAATTGACCCAACTCGTCACTTCGCCACCCTAAATTGACGCAGTGCGAAATGCTCACTCGATCACCTCGTCCACAAGAGCCAGCAGTGTCGGTGGAATTGCGAGACCAAGTGTCTTTGCGGTCTTAAGGTTTATGACGAACTCGAATTTGGTCGGCTGCATCACCGGCAAGTCGGCGGGTCGATCTCCCTTGAGGATGCGGCCCGTATAGACGCCAGCCTGACGATGCACGTCAAGAAGGTCGGCTCCGTAACTCATCAGGCCTCCCGCCAGCGGAAAATCGCGAAACGCGTAGCTTGCCGGGATGGCATTTTGCTCGGCAAGTGCCACCAGTCGAGCACGCCTACTAGTAAATAGCGGGTCGGCAATTACGAACAGCGCGACCGCGCGATATTCCTTGATTTTCGCGAAAGCTGCATCGAAGTCGCGCTCGCCGCTGGCATTGACGATATGAATCGTCTGTCCCGTAGCGTCGGCTGCATCTTGAACCTCTCGCATTGCCACTTCGTTGTTGGGGTCGGTCGGATTTGAGAGCACAGCGATCGTGCGCCCGCTGGGGAGCATCTGTTGGAACAGTTCCAATCGCTTTGCAGTCACAGTGGAGGAGAAGTTGATCGCGCCGGTCGCATTTCCACCGGGGCGAGCGAGGCTGGCGACGAGACCAACTTTCACCGGATCGCCGCCACCCGTGAATACGATCGGAATGGTCGACGTTGCCGCCTTGGCCACGACACCGGGCAGTAAGCCACCAGTCGCAGCGATGACGGCTACCTGACGACCAACCAAGTCGGCGACCAATGCGGGCAACCGATCCTCTTGGCCCTCGGCCCAGCGGTATTGAACGGTGACGTTGCGACCTTCGACATAGCCAGTTTGACTGAGGCCTTGCCGAAACGCCCCGACGAAGGGTGCAAACCCAGCGGATGTACCGCGGCTGACATATCCCACCACCGGCATCGCCGCCTGCTGCGCGCGCACCGCAAGGGGCCATGCGAATGCAGCTCCGCCGAATGATCGACCCCCTGAAAAGTGGTCCGACCTGAAGTATGTCTTTTGGCATCAAGGAGGACCGATATGCCGAGGAAGAAGTACACTCCTGAGGAGATTGTCGCGAAGTTGCGGCAAGTGGATGTGCTGGTCTCGCAGGGCCAGCATATCGCTGACGCAGTCCGCCAGATTGGGGTGAGCGAGGTCACCTATTATCGGTGGCGGCAGGAGTACGGCGGGCTGAAGACCGAGCAGGTCAAGCGGCTGAAGGAGCTCGAGACGGAGAATACCCGTCTACGCAGAGCGATCTCGGACCTGACGCTGGACAAGCTCATTCTGCAGGAGGCTGCCCGGGGAAACTTCTAAGCCCCGCGCGTCGCCGCGCCTGTATCGAGCAGATCAGAGCACATTTGCATGTCTCCGAGCGCCGTGCCTGTGCGGCGCTCGGGCAGCACCGCTCGACGCAGCGCAAGGCACCGCGGGGCCGTGACGACGAAGAGCGGCTCACCGCCGACATCATCGAGCTTGCCCGGCAATACGGCCGCTACGGCTATCGCAAGATCGCCGGGTTGCTGGAGCAGGCGGGCTGGATCGTCAACGACAAGCGGGTCGAGCGGATCTGGCGACGGGAGGGGCTGAAGGTCCCCCACAAACAACCCAAGCGCGGCAGGCTGTGGCTGGCGGACGGATCCTGCATCCGGCTGCGTCCCGAGCACCGCAATCACGTCTGGTCCTACGACTTTGTCGAGGACCGCACCCACGAAGGACGGAAGTATCGAATGCTCAACGTGATCGACGAGTTCACCCATGAATGCCTGGCGATCCGGGTCGCCCGCAAGCTCAAGGCCATCGATGTGATTGACGTACTGTCTGATCTGTTCATCCTGCGCGGCATTCCTGGCCACATCCGGTCCGACAACGGACCGGAGTTCGTGGCCAAGGCTGTGCAGGAGTGGATCACGGCGGTCGGCGCAAAGACGGCCTACATCGCGCCAGGCAGCCCATGGGAGAACGGCTACGTCGAGAGCTTCAACGCACGCCTGCGCGATGAACTGCTCGATGGCGAAATCTTCTACACGCTGCGAGAGGCCCAGATCGTCATCGAAAGTTGGCGGCGACACTTCAACATGATCAGGCCGCATGAATCGCTCGGCTACAAGCCACCAGCACACGAAGTGTTCGTGCCAGCATTCGCCGCGTGGCCGGCTGCGCTACGTCGACCAGCTCCGCCGGCCACGCTACCGCTGGCGCAACGACCAACTCTAAACTAACATTCCACCTGGACCACTCAGTGGGGGCTGATGAAGGGTGGCCCGCCGCATCAACAGCTTCGGCGTCATCGTGTCATTGGCCGACGTCATGCTGGTACGTGGCGTACCAGAGCACATCAGATCCGATAACGGCCCGGAGATGACCGCCAAGGTCGTGCGGCACTGGCTTGCCCAGCTCGGGGCTAAAACCCTTTACATCGAACCCGGTAGCCCCTGGGAGAACGGCTACTGTGAATCATTCAACGGAAAACTACGTGACGAACTACTGAACGGTGAGATCTTCTACAGCTTGAAGGAGGCGCAGATCGTCATCGAGCGCTGGAGAAAAGACTACAACACCATCAGACCACACTCATCGCTCGGATATCGACCACCGGCACCGATGGCATTCAACCCGCCTCCGCTAACACTGGATCAGGTCGTACCAATGCAATAATCTCTCTATCGCCCTGGTCCAAAATATCCGTCAGGTCAGTTCCGGTTACGATTACGGTCTGGATGCCCTTATCCTTAAGGATCTTCTCGAGATCGGTGTTGATGAATTTGTCCGGTCCAGAACGCACGAAAGGTTCGTCGGGCATGGGAGCAACATCCTTGATGACGTCGGCAGTCGTTGTATTGGCGATGATGCTGTAGACAATCGGGGCCTTCGCGGCGCGCGCTTCGTTGAGCAGTTTTTTCATCGCGGGAATGGATTCAACACAGCGCGGTCGCTTGCCGCAATTCTGATTCATGAAGTCGAGCATCAGTAGCGCGGTGGTTTTTGGGTCGACGGTCACGGGTTTGAGTTCGGGCGGAGACGGGGCCTTCACACTCGCCCATTCATCCACAATGTTGGCAGCAGGCGATGAAACAGCCCCGCTGCTGACAGCCACTATTATTCCGATTGCTGCAAATGTGCGTGACACGGTGAGTTTCACTCTCTGTCTCCTATTTTTGAGCGATGCCTTGGATCCGCCATCGCAGTTATCATGACTTCGGCGCAAGCCATACCGTAGCGTAGCGATTCCGTGTGGGTAAATGAGTAGCGGAATGGCCGGCTGCGATGCTCGCCCCGCGCCTGTTCGTCAGGCATCGCTATTTGTATGTGGTCGGTCCCGGCGGTTCAGTGTTGCCGCTCGCATTGGAGTCGATGTTGTTATCGGCGTAGCTAATCACGACTTGGTTGCCGGAGGAAGTGGCCCATCCGGTGCCGTTTCCCGTAATTGTTGATCGCGTAACGAAAATGATGGCGGTCCAAGTACCGGTCCCTTGCAATCCAATAGTGCCATTATTGGTGATTGTCGAGTTCCGCACCATGATGTTTACCAGCGCAGTACCGTTCGGACCGTTCGATTCGGCGGTGACGCCATTTAATCCGTTGTTCGCGCTCACGCTGTCGCTGACGGTGACCTTGATGCTCTGGCTACTGGTTTGAACGACCAACCCAGTACCTAGATTGTTTTCCATCTCGACATGGTTGAGAACGCCCTTCGTAGTTCCCGAACCGGTGGGGACAATAGCGATTCCATGACTACCATTATCTGCGACCAGGGTGTTTGACACCGAAATCTGGCTCGAAGCGCTCGGCACGAAGTTGATGCCATTGTTGCTGAAGTTTCGGATCACGCTATCGCGAACATTCAAGCTGCCGCCGGAGTTAAACTGGATGCCGGTGGTAGTGCCGGAGATGCCGACTCCATTGAGCGATACGCCGTGTATGAAGACATTGCCACTCACGACATTGATCGTAATTCCGTTTCCGCCTGCTGGCGGCGCGATGTAGGACCAGCCCTGGCCCTCAATGGTGACGGCTTGGCTGATGATGATCGGGCCGTAGCCGGCCGGGTCAAGCGCGTCGACTTCACCTCCCGCAGTGGTCGCGTTCACCGCGGCTTGGAAATGCCGGCACGGTGCAGCAAAGCTGCACGGATTGCTATCACTGCCCGCCGCCGAGACGAAGGTCCGAGGAGCCTGAGCTTGTGCGGATACGGCCGGCAGCGTGACGGCGAGCGCGAGCGCTGCCGCTATGGCGAAGCGTGTCATTGAAATGCCCCCTGGGGATTGCCCGAGCGTGCGGATTGCACGTGGGGACAAGTCTATCGCATGGGGGCAGGTTGGGACCTAATCGCCCGGCGGCGTGTTCGGCGGGAAGTAGCCGACATCGAACATCGCCCCCATTGCCGCGCAGCAGAAGCAAGAGCGCGTTCTGCCAAGTTCTACTCCGGCGCCATGCCCTTTTCGGCCAGCTCCTTTTTTGTTTTCTCATTTTTGGCCAAATGCGTCAGCCCCATGCCGCGCAGCACGTTGGGTGCCTTTGTGAACTGAACGTTGTCGTAACCGACTATCTCTACTCGGTTGCCCCAAGGATCTCGAAAATCAAGGAAGGGCCCGTCGAGTGCGGCAACTCCAGCTGCCTTGAGCGCCTTGCGGGCGGTCTCTTTATCGTCGACGACGAGGCCAAAGTGGCGACCATCATCAGCCGGCTGCGTGCGGCCCTTCTGAAGCGCAATGAACTGATCGCCTAAGTCAATGAAAGCCATCGAGTCACTTTTACCGCGCAGTTCAAACTTGAAGAGACGGCCATAGAATGCCAGGGCCTCGTCGATATCCCCCACCTCCAGTGCGACGTGGTTGAAGCCTACCACGCGTGGTTTCTCGACCTCGGCCATCGGAGTCTCCACTTCCAGTCTGCAGATCAAGTGGGTAACGCCGGTTCAAGAAGCAACGGGTCACTGGGCGGGAATCTAGAGGCGCTGATCCGGTCGCTTTCGGGATAGAAGCGGACATGGTGCCGACTTCGCCAATCCGTCGCTCCTGACCCAACTGCGACATCGGTGGCTAAGATTTGCCGTGATGCAGCTGTCACGGCTCGATGTTCATGCGTGTCGAGGCTGAGTGTAATTTTGTCCATGCCATGCGTTCGAGCCCTTCAGAATATCTTCCTCCACCCCACGCACCTTGCACACTGCGGAGCGTTCCAGCATCCGCTTATAGAAAGCGGAGTACGCAGCAAGCTCGTGCATCGGGAGTTTGGTGCGTGTGCCTAGGTCGTAGAAGAAGAATGCGTACGGATCACATAGCGTGTAATGCGCTCCCATTATCCATGCCTTGCCATCAAGCAATCGATTTATCTCCTTGCAATTGTCCCAAAAGGTGTCGCGAGCAGTTTCTCTAAGATTGATATGTGCGGCACTATCGGTAGCAAATCTCTCGGGCCGGATAATATGCGCAAAAGTCGGATGAACGGTGCTCGCGAACCACGCCATCGTTGATATACAGCGTGCTTCTTCGACTATGCCTTGAGGCAACAGCTGTGTTTCCGGGAAACGCCTTGCCAGATACGTCAAGATGGCGACGTTTTCCGTGAGTACCATGCCATCTACGGCAAGTGCTGGCACTTTTCCATGACGATTAATCTTTAGATAGGTGCTGCTCTTGTGCTCACCCTCCGCCAAGTTGACGAGTTGTCGTTCGTACGGTGCCCCGATTTCTTCAAGAGCGATATGCGGAACCACTGAGGATGTACCTGGCCAACAGTAGAGGATCAACATGGATGCCTCCGTAGCGCGGTCGTCGAGCACCTGATTATATGCCTGCCAAACGCACCGGCAACGGCAGCGAACGCTCGCCGCGAAGGTCTGGATATGGCCCGTTTCTGCCGCGCCGACTGTCCGCCTTCGTGTCCGCTATGAGGGGTCTTTCTGCCGCGCCAGCCAGTGACTGGCGAGGCAGTTGATGACCCAAAGCGTCATTTCGCGCCCACCAATCGCTGTGCTGCACAACAGCCCCAGTTTGATGTGGTAGAATGTTGGCTGGGATGAGGGGAGCCTTATGAGGCGACGGGATTTCATCACGCTGATTGGCGGCGGCGTAACTGTATGGCCGCTCGCGGCGCGGGCGCAGCAGGCGGCAATACCGCGGATCGGCTATGTCTTTGTCGGCGTCAGCGGCGGCACCGACGTGAGCAATGCGGGGCTGCGTCAGGGTTTGGCGGACCGGGGATATGAAATCGGTCGCGACCTCATCCTCGAGGAGCGTTATGCCGAGGGGAACTGGGGGCGCATCCCCGCGCTCATCGCCGAACTGCTCGCTCTCAACGTCGATGTTTTGGTCACTGTGGGCACCTTGACCAGCCGCGCGGCGCAACGCGCCACCGCAAAGGTTCCGATCGTCTGCATGTCCGGCGACCCGGTCGCGGCCAAACTCGTGGAAAGCCTATCCCACCCCGGCGGCAACATCACTGGCATGTCGCTGATGGCCGGTGATTACAGCGCAAAATGGTTGGCGCTGTTGAAAGAAGCGGCGCCGAAGGTGCGTCGTGTCGCAGTTCTGGAAAACTCGGAAAGTCCCGTCATAGAGGCTGAAGTCGCGCAATTGCGCCAGACGGCACCCGCCCTTGGGATCGAACTGACAGTATTGTCGGCTCGGCCAGCGGATTTCGAAGCGAGCTTGGCTTCGCTCGAGGTGGCGAGCCTCGACGGGCTTGTCATCCCTGACGATCCGCTCTTGGAGACGCTCATGCAGCGGCTCATTGCGCTTGCGGCGCAGAAGCGTCTGCCTGCGCTCTATGGCTTCAGCACCGCAGCGAAGTTGGGCGGTTTGATGTCGTATTCGGCCGACTTCTTCAAGATGTGGCGCCGCGCCGCGAGTTATGTGGATCGCATCCTCAAAGGCGCGCACCCTGCTGACCTACCGGTCGAGCAGGCCACCGAGGTGGTGCTGAACATCAATCTCAAGACCGCAAAGGCGCTTGGCCTCGCCTTCCCGCAGACGCTGCTCGCCACGGCCGACGAGGTGATCGAATAGGTGCGCCAGCCGCAAGCTGGTGCGATCCAGCCGGTGCAAGTCCGGCCCAAGTAAGGAGTAGCATCCGCTTGGTAGCGAGTGTTGCGTGGTCACTGGAGACAGGCACGATTTTTCTGCGCTGCAATTTGGTCGCTCCTGGCCGATTTTGTTGCAGAAGTCGTTTGAGTATTCCGGCGAACAGTGATTCGGTCGCGCTGATGCTGACATTGGCGGGAGCGGACGATGATGGGGCGGCTGAACCGGGACCAAGGACAGTTTCTCTATTGCTTCAATCTTGAGGAGGTCGTCCCGGAAGACCATTCGGTGCGGGCGATCGCCGGCGTCCTTGACCTGTCGTGGGTTTATGCCGAGTTGGCACCTTACTACTCTCGGTTCGGTCGGCCATCGATTGATCCGGCGCTGATGATCCGGATGCTCATTGTCGGCTATGTCTTCGGCATTCGATCGGAGCGGGCGTTGTGCCGGGATGTTCGGGTCAACTTGGCCTATCGATGGTTCTGTGGCCTAAACCTTGAGGACAACATCCCGGATCACTCGGCGTTCTCACGCGCCCGCAACGAACGTTTCCGCGACGGCGACGTCTTTAGGCGCGTGTTCGAGCGCGTCGTCTCGGCCTGTATGGCGGCCGGCCTCGTCGGCGGCGAAGGTTTTGCCGTGGATGCGAGCCTGATCGAGGCCGACGCCAATAAGAGCCGCTCGGTTGCGGGCGCGGAATGGAACGCAAGGAACATTGATCCGCAAGCAGCCAGCCGCGCCGCCAAGGACTATCTGGCAACACTCGAGGATGCAGCCTACGGCGCGGCCAGTTCCGTGATCCCGAAGTTCGTCTCCCGGTCGGACCCCGCGGCACAATGGACTGGCGCGATGAAGACGGCGGCGTTCTTCGCCTATGCCGACAACTATCTCATCGATGTCAAGTTCGGGATCATTATGGATGTCGAAGCTTCGCGCGCCATCCGGCAGGCCGAGGTCGGCGCATCTCGGACCATGATTGAGCGTACCGAAGCGACCTTCGGGATCAAGCCGCAATGGCTTGCTGCTGACACTGCATACGGGTCGGCGGCCAATCTCGACTGGCTTGTCAACGAACAGAAGGTTGCGCCGTACATTCCAGTCATCGACAAATCGCAGCGTGACGACGGCACATTCTCTCGCGAAGACTTCATCTTCGACAAGGAACGCAACATCTATATCTGCCCTGCAAACAAGGCGCTGACCACGACCGGCCGGCTTTACCCTGACCACAAGTTCCGCTACCGGGCTTCCGTTCCTGGATGTCGCGCCTGTCCACTAAAGCTGAGTTGTTGCCCAAAGGCGCCGGCGCGGCGGATCGATCGTGACGTCAATGAGGAGGCACGCGATGTTGCCCGCGCATTGGCCAAAACCAAGGCCTATGCGCAATCCCGTCACGATCGCAAAAAGGTCGAGATGCTGTTCGCCCATCTCAAACGCATCTTGGGTCTCGTCCGATTGCGTCTGCGAGGTCCGAGCGGCGCACAATTCGAATTTACCCTCGCCGCCATCGCACAAAATCTGCGTAGGCTCGCCAAGCTCGTGACACGGGCGCCGCCCGAAAACCTGGCTGCGTGCCTCGCCTGAGCGTGACATGCACCGCGCCTTGTTGCTGTAGCGTAGTCAGCGTCGCGTCAACTGCGTAGCGGTCGCCGCTCCGCCGGCAGCGAGCGGCAACCGACTTGGCCGCAAAATCGGGGCGTAACGGCCCAACGCTCCTTCACAACCTACTTCTGCAACAAAATCGGCCCTCAACCGCCGCCCAAAGCGCGGCTAGGCGCGGCCGGTATTGAGTGAAGACCGGTCACGGCAGCCAATGATCGGCGCGGCGGTTCATGACCCAAACCGGCGCTTCGCCATCATAAATTGTCGCACTGCGAAAGGGCTATTCGATCACCTCGTCGGCAAGCGCGAGAAAAGTCGGCGGGAAAGTGATACCGAGCGTCTTGGCAGTTGTGAGATTGATCACGAGATCGAACCTGGTCGGTTGCTCGATCGGCACATCGCCCGGACTGGTACCTTTGGCGATCAAATCGACATGGTCCGCCGCCCGCACCCACATGCTGGGAAGGTCCGCGCCGTAAGACATGAGCATTCCCGCGACCACCGATTCCCGGGCTTGCGTCAGCGACGGCACGTGTTGGCGAAGCACGGCTTCCCCCAATTTTGCGCGATCGAGAAAGAAGAACGGCGACGACATGACAATGAGGAAACCGCGCTCGCTCGATGCCATACTTGCGACCGCGAGCTCGTAGTCATAGGGTCGTTCGTCGAAATCGAACCACGCAAGCTTGATATTCTGTTGCGGCGCTGCCGCCTGCAAAGCCGTCCAATAATCAACGTTCTGCCGATCCCTAAACACGGTTACAGTCGACACGTCGGGAACGGCTTGCTTGATCAATTGAAGGTGCTTGCTGACAAGTTCGGCATTCTGAGTATAGACGCCGGTCAGATTGCCGCCGGGTTTCGCTAGGCTCGCTGCGTAGTGCCGAGCTATCGGGTCGAAGTCGACGGCTATCATGACGATCGGCAAGGCACCCGCTTTAGCGACCGCCGCTTTTAAGCTGTTTTCCGGACCGGCTGCGATAACGATGTCAGGCTTGCGCGCGATCACCTCATGATAGCCGTCGTTCCAGCCGTCGGGACCGGTTACCTGAACGTAATCGAAGCTGAAATTATAGCCGAGTTCTTGCAACCGATTTTCGAATGCCACCCATTGCGGCGCGGATGTGTCGACCGTCGTTTCATTCGCGCTCTGGGTCAAATAAAAGAGAACAGACCACGCGACCATGCTTGTCCTTTGCGATTATGGTCAGACTTTTATGGTATGTGCCCGGATCTGCTTTGAACTCACGTATTGCGCGGGTGACATGCGCAACGGCGGCATCGTCATTCGACAAATTCTTGGCGCCGAGATTCTCATCTCGATGGCGGCCTTTTAGGACGAAATAATATCGCGGCATGGGTTCCATTTGCGTACTGTAAGCCGGCTCGCAAGCAATTGAGTAGGCTAAACTATTCGGCGAATTGGCTGCAAATGGGCAAAGTCGCCCATAGTGACAATTTCTGTCCCCCGTGGCGCAAAAGTCACAACCCCTGGGGATTTCTGGAGTTAAAGTTCGTCCGCAAGATAGGAGGGCGTCATGAGAAAACTTTTGCTTGCTGCTGCTACACTCGCGACACTGTTAGGGACTCCGGCTCTCGCCGCCGACATGCCGGTCAAGGCACCGGCTGCGCCGCCACCGCCGCCGTTTAGCTGGACTGGCTTCTACATCGGTGGCGAGTTGGGGGGTGCATGGGCTAACGGTCACGTGACCGACAGTCTCTTTGGCCTCAACGCGAGCTCAAGCCATGATGGCTGGCTCGGCGGAGCAGTGGTTGGATACAACTATCAAACCAGCAACGTTGTGTTTGGCATCGAAGCCGACTTTGACGGGACTTCGCTGAAAGCCACCGGGAACGGGGTGTTCGTTCCAGCCTTGGCCGGTACGCTCCAGGCGTCTGCCAAGACGGATTGGATTACTACCGTCGCCGGCCGGGTGGGCTTCGCGGCTGCTGACCGAGCGCTGTTTTACGTCAAGGGCGGCGGCGGTTGGGTCGGCAACACCGCGAGCATCACCAACTTGACCACGGGAGCCGCCGTCAGCGCATCCAATACCAACAGCGGTTGGTTGCTTGGCGCTGGGCTGGAGTATGCATTTGCTCCCAATTGGTCCACCAAGCTTGAGTACGACTATATCGGCCTTCGCAGCTGGAGTTGGAACTCGGTGGTTTTCCCGGGCGATACTTTTACCGCCAGCCGAAACATCTCGACGTTCAAAGCCGGCATCAACTACAGATTCGGCTGGAACGGTGGGCAATACTAGGCGGGGCTGCTCTGCATGCTGCAGTGACGCGGGAAGCCTGTCCGGCGTACTGGTCAACAAAGCTGTGTGACAACTTGAGCCTCAGGAGAAATCCTGGGGCTTAATTTATGCCGGTCACGCGATCCTTGTTGGAGAATACTAAACGGCTCAGAAGGGTTCGATAAAACCGGGCTGGCGACTGTAAGCGGGAAGGCTCAGTTCTAGCGAAAAACCCGTGATCTTTCATCACAGTCTCCGATACAGAACCGTTTTACATGGCTGCATTGCGTTCGCATCGTCTAATCAGGTTGCCTCCTAAGTCTTACATCACAAGCGTGGCGGGCTGATCTACGCCTGCCGCTTGTCAGCGGGGGGTTCTCTTGGCAGAGCCGATATTTAATTGCCACGTTTGGCAACGTGGCGCTGACTGGCATTGGTACTGCACGAACGACAATGGAGTTGTGCTCGCGTCTGGGATCGCCGAGAGCCAGCTAGCGGCTAGAAATGCAGCTCTTTTGCATAGTCTCCAACGCGTGAGCAGCCCTTCCGGACTCAACTAAATGGCTTGATGGTTTGCTTTGTCGCTAAATGTCCGCCTTGGGATGTGTCACGAATATCGCCCGCCTCTGCCCGTCTGCCTGCTTTTAGCTGCCTTGGGTGGATTCTCAGGTGCCCACAGTTGGCGTGTAATGCCATTACGCAAAGTGCGTGCTATGTGGCACAAGGGCCACGGCAAGTCCCATGGGCGGGCCGCTAACAGACTCCTGGTTTAGCTGATGCATCACAATCCTCCTTTTTGGTTGCTTTTGACCCATGTTCGACATTGGCCCGGTACATGAAAATCATCACCGTTCTGGGACTCACGACCGACCACAATGCTAGAATTGCGTATGTCATACGGGCATGATAGGGCCGCTTCTTATGACAAACGTCCGAGCCCCCTAGAGCCTTGGTGCAGTGTCTAAAAGGATGAGGAAAATGAGGCTTCGATTGATTAGTACAGTATTGGCAATCTGCCTTCTTCCGGCGGCTGCAAATGCACAGGCTATAATCGATATGGCCGCGCTCACATGCGACCAGTATCTCGCAATGTCACCGACAATGTCCCGTGACTTTTCAGCGTGGGTGAGCGGCTGGTTCAGTAATCAGCACGGCAGGAGAGTTGTGGATGTGCTTGCTCACCAGCAAAACATTGTGATCTTGAAATCGTGGTGCCAAACCCATCCGCAAGTAAGCGTGATGACTGCCTTGCAGAGCATGATTGGCCCGCAGTGACGTTCTGGACACCGGAGAGTAGCGATGAGATGGAATGTTCTTTTCGTAGCAGCAACTTTGCTGGTAGCGGCTTCGCTGCCGAGTGCCGCTCAGATTAGCATAGACATGAATAAGATCACTTGCGGCCGGTGGCTCGGATACAGTCCGGAAGACCGGGATTTCGTTCGTTTTTGGATGAGCGGCTATTACAATTCAGCTGCCAACAGCACGATCTTGAACTACGATCGCTTTCAAAAGAATTCCGCTAAGGTTGCGGGCTACTGCAAGAGCCACAAGTCCCAAACCCTGCCAACCGCGATCAAGAACCTTGGCTTGTGGCAGTGAGAGACTGATTGCATCACGACAAGCAATCGGAAAGGGCGTGCGACGTCTGCTCGTGGCCCACGCTTTAGTCGCATAACGGCGCGGCGACTTTTGGGCGTATTTGCGGTGCAAAACGTCGCTATTGATGTGGTGGACGGCGCCCGCTCCCGACAGCGAGGTACCCTAGGGCAATCGTTGTCAACGAATCACATCAGGGAGCGAGCCCATGCAAGTTACAACGATCGGTTTGGATATCGCCAAGAACGTGTTTCAGGTTCACGGCATCGACGCGGCCGAGAAGGTCGTGGTTCGCAAGCAACTTCGGCGCAGCCAGGTGTTGGAGTTCTTCAAGGCACTGCCGCCTTGCCTGGTTGGCATGGAAGCCTGCGCAACGGCTCATTATTGGTCGCGGGAGCTGACGAAGCTCGGCCACCAGGTGTGGCTGATGCCGGCGAAGGACGTAAAGGCCTATGTCAAGCGCAACAAGAACGATGCCGCTGACGCCGAGGCGATCTGTGAGGCGGTGCGACGGCCGACCATGCGCTTTGTGCAGATCAAGTCGGCGGAGCAGCAGGGCCAGTTGATGCTGCATCGGACGCGCGATCTTTTGATGCGGCAGCGGACTCAACTGATCAATGCCTTGCGGGCGCATATGGCGGAGCTCGGTATTGTGGCTGCACAGGGGACCGCCGGGCTCAAGGAGCTACTGAAGATCATTGCGGGTGAACGGGATGCGCGCTTGCCGGTCGATGCTCACGCCAGCCTTGTCGTATTGGCTGCGGGGCTTCATGCGGTGCAGACGATGATCGGCACGATCGACAAGCGGATCATCGTCGAGCATCGCTCGAACGAGGCGAGCAAGCGGCTCAGGAGCATCCCTGGGATAGGCCTTTTGGGCGCATCCGCCATCGTAGCCACCGTGCAGGATCCGAAGGCATTCCGCTCGGGTCGCGACTTCGCGGCCTGGATTGGGCTGGTGCCACGTGAGGATTCGACCGGCGGCAAGCACAAGCTTGGGCCGATCTCGAAACAGGGCGATCGCTATTTACGACGCATTCTGGTGGTGGGGGCCCATGCGGTGTTGAAACTCGCGCGGCAGAAGCCGGAGAAGTATCCGTGGCTCACGCAACTCCTGGCGCGACGACCTTTCAAGGTCGCGGCGGTAGCGCTTGCCAACAAGATGGCGCGCGTGGCCTGGGCGTTGCTCGCCAAGGGCGGCACCTATTATCGCGCGCGGACGGTTACGGCACCGATCTAATAGGAAGTCGGGCGATGGAAGGACGAAGTTGCGTCTGTTGCGTTCACGAACTGCAAGGGTGATGACGACGTGATGCGAAACGGTCGAGACCGTCGATCGAACAACCCGTCTGGGCCTACGCGAGACTTGAGCGCGTGCTATTGTTTGGGACCGATCAGCGGATCACATCAGGGCCAGCGGCCACAGCGGCCGCATCGCGATGGAGGCAAGCCTTCAGGCGAAAACAGGCCGTATACATGGCTGCACCCGAACGCTTCGCAAAACGTCAGATTCCTCTTGCACCGCGGGCGCCGTCCATACATGGCCAAAGCGTCATTTCGCGGCAACGCAGCAAACGGTCGCTTTGGGGGGATTGTGTTGCAAAAGTCGTTTTGCACAGGTGCTCAAAAATTCTGAGGGCTACTGGCCCGTATTTCGCGTAAAGATGTGAGGGGCCTCATCGCCGCACGTTAAACTCATAGGCGACTTCGGCAGCGCAATTGAGGTTGCACGAATCGGCGATTGCTTCCCGTTTCGGATTTTTCGCAAAAATTCGAAGCCCTGCAACTTTCGACTTTTGCAACACAATCGGGGGTATAGCGACCGTCGCTGAAGCGCCAAACCAAATTCCGCCAAGGAAGCCTTAGATGAGGGTGGCGACCCGGTGGAGGGACTAGTACCCGCGCGCAACTGGGGGGGGATGGTGCATTTGTGCCGAGGCCCGATCGTCGCGGCGCGCCCCCAATCGCGCGCTAACGGCCGCAGGTTGGACAATTTTCCTGGAAAAATATTCTACGCTGATCTTTGCGTCCCGCGTTGAAATCGGCGACATTGCCGGCAACCTGGCGCGCACAGGAGGCAATCATGTCCGGTCCGCCGCCGACCCCGCTTCACCTTCGACTGCTCAGGGGCAACCCGTCCAAGCGACCGCTGCGGGCCGAGCCCGAGCCTGCGCAGCCGGCGACTTGCCCCGACCCGCCGCCATTTGTGACCGGCTATGCGGCTGACGAGTACTGGCGCGTTGCTCCCGAGCTGCACAAGCTTGGCTTGCTCACTGTCGTCGATCTCATGCCGGCCTGCGCCTATTGCGTCAGCTATTCGCGCTGGCGCACCGCCGAGGAAACGCTCGCGCGCATGGCCGAGAGCGATCCGGTGACGCACGCGCTGTTGATAAAATCGAGCGACGGCAATCCGCGCCGCAACCCGCTGGTGAAAATCGCGGCCGACGCGGCGGCCGACATGGTCTCGTATGCCGGCGAGTTCGGCATGACGCCCGTCGCGCGGTCGCGCATTGCCGCCGGCGTTGGCGGGCAGCCGCCGAGCCGGGGAAAGTTTGACGGCTTGCTGGCCGGCAGATGACCAATGGCTACGGCAGCGATGCCGGGCCTTTTGTTCGTTTCGGCTACGCTGGCGTAGTCCCCTCGAAACCGGAGCCCGTGATGTCTGACAAGCCCATATCCGACGAAACGCTCGCCAAGGCCCGTCGGGTCGAAGAGCTGTTGGAAGAATGCCAGCGCGTTCTGGACGGCCAAAACGGAACAATTGAGGGCGCGGTGATCGCCCGTCTGCTGTCACTCTGGCTTGCCGGGCATCCCGAAACCGACCGCGAGCTGGCATTGACCGACTTCATCGATATGGTGCGCGAGATGGTTCCCGAAAGCGAAAAGGAAATCCTGCAACGCGCCGAGTTGGCCGGCCGCGCTTAAGCGTCATCATGCCGAGGACGCCGAGCGGCCGGCGCGACCAATCGGGCCGGCGGCTCATTTCCGCTTCACGGGGCTACTTCCCGCTTTCAATTCGACTTTAATGCTCGGCAATTGGTGATGACCCTGAAAAAATCTTCCACGTCGGAGAATAATTTTTCAAGGTTTGCGAAGTCGCGCGCTCGCGCCGTCAATCGAACCAAATTCTTAGAACGATGACGGCCGCCGTTATGACCGAAGTGACGGCGACCGAAAAACCAGCCAAAACCATGAGGAGCTTAAAGTCTGGCATGGCGTAATCCCTCCCGACGCAAGACCGCACCCCAGACACGTTGCCAAGTCAAATGCCCAAAAGGTGTCGGTGCCATTACTCGCGCACGGTAATAGAAATTCAAATTGGGACAAAGCCTTCAGGTCGGAGGGAACCGATATCCGCAAAGTCGAGCCGAAGCCCCATCGCGGCGGTGCCGCTCACGTTCTATAAGCGATGGGCTTCGCCCTAAGGCGCGCATGCGAAACAACCGGCTACTGGGGAATTACTGTCACTCACAACGCAGGAGTTCGCTTCATGACGCTCACAAGACGAAAAGCAATCGCATTGTTCCCAACCAGCATGGTGGCTGCTTCAGGTTTTTCTCAATCTGCAGCGGCACAAACAAAGGACCCTCCGAAAGAAATCCAGACCCTTATCGATAATCACGTCAACGGCTTCAACACCCAGAATAACGAGCTTTTCCTCGGCGTTTTTGGGGACACCGCCATCATCATTGATGGCATCGCACCTTATCGCTGGTTGAACCCGAATGCTCCGGCCAATTGGCTTGCTGACGTAGAAAAGTGGCGTAAGGACCTTGGGGTCTCGCACGAACACCTGTCGTACAAGATGGGGTTCTGGAACGCCGAGGGCTCCAACGCATACGCCGTCATAGCGGGGACGCTCGCGGCAACCATGAAGGGTCAACCCGTCGTTACGACCGGTACTCTCGCATATACGTTTTCAAAGCACGGCGAAGGGTGGAAGATCGGCGCACAGGCGTGGGGGCGCACGTCGTAAAGCCTACAAGCGCCACCGCCCGCCACGTCTTTTTCTGCCGCACCCGTTGCACGGGTCCATGATGTAACCTCGCCTATTTCACCCCTCCAATTTGTGCGTGAGGCCGTTGTTGGCCGATGCTGTTGCAAAAGTCGAAA
This sequence comes from uncultured Alphaproteobacteria bacterium, assembly GCA_963821175.1. Classification (GTDB taxonomy): domain Bacteria; phylum Pseudomonadota; class Alphaproteobacteria; order Rhizobiales; family Xanthobacteraceae; genus BOG-931. Next base: position 32,493 of record CAWGCU010000007.1, read on the forward strand.
GTTGCAGGGCGACTGATTATTCGCGAAATTACGAAACGGGAAGCAATCGCCGATTCGTATAGCCTCACTCACATTAGCGAGGTCGCCTGTGAGTTTAACGTGAGGAGGTGTGGCCCCCCCCCACATCTTTACACGAAAATCGCATCGGCGGCCCGCAGAATTTCCGACCTTCAGTGCAAAACGACTTTTGCAACAGTATCGGCCAAAAGGTGCCGTGAGCAGGTGCAGCAAAATTTCGCCTATTCGATCACCTCACCGGCTTCGGCAAGAAGGGTCGGCGGTACCGTTAGTCCGAGCGCCTTAGCAGTCTTTAGGTTGATTACGAAATCGAACTTGGTTGGCTGTAAAACCGGTAGGTCCGCGGGTTTTTCACCTTTGAGAATGCGACCGACATAGAGCCCAGCGTTTCGATAGCTTTCGACAACATCGGGCCCATAGCTGATTAGCCCACCGGCTACGGCGTATTCACGAAACTGATAGATAGCGGGCAGTCGATTTTGAGACGCAAATCCAACAATTCGTTCTAGCCGTGTGTCGAAGAAGGGAGCAGCAGTGACAAGAAACGCGCCGACGCGCTGTTGTCCGAGTGAGGCCAAGGCTGAATCCAATTCCGCGTCGTTATTCGCCGATGCTACGAACAGTCGTTGACCGATCCCTTTGGCCGCAAGTTCAAGATCGCTCAACTCATGCGACGACGGCGGGAATTGGGGGTTTACAAGTACTCCGATAAGTTGGACCGCAGGCAGCATCTCCCGCAGCAAACCAAGCCGTTTCGACTCCATCTCACTGGTCCGAAGGGTAAAACCTGTGACGTTGCCGTCAGGTCGGTTGAAGCTGGCAACGATACCGGCCTTGATTGGGTCGTCTCCCATCCCAAAGACGACTGGGATCGTCGCGGTTGCCTTCTTGGCGGCGAGAGCCGAAACATCACCTCCGACACCAACAAGGACGGCAACTTTTCTGCTGACCAAATCGGCCGCCAGAGCTGGCAGCCGATCGTAATCGCCATGGGCCCAACGGAACTCAATCGTGACAGTTTGGCCTTCGACAAATCCCGTTTCGGTTAAGCCTTGTCGGAATGCGGAGACGAGGTGCGCCGAATCCTCCGGTGCTCGGCCACTCATAAAGCCGATCACCGGCATTGCCGACTGCTGCGCCTGCGTGCCGAGGGGCCACGCGGCTGCTGATCCAGCAATCACTTTGATGAAATCCCGCCGTCTCATCGCTACTCCCAAAAGGCCGACCGCCGCACATTACCAAAAAAACCGTGTTGTGCATCACAGCAAGTTTAGACCGCGGATGACCGTTGTGGGTCAGGAACGTCGTTTGCGGCACCCAATCCGATGTCCGTTCTTCCCTCGATACTGTTGCAAAAGTCGAAAGTTGCAGGGCGACTGATTTTTCGCGAAATTACGAAACGGGAAACAATCGCCGATTCGTATAGCGTCACTCACATTAGCGAGGTCGCCTGTGAGTTTAACGTGAGGCGATGAGGCCCCCCACATCTTTACACGAAAATCGCATCGGCGGCCCGCAGAATTTTCGACCACCAGTGCAAAACGACTTTTGCAACACAATCCCCTCGATAACGACCAAACCGGCGACCAGCCACGACGGTCGAAAAGGACCAATATCGGACATTCGACCGCTGGGTCCGCAGCGTCGACATTGACAATTTCTAAACTTTAAATCGTGCTTTCAACTTGCCCCCACGAGGGCGGGCAATTGGGTCAGCGAACCAATCTGTCGATCAGGAGACCCCGGCAGACGTTCGGGACGTTGGCCGTACCGGTTGCACCACACAACTTGCATCCCAAATGCCGAAGCTGCGTAGGCATCCCAGGCATTGGAGGACTGGTAACAGATTGCCGATGCAGGAACGGCAAGACGATCTACCGCCAGCTGGTACACCTTCGGGTGCGGTTTGTAGACGCCAACCTCCTCGACCGAAAGGACCGCATCCAGCAACGGTTCCAGCTTGGCTGCCTTGACCGCGGCGTCGAGCATCGCCCCCTTTAGGCGTGCGGATTGCACGTGAGGGCAAGTCTATCGCATGGGGCCGGATGGGGACCTAATCGACCGGCGGCGTGTTCGGCGGGAAGGAGCCGACATCGAACATGGCCCGGAGCAATTCTGGCTTGTCTCCGGCCCCGCGCTTGCCCGGAGCACCTCATCCAACAGCGCGCTATTGGTATCCGATGGTTGGCGGTGCGGGGACAGGATTCGCGTTGCTGTCAATGTTGTTGTCGGCATAGCTCAAGACCACCCCGCCGGACGGTGCGATCCATCCTTGAAAATTTCCCGAAATGGTTGATCGCGTAACGCGAACGGTTGCTCCGGTACTTCCCGCATACAATCCTGTACTTACATTATTGTCGATTGTGGAGTGACGCACCATGATGGCCACCGGCGTTCCACTGAAAGATACCGCGATTATGCCTTGGTTGTTGCTTGCGCTTACGCTGTCGCTAACGGTGACGTTAATGATTTGCGTAAGGGTAGAAACGCGCAGTCCACTATTTCCATTGTGTACCATCTCGACGTGATCGAGAGTGCCGAGTGTGGTTCCCGAACCTTCAGGCTCAATGTCGACGCCACTGAGGCTATTATCTGATGCCAACGTATTTGACACATATAATTGGCTCAGATTCGAAGAGTTCGGTTGGAAGCTGATGCCGTTTGCCGTGAAGTTTCGGATCACGCTATCGCGAACAATCAAATTATCGCCGGAGTTGAACTGAATACCGGTGGTAGTGCCGGTGATGCCGACCCCATTGAGCGATACGCCGTGTATAGAGACGTTCCCGCTGATAGCATTGATCGTGATCCCGTTCCCGCCTGGTGGTGGTGCGATGTAAGACCAGCCTTGGCCCTCGGTGGTGATGGCCTGGGTGATGGTGATCGGGCCGTAACCGGCCGGGTCGAGCGCGTCGACTTCACCCCCGGCACTGGTCGCGTTCACTGCGGCTTGGAAATGGCGGCACGGCGCGGCGAAGCTGCACGGATTGCTGTCATTGCCCGCCGCCGAAACGAAGGTTCGCGGAGCCTGAGCTTGTGCGGATGCGGCTGGCAGAATGGCAACGAGCAACGCAGCGAGACCGATGCTCGCAAGTTTGGTCGAGACCATGGATAGTTCCTCGGTTGACGGTTGACGCTGGCAGACGAATTGCCGACCGGCCAAACGCATGGCCGGCGGCCGGCCAGTTCAACGAACGGCCGACGTAGCAAAGACGCCCAGTGTTTTCGGATTATGCGCCCGCCGATGGCATGCTGGCCGCGGTTCGCCCTCGGGATTTCGGCACACCCCGCTCGCAGCTCCGCACCGAGCCTACACGCGGATTTTCGACCTTCCTCGCGCTCAATCGTCGCGGCTGGCCGAATTTGGCGGCCGGGGAATGTCCTTCAATATCTGCCGCGGCACGCTTGGCAGCTTGGCGATGGTCACGGCCAACAGGAACGCCTCGTCGCGCGACAGCCGCTTTGTCGACGGCTCATGCGTTGGCGTTCACGAAGGCGACGGTCCTAGATATTGAAGCTGAAGGTCCCGTAGATCAGGCTTGTGCTCGATTGGGCCGGCATCGACTCAGGAAGATCAGGGCCCGGAGCGATTGGATTATCGCACGACCATGAGTGCGGATGGGCGGTGCAAAACTGCTCGTCAGCCGTGGCATTGCAGATGACCACGAAGCCCAAGCCCAACATGCTGAAGCAAACGGTTTTCGTCCTATACATCGACGTATCCCTGCGATCGAATCAATGGAGCCAGTCTAGCCCCGAAACGCGGACGGTCCAGGGCGGCGGGGCGGGGGCACGGCCGATGATAGCGCCAATCGCCGAGCTCGTGCGGCTGTCGCGGACCATCATCGCGTACGAAATGCGCGAGCTGCATCGGCGACGCAAATCAGGGCTTTTCGGTTGCTTGCCTGGTGCTTACCGGAGCTGTTTTCGGCCAAAGGATAATCTGAATTTCTCTCGTTAGTTCAATATATTAGCGCGCATTTCGTGGTCGTATATTTCGTGAGTGCCATGGATGTGGGCGCTGTTAAGGCTCCCACGATTCGGAGGAGCTAACCCAGTTACCCCCACGCATTGTCGAATGCGGGCTTTTGATCGGGACCTGATCCGCGGAGGGCAATATGGCCAGCGGTCATGTGAACCGCACTCAAAGGCCGAACACATGGCTGCACCGACCAAGCCTGCGACGTGAAGATTGTCCTTGCCAACTCGGAGCCGTCCACACAGGGGGGGGGAAAGCAGTCACCTCCGTGACTGCATAGGGGGCATAGCAGCCGCGCCAGGCTTTGAGCGCGGCGGCAGAAGTTGACCCTTCACGCCATTTCCGCCGGATTATTTGCTGTACTGCACAATCACCCCACTAACTGATCAAACTAGCGCGAGGCTGCAGCTTCACTTGTTAGCAATTGAGGGCGGCGCGGACTGGTTTGCCGCGTTTCCATCGATTTTATTGTCGCCGTAACTCTGCACCGTGCCGCCGCTAATCTCCCAGCCGTTGGCATTCCCTGTCACTGCCGATTGACCGACCAGAAGCGTGGCGTTGCTCCCTTGTGCCCCGATGCCGACGTTGTTATCGGCCGCCGCCGAGCGGAGTACCATGAGGGTGACCGGCGCGGTGCTGATCTCCGTAACTGCTATAATGCCGCCGTTGGCGTTATTGGCCGCCACGCTGTCAACTATCGTGGCATTTAACATTGGAGCCGCCACGTTCGCACCTTGGATAACGATACCATTATGGTTGTTGGATGCTTCCACCCGTTCAAAGGCGGCCGCGACGGCCCCCGCGCCGTTCTGCACAAGATAGATCCCGGCATCCGCATTGTTGTCCAGTAGCGTGTCCGATATTCGCAGAGTGCTTGCGGTATCCGGGACGAAGAAAATTCCATCCTTGGTGAAATTACGCGCGACGCAGCCTGCGACGATGAGGGAATCTCCGGAGTTGAACTGGATGCCGTTGGTAGTGCCGGAGATGCCGACTCCATTGAGCGACACGCCGTGTAGAGTAACGTTTCCGCTGACGGCATTGATGGTGATTCCGTTCCCGCCAGCTGGTGGCGCAATGTAGGACCAGCCTTGGCCCTCAATGGTGATGGCCTGCGTGATGGTGATCGGGCCGTAGCCGGCCGGGTCAAGCGCATCGACTTCACCCCCGAGACTGGTCGCGTTCACTGCGGCCTGGAAATGCCGGCACGGCGCGGCGAAGCTGCACGGATTGCTGTCGCTGCCTGCCGCCGAAACGAAGGTGCGGGGAGCCTGAGCGTGTGCGGATATGACTGGCAGCGTAACGGCGAGCGCAAGTGTCGCCGCGACGACGATTGTGCGTGTCATGGAAACCCCCTCCGGGTTGCCGAGTGTGCGCGTCGCCCTAACGGCAATCTTATCTTAGATTCACTGGTTTGTTAGCTAGGTATTGAGGCGCGCGGTGCGCGACCGTAGTACCGATCACTGCCATCGGATTGCCGCACGCTGACGGAGCGGTGGCTGTCTTTCTGCGGTGCAGAATGTCGCGATTGGCCGATTCTGTTGAAGAAGTCCGGGAGCTAATTGGGCTGAACGCCGCCGTTACGGTGACGTTGCGACAGATTGCCAGCCTGATCCTGTCTCAGGCCGGCTTCAGATTTGGTATCGGTATCGACTTGGCCAGTTTGCGGAGGTTCTGGGCGGTTGCTGCGAGGAGGAACTCATCATGAGCGCCGTTTGGTCCTCGTAGTCGAAGCCGATCCAGCTTGAGGATGCGTTTGAGATGCGCGAACAGCATCTCGATCTTTTTGCGCAGTCGCCGCGACGTTCGCCCTTGCCAAGATTTTGCGATCTCGCGGGCCATGTCGCGAGCGCCCTCGTAGACGGAGCGAGGTATCTTGAGGCTTTGCAAAATACACAATGAAGTGGGTTTTGGTCAGGGGCTAATACACAAGGGCCTTGGATTGGGGGGTTGCCGGGGTGTGTGGGTTTCACTGTGTATGCGTAGCCGGGTGCACTATACCAGCAATATTAAACCACCATTTTCGGCTTCTCAGCAGTAAAATACACAAGTACACAAATACACAGCAAACAGAAAAAAATATTACTGGTATAGGGTGCTTGCGGGGCGCGTATTTCAGCTCAGCAGCAGCGCACTCACCAGGTAATCCATTGGCGAAATTCAGCGCTGAAGCTGCTAGCGATCGAGGTACTTGAAGTCGAAGTCGGCGCGCGGCAACGGCGAGACTGAAAGTAGTGGTCATCTTGCCGCCATAAGTTGACGATACCTTTGGGCGTTCTAATTTGATCATCAGAGGGACCAAACGTAAGACAAAGCCGGTCTTGCATACCGGCGTCATTTTCCGATGATGACGCCCAGATTAACTCGAAGATATCTCACGCGTGGAGGTCACTATGCCCGAACATGTTGATGTGGAAAAGATCAAGGAGGCATTAGTGACTGCTGGCGTGCTCAAGTCCGCAAGCTTGAAGGGTGGGGAAGAAGATAGAGTCCGCGCGGAACTTGCCCGCAATCACATTGACCAGCCTGCGTGGTCTTTCACAATTATCTGTCATTCCCAGCATTACTGCATCATCGTCAAAAAAAGCTAACTAGTCGAGGAGAACCCAATGCCACAGGAACATTCACCTACAGAGAGCGATCTTGAAAACATCAAGAAGGCGATCGTCTCGGCAGGCATTCTTAAAGCGACTTCCTTGAGCAAGGAAGATGAAGCCAGGATTACGAAGGCTCTCGCACAACACGGCATTGATGTCGATGTAGAATCCCGCAACTGGAAGCTGATTTGCAGCAGAGCGCATTGGTGCATCGTTATCTCAAAAACATAGGTAGGCCCCTTGGAATCGCTTATCCGGTATGCTGGAGAATCGACTGAGAAAGGGCTGACCTGGATCGTAGATCATTTGGACTTGTTCGTTCCCGAAGATCCGTTCAATCCCGAGAACATCAAAGCTCTGGCCGAATTGTCTCTATTATTTGGCTGTCTTTTCGAATGGCGTTCAGGAACAGCGGATCCGAGGCTCGAGGCGATTTAGAGTCAACTTATTCAGTTCTTGAGTAAGCCGTGCATTTCTGAATGGGTAAGAAAATTGCCCGCATATTACAGCCCCTACCTTGTGTCATATCTTCCCTTGCGCTCAACGGGCATTCGACTACCCATGATGGAAGAAGCAGCGAATGTTTTGCGGCGAGCGGGCTATCCGTATGGTCTGGAAATGACGCCATACCGCGAGCTGGAGCTTCAGTATTTGACTTGGAAAGCTGGGATTTCCCGTAAGCCGCCGACGTGGGGAGCCGTTTACTACCGGACCACCTTGGCGCGCTGCCGTAACCCCATATATTTTTCTCTCCCGGAAGTCTATTCCGTAACGCACACTCTTTTTTATTTAACCGATTTCGCCGGCCCGGCGGCAATCGCGCCTGCGGACCGCGAATTGGCGATTAGCATTGTTGAGCCGCTGGCGCTGCATTACTGGCGCAAGCCGGACTGGGATTTGACCAGCGAGTTGCTGCTGAATCTGGTTGCCCTCGATCGTTTCGAGACACATCTATTCTGTGCGGCGTTCGAAGCACTGCAGCAGAACTGGCGACCTGATGGGTCACTTCCGGGACCGGCATTCGGAGAGTTGGCGAGTGATGCTTCGCGCCGTGATGTTTTTGAGCGCTGCTATCATACGACGCTCGTCGGCTTGCTGTTGTGCGGCGCTTTAATGCATCGCGTTGCGAAAAGAGTTGAAGTCCGCCAGGTTTATGCGTGACCGTCTGGCTCTGAAGAAAGCCTGCCGATGGCTCGGTGGGCTTTCTATCCCTGATGAAGACACCGAGAGCCATATTCTTAGGCTGTTCGCACTGGCGGTTGCTGGAGCGTCTCCAGCACAGATTCGCGCGTGCGGCGCGAAACTCCGTCACTTCAACTGGCAAAACTACGGTGGTGATCCTGTGCCTGCAATCGTCGCGCATCTGGCGCTGACAGGAGTTGGCGTCTCGCACGACAGCCTAGCTTTGCTCGAGCAGGCCTATCGGTCAGTCGTCTTGACATCGGAGGAAGCCACGCACCTGCTCTGCGGTTTGTTGGCGATCCCTTTTACGCCGAATCACGCAGTACATTTGCCGGACGCGGAGAGATTGGTGCGCTCTTCGCGTGAAGAGATTCTTGGAATCTGCCGGACTATCCTGCTGGATACCGCTGCTGGTTCAGTTCCCGTCGAGATATATGGCGCAGCGTTTCTGCCGGCGCTGACCCTCTCCTATGCACGCGATTGGGATCTTGAAACATGCTGTGCCTTGCTTCGCTCCTGCGCCTATGTGAACGTAAGGCACGCACGGGAACACCAATGGGCGATCGACTGGTTGCTGGACCAACAAATGTCCGACGGTCGTTTTGGACTATTACATCCAGAAGCCGTGCATGGTGGCGTAAATGCGGACGATTGGCGTAGTTATTTTGAGCGAACAGTCTACGCCACATGGGCACTTGCTGACGCACGAGGTGAAGTCGGCACTGCTTCATTTCTGAGGTAATTCACGTCATGGATCGCATTTCCGGCCGCCGATTCTCGCACACATTGTCGTGCAAAATGTTTTGTGCTAAAGTGTAGCCAAGGCTTCATCTTGTAACCAGTAAATAACTGGATTGTAAATGGCAGGTTTGTTTCAGAAGGGCCAAGTCGCCAATCCCAATGGACGGCCAGTCGGGAGCCGGAATAAGCGCACGAAAGAACTCCTGGATATGCTCGAGGCCCGTGGTGATAAAGACCCGCTCGATTTTTTATCTGACATTATAACGAATGGCACAGATCCGGCACTCAAGGTCCAAGCTGCAGGAATAGCGATCAAGTATTCACATTCCCAGATCGCCGCGACACCGGCTCCACGATACTTCGAGCATCCTGTTACTGTCTCCGAATTCCAAACCGTCGAGGACGCGGAAAAATTCTTAGCCTCCATCCCCGTGCTCCTTGGTTCTCAGCAGATAGATTCACAGTCCGCGATGGAACTCAGCACACTCACCCGCGCGTGGTTGTCCGCCAAATACGAGCGCGACGAAATGCGGATCAAGATGGCCAACGCGAATGCAGACAACTCCCCGCAAGTCATTGAAATCCGCGGAGGCCTACCCGTTATGCCTGGACTCGAAAAAGTAGTGATGCCAAAACTGAATGGGCATCAAGTGAATGACACCACGCTCCCATTGGGACCGCCGGACAATGGACCGTGCGAACCATCGTCCGACGCTCGTACGATTGAATCCATCGCCGACGATAGCACTGCACAACCGCCATCTGACGACGCCGAGTAAACCGCGACGCCCTATAACGCGCGCCTGTGCGCTGCCGCGCCGCCCGGTAGCCCAATAGCGGCGGGCCAATTTGCGCGCACCCTGGACTCGCGCTGGCCGTTTACCGCCAATCTACAGGGCATGGCGGGCGGCGTTTGCCAATGTCAAAACACAGTCATTCTCTCTCGCGTCTCATATGCCCCTCGCCCAAGCTGCGGAATGTTTTCTCCGATTGATGACGAGATGATTTTCAGCAACACCAAATCCCAGGTCCCTTCATGCAACCCCGTGCCACCTACAACGCCAATCCAAGGCCCTTGGTCCATTCGCAAACTGAAACTGGAACACAACCATGAACCCCAATGACCGATTTGCGATTATCCCCGTCCACTATGGCCCGCCCCCGGCAGACGCGATTATGGTTGGAGGCCCGTTGTCGAAAATCATGGAATGCATCCCCGACACCATCGCCCGGCGAGACTCGTTACGCTCGCTTCAAGCGGCGCGACTTGATGCGGCGGTGTCCTATTGAGTGCTGTCGGCGTCGGCACCAATGAGATCATGCGCCAGACCGGCAAGTCGAAAACCTGTGTGTGGCGCTGGCAGGAACGCTTCATGCAGGCCGGTTACGACGCCCTGCTGCGCGATAATACCAACCCGCCGAGTGCCTGACTCTCGGGGGATTCACAAATCGGCTGCGAACTGATTCAAGGTGGCAAACGGAGGGTCGTTTGCCATGGGCCAGGCGCTTACGGTGCGGACGGACTTTAGTGCCGGCGAGGTCCGCCGGATTGCCAAGCGGGCGAAGGATGCGGCGCAGGCGCGCCGGTTGCTGGCGATCGCGGCGGTGCTCGACGGCGCTTCGCGGGAAGATGCCGCCAAGATCGGTGGGATGGACCGTCAGACCTTGCGGGACTGGGTGATCCGGTTCAACGAGCAAGGAGCGGACGGTCTCATCAACATCCCCTCGCCGGGCGTGCCACCCAAGCTGGGCAAGAAGCACCGGGCGTTTCTGGCCCGGCTCGTGGAGGAGGGTCCGATCCCAGCGGTGCACGGCGTGGTGCGCTGGCGGGCGTGCGATCTGATCATGCGGCTGCACGAGGAGTTTGGGCTCTCGGTTTCGGACGACACCATCTACCGCGCCTTGAAGGACTTGGGCTTCTCGCATGTGAGCGCGCGGCCGAAAGCCTACAAGCAGGATCCTGCCGCCATGGCGGCGTTCAAAAAAACTTTGCCGACCGCGTGGCGGAAGTCCGCGCCAAGCTCGCGCCGGGCACACCCGTAGAGGTCTGGTTCCAGGACGAGATGCGGGTCGGCCAAAAGAACAAGCTCACCTATCGCTGGGCCAGGAAGGGCTCGCGTCCCCGCGCCGCACACGATCAGCGCACCCAGTCAACCTACCTGTTCGGCGCGGTCTGCCCCGAACGCGGAACCGGCGCTGCCCTCGTTCTGCCTTTCTGCAACACCGAAGCCATGCAGCTTCATCTCGATGAGATCGCTGCAAGGGTTACCGCCGGCGCCCACGCGATCCTGATCCTCGACCAGGCCGGCTGGCACGGTGCCAAAGACCTCAAGATTCCCAGCAACCTATCGCTCCTGCCGTTGCCGCCGCGCGCACCTGAGCTCAACAGCCAAGAAAACATCTGGCAGACCGTATGTTCGTTGTAGGGGCGTATGTGGCTCGTCCACGCTATGCGACTAGCGAGGGTTGCGTCGGATAGGCCGGCGCCGAGCCTCACGCACAGGGGACGAGCCATGCAGGAAAATAGCAAAATCTTTGTTGGTCTTGATACCTCCAAGATGAAGATCTCCGTGGCCCTGGCCGAAGAGGGCCGCCAGGGCGAGGTCCGATTTCTTGGCGACATCGACAACACGCCAGATGCGATAAGACGCTTGGTAAGAAAGCTTACTGGCAGATTCCGCGAGCTGCTGTTCTGCTATGAGGCGGGGCCGACTGGCTACGGCTTGCATCGTCAGATCACTGCTCTCGGCCATGCTTGTTCCGTCATCGCGCCTTCCCTGATCCCCAAGCGGCCTGGCGATCACGTCAAGACCAATCGCCGGGATGCCCTCACTCTGGCGCGACTTCACCGCGCCGGCGAATTGACGACAATCTGGGTGCCAGATCCGGGGCATGAAGCCATACGGGATCTGGTACGGGCCCGCGAAGCCGCCATGGAGGATTTGCGCGAGAAGCGCCAGCAGCTACAATCCTTTCTCCTACGCCACGGACGGATCTATCCGGGCCTCAGGTCATGGACGCTGGTTCACGCCCGCTGGCTGTCCAACCTCACCTTCGAGCATCCGGCCCAGTATCTCGTATTGCGCGAGTACCGGCAGGCTATCGAAGATGCCGAGGCACGACTTGAGCGCCTGACGCAGCAAGTCGCCGACGTTGTCTCCACCTGGTCAATGGCGCCGGTGGTCGAGGCCTATCAGGCCATGCGCGGTGTGGCGTTTTTGACTGCGGTCACTTTCGTGGCGGAGATTGGTGATGTGCGCCGCTTCGAGACACCCCGGCAGCTGATGGCCTATCTCGGTTTGGTGCCCTCGGAACGCTCGACCGGGGACCAGGTCCGACGCGGCAGCATCACCAAGGCCGGCAACCCAAGAGCTCGCCGTGTTCTGATCGAGGGAGCTTGGACCTATCGCTATCCGGCTCGCCTGAGCCGAGCTTTGCAGGTGCGACAGGAGAGACTGCCCAAGATCGTGCGGGCAATCGCGTGGAAGGCCCAGGTGCGGCTGTGCGCGCGCTATCGTAGATTAGTGGCAGTTGGCAAACGTCAGACCTTGGTCACGACAGCGATTGCACGCGAGATGGCAGCCTTCCTATGGGCGATCGGTCATGAGGTGGTGCCGTCTGTAGCAGCATAAGGTCGAACGAAGTCACATTCATCACGGAGAGCCAAATCAGTTGCATTCTGCCATTGCGCAGCACCGGAGGCGGGGCCTCGGTGGGGAACCCTCGTATGAATTGTGTGGCCGATGACCTTCATCGACGCCCGCTGGCAGATCGAGGCAGCCCCGGACGAACACACGGAAATGCGGTAACCAACCCGCGCATCAGAGTCTGCTCAACCGTCGTCTTGACGGCCCCGTCTCCGGCTTTGCGCAATAGCTTCATCCCTCCTCGCCCCATTTTTGTGATGGGACTGCACACACGCGCCCAAAATCATTGACAACGAACATCAGAGTTCATGCGGCAGAACTGGCTGTCGAACCGCATCTTCAAATCCTTCGACGATATCGTCGACCACTGCTGCTACGCCTGGAACACCCTCATCGATCAGCCCTGGAAAATCATGTCCGTCGCACATCGCGACTGGGCCATCGTCGGTCAGTCAATTTGAGGATTGGTATTAGAGCGTCCGGGAAGAAAGCCGGGATGGCCGGATCGGCACCGGCGGCGCAGCCTAAAGCGCCGGCCGGAAGTCCAGCCTCGCCCGTGCCCCGCGGATATTCTGCAAGTTCAGGTGAGCCGCCCGCAGCACGTTAGGGTCTTCCGGCAAACTCCGAAATTCGTCCGCAATTCGCGAAGGCGAGCCGACACAGCTGGGTTCGACTCTCAGTTTTTCGCTTAGTGGATAGCGGTCAGGCCGGAGTGAGCGACGTATCCCAAACGCCTGCCTTCGCGTGAAACCAAATCCCAACCGTTCGAAGGCATCTCAACAGAGACTTGCGTTCCAGTGGTTAAACTCTGAACTGGTCAGGTCGGGTCACCTCAACTTAACTCAGGTCATCCGTGATCAACTCGTCGTCGTCGGGCGACTGTGTTCAGCTTTGTGCCAATAGCCTTGGACAACCTTGGGACCCTCGCGTCCGGCAATCCGCCGCATCAAGTCGAGAAGGAAACCGGCCGCCGGCGAAAGCGGCGAGTTCGATCGGGTGACGGCAATAATCGAGGCCGGCGTTAGTTCTTCCCGGATCGGATCATCCGCTGTCCTTTTGAACTTTTCGTACTTACCATTGCCGATTCAGGCAACGCAGTGAAGATAACATTGTGTTCCAAGCGATACGCTCTTGGCATCGAGCGCTAAACTACTATTGCCTGGATGAGATGATCGCGGATACGCGCTGTTGTGGGCGCAAAAATGCAATCTCGGAACCAGGCCCGGATGAAAAAAATGGCCCCATTCACGGGATCGCCCTTTTTGGCGTGCCAAGTCTTGGCGACGATGCCGAGAAATTTGGCGCAACGGGATGCACCATTGCGGCTTCGAATAAAAAAGCGTTACGGATCTGACGGCCACAGTCGATCGGTTGAGAGAGCCAGCCTTTTCCCTCGACTCCTGATCCACCGGGCCTCCTCGAAGATGCCGAAAGTTCGTATTTAATTGGAGCGGACGTGTCTCGAAATTAGTCGTGTCGCCTACAGTCGGAAAACAGACGATGTGATGCCGTTTTGCTATCGGACTGGCATTTTTTCCATCTGTGCAATCTGCGTACCTAGAGATAGCGTGAAAAAAACAACGATCGCGGTCAACAAGGCCGCAGTGTCCTTAAGGGAGGCGATTAAATGTTTAAACGTCAAATGAGCTTGAATTCCGGGCAAACACGGACCTTCAGCACTTCGGTGCGTGCAGCGATCTCGGCGGCGACTCTAATCGGCTGTACCTATGCAACACAAGCACAAGCTCAATGCGAGAGCCTGCTTTCTTCGTTGCATTTGCCTGACACTCTGATCACTGCTGCACAGTCGATCCCGGCAGGCACTTATACGCCGCCAGGAGGCACTCCACTTACCGGGCTCCCGGCCTTTTGCCGCTTTACTGCGACGATCAGCCCGGTACCGGACTCGTCAATTGGAATTGAGGTATGGCTCCCCACGACTACTTGGAACGGCAAGTACCAGCAGTCGGGAAATCACGGCTTGGGAGGTACTTATTATTGGGGCGAGATGGCACCACAGCTTATACGCGGCTATGCCACAGGTATCACTAACCAGGGGCACACCGCGGTGGGCAACGTGTTCGACGCGAGTTGGGCAATGTTCCATCCCGAGAAAATCATCGATCATGGCTGGCGCGCAGTACATGAGCTCTCGGAGAAAGCGAAGCTTATTGTCGCGGCATACTATGGCAAGCGAGCGCGGTATGCCTATTTTAATGGCTGCTCTGATGGCGGGCGAGAGGGCCTGAAAGACGCTCAAATGTTTCCCCTAGACTTCGATGGAATTATTGCTGGTTCGGCTTTTCCCAACATTACCAATAACATTACCGCGTCATTCGTCTACGATATAGATCAGACCAATGCCGGCCTGAATGCGGACCCAGCCCGCACTTCGGCGCTCACTCTTGCTGGCGCGGCATCAAGCCACGGTTAGCAGTGTGAATGGCAGTACGAACTTGCGCATGACTAAAGCCTCCCGTTGGTATGAAGCGCACGTTGTGCGTGCACAGGGGGAGACTAGGGTCTGTACCCACATAGGTTCTTGAAAAATCGTCGTGATCGTGATTCACCGTGCTCGGAGGTGGGTCATGCGATTTGATTTGAGCGATGAGGAATGGGCTCTTCTCGAGCCGCTGATGCCGAAGAGCCGAATGAGCGCCCGCGCTGACGATCGGAAGATCATGAACGCGATATTTTACGTGCTGCGCACCGGGATGCCGTGGCGCGATCTGCCGGAACGCTACGGGCCCTACACAACGGCGTACAATCGCTTCAACCGTTGGTCTCGGCGCGGCATCTGGAAGCGGATTTTCGACGCGCTGGCATCGAAATCGCGCGACAGCCTGTATCTGATCGACAGCACGATCGTGAAAGCCCATCGTGCGGCCAGCGGCGCAAAAGGGGGGAGCAAAAGCAGGCGATCGGCATCAGCCGCGGCGGTCGCTCCACGAAAATCCACGCCATCGTCGACAGCAAAGGCCGCCCACTGAACTTCACGGTGACGGGCGGCCAGGTCCACGACAGCCAAGTCGTTGGCGACGTGCTCGACACGCCCAGACCGCCATTGGCCGTCACCGCCGATAAGGCCTACGACAGCGCAGAAAGTACGCCAGCAGATCAAGGATGAAGGCGCTCTGCCGGTCATCCCCAGCCGCAGCAATGCCACCAAGAAAGCCTATTGTCCCAAGCGCTTTTATCGGCAACGACACAAAATCGAAAATTACTTCTGCCGCATCAAAGACTGGCGGCGCATCGCTACCCGTTACGACAAACTCGCCCGAAACTTCCTTGCCGCCGCTGTCCTCGTCGGCGCACTCTATTGGATCAAGTTGTGAGTCCAGACCCTAGAGCAAAAAGGGTAGCGTGTAAGCAGTGATCGGATAGGCAGCCGTGCGTGGCTTTCACTTCACCGGGGCGGCGTGTTCGGCTGGAAGTAGCCGACATCGAAGATCGCTATTTCGACCGGCGTGTAGGCCGCGACCAATCGGGACGCGCGGTCAGGAACTCGGCATCAAGCACTCACGTAATTTATCGAGGTGTCTGCGTTCAGCCATGCCGCCAGCTTCGACCAGCGCCGCCGGCCCGAGACGTTGCGCACCGCGATGGCGACGGCTTTCCTTTGGCCGACCAAAACGACCAGCCGCTTGCCGCGGGTTACGCCGGTATAGAGCAGATTACGTTGGAGCATGGCGTAGTGCTGTGTCATGACCGGGATCACCACCGCCGGGTATTCCGATCCCTGGCTCTTGTGGATGGTTGCGGCGTATGCCGGCACCAGGGTGTCGAGTTCGCCGAAGCTATAGGTGACTATGCGCTCGTCGAATCTGGCGGTGAGTTCGCCTTCATCAGGCTCAACTCCCGTCACAAAGCCGATGTCGCCGTTATAGACCTCCTTATCGTAATCGTTCTCGATCTGCATGACCTTGTCGCCGGAGGCGAAGGTCCAGCCGAACCGCTCCACCTTGCGATCGCCGGCAGGATTGAGTGCTGCCTGAAGTTCGATGTTTAACGACCGGGCGCCTACGCCGCCGCGGTTCATCGGACAAAGCACCTGGATGTCGCGGATCGGATCGAAACCGAACCGCCGCGGAATCCGCGTCTTCACCAACTCGATGATGCGGCCAACGGCACTCTCCGGGTCATCCGCTTGCACGAAGTAGAAGTCGCTCTCGGCTTCGGGTGGGCTGAGATCGGGGATCGTGCCCTGGTTGATGCGATGGGCACTCGTGATGATGCGGCTCTGCGCAGCCTGCCGAAATACTTCCGTAAGGCGCACCACCGGCACGGCGCCGGATGAGATCACATCGGCCAATACTTGGCCTGGTCCGACCGAAGGAAGCTGGTCGATGTCGCCAACGAGCAAGAGGGCGGCCTTGTCCGGGACGGCCTTCATGAGCGCCTGCATCAGCATGACATCGACCATAGAGGTTTCGTCGACGACCAACAGGTCACAATCGAGCGGGTTGTCTTCGCCGCGCTTAAAGCCGCCGCCCTTCGGGTCGACTTCGAGCAGCCGGTGGATGGTCTTCGCCTCAAGGCCGGTTGTCTCTTTCATGCGCTTGGCCGCGCGGCCGGTCGGTGCGCAGAGCAGAAGTCTCACGTCCTTCGCTGCGAGTAACTGCCGCGACAGCCACTCACTGCCGTGTCTGCAATGGGCCGATTCTGTTGAAGAAGTCCGGGAGCTAATTGGGCTGAACGCCGCCGTTACGGTGACGTTGCGACAGATTGCCAGCCTGATCCTGTCTCAGGCCGGCTTCAGATTTGGTATCGGTATCAACTTGGCCAGTTTGCGGAGGTTCTGGGCGGTTGCTGCGAGGAGGAACTCATCATGAGCGCCGTTTGGTCCTCGTAGTCGAAGCCGATCCAGCTTGAGGATGCGTTTGAGATGCGCGAACAGCATCTCGATCTTTTTGCGCAGTCGCCGCGACGTTCGCTCTTGCCAAGATTTTGCGATCTCGCGGGCCATGTCGCGAGCGCCCTCGTAGACGGAGCGAGGTATCTTCCTGGCCGGCTCCTTTGGACAGCAGCGAGGCTTTAATGGGCAGGCTGCGCAATCACGCCTACTGGCGCGGTAGAGCACCGTCGTACCGTCATTGACGAGCGTTCCCGTCGTCGTCAGCACTGTGCCGCCAGGGCAGAGGTAGATGTCGCGCTCGTGGTCATAGGTGAAGTCGTCGCGTGAGAAAGTGTCGTCGTTGCGGGCCGATTTGTCGAACACGGTCACATGCGGTTCGATGCCGTGCTCATGGACCAGCCAGCCGAGCATGTCGGCCGAGCCATAGTCCAACCAATTAGGGTGAGGCAACATCCCTCTTAAGGCTGGCAACCACGGCTTTAAGGGTCGTGCGGTAGCTCTGGCCTTCGGACGGAGCAGTGTGATGGATTTTGTTGTATATGTAGCCCAACTTCCGCATTGAAGGCGCGCCTAGGACAAAGGGGTACAGGTCAGCCAAGCCCATGCTGCGGTTGATCGAGTTGAATGCAAAGGTCAGTGGCAGCCAAGCATCGATAAGACGGTCAACAGGGGCTGTATACGGATCGAAGTCAACAGAAGCATCCAAGGCAGTGCCTGTCACACGTGGCTGAGTGTGGACTCGGAACGCTCGGGCGGTTTCCAGTGTGTCGGCGATGTGAAAATAATGCGCCCATGTTTCTGCGAAATCCTCCCATGGATGTGAACTTGCATAGGCCGTAATAAAATTGTTTTGCCATTCTGCCGGCGCACCATCCGAATGATGGCGTCTCAGGCATTCCCCATAATCGGCTCGCTCATCGCCGAATATTTCCCGAAATTCATTTATCGATCCATGATCACGCACGAGGCGATCCCAATAATAATGCGCGATTTCGTGACGGAAGTGTCCGAGGAGAGTCCGATATGGCTCCTCGAAAGCGCCGCGCTGCTTTTCTCGCTCAGAGTCATCCGCCTCGGCAAGATTGATCGTGATGACGCCTTCCAGATGGCCCGTCAGCACGGGTTTATTGGTGGGAGCGAGAAAATCGAATGTAAGTCCTGTGGGAGTTTGGGTTTTATTGCGAACGGGAAGGTTTAATCGCAATAGGCTGTAAAAAAGTCTCCGTTTTGCGACCTCGATACGCCGCCATAGGGTAAGATTATGCGGATCGGATAAATCTGGAATTATCCGGTTGTGCCGGCATGCGACGCAAAATGTCTGTCCACTGTCGGCCGGAATAAGCCAATTGCAGCCGTCGAATGCCAAGTTGGCACAGTAGATATAATCAGAAACAGGATCAGCCAAAGACTTCCAACGCTCCCCGTTTGGTTCAAGCGCTGTCATCGTCATTGCCGCGGAGATAAATCCTAAGGCGCGACCACAACTTTCACATAGGGAATTTTCAAAAAAAAGTGGGTGTCCACAGGCTTGGCATTCGAAGAGCCGCATAGGGCCGTCTCCCTGCACTCTACTTGTGGCCCTCGTCCTCTCGGATCTTTCCCAATTCCTTGCGAACAGCGGCGGCGGAATTGCCAACTTTATCGATGGCTCGTCGTAGTTCTTTATGGGTAACGCCAAGATGTTTAGTCCAGTATTTCATCTCCAATTCCTCGTCCATCGCAATGTGATTGCGAAGTAGCGGCATTTTGGTCGTCAGAGCGTCGGCCATTGAGCCCTTCGGAGTTCGTATGGACACCAGGCGGTTCCAATCGCTTTTAGGTGCGAAGAGAAAGATATGCCGTCATGAGCACGACCAGCAAAAGCATGACACCAATCGCCCGAAGAAAAAAGGCAAAAGATGGCTCAGGAATTACTGCTTTGCTGGTTTTGCTGGCTCTTGCCATAAGTGTGGAACTGAAATCGGACGAGTTTGTTCCCGAATGCGGCGCTGCAATACGACCGTCTATAAGACCCGTGGTCATCATTAGGGGACACAGGCCCACAGAGTCCGCGCGCAGGGAACAAAAGTACACAATGATGAATTGTATCGGCATGATCCTCATGGATCCGAAATATGGAGGCGATCATGCCAGTTCTTTTGTGGCTGTTGGGCGTTCCACTCGTTGTTGTCGTTGCCTTGATGCTAACTCACGTTATCTAAGAGGCGGAATAGCTCCATGATAAAGCCAATCAAGGCATTCCTGCTGACGCGCAGGGCATGGCCGACATCCTTCAAGTAGCCCCCGTTCCGGGGGCTTTTTCTTTCGGCAGGGAAAGTAACAGCCATCCAATTCGACAACCATAGGTCAGTTAGGCAGTGATGCCCGCAGCAATCCTCTTTTCGTCCTTCTCCGCGGAACCCTGTGATTGCCGCCGTGTTCTCCATAATACCTCATCTTCAAAGGAGAAAAAGATGGCTACGACAGTGGACACGAGCCGCGAAACGGTATCGCTTATCGGAAGCGATAAGGTCGATGGAACGGCTGTTTATGGCGCTGATGAACGCAAGATCGGTAGCATCCAGCGAGTCATGATCGACAAGATCAGCGGCAAGGTTGCCTATGCCGTGATTTCATTTGGCGGATTCCTCGGCATGGGAGAGGACTACTACCCTATGCCGTGGACGAATCTGAAATACGACACCCGGCTCGGCGGCTACCGCGTTGGCGTGACCGAGGATCAGCTCAAGGGCGCGCCGAAGTACAACCGTAGCACTGATTGGGATTGGTCTGATCGCGCCAGGGATCGAAGCGTCTACGACTACTACAAGACTCCGATGTGGTACTAATCTGATGTGAGGCTCCGGCATCAACCGGAGCCTCACCTCATACCGTCACATTGACCAAATTGCACGTTTCTGTAACGAAGTCACACACGCACTTGCCCTAGGATTTTTATTTTGATTTGCAATTTGCCGAATTTGGCCCAGCGTCTGTGGTGTCCATTCATAGTGGGCGCACTGGTCGTAATATCTATTACCTCTGCACACGCCACAGACTTGAGCTGCGTTAGCACCACGTTTAATGTACTTTCTCCCAATGATAAGGTTTGCGTTAGCGCATTCGACGATCCGCAAGTGCCTGGAATTGCGTGCTACATCTCGCAAGCCAGAAAAGGTGGATGGGGTCAACCATTTGGCTTAAACGAAGATCCGTCTAATTTTTCGGTGTCATGCAGACAAAATGGTCCAATCGACGTGGATCTATCAAAGCTGGCTGAAAATGAAGAAGTGTATAGTCAGAAAACGAGCATTTTCTTCAAGACCACTCGCATCTATCGCATGGTGGATAAACCTCGGAACACGATCGTCTACCTCGCTATCAGTACTAAGATAGTCAATGGTTCACCGGCTAATGCGATCAGTACCGTTCCGATCGTGGAGTGGCAACGCTAATATCGGCATGCTCCGCGCCGATCACGTGCCTTTACTAGTGTGTGTCGATGGACTGCAGACTAAACCCCGGCATCTCCTCTCGGAATTTTTGTTTGGGGCCAAATGCTCGGCCGCCCCGGGGCGAATGCTGGCCTCGTCGTCACATGAACGGCGCGGACAGAAGTAGTGTTCTCTGTACCGGTGATGTCCTCGGTCGCATTTCTGCCCCCATCCGTACTGTTCCTGAAAGCAGGTGCGGCGTCACCTGGACGGGAAAAGCTATGAAATCTGTTTGTTTTGTTGCGTTTGCGACAGCTTTATCTCTAGTTACCAGCATTGCAAAAGCCGAAATGGCGAGCATCTACGGAGGCAGGGACGGTCTCTGCGGTAGTCGAACGGCCAATGGTGAGCGGCTGAATTGCGCAGCGCTTACCGCTGCTCATCGGAAGTGGCGGTTCAGCACACTTGTTCGTGTCTGCCACAACGGATGCGTGACCGTTCGAGTTAATGATCGTGGGCCGTGGGTCAAAGGTCGAGACATCGACCTGTCACCGGCAGCAGGTAAGGCCATCGGTATATCTTCAACCGGGCACGTTACTCTTTCGCCATTGTGATGGCGTGTGATTGCACCGGCACCGGCTGCTGATCGTCGGCTGAGTTATGTCTTTTGACACTCGACTTTGGCGGGCGCCATTCGGTTCCCACCTCGCCAGGCTATCGTCTCGCAAATGAGGCCACATTCGACCGCCGCGATGGTGTGGCCGACAAGCTTTCGGACGAGATCAATTTCGTTTGGCGAGAGACCTGAGCGAACAAAGTCATTCGCCACAGGTGGCGCGTATTCGCGCAGGACATCGGGCATAACCGCCTCCCGTAAAGACCGAGCTTCCAGCTTGAAGCGATCGAATCGAGATGCAGCCCCCTACCCAAACACCAGGGTGCGCCTGGCGTGGTTAACGAAATCTTAAAGTGATCGGGGCGGCGGAAACCCGACGCGCTACCAAGACCTGATGTCGTTAGGTTCAGGCACCGTGTCGCTTACAATTTCCCATCGCAGGAAATGACACATCTTCCTCAGCTCGGCGGCTTCACTGTGCCCCATAGCGCCGATGTTCAGGGGAAGAAGCGTCACGAGAAATTCTTCACCATCACGGCTGATCGAAACTTGTCTCCGAAAAGGTACGGCGCTTTTTCGGAAGGACTCTACTACGTCAAACGCTGACGTTTTTTGCTACTCACGACCCGGTTGAAACCATCATTCCACGGCGCGGGCGACGCCGCAATCCCATGACGGGTCAAAGCTCGTTGGGGGAACATGGCGATTGCAAGGCCGATGGATTGTGCCGGCTGCGATGCTCGCCCCGCCCAAACGAAAATGAGATGGCCGCGACTGCTGGGGGCCGGGGGCGAAACATCACATCAAATTGGATCGCTGAATACGCCGCAGGGATTACTGATGCGGCCTAAGTTTCCTTCAAAATGTGGATGGCATCGGTTCCCGAAATGGAACTTTGATGCGGGATTTGGATTTTACTTCGTGAAATGTCGTATTCGGATCGCAGTTCTTCCCCGTTTGATTGGGAGGCCGATATGAGGTTTCTTGGCGCAGCGTTAGTTTGCATCGCCATCCTCTACGGATTGGATACTTATTTTTATGATGGACGTTACTTCGCAAGCCTGCAGCGGGAGATGGCCGACATTCATCAGCACTGGTAGTCACCCCGCCAGCCTGCGCAACGTCAGGAACCAGGGGCCGCAGCTCATCACGCCGATCGACGCTTCACTGTTCGGCGAGACTTTTTAGGACGCACGGCGGTGGTTGTGCGCCGCCGCCGGCACTCTTTCGGCCATGACGCTGCCGCTGCCGCATTTGGTGCAGCGAAGTCGCTTGATGAAGCTCGCGATCGGTGCATCGGGCTTCAGCCCGAAGCGCTTGAGCGTCGCGGCGTCGATTGTGCGGCGATGGCGGCAGCTCATGCAACGCACGGATATCGACGTGCTCACAGCGGCCGGCATTCGACACCTTCCAAAGACAGCACCATGCGAAGCGGTACCGCGACGTTCTGGGTGTCGCCGTCGAGCGCGGCTTCTTCCAAACAGGCGATCAGGTGTTGCCACGTCGACTTGTCCCGGCATCGCTCCGGCAAATGGGTAAGCAAGTCGCGGACATCGCCAAGCGTGTGGAGGTCCGCGACCTCTGGAATAGTGAGAGGCTGAGGCAACCGCTGCGACCAATCAGGCCGTCTACGCAATAACATGACGATCGGCCGCTCGCGCTAGCCTGCCTTCCGTCGCGTTGCCGTCCGCGCCACGGGTTTTGCGGTCTCCTTGCCCTTCTTGCCGGAGATAGGAAGCAGCATTTCACGCTGGCCTTCGATCCGCTTCTTGCCTTTCTTGGCTTGCGATCGACTAGCCTTTTGCGATACGCCAGAGCGATCTGCTTTCACGCTTTGCCGCAGGGCGTCCATGAGGTTCACGACGTTTGAGGGTGCACGCTCGGTCGGACGCTCGATCTTCTCGCCTTTCTGCTTCTTCCTGATCAAGTCCTTGAGCGCGTCCTCGTATTGATCCTCGAACTTCTCCGGCTCGAATTTCCCTTTTTTGGTTTCGACGATGTGGATGGCAAGGTCGAGCATGTCCTTCGGGACCTTTTCGTTCTCAATGTCCTCGAAGTATTCGTTCTGGTCGCGCACCTCGTAGGGATAGCGCAGCGTAATGCCCATCAAGCCCTTGTCGCGGGCTTCAAGCGCGATGATGTGCTCGCGCGACGTAAAGACGACCTTGCCGAGCGCCACCATGCCTTCCTTGCGGATGGCCTCGCGGATCACCGCAAAGGCCTGTTGGCCGACCTCGCCGTCGGGCACGATGAAGTAGGGGTCGCGCATATAGATTTCGTCGATGTCGGATTTCGGAACGAACTCGTCGATCTCGATAGTGCGCTTGCTTTCGATCGCGACGGCTTCGAGCTCGTCCGGATCAAGCTCGATGTATTCGCCTTTGTTGACCTCGAAGCCTTTGATGATGTCGGCGGATTCGACTTCGTCGCCGGTTTCGGCATCGACCTTGCGATACCGAATGCGGTTGCCGGTTTCCTTATTGAGCTGATGGAAGCTGATCTTCTCGCGTTCGCTGGTCGCCGGATAAAGCGCGATCGGGCAGGAGACGAGAGACAGCTTCAGATAGCCCTTCCAGTAGGCACGCGGGGCCATGGAACACTCCTATACGCAACACAAAACCACTACCAACAAAGATAGGCCGGTTACGGCGGCCATTCGAGTGTACAAGCCGGGAACGCTTCCTGAAATCTCTTCTGTCGCGGGCGGAACCTTCGATCGCATCCCCGCTTAAAAAAGAAAGCAGTAGTTCGCTGGCCCGACCCCTGCGGGCTCCCCCCCCCCCGCGCAGCCATAAGCCGGGTTATCGGGCAGCCGGCCGGTCCTCGTTTCACTCAACGGCGGGGCCTGGGAAATCGTGGCCGAGTTCGTCGAGGTCGAAAGCGGCAAGAAAGCTGATCGCCCCGAACTGGCGCGGGCGCTCCTGTCATCTGACCGCGACCACGCAAGTTTCTTCCGCCAAAGATTCAATTTCAACAATCGTCACAGGCGGTTAGTCTCAGCCACCCTATCCGACCCGCGATTCGGTGATCGGCAATTGGCGATGTCGATCGGCGGAACTAGCTGCGATCCGTCGTCGGAAATGATTAACTGGAGCGACGATTGAGCATTCCACTTTGGAGACGCCTATGCCGGAATATCTTTATCCTGGCGTGTATGTAACAGAAGTCGCACTGAATTCTAAGCCAATTGAAGGTGTTTCGACCTCCACTATAAGCCTACTGGGTTCTGAACTTATCGCTGAGCTTCAACGGTTAGTTGATAAGGTACCTGGGAAAGACGCGGATGGAAATGATTTCGGAATTGCGTTGCTGGAGTTGATGGCGTGGATCAGTGACACGCTGACTCAGCGTGCCGACCAACTGGGGGACGAGGCGTATTTGCCTGCCGCACGGATAGCTGCAGCCGCACTCACACTCGTGAGGAATCGCGTGCCGCCCCCTAACAGCGTGCTCAACGTCGTCCGCTTCTATGAGGTCAACCGCTTGCAGAGGACGATCTGAATGAAGTGGATTACACACGGGACAAATCCCAAAACAGGTTCGCTTTCGGAATCGTGTGTGGGCTCCAGATTGGCGTGCTGAATGGAGAAAGCAGTCCAAAATCTTCAGCTATCCACAAGCTCCCCGGCCGATTAACCCATCTATCGTCCCTGGCCTTGCAGTGCCCGTTCGGCCGCTGTTCGAAGGATCATCGGGCCCATGCAATGTTCAAGGACTATTGGAAGTACGAATGGGTGCTTCCGGTCTACTGATGCGCTCGCGCCGTTGCTCGCAACGCTCGCAGAGAAGGCCATCGCCCCGGGCTACGCAGCGCGGCCCACCTCATACGCGCGCTGCCGGAGCCTCAAATACAAAGGCCGAATACCTTGATGTGGCAGATGGATTTGGGCCGGCCTAAGGGAGCGGCGTCACGTTTCACAGCAACAAGCGGCTCCATGTTCCCCTTGTTCGGCTTCGGTTCGTAATCGCCCGCGATCACCATGGCCCAGTAGGTGCGCTTGCCGCTTGCATCCTTGGCGCTCGCAATCCCGACGCGGGAGGCATTGTGCAACAGCAGGTTGTTGCGGTGCCCAGAGGAGTCGATCCACTGGCCGAGCGTCTTTTCGAAACTTTCGTAGCCGTAGGCAATGTTCTCGGCGGCGCGCCCCGCACGCGCTGGCGCGATCCGCCTGGTGAAAGAGCCGAGCACCTCATGACTGAGGTTGTCCTTCGCCGCCATCGCTCGCGCCTGCTCCAGCGCGATGCGATCGAGGGTTGGATCGCGCATGACGGGGACCTCGCCGTGCTTCACGCGGAAGCTGGAGATCAGTTCGGCGGGCGACTCTGCGGCCATCACGGGCGAGGCGAGCAGCAGAAAGCCTGCGGTCACTATGCCGATTGCACGACGTATCATCGTCCGGAAAAGCCCTTGCTCATCAGACCGGCGCTATGCTCAGCCGCTTCTCCATCGGCAAGGTCAATTGTAAAATACTACTTCGACCACACCGCGATTGTGGTTGTGATGGTGGTGGCGGTCCTTTGAACCAACCATTTATTGTCGCCACTTGGGACAACGGTGAAGCAGTTAGACCCCGCGTGTTCCCAACTCGTGCAGAAGCCTTTCGCGTTGAGCTTCCAAATGCCAACGTTTGTCTTTCCAGGTGATGCGAGAGCCTGCCGCGTCATCTTACCGTTGGGTGTGAAAGTCATTGTGAATTTTGTGCCGAAGGCGAGGCAGCGTTAAAAGGTTTCCCGTCGAAAAATGTCGCCTTGATGTCGTTCGGGGCCATAGGTTCGGATGCGAAGGCGACGCTAGTTTGGACAAGCGTTGCTGCAATTAGCAATGAACCGACACGCATTGGAATCCTCCCAGAAAACTTCTGAGGACTTTGAGGATAGTCGGATAGCCAGCCGTGATAACCGCGCCGATGGTCGGTGAGAATGGCATAGGCATTCGCCCTGCGCCCCGAGGCAATCCGTACACCATCATGCAGCCGTGCGTCTCGCTCGCGCATACACCGACATGACTCGTTATTGAGTCCCCCCTCCGGGTTGCCTGGTGTGCGCGTCGCCCTGCCTGCAAGTTTAGCTGAGGCCGTCTGATTTTCCAGTTGTGTTGTAGAGGCGACGGCGGCGTGTGCGGCGGGAAGTAGCCGACATCAACCGCAAGAAAAATGCGCGGGTCGGTAGCCTTGAACGGTATAATCTCAATCAACCGAGAGGCGGACCGCAGGCTGCCTACCTGATAGACGCCGAGCCCTGCGCTGCCCGGCTGGGGCTTCCGTCCTCGGTAGTTCGATACCACGATGCAATTGGGGCGGATTGCCGACCAATCCTCGCGTTCAATCGTCGCGGCTGGCCGATTTGGCGGCCGCGGAAGTCCTTCAATATCTGCCACGGCACGCTTGGCAGCTTGGCGATGTTGGCAGCGATCGGCCGCGCCTCGTCGAGCGTGAGCGTGAACAACCTGCGACCCAGTGCGTTATTTCGGGAAGGGTTAGGATAGGGACGGCCCCAAAGCAGCTATCGCGGCAGGGGAACAGGCCTTCAATGGATCCAGAATCCCAGGAGGATGACTCGACGATCGAAGACCGCTTTGTGGAACAAGATGTTCGCAGATACAGCACCTGGTCTTCGGTGGTCGTTATTGTCGGCGTGATGGTCGTTTTGGCGCTACTATATTTCTTCTTGAGATAAGACCTACCCTACGCCGCACGTTCCTCGATCGACCAGGCGCGTTGAATGTCTCGGACTCCGGCAACAAGCTCGCCAAACTAAACGTGGTTCTCGGTCGTCTCATGCAGGGACGGCACGATGGAGGGCGAAGTCTCGGTGACCTGGCCGTCGTATTTAGCGTGCCATTTCGGGCCGGGGCCGCGCATATAATGCAGGTCGGGCCGGTAGGCGCTGCAGGGCGCGCCAGAGGCGCGCCACAGCTCGCGCAGTTCGTTCGCTAAGTTATGCCACATAGTATCCCCCGATCGTTTGCCGATGGGTAATCGTGGATCCGACCCACCGTTCTGTGGCCGGCCTTTCTTGTTACTCTGACGAGAGCCGGCCGCACCCATTTCACGGCGCTAGCGACGCCGCAACTTTCATATTTTCGCGCTTGTTAGAAGTTTCCCCTTATCCCACGACAGCCCAAAGCCTGTTGGCGGAACATGGCGATTGCAAGGCCAATGTGGCCGCGGGATATAATCCGGCCATGGGCTTTAACAAGCGCAAAATGGGGGACGCCCGCCGGCAGGAGGCCGAGAAGGAAGTCGCGGCGCGCCGTGCGACCGATCGGCAGATCCTCGAGGACGCCGAGCAACTGGTGACCGCTTGGAACGAGCGCCAGGCCAAGCGGATGCCGATGTTGTTCTCGCTGACGATCGGCGTGGCGATCACGGCCGGCTATTGGTTCTAGAAGGCGATCTGGGCGTTCAGCTAATCGCATTGCGCGGTCGGCTTCCTGACTCATCAGGTGGCGGCCGGAGCGATAATCATCTATCGTGCCAATTGGCGAAGGAGACTTTGTCCATGAAGCTCCGAATTCTCGTTTTGGGAACTGCTCTGCTCGCTGCAACAGTTGCATCGGTTTCCAGCGCCGCCGCAGCGGGGCGATTGGGCCGACATGGTGGCGGGTGGCATGTTGGTTTTGCCGACGCTAGCTGGCATCCGGGCGGTTGGGGGTGGGGTCCCGTAGGCCTTGGTCTTGTGCCCGGAGCAATGATTGCGCCTTATGACGCTTGGCTTTCGGCGGCCGAACACTATGGCGACTACCGAGGCTGCGGCCATGGCTGCGGGTACGGATACGGCCCTAGTTACGGATACGGAAATCCAGGCGACGGTCACTGGCGCTAACAGCGCCGTCTAAAACCAAGCGGGCCGGTGCAAAACGCGCAGGCGAGTCATTCTGGCCGAACGCGGGCCACGCGACGCGATCACCGCCGGCTATTAGTTCCTGCGGGCACGCTGTCCCGCCTGCCGCACCACCGGCGATGTCGACCTGCGGACGCTTGGCACCGCGGCGCGGCCGTGACGGCGCTCAGCCCGGCGCTGTCGTGCCGATCATGCCGGCCGAACGCGCCGTTTGCCGAACTCGTTTGCCTATCTAAGGCCGGTCTTGCCGATAGCATTTCGCATAGTGCAGCGGCAACAGATGGGTCAGCGGGGGAACTGCTACTTGGAGGCGTCATTGTTATCAGAACATGGCGGAGGCTGCGGGGCATTACGCTCGACCCCACGCAATGCCGTTTCACGTCGCACGTACTCGGTGACGCGCCGCTGTATCAATTGGAGAAGACAGTCTGCCGCCCTTGAGTACGACTGATCGATGGCAAGATCATTCTTACGTTTCTCGTCGCCAAGGCGCATGTAGCCACATAAATGCAATAAAATATCTGCGGGTACTTGATCGTTCTTGAAAGACTCGACCATCGCGCAAAGAGTTCTACGGCTTGCTCGCCCTGTTTCCCGCGCTTACGGCTATCGTCTCACTCTACGGCCTGTTCGCGAACGCCGTCTCGATCAACGATCATCTAACTATGGCCGCCGGCATTCTGCCTGGCGGCGCGATCGACATCATTCGCGAGCAGGTCGTCCGGCTTGCTTCAAAAGGCGACTCCAAACTCGGCTTCGGCTTCATTTTCGGATTGGGCATCGCCCTTTGGAGCGCCAATGCCGGCATGAAAGCGATTATCGACGCACTCAATGTCGTCTACGAGGAGAAAGAAAAGCGCGGCTTCATCAAACTCAATCTGGTCTCCCCCGCTTTTACCCTGGCCGCTATCGCAGCGCTGCTGCTCGGGCTCGCCGCTGTGGTCGCGGTACCGCTGCTGCTGGCCTGGCTTGGCTTCGCGACCGTGACCGCGTCTTTGGTTCAATATGCGCGCTGGCCGGTCCTGCTTGTGCTCGTCATTGTTGGCCTAGCGTTGATCTACCGCTTTGGCCCGAGCCGACGCAAAGCGCGTTGGCAATGGCTGAGCATCGGAAGCGTGTTCGCGGCAGCTGTCTGGCTTGGCAGCTCTGGCTTGCTGTCGTGGTATCTCGGGAGCTTCGCCCATTACGATGCGACCTACGGCTCGCTTGGTGCTGCGATCGGCATGATGATGTGAATGTGGATCTCCGCGATCGTGATCTTGTTCGGCGCGCAACTAAACTCGGAGATCGAGCATCAAACTGCGCGTGATTCCACTGTCGAGCATGACAAGCCGCTCGGGGCGCGCGGGGCCGTGATGGCCGACACCATCGGTGCGGCCGTTTAGCAAGTCGTTTCTCGACGCGCACCGACACTGCATTCTGATCTCTGCCATCACGCACTTTCTTCTCTAACGTTCTTTGGGAGGGGCGGCCTGGGCCGCTTCAGGTGCCTCAAAACTCTTTCGCGCCCATAGCGTAATCTTACATCACAATACCAATTTGCATTGCCGCCGCAGCGACCGCGCTCCACTTCACAAAACGCGCCGAAGGTTCTGGGATCATAAGCTTTCTATTAGGCATGTTAATTAGCCTATGCGGATTTGTCGCCGCTACAATTCCTGTTGTAACAGACAACAAGTTTCTGCTTCAGCCTCTTTTGATCCGCCTTCAATTTGTCGGGCGTCGACCGTCACGGGCGACAGCAATTAGGGTGGCAACCGACGACTTAGCCATTGCAGTACGTCTTTTGACACTCGACTCATCGTGCGCGACGCCATGACAAGCAGGCGCTGGCATTTGTCTATTTTGAGAACGAGCCCGGCCGCCGATTGAGCGCCAAGCAGCTCAAGCACACTAATTTCGTGGCCGGACCCGGCGCGCCTTTGCTTTTGTGATCTCGAAGCCCCCAAATGCCAGAAAACCGAGCCCCGCAATGCCAAGCAAGAGTTCGCCATAGGATTGATGCTGCAGCTTGCCCAACACGCCGGTGAGACCAGTGCTTCCTGGGAATTGGAATTGTAGGCAGCAAAACTTGGGAGGGCAAGGTAGCGGGTGTCGTATCGGGCGGCGGGCCCACATCCGCATTTATACCATTTGGGCAACAAAGCCGCATTTTCATAAAGGTCCGGCCGTTCTTAAGACAAAATTAACTCAGACTCTGGGATCATCGGGGTCTCAGAGCGAAGAGAGATGGGGAGTGTCATGAAAGACGATCTCGCGACTCATCGTCAGCCTGACGAGTACTTTGTCATCCAAATAGACGGGCATGCAAAATCGCATCATCGACGATTTTTGGATGCCTTAAGAGCAGGATTGCTACTCAGAGACCAGTATCCAGGTCACGAAGTCAAAGTTTGCGCGGCGCATGGTATGATCGAACGTCGCGAAGTGATGCATTGAACTGATATAGGATGACACGGTCTGCCCATCGGCGTCGCTTACCACCAGCGACGACGGCGGTAGTAGTAGCCGCCACCGCCGCCGAAGGGCCAGCGGCCTCCAGAATTGCATGATGATCGCGCTTGAGCGGACCCTTGGGTCGTGACTTTCGCCAATGTCCGCATGGCGCTACTATCGCCCACCAGTGACACAAAACTACGCACGCCAATGGAGCGAACCGACTACCTGTCAATTAGCCGGAGGTTTGAGCCAGAAAGCATTAGGCTGGTCATCGTGGCTGAAAGCCCACCAGCCTCGGGCAAATATTTCTATAATCCGACAGGAGCGCTTAGCGAGCCGCTTTTTGCGGCGCTGATGAAACAACTTGCATTTGCCCCAACCACCAAGGAGGGGGCCTGCTTGAGTTTCAACGAAGAGGCTTGATTATAGTTGACGCCACTTACGAGCCAGTCGACGCGCTGAGCAGTGCTGCCCGCGATAAGATTATCGCTCAACAGGGGGCAAGCGGTGTATTTTCCCGGCCACGTCGGCAGCCGGATTTTCGCCGGCAACGATCCTGAAATCTATGGGCTGAGGGCTGCGGTTCCCAGGGACACACACCGGTCGCGGTGCCGACTTATTGTCGCCGTGCGAATCTCTCACCGCTCGGGTTGCTTTGGTTGCGCTACTCCGGTCACATCCTTATGCAGCCCCCCGACCGGGTTAGCGACAGCCGGCCGGTTCTCGCAGCCGCGGGGGCCGGCCGTGCCGTGGCTCATCGGCTGAGAGCGCGCCGCGCGTCGGCTAAAGCCTTCTCACAGGCGACTTGGTCGCCAGCGCTGTCGGCATCATTGGCACGCTGCAATGCGGTCGTGACCGCTTGCAACTCAGCTGGCGACGCCTCGCCGAGTTGGCTCTCCGCGGCGCCGATTGACTGCGGCGTCGGCTGGCGGTGTGTCGTCGCTGCGGTGCTCTCAGGGGCGGTCGAACCAGTAGCGGCGTTTGCGTGCTGGTTAGCGTCAATTTCAGCCCGAAAGCGAACGATATCCTCCGAACATGGACCGGCGTAAGTGACGGACACCGAGAAAATCAATGCAGTCCCAGCTATTAGCGATTGTCGAATGCGCATGACCTTTGGCTCCAAGATCCAAATTTAACGCACAAGAAACGTCCAGGTTGCCTCGGAAGGCATTAGGCTGCATGGCTCGGGCACGAGCCGTAGCCGCCTGGGTCAAGCGCGTCGACTTCACCCCCGGCAAGCCGTCGCCTCTGCAGCACGTTTTCGGCAGCCGGGTTGAGCAACTCCAGGCCGAGATTTTCACTCACGGCTCATAATCCTTTTCGGCGAGCAGCACCGGCATCCGGTCGTGCCTCTGCATGCACGTACTGCCATTCATCCCCTAGCCGGCGATCGCCAGTGCAATGGAGCCATCGCGCAAGCCGTCGGTGGGTTGTGGGCATTGGCAGCGACACATAGTGGGTTTACTCCACCATCGCGGGAATCTTACTTTTCTTGGGGGCGCGCCATCATGCCAGGGAGGCCAACATGGGGTGGCGCATTTCGATTAGGACGTTGTTCCCAGCGGCACCATTGGCAGCGACAATCCTCTCGTTTTCTTTGCCGTCCTTGGCTGCGCCCTTGAGCTATAAAACGGACTACTACCGGCCTCCGGCCGCGGGCGCGACCCGCATTCCGCGCTCGAGCAACGCTGGCGCGTTTGTGACGTTGAATAGCGTCAATGCCGGCGGGATCACGGGGACTCCCCATCAGGTCACGTTGTCCGCCAATTCCACGATGACTATAAATAATCTCTCGTACGTGTTGGTGTCGGCGACAGTATCCGGGGGCCTTCAGGGTGTGGCGCAAGCCTATCCGGATTCGACCGGCCAGTTGCCAACCTATGTTCCGGTCTGGGTCGGTAATAGCAATATTGTGGTGACCTACAACTACCTCCCTGCTGGGGGCAACTGCGCGACTCCACCGTGTTCTGGCGGCTCCAGCGCCGTGCTCGACGAAGCGAGCGATGCCACAGGAGGTCTGCTCGACGACGTGTTTGTCAAAGACGTCTTTCAGCCGCAAACCAACCCCAACGCCAACAGTGGCGTTACGCACAACGCTAATTATCTCGGGGTCGTCAACACGACGAGCGATGGCGTTAAGATCGTCGCCTATTCTGGCCCCCTTAATCCGACAACGAACAAGCCGACCGGCTCGATTTTCGACCGTTGGGTTTCCCCCGTCGCAGGCTTGAATCTCACGCAAGGCGCCGTCGACCTGAATCTGAACAATGGACAGGGGGGCTATTTTCTCGCCTACTATCGGCATAGCTGCCCGACAAATTATCATTTTGTTCCAAGCGCGACTCTCAGCGCGTGCGAGCCCGACAATTGCAAAGCCAACCAATTTTGGGACGCCGCCAAGAACCAATGCGAGACATCGAGTTGCCCTACGGGCGAAACCTGCGGACATTACACGTGCCCAAAGACCTGCCCAAGTGGCTGCATCGTCGTCCCGCCTGAAACTGCTTTCAACAAAACCAGCAATCCTATTTTCGCTTGCAAAAACAGCCACGGCGGCATCGGGACGCCTCTTCCTGAATGAACGGCTGGAGAGCGGTAGCGTTCGAGGCTCGGGATCTAGAAGCAGCTCCGCCATCACCGCAGGTTATTGGTTCCTGCGGGCACGCTGTCCTGCCTGCCGCACCACCGGCGATGTAGCCCTGCGGCGCTTGATTGGTTGTTGGCAGCGACGGATCGGCCGCGGCGCGTTCGTAGTCCGCCGCACGCTTTCGCAACTCTCGCATCCGCTCAAAGTCTTCTGACACCGACATTCTGACGCAACCTTACTTGACCCCCCACATGGTACTCGCTCGTTCGGCGATGCCGCTCGCCTGTGAGAGATTATCCCCAGCCCAAGAATCGTAATGTTGCGGCGTGTGACATCTCTGCCACCCCGCCGCCGGCACCATGGTCATGATTTCTTAGAGGGATCAGGGCGGCGGGAAGCGGCGGGGCATACCGTGCCCGCAATTTTACGGCGAAGCTTCGAATATCGAATATGCAGAATCTGTGCCGCGCATCACATCCCAGGATCTCCGAACTGGGTAATGGTCGCGAGCGCGGCACGGGTCGAAAAAAGGGAAACAGGCAATGAAATCGCCGGTCATCAAGCGCTCGATCGTTATCGCCGGTCATAAGACCAGCGTCAGCCTTGAAGACGCCTTCTGGGGGGCGCTCAAGGAAATTGCTGCTGGCGGCAGCAAGACGCTGTCGGACCTCGTCGCCGAAATCGACACTGGACGCCCACATGGCAATCTGTCCTCTGCAATTCGGCTGTTCGTGCTCGACCATTACCGGGCAAAAACCAACGGTCATGCTGTTGAGAGCAACGGCGAGACGCCGCTAATGGTGATGCGCGAGGCGGAGACATCATTGCTGCGGCCACAGTAATTTGCGGTAAATTGGATTGCCGGGCGCCGAAGGCCACCGACTCCGCCGTTTAACGCACGGCGACACCAGGGGCTGGATGGAAGCGAGGCGTGACCGGACATGGCACCGGCGCGCCTCGCTTGCGCTGATCCAGCAGACGTTCAGGGATGCCGGCTGGCGCGTTCTGATTCCGACATGTGGTATTATTCGAGTTCGAGCCCTGCTGCTGCTGTTGGAACGTCGCGAAAGCGATTTCCCTCTAGCCCCCAGCTAAGCCGCGGCAGGGCTCACATCTCTTTCAGACGTCCTTGGTCACGCATCTTGCTGTCCAGGTGACCCTTGATAACTTTCGTCACGCCATTCAGGACGTATACGCAACCACATGCACTACAACGCCGCCCATTTTTGACCCAGTCGCCTTCGACGCCTGTAGAGGCAAAGCAGAAGCAGAACGTCTTGGACTATGACGATCTCCTGCTCTACTGGGCGCAAATAATGATAGAGGGCGCGATCGCACAGGAGATTTCCGCACGTTTCGATCATGTGCTGGTCGACGAATATCAGGACACCAACCGCCTTCAGGCTTCTATCCTCCTTGCTCTGAAGCCGAACGGACGCGGTTTGACCGTCGTTGGCGACGACGCGCAATCGATCTATTCCTTTCGCGCGGCCACGGTGCGTAACATCCTCGACTTTCCGGGACACTTCAGCCCGAAGGCGGAAATCATTACGCTGGAACGCAACTACCGTTCGACCCAACCTATTCTTGCGGCGGCCAATGCCGTCATCGATCTTGCGTCCGAGAGGTTTACGAAAAATCTGTGGTCAGACCGCGCGTCGGCGGAGCGGCCTCACCTTGTCAATGTGGCTGATGACGTTGCGCAAGCTGGTTACATCGTCGAGCGTATTTTGGAAAATCGCGAAGAGGGCATCACGTTAAAATCTCAAGCCGTTCTCTTCCGCGCCTCGCATCACAGTGCAAGCCTCGAAGTCGAGCTCACGCGCCGTAACATTCCCTTCGTGAAATTCGGCGGGCTTAAATTCCTCGAGGCTGCTCACATCAAGGACGTTCTGGCCGTGCTGCGCTGGGCACAAAACCTTCGCGATCGCGTCGCAGGGTTCCGCGTCGCACAATTGTTGCCCGGCATTGGCCCGAGTTCAGCGGCGCGTCTTCTCGATCGCATGTCGAATGGCAATGACGCGATGCAAACCCTCAGTACCTTTGACCCTCCCGCAGCCGCGGCCGAACACTGGCCCGATTTTGAAACGACGATCGGGATGTTGCGACGAAATACAGTGGGCTGGCCATCGGAGCTTGATCTGGTCCATCGCTGGTATGTGGCGCATCTTGAGCGCATTCACGAAGACTCGGCCCTTCGCGAGGCCGATTTGCTTCAGCTTGCGCAGATAGCCTCCACATATCTCAGTCGAGAACGGTTTCTGACTGAACTTACACTCGACCCTCCGGATGCAACGAGCGATCAGGCAGGCGCACCGCTTCTTGAGGAGGATTACCTGATCCTTTCGACAATCCATTCTGCCAAGGGGCAGGAGTGGAAATCAGTTTTTCTTCTCAACACCGTCGATGGATGCCTTCCCTCCGACCTTGCTACCGGCTCGACACCGGAAATCGAGGAAGAACGACGCCTGCTGTATGTCGCTATGACGAGGGCCAAGGACCAACTTCACCTGATGGTGCCGCAGCGCTTCTTTACGCATGGACAGCGCAGCACAGGCGACCGCCACGTCTACGCTCAGCGCACCCGCTTTATCCCCAGTCCGATGCTGGAGCATTTCGACACCCGCTCATGGCCACCGCCGAAGTCGGACGGCGGTGCGGGCGACAGACGAACACGCGATCGGATGGACGTGCGTGCCAAGATGCGACGTATGTGGGGATAGTGGACTGGCGGTTCCGTCCAGGCGGCGATCCAGTCGAATTTGCACAGACCGGGAGCTTCAAAAAAAAGCATAGCGTTGGTCTGACACATAGTAGCGACAGTCCTGGCGCGGGAAATGCATGTTATTTGTGCATTGCGGACCGCAACGGAACTCTTTCGTCCGTTTATTCTTAGCAGATATCAGACGGGCTTTTGCTTGCACGCCCTACAGGACATCGATGAAAATTCGTGCGGGTTACGAGATTTCCTATGATTGCCCGCAGCCGTCGCCCATGATCCTACAGGTGAGTGTTCATCCATCCCGCATTTCCGACCTGCTGACCTGGGATCGCGTGCGCCTCGATCCTCCCATTCTTGCCAATACCTACCACGACGTCTTCGGCAATTTCTGCCATGTCATCGAGCCCCCGCGGGCCAGTTGACCATGTCCACGGACTTCTTGGTCCAAGATAACGGCGAGCCGGACATGGTGGACCTGCAGGCGGAGCAGCACGCACTAGAAGACCTGCCGGTGGACGCGCTCGTCTTTCTCCTCGGTAGCCGATATTGCGAAACCGACCGCTTCATCGATATCGCATGGTCCCAATTCGGAAATATACCCAAAGGATGGCGTTTAGTTCAGACCATCTGCGATTACGTTCACGATCACATCAAGTTCGGTTATGAGCATGCGAGCCCGACTAAAACGGCCTGGGATGCTTATTCCGAGCGGCGTGGTGTGTGCCGCGATTTCGCCCACCTCGCGATTGCGCTGTGTCGTTGCATGAACGTCCCGGCGCGTTACTGCACCGGCTATCTGGGTGACATTGGCGTGCCAATTGACCCTATGCCGATGGATTTCAGCGCGTGGTTCGAAGTCTATCTCGGCGACCGCTGGTACACCTTCGATGCCCGCCACAATCACCCACGCATCGGGCGCATCTTGATGGCGCGCGGGCGTGATGCCACCGACGTCGCGATCGTGACCTCGTTCGGCCCGTGCACGCTGACAGGCTTCAAGGTGACAACCGACGAGGTCCAGACAGGCCAAGGCTGAAGCAGAGGCTGCCGCCCGACGCGCGACCCATGCCCAAGTGCTCCTGGACGCCGAGCGGCTAATCGGCGTCTGGAACGGGTGCCAAGCCCGGTGCTGTCCGGCCTGCCGCATCGCGCAGGCGGTCGACCTCCGGGGTGCTCGACCCACTGCCGTGACTGGCCTCATCCCCGCGCTGTCGTGTCGTTCAGGCCGGCCCAATCCGCCGTTCGCCGAGCTCGTGCTGCTATCACCAATGAGCATCGCCGATGAGATCCGCGAGGAGCGCGCGGGCGCCAATTGCGGAACCCGTAGGGTCGAGGGCCACCACGAGGATTACAATGACCACCTTGCCGTCACATGGCTTTGCCGGGGGTGCCATCGGGCCCAACATGATCGCGAGCTCCATCTGCTCGACTGGGGAGGTCAGGTCGGAAACACGTGGAATCCGCGGTGAAATTTCAATCGGCCACGCACTTTAATTATTTCGAGGCCGTTTTCGTGGTTACTGAAGCCTTCAGACGCTTATCGCGAAGCCCAGCCGGCGCCTGTGGCTGGGCTCGAAGCGGATCGCCCGCTCCACACCACGAAAATTACGATGACCACTTTGCGGTCACCTAGCTTAGCCGGGGTGCCAATTCCCGACACGATCGCGAACCCCTTCCTGAAGATGGGGGGCAAATCGGTAACCGGGGCTATCCGCGCTGTAATCGACCGGCTTGGCATCCTGCCAAAAAGATTTGAGGGGTCGTTTTTGCCAATTCGGGTCGTTTCAGAGCCTTGGCAGGCGGAAGAGCGAATCCGGTCAAAAAAGCGTTACGACGTCACTCTCTCACGAGCGCCATGCGTTACGACGTAACTCTGTCAGCAGTTCTATGCGTTACAACGTCACTCTCTGATGAGTTTCACTCGTTACGACGCACTCCATGTCGAACCAACCGCCGTTACGTATTTTGTAGGGTGTCGGTGATGAGGTCACCTACCGCGATCGCGATTTCGTTGCGATCACCGCGGTGTTCCGGCTTGAGGTAGCGCACAAGGACATCCATCCACGCGGTCTCTAGGCGCATGCGGATCGACACACTCCGTGGCGGCGCCCCCGGCAATATTCACGCATGCGCTCGGCTCTAGAGGTGGGCAAACGCTGCGTTGCCGACAAAATGCGTGAGGAAACACAGGCGGCGGACACTGAGCGAGTAAGACCGACCAGACTAGTCCCGCCCGACGGTATGCCGGGCCGCTCGTGACGCCGTCACGCGGTTGGGATCGAGGTGGCACTTTTCCGACGCACAGCGCGGCTCGCGTGCTCAGCCGCGCCAGCCCGTCGATGTGGCATACTTCAACTCTTGGCACGATATGTTACGGCGTCACCCAGCCGGTAGTGAGCGTTACGCTGTAATTTTGACACATGACCACTGCCAAAAACGGGAAACGACGCGATCGCTTGATGCCGACGTCCGATCCATTTTGCCGAATTCGCGTCGTTTGCGCGCAATAACCTGCCAACTTGGCTTGGTTGCTCCACCGGGGTCCCATAATGAACTGGCGCTGAGACTCCGCTTTGCCCCCAGTAACTGCCGCGACAGCCACTCACTGCCGTGTCTGCAATGGGCCGATTCTGTTGAAGAAGTCCGGGAGCTAATTGGGCTGAACGCCGCCGTTAGGCGGCGTGTTCGGCAAAAAATAGCCGTCATCGAATATCGTCCGCAGCGAGGCCAGTCCCGACGACACCGCTGCTCCCACGGCCGGCCGAATGACAGCGCCTGCACCTCGGAATCCCTCAAAATTGTCTTTCGGAGGCACGCCCGCATATCGTGCAAAATAAAAATGGCGGATCCGGTCGCCCCGATCCGCCATTCCGTATCTTTCATCGAGCGGGAGTACGTCCCCTTAGTGTATCCAGCCCGTCGCGGTTATTTGCTTTGCATCGGAGCGCGAGCACAAGGAATTAGCGTGTTTGGTATCGTCACTTGTCGGGACGAAAGGAGGTCCTAGCACGTTGCCTGCATTCGCCTGCGAAACTAGCAAGTTCGCGTCGGAAACGAGAAGGAAACCTTTCCCGACGTTCCTGTTTGCAGCGGCGGTTACAACGCAAACGTAGCCCTCGTGGGTGCCATAACGTTCCTCCAGTGACGCGCGCGGATCTCTGTTCGCAACGCGGTTCGCTTTTGTGTCCCAGAAGGGCCAAAAACCGCCCGACAGACTGTCTTGCTGTCCTGCATAGGGGCTCGGCGACGGAATAATGTTCCAACCCGTATAAGTGCCCAGGGGAGCCTGGAACAGAACAGAAGGAACACTGCCACCGTCGGCATTGCCGTCCAAATTCACGTGCGGCACATATGGCGTCAACACCTGCAGTACCTTTGGTGGCTGGATGGATGCAACGCCTGTCTGCTGGTTGTAGTCCACACCGGGCCCAAAGTCGTAGACAATCGGGGGCCAAGCATTATTGCCGCCATACGGGAAGCCGGGGATATTCGGAAATCCGACGTCCTCGGCGTTGTTCGTCACCAATTGTCTGTGTTGAACAGTTGGCCACTCATCCCCAGGCGTGCTGGTCGGCATTGCCGCGCCCGTCATGAGGAACTGGATAAAGTCCTGCAGCAACGCATTATTGGTCTGCGTCTCTGGATTTAGATTAGAGGGATACATTTGGTTGGGGTTGAACGGCACACCGGGAGCGGGAGGAGGACTCCAGCTGAAGCCGGCAACGCCGCCAGCGCCGCCGCCATGGCTCGTGCCTGGATGGAAGAACCGATGGACATTCTGCGGAACCGGAATGTCGCTCCTGCAAACGACGCAGTAGCCTGTTATGTCCGGCCCCATCTTTTCACCATAGAACTCGAGCTCGCCGAACCACTCGACGACCTCAGGACAGGTATTGGTCTGATTGCAACGGCGGAGGAGGCCGTTGGCACCAAGGTGACGCGCCTCGTTCGGGTAGTTCGCCCACCAGACCGGGGCTTCATTGCCGCCCATATAGAGCTGGAGAAGGACAGTCGGCTGCGCAAAACGCTCATTCAGCCACAGCATCCGGCCGTCGATCTGCGGGTTGGCACCATCAAAAACGATGCGGCCATGTTCGTCCTCGTTGCGGCCATGTTCGTCGTCGTTACGGCCATGTTCGTGCTCGCTGCGGCCGTGTTCGTCCTCGTTAAAGCCATAAAAGATTCCGCCCCGGATAAATGCGCCGGATTGCGATGAACCAAAGATCAACGTCTTGGTCACGGTTCCTAAGAGCGGATTTGACCCGCCGCCCGGGGCGTTGTTTCCGTAGTGAAGGAACGAGACAAGATCTCGTGTCGCGGCATAGCCAACCCCAAGTACCAACGGGTTCGCTGCGGAAAAAACAATCTCATACAGCCGATTTGGGTCGAACCCAGCGGGGTTTTTCAGGCAAATCCAAGTCGTACTCGGGGTGCTTGCCCCGCCACTCGGGCAATATGCCCAGGACCAATCGCTGCTCGAAAGCGTTTGCTTGTCGGTGTCCACGCCACCAAGAGTTTGAGACGCTTCGCTCCAGAGCGTAGCCTGGCTCGTATTCAAGGTTGCCGGTTGGTACGGCGTGAACACGCCACCAGTAACAGCAGGAGGACCAGCAGTACCAAGAGGACTGGGAGAATTTGAAATGATCAACTGCGCGGTAGGCCCACTCGTTTTTGGTGCGACGTGCGAGTACACCGGACCAGTGATGGTGTTACTTCCGTTCGGCGCCTTGCCATCAGTAGTGGCCACCGGCACTTGGATGACATAGCTTGTCAGTTTCGTGGTGAACGGAACCTCGCCAGGCACCGTAGGAGGAGTAAAGGTTGTAACGGTTCCACCAGCGTTTGCCGTGAGGGTACCATATGGTCCAGAGTTTAGATCAACGCAGGGATATGGGGCCGGCACGAGCAGCGAGCATTCTGCAAGAAGATCGCCCTGCCAACCGCTTTGTACATAGGTGGCACCCTGTATTAGTGTACCCGGACTGGTAGCTGACGGGACCGGGATAGCGTTGCCGCCACGGTTGGACACCCCATAAAGCAAGAGCCCGCTTCGCGCGCTCGGATCCGACGGCGTGACAATTTGGAAGTTCGCAATGTAGGTAACCTTGCCGTTCGTTTTCGGTGCAAGGTTGATGTCGGTAATGACCGTGTTGTGAGGATCGTTTGGATCAAGGGTACCAAAGATCCGGCCCTGATACACTGTGTAGGGTGTCGGGGCTCCGTTGATCGAACTGCCCAAGGGAACCGGCGAAAACAT
This sequence comes from uncultured Alphaproteobacteria bacterium, assembly GCA_963821175.1. GTDB lineage: Bacteria > Pseudomonadota > Alphaproteobacteria > Rhizobiales > Xanthobacteraceae > BOG-931. The sequence goes on from CAWGCU010000007.1 coordinate 73,389, forward strand.
GACGTTTAACGTCTGATCGACGACGATCTTCTGGATGCCGGCATCACTGGGCAAACTCCAGCCGAGTACCGCTCCGAAGAAAGCAATAGCTGAAGCGAAACGACGGACGTTATTGTGCATTTTATTCCTCCCATTGGCTCACCGCGAAGAACACCGCTAAGTCGCAGCATTTTTCTTCGCATCGACGTTGTGGGAGGTGGAAGCTGAACGGACCTGGCTACAGACGTGCTGTCGACGTCGCAGCATGATCCACGGCGCGTCCAAATTTGAAGCAGATGCGCCTGGTTCTTGGACCCCCCGCAGCCGTGTCGTCGGTCACTTTTTGTGACGGCAATAATTACGCCGACTATTTTTGCCGGGCGTCAAGTCACATCCAAGGCATGACTGACATACGGCTACGTCGATAGGGATGAGTGCGCTGCAGCATCCGATTAGAGGATAAGCGCCAGTGATCATTTATTTCTGTTATGGAACTGGGACTCCGATGCAATTTCATCATGAATTCAAACGAGTAGTTGACCGTGCGCTGAAGCGCTGGAATTTAACGAGCCACGCTAACCGCGCGCGTTTCACTAATCTTCCAACAGCAGTATCGATCGTGACACCATCATCCTGAAGCGCAGCACACCCCATCTATCGGGGGGTGCACATCGCGCGAGGCGGTTGAGCATAACCGCAACTTCGGCGCAGAGCTTCAGACAATTTGCGCGGCCATCGTTCCACTGCTAGCGTTTACATTGATTCGGATTCTGTCCGGCGCAAATGAAGTGTTGGCCAAACCGTCCACGGTGTTGCCAATCGGCAAACCGGAAGACGACGGAGGCCGTCACAGGGAGCGAAACATGACCGACACCGAACACGGTGTAGCGCTCGTGCGCGCGCCGCAACCAAGCAAACGCAGACTACTTCGACTTGGCATCGCCGGCCTGTTGGCGACAAGCGCGCTATGCGCGGCATCCGTCGCGCAGGCCCGCATCACCCAAATCCAAATCTTGACCAGAGGCGTGGCCTTCGGTGGCTACTCTTTTCCCGGTGTGGGCCAATATGAGTACATCACCGGCATTGCAACGGGAGAGGTCAACCCGTCGAATTCACAGAACGCGATCATTACCGACATCCAACTCGCGTCGCCAAGAAACGCGAACCACACTGTAGGCTATCGGCATAATTTCTACTCTTGAAGCCCCTGGACCTTAGCAAGGGCAATCACAAAATGATGTATGAGCCGCCAAATCGCGGCGGTAAGACGTATCAGACACTAAACAACACACCGACGGACCCGACGACCTGTCCGACTTGCGTCAACGATCCGGCGGCCATCACCGATCCAGCGATCCTGAGCAATTCTTTCCTCTGGACGCGCGGGTACACAACGGTGTGGAGCGGCTGGGAAAACAATCTTGGGCCGCTAAGCGGTCTGGTAGCGACAGCGTCATTGCCCGTCGCAGTCGGTCCTGGAAACACGGTCATCACCGGTCCAGGCTACGAGTATATCGTGACCAGCGGGTCTACTTCGTCGTTTGCCCTGGCTTATCCTGCAGCTTCGGGGAACAAGGGCCACCGAACGCGGCATTGACGCATCGGGTCCATCTTGACGATCACGCGGACGTTGTTTCGGTCGCCGGCTGGGCTTACACCGACGCCAGCAACACCGCGATCAAACTGACCACCGGGAATTTCGTCAACAATGACATCTACGAATTTTCCTACATCGCGATGAATCCGACGGTGAACGGCTTGGGGCTTGCGGCCATCCGCGACTTCAATTCGTTCCTGCGGCATTCAATGCGCGACGATATCGGCACACCGAACCCGATCGCAGGCGACGTGGAGCGCATCTACACAGAAACATCATCGCAGCCAGCGCGGACGCTCAACGATTTCGTCCATCTCGGCTTTAACGAAGACGAAAACCATAGGCAGGTTTTCGACGGAATGATGCAGTGGATCGGGGCCGGCGACGGTCTCAATATGAACTACCGGTGGTCTCAGACCAAGCGGACCGAGCGCAATCGTCAGGAAGAGCTCTATCTCGAAGGGCTCTATCCGTTTGCGAACGTGCGGAGCTTCGATCCGATCTCGAACACCAGCGACTGGCGCTACAAGCGATGCGAGGATACACACACTTGTCCGCTGGCGACCGAATTTTATTCGGCTAACGAGTTCCGGGTGAAGACCGGCTCGCTCATGAGCACCGACCCGATGGGCCGGTTTGACCTACCGGATCATCCATTCACCCGGTTGTACCTGCTGTCGAGCAAACAGCATGGGGGCGCCGGCAACCCAACCCAGAAGGGCCTGTGCCAGCAATTTGCAAATCCGCTCGATTCCGCACCAGTTCAACGTGCGATGTGGACCAATTTGGACGAGTGGTCGACGCGAGGCATCGATCCGCCAGATTCGGAGGTTCCGCTGCTGCGTGACGGCACACTAGTGCCGCCGTTGCCGCAGTCGGGCGTGGGATTCCCGCACATCCCAAATGTGACCTATACGGGTTTGAAGACTACCCGATACCGGTTCAACTACGGGCCGAATTTCTATCAGACCTTCATCCCGACAATAAATCCGCCGGTGATCACGCCTCCCATTGAAGACAATCCGGCTAACGGGCCGATCTATCCGAACTACGTGCCGAAGACCGACAGCGACGGCAACGATATTGCGGGCATTCGCCTGCCGGAACTTACAGTACCACTGGCGACATACACGGGCTGGGGCCTGCGCTCTGGCGTCTGGGCGAACGATGGCTGCGAAGCTACCGGCCAGTACATACCGTTCGCAAAGGCCAACGCCGACCGCCAAGCTTCGGGTGATCCGCGCCCCTCAGTGGAAGAACGCTATAGTTCATACACGCAATATCGTAACAAGGTCATCCAGGCGGTCGACAATCTGGTCCGGCGCCGTTTCCTGATCTGCGACGATACCCAGGACATCGTCACGCGGCTGATTGCGGCAGGACAGCTCGGCATCGAGAAGACCGCCATGGTGCGGATTCGCGCTGGGATCTCCTATGCGCTGACCGAGGCGATGGACGAGGGCCATTGCGGCCTGCCTACCGACGAACTCGTCCCGCTGGCGGAGAAGTTGCTCGAGGTGCCTAAAGAACTCGTCCGCACTGCTCTTGAGCTCGAGCTCCAGGAGGGCACGGTGATCGCTGCGCCTTCGGCGAGAAGGTGTTCGAGGTCATCGAGACGCAGGCCGATCGCCTGCGGGAGGTCGGCGGCATTGGCCCGGTGCGTGCGGCTCGGGCATCGAGAAGTACCTTGCCTCGGGCATGATCCGAGGCATCGGCCCGACCTACGCCAAGAAGAACCTGTTGGTCGTCGACGAGACCTCCATGGTCGACGTCATGCTGATGCAGGCGCTCATGAAGGCCGTGCCGGACACCCGTCGTCTGCTGGATCGAATTGAAGGCTACCGCGATGTATCAGTCGCGATCACCGTCATGGTCATGATTGTGCTCGAAGACGAAGTGATAGTGATGACCGTGAGGCGGCATACGTCCCTCACAGGCCGGCACGGGATCCGGGACCGATGTATTCTCGTTCGGCTGCGGTGCCGGCACGCCGGCCGCCATCGCCGAGCGGCTAATGCGCCTTGCGAACGGCAAGCTGCCTTGGTCCTGGATCGATCCGGGCAAGGCATTGCCATGGGTCGAGCAGCGTATCGGGCTTGCTCTGGCGGAAAGCCAGGTGGCCGCGATCCGGCTCGCGCTAATGTCCAAGGTACTGGTCATGACCGGTGGTCCCGGTGTCGGCAAGACGGACCATCGTCAATGCCATCCTGCGCATACTCGCAGCGAAGGACGTGAGACTTCTGCTCTGCGCGCCGACCGGCCGCGCGGCCAAGCGAATGAAAGAGGCAACCGGCCTTGAGGCGAAGACCATCCACCGGCTGCTCGAAGTCGACCCTAAGGGCGGCGGCTTCAAGCGCGGCGAAGACAACCCGCTCGATTGTGATGGCGATGGCGTCGGCGGTCTTGAAGCCGATGCCGCGGATGTCGCGGGCCAAGCGATAGGGGTTCTCGGTCTGCAGTTGCTAATCGTATGAGAGCGGGCCCAACGGTAATTCTGATAAAAACTCGTCGTCGAGGTCGTTGTCGCCGTAGCTGAACACAAACTTGCCGTCTATCCCCTTGTTGTTTCCCGAGATACTTGATCGCGTAAGGATAAGGCCGTTGCCAGTGGCAACCACTCCAGTACCGGAATTATTGGCGATTGTGGAATTACGCACGATAACGCCTCCGCCCGCGGAGTTGATACCATCGGTTCCGTTGTTGGTGCTCGTGCTGTCGGTGACAGTGACGTGGATGGTCTGGCTAGTAGCACCAATGGCTAGCCCAAAATTTACATTGTTGTTTATCTCGACGTGATTGAGAATGGCCTTCAGAGTTCCCGGACCGCTGGGACCAATAACAATTCCACTTTCACCATTATCTGAAACCAGCGTGTTCGACACATAAAGCTTGCTCACGGCCATAGCGATCGGCTCGAAATCGATGCTATCAATTCCGGATCGCGCTATCGCGAACGGTCAAGCTGCCGCCAGTGTTGAACTGGATGCCGGTGCTGTTGACGACGCCGACCCCATTAAGCGATAGGCCGTGTAAATAAACGGCGCCGCTTACCGCATTGATGGTGATCGCGTTTCCGTTAGCTGGCGGTGCGATGTAGGACCAACCTTGGCCTTCAATGGTGATGGCTTGGCTGATAATGATCGGGCCGTAGCCGGCCGGGTCAAGCGCGTCGACTTCACCCCCGGCACTAGTCGCGTTTACTGCGGCTTGGAAATGCCGGCATGGCGCGGCGAAGCTGCAGGTACTGTTGTCAGTGCCTGCCGCCGAGACGAAGGTGCGGGGAGCCTGAGCTAGTGCGGATACGGCCGGCAGCGTGACGGTGAGCGCGAGCGCCGCCGCGACGAAGATCGTGCGTGTCATTGGAATGCCCCCTTTGGGTGCCGGAGCGTGCGGATTGCACGTGGGGGCGAGACTAACTTAGGGGCAGCCGAGTTGTTAGCTGCCTTATTGGGCGCTTCGTAGCTCGAATGGGCGCACTCAATCGGAAGCTATGTGCCACCTAGCCTAGTTTTAAACCGGACGCTGGGATTACCGACGGGCAAGGAGGCAGGCGTTCCAGTCGTCTGGTTCGGAGCCAAGACTCGTATTGAGCATGTGGGCAAGGCGTATGCCCGCGCGGCCCAATTGCAGGCGCACATCCACCTCCGCCGTGTCAACGTAGTTTGAGTCCAGGTGCTGTGTTCGGTCCCTTGCCAACGGGGGGGTTCCGTAAACGTCGGCCTTCGCGAGCATGAATGCCTCCATGGCCCAATCCTCAGGTGAGCCTGCCGCCCATTCAGAGGCGTCAACAGGTGTTATTTGCGCCAGCAATTGCGCTGCAAGGGCCGCAGGTGGAGTGCCTATGGCGTCGACAAGTTGCGTGTCCCAAAAGCCGTGCAATTCGTCCCTAGCATTATGCGGAAAGTCATCGACGATCACCTTGACGCTATTTCCGCCCCTGTCGTGGTGGTCCGAAGAATGGAGCGGTTGGTGAAGGTCTCCCACGAAATGCAAAAGGAATTTGAGAGCAAAAAGACGTTCTTCGGCGTCCGTTTTAGCCGCTGCCAATTCCGCTTGGAACTGTTCGACCTTATCCACCGCGCACGCCTCGGCGGGACCGTTTGATGCGAGCGTGAGGAAGCCGAAGAAGCCCCATATCGCAAACAATACTCTCATCGTTTCATCCTTTCCTTTTTTAAAGCGGGATTGCGTCGCGACGCGGCTCGGCTCGGCTCGGCTCGGCTCGGCTCGGCTCGAAGGCCCCGCTGCGATGATCGCCAATCTGCCGTTCCGCACGGACGCGGTTGAAAAGCTGCGGAGCCGCCGTTGGGAGGACTTGCTGACGGCTCCGCAGTGACAACGCACTCACAAAAGGTTTTTTGTTTCTATGATTACTGTTTTAAACGACTGGACCGGTTTGGTCTTGTTATTTTCAGCCAAAGAATGGTTTCACGTTAGACTGCCGCGCTAATCGTTGGCGTCGTCCCGCGCGGCATGAGCCAGATTGCGCGGCTTGATTGGGAGGATTGCATGGCGGATCGCTCGCACATGCTGCAATTGAAGAGTCGACTAAGGAAACGCTCGGCGAACTGCAATAACCTATTTGGCTCAAAGACGAGCGGCTTAGCAGCGGCTCCGAAATGCTATCCCTGGGAGAACAATGCGCGGGCTGGCAGCCTTGAACGGTATGACAAAATCAAACCGAGAAACGGAACCGCAGGCCGCCTATCTGGTAGAAGCCGAACCCCGCGCTGCCCGACCGGGAACAGGCCGCTCTCGGCAACTCAATATGAAAATACAATTAGGGCAGTTTGTCGACCGTCGGTGCGTGCGCCAATCGTCCTGGCTGGCAGAATTTGGCGGCCGTGGAATGTCCTTCAATATCTGCCGCGGCACGCTCTTGGCTATGTTCGCAGCGATCCGCCGCGTATCGTTATTTCGTTTGCCCACGGATATGCTCACAGTAACGCCGCACGCTATCTTCAAGCCCGTACACCCGGGCCGCTCCGTGCTGCAGGACGCCCGCCTTTGTGAGGTCGTAAACAACTTTGGGCGACACTCCGAGGCATCGGGCCAGGGTGTTAGCCGAGACTGCCGGGAGCAGCGTTTCGGCCTGCAACTCACTCTTTCTATCGACCACCGGCACCCCCTTCAATCTCATACTGCCCATGTCCATACTGGCGCGGTCGTGGGATTCAACAAGCGCAAAATGGAGGATGCCCGCCGGCATGAGGCCGAGAAGGTAGCGGCTGCGCGCCGAGCGACCGATCGCCAGATTCTCGAGGACGCCGAGCAACTGGTCACCGCCTGGAACGAGCGCCAAGCCAAGCGGATGCCCATGCTGTTCTCGCCGACCATCGGCGCCGCCATCAAGGCCGGCTATTGGTTCCTGCGAGCGCGCTGCCCGGCCTGCCGCACCACCGGCGATGTCGACCTGCGGACGCTCGATTGGCAGCGGTGCCGCCGTGACAGCGCTTACCCCCACGCTGTCGTGCCGATCCTGCCGGCCGCAACCAGTTAAGCGAACGCCTATCATTTAGCTCAACTTAGGTTCAGGGGACACCGCCGGTTCAGTCATCATCTGATGGAGAGACCGATGTTAACCAGAACGTCCTTCGCGACACTTGCGCTGCTTGTGACGCCATGCACATTCGGTGCCGCCCATGCAGAGGCAATTGAGAGCACGAGCTGCTTTGGGCAATTCGATGCCTTTTCCTGCAGCACGGTATGGGGCGGGACAGGTAATCCGTACATTCGGACTGTGCCGGGTCCCGGTGACGCTCAGGAGGAAGCCGAGTTCGTCGACCGCGATCAGAAGTGGATGGCTCGGTGCCAACCCGTCATCAAGCAGGACCAATACGGCGTCAGCCGTTACCACTATGCCGCGTCCGGCTGCGAATTCGGCGTGATCAGTGTCGATATCATGCGGCACTGACCGACAGAAAATTCGGGCGCACCGGTCCGCGATTCAGATTTATTCGGCAGCATGATTTTCTTCGTCATGCACCTCCGGATTAGTGCCTTCTCGGTTGCGGTGGAGATTGGTGCAATAGTGCGCGTGCCCTTAGCGTAGCGCCGAGACGCAAGAGCAAGGTGCGGGCCCCTGCGGCTTGAGCAGGCTTCGATTCTCCCGGCTCAAAATGCGCCGGGAATATCACAGTCATAACTCGCCGTTGGCTTTCATCCGTAACTTTCACAGTCCACCGCCGAAAATCAGGCGCGCCGTCCGCGGAAAAGGGATACATCATGATGCGATCCGCAAGACGCACTGCGCGGGAATGGACGGCAGAAAGGTCGGCCACATCGCTGCCGATTTTATCTTTAAAATCCTGATCTGGCGCGGACAGGTGAAAGTAAAATCGCGGCATGATTCATGCTCCGCGCAGCGTTGTAAGCATGAATTGTTTTGCCGTCATAGGCTTCCCGAACAGAAAGCCCTGGACCACGTCAAAGCCCATCTCACGCACGGCGAGAAAATCGGCTTGGGTCTCCACGCCCTCTGCTACGGTGCGAGCGCCAAAGCCATCGGCAAGCTCAAGGATTTGGCGCCCGTTCGTCTGTTTCAAGCGGTCTTTAGCGCAGCCGGTGATGAATTGTTGATCGACCTTGATCTCGACGAAGGGAAAGTCGTGAAGTCCAACCAGTGACGGCCACTCCGACCCAAGATCATCAATCGAGACGGCGATGTTGCTGAAGCGAACCTGTCTGGCCACGGCTTTCGCCAAGTCCATGTTATGAAAGACATCAGCGGCATCAATCTCGATGATAAGCCCTTCGAACGCCGAGTGATCCGGCATTTTGCGGCACAGACCCGCGACCGATTCCGGGTCCCGAAGAAAGGAGATCGACAGATTGATGGAGATTTCGACGCCCCGTCGTTCGGTAATAAAGTTGTGCCAATCGCTAATCGCCTGGCCAATCACGAAATCCGATATGGCGCGAAAGTGGGAATCGCCCGCATCGGGTAAGAAATATGCAGGCGAGACGATCCCCCAGGTCGGATGACGGACGCGGATGAGCGCCTCGGCGCCGGACAGCTGGAGCGTGCGCGTGTCGAATTTCGGTTGGTACCACAGTTCAACCCAGCCCGCGTCCAGCGCTTCTAACACATCGACTGGAGGGCTCGGCGGCGCATCGGTGGGCAGGAGCGTGGCGACACTGTCGCGCAAGCCCTCAATGCCAAAAGGCGTCGCCAGAACAGGGAGCATCGCAAGATCGAGCTGCTCGCCGAGTTCTTGGACGGCCGCCACTACCGATGAGCTGCGAGGGCCGAGCAGGAGGACCTCGCCGCTGTATGCTCTTGCTGCGAGCGCCTTCAGTATCGCGGCAGCCTCAACCCCGCCTGACGACAGGCCCACGACAACCAGATCGGACAGTTGTGCATCGAGCGCCGCGTCCAACTCTGCAACTTGCGTACACTCGCAGGTGATGAAGCCGATTTCTTCCAGAGCCTCTCCAAGGAATTTTCGAATGTGCTGTTTGCCATCGGCGATGCAAACACGGGGCCTGACTTTTCGTCGGCCAAATGTAGCGGACTTGATCGCTCCTTCGGGTCTTTGATCTTCCACGGCATCCTCCGGTACAATGAGGAGCCCCCGCAGCATTAAGTTCGATGATCAATGTGGCTTTTTGCGCGAAGCTCAAGGTCATTTCGCAATTAGTAATAACCTAGACATGTGGAATTAATTTCTAACGATCAATAATGCAAAAATACCGTTGCATCACGTCAGGCCGACGTTCGCCGCCGCGGGGCACCGCTCCGCAAGACATATTCTTGAAGCCCACCCCTCCCGACCATTGTGCTAGTGTTAGATGAATGTCTGCGGTGGAGGCGAACTGGGGGCTTGTATGAATTCTTCGAAGGAAAAGACCCGCGACATCCTCAAAGACCAGCATTTGACGTTCGTCTGTTATCACTTGTCGCGTGGTGTAAGGGCGAAACGACCGCTGTCGCGCCGCCGTCGATGGGTTTCTGCCAACGACTGTGCGTGCACGCGCGACACAAAGGAGATCTGTGACCCGACTCGTTTGTACAGTTTCGCCTTTTACGAAACCTCGGATGAGGAGGGGGAGCAGATGGATCTATTTGAAAAAGACGCTCCTCCCGATTGCATCGGTGTATTCGACCCCGACAGGGCCCCCACCTTAATTCGCGTGCCAACGCACTTTCTGGACTTGCTGTGGAATGCCGGGCTAGCCGCGGATGGCGTGCTTCGTTCCATCGAGATGATTATCCAATCGCAAAATCGAGGGGGCTGGGCAATATTCGAGGCCTCATTCAACGAGAAGTACGTGGAGCCTTTCAATTGGCCCCTTGATAAGAATTTGCGTCCGAAAATAGGCCCGCCACCGGCCGACCCCACGGTCGTCGAATTGCGCGAATTGCGAACCCAACTCAGGTTGGAAGCGTGGTCAGGTGTAGTAATCCTCGCGGTCGCAGTTTTGGTCACACTCTGGCTCCAGTTATGGCGCTGAGGGTGCCGCGTCGGCTATGCGCGCACCGCAACCCGCCATTCCCCGGCTGCGCCTGCGATCAGTGAGATGATCTACCGGTGCGGCAAGTGCACCCATATCCGAGAACGTCCGTGTTATGCGCCACAGCAAAATGGCCCGGCCGAAATGTCGTGATGGGAGGAGCGACTCCCTAGAGTGGCGCTGCGCACTTTGCTGGCGGAGCCACGAGGGCGGCACAACCGATTACCGGCCAGGGACTGCCGTTGGACAATTCGACTGCAGGGTCCGCATCGCGGTGCTGATGTCGGCCAGCGGAATCCCACCATGGAGTGAGCGGCGGTTCTCCGAGATCGATACCGCAAGCTCAGGCACGGACTGCCAAGCGTCCTCGACTAGCGCAGATGCTTTCTCTGGGAGAAGCACCAAGGTTCCTGGTGTCACCACGCTTGCAGTGAATTCTGTGGTCGTTGCGGCCGCCACGACAGTCACTTTGGGGTGCGCCAGCAGGGGCAGTGGTTTGATCAGAACGACCAGGACTTGTGTGGTGGCACCCTCGCCACAACGGAGCATCAGGCCTGCAATGTCCTTATCGGATCCAGTTGTATTTGCACTTTTCATGATCGAAATTGATTCTGGACCGCCAGCCGGATTCGGCGTTCGAGCAAGCTGCCAAGTTCCAGGCTCGGGCGGCCGCGGCTGAGAAACATTGGTAGACGGCCTGGACACTTCTTCCTTTTCGCAGCCCATCCGCGCTCGCTCGTCTCTAATGCTTCTGCAGTGCTCGATTTCTTTGTTCAACCTCGTCGGTTTGCCAGAATCCTGACAAAGCGCAGCGGTTATTGTAAACATCCAATAGATGCAGATTGGTGCCGCAAGGCCCAATGAAAACGTGCGCATGAAAAATCACCTACCTTCCGAAGCCCATTCAAATGGTGAGTGAATGCGACAATTAACTGGCACTATTAGAAGCACGACTTGGCCAAACTTGATCACTTCGGAACTTCCTGGGTCTGAACACCAATCCTTCGTCGTGCCTGCTGGTTTTCCGGTCCTCGCCGGCGACACATTCACTACAGACAATCGCGACGTGCAGATGTTCACGGTCGGGCCAACTAGTGCGCGCCGGTCGATGGTGAAGTGATGTCCCTTACCGGATTGTTGGGTTTCGCCGGAAAGCTCGGGGAAACGAGAGTAGGCGGCGGCGTCGCTTGGACGGGCACTGCCGCTTTCTGTCCGACAGGCGAAGTCGGTATCGGCAGGTTGTGGGGGAAATACGTCCAGAAGAAGAAGCCTGCTGCAAACAATAGTGTCGCCAACACGGGCCCCAAAAGCATGCGTCTAAAGGCAATGACGTTTCCGATCAACGCGCAGAAAAAAACAAATAGCAAAAGCAAGATGAGGTAAAGCCAGTTCACGCTCGCCCAGTCCATCGCTATGTTCGGCATCGCAAGCTGCTTTCTGCGTGTCGGTCGTGCGCTGAGTGGGCCGCCTTTCCCCCCTTATAAGGCGGCCTACTCAGGTCCGTCCTCGACCGTCAGCCAACGTAGGTGACGCGCTTCTGGACTTGCGCGTCGGCCGCGGTCGCTGGCTGCGCTGGGAGCTGAAGCACGGTTGCCGTCTGACCCTCGCACAGGGACGTCAACAACACGGTTCGCCCATCCGGAAATTCGAGCGCATCGTGATGGGTGGCTAACGTCTCTTTGTTGACTTGTCGAAAGATCGCCGTCTGGTGGTTGACCGACTTTGTCTTCCACCAGAGTAGACCCGTCGGCAGGCACACAACTCCCCCGGCGAAGGCGAGCTCCGTCCCCGGCATCACACATACTGCTTGTCCGGGATCATCCGCGGCGGCAAAGCCGCGTGTCCCAGTGCCGAAGTCGCGCGTTACGAGTTTATCGCCGACTTTCGCGGGCCGCGAACGTACCGCTTGGAGGCTAAAGTCACACATCTCTAGAACTCCCTTATTGGAAGCCCCTTCAGCCCAGGCAAATATTAGCGGATTCGTGATTGCCCCGCATTACAAATTGAAGGCTGGATACATTGATGCAAAACCCGTAATCGCTATTTCGACGAAGACTTTTGTCATGCAGAAGGCCCTACATGCTACTTGCGCTCACCGGCGCCACCGGCTTCATCGGGCAACACCTGCTGCGGGAACTGCCCAAGCGCGGCTACCGCCTGCGCGTGCTGCTGCGCCGGCCGGCTTCGGTGCCGATGCAGACCGCGAGCGCGGTGATTGGCGATCTCGCCCGACCGCGAAACATGTCGACCGCGCTGGAGGGAGTGGATGCGGTGATCCACTCGGCGGGGCTCGCGCACGCGATGTCCGGCGTTCCGGAGGATGACTATCGGGTGCTCAATACTGAGGCGACGATCGGTCTCGCCCGCGCCGCGCGGCGAGCTGGCGCCAAGCGCTTCGTCTTCCTCTCCTCGATCCGCGCCCAGTGCGGACCGACGGTCGACACGGTCCAACGCGAGGCGGTCGAACCCAGACCGACCGATGCCTACGGAGAATCCAAACTCGCGGCCGAGCGCGGTCTGGCGGAGCTCGACCTCGATTGGGTGTCACTGCGGGCAGTGCTGGTTTATGGGCCTGGCGTCAAAGGCAACATGGCGCAACTGATGCGGCTCGCTCGCTCACCCTTTCCACTGCCGCTCGGTAGCCTCAGGGCGCGCCGCTCGCTGCTCGCGCTGGAAAACCTGTTGGCGGCAATCGAGACCGTGCTGGAAGCACCGGGAACGCTGCGGCGAGTTTTGATTGCTGCCGATTTGCAAGCGCTGACGATCGCGGAAATGATCGCGGCCATGCGCCACGGGCTCGGGCGCCAGCCGAACGTTTTTCCGCTCCCCGCAGCGCTGCTTCAAGTCCTGCTCCGCATCGCCGACCGAGAAGAAATCTACCGGCGGTTGTCCGGCTCGCTGGTCGCCGATCCCTCGGCCTTGATGAGTTTAGGCTGGGCGCCGCCGCTGGCCACCCCGGCTGGACTCGGCAGGTTGATGCAGGCAAGCGTGGCTTAAAAAAATAGGATGCGCGGGATAGCAGTCCACTTCCTACGATAGACTACGAACCGTTATTGCCACCAGATTTCGACGTGCCAAACAGTGTCGTTAAATGTTCCCGGTCAGCCAAAGTATTAGGGCGACGACCGTAGCCGAACATAAATGGCGAACGCAGCATCAGCAGCATAACCGGCAGCACGACCGTCCCGAACGGATCGATGTGGACCAGCGGGTTGAAGCTGAACTCGACCCAGGCGCCAAGCAGTGTCATCGCCTACGCGCTCAAGCTGCTTCGGCTTCAGCTCGACATGATCCGAGCCCTTGACCAGCACCGGCGAGGGAACAGGCAGACGGTGGAGGTTCGGCACGTCCACATCCATTCCGGAGCCCAGGGCGTGGTTGGGATCGTCAATGCCGGCGAGCGTGAGGGGGGGTGGCCAGAAATGAAACACGACCCCATGCGTCAGGCAGACATTGAGCGCCGGCTGGCGAATTTGGCCAAAGCTCTCCGATGTCGGGCCAAGACCCGCGGCGGTCATCCCTGCCGACAGGCGGCTGTAAGGGGCCGGAGCCGCTGCCGAATGCACGGTGGGGCTAAAGGTTCAGGGGGGCCTCGGGGCGATCGCAACGGTCGTTTCACCTACGGCCTTCATACGCGCGAGACCAAAGCGATCCGTAAGGTCATCCGAGCGAGGGTGCGAGAGGTTAAGGCGCTAATTCAAGCGACCAAGCCGCCCACGGCGACCTGACGTCACCTACTCGCCCAGAACTCGGCGACTATACGACAGCGCCAGGATAAGAGTGGTCACGACGGCGTCGCGGTCGCGATAGTGCACCAGCAGGTCCACCGGGAGGCCAGGCATCGAACCGCATGGACCCGCAGCCCGTCGTCACGGCGGCGCCGATTGTCGGGGCGAACAGCATGGGCACGCGCCGGGCTTGGCGCTCGTTCCAGGCGCCGATTAGCCGCTCGGCGTCCTCCAAGACCCGGGCGTCGGCCGCGCATCGGGCGGCGCCGTTACATGTCACGCCGCATCGGCTAATCTGTCGAATAATCGAGCGTCATGCGCCGGCACCATGAAGACGTAGCCCCATCCATCCGATCGAGAGGTGCTGGCGGGCCTCGTCGAGCGCGTCACCTTCCAGAACGTCGAGAACGGCTTTTGTGTACTGGAGGCTCGGCCTGGAGTTGAACCAGAATTGGAAGCCTTGCATAGCAACCGCGTTGCCGCGCGGCGGTCCATTTGCCATAGGAAGGCCACCTCTACGGATTATGAGATATCGGGAAGGGTCCCGCGGTCGGGGGTATGGAATTGATCGGCGCCACACTAGTCCGCGCACTTGTGCTATCGGCAGTTTTTGCCAGCGCTTCGATACCAGTCCGGTGCCTCGGTCAGGGCACTCTTGAATTGCCGGCGAAAGCGACACAGGCGCTATCGCCCGAGCTGCTGTCACTGCTCCGGCAAAAGCACATGCCCAAGAATTCACCAATCCTGTTGCGCGTCTTCAAGGAAGAATCGGAACTCGAAGTCTGGAAGCAGGACACCACTGGCCATTTCCAGATCCTCAAGATCTACCCGATCTGCCGCTGGTCAGGCGACCTTGGGCCGAAGCTCCATGAGGGCGACCGCCAGGCTCCCGAGGGCTTCTATATGGTCACGCCGGAGCTGATGAATCCGAATTCCAATTATTATCTGGCGATCAACACTGGCTTTCCCAACACCTTCGATAAGGCGAACGACCGTGACGGTTCCTTTCTCATGATTCACGGCGCCTGCGCATCGGTTGGTTGCTACGCCATGACTGACGAACAGATCGGCGAGATCTATTCGCTGGCGAGCGGCTCATTCCTCGGCGGCCAGCCTGCATTCCAAGTCCAGGCCTATCCGTTCCGCATGACGCCGGTGAATCTGGCGCGTCACCGCGACAATCCGAACATGGCGTTCTGGAAGATGATCAAGATCGGCAATGACCATTTCGAGGCGACGCGCCTCGAACCCAAGGTGGAAACGTGCGGTCGCAGTTACGTGTTCGATGCGCAGGGTCCGCCGAGTTCGTCGGAACCCCTGGCGTTCGATCCGGCGGATAAATGTCCGGCCTTTGTCGTCAACCCGAAGTTCGCCCGGCCGGCCCTGGAGAAACAACACGCCGACGAAGTCGCATACGCCAAATTGGTCAAGGACAACGTGCCAGTCGTCCCGATCTACAGCGGACTCGATGGTGGAATGAACAAGGTTTTCCTTGCCCGGTTCCCAGGCAGCATCATACCCCTTTCGAAAGTGCTGCCGGATGGCTCTCTGGAACTGCCGCAACTCCAACCGATCCCATACGCGGACAACGATGGTTCGGTGACCAGTAGATGGTTTGGTTCAGTGGTCGGATGGGTGCCAAGCCAGGAAGTCCTGCACGATCTGGCGTTTGAACTCGACGCTGTAGGTGCGGTTGTTGGCCATGGCTTTCATCCTCTGAAAGCCCGGTAGCCTCAGTCAATTCCCTGCCTGAAATCTGTCCACCGTCAGGGGCGCACTCCAAATAGAGTCCAACATTGATCGCGCGCCGTTTTACTGCGAGGTCAGCATTAGCGCCGGCCAAAATCAAACCGACTCATAAAACGTTGTCTTTGGCTGCGACTGAGCAAGGAGAGCCCGGAGCCACGAAATGGTTGAACTTTTCGGCCAGTAGCGGGGGCGGAAGCGCGACATCTCGTGCGAGCCCGAGCGCAATCAGCCAGCTGATGAGCATCCAAGTAAAGTCAAACTCGCCCTGCAAGTGACCGTGCCGAGCCGATCGTGGATCGGCATGATGATTATTGTGCCATCCTTCTCCCGCCGTGAGCCATGCGATAAGCGTGTTGTTGCGGCTTGCATCGGGCGTTTCGTAGTTTCGATAGCCCCAGACATGTGTCCACGAATTAATAGAGAAGGTAGTATGCCAGACTACTACAGTACGCAGCGCGGCTCCCCAGACGAGCAGGCTTAGGCCGAATTGTGATGCCGCTGACGTCGTGCCGCCTGAAGCCACGACGAATGCAAAGCCCGTGGCGTAATAAGCGATCCAAGACACGAGCCCGACTTTCATCCAGTTGTTGCGTCGCTCCAGCCATGCATAAAACGGATCCCTCACGATGTCTTTTGCGTACTGCTCGATCAGCGCTTTTCGGTCCATGCCCTCAACGCGGACCATTAGCCAACCCACGTGGGCCCAGAAAAAGCTTACGAGTGGACTGTGTGGATCATCGTCTTCATCAGCGTAGTGGTGGTGCTTGCGGTGAACGGCAACCCAGTGAGCCGGAGCGAACTGCAAGCAGCACGTGCCCAGCAGTGCCAGGGAGCGCTCGAGCCAACGCGGACAGACGAGACCGCGATGTGTAAGAAGCCGATGGAAGCATAGGTTGATTCCCAGTATCCCGAATACAAACAGTCCGGTGATAAAAAGAATGAGGCCGGTCCAACTGAAGAGCCAGGGAAAGACGACGAGCGCAGCGATCAGGTGGACTGCGAGAAAACCGTAGACGTTGTCCTTCTTCCACCGTATTGCGCGCGAATGGACCGGCGGCAGTGTGTTGAACATGCGATCAACCCTCCGCTAGTCGTTCGCCCGCGCAGACTACGTCCGCGATTGCAAGTCCCGAAACTGACGGTGGAGGCAATAGGTGCCTGCTGGCCCCAATGTCTACCAGTTTCGCACAGAGATGGGTAATTTTTTTACTTCCCTAGGATGCTAGTGGATGGAATTTAACACTTGGTGCCCACGCCTGACAGCGGCGATGATTTTGTCTGGATCTGCAGTCCAGGTGAAGGGTTTGGGATCATGGTTGGTCTGCGCGACGAAGCGGTTGATGGTGGCTTGGAGATCGACCACACATCGGAAGACACCGCGCTTGAGGCGCTGCTTGGCGAGTTTGGCGAAGAACCCCTCGACTGCGTTGAGCCACGAGCACGAGGTGGGCGTGAAGTGGAAGGCGAAGCGCGGGTGCCGGTTGAGCCATTGACGCACCTTCGGATGCTTGTGGACGGCGTAGTTGTCGAGGATCACGTGCACAAACTTTCTGGCCGGCACCTGAGCCTCAATAGCATTCAGGAAGCGAATGAACTCCTGGTGACGATGGCGCTGCATACATCGGCCAATGACCTTTCCTTCGAGCACGTCGAGAGCAGCGAACAGCGTCGTTGTTCCGTGGCGCTTGTAGTCATGGGTCATCGTGCCGGCGCGGCCTTTCTTCATCGGCAGGCCGGGCTGGGTGCGGTCGAGGGCCTGGATTTGCGACTTTTCATCGACCGAGAGCACGATGGCATGGGCGGGCGGATCGACATAGAGCCCGACAACATCGCGCAGCTTGTCGATGAACTTAGGGTCGTTGGAGAGCTTGAACTGCTGGACCCGGTGCGGCTGCAGACCATGCGCGCGCCAGATGCGTTGGACGGAGCTTGGGCTGATACCGACTACTTTCGCCATCATGGTAGCGGTCCAATGGGTCGCCTCGGCGGGCGGATCGGTGTGGGTGAGCGCCACGACACGCTCAGCGATACCCGACCCAAGTGGCGGGATGCGCGACGGCCGCGTCTTATCGCGCAGCAGGGCGTCGTAACCGGCCTGCATGAAGCGTTCCTGCCAGCGCCACACACAGGTTTTCGACTTGCCGGTCTGGCGCATGATCTCATTGGTGCCGACGCCGACAGCACTCAATAGGACAATCTCAGCTCGCCAGACATGCTTATGCGGTGCATTGCGATCTCGCGCGAGAGTGACCAAGCGGCGGCGATCAGCGGGCTTTAGAGTGATGGAAATTCCGGTTCGCATGCGTCAGACTCGCACGTATCGAGTCCGCCGGGAATCCCCTCGGGGATTCAAATGTCAGGTTTGATCCACTAGCGATAAAGATCGGCGCGTGAGAGCGGCACATCGGCGGCGCCGCGCCTGCGCTTGGATGCGAGGGTCTGGAAGACACCTAGTACGGCGCGATCGAATCCGATCGAAACGCCAGCCAGATACATGAGCCATAGCCGGGTCTTTACCGGCCCGACCTCGCGTTCAGCAGCGACTCGGTTCGCCAATAGGCGATCGTGCCATAGGCGCGTGGTGCGTGTGTAATGCATGCGCCAGCCCTCAACGTCATGCACTTCAAAACCATGCCGCTCCAAATTCCCGATCGACATCCCGACATGATCAAGATCGCCGCCGGGAAAGATGTAGCGGCCAATTGCCCGCGCCTCTCGGCTATAGTTGCTGAAGAACTCGCGATCGGAGCCCTTGGCGCGCCGCGCGATCGAGTGATGCAGGTAGAGCCCATCCGGTTTGAGCAAGCGGTGAATGAGCGAAAAGTAGCGCAGGTAATTAGTGTTCCCAACGTGCTCGAACATGCCAACGGACGCGATCTTGTCGAAGCTGCCCTCCAGGCTCGAATAGTCTTTGAGCTCGACCCTTACCCGGTCTTGCAGCCCAAGTTGGGTAATCTTTTCCGTGGCGTAGGTGTATTGGCGCTCGGCGAGAGTCACGCCATACGCGAGCGCGCCGTAGTAGCGGGCTGCGTGAATTGGAAGCGCGCCCCAGCCACAGCCGATATCGAGAAAGGTTTCGTTCGGTTTGAGGCGCAACTTACGGCAAATCATGTCGAGTTTGTCGCGTTGCGCCCGCGCCAATTCATCGTGCGGCTCGGCGAAATACGCGCAGCTGTACACCATCTCAGGATCGAGAAAGAGTGCATAAAACTCGTTCGAGAGATCGTAGTGGTATTGGATATTTGCCCGGTTGGCTGCCTCAGTTCCGTCCCGCGAAGCGTTGTCGCCGCGTATTTCTTCGAGTGGCCACGGTCCGCCGCGCGAGACGAACAAGTACTGCGCCACCACGGCAAGCACGAGCTTCTTGTCGAGTACCTTAAGGAAATCCTTGGTACGGACGCGCGGACGCTGCGCGACGAGATCGAACGGAGTTCCGTTGCGCAGCTCTAGACGGCCGGCGGCAAATAGGTTGAACAGTGTATCGAGTGTCGGCCGACGGATCAGCGCTGCCACCACTCCTTCATCGGCGATGGCAAGAACAAGGGCACCCGCACGTAAATCATGCGGGATCGAGGATCCATCCCACAGTGCAAGACCCAGATCGATCTGAAGGCGATCCAGCACATGGGCGAGCAGGGTCTTCAGCGCATTGAGTCGGCGTCGCGCCGCAATCATTTTCGTAGCACTTGTTTTCTCGCGGCCAAACGGCCTCAAGCGGTCAGCGTTCCCGAATAAACTATAGCATCTCAAGATGGGAGAGAAGAATGCTGCACTGCCCGATTTCGACCTGATCTATGTTCGCATCGGGTCATGAGCGTCATTTTCGGCCCTACCGACCATGTCGGCACTTACCCCAATAATGGAGTGCGCCCCTAGAGCCGGACAGGATTAGGCGGCAGTTTTGACCGTCTGCCGGGCGTGGTCGTCCTCGAACTGGGCCGGGCTCAGATACTCGATCCTGCTTGCCATTGCAGCGACGTGCTTAGTCGAGGAGCTCGCCAAAGACACTCCGACGATTGTCGGCATCGACCACGGCTTTTCGTTCCCTATGCGCTATTTCGAGGCGCGTGGCGTCAATCCGGACTGGCCCACTTTCCTCGACGATTTTCAAAAGCATTGGCCGACAGATGAACGGGGTGTTTGGGTGCGCGATGTGCGGACCGGTGCCGTCGGCAATGGCGCCGAGCGAAGTGGGGACAGAGACTGGCGCCGCTTGGTCGAGCGCCGCGTTCGCTCCGCAAAATCGGTATTCCGATTCGGAGTAAATTGAGAGGTCGCGACATCCACTCATGCCGGTATTCCGTGGCTCCGCTACGTCCGCCAACGGCTGGGCGAGCGCGTGCACTTCTGGCCGTTCGACGGCTGGGACATTCCGGCCGGGGGCTCCGCCATTGCCGAGGTCTATCCCGCTCTGTGGAACCACAGCTTCGCTCGCGCGGACCGCACGGGGGACCAGCATGATGCCTACAGCATCGCCGCTTGGCTCTCCCGCGCCGATCCGGACGGTACTCTCGCCGCGTTCCTCAAACCCGTCCTGACGCCGCCCGAACGCGCCATGGCGCAGGTCGAGGGATGGATCTTGGGAGTGGCGTAACGCAGCGAATTGCCGATCGCTGCGGACGCCGAAAAAGTGCGGCGAGATTCTTTTTAGCGGGGACGATTGAGTAATGACGATCCGCGACATGGAGTTTCGTTCCCCATATCAGGCCCCGTAGTGATCGTGATTTCGAGAAATTTGGTCGGAGCGGCAGGATTTGAACCTGCGACCCCCTCGTCCCGAACGTGGTGCTCTGCCAGGCTCATCGATGCAATCGGCACGGACCCATGGTGGATCGTCGCGGCAATAATCGTCGGCGGCCGCCGCCCGACGAGACTTCGACCCATCGCCGGCTGCCGCACCGACCGGGACGGTATATTCGCCTCGTTCCTCAAGCCCGCGCTGTACCCGAATGGCGCGCTCATTCACGTGATGACTAAAGAATGCCTATGCCGTATTTTTGCCGTACGAAGAAAATTGGTGGCGTTATTCGGCCCGTAACTCATTGAAATCATTGGCGCTCCCTAGGGGAATCGAACCCCTGTTTCAGCCTTGAGAGGGCCGCGTCCTAGACCGCTAGACGAAGGGAGCGTGCCCTCGAAATAAACGCGATGGCGCGGTCATGCAAGCGCGTTGGCGGGCCGGCGTGGCGCTCACGGCTCGGTGGCGAACTGCAGCCGGCCGGTTTGCTTCATGGTCTTGATATCGAAGGTCCGCAGCTCGGCCGCGCCGCCGATGTCGATCAGCACCGCGACGCGGCCGGCAGATGCCGACGTCGAGAGCACCCGCGCGCCCTTCGGCAGGGTGATGATGCCGTCGAAGCCAACGGGGCCGCCGTTATTGAAAACGCGGTAGCCGATCACGCTGACGACGGCAGCGATTGCGATCAGGGTGGTGATGGCCGATATGATCATCATCAGCCGCGTCCGCGCCACCAGGGCTTCGGCATCGGCGTTGGGCGGATTAGCGGATACGTTGTTATTAGATATTTGGGCCATGGCTATCAGTGTAACGCAGAAATCCTTGGTCGTCGCCGAACCGGAAGCCGGCGAACGGCTCGACCGTGTGCTCGCCCGCCATGTCGCCGAGCTGTCCCGGTCGCGGCTCAAAGCGCTGATCGAGGCCGGCGCCGTCACCCTCGACGGCCACACGATCCGCGATCCCAATCACCGGGTCAATTCCGGCGCCGCCATCGCCGTCGACGTGCCGCCGCCGGAGCCGGCCAAGCCCGCCGCCGAGGCCATCCCGCTCCGCGTGATTTACGAGGACGACGACATCATCGTGATCGACAAACCCCGCAACCTCGTCGTTCATCCCGCCACGGGTAACTGGACCGGCACCCTGGTCAATGCGCTGATCGCCCATTGCGGCGATAGCCTTTCCGGCATCGGCGGCGAGCGCCGCCCCGGCATCGTGCACCGGCTCGACAAGGATACCACCGGCGTCATGGTGGTGGCGAAGAACGACCGCGCGCACCAGGCGCTGGCGGCGCAATTTGCCGATCATGGCAAGACTGACGAGACGTTCGAGAGGAGCTATCTGGCCCTGGTCTGGGGCGCGCCCGATCGCCCCCACGGCACCGTCGATAAACCGATCGACCGTCACCCCAAGGCTCGCGAGCGCATGGCGGTCCGCCAAGGCGGCCGCGAGGCGGTCACCCATTGGCAGGTGCTGGAGCGCTATGCGGGCAAGTCCGGGCCCCGGCGGACCGGCAGAGCCGGAAAACCGGAAAAGCCCGAGGCGCCGGTGGCGGGCCTGCTGGCCTGCCGGCTGGAAACCGGCCGGACCCACCAGATCCGGGTCCATTTGGCCTCGATCGGCCATCCGGTCATGGGCGATCAGGTCTATGGGGGCGGATTCCGCACGAAATCGGCCCTTTTGCCGCCGGAAGCCCAGGTGGCACTCGACGCCCTTGGCAGGCAGGCGCTCCATGCCCATATATTGACGGTGAAACACCCGTCCAGCGGGGAGATTCTTACTTTCCGGTCGGAACTACCACCCGAACTTGCCCGTTTGCGTACTGCCCTGGCCGCCCCTGGCGGAGACCGGGGATAGACTGTCGGGGAAAACGTAACGATTTGCTCGCAATGCGTAATCACACATGGACCGGAAAGGATCACGGCTGCGTCGCGCGCATGTGACGCCGCTTGACTTCCATCGGTCCGATTCGACCGTGTATGCTGCAACTGCGAGATAATGGAACTGGCGCCGTCGGCTCGGGGAGCGACGGTGTCGTTGGCCCGCCGCTCCGCGGGGGCCTTAAGATGGAGGGCGCTATCATGGCCCAAACTGCTGCATTGCCCATTTTATCGGGCGAAACCGGTCTCACCCGGTATCTGGAAGAAATCAGGCGGTTCCCGATGCTGGAACCGCAGGAAGAATTCATGCTGGCCAAGAGCTGGCGCGAGCACGGCGACCGCGACGCGGCGCATCGGCTCGTCACCAGCCATTTGCGGCTCGTGGCCAAGATCGCCATGGGCTATCGCGGCTACGGCCTGCCGATCGCCGAAGTGATCTCCGAAGGCAATGTCGGCCTGATGCAGGCGGTCAAGCGCTTCGAGCCGGACAAGGGCTTTAGGCTCGCGACCTACGCCATGTGGTGGATCAAGGCCGCCATCCAGGAATACATCCTGCGCTCGTGGTCGCTCGTTAAGATGGGCACCACCGCCAACCAGAAGAAGCTGTTCTTCAACCTGCGCAAGGCGAAGAGCAAGATTTCCGCGCTCGACGAAGGCGACATGCGGCCCGATCAGGTCAAGCTGATCGCCAAGCGGCTTGGCGTCACCGAGCAGGACGTCATCGACATGAACCGCCGGCTCGGCGGCGATGCCTCGCTCAACGCGCCGATCCGCGAGGACGGCGATTCCGGCGAGTGGATGGATTGGCTGGTCGACGACAGCGTCAGCCAGGAGAGCCGGCTCGCCGAATCCGAGCAGTCGGACAACCGCCACAAGGCATTGGGCGACGCGCTCACGGTGCTCAACGATCGCGAGCGCCGTATCTTCGAAGCGCGCCGGCTGGCCGACGATCCGATCACGCTCGAAGAGCTCGCCGACGAATTCGGCGTGTCGCGCGAGCGCGTCCGCCAGATCGAAGTGCGAGCCTTCGAGAAGGTGCAGAAGGCGGTCAAGAACTCGATCGCCCACATCGAAAATCCCGAGGCCGCAACTGCGGCCTCGGCGATGCACTGAATTCTCTCTTGCTTGAACGTATCTAACGACCACTCCGAATATTCGTAACCTCGGCGAGGCATGCTTCGGCACGGCGCTCGAAGATGACCGCGCCTTGCCGGCGAGCGCTGTCGCGTGCCGTCGCGAAAGCCCGTCGCGCCTCGTCCTTGTTGCCGCGCCCGAGCGCCAGCAGACATTCGCCGCGCAAGCGGTAGATTTCCGGCACATAAAAGCCGACCCCCGGCTCGTCGATGCCGGCGATGGCGCGGTCGAGATGGGTCAGCGCATCGGCGGCGCGCCCGGCGCCCAGCAGCACCTCGGCGGCCAAGCCGATGAAATACTGCGGCAGCGGACCGGAGGCGGTCGCGCTCACGATTTCCGCGTCGACTAGGCGCGCGGCATCGGCGATGCCGGCGCCGACCGCGGTGGCCCAAGCGGTTTGCAGCAGGCTATTGGCGCGCCATTGCGTCAGCCCGAACTTCTGCGCCAGCGCCGCGGCGCGGCTCGCGGCTGCATAGACGGCGTCACGGTCGCCGGCCAACTGGTGGCCGATGGCGATATTGTGCAGGGCATGAGCGAGGGTGTTGGGATGGTCGAGCGCTTCGGCAAGGACAAGTCCGCGCGCGGCGGCCCGCTCCGCGTCTGTCTTATCGCCCGCCATCTGCAGCGCCATGAGGCCGCAGACCTCGGCGCAAACGCCGGGATCGTGGCCGCCGAAGGCGTGGCCGAGGTGACGATGGCGGGCAATGTCGTAGGTCGCGCTGCCGATCCGGCAGTCTTTCAGGGTCGCCGCGACGTCGCCGCGGAAGAATGCCGTCGACCAGCGGCAGTGATAGGCTTCGAGCATCAAATCGCCGTCGCCGGAGCGCTGCGCCAGCGCCAATAGTTCGTCGGCCCGGTCGCGCGCCAGCGCGGTCTTGCGCTTGATATTGGCGTTGAGCCACAGGCCCCATTTGGCCTTGAACGTCGCCGGCTCATCGCCGGTTGCCTCGCCCATCTCGGCGGCGCGCCGATACGCATCCTCGACTTCGGGACTGCCCATGCCGCGCGTGACGATCAATGCCGGACCGAGCTTGAGCAGAAAATCAAGCTGGCGGCGGGTGCGATCCGCGGATGCGGGCAACGCTTCCGCCGCCTTGAGCCCCGCCGAAAAATGCGCGACCGCCTCCTGATAGGCGGACCGGCTGGCAGCGCGGTCGCCGGCCCGCATCCGGTAGTCGCAGGCCGGAGCAGGCAGCCCGGCCTCGGCGAAGTGATAGGCCAACACTTCCGGCTCGCTCGCCGCAAGCTCGGGGAAGCGCTGCTCGACCGCACGCGCGGTGCGCTCATGCCACTCGCGCCGGCGCGTCAACAGCAAACTGTCGTAGGCGGCGTCGCGTAAGAGCGCGTGCTTGAAACTGAACCCCCGCTCCAGACCGCGCCCTTCCGGCAGCAGGATTCCGGCCGCGACCAGATCCGTCAGCGCCGCCTCGAGCGCCGCGCCGCCGCGCGGCACGACCGCATCGAGAATCGCAAATGGAAACTGCCGGCCGACCACGGCGGCGATCTGAGCCACCTCGCGCGCCGCGCCGAGGCGGTCGAGGCGCGCCATCAGCAAATCCTTGAGTGTCGCCGGCACCGTCGCCGCCGCCTCGCCGGCCAACTCCACCATGCTGCGGGTCAGTTCCTCGGCGAACAGCGGAATGCCGTCAGTCTTGTCGAGGATCGCGGCGACGGTTTCCGCGGACAGGTCCTGCCGATGCGGCGACGCCGGCGACAAGCCGGGCGCAGTCGGCGCGGCCGAGGCGGCCGAGCGTGAGCAGCGTCGAATGCGGCCGCGTCTGCCACGGCGGCGTAAAATCCGGCCGCGCGGTCACCACCGCCAACAATCGCGCCCTGCCGATGCTGTCGGCAAGCCGCGTCATCAATTCGAGCGTGGTGGCATCGACCCAGTGGGCATCTTCCAGAACCAGCAGGACCGGTTCGGTTTCACCGAGGCGGACGATCTCGTCGACCAGAAGCGCAATGGTCGTCGCCTTGCGCTGGGCCGGCGTCAGCGACGGCGGCGGCGCGAGTCCATCCGCCGGGATCGACAACAGCTCCGCCAATAGCGGCAGCGCCGCCGCATCCGACGCCACGCGCGGCGCGAACGCGGCGCGCAGCTTCTCGATCCGCACGGCTGCGGAGTCCGCGGCCGCAAAGTGGGCGGCGCGGGACAGATGTTTGATGACCGGGAACAGCGCGCTGTCGCTGTAATAGGGCGAACCCTGCAGGTGGATGCGCGCATGCGGCTCGCCGGCCAATGCCGCGCGCAGCGCCTCGATCGCGCGCGACTTGCCGATGCCGGCCTCGCCGATCACCGTGACGATCTGGCCCTCGCCGCCGCGCGCCAGACGCCAGCGGTCGAGCATCAATCCCATTTCATGGGCACGACCGACCATCGGCAGATTGCGGCCGGCGCGGCTGGCGGCGAAACGGCTTTCCACCGCCGCTTCGCCGACCACGCGCCAGACCGGCACGGGGCGGGCAAATCCCTTCAGCTCGTGCTCGCCGGTGGATTCGAGCTCGAACAATCCGCCCAACAGATTCTGCGTCGCCTCGCTGACCAGGATCGTATCGGGCGCGGCGAGCGCCTGCAGCCGTGCCGCGAGATTTGGCGTTTCGCCGACGATGGCGCGCTCCTGCGCGGCGCCGCTGCCGACGATCTCGCCGACCACGACGAGGCCGGTGGCGATGCCGATGCGCGCCTGAACCCGCGTGCCGTCGGGCAGTTCGATGCCGGCGACTTCGGCCAGGATATTGATCGCGGCGCGAATCGCCCGTTCCGCCGCGTCCTCGAAGGCGCGCGGAAAGCCGAAATAGGCGAGAACGCCGTCGCCCATGAATTTGGCGACGAAGCCGCCGAACCGTCCGATCGCGCCAGCCACGGCGTCCTGATAGCGGCGGATCAGCGCGCCCAGAAGCTCGGGATCGACCGTGCCGGACAGCGCCGTGGAGCCGACCATGTCGCAGAACAGCACCGTGACCTGGCGCCGTTCGGCTTCGCCCGAAGCGCGGTGGCTTCGGCGTCGGACGGCTCGGCAGGTTGCAGCGTCGCGCTCGGCGATCGCCTTCAGTAGTCGCCGGCGATTGCCCAGTGACAGACGCCGAGCTGTTCGAGATCGCGCTCGCTCAGCTCCGGCAGGATGTCGAGGTCGATATCGTTCGCCTCGAAAACTTCGGCATATTGCTCGAACTTGTTACTGCGCAACCAGTCGCGAAGATCGCTCATGCCGCTGAAAGTTCCTGGGCCGCGCTGCCGACACGGATAGCTTAGCACGAGCAAAGCGTATATAAGTCAGTCATGCCCCGCGAAAGCGGGGCTTTTCGTATGGACGTGCGATTAAGTTCCCGCTTGAGAGATGCCGACGAATGCCTCGCTACCGGGTTGCGGTCGATACGGGTGGGACGTTCTCGGATTTCGTCTATCTCAACGAGGACACCGGCGCGGTTTCGGTCGGCAAAATTCCCTCGACGCCGGACGACCCGTCGCGCGCCATCCTGCAAGGCGTCGAGGCGCTGATCGGGCAAGGCGTGCCCGCGGCCGACGTCGGCTATTTCTGTCACGGCACCACGGTCGGCACCAACGCGCTGCTCGAGGGCAAGGGCGTCAAGACCGGCCTGTTGGTCACCGAAGGTTTCCGCGGCATCTACGAAGTGGCCGAGCAGGCGCGGCCCTACGGCACCGCGATCTTCGACGTCATGTACGACAAGCCGACGCCGCTGGTGCCGCAGAGCCTGACCGGCGAGGTCAAGGAGCGCGTCGATTTCCGCGGCAATGTGCTGGTGCCGCTCGACGAGGCCGCGTTGCGCGAGACATTGCGCGGGCTCAAAGCGCAAAACATCGAAGCGCTCGCCGTGTGCCTGTTGTTTTCATTTCTTCATCCCGAGCACGAAGCGCGCGTCGGCGAAATCGCGAGTGAGGAAATGCCGGGCTGCGATATCTCGCTGTCCAGCGAAATCCTGCCGCAGATCCGCGAGTACTACCGGCTGAGCACGACGGTCATCAACGCCTACCTGCAGCCGATCCTGGCGCGCTATGTCGAGAACCTCGACCGCCGCCTCACCGGCGCCGGCGTCACCACGCGGCAGAAATACATCATGCAGTCGAACGGCGGCATGTCGACGTTTCCGGCCGCCGCGCGCACCGCCGTCACCACGGTGCTGTCGGGGCCGGCCGGCGGCGTCACCGCGGGCGTGGCCGCCTGCGCCATGACCGGATTGCCCAACATCATCACCTTCGACATGGGCGGCACCTCTTGCGACGTCGCACTGATCAAGGACGGCCGGCCGATCTTTTCCAGCCGCGGCAAGATCGAAGGCCGCGACATCGCCGTGCCGATGATGGACATCAACACGGTGAGCGCCGGCGGCGGCACCATCGCCAAGGTGGATCGTTTCGGCGTGCTCGAAGTCGGCCCGCACAGCGCCGGCGCCATGCCGGGGCCGGCCTGCTATGGCCGCGGCGGCGAGGCGGCGACCATCACCGACTGCAATCTCGTGCTCGGCTATCTCAGCGCCGGCAATTTCCTCGGCGGCCGCATGGCGCTCGACCGCGCCAAGGCGAACGCGGCCGTCGCGCGCGTGGCAAAGCCGCTGTCGCTGGATGTCGCCGCAGCGGCCGAGGGCATCGTGCGCATCATCGAAGTGAAGATGGAAGAGGCGATCAAGGCCATCTCCACCATGCGCGGCCACGATCTGCGCGATTTCATGCTGCTCGCCTTCGGCGGCGCCGGGCCGGTCCATGCCGCCCGCATGGCGCCGCGATCTCGGCATGGCCGGCGTGATCGTGCCGCTCTATCCGGGCGTTTTCTCCGCGCTCGGTTTGCTGATGTCCGACGTCAAGCACGATTACATCCGCTCGCGGATGACGCCGATCAGCGCGCTCAGTCCCGACGACGTGAACGCCGTGTTCGCGCAAATGGAAACACAGGCGCGCGACGATCTGCGCCGCGATGGCTTTACCGACAGCGAAATCCGCATCGAACGCGCGCTCGATCTGCGCTACGCCGGACAGGGCTACGAAGTCACCATGGCCTGCACGGCGGAGCAGACCACGGCGCTCGACGCGCTGCGCAAGACCTTCGATGCCGAGCACAAAGCTTTGTTCGGCCACATGGCGCCCGAGGAGCCGGTCGAAGTCGTGTCCTATCGCGTGCGCGGCGTCGGCATCGTGCCGGCCGTCGCCATGCCGAAATTCAAGCCGGAAGGCCGTGCGCTGTCCGATGCATTGATCGAAACGCGAGACGTGCGTTTCGACGGCACCACCGTGCCATGTCCGGTGTATCAGCGCGAAAAGCTCGATGTCGGCCTCGCCTTGCGCGGACCGGCCATTCTCGATCAATTCGATTGCACCACGGTCATTTGCGCCGGCCAGGTCGCGCACGTCGATGGTGGAAGAATTTGATCGTCACGCAGGCGACGTGAAGACGCTCAGAGGAGCCTCTCCGACTCAAGGAACAATGGCTTAGATCGGAGTCGCGGTATCGACCGCATCTTTGTTCGTAAAGATCCATTCCGAGACGAAGGCGAGAGCGTAACAGGCCATCGCCATCAGATAGAGCGCCTGGAAACCGAGATACATCGAATTGTATTCCAACAGGCCGCCCACGATGGCGCCGAGCAGATTCATCGCCATGATCCCGGAGATGTGGCCGCGCGCCGCGAGCAGTGTCGAGAACACGATGCCTGAGAACAACAGCGGCAGGCTGAGCAACGCGGCGGTCTCCAGCCGTCCGATGGACGTGGAGGCAAATCCACCGGACCGCGCGGCCAGCCAGCCGGCGGCGAGCGCCGCCAAAAGGAAAAGATAGGCCACATGAGGGCGCTTGATGTGCAGCCACTGCACCAGGCAATTGCCGATAAACGCCATGATCAAGATGCCGGCGAAGACGATGCCGATCACCTGCCAGGTATTGCCGAACGTCAGTCCCATCTCGGTGATGCCTTTGGTTTCGACCAGCATGAAGCCGGCGCCGAGAAAGAAGAACGACAGGTGGCTGAACCGCGGCGCTTCGCCGACGAAATTCCCCACCAGCAGCAGCGACAGCAGCAGGATCAACCCGATCATGATCAAGTACGAGACCGGATAGATGCGCTGCGGCATGTAGAAGAACGGCCAATCGTCCGTGGAGACGCTGGCCGGCGCCACCGAGTTGGCGTAGTTGGCCGTCACGTTCTCGAGATCGGCGGACATCAAGCCGGCCGGAGGCTTCCAGTTCGGATCGTTCGATATCAGGAAGGTCGTGTTGCCGCCGGCGGACCCGAGGCATAACGGCGAGCGCCCGTCAAAGACGTCTTGCAGCATCAAAAAGATCTTGCGCCCCAGCGCTTCCGACAGCACGGTGAACGACAACGCCAGCATGCCGTCCGGCTTGAGCCGGTTTCTGGCTTCGCGCAAGCCCTCGATCGTATAGACGAAAGAATCCAGCCGCACGCTCGAACCGTGGCTGAGCAGCGTGTGGGAATCGAGCAGCCCATAGACGATCAGGTCGTATGTGTTCGTCGTGCCGCGGAGAAAGGTGCGGGCATCGTTGTTGACGACGCGGACCCTGGCGATCCTGATAGGGCTTTTCGGGATGGCGCTCTTCGCCGACCTGAAGAATGACCGGGTCGATCTCGATGGCATCGACATGCCCCGGTTTCGCGCGCAACGCCGCGGCAACGTCGTTGCCGGTTCCGGACCCGACGATCGCAACGTCATTGAGAACCGGATGGGCCTTGTAGGGAAAATCGTAATAGTCGCGAACGCTCTGCGCGCTGGTGTTGTACGGGGAAAAGTCGCGGATGTGCTGATAGTAATGCCCGGCGGCGCGAATGAGCGTCAGCCCGGTTTCCGAATCGGTGCCGATCTCCACCAATTGATAGGGCGAATAGACGCGGCTCCACAGCGGATCGATCGGCCACCATGCCAGGACAATGGTGCAGACGAGGCTGAACACGATGCCGGCGACCAGCGACGACGGCCGCCGCAAGTGAAACAGCACGATGGCGAGAAAGCACACCGCGAACCAGACCAGCGGCGGCGTCCACAGCAAGCTCGCGACCAGCATCATGACGACGCCGACCAGGCTGCCCAGCAGGTTGAGGCCATAGGCCCGCAGATTCTTGCGGCGTTCCATCAGGCGGCCGCAAAGCTGACCGACCGGGACGAACGTCACGGCGGTGAGCAAAAAGATGATGGACAGCAGCAGGAACAAAACAACGGCCGCGACCCAATCGCCCTGCTGCAGCCCCATGGTCAGCTGCTCGCGGAACGGATTCACGCTCAAGTCGATCGGCACGACGCGGATGAGCAGGAAGAAGCAGAACTGCGCCGCCAATAGCGGCAGCACCATCAACAGCGGAATACGATTGCGCCCGGCGAGCGCATAGCCGAGACCAAGGCCGGCAAAGCACGCCAACAGGCTGAAGTTCTTGTAGAAGGCCAAGAAGATCAGAACGGAGGATTGCCAGCGGATCAGCGCCAATTCGAGAAACAGGCTCAGCGCGGCCGAGAATAAAATTGCCAGATCGACATAACGGGGATCGAGCTTATCGAGATATTGCGCTTGCGCCAGCGCGTTGGCGTTCAGGAGAGGCTCGAGTTTGCGCAGCAGGTAGAAAAGCGCCCAGGTGGCAATCAAGGCCGCGGCACCGAGCAGGGCACCTTCAAGCACCAGGGCACTGAGCGAAAATCCCGGATCGCCAGCGCCGGACCGCAAGCTCAACGGCAGGATGACGAAGAGAACGATAAACGCGCCGAAACCGACAGCCACCAGCAGGCGAACCATCGCCCGTATCATTCCGGATTCGTTCTTGACGTCGTCGCCGACGACGCGCGCCGCCCCCTCAGCACTCATCCTTACGCCCCCGGCTGTTGCAAACGACTAGCAGACCACAGCGGCATCGGGAAGTATCGGCGCGCCACGGCTGGCCTAGTTTCCGGGATATCGCTATATCCCGCCCTGAGCACAGGAGCGCGAGCGGCGCGTTCATTGGATGGACCAGCACCGGCCGATCGACGCCGTCGATCTCGAAGTCATCAAGGCGAGCCTCTCCGGCATCGTGCAGGAGATGCAGAACTCGCTGTTCCGCACCGGCTTCTCCACCATCGTGCGCGAGTTGCAGGATGCCTCCTGCGCGCTGATGAATGCGCAAGGCGACGTGGTCGCCCAGCACGTCGTGCTGCCGCTGCATATCGGCGCCTTTCCGGCCTGCTGCGCCGCGGTGCTCGCGGCATACGGCGACGCCATCGCCGAGGGCGACGCCTTCCTGATCAACCATCCCTATCAGGGCGGCAGCCCGCACGCGCCGGACATGGCGGTGATCACGCCGGTGTTCGTCGGCGGCGCGCTGTTCGGCTTCTGCGGCTCGATCGCGCACAAGGGCGACATCGGCGGCCCGGTGCCCGGAAGCTGCTCGGGCCAGGCGCGCGAGATTTTCAACGAAGGCCTGCATCTGCCGGCGGTGCGCTATCAGCGCGCGCTTCGCGCAGAACACCGACATCGAACGCATCATCGCCGCCAACAGCCGCACGCCGGAACTGGTGATCGGCGACATCCGCGGCCAGCTCGGCGCCGATCGGCTCGGCGAGCGGCGGCTGCAGGAGCTCGTCGCCAAATACGGCAAGGACAAAGTGCTGGCGAGTTATGCGCGGCTGTTCGAGATCGGCGAAGCGCGGGTGCGCGCGGCCATCGCCGAATGGGCCGACGGCCGCTACGAAGCCGAGCGCTTCGTCGACGACGACGGCATTACGCTGGAACAGCCGGTGCGCATCCATGTGGTCGCCGAGAAACGCGGCGACCGGCTGCATTTCGATTTTTCCGGCTCGGCCGATCAGACCCAGGGACCGGCCAACATCCGCCCGCCGCTGGTGCAGGCGGCCTGCGCCTATGCGCTGATCTCGCTGATCGACCCGCATATGTATGTGTCGAGCGGGCTGTTGCGCGCCTTCAGCATCACCGCGCGCGACGGCAGCGTGCTCAATCCGCGGTTTCCGGCGCCGGTCAACACCTATAATCCGACCGTGCATGCGCTGGTCGATGCGCTGTTCGCCGCGCTCGGCCCGATCGTGCCCGGCAAGGTGCGCGCCGACGGCAGCGGCAGCCGCTCGATCATCATCGGCGGGCGCAGCACCTCCACCGGCAAGGGCTACGTGCAATACGAGATCATCGCCGGCGGCGGCGGCGCCCGCGCCACCAAGGACGGCGCGAACGCCATCACCGTCAACCAGAGCAACGCCCGCATCGCGCCGATCGAGATCATCGAGAGCGAGTTTCCGACCCGCGTGCTGCGCTTCGAGCTCATTCGCGATTCCGGCGGCGCGGGACTTTATCGCGGCGGGCTCGGCATCCGCCGCGAATATCTCAATCTCGCCGACGCGCGGTTCTCGATCCGCTCGATGAAGCACGTCATTCCGCCGAACGGTGCGTCCAGTGGCGGCACCGGCCGGCCCGGCGACATCTGGATCAATCCGGGCAGCGACCAGGCCAAACGCCTGCCGACGCGCTATGCCGATTATCCGCTGCAAGGAGGGCGACATTTTCCGCCTCGATACGCCCGGCGGCGGCGGTTACGGCGACCCGCTGTCGCGGCCGGCGGAGCGCGTGCTCGCCGACGTGCGCGAAGGCTATGTGTCGCCGGAGGCGGCCGAGCGCGATTACGGCGTGGTGCTGACGGCGGATCGAAAGCGCCGTCGACGCGGCGGCGACGGCAAGAAAGCGGAGCAAGATAGCATGGACCAAACAAACGCAGTGAAGCGCACGGGCATGATCGGGCTCGGCGCCATGGGGCTGCAATTTGCCCGGCACATGCTGCGTAAGGGTTTTGACGTCGCCGGCTACGACATCAACGCCGACGCCGTGCGGCGCGCCGAAAATGACGGCATCAAGCACCGCGGCTCGCCGGCTGAAATCGGCAAGCACGCCGAAGTCGTCGTCGTCATGGTGGCGACCGACGAACAGGTCGAGAGCGTCGTCGAAGGCTCAGGCCTGATCGACGCGCTGGCGCCGGGCTCGGTGATCTGCATCGCGAGTTCAGTCGCGCCGGAAACCTGCCGGCGCCTCGCCGCGCTCGCCGCGGCAAAGAACATCGGCGTGCTCGATACGCCCGTGGTGCTCGGCCAGGAAGCCGCCGACAACGGCACCTGCACGGTCTATGTCGGCGGCGAGGAGCGCTGGTTTTTGCGCGCGCGCCCGGTTCTGCAAACATTTGGCCGCGACATCATGCATCTCGGCGATGTCGGCTCGGGCCAGATCGCCAAGATGATCAACAACATGCTGCTGTGGGCGACCATGGTGGCGAATTTCGAATCGCTGACCTTGGCCAAGCAACTCGGCATGGACATCCCAAAACTCGCCGCCGCGCTCGGCCACGGCAGCGGCGCCAACTGGTCGCTGTCGCGCTGGGGCAAGAGCACCGGCAAATGGGCCGAGAAGGATATGGATACCGCGCTGGAATTGGCGCAGGCCGCGAAGGTCCCGGTGCCGCTCGGCGGCTTGGTCGATCAGTTGGTCAAGGGCATCAACCAGGAGAAGATGAAGGCGCTGCTGTCATAGCGATCAGTCCCGCAGCGCGCCGCGCAACGGCCAGCGGCACAGAAAAATGATCGACGCCGGCCAGCGCGGAAATGGCGGCGATCATCAGAAAGAAATGCGGCTTCTCCATCCGGCTCCAGAAACTGCCGAGCCAGCCGGCGAGAAAGCCACCGGTGAAACTCGTCGCCAGCCACACGCCCATCATCATCGACAGGATGCGCGCCGGCGCCACCTTGGTCACCAGCGACAGCCCGACCGGCGACAGATAAAGCTCGCCCAGCGTGATGATGACGAAATAGCCCATGAGCCATCCCAAGCCCGCCTTGCCGCCGCCGGCATGGAGCGCGGCAGCGGCCATGATCAGGTTCGCCGCCGTGACGCCGAAACAGCCGAGCGACATTTTGGTGATGGTCGAAGGCTCGGTGCCGCGCGCGGCCTGCCGCGTCCACAGCGCCACGATGAACGGCGTGAAGGCGAAGATCAGGAACGGATTGAAGGCGAGAAACCACGTGGTCGGGATTTGCGCGCTGACGCCGAACAGGGCGAGCGTGCGGTCGGTATTGGCATCGGCCCACAGCACGGTGGTGTTGCCCATCTGCTCGTAGGTCGCCCAGAACAATGTGTTGGGCACGAACAGCACGAGCAGCGCGACGATGGCGCGCCATTGGTCGCGATCGAGCGGTTTTCGTTCGACATGCGCCGCCCTCGCCTTGTGCAGTTCGTCCTGCGGCAACAGCGGCAGCGCGTAGAGATAGATCGACAGCCCGATGCACATGCCGACGCCGGCGGCGGCAAAGCCGTAGTGCCAGCCCACCTTCTCGCCAAGCGTGCCGCAGATGAGCGGCGCCAGGAACGCGCCGACATTGATGCCGACATAGAAGATCGAATAGGCGCGGTCGCGGCGCGGATCGCCGGGCGCATATAGCCCGCCGACCTGGGTCGAAATATTCGGCTTGAACGCGCCGTTGCCGAGAATGAGCGCCAACAGCGCGAACAGGAACAAATGCTCGACCGCCATCATGAAATGGCCGATCGCCATCAGCACCGCGCCGATGATGACGGTGCGGCGCTGGCCGATCACGCGGTCGGCAAGAGCCCGCCGAGAATCGGCGTGAAATAGACCAGCCCGGTATAAAAGCCCCAGATCTGCGACGACAGCGGCTGTACGTCGAGCGGGCCGAAAATGCCTTCGAGCGCGCTCTTCACCGTGAGGAGGCCGCGCACGTCGCCCGAATGCTCGGGCAGCAGCAGGTATTTCGTCATGTAGAGCACGAGCAGCGAGCGCATCCCGTAATAGGAGAAGCGCTCCCACATCTCGGTGGTGAACAGGAAGGTGAGGCCCCGCGGATGGCCGAAAATCTCGGAACTGCCACCAGAGCGATCGACGGCAATAGAGGAAGCGCGGTCAACCACCGGCATACCCCGTCTTGTCATGCCCAGCGAAAGCGGGGCACCCAGTAACCGCCGACCGCACTTGAATATCCTCCACCGCTGGTGATTACTGGATCATCCGCCTTCGCGGATGATGACAATAAAGCAAGCCGAATGCCATGGGAGAAGCCATGCTTGGCCGCGCGATCGCCCTGGTATCGGGCTTCTGTAGCCTTACCTTGCTGGCACACGCCGCGGAGCCGACCTTGCTGCACGTCAACACCTTCCCCACCGCGCGCTCGCTGCCGTTTTATGTGGCGCTCGATCGCGGCTTCTTCGCCAGGCGTGGCCTGAAGGTCGAGCTCGAATTCACCGAAAGCTCGGAGCGCCAGCGCGAAGGGCTTGCCGGCGGCACCGTCGACATCGTGCATTCGGCGGTCGACAACGCGGTGGCCATGATCGACGTCGCCAAGATCGACATCGTGATCGTCTCCGGCGGCGACAGCGGCACCAACGAGTTCTACGTCCAGGACACGATCAAGGATTTTTCCGACATCCGCGGCAAGGCCATCGTCGTCGATGCCACCAACACCGCCTATGCGCTGCAGGCCAGGAAAATCTTAGGCCAGCACGGGCTGCGGGACGGCGCGGATTATTCGCTCAATCCGGTCGGCAACGGCCAGCGGCGGCTCAAAGCCATGTTCGACGACAAGAATAATGCCGGCGCCATCCTCAACCTGCCCTACTCGCTGCAAGCCGCGGCCAAAGGCATGCGCAGCCTCGGCCGCACCACCGACATGCTCGGCCCCTATCAGGCCGGCGGCGCCTTCGTGCGCCGCGCCTGGGCGCGCGACAATGCGGCGACGCTGGAAAATTATCTCGCCGCCTTCGTCGAGGCGCTGCGCTGGTCGCTCGATCCGAACAACCACGCCGAGGCCGCGGCCATTCTGGTCGACAAGCTGAAGCTGCCGCAGGATGTCGCCGAAAAAAGTCTCGCGCTGATGGCCGAGCCCGGCTTCGGCTTTGCCCGCGATGCCGCTTTCGACATGGCCGGCTTCAAGAACGTGCTGGCGCTGCGCGCCGAGGTCGAAGGCGGCGCGCCGTCCGATCCGCAACGCTACATCGATCTCAGCTACTATGATCGCGCCATGACGCTCGTGAACAAGTGAGGAGCCAAAAATGCCCGCCACCACCCCCGCAGAAGCAAAAAACTTCCGGCTGCTCGGCCACGATGCCTCGGCGGCCTGGGGCGGCGGCAGCCTCGTCCAAGTGCACAAGGGCCATGCCTATGTCGGCGCGGTCGGCGGCTCGAGCTACAACGGCCCGGAAGGTTTTACCGTGCACGACGTGCGCGATCCGACGGCGCCGAAAAAAGTCGGCGAATTCCGCGCGCCGCCCGGCATCCATTGCCACAAGCTGCGCATCGTCGGCGACGATCTGCTCTACGTGAACTCGGAACGGCTCGCCGGCGACAAGGGCAAGAACGCGCGCGCCGGCTTTTTCATCTTCGACGTCTCGACGCCGGCGGCGCCAAAGCCGATCGGCTTCTACGACATGCCGGGCTCCGGCCCGCACCGCTTCGGCGTCGATCTCGAGCGCGGGCTTGCCTTCATGCCCAACGACGCGCCGGGCTGGAACAAGCGCGTGATCTGGACGCTCGATATCCGCGATCCGCTCAAGCCCGAGGTGATCAGCATCTGGGGCCTGCCGTGGATGAAGACGGATTCCGACGAAGTCGGCAACGATCCGATGCCGGCCGAGGAAGCGGTCACCTTGCACGGCCCGCCGATGATCCGCGGCAACCGCATGTATTGCGCGTGGTGGGGCGGCGGCATGTCGATCATCGACTGCACCGATCTGCGCGCCATGAAGCTCGTCGGCCACATCAAATGGTCGCCGCCGTTTCCGGGCTCTACCCACACCTGCTGGCCGCTCGGCGACCGGCCCTATCTCATCGTCACCGACGAGGCGCGCTCAAAAGAGAAATTCTGGGACGCGCAATTCATGTGGGTGATCGACGCGCGCGATGAAACGAACCCGCTGCCGGTCGCAACCTTCATGCCCGACCGCGAAAAATATTACGACCGCCCCGGCCGCTTCGGCGCGCACAACATTTTGGAGAACCTGCCGGCCGAGGGGCCGTGGAAGGACATCGTGTTCCTGACCTATTTCAACGCCGGGCTGCGCGCGGTGAACGTCAGCGATCCGCTGCATCCGAAAGAAGTCGGCTGCTACGTGCCGGAGCGGCCCGACGGCACGCCGGGCATCCAGTCGAACGACATCGGCTCAGACGAGGAAGGACGCCTTTATCTGATCGATCGCTGGGGCCAGGGCATGCATATTTTGGAATATACGGGCTAGCTCTTCGTGGCGCCCGCCTGCCCGCGCCGCTGCACCCGCATCTCCAGCCAGCGCAGCCCAGCAACGATCACAAGCAGCGGCAGGATTTGCAGCACGCCGAGCGCCGCGACGGCGCCGTAGCTGCCGCCCTCCTCCCACATGGTGAGGCTGACGGTGCCGAGCACGCTGGTGCCCGGCCCGACCAGGAAGACCGAGGCGCCAAGCTCGCGCACCGAGAGCACGAAGACGTAAATCCAGGCCGCGAGCAGGAACGGCAGGATCAGCGGCAACAACACGCGCAGGAAAATCTGGCCGAGCGTCGCGCCGGAGACTTGCGCGGCTTCTTCCAGCTCGCGGTGGATTTGCGTAATCCCGCTCGAAGCAAAGCGCATGCCGTAGGGTAGGCACAGCGTCACGTAGGCGACGAACAGAATCCAGATCGTGTTGTAGATCGGGATCGGCACGACCAGATAGGTGAACAGGATGCTGGCGCCAACGATCACGCTCGGGATCGCGATCGGCGCCGACGCCAGCACATCGAGCAGCCAGGCGAAACGCGACGCCGAGCGCCGCGCCATCCACGCCATCACCAAGGTGAGCGCGACGACGAATGTCGCCGCCATGGCGGAGACGACGACGCTGGTGCGCACCGCGTTGAGGAACACCGGATAGCTGAGGATGAAGCGATAGTTCTCCAAGGTCGCCTGAGCCGGCGAGCCCATGAACGGCTGCGACAAGTTGCGGAAGAACGACTGCCAGGCGAGCGTGAACAGCGGCAGCCCGAGCGCGATCAGGAACATGAATCCGATGGCGCCCGCCACCGGCCAGCGCCAGCGGCCGAGCTCGATGCGGGTCGGCTTGTAGCCTTTGCCGGTGATGGTGGCGAAGGCTTCGGCGTTGCGCGTGGCGCGGCGATAGAAATAGACCGCGACGATGCAGGTCAGCAGCAGGGTCAGGCTCAGCGCGCTGGCGACGCCGAATGCCGGCGGCGCGCTTGAGGTGGCGCTCTGGATTTCCGTGGTGAAGACGTCGATGCGCGCCGGCCGGCCGATCAGGCGCGGCACTTCGTAGGACGACATGCCCATGATGAAGAGCAGCAGCAGGCCGGAGAGTATCGCCGGGCGCAGCAGCGGCAGCGTGATCTTCGGCAGCACGTGCCAGTAACGGCCGCCGGACATCAGGCCGGCTTCCTCCATGCGCACGTCGAGCGCGCGCAACGCCGGCCCGATGGCGAGATAAGCCAGCGGAAAATAATGGCTCGACAGCGCCCAGATCATGCCGGCCATGGTGTAGATATTGACCGGCGCGCTGCTCAGGTGGAATGCGGATTTCGCAACCGCATTGACCCAGCCGATATTGGGGCTGAGCACGAAGATCCACGCCATCGCCATAAGCAGGCCGGGAACGGCGAACGACAGCAGCGCCAGATTGTGAAACAGCGTGCGGCCCGGCGCATCGGTGCGCTCGACCGCCCAGGCGACGAAGCCGCCGATGAAGAAGGTCACGACGGCGGTGCCGAGCGCGTAGACGACCGAGTTGGCGAAGAGGCGCAGGATGCGCGTCGAGGCATAGGCCTCGACGAAATTATCGAGCGTGAAGGCGCCAAAACCCAGTCCGGTGTCTTCGGTGAACGCGGTGACGAGCAGCGCCGCGACCGGCACCAGCACCAGCCAGATGCCGATGGCGACGCAGACGATCAGCAAGATATTCGGCTGGCGCCAGCGCGAAGGGTGCGCCGTTTCAGTTAGAAAGTTTACGGATCCGTCGGCCGCGGTCACAGGCTACCGTCTCGCCGCTTGCTCCTCCCTCTCCCCAGCGGGGAGAGGGAGGAGTGAGGGGGCTCGGGCCGAGAGGTCGGAACCCCCTCACCCCCACCCTCTCCCCCTCGGGGAGAGGGAGCCGCATGCACTAGCGTCCGGGTCAGAGACATTCGCCTTCCATCTTCCGCAGTGACAGCGACGCGGACTACTTCACCGCCCCTTGAACAGTTCGTCGAACCGCTTCTGCCATTTGTGCTCTTCATCGGCCGTCAGCAGCACGGTGATGACTTTCTTCTTGTTGATGGCGGCGACGATGCCGGGCGGGTTGGATTGCACGTCGGCGCGGGTCGGGATGCGGCCGAATTTTGCGAGGAAGGTCTGGGCCTCCTGGCTGAGCAAGAAGTTTGCCGCCAAGAGCGCGGTGTTCGGATGCGGCGCCTTGGCGCTGATGCCGACGGCGCCAAACGTCAGCGCCACCGGATCGAGCGGGAAATAGTCGATCGGCC
Organism: uncultured Alphaproteobacteria bacterium; assembly: GCA_963821175.1. Taxonomy (GTDB): domain Bacteria; phylum Pseudomonadota; class Alphaproteobacteria; order Rhizobiales; family Xanthobacteraceae; genus BOG-931. Next base: position 113,115 of record CAWGCU010000007.1, read on the forward strand.
CGCCGGCAAGCTTCACGTTCATGGTGAGATTGACGAAATTGTTCAGCGACACCCAGTACTCGCCGGAGCCGACCGAGCGCGCCTGCGCCAGATGGCCGTCGGTGGTGACCGGCTGGATCGCGGCGACGATGTCCTTGATCAGCGCCGTGGCTTTGTCGTCGCCGTAATATTGGACCATCGCCCAGAGCCATTCGCTGTCGGTGCCGTCGATGGCGACGTGGCCGGCCCAGTCCTTGTGCTGCACGAAATCGGCGTAGGTTTTTGGCAGGTCGGCGGCCTGGACATGCTGCGTGTTGTAGGCCGGCGCGTTGTAATTGGCGTAGAGGCCGTACCAGCGCCGGTCCTTGTCGCGCGCGTCGGGCGAAATGTTCTTGGCTTCCGGCGGATCGAACGGCAGCAAAAGCTGCGCCGGTATCTTGTCCATGGTGCCGAGTTGCGCCACGTCCCAGGCTTTCTGGTTGCCGCGGAATTCCACCACCATGCGCGCCATCAGCGGCGGATCGGCGCCGCGCACGTAATTGGTCTTGATGCCGGTCGCGGCCTCGAAAAGCTTGAATAGCGGCAGGCCTTCGCCCTCGTTGGTGTCGGAATAGATAGTCATCTCGCCGCCCTCGGCCTTGGCGGCCTCGAGCAGTTTTGGATCGAGCCACGGATGGTCTTGTGCGGCGGCCTGCGCCAGCGACACGGCGAGCAGCAATCCGGCGACACCAGCAGTCTTGAGCGAATGGAACAACGGCGCCTCCCGATCGACGTATTCTTGAAATCCTTACACCGTCAGCCGCCGTGCCGGCCACGCGACAAGGTCACCCGTGCTTCTCGGACGCGTGCCAATTCGGCTCGTTCGGCGGCTCGCTTGGCTTGAAGCCAAAAGCGCGCTCGAAGCGCTTGGCGTAGGCCGGCCACACTTGCGGATTGATGATGCGCGGCACCGGCTTGCCGTCGAGCGCATCGAGCATCTGCTCGGCAGCGATCCGGCCCATCCGGGCGCGCGCCTCATGGGTCACGCCGGCCATATGCGGCGTCACCATGACGTTGTCGTATTTCATCAGCGGATGGCTGGCGGGCGGCGGCTCCTTCTCCCAGACGTCGAGACCGGCACCGGCGATTTTCTTGTCCCGCAGCGTCTTTTCTAGCGCCTCCTCGTCATGAATCGAACCGCGTGCCGTGGTGATGAAATAGGCGTCCGGCCGCATCAGCGCGAATTCGCGTGCGCCCATCAGGTTGCGGGTTTCCGGCGTGAGCGGGCAGTTGATGGAAACGAAGTCGGAGCGCTTGAGCAGCTCGTCGAGCTCCACCTTTTCGGCGCCGCGAGTGCGCACCACATCGGCCGGCAGATAGGGATCGTAGGCCAAGACCTTCATCTTGAACAAAATGCCGGCGAGCTCGGCGACGCGCTTACCGACATTGCCGAGGCCAACGATACCGATGGTGCGGCCGTAGGCTTCGTGGCCGGTATAGTCGTTGCGGTTCTTCAATGTGCCGGTGCGCAGCGCCCGGTCGGAATCGTTCATGCGCTTGATCAGGCACAGCATCATGCCGATGACGTGCTCGGCGACGGCTTCCGCATTGCCGCCGGACTGATTGACCACCAGCACGCCGTGTTCGGTGCAAGCGCGCATATCGACCGTGTCGTAGCCGGCGCCATTGGTGGAGACGATGAGAAGGTTCGGCGTCCGGCCCAACAGCTCGGGACCGGCGTGGTAGTGTCGGGCCAGTTCGTCGCGGGCCGAACTCATCTGATAGGCGTGCGCGGCGCCGAGAATCTCCAGCGCGTCCGCGTCCGGGCTCTTCTGCTCGAGCATGTCGAGCCGGATGTCGCCGCGCTTGCCGAGCATTTCGCCAAACCCGATCGGCCGGTGCGGCTGGACGCAAAACACGCGCTTGTTGTTGACCGCGTTATTCATCGATTCCCTTCCCCGTTCTCAGACGACTGCACTAACGTTTCTTGGCGCCCTTCTTGCCGCCGGCCTCGGGAAAAATCCACATGGCGACGACAAAAAAGACGGCGGTGAACAGCACGAACTTGTCGAATTCCGGCCGGATCGGCGAGCCGCTCCAGAACGCGAGCCCAAGCGCTACCAGGATCACGACGGCGGACACGGCCGCTTTGACATCGGTCGGCATGGCGACGCTCTTCTCTGCCTAATTGGCACCAACCGGCATAGCGGCGGCCTCTTCGGGCCCCTTCGGCCGGGCGCGCAGGCGGCCCTTGAGGTGGCGCGTCGAATAGCCGTTGAATAGATGGCCGAGCAGACCGCGATCGAGATCGGAGGTGCCGAACGCCCAATCGGCGATCGGAAAGGTCAGGTTCATGTTCACTTCCATCATCAGCCGCGCATTGTGGTGCGCGGTGTGATGGCGCCGCAGCGTGTTGACGAACGGAAAGTGCTTTACGAACCAGCCTTCGTCCAGGTGGCAGCAGAAATGCATGAACTCATAGATCAGATACATGCCGGTGGTGACGCACATGAACAGCCAGCCGACATTCGGCGTGAAGACGAGGCCGAGAATGGCGGCGGCCGGGATCGACATCAGGGTGAACACCACCAGCGCATAGGGCGGAAACACCGTAACGCGCCAATCCTTGTCGTCGCGAAAGCGCATTTCCTCGTCGCTGAAGAATTGGTGGTGATTGAGCGTGTGCCGCTCGTAGATCGCGCGCAAACCTTTGATGTTCACCGGCCGGTGCATGACGTATTTGTGCACCGTCCACTCGAAGATATTGGTGAAGACGAAGGTCAGCGGCACCGTGAGCCATTCCAGCCAGGTCACGTTATGAATGTGCGAGACGTAGATGTACAACGCCGCCGCGCCCATGGCGTAGATCAGCACGACATGGAAATAGCCGTTGTACCAGCCGACGATGCGGGAGCGGTATTCGTTGCGGAAGTCGATTTGCCGCTGCGTGATCATTGTCTGGACTCCCTTGGGCTGCCGTGGCCGAGCCCGCCTTTTCTTGTTGGCCGCAACACTATCATATCGAGACGCGCGAGCGAACTGCCTCAGCCCGCTTCGATGCTGCGGACGGCAGCGTCGATCTCGGCGCCGGAAAGCTGCCAATCATTGTCGAGATTGGCCACGATTAGTTTCATGAATGGCTCGGACAGCCGGATCGCCCTGGCATTGTCGCCGAGGTAATCCGCCAAAATCGCCAGCGCGAGCTGCCGCGGACTGTCGCCCTCGTAGGTCCATTCGAAGCCGAATTTGGTGAAACGCTTGACCTCGTAATGCTCGCCGAGCGGCTGCCCGTTGACGGTCACGACCAGCCCGTCGATGGTGCGTTTGCCTTGGTAGATTTTCATGACAACTCACTCGTGCGGCACCGTCATGGCTGCGAGCTGTGCAACATCCGAACTTTTGTCCACCTGCCAGATGGCGTCGATCAGCGGCGCAATATCGTGGCGAGGATTCCAGCTTGAGGCCGCGTCGCGCAATTTCTCCTCAAGATCGCGGTCCGTCATCGGATTGGCATCGCTGCCGCGCGCCGCGTGCTGCACCAGATAATGCGTTTCGCCATTGGCGGTGGTGATCTCGACCGCCGCGGCGATGGTCGGATATTTTTCGTCGCGCAACACCTCGACCTTGCCGCGCAGCGCCCGTATCGCCGGATCGTTGACGCAGGCATCGGTGAACTGTTCGAGGCCGGCCTTGCCGAAGGTCAATGCGGCGGCAACGGCGTGTTGCACGCTGACCTGGGATTCGCGACCGGTGGCAATATTCGGCCGGTCGGCGCGGGTCGCCATCAGCGGGTTGCCGGTTACCACGACCTTCTCAACCACCGCCGTGGGATTTTCGCGCCGCCAGTCCAGCACGCAATCGATCGCCGGATGCATGACGAAGCCGCACGGATAGGGCTTGTACGACGTCGGCATGATTTCCCAGCTTTCGCCGAGGCCCTCGGTCAGGGCCGACAGCTTCGGCGCCTCGCCGAGCGCGTGATAATAACCCTGCACGCCGTTGAGCGGTTCGGCCGGCCCGGCAAAGTCTTTTTCCGCCAACAGCGCCGCCCACAGGCCGTTGCGCGCGGCATTGCCGACGCCGACGCTTTTTGCCGGCGTGCCGAGGCATTCGCAGAGGCCGGCGGCTTGGGTCGCGGCGGTGCCGAGCGCCCACACCATTTGCGCCGGGCTCAGCGCCAACAGCTTGCCGCTGCCGGCGGCGGCGCCGAACACGCCGCAGGTCGCGGTGATGTGCCAACCTTTGTTGTAATGGCTCGGCGACATCGCCAGCCCGATGCGGCACTCCACTTCCTGACCGAGCACGAAAGCGAGAATGAGATCGCGGCCGCTTACCGCCTTGAGCTCGGCGAGCGCCAACAGCGCCGGCGCCAGCGGTGCGGTTGGATGGATCGCCGTCGGCACGTGGGTGTCGCAAAAGTCGAGCACATTGGCGCCGGCGGCGTTGAGGAACGCGGCGCTGAGCGCATCGATGCGCTCGCGCCGGCCGATCAAGGTTGCCTGCTTGCCACCGGAGAACATTGCAAGCGAGGCCAGCGCGGTCTCGAAGGTCTGATCGCGGCAGCCGGTCAGCGCCACGGCGAAGAAATTCATCAGCGAGCGCTTGGCCTGATGGGTCACCTGCGGCGGCAAATCCTCCCAGCGCGTCTCCACGACGAGCTTGGCCAGACCTTCAGTCACGCCCAGATCGTTTGCCATCATGGTTTCCGCAAAATACCGGAGAGCATCGGCCGTCGCGCATCGAAGTGCAAGGATGGTTCGAATGGGTAAGGCGTGCGTGCAGCGTTACGCCGCCCGTGGATCTGTCAGTTTCTTTTCCGGCCGGCTCCGAATTGCGACACTGCGCCGGACGAATTCCGAGCCATGCTCGGGGCTGATATGCGGCTCGGCGGCAAGCGTCCAGTCGTCGGGATAGTCATAAGCCCGCATGAAGGACGCAAGGTACGGCCGAAAATATTCCACATCGTCTGCCGTGAACCAGTTTTTCCAATCGTTCGCCGCCTTGGTGCGTACGACGTGCTCGTACTGCGCGGTGACGTCGGCGTCGCCGCCGGGCAGTTCGATACCGAGATAGTCCTCTATGGCCGCGTAGCGGCCGGCGATGAAGTCTTCATACTTATAGACCAGGAAGTCGTTATTCGTCCGGTGGAGGTCCAGCGCCAGATCGAAAAGCAGCGATGGTTGCCGCGCCGAATTTCGACCGATGAGGTGGCGAAACAACTCGATCAACTCCAACACGGATATGCTGCCGGGGTTGTCCTCCTTGCAGAGCAACGCCCTCGTAAAAACGGCGATCTTCGCCTTATCCCTGCGAAACACTTCCGTCGCACACGGACCGTAGAGAACGCGGCTGATGACGTTGTCGCGCGGATCGCGGACGATCATGATCTTTTTGTCGAATTGGCGGAAACTCGTGCAATCGAACTCACCGGGCGGTCCGATGACGATCTTTGCCAGCACATTTGGAGATCCACCAGGATCCAACGGGTCAAAGCAAGGCGGCTCGTAGAGGCACCAGGTGGTTTCCGGCAGTGCCTGTCTGAGCTTGAAATAGAGGGCCGACGTGCCCGATCGCGCGATCCCGACGATCAGAGTTTTCATGATTCGAATCGAATCACCTGTAGGGCCAATGATAATCTTTAGCAGATGAATTGTCGTAAGCCGATCGCGGCGCGGCCGGCGAATGACGCCGAACCGGGCAAATCGCGTGCTCGGCCGCAACTCGTGCGGGCGCGCCCGGCCATCTGCCCCTGCCGAACCGTCCATTCTCATCGCCCTTAATCGCAAGTATAGTTTTCATTCCCCCGGCGAGAGCCGGGGAGGATGAGAACCGTCGTGGAGGCCTTAAGTGAGCAAGTTCGGCATCGGTCAGCCTGTGCCCCGGGTCGAGGACCCGCGCTTCATCACCGGCCGTGGCCGCTATGTCGACGATTTCGAGCTGCCGCACCAATGCTACGGCGTCGTGATCATGTCGCCGCACGCCCACGCGCGCATCAAAGGCATCGACGCCGCCAAGGCTAAGGCCGCCGACGGCGTGCTCGCGGTGCTGACCGGCGCCGATGTGCAAGCCGACAAGCTCGGTCCGCTCGCCCCGCCGATGCCCGAAGATATGGGCGGCCCGAAGGGATTTCGTTCGCCGCTCAACATCCTGGCGGTCGGCAAGGTGCGCGCGGTCGGCGAGCGCGTCGCCTTTGTGGTTGCCGAGACGCAAGTGCAGGCGCGTAACGCCGCCGAGCTGATCGAGATCGACTACGAGCCGCTGCCCGCGGTGATCACCGTCGAGGATGCGGTGAAGTCCGGCGCGCCTGCGATATGGGACGAGGCGCCGAACAATGTCTCGTTCACGCTGATGATGGGCAACAAGGATGCGACCGACGCCGCGCTTGCCGCGGCCAAGCACGTCGTCACGCTCAAGCTCAACAATTCCCGCATCACCGCCAACTCCATCGAGACGCGCGCCGCAATCGGGCACTATCATCCCGACGGCGACAATTACACGCTCTATTCGACGTCGCAGAACCCGCATGGCACCCGCTCGACGGTTGCTGGCCAGGTGCTAAAAATTCCCGAGACAAGGCTGCGCGTCATTTCGCCCGACGTCGGCGGCGGCTTTGGCATGAAGCACGGCGGCTATCCGGAAGACGCACTGGTGGTCTGGGCGTCGCGCAAGGTCGGCGGCCGGCCGGTGAAATGGGTGTCGACGCGCTCGGAAGCGCTCTTGGGCAACTCGCAAGGCCGCGACCAGGTTGTCACCGGCGAATTGGCGCTCGACGAGCACGGCAAGGTTTTGGGGCTGCGCGTCAATGCCCTGCACGCCATGGGCTCGCACGTATTCGGCGCCTCGATGGTGGTGCCGCTGTTCGCCATGCGGCTCGCGCCCGGCGTCTATCAGGTCCCGGCGGTGCATTGCGTCGGCAAGGCGGTGTTCACCAACACCATTCCGCTGGCGCCCTATCGCGGCGCCGGGCGGCCGGAGGCGACCTACCTGATCGAGCAACTGCTCGACCGCGCCGCCAACGTGATCGGCATCGATCCGATCGAGATCCGGCGGCGCAATTTCATTCCGTCGTCCGCCATGCCGCACAAGATTCAGACCGGCATCACCTATGACAGCGGCGATTTCGTCCATGTCATGGACGAGTGCCTGAAAGTCGCCGACTGGAACGGCTTTGCCAAGCGCGCCGCGGAATCGAAGAAGAACGGCAAGCTGCGCGGCCGCGGCATCGGTTATTTCCTCGAAGAGGCCGCCGTGTTCAACGACCGCATGGTGCTGCGCTTCGATCCGAGCGGCATGCTCACCATCCTTGCCGGCACTCATTCGCACGGCCAGGGCCATCAGACCGTCTATGCGCAGATGGTGACCGAGTGGCTCGGCGTGCCGTTCGAGAACGTCCGCTTCGTCCAGGGCGACACCGACGCGGTGCCGATCGGGCGCGGCAGCTACGGCTCGCGCAGCATGCATGTCGGCGGCAACGCGCTGAAAAAGGCGGCCGACAACATCATCGAGAAAGCAAAACCCATGGCGGCGATGATGATGGAAGCCGCCTCAGGCGACATCGAGTTCAAGGACGGTTCGTTCCGCATCGTCGGCACCGACCGCGCCATGAAGCTCACCGACGTGGCGAAGGCGTTCTATCGCCCGGCGATGCTGCCGCCGCAGTTCGATGTCGGGCTGGAAGCGTCGGGCACCTTCGCCGCCGAGCCGCCGAATTATCCCAACGGCTGCCACGTCTGCGAAGTCGAAGTCGATCCGGAAACCGGCTTCGTCACGCTCGCCCGCTACGCCGCGGTCGACGACGTCGGCAAGATCATGAATCACCTGCTCTGCGAAGGCCAAATCCACGGCGGCGTCGCCCAAGGCGTCGGCCAGGCGCTGATGGAAGCGATCGTGTTCGACGCCGAAGGCCAGCTCGTCACCGGCAGCTTCCAGGACTACGCCATGCCACGCGCCGAGGATTTTCCCGATCTTGTCTCGGAGCTGACCGAGGTGCCGGCGAAAACCAACCCGCTCGGCGTCAAAGGCGCCGGCGAAGCCGGCGCTACCGGCGCGCCACCCGCGGTGATCGGCGCCATCCTCGATGCATTAAAACCGCTCGGCATCGACCACATCGACATGCCGGCAACGCCGAGCCGGGTGTGGGCGGCGATTCAGAACGTCGGCGCGAAGAAAGCGGCGGAATGAAGTGACCTCCGGCCTGAGACCCGGGCTCGAAGGCGTCGTAGTTGCGTAGATCATGCTGAGCCGTGCCGACCAAGAGCGCCGTATGCATGAGCGCGGCGAGCGGGCTAGAGTTTGCCTCACATCCGGAGCAACGCGTCGCCGATGTCGCCTCCCGCCGGGCCGGCGGCTTCCAGCCAATGTGAAAGTAATGCTCGACGGGATCAGCATCCCGCGCCTAGCCTTCACCGCGGCGTTCGCGATCACGCGTAGCGCCGACTGGATCGTGCATGCTCGAGCAACGCAAGACCGGGCGCATGTTCCGCCTAGTATCGCACTATGTCAGACCGAAGGTTGGGTAATAATATTTTTCTCTCCGAGATCCCTTCAGCGAACCGAAGTACCGGTGCGCACCAATCCGTTCGCGTCAGGGGGCCCCGGCACTGCCTGCGCCCCCGGCGCGGCCCGTGGTGGTCGGCGCCCATTCCCGATGCGCTCAAACCGCTCCGCACCGAGCATATCGATATGCCAACGACGCCGTCCCGGGTGTAGGCCGCAATCAAAGCGTGGGCGAGCATGGGCTATTCAGCGGAAGAAACGACCGGTGGGTCCGAGCAGACAACCGTGCCCGACCGAGGCGCGCGGAGAGGCGGTGTAAGATTGGACAACATCGGTACCAGCTTTGGGTATGGCTTAATATCGGAAAGATCCGAGCCTGGCCCGAAGCCGAGCCGCCGAGAACCAATTTGCAATGCCTGCTGCCGCATCATCCAATGGGCCATTCGATCAGCCGTCACATAGTCGGTGAAATACAATGGGCGCATGGTATTAACGTCGGTGAGCGTGTCCGATATGCCGATTTGCCGACCGATTTCCCGCGACACTATCGCGTACAAAGGTACGTAAACGTCTCCCGCCGGAATAACCACCGCGCCCCTCAAAGAACACTGTCCGGTCTCGAATTCGACAGTCTGCTTATATTCCGCGTATGTGTTTTGCCCGAGCACGACGTGGCGCTTAACATACTGAAATGAGACATCCGCTAGAAAATCATCGGCCCGTAGGAGTTTCAGCACATCCGTCGTTATCGAGACCTTATCTCCGTCGTTCGGAGCGGGTTGCGGCGGCAAATCGGCGCCGTCCTTCGACACCAAGGCAACGTCGGTCGCCACCAAAGGAAATTCAATCACGGTTTTTGGCGGCATCGCCCGCACGACGATATGGATCAACGTATTGCCGGCCAGATCACTCCCACGATCCGCCTCGCGGTAGACCACAAGATCGCGACCTTCGACATTAACGTTCAGGATTTCCGGGCGAACGCTCACGGTAGCTTGTTCGTCGAGTGTCTTGCCGGCAGTGACGCCGAACTGACCGCTGCCCACCAACGAACCGGTGAACGTGGGACTGACGCTAGCCGATACTGAGTTGGTTTGATTGAGATCAAGTTTGGCGACGTCAACGGAAGTATACTCAGTTTTAAAGTCTGTGAGGTTGGAGAAGAGGAAATTCGTCGGCCTGATCCTGACCGTTAAATTCACCAGACGGTCCGCAGGACGATACGTACCCTTAGCAATTGTCAATATGACCGTTCGTTTTAGCGTGGTTAAATCGGGGGTTGGCGATTTGTTGTCTACGGGCTTGTCAAATGCCTTTTTTATATCCGCCAGCTGATTAGCCTTTGGATCGGTCAATGCGATCTTGATACTTGGCCCGGAGGCGGGCGCAGGACCAGGCGCAGCCGCTGCCGCCTTGTTCGCGTCACCACTGTCCGCGTTCGGGATCGAGCTTATGGAAAGAATGGGCGCTGTCGAGCCCGGAGGCAATATCGGATCATTTGCCGATCGCCGTACAAGTTGCGGATCGGGGCCGCAACCCGATGTCGCGGCGGCGATGCAAAGTGAAGCGAGAATTCCTACTCGACAATATAGACGCTTCACGGCATTCACCTATTCTTGGGACGTCTGGCGCCGGTCTTGGGACCTGCAGCAGCCGCCAACTGCGCCCCTTGTGCATTTGCCGTCACTTGGCAGATGTGCGCATCATTTACGGTGCCGTCGTAGTCGTTTCGGATGTTATGCCGCTCAACCTGAGCAATTTGAAATGCGCTGCGGATGATTGACGAGTATGAGCCCGCCGGATCCCGATCGTTTATCGCTTCAAGCGGCTGTTTGTTGGGATCGGTTGCGATCAACCGCAGCATGGGGTTGGTATGCTGATAGTCCCAATCAAGTATGATCGCATAGAAACTCACGGACGCCCCCCCGACTAAAGATAACTCTAGAAACAATAGCTCTATCAACCTATGATAGCAAGCAGGGACGTCGGACCGGACATCATCAGAAAACGCCGGTGAGCAAACGGACGCCCCGATCGATGGGGGCTATGATGCGCAAGATTGCAATAGCGGTACCAACAGCACTGGTACTTATCACGCAAATCGCCAACGCCCAGGCGCCTGCGTCCGATAAGCCGCAACCTGATAAGCCGCCAGCGTCACCTTTCTCCCTACAGCCGATAGCCCCCCTGCGCGACGGCAGCAACTATTGGCCGGGATATCTTTTGACGTATGCTGGAGACAAGGTGGGGCAAATCGAAGCTTGCTATATTATCGCTCGCTCGGCCGATCTGGGCGGGGGGACCCTCGTTGGCACGATCCCGCCAGGCAAGCAGGTTGTTCTGTTGTGCTCCGATCCTGTAAAGTTGCCTAATTCGCCATAAACGTCGCTGCTCAGGTGACGGGATAGGCGGCGCTCTAAAGGTGCGGCCTCACTGCACCTTCAGCCCCATCAAATTCGCAATCAGATTGCGCTGAATCTGCGACGTGCCCGCCGCGATCGTCGCGGCGCGGGAATCGCGGAAGTGGCGTTCCATGTCGAACTCGGCGCTGTAGCCGAAGCCGCCGAGCACCTGCATGCCCTGGCTGGCGATCTTCACGTAGGTTTCCGAGGTGACGAGCTTTGCCATGGTGATCTCGCGCAACGCGTCCTGGCCGTTCGACACCATCCACGCGGCGCGCCACATTAAAGTACGCGCCGCTTCGACCTCGGTCTGCATGTCGGCGAGCATGTGGGCGATCGCCTGATTGGAGCCGATCGGCCGGCCGAACTGCTTTCTGTCCTTGGCATATTGCACGGCGAGATCGACCACCGCCTGCGCCGCGCCGACATTGCCGGCCGACGACGTGGCGCGCTCGACCTGCAGGCCGGACATCACGCAGTCCCACCCCTTATTCTCGCCGCCGATCAGGCGGTCGGGCGGCACGCGCACCTTGTCGAATGTGAGTTCGTAAGTGCCGGTGGCGCGGCGGCCGAGCATGTCGAGCTTACGCAAGGTGAGCCCAGGCGTGTCGTTGTCGACGAGAAACAATGATAGGCCCTGGCGGTAATGCGCCTTGGCATCGGTCTTCACATAAAGATTGATGACGTTGTTCTTGGCGCCGGCCGTGGACGCCCAGAGTTTTTGGCCGTCGATCACCCATTCGTTGCCGTCTTTCACGGCCGACGTGCGCATGGCGCCGATGTCGGAGCCGGCGTCGGCCTCCGACATCGAGATCGAGAACTTGATTTTTCCGGCGAGAAATTTCGGCAACCAGTGACGCTTTTGCTCCTCCGACGCCATGCGAACGAGGTTGAGCCCGCAAAAGATGCCGCCGGTATAGGCCATCACCAGATCGGCGGACACGCGCGCGATCTCCTCGGCGACGATCACCATGTCGAGGACGCTGCCGCCGGCGCCGCCGTATTGTTCGGGGAACGGCAGCGCCAAAAGGCCGGCCTCGGCGCAGGCCTGGAACAATTCCTCGGGATAGGTGCGTTCGCGATCGTGCTTACGCACGTATTCGGGCGGCGCGTGCTTTTGCAGAAGCTTGCGTACGCTGTCGCGCAACAGCCGCTGTTCCTCGGTGAAGCCGAAATCCATGACGATCCATCCCAACTCCCTCCCTGCCCGCCCCGCTTGCGGGGGAGGGGTATGAAGGGGGCGGCCAGCAAATTACAATCCACCGGTCGAGGCAACACCCGCCGACCAACCGAGGCGCCAATGACCGAACCGGGCCAAATGTTCTCCGATGGCAAAGTCTATGAGCGGATGATGGGCCGCTGGAGCAAGCGCGTTGGCGTGCAATTCCTCGACTGGCTCGATGCACCGAAGGGCCAGCATTGGATCGAAGTCGGCTGCGGCAACGGCGCCTTCACCGAGGAGTTGATTGCGCATACCGCGCCGCGCGCGGTGTCGGCGATCGATCCGTCGGAGGGCCAGCTTGCCTTCGCGCGCACGCGGCCGGCGGCAAAGCTCGCCGAATTTCGGCTCGGCGACGCTCAGGCGCTGCCCTTCGCCGACAAGAGCTTCGACGCCGCCGCCATGGCGCTGGTGATTTCTTTCATTCCCGATCCGGCCAAGGCCGCCGCCGAAATGGCGCGCGTGGTCCGGCCGGGCGGGATCATCGCTACCTATATGTGGGATATCCCCGGCGGTGGCCTGCCGCTGGCGCCGGTCGGCCGCGCCTTCAAGGCCATGGGCAAGGAATATTCCCGCACCAGCGACAACGCCTCGCGGCGCGAGGTGATGCAAACGCTGTGGGAAGGCGCCGGGCTGCAAGCGGTCGAGACGCGCGTCATCCGCATCACCGTCAATTACACGAGCTTCGACGATTTCTGCGAGTCGAGCCTGGTGCCGGTCGGGCCGGCCGGACAAGTGATCGCTAAGATGTCGCCGGCCGAAGTCGAGGAGCTCAAAGGACACTTGCGCAAGCTGCTTCCCTCCTCTGCCGACGGCAGCATCGCCTATGAAGCTTTCGCCAACGCGGTGAAGGGCAAGGTGCCGGGCTGAACTTTGGTCCGGGACGCCGTGAAAATTACTTCATCTGTTCCGGCATAATCGCTTGCCGTCCAAGCTGCTGCCACGCCATCGGCGCGCCCGCATTTTTGGCTGCTTCTTCAGGCGGCAGCGTCTTGTCCCAGCGCATGCCGATGAAGCGTTGGCCGTTGACGCCGTCCGAGGCGTTCGAGCAGAGCCAGATCAGCGGCGCCACCATCACCTCGGGCGGGATCAGCTTTCCGCGATCAGGCTCCTGGGCGCGCGACACGAGCCGCGTATTGGCCGCGCCACCCGGCACCAGCACGTTGGCGCTGACGCCAGTACCATCGAGCTCCTGCGCCATGGCGAGGAGATGCGCCTCGTTCGCCGCCTTGGAGCCGCCATAGGGCTGCATAGCGGCGCGATACATGGTGTCCAGGCTCGTCGTCACGTTGATGATGCGGCCCCAGCCTTGCTTGAGCATGACCGGCAGCGCCGCGCGCGTCATCAGAAACACGGCCACCACATTGACGTCGATGACGCGGCGGAATTCCGTCGGCGTCACCTCCCAGAATTTGCCGACCGGCTGACCTTCGGGGCGCAGCAGGCAGGTGTTGATGCCGGCATTGTTGATGAGGATGTCGAGGCGGCCGAAATGCTCCATGGTGGCGCGCACGATTTTCGGCGCGCTGTCGTCGCGCGTGATATCGGCGACGATACCCTGGATGCGCTCGCCGGCGCCGCGTTGATCGGCGGCGCTTTCGGTTTCCTCGAGCGCCTGCGCATCGATCTCGACCGCGGCGACACGCGCGCCGGCTTCGAGCAATCCAAGCGTCATCACCTGGCCGAGACCGCGCCCGGCGCCGGTGACGATCGCGACTTTTCCATCAAGCGTTCCGGCCATGACTGTCCCTCATTCGACTGTGATGTGGCGTTGCTGGATGACGGCGCCGAGCTCTTTCGACGTCTTAAGCCACATTGTGGTGAATTCCGCAGGCGTTCCGCCGCCGGGCTCCCAGCCGTCGTCGGCAAACCGCGCGTTGATCTCGGGCGAGCGGACGATCTTGGTCACATCCGCGGCGATCTTGTCGACGATTGCTTTCGGCGTGGCAGCCGGCACGAACAAAGCGAACCAGCTGTTGACCTCGAAGTTGGGAAAACCGGCTTGGCTGAATGTCGGCACGTCGGGAACGCTTGAGTTTCGCCTGGTGCCGGTCACCGCGAGCGCCCGCAACTGGCCCGAGGTGACGAGCGGCTTCGCCGAGCCCATTTCGCCCATCACCATCGGAATATGGCCGCCGAGCAGATCCTGCATCGCCGGCGCCACGCCGCGATAGGCGACGTGCTGGAATTTCGTGCCGTAGTTGAGATTGAACATCTCGCCGATCAGATGCATCTGCGAACCGACGCCCGGACTGCCGAATGGCACCGGCGTCGTCTTGGCGTATTCGACCAGTTCTTTCATGGTGTGAAACGGTGACGACGGCGCGACAAGGCAGATCAGCGGCGAGTACGACAGCACCGTGACGCCCGCAAAATCTCGCACCGGATCATAGCCGAGATTGGGATTGAGATATTGCGCGATGGCGTGACTACCGGCGACACCGATCAGCACGGTGTAACCGTCGGCCGGCTGATGCATGACATATTCGCTGGCGACGGCCCCAACCGCGCCCGGCTTGTTTTCGATGACCACCGGCTGGCCCCACACCTCGCTGAGCTTTGGCGCGATCAATCGGGCCACGATATCGACGCCGCCGCCCGGGGCGAAAGGCACGATGACATGCACCGGCCGCGCCGGAAAAATCTGCGCTTGCGCGTGGACCGCTGTGGCAGCGCCAAACTGTGCGATTGCCAATGCGGCGGTCGGCCAAAATCGCTTGCCCATGGCCTTGTCTTTTTCCTCTTGTTTCGCGCCATCGGCCGCCAGGATTCCAACAAATAGCCGGTCGCTTGGCCCCCGGCCATGCCCTAGGCGCCAAGAAACCAAGGAACTCGGGCGGTTGCACCGGCGCCCCGTGCCGCTTATATTCCGATCACCTTTCCAGTCATCCTTGATGACGTTGAGTGCTTCGCCCAAAAGGCGGGCGGAGCGCAGAGGAGATTTACCTATGGCGACCGCGCCCCTGATGCCGAAAGCAACCGCCGTGTGGCTGGTCGAGAATACCTCGCTGTCGTTCGACCAGATCGCGCAGCTGTGCAACCTGCATCCGCTGGAAGTGAAGGCGATCGCCGACGGCGACGCCGCGCAGGGCATTAAAGGGCTCGATCCGATCCTCACCGGACAATTGACCCGCGATGAGATCACCGCCGCCGAAGCCGATCCGAACCACCAGTTGCACATCGCCGATCCGAAGGTGCGCCTGCCCGAAACGAAGCCGAAGAAGGGCCCGCGCTATACGCCGGTGTCGCGCCGCCAGGACCGGCCGAACGCAATCCTCTGGCTGGTGCGCAACCATCCCGAGCTCAAGGACAGCGCCATCATGCGGCTGGTTGGAACCACCAAGTCGACCATCTCGGCGATCCGCGACCGCACCCACTGGAATTCGGCGAGCCTGACACCGCTCGATCCGGTGACGCTCGGGCTGTGCTCGCAAATCGACCTCGACACCGAAGTGCAGAAGGCGGCGAAGGAGAAGCCGGTGCCGATCGAAGCGCAGGGCGCGACGCTGCTGCCCGCTTCGGTCACGACTGCGCCGAAGGAAGAGCCCGAGCCCGCAGCGCCAGCTCCGGCGAAGAAGCCCGACGAGCTCGATGTCAACGCCGTGTTCGCCAAGCTCAAGCAGCTTGGTGGGAAGAACGAGTAATCCTTCGCGTCATTCCGGGGCGCGGGCGTTAGCCCGCGAGCCCGGAATCCATAATCACCGCCGATACAATTCTGCACCAATCGTGGCTATGGATTCCGGACTTGCCGCTTTGCGGCAATCCGGAATGACGGCTCACAGTCACCCCCGATCATTCCGCAGCACCACGCACGCTCCGCCGGCGGCGATGAGCCTGTTGCAAAACTTTTCCAGATAGCCGCGATTGTCGTCCGCGATGCGGATGTTGTAGCGCATGGCGCTGCCAAGCCCGATGCCGCGGCTGCGCACCACGATCGGCTCGCGGTCGCCGATCAGCGCGGCGTATTGTTTCTGGATCATGCGATAGACCGCCCAGGCCTTGCTCTCCGACCAGTTGGCGGTGAGCTGCATGCCCCAGCGCGGCACGTAAGCGGCGATGCGCTGCGCCTGTTCCTTCGGCGCCAGGATCAGATTGGCGAGCCGCATGCACGGCACGCCTTGCGGAATCGTCGTCTCCGCGGTTTGCGGCGGCGACGGCGAGGCCCATTCGTCGACGGTCCAGCCGGTGATGATGGCAACGTAGCTGCGCGTCTCGCTCGGCAGAGCACGGCGCCCGGCGAGCCACGCACTCACCCGCCCCGGACCGGCATTGTACCCGGCCGCAGCCAGACCGAGATTACCGAACTTTGCTTGCAGGTCGTGCAGATAGCTCGCCGAATTTTTCAACGCCTCGATCGGATCGAACGGATTGGCAAGCCCGCGCCAATCCGCCGTCTGCGGCATGAATTGCGCAATACCCTGCGCGCCCTTGGGGCTCACCGCCTGCGCATTGAAGCGGCTCTCCTGCCAGATCACCCGGGCGAAGAATTCGACCGGAAGCCCGTTCGCCGCGGCGTCCTCCTCGACGGCGCGGCAGATATCGTCGGCGGTCGGCGGATTGTTTGGCGAAGCGGGTTGGTTCTGTGCCGCGGGCGGCTGGCCAGTCGGCGGACTCACGGGCGACTGAGCGCGCACTGGCGCGTTCAATACAACTAGCGCACATAAGAACAACGATCGTCTGACATAACGGACCATGCGAACCAACGCATCACATCAACGACAATGCTGCCGCCGATATTCTAAATTGCCTAAGCGCCGATTCCTTTGCCTTTCAACGCCCCGCCGATCTCATCCAAAATCACTGGATCATCGATCGTTGCCGGCATCTGCCACTCATCGCCATCGGCGATTTTCTTGATCGTCCCGCGCAGAATCTTTCCCGAGCGCGTCTTCGGCAGCCGCGCCACGGTGATGGCGATCTTGAACGCCGCCACGGGTCCGATCTTGTCGCGAATGAGCGCCACGCATTCTTTCTCGATCTCCGCCGGCGGCCGATTGACGCCGGATTTGAGCACGATGAAGCCGCACGGCACTTCGCCCTTGAGCTCGTCCTTGATGCCCAGCACGGCGCATTCGGCGACGTCGGGGTGCGACGCCAGTACTTCTTCCATGCCGCCGGTCGAGAGCCTATGGCCGGCGACGTTGATGATGTCGTCGGTGCGGCCCATGACGAAAATGTAGCCGTCGTCGTCCTTGAAACCGGCATCGGCGGTTTTGTAGTAGCCGGGAAATTCGTCGAGATAGCTTTCGCGCATGCGCGCGTCGGCTTGCCACAAGGTCGGCAGGCAGGCCGGCGGCAGCGGCAGTTTTACGACGATCGAGCCCATCTTGTTGGCCGCGACCTCGTGGTTCGCCTCATCGACGACGCGAATATCGTAGCCCGGCATCGCCACGGTCGGCGAGCCATGCTTGATCGGCAGCATGCCGAGGCCCATCGGATTGCCGGCGATGCACCAGCCGGTTTCGGTCTGCCACCAGTGATCGATCACCGGGATTTTGAGAAGCGCTTCCGCCCATTCCAGCGTCGGCGGATCGGCGCGCTCGCCGGCGAGGAACAGGGTGCGGAATTTTTTCAGATCGTGCTGCGCGAATAGTTTGCCTTTCGGATCTTCCTTCTTGATGGCGCGGAACGCGGTCGGCGCCGTGAACATGGCGACGGCCCCGTGCTCGGCGATGACGCGCCAGAACGCACCGGCGTCGGGCGTGCCGACCGGCTTGCCCTCGTAGAGGATCGTGGTGCAGCCGTGGAACAGCGGCGCGTAGACGATATAGGAGTGGCCGACCACCCAGCCGATATCCGACGCCGTCCACCACACCTCGCCCGGCGCGATGCCGTAGAGATTTTGCATCGACCATTGCAGCGCGACCATGTGGCCGCCATTGTCGCGCATCACGCCCTTCGGTCGGCCGGTGGTGCCCGACGTATAGAGAATGTAGAGCGGGTCGGTCGCCGCCATCGGCACGCAGTCGAATGCCGAGCGCGCGTGGATCAGCGCGTGATCGCGCATCGCGGCCCAATCGCGATCGCGGCCGTCGATCAACTTCGCTTCCGCCTGCGGCCGTTGCAGGATCAGGCAGGCGTCGGGCTTGTGCTGCGCCAGATTGATCGCCTCGTCGAGCAGCGGCTTGTAGGCGACGATGCGGCCCGGCTCGATGCCGCAGCTTGCCGAGAGGATCACTTTTGGCTTGGCATCGTCGATCCGCGTCGCCAATTCGCGCGCGGCAAAGCCGCCGAACACCACCGAATGAATGGCGCCGATACGCGCGCAGGCCAGCATGGCGAACACCGCCTCCGGCACCATCGGCATGTAGAGAATGACCCGGTCGCCCTTTTGCACGCCGAGATCGCGCAGCATGCCGCCGAGCACCTGGGTCTCGGTCAGCAGGCGGTGATAGGTGATGGCGCGTTTTTGGCCGGCGAGCGGCGAGTTGTAGATGATCGCCGTCTGCTCGCCGCGCCCGGCATCGACATGGCGGTCGACCGCATTGAAGCAGGTGTTGCAAACGCCGCCGACGAACCAGCGGCCGTAGACGCCCGCGTTCGCATCGAACACAGTCTTGGGCTTTTCGATCCAGTCGATGGCGGCCGCAGCTTCGCCCCAAAAACCTTGCGGATCGCGCTGCCAGCGCGCGTAGACCTCGTGATAGCAGCTAGAACGGGCGTCCATGACGGCCTTTCCGGGTTGAGCCCGGGAACGGTGAGTCAGGAATCTTGACCGTTTGGCCGGCGCTGGCAAGCCTAGGCCCTGATCCGATTTAATTGAATCGGATCAGGGCCTAGATTTTCCGTTTGAGCATGATCTTGTCCGAAAACCGGCATCCACTTTTCGGGATCATGCTCTGGCGAGCGATGCGGCCGGTCAGTTCGAGGGTTGTCAGTCCAAGCGAGCGCGCCGCTGCCGCGATCGATTTGCGGGCATTGACGACGACGATGGCGCGGGCGCGCTGCCACACCGGCAGATCGTCCTTGCTGTCGCCGGCATAGATGAAGCCGCCGGGAAACAATTGCGTCAGCGCCTGCGCCTTGGCCAAACCTTTGAGATTGCTGCTGCCGTCCGACGCGATCACCCGATCGAAGACGCGAAGGCGCGCGGCAATTGGCTCAGCGAGCAGCGCGTCGGCCGCCGTCGCCAGCACCACGGAACGGCCGGCGGCTTTTTCGCGCAACAGCAGCGCCAACACGTCCTGATGCAGCTTGAGACGATCGAAATCGATGCGGCAGCGCAGCGCCAGTTCGCGCTTGAGCGCGGCACGGCCGCGCCACAGCCATGCGATGCACGGCAGCACGATGAAGGGATTGTGGAGAAGCGCCGCAAAAAAACTTTTATAAAACATATCGCCGGCGATCAGCGTGCCGTCGAGATCGACCACGAACGGCATCGACAGCGGCAGATCGAATGTCGAGCGTGCCTCGGGGCGAATGTGGTCCTCGTGTCGGGAGGAATCCGAAGCGCGAGCTTCATCGAGGGCAAGCATGCGCGGCCTCAGTGGCTCTGCGGCGCGCAGACCGCGAGCCATCGTGCGTCGATGTGATTGGTCTGGCAGTCGCCGAACCCGATTGTGCTCGCGAGATTCAATCCGCCGGCGGCGGGCGCCGTCACGATCAAGACCTGCGGCGCGCCGTGATTGGCGGCGCGGAAGGACGATAGCGACTGCGCATCCTGTTCAAGCGTCCAATCCGGCATCGCGCGCATGAAATCGTCGGCTTCCGCATATTGCAGCGGGAAATAACCGAAATAGCGCTTCGACGGCAGCGGCGACGACAGCCCGGCACCGTACGCCGCAAGGGCGGCAATCTGGTTGGCGTGGAGCGTCGGACGCAGGCGCCATGACAAACCGGTGTTTTGCAGCGCCGTGAGGTCGACATTGACGAAAGTCGCGCCGGGATGGCCGCGGCCCGCGGCGTACACGCTATCCAGCATCGGCGCCCAGCTTTTGTAGGCGATAGCGCGAATGGCGGTTTGACCGGCAAGCCCGATGAGCGCCGTTACGCCAAGCGCACGGACGGGCGTAGCGTTCAGCGGCGCGCTCGCGATCATCAGGACGACCGCGATCCAGGTATACGGCGCCAACCGCTCCGAAAGCGAGGCCGCTCCAGTGCCGAGATTCAATGCCGAGAGCGCAAGAACAAGGAACAGAAAACCCGGCCAGAGCAGATCGAGCGAACGGAAGCGGCGCAATGTCGCGATGCCGGCAATGGCCACGGCGCCCAGCAAAGGCGCCAGCGCGACGACTTCCCACCAGGTGAAGCTGAACAGATAACTGGCGCCCACTAGCCTTGGAATGAGCTGCAAACGATTGGGAACTTCACCCGTAAGACCGCTGTACGCGATCAGAAAACTTCCGACCAGTAGCAGGGTCGGCAGCGCCGCAGCAAACGCCCAGGCGCCATCAATCGCAAATGTTCGCGCGGCGGTCCGCGGACCGGATCGCCGCAGCGCGCCAATGGCGGTCGCCAAACCTTCCGCCGCCAGCAACAAGCCGGCCACCACGGCCGCGGTGACGTGCGTCATGCACAGCGCAAGCAGGAAAACGGCGGTCGCGAGCAAGGCACCCACGTCATGCCGGCCGGCCAGCCGGCGCCGGCACACCGCGAACAGCAGAAACAGCGGCATACCGAGCGCGTAGTTGTAAAAACCCAAATGAATGAAGCGTCCGAAGGCGAGCGGCAGCAGTAACAGGATCGCCAGCGCCGGTTTTTTGCTCTCCGTGTGCGCAATGGCGAAGGCGGCTACGACCCAGACCAGCCCATAGAGCAAGAGGAAGATGGAATTGGCGAGCAGCGCATCGCCGGTGAGGCGGATGAGGCCGGCAATCACGGCGTAGATGGCAAAGTTCGGCTCGATGCGCGGATTCCACTGATAGAACGACGCCGCGGGCTCCGACAGCGTGCCGCCCCAACCGAACCGCGCGATCAGATCCGATTGCGCCAGATGCACCGGCCCATCCTGGGTGGGAACGAGGTTGACCAGCCACACCGGTCCATCCAGCAGCACCACCAGCGCCGCGAACAGCAATGCGGCCGTCGCGACGGCGGCAACGTTCATGCGCGGCACGGCGGACGCGATGCTCGACATGTCAGCGGGCCAGGGCCAGATGAATGAGATCGGAACTGGTGAGGCCGTCCAGCCACGGCAGATCGACAAATGTCAGCGCGCCGAACAAGGCCATGGTGACCGCGGCGCCGATCAATATCGCCGGCCGGCGCATCAGCTCCTCCGGGCGCGCGGCGGCTGAATTGGGCGTCAGGGCGAGATGCATATAGGCGGCGAACAGCGCCACGAAGAACGGCACAATGGCGAGATATTCGATGCGGTATTTCAGGAGGAAGATCGCCATCATGAAGGCAAAGCCCTGGGCATAGACGACGCAGCTCGTGACCAGGCTCGATTGCGTATAGATGGCGAACGACGGCCGATACGCGGCCAGCGTTTTCTTGTCGCCGGTCGCGGCGATAGCACGATGCTCCGACACGCGCTTCGCCGCCATCAGGAAAGCGCCGCCGCACCAGTAGGCCAGCAGCACCGACACCGGCGGCGCGAAGTGCAACGTCACCGCAAACCAGCCGAACAAGAAGCGCAGCGGATTGTTCAGCGATTCGACGATCACATCGAGGAAGGCGCGATCCTTGGCGCGGATCGGCTGCACGTTATAGATCACGCCGAATACCGAAAACACCATGGCGACGATGCCAAAACCGCGGCCGAGCGTCTGCGCCGCCAGGAGCCCGATGCCGGTGAGCAGGAGATATTGCGCGAAGACGACGGTGGCGGACATTTGCTTGTGCACCGCCGGTCGCGCCCGCTTGGTCGGATGCATGGCGTCGAACGGCGCGTCGAGCCACTCGTTGATGGTGTAGTTCGCCGACGACAGCGCCATCGCCACGAGCAGACAGACAATCAGCCGCGAGCTCAGCGAAACATAGTCGATCGATCCAGCGGGCGACATGATCGCGGCGAAGACCACGCCCGGCACGATCAGGACGTGCTTGATCCAGTGGTCCGGCCGCGCGATGGCGATGTAGTCGGAGAGCCGCGCCGCGGGCGGACCTGCGCGTGTGACTGACAGGAACCGAGCTTGGTCCGACACCAGCATCGGCAAGGCATCGCTGAATTCGATTCCAAGTTCAAAGCAAGGTTGGGATTTACGTTAAGCTTCACGGGATTCATCATGAACCTTCACGATCTTCACCGGGCGCTGGCGCCACGCTGCGGCATTGTTGGGACCACTGCCTTTCGCTAGGCTAAAATCATGGCAACCGGGGGAGGCCATGCCGACACCCTACGACACCGATCTCGAGCGCAATGCGGCGAATTTCCAGCCGCTGACGCCGCTGTCGTTCCTGGCGCGCGCTGCCGCGGTCTATCCGGACCAGACCGCGATCATCCACGGCAAGCGCGCGTGGACCTATCGGGATTTCTTCGCGCGCGCGAAAAAACTTGCCTCGGCGCTCGCCAAACGCGGCATCAAGCGCGGCGATACGGTGGCCGTCGTGCTGCCCAATGTGCCGGCGATGCTGGAAGCGCACTACGGCGTGGCCATGGCCGGCGCCGTGCTCAACTCGATCAACACCCGGCTCGACGCCGCCATCATTGCGTTTACGCTCGACCATGGTGAAGCCAAGGTGCTGATCACGGACCGCGAATTTTCCAAGGTGGTGAAAGACGCGCTCGGCGCCTGCAAGGCCAAGCCGCTGGTGATCGACTACGATGATCCCGAGTTCACGGGCCCTGGCGAACGGCTTGGCAATCTCGAATACGAGGATTTTTTACGCCAAGGCGACGCCGACTTCGCTTGGCTGATGCCGAACGACGAATGGGACGCCATTTCGCTGAACTATACGTCGGGCACCACGGGCGATCCCAAGGGCGTCGTCTATCATCATCGCGGCGCGTATCTGCTCGCCATGGCGAACGTCATCACCTGCGCCATGGGTAAGCATCCGGTCTATCTGTGGACCTTGCCGATGTTCCACTGCAACGGCTGGTGCTTCCCATGGACCTTGTCGGTGGTTGCGGGTACTCACGTTTGCTTACGGGCAGTTCGCGCGGCGCCGATCTTTGACGCCATCGCCACCCACAAGGTGACGCATCTGTGCGGCGCGCCGATCGTGATGTCGACCTTGCTCAACGCGCCGGAAGAGGAACGCAAGCCGCTGCCCCACGTCGTCGAGTTCGTCACCGCCGCGGCGCCGCCGCCCGAATCCGTGCTGGCAGCGATGAAGTCGGCCGGCTTCAACGTCACCCACGTCTACGGCCTGACCGAAACTTACGGGCCGGCGAGCGTCAACGACTGGCACCGCGAGTGGGACGCACTGCCGGCCTCCGAGCAGGCGGCGAAGAAAGCGCGCCAAGGCGTGAGCTATCCGGTGCTCGATGCGCTCGACGTGCGCGATCCGGAAACCATGCAAGCGGTGCCGCGCGACGGCGAGACGCTGGGCGAAGTGATGTTCCGCGGTAATGTGGTGATGAAGGGCTATTTGAAAAACAAAGCGTCGACCGCCGCGGCCTTCGCCGGCGGCTGGTTTCACTCCGGCGACCTCGGCGTCATCCATCCCGACGGCTATATCCAGCTCAAGGACCGCTCCAAAGACATCATCATCTCCGGCGGCGAGAACATTTCCTCGATCGAAGTCGAGGACGCCCTGTACAAGCACCCGGCGGTGCAGGTGGTGGCCGTGGTGGCCAAGCCCGACGAGAAGTGGGGCGAAACGCCATGCGCCTTCGTCGAGCTAAAACCCGGCGAGGCAGCGACCGCCGAGGAGCTGATCGCCTGGTGCCGAAAACACCTCGCCGCCTACAAATGCCCCCGTTACATCGTGTTCGAGACCGTGCCGAAAACCTCGACCGGCAAGATCCAGAAATTCAAGCTGCGGGAGACGGCGAAGGGGATGTGACGGATATGCCGGACTTCGAAGAAGATCATGTCAGCAGCACATTGCGATGGAAAGAGGTCGTGCTCCCTGCATCGGTAACTGAGTTCGATGTCGACAAATTAATTTTCGCAACGCTGAAGGAGAATTGGCGCAAAGTGGCGTTGATCGTCGGCAATGTCTTTCAGGCGTGCAAAAACCGTTCAATTCCTCTTAGCGATGAAGTGATTGCAGCACGCATTCAGGAATTGGCGGAAGCCGGACGAATCGAGAGCCAGGGCAATCTGACCAAGTGGCGCTACAGCGAGGTGCGCCTGCTGCAGGGCTAGTTCGAAATAAAAAATCCCTGCGTCCCCGCTTACGCGGGGGACGGGCAGACAAAACAACCGCTGTGTTTAGCCGCTTAGTGGACGAGTTCGTCGTGCCGTATTCGCACGATCTCGTCCTTTACGTACAACTTCTTGCGCTTCAATTGCGCGATTTCCAGGTCGTCTGTCGATGGGTGGGTGAGTGCTTCGCTAATTTCGGTTTCGAGTGCTTGATGCCGTCTTTCGAGTTCCGCGAGATGCGCTTCAATCGCCATGTGGCCTGTCTCCTTGCGCGTCAGATCCTTGGCTTAATCAGATCGACCTACGCCAGCCCAACATCCCAAATCATACTCCTTTTCGGAGCACTGGAAAATCCCCTTTGTGCACTGTTCCCCTATGCCAAAGTATCATGCGGGCTTGTCGGGCGTTAACCAAAACGCGATAATCCAGAACCACTTACCGGCCTAAACGGCGCCCAGGGGTGGACCAAGCGCGGAACCAAGCGCCACCACGGCGCGACCAAGGCGGCGATGACCAAAGAGGAAGAACGCGAGCTTCGGGCGCAGCTGGCGCGCCTGCAGCAGGAGCATCGCGACCTCGACGCCGCAATCGCGGCGCTGCAGCATTCGCCGGGCTCCGACGTCATCCAGGTGCAGCGCCTGAAGAAACGCAAGCTGCAGTTGCGCGACCGCATCACCTTCATCGAGGACCAGCTCACGCCGGATATCATTGCGTGACCTGCTCCTTCTCCCCGCGCAGGAAAGAGGTGCCTTTCCGCTCATCCTTGCGCGCATACATCGCCGCATCGGCGCGGGCGATGACGTCGGCGGGGGTGTCAAGCGCGCCGAGGAGCACAACGCCGGCGGAGGCGCCGACGACCAGCGTCGAAGAGCTCCAGCGCACCGGCGTTCCATACACGGCGGCTTCGAGCGCGCCGGCTTTGGCGGCGGCATTGCTGCCGTTGACGTTCCACAACAGCACGGCGAATTCGTCGCCGCCGATGCGCGCGACCACGTCGGAGGCGCGCACGCTGCGAACGAGCGCCGCCGCGATCGCCTTGAGCACGGCGTCGCCGGCGCCATGGCCGTGGCGGTCGTTGACCGGCTTGAAGCCGTCGAGATCGATATAGATCAGCGCCGCGCTGGTGCCGTAGCGCTTGACGTAAGCCAGCGAGCGCTTGAGCTCGCGCTCGAAACCGCGGCGGTTGAGCACGTCGGTGAGCGGATCGATGTCGACCCTCGCCTCGAGATCCAAAATGCGCGCGCGCGAATCCTGCAATTGCGCCGCCAGCGCATCGACCTCGGCGGCAAGCCGCATGACGACCGCGCGCGATGGCGGGCGCGACGCTTTGGCTGCTTCGGCACTGGCTTGCTTGTCGGTTTGCGAGCGGGAGGATTTTGCTTGCGACCGCCGCGACGGCTTGCGCTCCGACCTTGCCGCCCTGCGTTTCATTTGCGGTGAAATTCCCGAAGCGCGAATCGCCAAGCAAGGATAGCGCGTGCCCCGGTCCGGCACAGCGCCCGCCTCCGGACCGCGCAAATCGCTCGTCATACGGGGCATAAAAGACATGCGACGGAACGTCGCAGCTCTCACTCGGCCTGGAGAAACCCGACCGGCTCCGTCTGCGCCTCATCGAATATCGCCGCCGTCAGCGGCCCGCCGAATACGGCGCCGGTGTCGAGGTTCAGCCGGTTGCCGTGCAGCTCGGGCACGCCATCCGGAAGCGGCGTATGGCCGTGCACGATCAGGCGGCCGTAGTCGCCGCGATGCGACAGGAACGGCTCTCTGATCCACAACAGGTCGAAGTCGTCCTGTGTCTCGAGCGGCGTAGCGGGATTGACGCCAGCATGGACGAAAAAGCGCCGGCCGTCGTCGTGACGCAAGGACAGCGCGCGCAGCCAATCCACATGCGCGCGTGGCAGCTCATGCGGCTCCGCGACGCCGTAGCTTTTAAGCGTCGCCAGTCCGCCTTGCGCAAACCACAGCTGTGAGGGGCTCCTGCCGTCGATGACCGCGAGCGCCATCGCCTCGTGGTTTCCCATCAGCGTCACGACGCTTTCGCCCTGCGCTTTCAGATCGATCAAACAATCGATGACGCCGCACGATTGCGGTCCGCGATCGATGTAGTCGCCAAGAAAAACGAACGACACGAGCCGGCCGGCGGCGTGCTTTTCGCAACGCAGCAAGAGGCTGTGGAGCTTATCCAAACAGCCGTGAATATCGCCGATGGCGTAGGTCAGAGGCATTGCAGTCTTTACCGCGTTCGCTTTTCAATGATGGCGATATTCAGGCATAGCCGTTCAGTCCGCATTCACCAAAAAATGGGAACCTAGGCGCGCTGGGGGCGATTGGAGTTCTGCAAAGAACCAACGCTGGTCGAGGTGAATATCATGCGGAAGATTTTGACGGCACTGGTTGCGGCAATGGCCATCGCCTCGGCGGCTGTGGCAACGTCGGGCACGGCGGAGGCGCAGTGGGGCGGCTGGCATGGCGGCTGGCACGGTGGATGGGGTTGGGGCCCCGGCCCGGTCATCGGCGGACTTGCTGCCGGCGCCCTGATCGGCGGTGCTTTGGCGGCGCCGTATTTCTACCCATACCCTGCCGGTTACTACGCCGGCTACTACGCGCCGCCGCCATACGGCGGTCCTTGCGTGTGGCGGCGGGTGTGGAACGGATATGGCTGGGTGCGCGCCTGCGTGTGACGGCGCGCGTCCAACTTTTCGGACCTGAAAAAGCGGCGGCATTGCGCATGACGACGGCTGAACGCCGATCCGCGCACCAGGGCACCACGGCCGGCGCACCTAACTTCCGCCAAAGAGTACCGCCAAAATGGCAAAAGGGTGCGCAAGTGGTGCCGCGAAAATCGGGGGTTTCACGGGGATCCCCGCTGACAAAATTCCAGATCGGCACCCGTCCGATCGGTTGAGGAGAACACATGCATAAGTCGCTCATCGGGCATAAGTCGCTCATTGGCCTTGCCGCCGCAGCGGGCATCGGTCTTGCTTCATTGGCGGCGCCGGCTCCGGCAAACGCCGGTTGCTACGGCTGCGGCGTCGGCTTCGGCATCCTCGGCGGCGTCGCCGCGGGCGCTATCATCGGCAGCGCCATCGCCAATAGCCCGCCGCCGGGCTATTACCCGCCGCCGCCCGGATATTATCCGCCGCCGCCCGGTGCATATGGGCCGCCTCCGGGAGCCTATGGCCCGCCGCCTGGTGCATATGGCCCGCCGCCCGGCCCCGGTTATGCGCAGCTCGCGCCGGGCTGCCGTTGGGCGCAGCGCCGGGTCTGGGTCGAAGGTGTCGGCTACCAGATGCGGACCATTCAGGTCTGTCAGTAAGCAAGTCTATTGGTAAACCGGTCTGGTCCTGACCGCACAACGGTGCAGAATTAATCCGGCCGGCTGGCAACAGCCGGCCGGTTTGTTTTTTGGCTTTAATCTGTTTATGCGCAAGATCGTTTTGCGGCGGTGTCGTACACTGCATGCGATGCGCGATTGCTTCATGCGACAATGCCGATAGAGACCACGAGAGACGTGAGCGTGCGCTCCCTTTCAGCCGATCAGGAGGATGCGGGTGTCGAGCGCACGAACGCTGTGCAAAGAGCCGTCGCAAAAGTGCGGCGCTACGCCTGGCTGGCGTTTGCGGTTGCGCGCGAGATCGTCGCCTGGGCTTGGGAAGCGGCGTGGGAAACATTGTCCCGCATCCGGACGGACAAGCGCGCGATGACGGTGCTGATGGGGATCGTCGTCAGCGTGCTGTGCGTCTACGCCGGCGTGCTGGCGATGCTGTATTTCACGCAGCGCTCGCTGATGTATTTTCCCGAAACCATCCACACCACGCCGGCCGCGGCCGGCCTGCCACAGGCCGAAGAAGTCAAACTGACCACGTCGGACGGCGAGCACATCATCGCCTGGCACGTGCCGCCGCGCGACGGCAAGCCGGTCATTCTTTATTTGCACGGCAACGGCGGCGCGCTGCGCTATCGCGTCGAGCGCTTCACCCGGCTGATCACCGACGGCATCGGCATCGTCGCGGTGGAATATCGCGGCTATGGCGGCTCGAGCGGCAGCCCGAGCGAGCGCGGCCTCATCGCCGATGCCGAAGCCGGTTACGCCTTCGCCGCGGCGCGCTATCCAGCGCAGCAGATCGTGGTCTGGGGCGAGTCGCTCGGCACCGGCGTCGCGGTGGCGCTGGCGGCGGAAAAACCGGTCGGCCGCGTCATCCTGGAAGCGCCGTTCACCTCTGCCGCCGCGGTCGGCGCCAAACACTATTGGTACATGCCGGTCCGGCTTCTGATGACCGATCAATTCCGCTCCGACGCACGCATCGCCAAAGTCACCGCGCCGCTGTTGATCCTGCACGGCGTCAAAGACGACACCGTGCCTTATGCCATGGGCGAGCGCCTGTTCGACATCGCCAACAAGCCGAAGCACATCGTGCGTTTCCTCGACGGCGGCCACGAAGACCTCGACAAGAACGGCGCGCTGATTGCGGTCGGGAGATTCCTGGCGGGGGATTTGGATCCGTAGCCGTTACTGTGGCACGGTCATCAGTTCGAGCACGTGGCCGCTGGGATCGCGGAAATAGACGCCGCGGCCGCCGTTCCAGTCGTTGAGCTTGCCGTCGTCGAGGCTCCACGGCGCACTGCCGAAAGCGATCTTGGCTTTCTTGATGCGGCCGAGGATGGCGTCGAACTCGGCCTTGCTGACATGAAACGCGTAATGATGGCTCTCGAACTTGGAATCGTCGTCGAACAGAAGCGTCAGCGTCTTGTTGACCCGCACCGGCGCGAAATAGCCGCTACGCCCGCGCTTCAGGCCGAAAAGGCGAGCGAAGAATTTGGCCGCCGCGACTTTGTCACGCGCCGGCACGATGGCGTGGTTGAGCGTGATGGTCATCGGTGCTCCTCACATTCGTAGCCTGGATTGAGCGAAGCGAAATCCGGGATTGTACGGCGAGGCCGTCCCCGGGTTTCGCTCCGCTCAACCCGGGCTACATGTCCGACTAAAACGTCCGATAGGTCTGCCCTGCCCGGCCACCGACCCGGGCAAAACCGGTCTGCGCCGGCTGATATTTGTCGTTGATGTTGAGCGCTTTCGCATAAGAGCCCGCGGCCTTCTCCTTTTGCCCGAGCCGCTCATAGGCGAGGCCGCGGCTGGCCCAGGCCTTTGCGCTCGTCGGGTCGGCCTGCACCGCTTCGTCGAGATCGCTGGCCGCCGACTTGTTGTCGCCGACCGCGAGGTAGCTCAGGCCGCGGGCGATGAACAGGTCGGTGCGCTGCGTGGTGAGCCCGAGCGCGGTGGAGAAATCGTCGATAGCGAACTGGTGCTGGCGCTGGCTCTGATACAGCAGGCCGCGGCTGTAATAGGCCTCCGCGTTGTCGGGCTTGAGCGCGATCGCCTTGTTGAAATCGGCCAAGGCCTGGGCGCTCTTGCCCTGCTGGGCCTCGACCCTGCCGCGGCCGACATAGGCCACGGCGTAGCCGGCATCGAGCGACAACGCCTTGTCGTAATCGGCCAGCGCCAGATCGAGCTTGTTGCTCTTGCGATAGACCAGGCCGCGATTGGCATAGGCCTGGGTGTAATTCGGATCGAGGCTGATCGCTTTGTCGAAGTCGGCCAGCGCCTGCTCGTTGCGTCCGGCTTCGCCGAACACCGAGCCGCGCATGTTGTAGGCCTGCGGGTCGTTGGGATGCTTTTCGATGACCTCGCTGAGCGACGTCAGGTTGGGCGCCGCCGTGGCATAGGCCGGATCGTTGTTTTCGGCGGCGGGCGCATTGCCGAGCGTGGAGCAACCGGCAAGGGCGAAAGCGGCGAACGCGAGCGCAATAACGCCCGCCCCAATCCGCCCCGCTCCGGCATTGACAGCCGTCGATCCTGTCATCGAAAGGCCCTTGGCCACATCAGGCAAGACGATACCACCGCCGGGCGGCAAAAAAAGACGCGAGGGCCGTAAGCCCCCGCACCAGTGTCGAAATCGCAATAAAATCGGGCTTTTGGCTTCAGCCGAAACGGGGCGCGCGCGGCGGGCCAGACCCGCCGGCACCAGGGCCGCCAGGGCCGCCGGGACCACCCGGGCCGGTCGGTTTCGGCTTCATCGGCAACAGCCCCTCGCGCTGCAACTTCTTGCGCGCAAGCTTGCGGGCGCGGCGGATCGCTTCCGCCTTTTCCCGCACCTTCTTTTCCGATGGCTTTTCGTAGTGGCCGCGGAGTTTCATCTCGCGGAAAACGCCCTCGCGCTGCATCTTTTTCTTCAGCACCTTGAGGGCTTGGTCGACATTGTTGTCGCGGACGAGAACCTGCACGCGTGCTCCTTTTGTTGCAGTTAGGTTCGCGGGATTGCTTGGTGGCGTTAGCGTAAGCGCCCACGCCATCTTGGCGCGCCATGTAGCAGAACAGTACCGGAGAGTCCATAAGTCCGGGCGGTTTCGGCCAAGACCGGCTCGCACCGGTCCGCTGCGTTACCTGGACGCACCCGGACGAAACGCATCGGCGCCCGGGCGCGACTTGCGCAGCGACAGGTTCTTGAGAGCCCGGTGCAGGATGGTCAGCCAGGGCTGTGGCGCGCCGTCGCCGGCGTCGAACGGACAAACAAACGGCAGGTGATGCAGCTTTCGCAGCGCCACCCGGATGCTGCAATCGATGACGCTGTCGCCGCCATACGGATTCATCTTTCTCAGATAGTCCGGGATCTTCGCGGGCCCCCAGGCGGTGAAGCGGATATAGAGCGCCTCGTAGCCGTTGAAATTCGCCAGCATGTTGAAAAATTTCGGCTGGTAGCTGACCAGCCCGTGATCGATCAGGCCGCCGGCGGGCAGCTCGTGGTACATGATGCCGCCGACCCGGACCAGATGATGGATGATGCGAAACGCATTCATCTGGTTGGCGACGTGCTCGGTGGTGCCGGCATTCACCACCAGGTCGAAGGCGCCGCGCAACCGCCGCGGAACCTTGCCGCGGTTGAGATCGATGCGGATGGCATCGCCCTCGACGTCGATGGCGCTGCGCGCAAATCCAAGCGCCGACCAGAACGGCGCCGATGACGGCGCCGACTTGGTGAAATTCTCGGTGCCGACCGGCGTCAAGACCGGCGGCGAGGTGCAGCCGAACAGCCGGTAGGCCTCCGGCAATCCCGGCGCGATCATCAAGGAATTGGAAATCTGCTGCGCGCCGATTTCCATGACGCGCGTGGCGCCGTCGAGCGCGCCTTTCTGCTTCAGTTCGATCAGGTCGTTGAGGAAAACGTTGCCGAGGCCCATGGCTAAAATCCTATGAGAGCAATCCGTTGCGGACAAGCTGATTTCAGGAGAGTGCCTGAGTCAGTCGGCGAAGACCCGCGTCACATGGCCCATCTTGCGGCCGGGCCGCACCGCGGTCTTGCCGTACAAGATGCACCGCCGCACCGGGAACCGCGAGCCAGCGCCGATAATCCTCGACCTCGCTGCCGATGAGGTTCGTCATCTCGACCCGCCCGCGGCGGATCGGCTTACCGAGCGGCCAGCCGGCCACCGCGCGGATGTGCTGCTCGAATTGCGACACCGAGGCGCCGTCGAGCGTCCAATGGCCGGAATTGTGCACCCGCGGCGCGATCTCGTTGACCAGAATCTCTCCGTCGCGCAGCACGAACATCTCGACCGCCAGCACGCCGACATAGTTGAATTTTTGCGCAATGGTCTCGGCGATGCGGCGCGCCTCCCGCGCCGTCGCTTCGGAAATCGCCGCCGGCACCCGCGACGTTTTCAAAATGTGGTCGCGGTGCTCGTTCTCGGTAACGTCGAAACTTTCCACTTCGCCATCGTGCGCGCGTGCCGCCACCACCGACACCTCGCGCTCGAACGGTACGAAAGCTTCAAGGATGCAGGGCTGGCCACCGACGTCGCGCCAGGCCGCCACCGGATCGGTGCCGTTCTTGATGGTGGCGTGGCCCTTGCCGTCATAGCCGAAGCGGCGCGTCTTCAGGATCGCCGGCCGGCCGATGCGTTCGATCGCGGCCGCGAGCGCCTCGGCCGCGCCGATATCGGCAAATGCGGCGGTACGGAAGCCAAGCCCGGTGACGAAGTTTTTTTCCACGAGGCGATCCTGCGTGGTCGCCAGGACCAGCGGATCGGGCAGCACCGGAACGCGCGCGGCGAGAAAGGTCGCGGTCTCCGCCGGCACGTTCTCGAATTCGTAAGTCACAACATCGACGTCGCCGGCGAAGCGATCGAGCGCTTCGGTATCGGTGTAGTCGGCGGTGGTGACGCGATGCACGACGTCGAAAGCGGGCGAGTTGGGCGACGGCGCAAAGACGTGGCACTTGAAGCCGAGCCGAGCCGCGGCCAGCGCCAGCATGCGGCCGAGCTGGCCGCCACCCAAAATCCCGATCGTGGCTTCGGGCTGCAGAACCGGCGCCGCTTCGCTCACGCGCCGTCCTTGGGCTGTTCGGCAACGCTTTCGGTCTGGCGCTGCCGCCAGGCTTCGAGGCGGTTGCCGAGCGTCGGATCGCTCAGCGCCAACACGCTGGCTGCCAGCAGCGCCGCATTGACAGCGCCGGCCGGACCGATCGCTAGCGTGCCGACCGGAACGCCGGGCGGCATCTGCACGATGGAATAAAGCGAATCCAGCCCTGACAATGATTTCGATTCCACCGGCACGCCGAACACCGGCAGGCTGGTGAGCGACGCGGTCATGCCGGGCAGATGCGCGGCGCCGCCGGCGCCGGCGATGATCACCTTGAAGCCGGCCGCTTTCGCTCCCTTGGCGAAGGCATAGAGCCGCTCCGGCGTGCGATGTGCCGAGACGATGCGCGCCTCGTACGGCACGCCCAACGCATCGAGCGTGTCGGCGGCATGCTTCATGGTCTGCCAGTCGGACTGGCTGCCCATGATAATAGCTACGGATTTCGCTCCCAGCGGCGCCACCTAAAATCCCCCTGCGCGAAGGAAGCGCCGGATTATAGACTCGCGCGTTGGAACGGCAAGGCGGCTATACTTAACGGCCGGCGGGCGATCGGGAGAGTTAACTCATGGAAATGAGCCAATTCCACTACCTGCCGCTGACGCCCGGCTTCTTTTCCATCCTGGTCGGCATTTTCGGCATCGTGTTTTTGCTGCTGCAACTAGGGGCGCTGCGCTACGCCTATCTGAGCCTCGGCATCAGCTCCGGCGCCGCCATGCGGCTCCTGATCGGCTCGCTGATCGGCAGCTATTTCAACATTCCCGTAGCGGTACTGCCGGCGCAGCAGGTGATGTCCGACCAGACGGTCAATTTTTTCGGCATGGCGTATGCGGTACCGGTGGTGGTCAATTGGCCCGGCACCGTGATCGCGGTCAATGTCGGTGGCGCGGTCATTCCGACCGTGATGTCGATCTATCTGCTGGCCAAGTATCAACTGTGGACCAAGGGACTGATCGCTATCGCGGTCGTCGCGCTGATCATTCATTGGCTCGCCAATCCCGTTCCCGGCCTCGGCATTGCCGTGCCGGTATTCATGCCGGCGGTGATTACCGCCATCGTCGCGGTGCTGCTGTCGCGTGAGGAGGCGGCGCCGCTGGCCTATATCGGCGGCGGGCTCGGCACACTGATCGGCGCCGACATCACCAATCTCGACAAGGTGCGCGGGCTGGGCGCCCCGGTCGCCTCGATCGGCGGCGCCGGAACGTTCGACGGCATTTTCCTCACCGGCATCCTCGCCGTGCTGCTGGCAAGCCTTTATGCTCGGCCGCGGCAAGCTTGAAGCGCGAGAGTGAAATCGTGAGCACGACATCTGGCGCCGCGATCGGACCGATCGCCGCCACATCGGCACGGCGCGACTTCCGCATCCCGCTCGGCCCGCGACTGTTATCGCTGTTCGGCGTCGTCGTTCTCGCCGGCATGAGCGGCCTTCTTGCCGTCTTCGCCATCCTGCTGGTGCGCGCAGATTGGCGTGTCAGCCTTGTCGTTGCGGCTGTGGCCTGTCTGATGGCGGCGCTGACTGACTATGTATGGCGCGATTTTGCCGGCAAATGGCGATTGCATGTCGTGCTCGACACCGATGCCGTTACGCTCGATCTTCCGGCCGGGCGCTCACTGATCCATCGGCCGCCGCAGCAGCATCTGACCATCCCCTATGCCGATATCGCGGCAGTCGAGTTGCGGCTCGAGGGCTATCGGTCCTTCGGCATGGAAAGCATGCAATGCGCCTATGTGCTGCACCGCAAGGATAACGAGCTCATCTTCCTGTTCGAGGATCGCGCGCTCGGCACTGCAATGGCAAGTTCGCTGTTCAGCGGCATCGCCGCCGAGCTTGCGGCGCGCGCCGGCGGCACGGTCCACGACATCGGCATGGTCGCGGGCCAAGGCGGCGTGCTCGGCGTGTGGGGAACGCATGCGCCCGATTGGGCAGCGCCGCCTTTGTCGGCGGCCGAGCGGCTGGCGCACTGGCGCCGTGCGGCCATGACCGGATCGCTGGTCTTCATTATCATCATCGTCGCCCTGGCCATTCGATTACTGGCCGGCGCCTAGCCATCGGAGCGAAGTGCAATGTCGGCAAAAAGTTCTTCCGCTGCGGCGACGGCATCCAAGGATACCGGCGCGATCACGGACTACCACGCCCACATCTATTACGATCCGGCGAAAACGCGCGGCAAGGCAAAGCGCTTGCGCGAGCGCGTCGGCGCGGCTTTTCCGCAAGCCAAACTCGGCCGCTGGCACGACGAACTGGTCGGGCCGCATCCGCAGTCGATGTTTCAGATCGCGTTTCCGGTCGAGATGCTGGCGGGCTTCGTACCCTGGCTGATGCTCAACCGCGACGGCTTGACCATCCTGCTGCATCCCGAGACCGGCGACGACTACACCGATCACTCCGCGCACGCCGCCTGGTTCGGCGCCGTGCTGCCGCTGCGGCTCGACGTGTTCGGCAAGCGCAAGTGACGCGCGGGACGATGGCCGCGCGCACGATAGTCGCGGCAACCGCCTTTGCATTCATCTTCACGTTTGCCGCACAAGCCCGGGTCAAAGTCGAAGTTCGGCATTGCAGCGGCGGCACATGGTGCGGTCCTGGCCTTGGCTGCTGCAAACCGGGACTGGCCTGCGCGCCGAATGGCGGCTGCATGAATCCGGGCTATCACGATTGCGGCCCGAAACGGGGCTTATGTCCCCCGCACTTTCATTGCGCGCCGGGCAACGGCTGCGACCCGGACTAAAGATCTATTGCGTAGCCTTATTCGTGACCGGGCCGGTGAAAACTTCGAAGCGTTTCCGCAGCGCCGGAAGCCGTGATCCATCACCGAGAAAATCGCGATAGCGATTTGCGAAACGCGGGCTCGTCAGCGGCGGCAATCCCGCCGGCGGCGGCATGTCGGCGCGCGGGGAATAAAAGGCCGGCACACGGCCCTGCTGCTCCTGGCTTAACATCCAGGTCAGGAAAAGCTTCGCGGCATTGGGGTGCGGTGCATCTTTAAGGATGCCGCCCGCGGTGAAGAAGACCGGCGACTTGTCTTTCTCGGACACGACGAGCTTCAGGTTGCCACCGCCGATCCGCGAGCTATTGCTGATATCGAAGCTGACGAAATCAGCGCCCGATCTCACGCGAGCCGCGACATCGCGATGGCCCTGGATGAAATAGGGCTGGTTGGCCATATACTTCGGCATGTAATTCCAGCCGTATTTCTGCACGATCAAATCGAAATTGTAGAGCGTCGCGTCGTCGTCGGTGGGATAGACGGTGACGATGTTGCCGCGGAAAAGCGGCTTGAGAAAATCGAGCGCCGACTTCGGTACGTCGGCCTCCTGCACCTTCTCGGGATTATAGCCGTAGAACATTGGAATCGCGGTCACGGCCACCCAGGCTCCGTCCTTGTCTTTCATTGCAGGCAGAACCTGGTCGAAGCCGTCGGGCTTGAAGTGCAGCAGCGCGCCCGCTCGATCCCACCGGGGGAAATCCTGCACCGTCTGCAATTGCAGGACATCCGTCGTGACCTTGTTGTCCTTGAGTTGCCGGTCGATCTCGGAGTTGAGGACATTGCTGAAGTCGCCCTTGGCGGTGACGGCGATGCCAGGGAAGCGCTTCTCGAAAGCGTCAGCCGCCGCTTTGGCCGCAGCCGGCCCGCCACCGGTATAGAATACCAGCACCTTTTCGAGCTTCGCCTTCTCGTAAAGCTGATCGATGGTTTCGGCGCGCGCCACTGAGATTGGCACGGATGTAAGAAGAGCCATCAGCGACAGGGCTGGTTTGCCCATTCCCATGGTCCGGCACAGCATGCGTTGCTCCTTGAAACGGTCGGCGATCCCTCGCTGACGGCCTCTCGCCTTTGGCAAGCCAGTCGTGTGGGGCAATTTACTCTGAATTGGCTTGCTGTAACTATTGGCCCTCCTGCGATGGGGCTCCGGACTGTGAAGGGCTGGGCAGGAAGGCAATTTTGAGGAGGGGAGCACGATGAGGATCGGCCTTGCACGTCTCGCGGCGTTTGCCGCCTGTCTTTTAATGGCCACCGCGGCGTCGGCGCAGACCTATCCGACGCGACAGATCCGCCTCGTCGTTCCATTCGCGGCCGGCGGGCCCGCCGATCTCCTCGCCCGTATTATTGCCGACGAGATGAGCAAGGATTTCGGCCAGCAGGTCTTCGTTGATAACCGGCCGGGCGCCAACACGATCATTGGCGCTGAGCTGGTGGCCAAGGCCGATCCTGATGGCTACACGCTCCTGATGGCGATTGACGGCACGCTGGTCATGAACCCATTTCTCTACAGCAAGCTGTCCTACGATCCGTTCAAGGATTTTGCGCCGGTGACGCTGGTAGCGCGTGTGCCGTCGGTGATCGAGGCCAACAACAGCGTCACTGCCAGCACGGTCCAAGACATCATCGCACAGGAGAAGGCAAAGCCCGGCACCTTCCTCATGGGCTACAGCACCCCGACCTCGCAGGTGACCGGCGAACTGTTCAACATGCGTGCCGGGGTCAAGATTCAGCTGGTGCCCTATCGCGGTGGGACCACGCAAGTGACCGGCCTGCTCGGTGGCGAGATTTCGCTAGGACTGGAAAGTGTCAACGTGGCGTTGCCGTTCGCGCGCGCCGGCAAACTGAAAATCATCGCGCTGACCGGTGGCGAACGCATATCGCTGGCGCCCGAAATACCTACGGTCGCGGAAACGCTGCCTGGCTTCGACCTCGGCATCTGGCAGAGCGTCGTCGCGCCGGCGAATACGCCGCCGGCGATCGTGAATAGATTGCACGATGAGATCGTCGCGGTGCTCAGCCGCGAGGCCGTGCGCGGCAAGCTCACCACTGCCGGAGTGGAGCCTGCAACCAGCAAATCGCCGGAAGATTTTGCCGCATTCATGCGCGCTCAGGCTGAAGTCCGTCAGAAGGTCATTCAAGCGGTCGGGATCAAGCTCGACTAAGTCCGATCTTGTGACTCGATTTTTGAGCACTCGTGGTCACGAGGCGTAAACGCCCTAGACCATGATCCGATCAAATAGAATCGGATCATGGTCTAGTTTTTCGTTGGAGCATGATCTTTTCGGAAAACCGGCATCCACTTTTCCGGATCATGCTCTGATGCTCGACACAGCTCAGCACAGCGTGGGCACGCTTCGCCCGGTTACAACCCGTGCTCGCGTTTGACCCGATCGATGTAGCTCTCGACCTCGGGCGGCAAGGACCGCAAGCCGGCTCGGCCGGCCGCCGACAGATACGGACGCAGTTTCGATCCGACCAGAAACTGCGGCTGGCGGTCGGCGGGAATGACGCGATCGAACACAACGACGATCAGCACGGCGATGAGACCGATGCGGACGGCGCCGAGCGCCGCCCCGGCGACACGGTCGAAGGCGCCGACATCGGGACCGACGAATTCACCGACCACGACGCGCAACAGCGCACTGATGCCGGCACCGGCAGCGACGAACACGATGACCGGCATCAGCCACGCATTGTCCGGCGACATCGATCGGCCCAACGCAATGGCCGTCACGTATGGCGCGATCGCCACCGCAAGCGGCGCGGCAACCAAATAACCGAGAATCGTCGCCAGGCTCCGCAACAATCCGGTGCTGAATCCCAGCACGATGGCGACAACAGCCGCCGCGGCAACGACAACGTCGAATGCATTCATCGTGCTAGCGCGGCTGGCCGTCGACGAATTCGCGCTCGAAAATTTCGCCGATCGTCGAGTAGAAAAAGCCATTGAGGCGGCCGATCGGGTCGAGCTTGCGCATGTCGATATATTTGCCGGTCATGCAGGCCGGATCGACATGCATGTAGATCACCTCGCCGATCACCAGCGGATGCCGGTTGGGGCCGAGCTCCAGCACGCGTTCGAGCTTGCACTCGAAATGGATCGGCACCTCCTCGACCCGCGGCGGCTTGATCTTCACGCACGGGATCGGCGTCAGTCCGGTTTCGGTGAATTCGGAGTCCCCTTCCGGGAATCCGTTGGCCGAATCCACCATCTCCTTCCACACCGGCTGCGTCACCACGTTGAAGCAGAACTCGCCGGTCTGGCGGATGTTCTTGAGCGTGTGCTTCTCGCTGCCGTCGGGATTGCGCGCGATGGTCAGCGAGATCATCGGCGGAATGACGCAGACCACGGTGAAGAAGGAGAACGGCGCCAGATTGGTGATGCCGGTGTCGCTCACGGTCGATGCCCAGCCGATCGGCCGCGGCACCACCGAGCCGACAAGCATGCGGTAAATCTGGCGCTTTTCGGCGGTAGCCGGATCGATTTCGAGATAGTCGGGCATGTGCGGCTCGCTTGAAGACCGCACCGACCCTAGCCTGCGCGACGCCTTGCGCCAACGGCGCTCAAGCGCGCTCGACCCGCGCCGCATAGCAGCCGGGCGCGGCGAAATGCACGTGCAGATAGGCCGCGCGCGGATCGGTGAACAGTTTCTCAATCGCGCCTTCGACCTGCGCACCTTCGACGAGTTCCCAGCCGGTCATCATCCCACCGGCATCGAAGCCACGTACCGCCAGCGTTCGGTTGCGCAACTGGTCGGGGATCTTGTCGACCGCGTCGAATGTCTGCTCGCCCTTGCGTACGTGGACGGCGAAGCGCATCCGGTAAGGCGAGGCGACCGCATGGTGCTCGTAATTGACCAGGATCAGTTCATCGCCTGCTTTGGCGTCGGTGAGGCTGATGCGGCAGGGGTAGCCCGCCTTGTCGGCAATTCGCCGCACCGCGCCGCGTTTCTCGAGCGCCCAGTCCGGCATAGCAAACAGCGGAGTGAATGGCTCGGTCGGCAGGCCCTTGATGCGAAAGTGCATGATCGGTACTCCTCTGTGTCGGACCCAATCTGTGCTACGCTCGAGCCGCCAGCCACCCGATTTGTGCTTTGAACAAGGATGCAGCGCCGCGTCGCGGCAAACGGAGACGTCGCATGACCGGGAAGACGATCACGCTCGCGTTGGCGCTACTTGTCGGCGCGACCGCAACCGCGGCGGCGCAAAGCCAGCGCAATTACGGCGCGAACGGACCGGGCAGTTACGGCTGCTACGGCTCGTTCTCTACCGGCACCGTCGCGTCCAGTTGCCCCGGCACTCCTGGAAGCGGGCCGGGGGCGCAGCAGTATCAGCCCTATCCGCAACAGCCGCCCTACCCGCAATACCCGCAGCGGCCGCAATGGCAGTGGCAGCGGCTGTATTGAACGGCCGCGCGCAAGGGAAGACCGTTTGACATTCCGCCGTTCTGCCTGACGATGGCGGCATGGCGTCGCTATCTTCTCCGCAAACTGAACGATCGACCGTCGCCGTGGTCGGGCTGGGCAGCATCGGCGGTGTTGCCGCTGGCTGTCTTGTCGCCGCCGGCCGGCACGATGTCATCGCCTGCGTGCGCGTGCCGATCGAGCGGCTGACGCTTGACGCCCCGGACGGCACAGTCGAGCTGCCGCTCACAGCGCTCACCGATCCGGCGCAGGCCAAGCCTGCCGACTGGGTGTTGCTTTGCACCAAGACGCACGCCACGGCCTCGGCTGCGCCGTGGCTCAAGCAGCTTTGTGCGCCGGCAACGCGCGTCGCCGTGTTGCAGAACGGCATCGACCACGTCGCCCGCGTCGCGCCGCTTGCCGATGGCGCGACCGTTATGCCGGTGATCGTCTATTACAATGGCGAGCGGCTTGCCGCCGATCGGGTGCGGCTGCGGCGCGGTGCCGATCAGGATTTCGTCGTCGCCGATGACGATGCCGGCCGCGCCTTCGCGCAATTGTTCAAAGGCACGCCGCTGCGCGTGCATTGCGGCGACGATTTCGTCACGCTGGCGTGGCGCAAGCTTTTGATCAATGCCGTCGCCAGCCCCGTCACTGCGCTGACGCTGCAGCGGCAGGCGGTGCTGCGGCGCCCCGACATCCAAACGCTCTGCCTCGCGGTGCTCGAAGAGGCGATCGCCGTCGGCCGCGCCGAAGGCGCGCGAACTCGCCGCCGACGAAGCGGCGCGCACGCTGGCAACGCTGTTCACGTTTTCCGGAGAGCTCGGCACCTCGATGTATTTCGACCGCATTGCCGGCCGCCCGCTCGAGCACGAGGCGCTGACCGGCGCCATTGTCACGGCCGGCGAGCGCCACGGCATCGCCACGCCGCTCAACCGTGCGCTCTTGGCGCTGTTGCGGGCGATCAGCGACGCAGCGGGGGCGAG
Source organism: uncultured Alphaproteobacteria bacterium (assembly GCA_963821175.1). Classification (GTDB taxonomy): domain Bacteria; phylum Pseudomonadota; class Alphaproteobacteria; order Rhizobiales; family Xanthobacteraceae; genus BOG-931. Next base: position 153,954 of record CAWGCU010000007.1, read on the forward strand.
CCGGTAGCTTTCGCGCTTAGCTGGTCGCGTGCGTGCGATAGCCGTGGCGATAGGAATGCCGCACATGATGGCGGTGATACACGGGCGCCTCGGCGCCGGGATAGGAGGCTGCGACGGGGTGAACGCCAAAAACGCCGGCGACGCCGCCTTCAACGCCGCCGATGACGCCGCCAACCGCGCCGCCGACAACAGCGCCGATCGGGCCGGCGGCATTGTTGCCGACGTAGGCACCGTGGGCGGCGCCATCGGCAATGCCTTGCGCCTGCGCGGCGGTCAACGGGGTGGCGATAACGGCGAGGACGACGACAACCTGTAAGAGATGGAACTTCAAGGGAGGATCCTTTCCTGATGACGGGAGGCCGCGACATGACTGGCGATGACGGCACTGGCGCGGCGGCAACGTGGCCTCGCAGTGCCGCCTCAACTTAAGCTTCGATGATGCAAAACGATCACAGTCGCGCGGCGGATGGCCGAGGACGCAGCACATCGACTCCTTTACGGAACCGGACGTGTTATAAACCGCCCATGAGCCGCCGACCGACATACGATCCGCGCACCGCCGCCGAGAAAGCCTTCAAGGCGGCAACCACCAAGCCAGTCGAGGCCCCGCCGAAAGCGCCGCTCTCGGCGCCCGGGGTGAAAGAGATGGTGTCGCTGCGCATCGACCGCGACGTGCTCGACTTCTTTCAGGAGGAAGGCCCGGGCTGGCAGGACCGCATCAACGCGGCGCTGCGCAAGGCGGCGGGCAAGTAACGCGCGGATTTCCCGCTATTGCGGCTTGACGACTTCCAGCGTGACCGGCGTGAGGTCGGAAAACTTCAGCTCGGCCGCCGCGGCCGCCGTCACGTCGATGATGCGGCCCTTGGTGAACGGCCCGCGGTCGTTGATGCGCACGATGACGGTGCGGCCGTTGCGCAGGTTGGTGACGCGCACCATGGTGCCGAACGGCAGCGTGCGATGCGCCGCTGTGAGCTTGGACGGCGAGAATGTTTCGCCGGTCGCGGTCTTGCCGGCCTGGGTGCAGATCGCGGCGAGCTGCGGCTTGTCGTTGGCAACGGCCGGCACGGCGAGCGACGCCAACACCGAGACCACTGTGCAAACCGCGATCCAGATCGCTACTTTGATCATGCGGTGGGTTCCGTGCGGTCGGCGCAATCGCCATGACGTTCACGGATAGGAACTGAGTTCCGGCGACTCGGTTCCATAAGGGGCGGCTTAAATTTCAATGGTCGCAGGCGACCGCGCTTCCGCGCCCTCACGCCGGCGTGGATTGCCCAGCCGCCGCGACGTCCGCGTGGATGGCGCGGCAGTGGCGCACCAGATTGCCGTGCGCCGCGACGAACCGCTTCAGCGGCGTGTCGATGTCGAAGAAATAGATGTTGGCGATGAAGCCGTAGATGCCGGCATCGATGCTGGTCGGCTTTGGCCCGTGCACATAGCCGCCGTCCGGAACGAGACGCGCCAGCACGTTCAAGTCGGCAAGCCCGCGCGCGTAAGCTCCCTCGGGAGCATAGCGGCCGATACCCTGGTAGTGGTAGCGCTGGAAATTGAATTCGCGCGCCTTGAGCAGGCCCGCTTCGTCAAGGCTCGGATGCTCGCGCATTAGCGCGTTGCGAAATTTCGGCCAGTAGGCGTCGTCCTTCCAGCGCGAATACGACATCACCCAATAGAGATCGTCGAGCATGCGCGTGATCAGGAGGTCGGTGTCGCGCTGTGCCGCGGTCAGCGCGACGTCGATCGCCGGGCGATATTTGGCGATGACATGCGCGATGATGGTCTCGCTGTCGCCGATGGCTTCGCCATCGTCGACGATATAGGGCAACTGCCCGCGCGGCGCCTTCGACGCATCGAAAATGTGCTCATGGCTGAACGGCACGCCGGCCAGCCGCAGGAAAGCGAACACCTTCAGCCCATAGCCATTGTTGTCGGCGACGCCGAACAGTTCGGGATAGGAAAAGAGCTTGATCATGGCTCGTCTCTGCGGCTGTCGGCAGGTTGCTACATCCATCCTACAGGCCGCAGTTGCCTTGGGTGAATGTTCATGTTATGTTCCTATCTGTCAATAGTGCTGAGGCAGGGAGAAACAGCGATGCGAACGCTCATTTTGGCTCTGGGTTTTATCGTGGCCGCGCTGCCGGCGCGGGCGCAAACGATCGCGCCGGCCGAGATCAAGGCGCATGTCGGACAGACGGTGACGGTCAAAGCCGCCGTCAGCGACGTCCATATCGGCCGCGCCGGCGTGACCTTCATCGACATCGGCGGCGCCTATCCCGACAATGCTTTCGCGGCCGTGATCTTTGCGTCCGACCGCGCCAAATTCCCGAACGCCGGCGACCTGAAAGGCAAGACCGTGGCGATCAGCGGCGAAGTGGTGCTCTACCAAAACCGGCCCGAGATCATCCTCAAGACCGCCGACCAGTTGAAGGCGAATTAGCGCGGCGCGTGTTCAGATGGTGCGATAGCCGCCGTCGGCCATGACGATCGAGCCGGTGACATAGGCCGCAAGGTCGGAGGCGAGGAAGATCGCGGGGCCGACGATATCCTCCGGCTTGCCGGTGCGGCCGAGCGGAGTGTGGTCGAGGAAGATCTTGACCAATTCCGGATTGGTGGCGCGCACTTTCTCGTTCAGCGGCGTCTCGATGAAGCCGGGGCCGATGGCGTTGACGCGCACGCCGTCCTTGCCGAGCTCGGCGGCGAGCGCGCGGGTGAAACCGAGCACGCCGTGCTTGGAGGTGGTGTAGGCCGGCGAATTCGGCGTACGCACATGCGAGAACGATTGGATGGACGCAATATTGACGATGCGCCCCTTGTTGGCGCGCAGCGTGCCGAGAAAGGCATGCGTCACGTTGAATACGCCGTTGAGGTTTATCGCCATGATGTCCTGCCAATCCTTGATCACGGCGTCGGGATCGCCGGTAAAGCCGTTGCGCCGGTTGATGCCGGCATTGTTGACCAGGATCGAGACCGCACCGACTTTCTCGGCGACCTCCACGGCGACGGCGCGGCATGCCATCCGATCCGTGACGTCGAGGGTAAAATGCTGCGCCTTGCCGCCGGCGCCGCGGATATCCGCCGCAGTCTTCGCCGCCGCCTCACCATTGATGTCGAGCACAGTGACGTGGGCGCCCTCGCGCGCATAACCGAGCGCAATGGCGCGGCCGATCCCGGACCCTGAGCCGGTGACGGCCGCGATGTGATTTTGCAGGAGTCCGGGCATCTGCGCTGATCCTTGTGATGACGCAAGGGTAAGCATAGCAACGATGGTTCCACGCCGCGAGCACAACGACATGTGAATGAAACAAACGCGCCGCCAGCCGGTTGTCGTCCACAAGCGACAACGGAGATAAAACGATGAAGAAGCTCATCCTTGCGGCAGCGTTCGTGCTGACGGCGACCTCGGCCGCGTTCGCCCAGTATGGCGCCCCCGGCTATGGCTATTACGGTGCTGGAACCGGCGACAGCTACAATGCAGCACCCGGCTACGGCTCTTATTACGGTGCGGCGCCGGGTTACGGTTATTACGGCTCGCCTCCGGCGTGGTTCGAGAACAACACCGAACGCGGCGGCCCCGGCCCGCGCGTCGGCGCCGGCGGCGGCATGGGAGTCGGCTCGCAGCGCTGACGCGCCATAGCCGCAACCTGATTTCAGCGGAATGGAAGCGGGAACTCGGCTGTTTCGGCCGGGTTCCCGTCGCTTTATCAGCAAATTGGACAGCAAATAGCCCGATGCGCGGCGCGTAACGGCGTCACCCCGGCGTCATGCCCTTGGCCTTGAGCACCGCGGCGGCTTCCGGCGCTTGCAGAAAATCGATGAACGCCTTGGCGGCCTGCGCCTCCTTGGCGTCGGCGGCGATGGCCGCGGCGAACACCAGATCCTGCTGCAATTCGGCGGGGAACGAGCCGGCAAGCTCGACGCCCGGCGCGATCAACACATTGGTGAGAAAGACACCGAACTCGGCGTCGCCGCGCGCCACCGCCTTGGCTATCTCACCCGTCGTGGTTTGCACCTTGGTCTTGGCCGCCATCGCCTCGGCGATGCCGAGCCGCTCGAACACCCGCAACACATAAGCGCCGGCCGCGCTTTCCGGCAGGAACGCGATCGATTGCGCCTTGAGCAGTGTTTGTTTCAGCGCATCGGGCGTGCTGACGTCGGGCTTCGGCGCGCCGGCGCGGACGGCGACGCCGTAGCCGACATGGGCAATGTTAATCGTCGGCCCTGATGCGAAGCGGGCCCGCGCGGCTGCGTCCTTGAACACATCGACCGGCACGACACCAAGATCGAACGGCGCTCCGGACGTTATTGTTTTGATCAGGTTGGGCGTCGAGTCGAAGGCGATCGTGAGCTTATGCCCGCTCACGCGCTCGAATTGCGGCCCAAGCTCGTTCAAGCTCGCCGTCATGGAGCCGCCCGCCAGGATTTTGAGCTCGGCGGCGCGGCGCTTGCGATCGGCGCCAGCACCATGGCGAGGGTGAGGATTAACGTTGTGAGCGATGACATATCCATGAAAGCCCTCCGACTGCGCTTGCGCGCTAACCAGCAAAGCGTGTCGCGATCTCGGCGAGCGACGGCCGCGGCCGGTCCTCGGGCGGACCCGGTGGCGTGCCGATGTGAACGAAGCCGGCGATACGCTCATGCGGCGCCAAACCGAAGGCATCGAGCGCACCGCGGTCGTAGGCGTACCATTCGGTGATCCAGTTGGCGCCGTAACCGAGCGCGTGCGCAGCCAACACCAAGCTCATCACGGCGGCGCCGGCGGACAGCACCTGTTCCCATTCCGGGATTTTCACGTGCGGCGCAGCGCGGCTCACGACGGCGATGACCAGCGGCGCGCGCAGGAGACGCGCGCCCTCGGCCTCGACGTGTTCGGGTTTCGCGTCCGGATACTTGGCGCGAAATGCGGCGGCAATCGCCGCACCGGCCGCACGCCGCGCCTCGCCTTCGAACACGATGAAGCGCCACGGCGTGAGCTTGCCGTGATCGGGCACGCGCGAAGCGATAGTCAACAGCGTGTCGATTTCAGCCGCGGATGGCGCGGGGCCGGCAAGCTCGACCGCTTTGAACGAGCGCCGCGTGGCGAGGAGTTTTAGGGCGTCGGTCATGGTGTCAGTCTCCGCGTCACGGGATCGATACGCTCCTACCACGGCAAGTCCGAGGTCGTCTTGATCGACCCGGCGCAGATCAAACCAGATGAAAGGATGGCGGATGACGCCGCGGCTGTATGCCTGTCCGTGCCAGGGCAGGCGCGGCTCGCTGCCGCCCTCAACACAGATAAAGACAACCTTACGAGGAACGATCGTATCGAACAACTTCCCGCCGCGGGCGACGGCGCGCAAGCCCGGCTCGACCCCGGATTTGCCTTAACCTGATGAATCCTCGCCATTTGGGCCCGCGGGCTGCTATGTCAATGAAGACTTTGATCATTCACGGAAAAGGATGGCGAAATGGCCGATAAATCCAACAAACATGAGGCAAACGCCCAGTTCGCGAAAATAAACCGTGCCAACGACGCCAAAAAGGCGATGTCGGAATACGAAACCGCGGCCGTTGCGCTGCGCGCCAAGACCGAACGGCTCAAAGCGCTGCGCCTGGCGCGAGACGCCGCCGCGCCGGCGCCGGTCCCGGCCGCGCCCAAACGCAAGGCCAAGAAGAAGAAGGATAGCGCGGGCAGCTTGACGGATTGGCTGGACGGGCAGGCCAAAGAGGGCCGCAGCAGCTGAACGCGCCGCCGCGAACTGCACGATTTTGGGGCGAAATGTCAGGCGGCAACCCAATCGGATATTTGCCGGGCGATCCGCGACACGGATTGCAGGGCGAGGCGCTTAAAGATTATTACCGCACCAAGCCGGCACAGTGGGCGATCTATTGTTGGGATAAGCCGGGCACGGTGGAGACCCGGCGCGCCCTGTTGGCGGAGCAGAAAAGCTACCTAAAAAATTTCGACGAGCGCGTCATCGGCTACGGCCATTTCGTGTCCGACGACAACCGCGCGACGCTGGGCACGTCGTTCTTCATGCAGCTCGAAGACCGCGCGGCGGCGGACAAGTTCGTCGCCGACGAGCCGCTGAACAAGGCCGGCGTCTATCAACGCGTCGAAATCCACCGCTGGTCGAACAGTTTTGGCAAGCGCGCCGCCGACTATCGCCGCAAGGGTATGCAGCAGTTCCTGTGCACCGGAGCCAAGACCGGCACGCCCGAATTCTTCCGAGAGCACCTGCACGCTCACGAATCCTACTTCGCGTCGTACGGTGACAGCTTCATCTTCCGCGGCCCGATCCGCTCCGCCGACGGCGCCGACAACATCGGCACCGCGCTGCTGCTCGAACTGCCGGACCGCGCGGCGGCGAACACGTTCTGGAACAACGAACCGTTTGCCAGGAATGGCGGGTATCAGCGCGATGCGCGGATTATCCGCTGGGTGTTTGGGGATTAATTGCGGATTTTTCCTTGCTCTGATCCGTTACTTGACATTTATTGGGGGTACATTTAATAATGGACATTACCTTCGATCCGGCGAAGCGTGAGGTGACGCGTCGGCATCGCGGGCTGGATTTCGCGCGAGCCGGCGAGGTATTCGACGGCCGTACCGCAACGATCGCCGACGACCGGTTCGATTATGGCGAGACGCGTTTCATCACCGCGGGTCATCTCGACGGCCGTTTGGTGGTGATGGTCTGGACGCAACGTGGCAACGCACGCCACATCATCTCGATGAGGCACTGTCATGCCAAGGAAGAAGAAATCTGGCTCCGCCGCATGGATTGATCCCGATGACGCGCCGAAGCTGACGGATGCATTTTTTGACCGGGCTGAAATCCGGCACGGCAGCAGGATCGTTCGCCGCGGCCGGCCGCCACTGCCGAATCCGAAGCAAGCCGTGAAGCTCCGCCTCGACGCCGACGTGCTCGCGGCCTATCGCAAGACCGGTACGGGCTGGCAGACGCGGATCAACGCGGATTTGCGCAAGGCGCGGAAGCTGAAGGCGGGCTGAGGCGGGCTCACCCGTTGAGCGCAATCGAGGGAGGACCACGCATGGGAAAAGGTCACAAGGATAAAGTCGCCGTCATCACCGGCGGCGCCAATGGTATTGGGCAAGCCTTTGCAAAGCGTCTTGCGGAAGACGGCGTGCACATTGCCGTCGCCGACATGGCGGACGGGCGCGAAACCGTAAGCCTCGTCGAAGCGGCGGGGCGCAATGCGCTGGCGGTGGTCTGCGATGTGTCGAGCCCCGACTCGGTCGCGGCGATGGCGAAACAGGTGCAGCAGAAATTCGGCCGCGCCGATATCGTGGTGAACTGCGCCGGCATTTACCCGCAGCGCGACTTCGCCGCCATGACGTTTGCCGACTGGCGCAAGGTTTTGTCCATCAATCTCGACGGCACATTCCTCGTCACCGCGGCCTTCGTGCCGGGCATGCGCGCCCGCAAATGGGGCCGCATCGTCAACTTGGCCTCGAGCACATTCGGCTCGGTCACCACCGGCTTTGCCCATTACGTCGCCTCGAAGGGCGGCATCATCGGCTTCACCCGCGCGCTGGCCGGCGACGTCGCCGCCGACGGCATCACCGTCAACGCGATCGCGCCGGGACTGACCCGTTCGCCGGGCACGCTGGTGCGCAAGCCGCGCCCGGGCTTTGCCGACATGGACGAGGAATTCACCGCCGTCGCCGGCCTGCAGGCGATCAAGCGCGTCGAGGTGCCGGAGGATCTGGTCGGCGCATTGTCGTTTCTCACCAGCGACGATGCCGCCTTCATGACCGGCCAGACGCTGAATGTGGATGGCGGGCGGGTGCGGTCTTAGCCCAAAGCGTAAAATCGAACGGCCGTTTGAGTTCTATCCAAATTTCGCCCGATATTGGCGCTTATATCGCGGGCAGAGGGCGATTTGGGCGGTATTTAAAGATGATGGCGGCGGGCGAAGTGTCTTACCTGCGGCGGTTCGCGGGGAAGTTTGTCGAGGTCGTGGCGGCAGCCATTGGCACAGCGGTGGGCGGCTACCTCATCGCTTACGTGACCGGGCATTTTTCTTTTTCCATGCTGCCCGGGTTCGCGCCCAAACCCCAGCAGACCGTCAGTGCACCCGCTCCGACGCCGGACAAAGTATCGATCGAAGCCACGGTTCGCGCTGCGCTGGCGAACCACCAGGTGAGCGAGGCTACGCCGCCTGTCGCAACATCGCCCGGCACGCCGCAGCCGACGCCGCCGGCCGCGCCCGTTTTGCCTGCCACGGCCTCACCGTCGACAATTGCGGTCGCGCCGCCGCTCGCGCCGGCCGAGATTAAAACGCTGCCGGTGGCCGCCGCCGCCGATCCGCCGCACACGGCCGAGCCTGATGGATGGCCGCATGGGGCGGCTCCAACGACCGGCAGAATTGGAGGGTTGCCGCCGCAACCGCCGCCTTCCAACAGTGACGCGCTCACCCTGCTTAAGCGCTTCTTCTGAGATTCGTTTGCGGTTCGGGCGCATGCACCGGCGGACCGTCGGCACGAGCAGGCCGGAGCTACGGCTTCATCTTCGGCGCTTCAGAGAGACGCTTTCGCGGTACTCTTAAGTCATCCGCAAGCCAAGTGACATTGCCAGCGCAAGGGAAAATAGGCGGCAGGCCGGCGGCACAGTATGTTTGCCGGCGACAGAAACCGATTCGCCCATCGACGTCTTTCAAGGAGCAAACACGCATGCGCATCTTATCCGCCCTTCGGGCAGGCCTGATCGCCTTGACGGCCTTGGCCGGCGCCCTCTTCGGGCCTGCCGCCTACGCCGACGACGGCGGCATCAGTTTCAGCGTCATCAAAGCGGGCATTATCATCGGCGGCTCGGCCGGCTCGGGCACCCTCACCTTCCACGGCAGACAGTACCCGCTCGGGATCGGCGGGCTGAGCTACGGCTTCACCTTCGGCGCTTCCGAGACGCACTTTCGCGGCACGGTGAGCCACATCAGCGGCCCGGGAGATGTCTCCGGGGTCTATGCCGCTGGAAACGTCGGCGCGGCGCTGGGGCGGGGCGCGCAGGCCATTGTGCTCACCAACCAGCACGGCGCGGTGCTGGAGCTCACCGGCAGTTCGATCGGCGCCATCGTCAGCGCGGATCTCAATGGCCTGGTCATCACGGTGAAGTAAGCGGGGGAGCGTAGCCCGGATTGAGCGCCAGCGAAATCCGGGATGGCGGCGAGGCTGCCCCGGATTTCGTTTCACTCAATCCGGGCTACGCGCGCTTAAGCGCGCCGACATCGCGAACGGGCGGCTTTATTGTCCGATCCACAATGTCAAACAGCGACGCACCCTCTCGTCAGCAGCGCAAGCCCGGCAATGACGGCGCGGAACTGCATTGCCGCGATGCGCTTCGCATCCGGGCCTTCTGTCACGCTGCAAGAAAGCTTGCCTCGAACGGACGGGAGGCGATGTCTTTGCTCCCCAACGATGTCTTTGCTCGCCAACGATGTCTTTGCTCGCCAAAGAGGGAGGCGGAGCGCCGAACGGCGCACCAATCCAGTTGCCGCGCCGCAATGCGCGGGCGCAGCCGCGGCCCGATAAGCGGGACCGCTCGCCTTTCGGCGCTCCTCCGCGGTCATGCGCCGGGATTTCACTCCCAACTCGGCCTGGGCCGCGCTTCCTGGAATCACCGGATGCAAACGGGAGGACCCTCTCCGGCACCAGTGCAGCGAGCACCTCGCAGTCCGGCACGCGCCGGACGGGCTGATACCCAAACCGCCTGAAGGCTAAGAGCGACGAACCCCGCCCGCAGGAACCGCACCCGCTCCGTCAGTCGGCGTCACCGGTTGACGTCCCTTACGATGAACGGGATGGACGCCGTTATTCAAATCCTCGACGGCGCTGTCAAAGGCTTTTCGATTTATGCAGACAAAACGCGGGGTTGCGCGGCGCGATTGCCGCTCCGCGCAAGCCCGGAGGCGTTTCACTCCGCGCTAAAGATTCGCAAAAGAGAAATTATGCCTGTCAATCAAGGCCTTCTATGCTTTTGCGAATCTTTGCGCGGCTGCACGGCGGCGTCCGCATTGCACGGCGCGTAGCGGAAGTAGCCTGGATTGAGCGCCAGCGAAATCCAGGAGGGCGGCGAAGTTTGCCCCGGATTTCGTTTCACTCAATCCGGGCTACGCTTGCTGACCATCCCTCTCATCCGCGATAAAGTACGGCCATGAAAATCGCAGGATGCACAGCGCTGGTGACCGGCGCCAATCGTGGGTTGGGCCGCGCCTTCGTCGAAGCGCTGCGCGGTGCCGGCGCCGCCAAGATCTATGCCGCGGCGCGCAACATCGCCGGCATGGCGCCCGATGGCGGTGTCGTTCCGATACAGCTCGACATCACCAAGGCAGAGGAAGTGACGGACGCGGCAGCCGCCTGCGCCGACGTCGATCTCCTCATCAACAATGCCGGCGTGGCGCGGTTTACGCCGGCGCTCGGCGCGCCGTCGATCGACAACGCGCGGCTGGAAATGGAGACCAATTATTTCGGCACGCTATCGATGTGCCGCGCCTTCGCTCCGGTGCTTGGCCGTAACGGTGGGGGCACTCTGGTCAACATGCTCTCGGTGGTGAGTTTCTTCAATTTGCCGATGCAGGCCACCTATTGCGCATCGAAGGCGGCCGAGTTGTCGCTGACCAAGGCGGTGCGGATCGAGCTCCATGCCCAGGGCACGCGCGTGATCGGCGTCTATGCCGGCTATATCGACACCGACATGGCAGCAGGCATCGCCAACGCGCCGAAATCGGGCGCTGCGGATATCGCGGCCCGCGTCATGGAAGGCATCGCGACGGACGCGGACGATATTTTCGCCGACCAGCGCTCGCGCGAGGTTTTCGATGCGCTACGCAAAGACGATCGCAGCTTCGACGCCAACGTCCAGAAGCTTTGGGACAGCCGGCCGAAGGCGTAGCGGATTCGATCACTTTATTATAGCGTGCGTAGCTCGGATTGAGCGCCAGCGAAATCCGGAACAGTGGCGAGGCTGCCCTGGAATTCGTTTCATGCAATCCGGGCTACGTTTATTTCCTGGGAAACTTCGATAGCCGCTTGATGATCTCGCCCGCGTCAAAGCCGATCGCCTCGGCCCATTCCATCATTTCGACAACGTCCACCAGCTTCTGGCCTGTCTCGACATAGCTGACGTAAGACTGCGAACGGCGCAATCGCTTGGCAAGGTCAGTCTGGCTCAAGCCGGCTTTGTCGCGGCGTTCGACCAGGAACGCCCGCAGGGCTTCGTGACGCGGCGAGTCCAGGGTACGGACCAATCCTGCCTCCCGGGGTGGGGAGGCGAATCAATAAAACGACTTTCCTGGTACCCAGAAAATTGGTATTGTGCTGCCGATCGGAAATTGAAGAAGTGGCGCGTGCAACACTGTTGGCACACGGAACGATGGCAAAGCCCCGAAAAAGACCTCGCCGCTCTTCGCGACAAATTGGTAGCATCGCTAAGCCCATCGAATTGGCAGAAGACCCATCGCAGCCGCAGCAATTTTTTGCCGGGCGGGTCAAAACGCCCGCCGATCCGGGCCACGCCTGCACGCTGCTCATCAAATATCTAGGCGCAAGGGCCCCCACGGAAGCGCTGCTCCATGCCTTCTTCGCCGAACGCGATCTCGACCGCGCCGACGCGCAATTCTGGATCGAGGCCTATCGGCTGATCGTCGGAACGCGGAAGTAGCCCGGATCGAGCAAAGCGAAGTCCGGGTGTGCCACGAAGCTGGCCCCGGAATTCGTTTCAGTCAATCCGGGCTACACGGACTCACTCCGGCATCTCCTTGCCGAGCTTCATCCTCTCGCCCGCGCCAACTCTCGCCCGCACCAAGTCGACGCCGAACCCTAGCCTATGATCCAATTCGTTTGAATCGGATCATGATATTTATAGTTGTGTCTCCATCGAACACAGCCTAACCTCACGTTTTCAAGCCGGTGGGGAGTGGGCAGATGGATAATTCTAAGGTCGACGCGACGTATCTCGCCAAAGGTCTCGAATTTGTGGGCATGGGCGTAAACATTTTCGACGAGAGCTATCTTCTGCCGCCGAGCAACGGCCGGGTCATCGACACGAACGATGGCAACGTCACCCGCACCCCCATCCGCCAGACCAACGCGGTCGAGACCTTCGGCAGCAATTTCGCCGAGTTCATCCAGGATTTTTCCGTCAGCGCCGGGCTGGAGGGCTCTTATAAGGGCTTCACCGCCAGCGTGGAAACAAAATTCGCCAGATCATCGCGGGAGAGCGTCGATATCAAATTCGCGCAACTGTCGTTGATATCCTCCGGTGAGATGTTGAGCCTGCGCGGCAATCTGAAACACTGTTTGGATAAACATTTCAAAGAGGCGTTACAGGCGGACGATCCCAAGAAATTATTCGCGGCCTACGGTACGCACGTCGCCACCAAGGTGAAAATCGGCGGGATGATATCGTACTACAGCTATTCGAAAGCGACGGAGCGTCAGAGCACCAGCGAGTTCGAGTTCGCCGCGCGGGCCAAATACAAAGGCTATGGCGCCGAGGTCGGCGCCAACGGCTCGTTGACCGAGAAAGAGAAGGAAGCAGCCAAAACCGTCGAAGGCAGCGAGCACCTCTTTGTCAACGGCGGCGGCGAGGTTGAACGTATCAACAGTTCACCGCCACGGGCGCCCAAGCCGCGCGTCCGAGCGCGCAAGTGGCGCTTGCGGCGGAATTTGTCGCTAAGGGTGGCGTCCTCGTCGGCGGCGGCGCCATCGTGGCTTACGAGACGGGTGTCGGTGTCCTGCTCACCAGCTCCTACCCAAAGGACGCAACGACCTGGGCGGCCAACGCGGCGGACCCTCTTAACAGTGGTCCCGCAACGATCACTGTCTTCGCCCAAGGCCTGCGCTGCAAGGTCGAGGGCGTCAAAATAGCGGTCGATATCAATCATGTGCGAAGCCAGTCCAAGAACCATCCTTCGGAAAGCTGCTCAACCAAACGCGGCTTTGCATTGACCGGCGGAGGCGCCCTCGTGGACTACGGGACGGGTCCCGGTAACCTGCTCACCAAGTCCTATCCCGAAAAAGATCACACTTGGACCGCAAGTTCCAAGGATCATAAAGAGCTCAGTCCCGCAACGATAACCGCCTATGCGATCGGGCTGAAGGTTACGTAGAGGATTTAATCAGAGCGCTTTGTTGGCTTCCTTGGCCTTATCTGGCTCGACATAAGCCTCCTCCTCTCGCATGTCGATGAACTTGTTCGACATGTCGGCGATCCCTTGCTCCTTGCCGTTCAAAGTCTCGGTGTCGTCGCGGACGTCCTGCGTAATCTGCATGGAGCAAAATTTCGGGCGGTACACGGAGCAGAAGAGGGGCTGTGCTCGGGTCGGTGCGGTGCCCGCCTATCGGTATAGCCTTTAGGATTTGCGCCACTTATCTCCGCCAGCAGCTTTGGTGCGGCGCTTGCGCATTGCTCCTCAAATATCTGGGCCCGCGGGCGCCAACCGAAGCGCCGCTCCACGCCTTCTTCGCCGAACGCGATCTCGACCGCGCCGGCGCGCAATTCTGGATCGAGGCTTATCAGCTGATCGTCGGAACTGGGAAGTAGCCCGGATTGAGCAAAGCGAAATCCGGGGTCGTGCCGAGAGACCTGCCCCACGCGGAGTCAGCACACGGCCGCATCAGGCGGCCATGTGCTGACCACTACTTGTAGCTAATGCTTCCAACAAGTCGCTGGCTGGTCATTAATATCAACCCAGAACCGCTTCGAAGGCTGGCCCACGCCGCCATAGGCCTGAAAATTCCAGCCGGAGCCGCCTCTACCGTCATGAAACTCGGCAACACGCCAGTTCGGACCGAACTGGGTCTGGCAATAGGTATTGGCATCGGCTGTAAGGTTGAAGGTGCTGGCGGCGACAGCGGGTGTCGTCGCAACAATCCCGCCCGACCACTTATGATAGCCGTTTGAATTGTCCACGTTGGGTGGCACGGGAAGAGAAAGCCCCGCTGGACCGAACGGGTTGATGCAGAGCATCGGAAGTTGGGTCGTGCAAAGTGTGTCGCCATTGTAGGCGTCACACTGAGGTGATTGAACGCAGCCGACGTCGATTATGCCCGAGGTCGAATTGGCAGAGTTCAGTTTCCAGGTCATGCCCTTAGAGCAGTTCGGCATTGTAAACGTGGAGGAGTTGCCTGGAAGGCTGGCAACGTACGTAACATTGATTGTGTGCGATCCTAAGGAGAGCGAAGGTGAGAACGGGGGCGAGAACGTATGCGGATTGCTCGGCACACTCGTACCGCTGGACGGCCAATGTGTCGCAGGAGACGATGACCCATCGAAGTAAATATAAAGCCCGTTGCCGGCTCCAGCGAGATAGAACCCCGCTGCCGGATTATTCACAGTGACAGTAATGGTCGGTCCGGGGCATTTTACGGTGAGGCTCGTGATAGTGACGTTGGGCGCAGCCCATCCCACTCTGGGCAAGATAACGAGTGACAACAAAACGGTGAAAACCAACGATAAGTAACGCATGTTCAAATCCTCCCTTGTTTCCATTGCCTTGGACGCGCCAAGCAGAGATTTTGCATTTTATTTTTTCTGCGTGGTTTTGGCCGTGTTGGCCCGATAGACAGCCGGACTTCGCTAATCCGACATCCCCCAGATGATCGACTGGTCTGTGAACGATTGGCGTAGCAACAATTGGCGCAGGGTTATGGCGTGCGATTGTTTTTGCCCGCTAGCGCGTCGCCGCCCGAATGACAACCCGATAGAGAGTAAATTATAACTGCAATCTTATGTATACGACGCTGCGAACTGTTGCAACTATGTGCTGATATGGCCGCCAAAAGCGTACATAGGCCGGATTGAGCCAACGGGTCCGGCCCAAAGTGGCCGGCCCGATGACAGGCTCCGCGAAATCCGGGTTCGTGGCGCAAGGCCTGCCCCGGATTTCGTTTCACTCAATCCGGGCTACGCTTGCTTATCGCTTTGATCCCGCGTCGCGCAGGCGCTGCACGAGCGCGATAACCGCATCGCCTTTGGCCCACGGACACCCCCAATAGTCGAACAGCCCCAACGAAGTCCGCCACAGCGCATCCGTGGCACGCGCATCGTAGCCGCATACGACCATGGCGCCTGTTCCCGCTTCAGCTTTCATGAGCGATGCGAGCCAAGCGACAAAGCCCGACGCATTCGACCCTTCGGCGAAGTGAAACGCGAAGATGCGATATGCGCCGTCCGCTTCCACGTTTGCCGGCAACAGCGCCGCCCATGTCGTTCCGTCACGGACGGCGGCGAGCGCGTTATCGGACAGGGCGGACATGTGAGTGATTGGCTGCCACGCATGCGCATCGCCAAGAACTGAAAATTGCGCCTGCCCGATGACGCCGCACAGACGCGCGTGCATCTGCTCCGGCGTTTCGGTCATGGCATTCTCACAACGCTTTGTTGCTCTCCTTCACCACCGCCGCCTGATCGACATAAACCTGAGCCCCCATGTCCAAGAACTTCTTGGACATCTGTTCCATGCCCTGCTTCGCGGCGTCGGGATAGAGCGCGGCCTTTTCGTTGTCGGACAGGCCGGCGGCATAGTCGCGAACGTCGGCGGTGATCTTCATCGAGCAGAATTTCGGCCCGCACATGGAGCAGAAATGCGCCACTTTGTGGGCGTCCTTGGGCAGGGTCTCGTCGTGGTATTTGAGCGCGGTGTCGGGATCGAGCGAGAGGTGGAATTGGTCGATCCAGCGGAAGTCGAAACGGGCGCGTGAGAGCGCATCGTCGCGCAGTTGCGCCGCGGGATGGCCCTTCGCCAAGTCGGACGCGTGCGCCGCGATCTTGTAGGCAATGACGCCGTCCTTGACGTCGTTCCTGTCAGGCAGGCCCAAATGCTCCTTGGGCGTGACGTAGCAGAGCATGGCGGTGCCGAACCAGCCGATCATGGCGGCGCCGATCGCCGAGGTGATGTGGTCGTAGGCCGGCGCGATGTCGGTGACGAGCGGGCCTAAAGTGTAGAACGGCGCCTCGCCGCATTCCTTGAGCTGCTTGTCGACGTTGATCTTGATCTTGTGCAGCGGCACGTGGCCGGGGCCTTCGATCATCACCTGGCAGCCCTTGGCCCAGGCGACCTTGGTGAGTTCGCCCAGCGTCTCCAGCTCGGCGAATTGCGCGCGGTCGTTGGCGTCGCGGATCGAGCCGGGGCGCAAGCCGTCGCCGAGCGAGAAGCTCACGTCGTATTTGCGCATCAGGTCGCAGATTTCGTCGAAGCGCTCGTAGAGGAAGCTCTCCTTGTGATGCGCCAGGCACCACTTGGCCATGATCGAGCCGCCGCGCGAGACGATGCCGGTCACGCGGTTAGCCGTCAGGTGAATGTAGCCGAGCCGCACGCCGGCGTGGATGGTGAAGTAATCGACGCCCTGCTCGCACTGCTCGATCAGCGTGTCCTTGTAGCATTCCCAATCAAGCTTGACGGGATCGCCGTCGACCTTCTCCAGCGCCTGATAGATCGGCACGGTGCCGATCGGCACCGGCGCATTGCGCAAAATCCATTCGCGGGTGTTGTGGATGTTGCGGCCGGTGGAGAGGTCCATCACCGTGTCGGCGCCCCAGCGGATCGCCCACACCATCTTTTCCACTTCCTCTTCCACCGAAGAGGTGACGGCGGAGTTGCCGATATTGGCGTTGATCTTGGTGAGGAAGTTGCGCCCGATCGCCATCGGCTCGAGCTCGGCGTGATTGATGTTGCACGGAATGATGGCGCGGCCGCGTGCCACCTCGTCGCGCACGAATTCCGGCGTGACGAAGAGCGGCACCGAGGCGCCAAAGCTTTCGCCGTCGTCATGGGCGGCTTGCGCGACGTCGAGCATCTTCTTGCGCCCGAGATTTTCGCGCTCGGCGACGTAGATCATTTCCTTGGTGATGACGCCCTTGCGCGCCCATTCGAGCTGCGTCACCGGGTGGCCGTCGAGCCCGCGCAACGGGCGCGGCGTATTCGGAAAATTGCGCGCCAAATGTTTGCCGGACGCGTTGCCGTTATCAACCGGCTTGATCGGCCGGCCGTCATATTCCTCGACGCCGCCGCGCTCCTTGACCCATGCGATGCGCGCGCGCTTGAGCCCGGTCTCGACGTCGATCGCCACATCGTTGTCGGTATAGGGCCCGGACGGATCGTAGACCCGCACCGGCTCCTCGCCGGAACCTTCCGAGAGCGGAATCTCGCGCAGCGGCACGCGCAAATCCGGCGCGCCCTCGGGCACCGAGAAGATCTTGCGCGAGCCCGCGATCGGGCCGGTGGTGACCTTCGGCGTGGCGAGATCGGAATCGGAAAGCGGCTTATTCATCGGTTCGCTCCTTTCGAGCGATCCGGACTCAGGCCGTGGTCGGGGCGGGATTTGCGAGAAGTTTCCGTCCCTTCGCCGGCATGACCCGGATCAGGTTCAAAGGGTTTTTCTCAGCCCATGACGGGGCACCCCTCGGAACACCTGTAATTTAGGCCGTTCCTGTGGGGTGTCAACGCGGCTGGCCGATGGCAGGGGCGCGGGCGCGACATGCCTAGCGCTCAATTTCTCGGTGGGGAGAGGCGGTTTACAGCGCCGCGCGTGCAGACTAAGCGAAAGTGCCTCCAATCGTCCCAACATACGAAAGCATCATGGCGGGTGAAACCAGAGCGCTGGCGGAGTTCGCGGCCGGCCTGCGCTACGAAGACATTCCGGCGCCGGCTGTCGCCATCGCCAAGGCCTGCATCGTCGATACCGTCGGCGTCGTACTGTTCGGCTCGACGATGCCGTGGAGCAAAATCGTCGACGATTACGTGCAGCACGTCGGCACCGGCCGCTCGTCCATCCTCAACTCAAGCTTTCGCCGCACCAGCGCGCCGGGGGCAGCCTTTGCCAACGGCGCCTTCGCCCACGCCTTCGAATTCGACAATCTGCGCCAGCCATCGACCGGCGTGCATCCCGGCGCCACGGTGCTGACCGGCGCCTTGGCCGCGGCCGAAGAAGCCAAAGTATCCGGCAAGGATTTGATCACCGCCTTCGTCGCCGGCCTGGAATGCATGTTCCGGTTCGCGCTTGCGGCAAAAAGCTCGAGCGAAAAACTCGGCTTTCATGCGCCGGGAATCACCGGCGTGTTCGGCTCGGCGGTCGCGGCCAGCAAGATCATGAAGCTGTCGGCCGAGCAGACGACGATGGCGATGGGCATCGGCGGCTCGTTTTGCTCAGGGCTGCTGGCGTTCGTGAAATCCGGCCAAGGCGGCATGGTCAAGCGCATCCATATGGGCCGCGCCGCGGAAGGTGGCGTGACGGCGGCGAATCTCGCGGCGCGCGGTTTCGAAGGCCCTGAGGTCATCCTCGAAGGCAGGTTCGGCGTGCTCGATGTTTATGCCCGCGACGGCGACGCTTCACTCATCGCTGCCGGCTTGGGCGAACGCTGGGAAACGCTGACCATCACGTTCAAGACGTTTCCGTGCCACGTCACGTCGCAATCGCCAGTGCAGGCTTTGCTGGCGCTCAAGGCGCAGCATCAATTCACGCCGGCAGACGTCGCCACGATCACCATCGACGTCTCCGACAAGGTGCTGTCGCACCACGCCGACCCGGCGCCGCGCGACGTGGCCACGGCGCAGTACAGCCTGCCGTTCACCATCGCGCTGGCTTTGTTCCGCGATCCCGGCGATCCGCAGGCGTTCCTCGACGGGCCGAACCAAAACCCGGCGATCCTGGAACTCGCCAAGCGCGTCGCGCTGCGGCCCTACACCAAGGAAGGCCCGAACGCCAACGACATGGCGTGCCGGCTGCACATCGAACTGAAAGACGGCCGCACATTGAGCATGGCGAAAACCGATTTCGAAGGCACCACCACGTCGCCATTGTCGCGCGAGCGGCTCGAGCAAAAATTTCTCAAGCTGTCCGGAGTTATTCCCGAGGCGCAGCGGACGACGCTGCTGACGCGGCTGAACAACCTCGAAGACGTAAAAGTGGCGGAGCTGTTCAGCTTCTAAGACACTTATTCCTTCCCGTGAAAGGGAGGAAAGAAAAACAAGTTTCAGTAATCCTTCAGCAGGCGCTCGATGTAATCGAGCTCTTCCTGCGGGCGGCCCATGTCGCCGAAGCGCTTGCGCAATTCCTCGATGATGCGGCGGGCGCGCTGCACGTCGATCTCGCCCGGCACGCGCACGGTGACGTCATCGCCGTAATCGCGGCCGCGCAGCGGCCGGCCGAGCGGATCGGTATCCTGATCGGCCCGCGATTGGCCGAGCCGGCCGGCGCGGCCCTGCTGCCCGGGGCCCTGCCCCATCTGCTGTTGCATGGATTGCGCCAGCGACTGCGCGCCCTTGCGCAAGGCATCGAGCGCGCGGCCTTGTGAATCCACCGCGCTGTCGGGATTGCCCTCGCCGAGACTGCCTTCGGCTTGACCCATCGCCTCGCCGGCGCGGCCGAGCTGGTCCAAGTCGTTCTGGCCCTGCTGACCCTGTCCCTGCTGGCCTTGGCCTTGCTGGCCCTGCTGGTTCTGGCCAAAGCCGCGGTTCTTGAGCTCTTCGAGCAATTGGTTGAGGCGATCGCGCAGCGCCTGCTGGCCCTGCCGCAACTCGCCCATGTTGTTGCCCTGCTGTTGACCTTGCTGTCCCGGCTGGCCGGGCCGCGATTGCTGGCCGCGCTGTTGGCCTTGCTGGCGCTGGTCCTGACCCTGGCGGAAGGTGCGGTCGCGCAGATCCTGCTGCTGGCGGATCATGTCGCCGAGTTCGTCGAGCGCCGACATCATGTCGTCGCCGTCGTCGCCGTTACCGTCCGGCGACGCCATTTGCAAATTCTCCATCATCTGCTGGAGCTGTTGCAAAAGCTGCTTGGCAGCATCGCGGGCGCCGTTCTTGGCCAGGTTCTCCAGCCGGTCGAGCATGCTTTGCAAATCGCGCTGGCTCAGCATGCGCTGGTTCGGGCTGAGCGGACGGGCAAGTTGCTGACTGTTTTTCAGCTGCTCGGCCAACGCCTGCACGAAGCGATCCATCGCCGCGCGCAGCTGATCCATCAGCGCCTTGAGCTCTTCGTCGCTGGCGCCGCGTTCGAGCGCCTGGCGCAGCGCCTCCTCGGCATTGCGCAGATTGGCCTGCGCATCGGAAATATCGCCGTCCTCGAGCTGCACCGCCATCGACCACAGCCGCCCCGCCACGTCGCGCAGATCGTCGTCGGTCTTGGCGCGCACCAGCGACCAGAACACGCCGCGCAGCCCCAGATATGTGCCGGCCTCGGGCGTGAATTTTTCCGGCGCCAGCGCCAGCGCATCGAGCGCGGTGAGGACGAGCGGCCGCGCATTGGCGTCGAGCGCGAGATCGCGGCGCTGCTCGACCAGCGCCCGCGCCAGCGGCTTAGTGAAGACGCGCTCGGGCAGGCGGAAGGCGAACGGCTCGCTCTTGCCGACGTTGCCGCCTTCGTCGCGGGCGACCAGCGTCATTTCCACTTCGGCGCCGGCCCAGGGATGATCGGTCAAATCCTTGATGGTTTGGGCGACGCCGGCTTTGGTGCGCGCCTGCGGCAGGATCAGCGCGAAATCGGGCGGCCCGAATAATGGATGCGGGCTTTCGCCGTCGGCGTCGTTATCGTTCTTGCGGGCAAACGTCGCCTGCGCTTCGGTCACCCCGTAATCGTCCTCGAGCCGGTAGGACAACAACAGCGAGCCGCGGTGCTGCTGCTCGGGATCTTTGGTCAATTCGATGGTCGGTGGCTTGTCGGGGATGACATTGAACGCCCAGGTCAGATCGTCGCCGGCGCCGCGCATGGTGGCGCTGCCGGTCGCGGTGATGGCGAAGCGATGCTCGTCGGTGCCGGCCGGCGCCTTCACCGCATCATTCGCCGGCGTGACGCCACCGAGGCCGGAGACGTTCAGAGTGACCTTGCCGGTCGAGCGCACCACCAGCGTCGAATTGACCGGCACGGCAACGATGCCGTTGCTCGGCAATGCCGCGGTCTCGCCGGGATGAATGCCGGGCAGGATCAGCGGCGGCTTGCCGGTGTAGACCGGCGGAATGACCCAAGCATCGACGCGGAAATTCGCCGGCAATACGACACCGTGCCAGTCGAACGCGGCGGTGATGCGCTTCCAACGCTCGCCGCCGGCGGCAAAGAAGGTGGCGACGCAGGCGATGAGAACCAGCGCGCGCAGCGCGTAAGGATCGCGCCGCGCCACCCGCGGCGACGGCCAGCCGGATTTCAACGCCCGCGCGGCGGCAAGCGCGCGCTCGACATGGGCATTCCACAGCGCCAGCGAATAAGGATCTTTCGGCGTAACGGCGAGATCGTCGGTGATCGCGGTCGCCGGGCGATGCGGCAGCCCGCTGCCGCGATCGAGCCGGCTCAGCGCGTCGCGGGCACGAGGCATGCGCACGAACAGGAACGGCCACGCCGCAACGACGGCAATCGCCGCGCAAGCGATCACGGCGGCGGCACGGCCAAGCGGCGGCAGCCATAGCCACAAGCCGAGCCAGGACAATGCCAGGAACAGCCCGATGGCGGTCGCCAGCGAAGTCAGCGCCGGCCATAGCCGTTCCCAGAAAATCGTCCAGCGCGCGCGCTTGAGCGTCGCCTCGAGCAGCGCCCGGGTCGCGTCCGGTGGCCGCGGTTGCGGACCGGCATTAGGCAAAGTCGCTTCGGTCACACTTGTCCCGTCATTTTGGGCACGGCGCACCGTCATTGCACATGACAACAGGGTAACATGAGGGCGGGTTCAAGGCACTAAACCCCGCTCGTTACAATGTTATGCAATTTCAAAGCCAGGGCGGCAGGCGGTCGAGCGCGATCAATTCCTCGACTGTCACGCGCGGCCGCACCAGAGCCCATTCGTCAGCCCTGACAAGCACTTCGGGGACCAGAGCGCGGGTGTTGTAGGTACCGGCCTGGACCGCGCCATAGGCGCCGGCGGTCATGACGGCGAGGAGGTCGCCCGGTTGCGGCTCCGGCAGCGAACGATCGAGCGCGAGGAAATCGCCTGATTCGCACACCGGCCCGACGACGTCGGCTGTGATCCGCGGCGCGCCGACCGCGGCCTCGCGCACGGGGCGGATGTCGTGGTGCGCCTCGTAGAGCGTGGGGCGGATGAGATCGTTCATGCCGGCGTCGACGATGACGAAGGTTTTTGCTTCGCCGTGCTTCACATAGAGCACGCGCGTGACCAGGATGCCGGCATTGCCGACGATGAGCCGGCCCGGCTCGAAGATCAGCTTGCAACCGAGACCGCGCGTCGCGTTTTTGACGATCCTGGCATAAGCATCCGGATCGGGCGGCGGATCGTTGTCCTCGCGATAGGGAATGCCCAAGCCGCCGCCGAGATCGATGTGGCTGATGGTGTGACCGTCGGCGCGTAGCGCGCGCACGAAATCGGCGAGCAGCGCGAACGCGTCGCCGAACGGATCGAGCTCGACGATCTGGCTGCCGATATGCATGTCGACGCCGGCGATGCGCACGCCCTTGAGCTTGGCGGCGCGGGCATAGACGTCGCGGGCGCGGCTGATCGGAATGCCGAATTTGTTCTCCGCCTTGCCGGTCGAGATCTTGGCGTGGGTCTTTGGATCGATGTCGGGATTGACGCGGATCGAAATATCGATCGAGCGGCCCTTGGCGGTGGCGATCGCGGCCAGCAGCTCGAGCTCCGCTTCGGATTCGACGTTGACGCAAAGGATGCCCTCGTCGACCGCTTGCTCAAGCTCGCGCGTGGTCTTGCCGACGCCGGAGAACATGATCTTGTGCGGCGGAATTCCGGCGGCGAGGGCGCGCAGCAATTCGCCGCCGGAGACGACGTCGGCGCCGGCGCCGAGTTTTGCCAAGGTCGCAATCACGGCCTGGTTGGAATTCGCCTTCATGGCGTAGCAGACCAGCGCGTCGACGTCGTCAAACGCACCGGCGAACACCTTGTAGTGCCGCTCCAGCGTCGCGCTCGCATAGCAATAGAACGGCGTGCCGACGGCCTCCGCCAGCGCGCTAAGATTGACCCCTTCGGCGTGCAGCACGCCGTTGCGATAGTCGAAGTGGTGCATGGGACGTGTTTAGCGCGTGATTGCGATGTTCGCTACAGCCCGAACCCCCGTCTGAGCCGCGCGTAAAAACTATTGCAGGATCGGATCGAGGATGAAGGATTTTTTCGTGCTCGGGGTGGCCACCGGATTGCCGCGGGAATCGAAGCCGTTTTTCGCCGCGGCGGCATCTTCCTGCTGCTGCGTCGCCGGCGCGCCGGCGTAGCTCGGCATGAACGATGACGGCGACGCCGGCGCGGCGGCGATCGGCGGCTGGGTCGCGGGACCCGGCGGCATTTCGAGCTCGCCCTTGCGCCCGCAAGCGGCGAGCGAAAGCGCGGCCACGACCAACACCAGCCCAAAGCTCAGACGATAACCGGCCAAAGGCCTCTCCCCCGACGCACGCTCAAACCCAGCATAGCAAACCAGATCGCGGCGGCGACATTGTGTCGGCAACCTCTTGCCAGAGCCTTTACCAAGCCGTTTACGGCCGCCTTTTCAACAGTTTGAGCCAGCGTTTGGCCTGCGCCCGCACGTTTTGCGGCGCCGTGCCGCCGTAAGCCTTGCGGCTCTTCACCGAATTGCCGACCGAGAGCACGCCGTAAACCGCCTTGGTGATGCGCGGCTCGACCGCCTGCATGGCCTTGAGCGGCACCTTGTCGAGCGCGACGCCTTCCTCGGCCGCCGCGGCGACGATGCGGCCGGTGATGTGATGGGCGTCGCGGAACGGCAGTTTCAGCGTCTGCACCAGCCAGTCGGCAAGGTCGGTGGCGGTGGAATAGCCCGCACCCGCCGCGTCGGCCATCGCCGCGATATCGGGCTCCATGTCATCGACCATTTTGGTCATGAGGGCGATCGACTGCGACAGCGTGCCGAAGGCGTCGATGGTGCCTTCCTTGTCCTCCTGCATGTCCTTCTGATAGGCGAGCGGCAATCCCTTCATCACTACCATCAACCCAGTGAGCGCACCGATGACCCGGCCGGTCTTGGCGCGAATGAGCTCGGCGGCGTCCGGGTTGCGCTTTTGCGGCATGATCGAGGAGCCGGTGGTGAACCGGTCGGACAGCCGCAGGAAGCCAAAGAGCGGCGAGGACCAGATCACGATCTCTTCGGCGAACCGCGACAGATGCACGATGGCGATGGCACAGGCCGACAGCGTTTCCAGCACAAAATCGCGGTCGGCGACGGCGTCGAGCGAATTCGCCATCGGCCGCGCAAAGCCGAGCGCCTTCGCGGTCATGCCGCGATCGATCGGGAAAGACGTGCCGGCCAGCGCGGCGGCGCCGAGCGGGCTTTCGTTGAGCCGCACCCGCGCATCGGCGAAGCGGCCGCGGTCGCGCGCCGCCATCTCCACATAGGCGAGCAGATGATGGCCGAAGGTCACCGGCTGCGCGGGCTGCAGATGGGTGAACCCCGGCATGACCGTATCGGCATATTGCAGCGCCTTCTCGGCGAGCGCGCGTTGATAACCGGCGAGCGCGGCATCAAAACCGTCGATGTAATCGCGCACCCAAAGCCGGAAGTCGGTCGCTACCTGATCGTTGCGCGAGCGCGCGGTGTGCAGCCGCCCGGCCGCCGGCCCGATCAGCTCGGCGAGCCGGCTTTCGATATTCATATGGATGTCTTCGAGCGTGGAATTGAAGGCGAACTTGCTCGCCCTGAACTCTGACAGGATCGTGTCTAGACCGTGAGCGATCTTCTTCGCATCTTTAGCCGTGATGATGCCCTTTTTGGCGAGCATCGCCGCATGGGCCTTGCTTGCCGCGATATCCTGCGGGTACAGGGTCCAGTCGAAATCGATGGAAGCGCTGAAATACTCCATCAGGGGGTCGGGTTTGGCGCCGAATCGTCCGCCCCACATTTTGTTGCTCATGACAGATCGCTCATAAAGGTTGCGCCAAAATCCCGAGGTTCTATCGCCAATGTCCGAGTTGCCTGCCGAGCCGTATCATAAGGTACGCCGCCGCCGCTTGATCGCCGCCACCGCCTGGGCGCTGTGCGGGACACTCGCGGTGCTGGCGGGGGTATACGGGATTGGCCGTCTGCGAGGCAATCCGGCCGATGCGGCCTGCCAGCCGGCAGTGCAGACCGCGGCACGGCTTGCCCCGCTGGTCCATGGCGAAGTCGCGGCCTTAAGCTTGGCGCATACGGGCTTCCTCGTCCCCGATCTGGCCTTCAAGGACGCAACCGGCCACGACCGCACCCTGAAAGACTGGCGCGGCCGCACCGTGCTTTTGAACCTGTGGGCGACTTGGTGCGTGCCCTGCCGCAAGGAGATGCCGGCGCTCGACGCGCTGCAAGGCAAGCTCGGCGGCCAAAACTTCGAAGTGGTCGCCGTCGACATCGACACCCGCGATCCGCAAAAGCCGCTCGCTTTCCTGAAAGACGTCGGCATCTCGCGGCTCGGCTATTTCTTCGATCCGAGCGCGCGCGTGTTCGAGGATCTGAAAACCGCCGGCAAGGCGTTCGGCATGCCGACGACGCTCTTGATCGACCGCTCCGGCTGCGAGATCGGCAACATGGCCGGCCCGGCGGAATGGGCGAGCGACGACGGCGTGAAATGGGTGAGCGCGGCGATCGCGGCGCCGTAGGGCCAAATTCGTCAAGCCAAATTCGCCCGGCGATGGCGACCCGACGCTGGTCAACGCGTAGCCGGCATGATTGGCTAGCCGGCATTGTCGGCGAGGCGATCAAGCATGGGATACGGCCCGCTCTTCATGAGCGACATCATCGCGCTCAAACGGCGCGGGCTTTTGGACGGTTATCGGCGCGTCGTCGAAATCGGCGCCCAGCAGATCAACGGCCGATTGATCGCTTCACCGCTTCTCGACGATGCGGTCGCGTTGTTCGGCGGCACCAAGCCTGCTCTGACGCCGGTGGACGCGCCGCAGCTCACGCCGCACTCGCCGCCGGGCCGGCTGTTATGGTCCGCGCTTGGGCTGCAGTCCAAGTCCGTTGACATTGCCGGCGCCGATATCCGCATCGATCTCAACAGCGGCCGGGTGCCGTGGCGCTATCGCGGCGCCTTCGATCTCGCCATCAATGCCGGGACGACCGAACACATTGCCAATCAGGGTAACGCCTTTGCCGCGATCCACGCCCTCATGCGCACCGGCGGCATGATGTACCACGAGGTGCCGGCCTTCGGGAACATCGACCACGGTTTCTTTGGCTATCAGCCGAAGTTTTTTCACCGCCTGGCCGAGGCGAACGACTACGAGATCGTCCACCTCGCAATGACGGGCCGAGGGGAGTTCGAGCCGCCGGAATATCTGCGCAACGCAGCATTGCCGCCGCGCATCCCGCGAGCCAGGCTCACAGTTGCGATGATCCGCAAAACGCGCGGCAAATTCGCGATGCCGGCCGACAGCTAGCCGGAGACCTACGCGCTGACGTCGAGGTTCGTGCCCAAGCCGGCGGCGACATTGGCGAGCGGATCGGAATTCTGCTGCGCGGCGTCGATCAGCTTTGCCACCGAAGCGCCCTGGTCCGCGTTCATGCGCGCAAGCCGCGCCGCGACGGCGAGCTGCACCATGCCGGTTTGGGCGCCCACGAGCGCGGTGATGAGGCTGGCCGGGTCCATAGTGGCGGCATGATTAGCGGCGAAGTTTAAGAACAAATGAATCACGTCCGTCATTCCGGATTGCCAACGATCTCGGGTTTACCCGAGATCGACACTGAAAATACAAGTCGGCAACGCCGACTTGGTTGGCGGCAAGTCCGGAATCCATAATCGCTGACGGTGGTTATGGATTTCGGGTTCCGCGCTTCGCGCGGCCCCGGAATGACGAGGCCCCCCGTTGACAGCGCCAGCTGCGCCACTATACTAAACCAAATGGTTAACCTTCAAAGCGCACCCCTCGACCGCACGTTCGCGGCGCTTGCCGACCCGACGCGGCGCGCGCTGGTGATGCGGCTGGCCGCCGAGCCGGATATTTCGGTGAGCGCGTTGGCCGCGCCGTTTCCGGTGTCGCTGCCGGCGATCATGAAGCATCTCGACGTGCTGTCGGATGCCGGCCTGGTCGCCCGCAGCAAAACCGGGCGCGTCGTCGCCTGCCGCCTCGACGCTGAGCCGATGCGCGACGCGTTCGAGTGGCTCAATCGCTATCAAAAGTTCTGGTCCGAGCGGCTCGACCGCCTCGCCGCATTCCTGGATGAAGAAGAGTCACTTTCGCAAAAGGAAACAACATGGCCACCCAAACCGCCACAAAACCGAGCCTCACCATCAAACGCCGCCTCAACGCGCCGCCCGCCAAGGTCTTCGCGGCGTGGACCGACCCGGAAAAAGTGAAGCTTTGGATGGGTCCCGGCGAGATCAAGGCGGCGCACGTCGAAAGCGATCCGCGCACCGGCGGCCGTTATCGCTGGGTGATGCGCGCGCCGGACGGCGAAGAGCACGATGTCAGCGGTGTCTATCGCGAGGTCGTCGCGAACGAGAAGCTGGTCTTCACCTGGGCTTGGAAAACGATGCCCGAACGTGAATCGCTGGTGACGGTGCTGCTCAAGCCCGACGGCGACGGCACCTTGCTGACACTCACCCACGAGCAGTTCTTCGACGACGACGCCCGCGATCGCCATCAGGGTGGCTGGAACGGCGCCATGGACAAGATGGAAAAGCTGTTCGCCTGAAAGATGTAACCTGGGTTGAGCCAACGGGTCCGGCCCGAAGTGGCCGGCCCGATGACAGGCTCCGCGAAACCCAGGAATTACGATTTCTGATGTCCCCGGATTTCGCTTCGCTCAATCCGGGCTACGAATAAGAGGAGTAGATGATGCGCGGATCACACGGCACATTTTACTGGAACGAGCTCATGACGCGCGACGTCGAGAGCGCCAAGAAGTTCTATGCCGACACATTGGGCTGGAGCTACGACGCCATGCCGACTCCCGGCGGCGGCGGCACCTATTGGCTTGCCACAATGGACGGGGAGCCGGTCGGCGGCCTTTTCGACATCAGCGGTCACGATTTTCAGGGCGTGCCGGAAAGCTGGATGTCCTACATCGCGGTCGACGACGTCGACGCCCGCGTGGCCAAAGCGGTCAAGGCCGGCGCCAAGCTGATGAAGCCCGCGTTCGACGTGCCCGGCGTCGGCCGCATCGCCATCCTGATGCAGCCCGACGGCGCCGGCGTCGGCTGGATGACGCCGGTTGAGCAGTAGCATCGAGGAGCAGATCATGGAGCCACATCGCATCGTCTCCCAGGACGAATGGCTTGCAGCCCGCAAGGCGCATCTCGCCGAGGAAAAGGCGTTCACGAAAGCGCGCGATGCGCTGAGTAAGAAACGCCGCGAGCTGCCCTGGGTGAAAGTCGACAAGACTTACATGTTCGAGGGGCCGAACGGCAAGGAAACGCTGGCCGACCTGTTCGGCGGCAAGAGCCAGTTGATCGTCTATCACTTCATGCTCGGCCCCGATTGGGAAGCCGGCTGCCCGAGCTGCTCGCTCTTGGCCGATCATTTCAACGGCACCGTGACCCATCTCGCGCAGCGCGATGTCACGTTCGTCGTCGTGTCGCGCGCGCCGCTGCCGCAGATCGAAAAATTCAAACGCCGCATGGGCTGGCACTTCAAATGGGTGTCGTCGAACGGCTGCGACTTCAACTACGACTATCACGTCTCCGCGACGCCCGAGGAAAAAGCCAGCGGCAAGGCGATGTACAATTACGCGGAGACCACCTTCCCGAGCGAAGAGCGCCCGGGCGCCAGCGTGTTCTGCAAGAACGAGAACAGCGAAATCTTCCACACCTATTCGAGCTACGGCCGCGGCCTCGACATGCTGATCGGCACCTATCACATGCTCGACCTGGCGCCGAAGGGCCGCGACGAGGAAGGCTTGCCGTGGCCGATGGCCTGGGTCCGCCATCACGACCGCTACGATGGCGCCGCGATCGATCCCAACGCGACATATGTGGAACCGAAGAAAACGGACTCGTGCTGCGATTAGCGCAGCGCGGAAATAAGCAACACGACATCAGGGGAGCGAAATCACCTGTCGACCGATCTGAAATATCTGGCCTTTACGGCAATGCTGACGGCGGCGCTGTGGATTCCTTATGTCGTGGCGCAGGTGATGACCAACGGATCGCTCAAGCCTGAGAACTATGTCGACCCGACGCAACGGCCGCTGCCGAATTGGGGCAGGCGCGCGGACCGCGCCTATATCAACGCCGTCGAGACGTTCGCGCCCTTCGCAACGCTGGTGATCCTGATCCAGTTGACCGGCAAGGCCAATGCAATGACGGCGTTCTGGACAATGTCCTTCTTCTGGCTGCGCGTCGTGCACGCCGTCGTCTATTGGACCGCCATTCCCTACATCCGCACGATCGTTTTCACGCTCGGCTTCGTCGCGGTCATCGGCCTCTTTGTCGAACTGATGAAGTAATAACATGATCAGGAATGAGTGATCAGGCATCAGTAATCAAAATGCTCGGTAATCCGATTGCTGACTACTGATCCCTGATCGCCTGATTCCTGACTACCTGGTCGGCACCGGCTTCTCGCCGCGATAATCGTAAAAGCCGCGTTGCGTCTTGCGGCCGAGCCAGCCGGCCTCGACGTATTTCACCAGCAGCGGGCACGGGCGGTATTTGGAATCCGCCAAGCCCTCGTGCAGCACCTGCATCACCGACAGGCAGGTATCGAGCCCGATGAAATCGGCGAGCTCGAGCGGCCCCATCGGATGATGGGCGCCGAGCCGCATTGCGGTATCGATCGCCTCGACATTGCCGACGCCTTCGTAGAGCGTGTAGATCGCCTCGTTGATCATCGGCAGCAGGATGCGGTTGACGATGAAGGCCGGAAAATCTTCGGACACCGCGATCAGCTTGCCGAGCTTGTCGATGAAGTGCTTGGTCGCCGCGAACGTGGCGTCGTCGGTGGCGATGCCGCGGATCACTTCGACCAACTCCATCCGCGGCACCGGATTCATGAAGTGAATGCCGATGAAGCGCTCCGGCCGGTCGGTCGAGGAGGCGAGCCGCGTGATCGAGATCGACGAGGTGTTGGTGCCGACGATGGTCTCGGGCTTGAGCACCGGACACAGCGCGGCGAAGATGTTGCGCTTGACCGCTTCGGTTTCGGTGGCGGCCTCGATCACCAGGTCGCAATCGCCGAGCTCGTCGAGCGTATTGGCCGGCGCGATGTGCTTGAGCGCGGCCTGGCGCTGCTCGTCGGTGATGCGCTGGCGGCTAACTTGCCGGGCGAGATTGCCGCTGATGGTGGCGAGCCCTTCGGTGATGCGGTCGGGCGCGATGTCGTTGAGCAGGACATGAAAGCCCGACAGCGCGCAGACATGCGCGATGCCGTTGCCCATCTGGCCGGCGCCGACGATGCCGATCTTGCGAATGGTCATTGCTTCCGTCCGCTCGCTGCGGCTGCATTCTTTGGGCCGTTCCTTGACCTCGACCATCTTAGCTCACCTCAAGTACCCTGAGCCACACCTTGTTATTTCCGGGCGCGGCTTTCGGTTAGCGCTTGACTTTGTCGAGCTCGCTGGCGAGCTCCGGCAACGCGGTATAGAGATCCGCCACCAAGCCATAATCCGCGACCTGAAAGATCGGCGCTTCCTCGTCCTTGTTGATCGCGACGATGACTTTCGAATCCTTCATGCCGGCGAGAT
Source organism: uncultured Alphaproteobacteria bacterium (assembly GCA_963821175.1). Classification (GTDB taxonomy): domain Bacteria; phylum Pseudomonadota; class Alphaproteobacteria; order Rhizobiales; family Xanthobacteraceae; genus BOG-931. Next base: position 184,494 of record CAWGCU010000007.1, read on the forward strand.
GCTGAATGGCGCCCGATATGCCGACGGCGATATAAAGGTCCGGCGCCACCACTTTGCCGGTCTGGCCGACTTGCCAGTCGTTCGGCGCGTAGCCGGCATCGACCGCGGCGCGCGAGGCGCCGACCGCGGCACCGAGCTTGTCCGCCACCGGCTCTATATATTTGGTGAAGTTGTCGCGGCTTTGCATCGCCCGGCCGCCGGAAATGATGATCTTGGCCGAGGTCAATTCCGGCCGCTCCGATTTCGATAGTTCCTCGCCGACGAAGCCGGAAATGCCCGGATCGGCCGTAGCCGCAGCGGTCTCGATGGTTGCCGCGCCGCCCTCGCCGGTCGCCTGGAAGGCCGCCGTGCGCACCGTGATCACTTTCTTGGCATCGTGCGAGCGCACGGTCTGGATGGCGTTGCCGGCATAGATCGGTCGCTCGAAAGTGTCCGGTGCCACGACCTTAATGACATCGGAGATTTGCATGACGTCGAGCAGAGCTGCCACCCGCGGCATGATGTTCTTCCCGCTCGTGGTCGCCGCCGCCATGATGGTTTCGTAAGGCCCGGCGAGCGCGACGATCAGCGCCGCCACCGGTTCGGCCAGCATGTGTTCGTAAGCCGGCGCATCCGCCAGCAACACCTTACTTACACCGTCGAGCTTGGCGGCGGCGTCCGCCACCGCTTTGCAGCCGGAGCCGGCGACCAGCACGTGCACTTCGGCGCCGATTGCCTTGGCCACCGTCAGCGCCTTGTTGGTCGCGTCCTTGAGCGATTTATTGTCGTGTTCGGCAAGAAGCAGCGTCGGCATCAGATCGCCCCCGCCTCGTTCTTCAGCTTGTCGATCAGCTCGGCGACGGTTTTCACTTTCACGCCGGACTTGCGCACCGGCGGCTCCGTGGTCTTGACCACTTCGAGCCGCGGCTTGGTGTCGACGCCGTAATCGGCGGCGGTCTTGTCGTCGATCGGCTTTTTCTTCGCCTTCATGATGTTGGGCAGCGAGGCGTATCGCGGTTCATTCAAGCGCAAATCGGTGGTGACGATAGCCGGCATTTTCAGCTTCACCGTCTGCAAGCCGCCGTCGACCTCGCGCGTCACCATGATGGCATCGCCGTCGAGCGCGACTTTCGAGGCAAAGGTGCCCTGCGGCCAGCCGAGCAGCGCGGCGAGCATCTGGCCGGTCTGATTGCAGTCGTCGTCGATCGCCTGCTTGCCGAGAATGATGAGGCCGGGCTGCTCGGCGTCGGCGATGGCCTTGAGAATTTTTGCCACCGCCAACGGCTCGACGGCGGCACCGTCGGTCTTCACCAGGATGCCGCGATCGGCGCCCATGGCGAGCGCGGTGCGGATGGTCTCGGCCGCCTGTTGCGGCCCGATCGAGACGCAGACGATCTCGGTGGCCTTGCCGGCTTCCTTGAGCCGGAGCGCTTCCTCGACCGCGATCTCATCGAACGGATTCATCGACATTTTGACGTTGCCAAGCTCGACGCCGGAGCCGTCTGCCTTGACGCGGATTTTCACGTCCTTGTCGACCGCCCGTTTTACGGGGACGAGAATTTTCATGGCATTGAAAACTTAGCTGTTGAGGCCTGGTTGCTGAAGATTTGGCTGTGATGGCTTTTTGCTGTTTCCGGCGGCCCTCGGCGGCGCTTGGAAGACCGCCGATGCTGCGGTGCGGCAACCTACCGGCCGCGGCCCTCCCGGTCAACGTGGCGGCTCAAGCCGTGGCCGCTTAAACCATGGTCTCACGCCGTTTCCACGCATTCGAATAGCGCAACGCCTCGCGGCCGCATGAAATAGAACAGCACCGCGCCGGTGATCAGGCCACCGATATGGGCCGAATAGGCGATGCCGTCCTGCTCCTGGCTGGCGGCCTCGACGACCTGCCAGATCGCCCAGAAGCCGATGATCCAATAGGCCCGCAGCCGCAGCGGAATAAGACCGAGCAGGCAGGTCACCTTCACGCACGGCCGGTACAGCAGATACGCGGCCACGACCCCGGCGATCGCACCGGAGGCGCCGATCAGGTCGGTATGCGAACTCGGATCGCTCACCACGAAGGCAAGGCCCGCGCCGATGCCGCAGGCGAGATAGAAGCCGAGGAAGCGCCAGTGCCCGAGCGCCTCTTCGATGTCATCGCCGAACACGAACAAGAAAATCATGTTGCCGAATACGTGCATGAAGTTGCCGTGCAGGAACAAACACGTGATGAGCGTGAGCGGCGCCGGTAGCCCTGCGGCCGACGCGCTGCCGGTGAGCGCAGCGGGAACCAACCCGGCCAGCCGATCGAACTGGTCCATCTGGTCGGGCCAGAAGCCCACCTCGACGAAGAACACCGCGAAGTTGACGATGACCAAGGCCCACATCACGTAAGGCGGCTTCGGCCACCTGAACGGGCTATGATCCCATATCGGCATGACCATGGTTTATCCTCTCCGCCGTCAGCGATTCTGGCCCGGCTGCCAGAGCACGTCGCGCGCGCCTTTGCCGTTGGCGTAGCGGCTGGCGACAAAAAGAAAATCCGAGAGGCGGTTGACGTATTTGAGCACTTCGTCGCCGACGCTCTCGCCCGGTCTGTCCTTGAGCTCGGCAATCAATCGCTCGGCGCGCCGGCAGATGGTGCGGGCCAGATGCAGATACGCCGCCGCCGGACTGCCGCCCGGCAGGACGAAGGATTTCAACGGCGCAAGATCGTCATTGAGCCGGTCGATTTCGCTTTCCAGCCAATCGACCTGCGCCTGCGTCACCGTCAGCCGCGCGCCATCCGGGCCTTTGCCCTTGCCGGGCGTGCACAGATCGGCGCCGACGTCGAACAGATCGTTCTGGATGCGCGACAGCGCGGCATCGAGCACTCCATCGCCGCCGGTATGCAGCCGCGCAATGCCGATCGCCGCATTGGCTTCGTCCAGCGTGCCGTAGGCGACGACGCGCAGATCGTATTTCTTGCGCCGCTCGCCGGAGCCGAGCCCGGTGGTGCCGTCATCGCCGGTGCGGGTATAGATCTTGTTGAGCTTGACCATCGGTCACTTCGACATGAACCAGAGCGTGGCCATGATGACGATGATGGCGATGAACTGCAGGAGCACGCGCAACCGCATCAACTTCTGCGAGGTGTTGGCGGAGCCGCCGCGCATCATGTTGTAGAGGCCGAGCAGCAGCACGACCGCGACCGCGCCGATGGCGACCGGGACCGCGAAATGGGACATGAAATTGGCCATGGGCCTAGTTGTAGCCTGGGTTGAGCATCCTGTCATTCCGGGGCGCGGACGAAGTCCGCGAACCCGAAATCCATATTCGCTGACCTGTGGTTATGGATTCCGGGTTCCTCGCTTCGCTCGGCCCCGGAATGACGGGAGCGGAAACATGCGCTAAGACACCGCCCGCAATACGCAGAGGACCACCCGCATGATCGTCGATTTCCAGCACCATTTCACGCCGCGCGAATTGATCAAGGAGGACCCGGGCGACCGCCTGATCCTCAACTACGACGCCTCGGGCGCGCCGAGCTATACGATCCATTCGCTGCTCTACGATCTCGACGAACACGTGCGGATGATGGACACAGCCGGCATCGACGCCGCGTGGCTGACCAGCGCCGCCGGCATGTGCGCCGATCTCGACACCACGCGCCTCGTCAACGACAAGGCGAAACAGGCCGAGCGCGATTATCCCGGCCGCTTCATCGGCGCCGCCCACGCCCACCCGCTCGGCGGCGCCGCCGCGTTCAAGGAACTGGCGCGCTGCCGGCATGAGCTTGGCTTCCAAGGCGTCACCATCACCTCGGAATTCGACGGCAAATGGATCGACGATCCGGCGATCGAGCCGTTCTGGGACGAAGTCGGCAAGCTAGGTCTGTTCGTGTTCGTGCACCCGGCGTTAAAACTCAATCGCGCCGAACAGTTCGACGCCTACGACACCGCACGCGGCGTCGGCCGCGAGTTCTCGCTGATCATGGCGACCATCCGGCTGGTCAATTCCGGCGTGTTCGACCGCCATCCGGAACTGACCGTGCACATGGCGCATCTCTCCGGCGGCATCGCCTCGATGCTGGCGCGCATCAGAAGTTTTCAAGACAAGAATTTTTGGGGGACCGCCGGCAACAAGCGGCACGGCATCGCGCCAAAGCACGACTTCGATTATTACATCCGGCACAACCTCGTGTTCGACACCGCAGGCTTCGCCGGCGGCATCGGCGCGGTCAAAGCCGGCTTGTGCGAAATCCCCGCATCCCGCATCGTCTTCGCCACCGACTATCCGCAGGAAATCCGCAAACGCGAGATCGTGCGCGATTTTGTGCGCGACATCCGCGCGCTCGGCGCCGACGGCGAGCGGATCTTGTCCGGGAATGTCGGACTGCTGCTCAAGGAGCCGCGTCGCGCTCACGCATAGACGACGCGCCCCTGGCGCCGGAACAGGAGCCACAGCACGATCGTGCCATTGACCGCGTTCCAGCCGAGACCGTTGAGGAATGCGGCGCGGTACGAGCCGGTCAGGTCGAAAATATAGCCTGACATCCAGCCGCCCAACGCCATGCCGAACAGGCTCGTCATCAAAATGATGCCGATGCGGGCGCCCGCTTCTTTGGCGGGAAAATACTCGCGCACGATGATGGCGTAGCTCGGCACGATGCCACCCTGAAACAGGCCGAACACCGCCGAAATGACGTAGAGCGAAACCAGCCCGTCATAGAGGAGGTAGAGCAGCAAGGCGACGCCCTGCAGCGCCGAGCCCAGCATCAGTGTCGGCAAACCGCCGAACCGGTCGGCGAAGAATCCCGAGCCGATGCGTCCCACGATCCCGAACGCCATCATCAGCGCCAGCATGTCGGCGCCGCGGGCGACGCCGTAGCCGAGATCGCCGCAATAGGCGACGATGTGGACCTGCGGCATCGACATCGCAACGCAGCAGCAAACCGAAGCCAAGGCCAAGAGGGTCTGCAGCGCCCGCGCCGACAGGCCGAACACCGCGGGCGTTCCCTTGCGCGCCGCGGCTCCGGAATCGAGGAGCGCGGCCGGCGCGCGGCGGCGCAGAGCAACGACGCCGATGAGAAACATGGCCGCGCCACACGTCAGCGCGATGCCGACATGGGTCGCCCGCCAGCCATAGAGCGCGATGGCGTGCTGCACGACCGGCGGCCATATCGTGCCGGCGACATAATTTCCAGCCGAGCAAAGCGTCACTGCGACGCCACGGCGGCGGACGAACCAGTTCGAGATGTCCGCGATCAGCGGGCCAAGCGTCGCCGCGCTGCCGAATCCGATCAAGCCGTGCGCAAGTGCGAACACCACAAGGCTGCCGGCGCCTGCGGCGCCGAGATAACCGACGCTGAGCGCCACGGCGCCAAGCGCCAGCGGACCCAAAATCCCGGTCCTGTCGAACAGGCGGCCCATGAGCACGCCGCCTAAGGCAAATCCCACCATCGCCAGCGTGAACGGCAGCGACGCCTGTGCGCGCGGCACGGCGAATTCGGCCTGCACCGGCGGCAGCGCCACCACGACCGACCACATGCCGACGCCGCCGATGGTCGAGATCAGCATCGTCGCGGCAAGGCGCAGCCAGGCCTGCGCCGAGTCGGGTTGCGGGCTTTTGGCAAGCGTTGATGCGACGAGCGTATCCATCGGGCGACATTCACCGAGGCGAATGTCGCGGTCAATCCCAGCGTCCGATGAGCTTGTAGCCCGGCTTGAGCCGAGCGAAAGCCGGGAGCGGCGTTCGAACCGATCGATCGTTCCCAGATTTCGCTTCGCTCAATCCAGGCTACAAATCAGTTCGACCCATCGAGCAAGCGCCGCGCGATCACGTTGGCCTGGATTTCGGCGGCGCCCTCGAAAATATTCAGGATGCGCGCGTCGCACAGGATGCGCGAAATGGGAAATTCCACAGCAAAACCGTTGCCGCCGTGGATCTGCACGGCATTGTCGGCCGCCGCCCAGGCGACGCGCGCGGCCAAGAGCTTCGCCATGCCGGCTTCGAGGTCGCAGCGGCGGCCGGAATCCTTCTGCCGCGCGGCGTAATAGGTGAGCTGGCGCGCGATCATGATCTCGACCGCCATCATGGCGAGCTTGTCGGAGACGCGCGGGAAATTGGCGATCGGCTCGCCAAACTGCACCCGCGCGGTGGCATAGCCAAGCCCCTGCTCCATCGCCGCCTGCGCCACGCCGATCGCGCGCGCCGCGGTCTGGATGCGCGCCGATTCGAACGTCGCCATCAATTGCTTGAAGCCGAGACCTTCGATGCCGCCAAGGAGATTGTCCGCAGCCACCGCAAAACCGTCGAAGGCGATTTCGTATTCCTTCATGCCGCGATAGCCCAGCACTTCGATCTCGGTGCCGGACATGCCGGCTGCCGGAAACGGTTTTTCATCGCTGCCGCGCGGCTTTTCGGCGAGCAGCATGGAGAGCCCGCGATAGCCGGTCTCGGCCGGATTGGTGCGCACCAAAAGCGTCATCAGGTCGGCGCGCACCGGATGCGTGATCCAGGTCTTGTTGCCGTAGACTTTATAAGTGTCGCGCTCGCGCACGGCGCGCGTCTTCAGCGAAGCGAGATCGGAGCCGGTGTTCGGCTCGGTGAACACCGCGGTCGGCAGCACTTCGCCCGAGGCGATCTTCGGCAGCCATTGGCGCTTCTGATCCTCGGTGCCGCTGCCGAGAATGAGCTCGGCGGCGATCTCGGAGCGGGTGCCCAGCGAGCCGACGCCGATATAGCCGCGCGACAGCTCTTCGGAAACCACGCACATGGATTCCTTGCCGAGTCCCATGCCGCCATAATCCTCGGGGATGGTCAGGCTGAACACGCCGAGCTCGGACATCTGCGCGATGATATCGAGCGGGATGTATTCGTTGTCGAGATGCCACGCTTGTGCAAATGGCACGACCTGGCCGTCGGCGAATTTGCGCATCTCCTCGCGGATCGAATCCAGCGTGTCTTCGAGGCCGCAGGCGCCGACGGTGGCGTCGGGCCGCTCGCGCATCAATTCGACGAGCCGCGCGCGACGAGCCGCGGTGTTGCCCGTCGCGATGAGATGATCGACGCCGGGCGTGACCCGCGCCGCCACCGCGCTCGCGTTCAAGCCCAGATCGGCCAGGCGGACGATCTCGCCCTGGCTCATGGGAATGCCGCCCAGAACTTGCGCCAAATATTCGCCGGCGCCGATGCGCACGACCAAATCTTCGATCTCGCCGAAATTACCGGTGTCGATCATCCGCGCGGCGTAAGCCGCAAGCTGCCGGATCGCCTCGACATAGGTGGCGAGCCAAGCGAGGCCGTGGGTGGCGCGCTGCTCGCGGTCGAACACGCGGGCCATCGGGCGGCCCTCGACCGTGACGCGGGCGGCGACGGTGCGACGGGCATCGGCAAACAATGCCTCGGTGGCGGCGACCGCCTCGTCGAGCGCTGCGATCAGGTTTTGGCCGGCGGGCATGGAGGGTGCGGCAAGCGGCATACAAGGCTCCGAAAAGATCGATTTTTTGCGCCGCCCGGACGGCCCACCAAGCTTACGCGTGCAGTGCACAAAAGCAATGCGGACCTACGGCCGGTTGAAATTGGGCTTTTCCTCAACGCGCAAGCTGAGTCCTTGCCAAATATTAACCATTTTCCGTTTTGCTGAAGTGGAATGCCGCATCGCGCGCCGCGGCGACGAAAGCCCGCATCCGGTCCCAGGTTCTTCCGCCAAATGCCCTTCCGTCCCAGGTTCTTCAGTCCAATGGTCATCGTCGAAGCCTTCTCAAAACTGTCGGTTCGCACCCGCATCATCGTGCTCGGCGTCATTCCGGTGATCGGATTCCTCGCCAACGGCATCGCGTTCATGGTCGGCGACGTCGAAGTCGGCCGCGCCTTCGACAGCGTGCAGCGCTACACCCGGGTTGCGGACGCGAGCCGCGATCTCAAGACCGGCTTGCTGATCATGCGCGCGGCAACGACGGAATATGTCGCGCGGCCGTCCGACAAGGTGGTTGCGGATTTCACCGACGGCCAAGAGCTGGCGATGAAATCGCTCGAGCGCATCGCCGCCATGCTCGGCGCCTCGGCGCAGGACGTGGTCACGCCGATGCGCATCACCGTGCGCGATCTCAAGACCAGCTTCGAAAGCCTGGTCAACGAGCAGAAATCGCTCGGCTACGACGACACCCAAGGCATCACCGCCGAGCTCACCGCGGCGAGCAGCGCGGTGGAGCGCATCATCCACGAAGATTTGTCGTGGGTCGCCGACGGCGACGCCCGCAAAATGCTGATGTCGCTTCTGACCATGCGTCGCGATGAGATGGCCTATCGGCTGACGCGCGCGCGCGCAGCTCGGAGAAGCACTTCTTCGAGGAAGTCAGGAACTTCAACGCGCTGTTCGAGTCGGTCGACGGCGCGCCGTCGATGAAGCAGAAGCTGAACGAGGAAGTGAAGACCTATAGCTACGCCTTCGCGCAATGGGTCGCCTCGACCGACAATATCGAGCCGCTGGTGGCGACTGATCGGCCACGATACCGAGACCGTGCTGCCGGAAGCCGACAAGATCATCGTCGCGGCGCGCGACAGCGCCAGCGATGCCGGCACCGCGCTGGCGGCGTCGCGCGCGCGCATCCGCAGCTTCATCCTGTGGATCGGCCTGGCGGTGGTGCTGATCGGCATCAGCTTCAGCTGGCGCATCGGCCGTTCGATCACGCGGCCGCTGGAAGGCCTTGCGCAGGTGATGAAGCGGCTCGCCGACGGCGACACTGCGACGCGTATTCCGGCGACCCGGGCGCATGACGAGATCGGCGCCATGGCGCGCACGGTGGTGGTGTTCCGCGACAATATGATCGAGCGCGAGCGCCTTTCCGCCGTGGAAACACATGCCAATACCGCGCGCGCGCAACGCGGCGAGACCATCGCTGCGATGATCGACACGTTCCGCAGCTCGGTCGAGCAGGCGCTGGCCCGGCTGCGCGAGGCCGCCGGCGCCCTCGAAAGCGCCTCCAGCGGCCTTAACGACGCCGCCGATGCGGTTTCGTCGGAAGCGCGCGACGCCGAAAATCGCGTCAGCACCGCCGCCGTCAATGTCACGACGGTGGCGAGCTCGATCGAGGAACTGGCCGCCTCGATCGGCGAGATCGCGCTGCAGGCGACGCGCTCGACCGAAGTCGCCGGCCGCGCCGTCGCCGAATCCAAGCGCACCGTCACCACCATGTCGGACCTCGGCACCGCCGCGAACCGCATCGGCGAGGTGATCGGGCTCATTCAATCCATCGCCGGCCAGACCAACCTGTTGGCGCTCAACGCCACCATCGAGGCGGCGCGCGCCGGCGAGGCCGGCCGCGGTTTTGCGGTCGTCGCGACGGAAGTGAAATCGCTCGCCGCGCAGACCGCGCGCGCCACCGAGGACGTCGCCGCCCAGATCGGCGCCATCCAGTCGGCGACCGCCGACGCCGCGCAGGCCATCGAGCAAGTGTCCTCGATCATCGACGATATGTCGGACATCGCCGTGACGGTCGCCGCCACCGTCGAGGAACAGAACAACGCGGTCGCCTCGATCGCCGAAGGCGTCAATCGCGCCTCGGTCGAAGCCCGCACCGGCGCGCAATCCATGAGCCGCGTCGCCGGCGCCACCACCGGCGCCCGCTCAACCGCCGCCGACGTCAAGGCGCTGGCCGACGCGCTGGCCATCGAGGCCGCGAGTTTGCAGAGCGAAGTGCGGCGGTTCTTGGCGGACGTGCAGGCGGCGTAGCCTCTTTCCGCCCCCGCGAAGCGGGGGCGGATGATCGCGTTGTGCTATGAATAGCGCTCCCGCGGAGACCGCCTCGCTTGCACCTGATCCCCCTCGCCTACCGCGTCGCCATGGACGCCTTTTATCGCTTCAATGCCGACGACGGCTGGGCGATCGCGAGCCATATCGCGCTCTCGGTGCTGATGGCGATGTTTCCGTTTCCTGATCCTGGTCACCGCGATCGCCGGCTTCATCGGCTCGGAGAACCTTGCCGCCGAGGTGGCGCGCATCATCATCGAAGCCTGGCCGCGCGAAGTCTCCAGCCAGATCGCCGGCGAAATGCGCGACGTGCTGACCACGGCGCGCGGCGGCGTGCTCACCGTCGGCGCCATCTTCGCCATCTATTTTGCGTCCAGCGGCGTCGAGAGCCTGCGCATCGGGCTCAACCGCGCCTATGGGCTCGTCGATCCGCGGCCGTGGTGGCTGTTGCGGCTGGAATCCATCGGCTATGTGCTGGTCGCCGCGGTCGGCCTATTGGCGCTGTCGTTCCTGGTGGTGCTCGGCCCGCTGGCGTTTCGCACCGCGCTGATCTACGCGCCCTGGCTCGCCGAGATCGAAAGCCACTTCAACATCGGCCGCTTCGTGGTGGCGAGCATCCTGCTGATCACGTCGCTCTTGATCCTGCATATGTGGCTGCCGTCCGGACAGCGCCGCTTCGCCGAGGTCTGGCCCGGGATCGTCGCCACGCTGGCGATGTGGCTGACCTGCGGCTTCGTGTTCGGCCGCTATCTGTCCGACTTCTCCTACACCTACGTCACCTATTACGCGGGGCTGGCCTCGGCGATGATGGCGCTGGTGTTTCTCTATTTCACCGCGTTCATCTTCATCTACGGCGGCGAGCTCAACGCCGCGATCGCGCGCCGCGGAGCGGAATAACCCTCCCCTGTAGGGGAGCGTATGTGATCAGGCCGCGGTTTCGGCGACCGCGCCGCCGGTCAGCGTCTTGACCTTGCGGGCGTGGTCGACAGCATCGCGCGCCGACTGGTTGTGGGTGAACAATTCGAGCGTCGAGGTATCGTCCTCGCTCACCGGCTGCATCGCCTGGTCGCTGTAAGGCACGCCCGCGGATTTGGCGACCTTGCGGTAGATGCGGAAGATGTCCCACGCCGCTTTCGCCACGCGAACGTGCTTGACCAGCATCTCCCAGGCCAGCGCCGGATAGAATTTCAGCGCCGGCTCGAGCGGCAGTTCGGGGCGGCGCTCGTGGCGCGCTTTGAGCCGGACGAAGCCGCCTTGCAGCGGATGCACTCTCTCGATGGTCAGCGATTGCGCGAACCAGAGAATGATCTGCGCCAAGCGAAGGATGTTGATGCCGTAGGCCTGGGCGCGACGCAAAATCGTCTCGATATGCTCAGGCGTGTAATAGATCGTCCAGGAATCGCGATAAAGCTGTTCCCATTCCGCCTTGCTCATATGGGCGTGCGGGGTGAGCGCATGCTCGAGATCGTATTTGTTGAGGTCGGGATCGAGCGGCGCGCCCTTCGTCCACAGCACCTTGTGATCCTCGGAGCCGGGCAGCGGCGTCAGGAAGAAGAACTCCAGCACGTCGAGCGGCATTTCCTTCTTGATGATCTCGATGTCGCGCCGCGCCGATTCCGGCGTGTCGTTGGGAAAGCCGAGGATGTAGCCGGCGTAGGTCCAGATGCCGGCCGCTTTCCACTCCAGCAGCATGTTGCGGTATTCGGTGATCTTGTTCTGCCGCTTCTTGGCGGCGAGCAGATTGTCGGGATTGATGTTCTCGAGCCCGATGAAGATGCGGGTGACGCCGGCGCGCTTGGCCTTGGCGACGAAATTCGGAATCTTGTGGCAGAGCGTGTCGACCTGAATGAGGAAGCGCACGTCCATGCCGTGCTGCTCGCGCAATTCGATGATGCGGTCGAAGATCGGCTCCCAGTCCTTGTTGCGGGCGAAATTGTCGTCGGTAATGAAAAACCTATCGATGCCGTGTTCGAAATTCTTGCGCAGGATGCGCTCGACGTCGTCGGGGCTGCGGCGGCGCGATTTGCGGCCCTGGACGTTGATGATGGTGCAGAACGAGCATTGGAACGGGCAGCCGCGGCCGGCATCGAACGTCGTCACGTTGCCGATCGTCTTGCGCACCGAATTGCCGGGCAGGAACGGCGTCACTGTGTCTTCGAGCGCCGGCAGGTCGTTGATGTAATTGTAGAGCGGCTTGAGCGAGCCGGCCGCGGCATCGCGCATCACTTCGTCCATACGGCCTTCGGCTTCGCCGGCGAATAGCGTGATGCCCATGTCGAGGGCTTCCTGCAGATCCGCCATCACGTCCGGGAACATCGCCAGCATGCCGGAGACATGGAAGCCGCCGATGATCACCGGGATGCCGGCCTCGCGTAAAGGTTTGGCGATGTGCAGCGAGCGCGGATATTGGTTCGACTGGACGCCGACCAGGCCGACAAAGCCGAAATTGCCGTTGGCGCGCATCTCGGCGATGATCCGCTCGACGCGCACCCGCGTATTGGTCTCGTCGATGGCGACGATGTCGATATCGATGTCCGGGCCGAGCACCTTGCGCTGCGCGCAATCGTCGACCAGGCCATAGACGGTGGCCAGCGAATTGGCCGGCATCGGCGAGCGGAACCAGCGGATGACATAGCCGTCGTCGTCGTAATGCGACGGTTTTACCAGGATCACGCGGAAACGCTTGCGCGCGCTGGCGGCCGCGGTCCGCGATTGACTCGATTGCATGCTGGCCCCGTTCCCGATCAGGCGTGTTGTAGCTTATCGCAGGCCGCTAGGCCAGTTCGCTGGCGCCCAAGTTCCTCGTTTCCCGGGCGCAGCGCAGCACCATAAGCGCGTTCACGCGCGTCTTCGACGCGCTATGGCGCAGCGTAGTGGTGCGCTGCAGACCCGGGATCGTTCCACACTCCGAGCCTGCGACGATCCCGGATCAGCGGTGCACCGCATCCGGGAAACGGAGGACAAGTAAGCGCTTACGCCCCCGCCGCCTCGATCACATCCTCCAAATTCCGCAACCCCGGGCGCGGGGCGTTGACCAGCACCGCCATGTTGCCGGGCTTGTGGCGGTTGGTGCGCATCAGCTCGTGGGCGTAGGGGATTTTCTCCCAGGGGAACACGTCGCTCATGCACGGGTCGATGCGGCGGTCCATGACGAATTGGTTGGCGGCGCTGGCTTGCTTCAAGTGCGCGAAGTGCGAGCCCTGTATGCGCTTCTGCCGCATCCAGACATAGCGCGCGTCGAAGGTGATGTTGTAGCCGGAGGTGCCGGCGCAGAACACCACCATGCCGCCGCGCTTGACCACGAGGCAGGACACCGGGAACGTGGCTTCGCCGGGATGCTCGAACACGATGTCGACGTCGCGCTTGCCGGTGATGTCCCAGATCGCCTTGCCGAAGCGCCGAGCCTCTTTCACCCAGATGTCGTATTCGGGCGCGCCGACTTTCGGCATCGCGCCCCAGCATTTGAAATCGTTGCGGTTGATGACGCCCTTGGCGCCGAGATCCATGACATATTGGACCTTCGCCAGATCGGACACGATGCCGATGGCGTTGGCGCCGGACGCCGCGACGAGCTGCACGCCGAACACGCCGAGCCCGCCCGACGCGCCCCAGACCAAAACATTGTCGCCGGGTTTTAGGATGTGCGGCGCATGGCCGAACAGCATGCGGTACGCCGTGGCCAATGTGAGGGTATAGCAGGCGGATTCTTCCCAGCTCAGATGCGGCGGCTTGCGCATCAGTTGGCGCGATTGCACGCGACAGAATTGCGCGAACGAGCCGTCCGGCGTCTCGTAGCCCCAGATGCGCTGCGACGGCGACAATAGCGGATCGCCGCCGTTGCACTCCTCATCGTCGCCGTCATCCTGATTGCAGTGAATGATGACTTCGTCGCCGACGTTCCAACGCTTCACCTTGGAGCCGACCGCCCAGACGATGCCGGATGCGTCGGAGCCGGCGATATGGAACGGATGCTTGTGGCCGTCGAGTGGCGACACCGGAATGCCGAGGCCAGCCCAGACGCCGTTGTAGTTGACGCCGCCGGCCATGACATAAACCAGCACCTCGTCCTCGGCGATCGGCCAGGTCGGCACCACCTCGCTCTGCATCGCCTGCTCCGGCGGACCGTGGCGCTCCTTGCGGATCGCCCAGGCGTGCATGGTCGCCGGCACATGGCCGAGCGGCGGAACTTCGCCGATGTCGTAAAGATCCTTGAGCGGGGCGGCGGACGGTTTCTTCTGCGCGACGGCCATGAGGGGCTCCGTCTCAACCGTTTTTGCGGCGCACACGCCGCGACGGTGATCGCAGCGAGTGTGCCGCACTTCATGTTGCAGTGCAACAATTACCTCATGGGCATAACCCACAACAAGTGGCACGGCGGCCCCTGACAGGTTCGGCGCGAAGCCCTATGGTCATAGTGACGCAGCACAGACTGCGTAGGGTGCGTCACGCACGTAAAAGTCCGGCCCTTGCCGGGACTGGGAAACGGGGAAAACACCATGGTTGAGAGCTTCATCATCTGGATCATCGTCGGCGCGATTGCCGGCTGGCTTGCCGGCATGGTCGTCAAGGGCGGCGGGTTTGGGCTCATCGGCGACATCGTCGTAGGCATCATCGGCGCGATCATCGCCGGCTGGCTGCTGCCGCAGCTCGGCATCGTGATCGGCAGCGGCTTTGTCGCCGCGATCATCGACGCTTTCATCGGCGCGGTGATCCTGCTGGTCATCATCAAGCTGATCAAACGGGCCTGACGCAATAAGCAGTAATAAGCCTGGAGAACGATAAGATCGCGCCGAGCGCCGCGCCGCAGCTCACGCCACAGCGGACGATCAAGCTGATCGGACTGACGTTGGCGCTCGGCTATCTGATCGTTCTCGGCGGGTCTTATCTGCAAGGCCATTTTTTGACCGACCCGCAGGGCCGGCCGATCGCCAATGATTTCGTCAATGTCTGGGCGGCCGGACGGCTGGCGCTCGACGGCGCGGCCCCGGCTGCCTACGACTGGACGCTGCACCACGCCGCCGAGGTGCGCGCCGTCGGCTACGATTTCGACGGCTATTATGGCTGGCATTATCCGCCGCCGGCGTTTTTCTTTGCCGCAGCGCTGGCGACGCTGCCGTATCTGGTCGCCGCGATCGTTTGGCTGGTGACGACGCTCGCTGCTTACGTCGCGGCCATCGCCGGCATTCTCGGCCTGCGCACCGGCATTCTGTTCGCGCTCGGTTTTCCCGCAGCGATCTGGAACGTCACCGCCGGGCAAAACGGCTTTCTCACCGCCGCACTGATCGGCGGCACGCTCGGATTGCTGGAGCGGCATCCGGCGCTGGCCGGGATTTGTCTCGGGCTCCTCACCTACAAGCCGCAATTCGGTGTGCTGTTTCCGATTGTGCTGATCGCCGACCGGCGCTGGCTGACCATTGCGGTCGCCGCACTCACGGCGATCGTGCTCGCCGCGCTGTCGTGGCTCGCATTCGGCAACGCGAGCTGGGAGGCCTTCGTGCATTGGGCGCCGCTTTCGAGCCACGCTTTGATCGACGAAAGCGCGCTGGATTGGTACCGGCTGCAAAGCGTATTCGCGCTGGTGCGCGCCCATGGCGGCAGCGAAACACTGGCGTGGATTGTTCAAGGCATAGTGTCGCTGCTGCTCGCCGGCGGACTGGTCTGGCTGTGGAGGAGCCGCGTCGCTTTCGAACTCAAGGCCGCAGCGCTCGCCGCCGGCGCGCTGCTCGCCACACCTTATCTCTTCATGTACGACCTGGTCGTGCTCGCCGTCGCGGTGGCGTTCCTGTTGCGGCTTGCGTTAGCCGGCGAATTCTTGAGCCGCATCGAGGTCGCTGCGCTTGCCGTCGCCGGCGCGCTGATCCTGATCTACCCTTACGTGAAGACCAATGTCGGCCTCGCCGCGGTCGTGATCGTCATGGGCTTGATCGTGCATCGCGCACTCGCGGGAGCGCGGCCTGCGCTGGCAGCGATGCGTTGAACTTTATTCCGCCCGGACCGCGACAGGAACCAACGCGTCGTCCGCAATGCGAACTTGCCACTTGGCGATGACCCGTCCAGCACGGCGCGCCGCGACGATCGCCAGCACTGCGATCGCGGTCCCCGCGATGATGTCGATGAGATAATGGCCGCCGTTGATCGGCGTCGCGGCCAGCATGGCGGTGAAGGCCAAGACCACGATCGGCCGCATCCATCGCACCGGCCACAGCGCCCAGGCATAGAGCACGGCGGAGGCGGCGTGGAAGCTCGGAAAGGTGACGATGCCGCCGAGGTTCAACAGATCGAGATGGCGCAAGGCGCCGTCGCGGGTCGGCGGCAGATCGCGCAGCTGGTCGAGATAGGGCTGCAGATTGAGGTTCTTGATGCCGGTCGGGTCGAGGCCGATCTGTTGAAACACGCCGATCGCCGGCACCAGGCCGGAAATGATCGTGGTCGCGATCAAGGCGAGACCGAAGGCGAAGGTGAATTCCTCGATGCGCTGATAGCGATGCGACGCCGCCAGCACGACCGGAATGGCGAAAATCGGCCAGCGGATCATGGTGTAGCCGTAGTTAAGCCAGGCCGCGAGGGCAGGATGATCGTCGACGTAACGCACATAGGCGCCCCAGTCGAAACCGAGCGCCCGATCGATGGCGAGCAGATTGGCATCCTGCATCGGCAGGTTGGCGGACGCCGCCACATAGGTCAGCGGCGTCATGACCGCGGTGATCAGCACGATCTGCGCCGTGCCGCCGAGGACGAACATCACTTGCGGATCGCGCCGCTTCGGCGAGCAAGCATTGGCGTGGGCGAAGCCGGCATAAAGCCCGACATAGGCGACCGAAATGGCAAGCCCAGTCAGCTCAAGCGAGAAGTTGGTGAACACCAGGCTGAGCGCGAGCACGACCCCCATGGCGCCGACGAAAATCCAATTGACCAGGAGGAACCGCCACGCGGCCTCCACGTCCGGCATCGGCATCGGCTGTTGCGCCTGCATGGCCGCGACTGTGGCGCGGCAGCGGTTAAAACCACGCGAATCGCTACGGTTAAAACCAAGTGTGAAGCGCGCTCATCGTTAATGTTGCGTTGCAGCAAAATCCGCGTCACAGTGGCGGTGCCGGATTACGTGCAACGATGCGCGGTAAACCTTTGCCCGACAAACCCTGGATTTTCCGCACCTATGCGGGGCATTCGACCGCCGCGGCGTCGAACGCGCTTTACCGCAAGAATTTGGGCAAAGGCCAGACCGGCCTGTCGGTCGCGTTCGATCTGCCGACCCAGACCGGCTACGACAGCGATCATCCGTTGGCCAAGGGCGAGGTCGGCAAGGTCGGCGTGCCGGTCTCGCACATCGGCGACATGCGCATGCTGTTCGACGGCATCCCGCTTCGACGAGATGAACACGTCGATGACCATCAACGCGACGGCGGCCTGGCTGCTGGCGCTCTATGTGGCGCTCGCCGACGAGCAGGGCGTCGCGCGCAAAACCCTGCAAGGCACCACGCAGAACGACATCATCAAGGAATACCTTTCACGCGGCACCTATGTTTTTCCGCCGGCGCCGTCGATGCGGCTGACCAAGGACGTGATTTTGTTCACGACCAAGGACATGCCGAAATGGAATCCGATGAACGTGTGCTCCTATCACCTGCAAGAGGCCGGCGCGACGCCGGTGCAGGAGCTCGCCTTCGCGCTCGCCACCGCCATCGGCGTGCTCGATGCGGTCAAGGCGTCGGGCCAATGCGCGCCGGAAGAATTCGGCGAAGTGGTCGGACGCATCTCATTCTTCGTCAATGCCGGCCTGCGCTTCATCACCGAAGTCTGCAAGCTGCGCGCGTTTACCGAATTGTGGGACGAGATCACCCGCGAGCGCTATGGCGTCACCGACGCCAAGCAGCGGCTGTTCCGCTACGGCGTGCAGGTCAACTCGCTCGGGCTGACCGAGCAGCAGCCGGAAAATAACGTCGCGCGCATCCTGATCGAGATGCTCGCCGTCACCTTGTCGAAAGGCGCGCGCGCGCGCGCCGTGCAGCTGCCGGCCTGGAACGAGGCGCTCGGCCTGCCGCGGCCGTGGGACCAGCAATGGTCGCTGCGCATGCAGCAGATCCTCGCCTATGAGACCGATTTGTTGGAATATGGCGATGTGTTCGAAGGCTCGCCCGCCATCGCCGCCAAGGTCGCCGAGCTGAAGCAGGCGGCGAAAGAGGAACTGGCCCAGATCGAAAAAATGGGCGGTGTCGTCGCCGCCGTCGAGCAGGGCTATCTCAAGCAGCAACTCGTCGAATCCAATTCGCGCCGGGTCGAGGCGATCGAGCGCGGCGAGCTGATCGTGGTCGGCGTCAATCGTTTCGTCGAGACCGAAGCGTCGCCGCTGGCGGACGCCGCCGAAGCGGTCGTTACCGTGTCTCCGGAAGCGGAGTCCGGGCAGATCGAACGGCTCGCCGCCTGGCGCGACGCGCGCGACGCCAAGGCGGTCGCCGTGGCGCTCGACGCTTTACGCAAAGCGGCGAAAACCGGCGGCAACATCATGCCGCCGTCGATCGCCTGCGCCAAGGCCGGCGTCACCACCGGCGAATGGGGTTTTGCGCTGCGCGCCGCGTTCGGCGAATACCGCGCGCCGACCGGCGTCGGCACCGCCATGCGCAACGACGCCGAAGGCCTCGACGACATCCGCGCCGAAGTCGACCGCGTGTCCAAGAAACTCGGCCGGCGTTTGAAATTTTTGGTCGGCAAGCCCGGCCTCGACGGCCATTCCAACGGCGCCGAGCAGATCGCCGCCCGCGCCCGCGACGCCGGCATGGAGGTGGTCTATGACGGCATCCGCCTCACTGCGGAGGCCATCGTCGCGGCGGCGGCGGAAAAACGCGTGCACGTGGTCGGCCTGTCGATCCTGTCCGGCTCGCATATGCCGCTGGTGTACGACGTCGTGGCGCGCATGAAAGAGGCCGGCCTCGACGACGTGCCGGTGGTGGTCGGCGGCATCATCCCGCCGCAGGACGCCAGCGTCCTCAAGAGCGCCGGCGTCGCCGAGGTCTACACGCCGAAGGATTTCGAGCTCAACCGCATCATGAGCGATCTGGTGCGGATCGTGGAAGGCGCTGCGGAAACGGCTAAGTAGCCGCCGATAGCACGACCGCAATCGCCTCACTCAGCGCGCTCGGGCTGACCGGTTTGCGCAAATAAGAGTTCATGCCGACGGCGCGGGCAGCCTCTTCATCGCCGTTTCCGCTGCGGCCGGAAATGCCGACGATCGGCGTGTGGCTCGCAGCATCGGCCAGTGCGCGAATGCGCCGCGTCGCTTCCAGACCGTCGATGCCCGGTAGCGTCACGTCCATCAGCACTACGTCGTAGCCGCGCTTGACCGCTTCGACCGCCTCTTCGCCTGAGGCGACGAAGTCGGCGCGATGGCCGAGCTCGGTGAGAATGGTGTTGAGGATGACGCGGCCATAGGGATTGTCCTCGGCGCAGAGAATCGCCAGCCGGCGCGTCGGCGTCTTTGTCTGCTGCGCGTGCGGACTGCCCGATGGATCGGCGGCCGCGGTCGGCAGCACGACCGCGAGACGGAACGAGGCGCCGCGGCCAGGCGTGCTGGTAACGGTGAGATCGCCGCTCATCAGCTTGGCGAGTGATTTGACCACAGCAAGCCCGAGGCCGGCACCGCCGTAGCGTCGCGCGATCTCGGCGTTGGCTTGGGTGAATGGGCGGAACAGCCGCTTGATCTCGGCGCGCGTCAGCCCGATGCCGCTGTCGCTGACGGTGAAGAGAAGTTTCACGCGGCCGCGGGTGGCGCGCGTCGCGCGCACGTCAAGCCGCACGGCGCCGTGCTCGGTGAATTTCACCGCATTGTCGATCAGATTCTCGATCGCCGCGCGCAACCGCGCCGCGTCGCCGACCAGCATTTCGGGCAGGTCGGCGGCGACGGTCACGTCGGCGGTGAGGCCTTTGGTCTCCGCCCGCGCCGCAAGCGTATCCGACAGCGCTTCGATCAGGCGCCGCAGCTCGAAACGCCTGTTGCTGCAGCGTCAGCGCGCCGGCATCAGCTTTGGCGGCGTCGATGGCCAGCGTCGTCAGCGCGGCGAGATGCTCGGCGCTGGTCTTGATGCCTGCGGCCCAGCGCCGCTCGCGCTCGCCGAGATTGGAGCTCGCCAGCAATTCGCCGAGCGCCAGGATGCCGGTGAGCGAGGTACGGATGTCGTGCGCGAACGCGGCCAGCGCGGCTTCGGTCGTCCGTGTCGCCGCCTGGCGTCGCAGCGGCCGGCGTCGCGAGCGCTTTGCAGCGGTCTTTTTCTTCAGTCTCGTGCGCACCATGGCAGCCCCCAGCGCCGCGCTCAGCATGACACGGCGGCGGACCAAACAAAATAAGCACAGACCGGCTTATCCAAGATCATGCGCTAGCGGCCGAGCCCGACCATGCGCCGGATGTCCTGCGCGCTTGCGCCGTCGGCGCGCAATTCGCGCAAGCTCTTGGCCTGGGTCGATTTCGACAGCTTGCGGCCATCGGCATCGAGAATGAGCCGGTGGTGATGATAGACCGGCTCCGGCAGGCCGAGCAGCGCCTGCAGCAGACGATGGATGCTGGTCGACCAGAACAAATCCTGGCCGCGCACCACATCGCTGACGCCCTGAAAGGCGTCGTCCAGCGTGACGGCGAGGTGATAGCTGGTCGGGATTTCCTTGCGCGCGACGATGACGTCACCCCACATCAGCGGCGCCGCGGTGACGGTGCCGGTCTGGCCGTGCGGCCCGGAGCCGGCCTCGGTCCAGGTCAGCACGCCGGCCTGCGCCACCGCCGCGTCGATGGCGAGGCGCAACGCATAAGCCTCGCCGGCGTCGACGCGGCGCTTGCGCTCGGCCGCCGGCAATTTGCGGGCGCGGCCCGGATAAAGCGGCACGCCGTCGGGATCGCGCGGCCAGCGGCCGTAGCGGTCGCGCTCGGCGACCAGGCTTGCGATCTCGCTGCGGCTCTCGAAACTCGGATAGAGCAGCGCCTGCGCATTGAGCTTGATGAGGGCTGCTTCGTAATCGGCAAAATGCTCGCTCTGGCGGCGCACCGGCTGTTGCCAGGAAATGCCGAGCCATTCCAGATCCTCGTAGATCGCCGCTTCGTATTCCGGCCGCGACCGCGGCGTGTCGATATCCTCGATGCGCAGCAGGAGCCGGCCGCCGGTTTCGCGCGCCATGTCGTAATTGAGCAATGCCGAATAGGCATGGCCGAGATGCAGATAGCCGTTCGGGCTCGGCGCGAAGCGGAAGACATGAGTGTAGGTGTTCTGAGTGTTCACTTTCACCATGGTCCGCCGAACTGCGGTGTCCGGTCAACGGCGCGTTGCCGATTTAGGCGTGAATTACCTCTTGAAACATTGCAAGATGGCGCCTGACCGGCAAGAACTAGGCAGCCTTGAGCGATCGGAACAGGGAGACGTCCATGGCGCCGTGGAAATTGCAGCCGTTCGATTTCCAAAAATGGATCGGCGAGAACCAGCAGCAGCTCAAGCCGCCGGTGGGCAATAAGAAGGTCTTCGAGGACGGCGCCATGACCGTGCAGGTGGTCGGCGGCCCCAATGCGCGCACCGATTTCCACGACGATCCGGTCGAGGAGTTCTTCTATCAGCTCAAAGGCGACATGCTGCTCAAGGTCCATGACGATGGCGACGGTCGCATCTACGACGTGCCGATCCGCGAAGGCGAAGTGTTCCTGTTGCCGGCGCACGTGCCGCATTCGCCGCAACGGCCGCAGGAAAACTCCGTCGGTCTCGTGGTCGAGGCGGCGCGGCCGGGCAAGCTTGACGGCTTCAACTGGTACTGCTTCGCCTGCGGCGCGCTGGTCCACAGGATCGAAGTCCAGGTCGAGCACGTGGTGAAGGACCTGCCGCCGCTCTACGCGGCCTTCGACGCCGACGAAGGCGCCCGCAAGTGCCGCAACTGCGGCGCCCTCCATCCCGGCAACAAGCCGCCCGTGGGCTGGGTGAGTTTGTGAGCAGCAGAAGTCGGCAGTCAGTGATCGCTGATGTCTGACCATCGCATCCACGACGAGGCCGATCTCGAACACGGCATCGACGCGCTCGTCGCCGCCGATCCGCGTTTTGCCACGCTGATCGAGAAAGCAGGCCGCCCGCCGCTGCGGCGGCGCGCCGACGGCTTTGCCGGCCTTGCCTCCGCGGTGGTCTCGCAGCAGCTGTCCACCGCCAGCGCCGGTGCGATCTGGGGCCGGCTGTCGGCGGCGTTCGATCCGTTCGAGCCGGCAGCGATCATCCGCGCGCGCAAGGAACGGCTGGCACGGATCGGCCTGTCGGCGCCAAAGATCCGCGCGTTGAAGGAAATCGCGCGCGCCATCGCGCGCGGCGATCTGGCGCTGGCGACGCTCGGCGACATCGATGCCGAGGCGGCGCATGCGGCACTGACCGCCGTTCACGGCATCGGGCCATGGACCGCCGACATTTATCTTCTGGCCTGTCTCGGCCATGCCGACGCTTGGCCGGCGGGCGACCTGGCGCTGCAGGAAGCCGCGCGGCTTGCGTTCGGGCTCAAGGCACGGCCGACGGCGAAAGAGATGATGCCGCTGGCCGAACCCTGGCGGCCGTGGCGCGCCGTGGCAGCGCGCGTGCTATGGACGTATTATCGCGCCGTCAAAGGACGTGAAGGCGCGCCGGTCCTGCCGAAAAAACCCATCAAGCCGAAAGGAAAGAAGAATGGCCGCTGAGCTCGACGGTCCGCGGCTTGAGCCGAAATCCGGGGCCGCACAGCAGCTCGTCGTGTTCCTGCACGGCTATGGCGCCGACGGCAACGACCTCATCGAGATCGGCCGCGCCTGGCAGCAATATTTGCCGCACTCAGCTTTCGCCTCGCCGCATGCGCCGGAGCCGTGCGGCCAGGCGCCGGTCGGCCGGCAATGGTTTCCGCTGACCTTCCGCGATCCGAACGAGCGCTGGGTCGGCGTCAACAAGGCGGCGCCGGTGCTCGAGCGCTTTCTCGATGCCGAGCTTGCCCGCCACAAGCTGCCGGCCTCGGCGCTGGCCCTGGTCGGCTTCAGCCAAGGCACCATGATGGCGCTGCATGTGGGCTTGCGCCGCGCCACGGCGCCGGCCGCGATCGTCGGCTATTCCGGTCTCCTGGTGCTGCCGCCGGATGTCGATGCCGAGGCCTTCGCCGCCGAGGTCAAATCGCGGCCGCCGGTGCTCTTGGTGCACGGCGACAGCGACGACTTGATCCCGCCGCAGGCGCTGTTCCAGGCGACCCAGGGGCTCGCCGCCCTCGAAGTGCCGGCCGAGTGGCATTTATCGCCCGGCATCGGCCACGGCATCGATGCCGAAGGCTTGCGCCATGGCGGCGAGTTTTTGGCCCGCCGCTTCAAGATAAAGCATTGAAAAAGCTAGATGATTTAACTCGATGTCATGGAATCCAGTAACGATTTCCTAGCAAATGCATCTTAGAAAGTACCTGTTGGGGTTGAAGCAGGTGCGCAATGTTCACGACAACGATGAAGCGGCTCGCCCAGCGCGCTCAATCCGCGCGTTTGCTGTCCTTGATCGCCCAATTCCGATCGAATAAGCGCGGCAATGTCGCGGTGATCACGGCACTGTGCTGCCTGCCGCTCATCGCCGCTGTCGGTTGTGTCATCGATTATACGACGGCGAGCCTGGTCAAGACCAAGCTGCAGGCCGCGGCGGACGCCGCAGCGCTCGCCACCGTTTCGGTCAACTCTTCGGTCGTTACCACCGCCAAGGGCATGTCCAGCAACGGCAACGTCTCGGGCGGTTCGACATTTGCCACCAATTTTTTCAATGCCAACCTGAACGCGTCCCCGGCAAACGTCGGCTACACCAATCTTACGCCGACGGCGACAGTGGCCTTGAGCGGCACCAAGATGACCGCCACGGTGTCGTTCACAGCCAAGGTTCCGACTTATTTCATGGGGGTCATGGGTTTCAGCAACACCAACCTCAGCGGTTCGTCGACTGCAAGCTACACGATGCCGACCTACATCAATTTCTACCTGATGCTCGACGTCTCGGGCTCGATGAGCTTTCCTTCGACCGCCGCCGAGCAGGCGAGATTGATGGCCGTCAATACCGACAACCTGCTGGGGAGCCCCGGCTACGCACAGGGCTGCCAGTTTGCCTGTCATTTTTCCGCGCAGGGCGCGTGCCCGCAAACCGGAAATCCGGTCCATCAGGGTCCAACCCCCGCCGTGGGCCAACCAACGAATCCGTCGCCTGGGGGGTACTGCCAGGGGTTCATCATCTCGCGGCTGGGGACGACGCCGACGTCTTTCGGCTCCGGCACCAACAACAGCACCAACGGCAGCAGCGTCAATTGGAACGCTACCCAGGTCACCTCCTGTCCCTCGCCGGGAACGACATCGTGCATTCAGCTGCGCGCCGATGCGGTCGGCTATGCGGTGACCACGCTATTGTCGACCGCGTCCGCGGCGGAGCAGGTGAGCAACCAGTACCAGGTCGGACTCTTCCCGTTCATTCAGTATCTGTACGGCTGCACCTCAATCACGCCGTGTTCTGCGTCAAACGCCTACGTTCCGCTCACCACCAATCTGACCGGCAGTACGATCACCAATGCCGCCGCCAACCTTGCCAGCCTGCTCGATACCGGCGCCAATTCAAACCTCGGCTCAGGCGGCACCCATTTCGAGAACGCGCTCGCCAGCATGAACAGCGCGATCACCAGCGTCGGAACGGGGGCAGGCTCGTCCAACGCACTGCCGTACGTTTTCATCGTCACCGACGGCTCCGAAGATTATCAAACGCAATGGGCAGGGGGTTGGAGTTCGCAAAACTGGTCTTCGAGCGCGGCGGTCCCGTATCAGAATTCATCGGCGGTCATCCCGCCGAACAGCGTCACGTCAACCGATTATTGCACCAACATCAAGAATCGCGGCATCACCATCGCGATCCTCTACGTTCCTTACCAGCCAATCGCGGATCCCAGCACGATTTTCAATGACGAGGACGGCTACGCCAACAGCAACATCCCCGGCATTCCAGCCGCGCTGCAAGCCTGCGCCTCGCCGAATTTCTACTACACGGCGGACGCGCCGGCAGACATCAATTCCGCGCTGCTGTCGATGTTCCAGCAGGCCGTGAACACCGCTCACATCACCAACTGATCCGACGCCCGGGCAGTGCCTTAGAGCATGATCCGGAAAAAGCCTGCCCTCGGACTTGATCCGAGGGTGGATGCCGGTTTTCCGAAAGATCATGTTCCGACGAAAAAACCAGACCATGATCCGATTCATTTGATCGGGTCATGGTCCAGTTTCAATCTTGGCTTCGTTGAAAAGCCGTCACGCCTTTATTGCCTGCGCCCGGAATAATTCGCCCAGGCAGTCCTAACGGACTTGGTCCGGAACGCTACAAAGGAGCTACGCCCCGGGCGACCATTTCTAAAGGACCGACGCGCCCACGCGCGATATCTACCCATATGCTAACTGTCACCGCCG
Organism: uncultured Alphaproteobacteria bacterium; assembly: GCA_963821175.1. Taxonomy (GTDB): domain Bacteria; phylum Pseudomonadota; class Alphaproteobacteria; order Rhizobiales; family Xanthobacteraceae; genus BOG-931. The sequence goes on from CAWGCU010000007.1 coordinate 209,618, forward strand.
CGGCCGCGGCGGCCGTGTGCGATGCGGGCCTCTGAGATGATCGTTGGAAAGCGCACGACACGCCACACTTCGCTGAGCGCGACTGAGCCGACGCCTATATCAGATCAGCACGTGCTGCTTTGCGGAACATAAGCGACGCACGACACGCTGCGCGGCGTAACGTACAAACTATCCGAAAAGGTGATCCCGCTGCTCGTGCCGAAAAAGCCAAACACCGGCACGTAGGTGTAGCTCACTTCGGCCAGGATCAGATAAGAGCTATTGACGATCATCGCCGACGGCGGCGATATCGACGATCCAACCGAACGCGCGGTGGCGCTTTGGGCTGCGCTCCATTCGACATGAGCTACGCCACTATTGTTGATCTTAATCTGCGAGATTTTGACCGCCGGGGTTCCGCTGGTATACGGCGCCATCACCACCGAAGTCGCGCCGAGGATCGCCGTCATGTCGACCGATTGAATGGTCGAATATTGGTTTGTGATCGAAGCGAGCGCGTAGGTCGCCGCTCGCATCTTCATGTAGGCCGCTATCGCTCGCCCGCCATCGAACGTCGCCAGCAGCATGACGACCAGAACCGGCAAGACCAGCGCGAATTCGACCGCGGCGACACCCTGTTTCGCCGCGGCGAAAAGCCGGCAAGTCGAGTTTACACGCCGCATCATCAATAGGGCTCCACCCGAAAGGCAGTGATGCCCATGATCTCGGTATAGCCATTGCTGAAATTGGGCAGTAAGGCGCCGAGAGGCCCAGTGATGATCTTCCACGGATAAACCAGTTGCAGGACCATGACCTCACCCGGACCGCCGAGGCTGTACGCCCCGGTACCGCTGACCGTACCGCTGGAACTGATGCTCAGCGACGGAATGGTGGTGCTGGCGCCGCTGAAATTGGTATAGGTCTGCACGTTCACATACAGATTGCTGCACGTGAACAGCGTGGGAAGCAGCGGACAAACGTCGTTGGTCCGGAATTGCGATTGCGTCAAGCCGGCGTTCTGAACCTGGCCGGTCAAAATCAAGCGACCGGCTGCGACCACCGCCGTTTGCAAGGCCTGCTGGGCGAATAGAAAGGCGGTCAATTGCAAAATAGCGATGAGCAATGCCAAGAAGGGTGGAGCAATCAAGGCGAATTCAACCGCCGTCGTTCCGCCGCGGGAGAAGCTGAAGCGAGCGACAGCTCTCGCACGGCGCCGCAAGTGTCTCGATAAATTTCGGAACATGCCTGGCGGTCCCGTTTTGCGGCCAGGTCGGCCCGTAATAAGGTCGAACCTGCAGCCTCGTTCATAGTTGCAACACATTGATTTTTCGTTGCCGCGCAAGCATAAACCCGCACTCTTTATGGCGATCGAGGGAGCGCCGTTAACCACGACGGTGGCGCCGTCGCGAAGAATGTGTCGCCGAGCGCCTGGCGATCCGCCGCTTGCCAATCGTTGATTAAGATTTTCAGGAGTTGAGTGACGATTGCTTGACCAAACAACGCGCCTCAGCATGCGCCGGCGACGATGACGGAAAGCGCGGCGAGGCCGTCGGTTAGGGCGGCCGGCCCGGGCTGCAGGATCAGCGGCGATTTGATCTCGTGGAGCGCACCGCGTTGCACCGCGGGAACGCATTCAAAACCCGGCCGCTTGATCACCTTCTCCGGCCGGAATTTCTTGCCGCACCATGAGCCGATAATGATGTCGGGCGCGCGCGCGATGACGTCCGCCGCGGTGACGATGCGCTCCTTGGCCGATTTACAGGTGGCACGGTCGGCGAAGATGTCGCTGCCGCCGGCGGCCTCGATCAACTCCGAGACCCAGCCGATGCCGGAAATCATCGGATCGTCCCACTCCTCGAAATACACCTTTGGCCGTCGCGGCATCAGCGCCGCGCGATCTTTGGCCCGTGTCACGCCATCGGCCAAGTCCTGCGCCAAGCGTTCGGCGCGTGACGCCGCGCCAACCAAGGCGCCGAGCATGCGGATCATGTCGAGAATCTCGGCAACGCTGCGCTGATTGAAGGCATGGACGTCGACGCCGCGCCTGATCAGGTCGGCGGCGATGTCGGCCTGCAGATCGGAAAAGGTCAGAACCAGGTCCGGCTTGAGCGCAATGATCTTCGGAATATCCGCGGACGTGAACGCCGAGACCCGCGGCTTCTCCCGCCGCGCCCGCGGCGGGCGCACCGTATAGCCGGAAATGCCGACGATGCGGCGCTCCTCGCCGAGCAGATAGAGCGTCTCGACGGTCTCCTCGGTCAGGCAAACGATCCGCTCGGGCGGAAACATCGCGGCTGTCTCCGGTTCGCCTTATTAGCGGCGCATCGCCCGGCGGAAGCAAGCCAGAATGAGATCGCATCGTCGTCCGAAGAATTACCACTTGGCTGAAGCGGCGATCTCATAGGTGCGCGGCGCGCCGAGAAGAACCGTGTCTTGCAGGCCCGGATCGGCCCACTGGGCATAGACGACATTGGTCAGGTTGCGCACGCGGGCCGTGACGCGCACGGTTTTGAGGTCCGGCATGGCGATATCTCTGCCAGGGATGTCAACGAACGCATAGACGTCCGCCGTCGTATAGGCGTCCATCGTCGTGGCGTTGTCCTGAAAGACGAACCGGGGGCCGACATGACGCACCGAGCCGCCAAATTCGACCGGCCAGCGCCAACGTTTGAAGCGATAGGATGCCCCCGCGTTGACGATGACCGGCGCCACGTCCGGCGGCGTGTTGCCGGTCCACACGTCGAATTGGACGAAACGCGTGTGATTGAAGGCCGCATTGCCCCACAGCTTGAGGCCTTCGATCGGATTCACGGCCGCGGCCAATTCGATGCCTTGGGAGGCGACTTCACCGGCGACATCGACCGTCGTCGTGTTGACAGGCACCAGGACATTGCGTTGGACAATGTCATAGAGCGACAAAGTCCATTCCGCTTTGCCATCCCACAATATTTGTTTCGCTCCGGTTTCGTAGGTTTTTGAGCTGGTCAATTGCAATGAGGTTCCCGGCGTGACGGAAAAGACGGCGGCAACCGCGGGATCGTAGGCCGTCGCAAACATGCTGTAGAACATCAAGTCGTGGATCGGCTCGTAGGTGTAGGCGGCGCGATACGACACCGGCTTCCATGTTTGGGAAAACGGCAGGCCGGCGGGTATCGAGCCGTCGAAATTGGAGCCGGACCGATCCAACTTGAGCTCCTCCAGGCGCACGCCGCCGATCAAAGCGAAAGCGGAAGTGAGCTTGAGACGGTCTTCAAACGATGCGGCGATGTCGGTGAGCCGGCTGTTTCGGGTATCGGCGGCTTCCGGTCCGTAAAATCCGGGATTCGGAGCCACAACGGAGACGGAATCGTTGGGAAAAATTTCCGGGGCACCGGTGTCATCCGCTTCCACGAACGTGATCCAGTTTTTGCTCGCCTGCAGTTGCGCGGCAAAACGGTTATCCAAGCCGAATAGCCGCGCATCCCAGGTGAGGTCGGCGTTGTCGCCGATCAGGTTCTGATTGTGCGTTACAAAGAAGCGGTCGCGGTCGATGACGTTGGTTCCAAGAGAGACGTTGTTTCCCATAGAGTTCGGTGGCTTTTCCGTCATCGAAGGCATAGGTCTCGCTGTCGATCCAGTTTGCCTTGGCCCGCCAGTTGTAGACCTGATTTTTGATCGTGACGTTGTTGAGCGGCGTCCACTCGAAGCCGCTGCGCAGCCACAACTCCTGAGCGCCGGTTGCATTGTCGGCGACGTTGTAATTGGTCGTCAGCGTCCGCAAGTCGATCGTCACCGGCCCCAGATTGTTGCCGAAGAAAGTGCTGAAGGCGTTGCCCGAGACGACGCCGTTGACTGCGTTTGGCCCGGCAAACGAAGTCGGAACCAGCGGTGTGCCCCAATAGGCATGACCGGAATCTTTTTTGTATTCGATGGCCCCGAACACCATGAAGTTGTTCGTCGCGTGATAGTTCAGTTGCCCTGAAAGGTCGGTCAAATCGCGGAAATCGCCGTCGATGAAGCTATTCAACCGCGATCCAGCCATATCGAAACGATAATCGAGACCTTTGACCGGCGTGCTGCCGCCGGAGCCATAATGCGTGACGATCGAACCGAGTGAATCGAACGAAGCATCCACCTCGTTCTGAACCGGCCCCGTCGTCGGCTGTCTGCTCACGTAGTTGACCGTGCCGCCGATCGCATTCATGCCCGACATCAAGGACGACGGACCTTTCAAAAACTCGACTTGCGCGAGATTGGTCGTGCCCATCCACCGTGCCGTGATGTCCGAAGGGCCGGTCCAAATCCCGTTGTACAGAACGTTCACCTGGCTGAAGCTGAAGCCACGCATCGAGAAGTTGGCCGGCGCACCGCCGGCATCGCCGGCCAACACGCCAACCGCCCCCTGCGCGGTGTCGGTGGTGGTGCGGTAGCCTTGCTCCTGAATCGTCTGCCTGGTGACGATGTCGACTGACGCCGGGGTTTCGATGACAGGCAGCCCCAACCGGCTTGCGGTTGCGGCAACGCCGTTGAGCGGCGTCATGGGAATCCCCGCCAGCGCCTGGCTGGCCGGCGGTCCCTCCCCGGGCGACGGCGGCGCGGGGGTCGTCGACAATTGGCCGCCGGGTTTTTTGGCTCGCGCCTGCGGTTTTTTGCGCGGCGCTTCGATTTGAACCTGAGGAAGCTGCCCCTGATTTTGCGCGACTTGCACTGGCGGCGGCGCCGTTTGCGCACGGCCTGGGCCAGCTGCCAAGAGCGCAACAGCCGTCAACGCCGATGTGGAGATGAGGAGAGAACGCAATGCGGTCGTACGGTCGCGCGTGCGACCGCTGTCGATGACTGGCAACATCGCCACGCCTCAACGGCGAAACCGTAACCTGTCACCCGCGATTTTGGCTATTGCGCGCTCTGCCATTCGCCCCGGGCAGCAACCGCGTAACGGCCGGACTCTTACGTTTACGCCAGGACACCCCGCCCAACGCGTACGCGCGTGACTCGTTGCTGGTGGCAGATGTCCTGGCTCGCGGGTCGCTGTGTTCGGCCACCTTCCCAGGATTTCAAGGTCCCAGTGGTCATGCCGGCCGAACACTCGCCGCTTACAGTTGCGGGGGCAGCCGCGGCATAACGTGCCCCCGAGCACGGGCACCGCGTTCCCTTTTGATCCCTTGCGGGAACCACCGTGAATGATCTTGAAGACGGTTCCGCGAACCGTCAACCGTCGTCACTTTGAATTTTTTCGAGTGTGACTTAATTCAGACATAGCGGCGCGTTGCCGCGGCGTCCCGCTACGGAATTGGTTCAACCTGGAATAAGCCGTCCGTCGCCATGACGGCGTCGTAGCGTCCGCGCGGATCGAGATCCTTGTTCATCGGCCCAAGCTTGGCGAGAGCCGCCATCGGAATTGTATATTTGAAGCCGGCACCGCCTTGGCGCGAACGTATGACGATGACGGCGGCGTCCCCCGCGGGTGCTTTTTCGGGCGCGATTGTCAGGGTGCGCTGTCCGACCGAAGCATAGGTCGCGACGGCGATGCCGTCGGCAAAACAAGCACAGGGCGAAGCGTCGCTGTCATAATAGAGGACAGTCAACTCGCGCGGCTTGGCATTGAGGCGAGCGACCGCATCGAGACCAATCTTGATGCCGAGCGGAATAAAAGAGCCAAAGCCGCCATGAACGCGGGCGCCGAGCGCCACCCATTCATCCGGCGTTTCGGCGCGGCAGACCGCGCCCCATGCGATCATGGCGACAACAAATAGGCCGACCCTGGATCTCATCGACGGGCTCCGCTTGGCGTGAACAGCAAAGTAAGTATGCAGATTTCTTATGAACTACATACCCTGTTCAGCAAGCGTGGCCAAGTTCCCCAGCCTCCTCTGCAGGGAGGAGGTCATGATGTCCCCTCCCCCGCTGTCGCGGTGGCGGATAAGATAAGGCCATGTCCAACCCGAAAACCTACGACACCATCATCGTCGGCGCCGGCTCGGCCGGCTGCGTGTTGGCCAACCGGTTGAGTGAGGACAAGGGCAAGCGGGTGCTGCTGCTCGAAGCGGGCGGCTGGGACCGTGATCCGTGGATCAAGATCCCGCTCGGCTGGCCGCGCCTTTTGCTCCAGCGCAAACACGACTGGATGTATTTCGCCGAGGCCGAGGCCACGACCGGCGGCCGCGGCCTGGAATGCGCCCGCGGCCGCATCGTCGGCGGCTCGTCGTCGATCAACGCTATGGCCTATGTGCGCGGCCATCGCGGCGATTACGATCGCTGGGCGGCGGCAGGCCTTACGGCGTGGTCCTACGCGCACGTTCTGCCGTATTTCCGGCGCCAGGAATCCTGGAAGGGCGGCTCGAGCTTTTATCGCGGCGGCGACGGCCCGCTGACGACGCAGATGACGCGCTTCTCCGACCCGCTGGTCGACGCGTTCGCCGCGTCGGGGATTGCCGCGGGCCACAAGACCACGCCCGATTACAACGGCGCCCAGCAGGAAGGTTTTGGCGTCTGGCAAATGACGGTGCGCGACGGCCGCCGCTGCAGTGCGGCCGACGCTTATCTGCGGCCGGCGCTGGCGCGCGACAATCTCACAGTCGAAGTCCAGGCCTTGGCGACGCGGCTCGTCTTCGACGGCAAGCGCGCGGCCGGCGTCGAATACTTGCAGCACGGCGAGACGGCGACGGCGCATGCCGAGCGCGAAGTGATTTTATGCGGCGGCGTCATCAACTCGCCGCAGCTTTTGCTGCTGTCGGGCATCGGCGATGCGGACGAGCTGCGCACCCACGATATCGCTGTGAAAGTGGCGCTGCCCGGCGTCGGCAAGAATTTGCAGGATCACATTTCGGCGAGCGTCGCCTATGGGCGCAAGGCGCCGGGCACCTTGCACCGCGCGATGCGGTTCGACCGCATCGTGCCGGCGCTCGCCTCGGCATATTGGCGCGGCGAAGGCATTGCCACCGAATTGCCGACCGGCCAGATGGCGTTCCTGAAAAGCCGGCCGGACGTGGCGCTGCCCGATGTCGAGCTGATCTTCAACGCCGCGCCGATGACGGCGGCACCGTATTTCTGGCCGTTCCGCGCGCCCTACGCCGACAGCTATGCCTGCCGCGCCGTGGTGCTGCGGCCGGAAAGCCGCGGCCGGGTCGAGCTGATCTCCGCTGATCCGCGACAGCCGGTGCGCATCCGGCAAAACTTCCTCGCCACCGACAACGACCGCAAGACCTTGCGCGCCGGGCTGCGCATGGTGCGCGACATCTGTCGCCAAACGCCGATGCAAGCGTTCATGACCCGGGAGATCGCGCCGGGCGACGGCGCCGTCTCCGATGCCGATCTCGACACCCATATCGCTGCGAATTCCATCACCGTGCACCACCCGCTCGGCACCTGCAAAATGGGGCCCGCGTCCGATCCGCTGGCGGTGGTCGACCCGGAGCTGCGCGTCTTCGGCACCGAGGGGTTGCGCGTGATCGACGGCGCGGTGATGCCCGACCTGGTCGGCGCCCACATCAATGCGCCGATCATCATGATCGCCGAAAAAGCCGCCGACCTGATCCGCGGCCGCGCGCCGCTCGAAGCGGCGCGGCTTGCCGGGGCGACGGAATTTTCGCGCCAGTAGGCCGCGTCACTTCGCGACGGTGATCTGGCCGGTCATATTGGGGTGAAACTTACAATAATAGTCGATGACACCCTCGGCCTTGAGTACGACGCCTTTGGTCGTGTTGGGTGGAAGCATGACGTCGAAGGCGCCGTTGCGCGCGGTGGCGGTGTGGGCGACGAAATCGGCGTTGACCCATTCGATGGTGTCGCCGACGTGCGCCGAGAGATTGACCGGCACGACGACGAGTTTCTCCATCCTGACCTGAATGGTGTCGGCGCGCGCCACCGCCGCAAGCACGACAAGAAGCAGCGCGCCGACGATGCGGCCGGTGGTTCGGCTGAACATCGACTCAGGCCTTATTTGAATTCCGCCGCGACGTGCTCGGCGTGCTGCTCATGGCCCTGAAAGATTTTCAGGCCGGTCGTGAGCAAATCCTTGAGCTCGGCGTTGGTCGCCGACGGAATGAGCGTGTTTTGCAGCGCGCCGTTGACCGTCTTGTGGTAGGCGACCTCGTTGGCGATGTAAGCCTTGTCGAAGGCCGCGCCATCGAGCTTGGCGAGCTCGGCGCGCTTGTCGGCCGCCTGCTTGGTCAGCGCCTTGCTGGTGTCATTGTCTTCCGGCGTGACGTTGAGCTTCTTCACCAGCGCCAAGGCCTGATCGTTCACCGCCTTGTGGTCGCGCGCCATGTCGTTGGCAAAGGCGATCACGTCCTTGTTCTTGCTCTTTTGCAGCGCCTGCTCGGCGGCCGCGATGTCGAGTTGGCCGGCGGTGTAGGCGATGTGCGCGATCTGCGGATCGGTCGGCTTGGCGCCTTGCGCGGCCGCGATGCCGGATGCGAGCAGCAAAGCCGCGAACGCGCCGGCGAACCTGACGAATACCATGATGAATCTCCCTGTGACGGCCAAAGTAACGGCAAGTCGGCCTTTCCTTGCACCGCCATTGGATGCGGCGGCGGCGCAAAGGTTCCCGGGATTCATCCCACCAAACGCAATCTCGCGATCACCGCATCGGCCATGCGCTGGCAACGTTCGCCGGCGAACGGGAAAACATCGGTCAGCATCGGGCCGACCTGGCGTTCGAGATCGTCGCGCAACAAAAGCCGCGCCCGATGCAGGCGCGTCTTCACCGTCGCCGGCCGCAGATCGAGCAATTCGGCAGTCTCCTCGATGCTCATCTCCTCGACCAGCCGCGCTACCAGCACGAGACGGAACGGCTCGGGCAGCGCATCGATAGCGCGCTCAAGGATTTTGTTGATTTCGTGCTGGGCCATGGTGCGTTCGGGATCGGGCTGCGGGGACGGGAACGGAATGATTTGCGCCTGCACGCCATGCACGGCCTCGACGCTTTCCCAGCTCGCCGTAACGCGCCGGCGGCGCAAGCGGCCATAGGCCTCGTTGATGACGATGCGCGTCAGCCAGGTGCCGAGAGCCGATTCGCCGCGAAATTCGTCGAGCCGCGTGAAGCCGCGGACGTAGCTTTCCTGGACGACGTCTTCGGCCTCGCTGTCGTCCCTCATGATCGAACGGGCGAGGCGAAAAAGCCGCTGGTTGTTCTGGCGGATAAGGGTTCGGACCGCCGCCTCGTCGCGGTTGCGCGCGCGGGCGATCAGCTCGTCCTCGGCGGGCAGCCTGGCTTTGACCTGCTCTTTGGGCATTCCCGGTTCTCGATCGTTAGCGGGCATTAGATGCGCCAGCGCGGCAAACGTTCCCGGCCTTTGCCGGTCCGGCGGCAGAAGGCCGCCAACAGCCCATAAACCCCGGAGCGGGCTTCACAATCCTGTCATGCCTGCCTATAAACTATGGCCCAACGCCGCAGTGCGGCATGAGTTGAGGTGGGAGCGTCGTATTGAACGCTCATGTATCGCCATCGGGGTTTCCGGCGCTGGTGCTCAACGCGGATTTCCGTCCGCTGAGCTATTACCCGCTGTCGCTGTGGTCGTGGCAGGACGCCATCAAGGCGGTGTTCCTGGAGCGGGTCAACATCGTCGCCAATTACGACCGCGCGGTGCGCTCGCCGAGCTTCGAAATGAAGCTGCCGAGCGTGGTGTCGCTGAAGACCTACGTGAAGCCGTCGACCCATCCGGCGTTTACGCGGTTCAACGTGTTCTTGCGCGACCGCTTCTCCTGCCAGTTCTGCGGCACCCGCGACGACCTCACCTTCGATCACCTGATCCCGCGCTCGCGCGGCGGCCATACGACATGGAGCAACGTCGTCGCCGCCTGCTCGCCGTGCAACCTGCGCAAGGGCAACCTGACGCCCGACGAAGCCAGGATGTTTCCGTCGCAGACGCCGTTCCAGCCGACGGTGCAGCACCTGCATCGCAACGGCCGGCTGTTCCCGCCGAACTACCTGCACGACAGCTGGCTCGATTATCTGTATTGGGACACCGAGCTCGATCCGTAATTGGCGTCCGCCGCCCGCGCTGCTGCGCTGCGGCACAGAAACCTATCAGCACCAGAGCGACTTAAAGGTTGTGTGCGTCGGCGCATGGGCATACATGCGCAAATAGGAGTTTTTGCGCCCGAGGAGTTTTTTGCCGATGGGATCGATCGTCCTGCTTGACCTGATGGGCGGCGTGGCGCTGCTGCTGTGGGGCCTGCATATGGTCCTGAGCGGCGTGCTGCGCGCGTTCGGGCCGGACCTGCGCCGTACCTTAAGCAAGGCGCTGGGCAATCGCTTCAGCGCGTTCGCCGCCGGCCTCGGCTTGACCGCGCTGCTGCAGTCGAGCACCGCGACCGGGCTGATGACCACCTCGCTCGCCGCCGACGGTGTCGTGAGCCTGGTGCCCGCGCTCGCCATCATGCTCGGCGCCAATGTCGGCACCACCCTGATCGTGCAGGCGCTGTCGTTCAATATTTCCGCAATCGCACCGGTGCTGTTCGTCGTTGGCCTCGTCACTTTCCGCGCCAGCGACGGCAGCCTGACCAAGGCGCTCGGCCGCGTCGCCATCGGGCTCGGCCTAACGCTGCTCGCCCTGCACATCCTGCTCGACACCTTGGCACCGGCCGAACAGGCGCCGGCGGTGCGCGCGCTGCTCGCCGCCGTCACCACCGATCCGGTGCTGTGCCTCATCATCGCGGCGGCGCTGACCTGGGCGGCACATTCCAGCGTCGCCGTCGTGCTCTCGGTGATGTCGCTTGCCTATTCGCAATTCGTCACCGAGCCGGCGGCGCTGGCGCTGGTGCTGGGCGCCAATCTCGGCAGCGCCATTAATCCGCTGCTTGAGGCCGGCGTGCGCGGCGATCCGGCGAGCCGGCGGCTGCCGGTCGGCAATCTGCTCAATCGTCTCGTCGGCGTCCTCATCGCGTTGCCGTTCCTGGGGCCGATCGCGCGCGAACTGGCGATGCTGCAGCCCGACGCGGCCAAGATGACGGCCGAGTTCCACATGGCGTTCAACGTGGCGCTGGCCCTGATCTTCATCGGGCTGCTTGACCCTGTGGCCTGGCTTCTGGTGCGGCTCTTGCCGGAGAGAAAGCAGACGGCGGACGCGTCGGTGCCGCGCTATCTCGACGAAGCGGCACTGGAAAACCCGCCGCTCGCGCTCGCCAATGCCGCCCGCGAGACGTTGCGCATGGGCGATACCGTCGAGGCCATGCTGCGCGAGGTCATGGCCGCGTTGATGACCAACGACCGCAAGCTCGCAAGCGACGTGTCGCGCCTGGACAACGTCGCCGACCGGCTCAACGAAGCGATCAAGCTCTACATCACAAAACTCACCCGCGACTCACTCGACGAGCGCGAGGGCCGCCGCGCCATGGAGATCGTCTCGTTCACCATCAATCTCGAGCATATCGGCGACATCGTCGACAAGAACCTGTGCGAGCTTGCGGCCAAGAAGATCAAGCGGCGCTACCAATTCTCGACCGAGGGCGCGGCCGAGCTGACCGCGTTTCACAAACGCGTCGTCGAGAGCCTGCAATCGGCCTTCGGCATCTTCATGACCGGCGACGTCGAGGCGGCGAAGAAATTGCTGCGCGAAAAGGCCGAGCTGCGCAAAGCCGAGCTCGAAGCGGCCGACCGGCATTTCGAGCGCTTACGCGAGGGCCGGCCGGAAAGTCTTGAGACCACGTCGCTGCATCTCGATATCCTGGCCGACCTCAAGCGCATCCACTCGCATATCTGCTCAGTCGCCTATCCGGTGCTGGAAGCCGCCGGCGAATTGCCGGCGCGGGAGAGTGCGAAGAGCGATGCGGTGGCAAGTCCGCTGACGTATCAGTCGAAGCTGCCGTAGCCCGGGTTGAGCAACGCGAAAACCGGGAACGACCGATCGGTTTGAACACCGACCCCGGATTTCGCTGACGCTCAATCCGGGCTACGCGTCTACGCCGCGTTCACCTTCGCCGCGCCGCCAAACGCCGGCGCGACCTCGGTCATGAAGCGCGCCATCTCGTCCTTGACCTGATTGTGCGGCTTTAGGCCGACGTTGAAATAGAGGATCACTTCGTCGAAACCGGCGGCCTCGACTTTTTTCAGGATTTCGGTGATGCGCGCCGACGAGCCGATCAGCACGGAATTTTCCGTCAAATCCTCCGGCTTCACCTTGCCCAACCGGTCGACCATGTCGACGAAATAGCGGTAGCTCGGCGGCGCGGTCTTTGGATCGCCGGGCAGCGCCGGGATCACGCACTCCTTATAGTAGCGGATCTGGCGCGCCCGTTGCACGTCCTCCTGCGCCTTGTTGTCGGCGAAGTGGGTGAAATAGCTGCACATCAGCCGCTGGGGCTTCGTGCCGAGCTTGGCGCAGGTCTCATGATAGAGATCCGCGACCTGCTTCAGGCCGCCATAGCTCATCGCCGCGGCGAACGGCGCCACGATCAGCCCGCAGCCCAGGCGTGCCGCAAGCTCGATCGACGGTTTTGAGAACGACCCGACATAAGTCGGCAGCGGACGTTGCACCGGTTTCGGCGTGATGCGCACGTCGTCGAACGAATAATGCTTACCGTGATGGGAGATGCGGTCGTCGGCCTCCCACAATCTGCGAATGAGCTCGAGGCCCTCCTCGAAAATTCCCTGGTTGTCGTCGAACGAGACATGGAACGGCTCGTATTCGCGCCGGTCGTAGCCGCGCCCGGCGGCGAAATCGACCCGGCCGTTGGACAACAGATCGAGCGTCGCCCATTGCTCGGCGACGCGAATGGGATGATGCAACGGCGTCACCGTCACCGCCGGCGCGAGCCGGATACGCTTGGTATTGGCGGCGACGTAGGCCAGCACCAGGTCCGGACACGACAGCACGCCGAGCGAATTGAAATGATGCTCGCCGATCCAGGCCGAATGCATGCCGAGCTTGTCGGCATAGAGCGCCTCGGCGGTGATGTCGGCGACGAACTGGTTCGAGGAGCGATCGTTGTTTTCGTAGTGGTTGTCGCTCAGCGTGAAATAACCGAACTCCATTTTGCTACCCTCCACGAGTTGAGACCTCCCACGACACTATATTTTCATTGCCAGGATTTTCATTGCCATGCCCGGCAGAATAGATGATAATGCATCTGTTGTAAATGCAATAATCAAGGCTGGATTGGCCCCGTGGCGAAGCACCCTACCAAGCTCGATCTCGCCGATTACCTGCCCTATCTCGTCAACCGGGTCGGTACCATCGTCGCCGAGCAATTCGGCGCGGATGCGCTGGCGCGTCATGGCCTGAGCATCGCGGATTGGCGCGTGCTGGCGGTATTGGCGAGCAATGGCGGCCAGCGCCAGATCGACCTCGCCGATTTGACCAGCATCGAGGCGTCGACCTTGTCGCGGCTGGTGAGCCGCTTGATCCGCACGGGCCTGGTAACGCGCACCCGATCGGCGAACAGCAATCGCGAAGTCGTGGTCAAGCTTTCGGCCAAGGGACAGACGCTGGTGGCGCGGCTCATTCCGATCGCGCGCGACTACGAAGTCGCGGCGATCGCCGGCATATCGGCAAGCGAACTCGCGAGCCTCAAACGCTGCCTGCGCCGGATGTACGGCAATATGAAAAATAGAAATGCAGTCAGGATGAACCCACGGGTCCGGCCCGAAGTTGCCGCTCCGATGACAGGCTCCGTGAAATCCGCGGACGACAGAGCCGCTTGACCGCCTACTTCAGCTTGCCCTTGGGCAGGAGATATTCGTGCACGTGCGGGCAAACGTTGCCGAACGCGCATTTTTCATCGGCCTTGATGAGCGGTTGCAACGTCGCCTGCAGGGCCCGCGCATTGAACACTTTCGGCGGCGCCGGCTCGATCGGCCTGTTGATGAGATGAATGTCGCCCTCCGTGGCGGGATGGGGCGCCCCCCCGCCGCCGCTGGGGATGAAGACGAACGTGCTGGCCGCGACGCGGATGCGACCGGCAGGCCGATCGCCGGCGGCGCCCGGCCCGCTCGTTCGCCAAGCCGATGCATCGGCGAGCTCGTCGGGCAAAACGGCGACAGCGGCGACAGCGGCGATTGCAGAGGTCGCAGCAAGGCGCACCGGCGCGAGCCCATCGTCGTGGCGCGGTTGCCACAAGGAAAAACGCATGTCGGAGAGGATTTCGAAAGAGGCAAAGCCCTTTTCGAGAGTCAAATCGGCGGCGCGGGCGAGCCAATAGACCTGAGCCGTCTCAGGCGTCGTATAGCCATTACCGGAGTAGCTGATACGGTAGACGTCCTGCCCGAGATCCTTGACGTTGTAACCGCCGATGAAACCGTTTTCCTGATACGGCGAGGCGCAGGACACGAGCGCGACGGCGCAGGCCGCCAGCACCGCTCCCCGAAACATGTTTTCCCTAAGCAAAAACACGTTTGTCCCAACCCCCGTCAGGTGTTGAAACTTTTACGGGAGTCGGGTTGGAGTTACAACAAAAAAGTCGGCGGCTCGGGCGTAAAAAATTCCACTCGCGAGGGAAGTATAAAGAAAAGTGCCCTCAGCCGTTTCGCTGGGCCTATTCCACCTTCGACCCAGGCTCGGAATCCTCGAATACCGTTTGCACCGGCGGCGTTCCGGAGAAGCCTAATTCGTTCCAGCGCGCGACGACCTGCTCGTAGGTCGCTTTCGACAATTTGGTGCGCTTGGAAAAATTCTTGATGTGCCGGTAATCCATGCAGGCGTTGATCAGGGCCTTCGAGCCCCACGGCCTGATTTCCGGCGGATTGAGGCTCGGGTCGAGGAAGGTGCTCCAGGTCTCGCGCAGAATGTCGATCGATTGAGCCGGCCGCGAGCGGGTCGCCATCGCCCACAGCACCTGATGCACGTTGCTCGGATCGACGTCGTCATCGACGACGATGACGTATTTGCCGAAATAGGCGCCGCCGACGCATTGCGCGGCGAGCGCCATCACTTGCGGCGCGTGGCCGGGATACATCTGCTTGATCGAGACCACGGTGATGCCCCAGCCGGCGGCTTCCGGGATCGACCAGACGCCCTGAATGCCGGGCACGCCGAGTTTTTGTAAATCCGACCAGATCGCCGCCGACCGAAGCGCCGCCCAGAACAAGCCGGCTTCGTTGGCCGGCCCGTCGGCCATCAGCGCACAGGTCAAGGTCGGATTGTTGCGGAAGCGGACTTTCTCGACGCGCATGTAAGGCGTCGCGCCGCTCGGCCTGCCGTAATAGCCGGTGAATTCGCCGAACGGGCCTTCGGCAAAAGTCTCATCCGGATAGACAAAACCTTCGAGAATGATTTCCGCGCCCGCCGGCAGCGGCAGGCCGGTGATGTCGCTTTTGAACACCTCGATCGGCGCGCCGTTGATGCCGCCGTAATATTCGTATTCGCTTTCGGTTTTCGGAAAGCTTGTCGCCGCCACGAGAAACAATAGCGGATCGATGCCGTAGGCGGCGGCGATCGGCATCGGCTTGCCCAGCTTCCACCATTTCTCGCGGTCGAGCGTGGCGTCCTTGCCGGGCGAGGTATAGACGCCGATCTCGCGCGGGCCTTTGATCATCATGCGATAGGTGCCGACATTGATGCGGCCGGTTTCCGGGCATTGCGTCACCACCGCGTCGCCGGTGCCGAGATAAAGCCCGCCGTCGAGCGGCCACATGCGCTGTGCCGGGAATTGCCGGATGTCGATCGCCTCGCCGGTTACGATGTTCTGGTTGCAGATCGCGCTCTCG
Organism: uncultured Alphaproteobacteria bacterium; assembly: GCA_963821175.1. GTDB lineage: Bacteria > Pseudomonadota > Alphaproteobacteria > Rhizobiales > Xanthobacteraceae > BOG-931. Next base: position 225,219 of record CAWGCU010000007.1, read on the forward strand.
GCCGGCACCTCCTTGGGCTTCATGGTGCGGCCCATCTTCTTCTGCAGCGCCTGCACGGCTTTGAGCGGATGATCGACCGGCTCCTCGCCGATCATCAGGCAGAACCGCGACAGGTTGCAGCCGATCATGTTGTAGAGTGCGCGATGCCCGGGATGGCCCTTGATGTTCTCGAACAGCAGCGCCGGGCTTTTTTGGCTGCCGACCAGATAGGTGATGGTCGCCGCTTCGAGATCGGGATCGACCTCGGCGGTGATGCGCTTGAGCTCGCCCATGGCATCGACCTTGGCCAGCCATTCGTCGAGGTCGCTCGAGTTCGGGCTGCGCACGATCTGATCCGATTTCGCCTCATCCGCCGCCGTCCGCTTTTCCGGGGCGACCGATACGCTCATATCCATTGGGATTTCCTCGGGCATTTCCGCACACGCGGCCACTGCATCGGCCTTGGCGCATCATAGTGAGGCGCGGCCTCCATATCGATAGCGATTTCCCCCGGCGAAGGCGGTGTCGTGTTCCTTGCGGGCTTCTGCTAGACTTACGCCATCCGCGTCGGGAACCTTCGTGTTAGTCGCCCTGTTGGGGCAGCGACAACGGGAGTTGCGGTCATGCATCTTGATCCTGAATTCCTGTCCCGCATCCAATTCGCGTGGGTGGTCGGCTGGCACATTTTGCTGCCGGCCTTCACCATCGGGCTCGCCTCCTTCATCGCCTTCCTCGAAGGCGCCTATGCGCTGACCCGGCGGCCGGTGTTCCTCAACCTGTCGCAATTCTGGCTGCGGATATTTGCCATCTCGTTCGGCATGGGCGTCGTCACCGGGATCGTCATGCCGTTCCAGTTCGGCACCAACTGGAGCCGCTTCTCCGACGTCGCCGGCAACATCATTTCGCCGCTCCTGGCCTACGAAGGCCTGATGGCGTTCTTCCTCGAATCGACCTTCCTCGGCGTGCTGTTGTTCGGCCGCAAGCTGGTGCCGCCGGCCTTGCATTTCGTCGCCGCCGTGCTGGTGGCTGGCGGCACCTTGTTATCGGCGTACTGGATCCTTGCCACCAACAGCTGGATGCAGACGCCGGCCGGCTACGAAATCGTCGACGGCCTGTTTTTTCCAAAGGACTGGTTCGCGATCATGTTCAGCCCGTCGCTGCCGTATCGCCTCGCGCATACGGTCAGCGCCTTCTATGTGACCACCGCTTTCGTCGTGCTCGGCGTCGGCGCCTATACGGTGCGGCGCGGACAATCGCCCAATGAAGGCCGCATGATGTTGCGGCTGGCGCTGTGGTTCCTCGCCATCTTCGTGCCGCTCCAGGCCGTGCTCGGCGACCAGCATGGCCTTAACACGTTCGAATACCAGCCGGCCAAGCTCGCGGCGATCGAAGGCTTGTGGGACGGCGGCCGCGGCGTGCCTGCCTCGATCATCGGCTGGCCCGACCAGGCGGCCGAGCGCAACATCGCCGAGATCGCGATCCCGAAGCTCGGCAGTCTTTATCTCACCCATTCCTGGGACGGCGCCGTCAAAGGGCTGAAAGATTTCCCGGCCGATCAGCGGCCGCCGGTCGCGATCGTCTATTTCTCTTTCCGCATCATGGTCGGCATCGCGCTATTGATGCTCGCGATGGTGGTTACCGGATTATTCTTGCTGTGGCGCAGGCGGCTCGATGACACCGCCTGGTATCTCAAAGCCTGCCAATTCACCGTCTGTCTCGGCTTCATCGCCGTGATCGCCGGCTGGACCACGACCGAAGTCGGCCGCCAGCCGTGGACCATCTACGGCCTGATGCGCACGGCGGATTCGGTCTCGCCGTCGCTGACCGGCGCCAACGTGCTGTTGTCGCTCGTCCTTTATGTCGTCGTCTATCTGATCATCTTCCCGGCCGGCATTTACACCATGCTGCGGTTCGTCTGGCGCGGCCCCGCCGCGGCGGAGGACGACTCGCCCGTCGTCAGCGGCCGGCCGAAATCGCCGATCGAGGCGCTCGCGCCCGCATCCGCGGAGACACGCTGATGCCCGCGCTCGATCTCGTACCGATCTGGACCGCCATCCTCGCCATCGGTGTCTTCTTGTATGTCGCGCTCGACGGCTTCGATCTCGGCGTCGGCATGCTCTATAATTTCGCGCCGGGCCGCGATGCGCGCGCTCTGGTGATGAACTCGATCGCGCCGATCTGGGACGGCAACGAGACCTGGCTCATTCTCGGCAGCGTCGGCCTGCTCGCCGCCTTCCCGGTGGCTTTCGCCATCATCATTCCCGCGGTCTATTTCCCGATCCTGCTGATGCTGCTGGCGCTGATCTTTCGCGGGCTGGCGTTCGAGTTCCGCTACCGCGACGCCGAGCATCGCACCTTCTGGGATCACGGCTTTGCCGCGGGCTCAGGCTTGGCGGCTTTCGCCCAAGGCGTGGTGCTCGGCTCGTTCATCCAGGGCTACCACGTCGAAGGCCGCCACTTCGTCGGTGGCTCGTTCGATTGCTTCACGCCGTTTGCCATTTTCACCGGCATCGCCCTGATGTTCGGCTATGCGCTGCTCGGCGCCGGATGGCTGATCATCAAGACCGAGGGCAGCTTGCAGGACTGGGCGCGCGCGCTCGGCCGCAAATGCCTGATCGGCACGGTGCTCGCCATCGCGGTCGTCAGCCTGTGGACGCCGTGGGCCGATCCGAAAATCGCGACCCGTTGGTTCTCGTGGCCGCACATCGCCTATCTCGCGCCGGTGCCCATCATCACCGCGGCACTGGTGCTCTATGCTTGGCGCTCGCTCAGCGATCGTTCCGAATATGGCCCCTTCATCGCCGGCCTGGGCCTGTTCGTGATGTCCTATCTCGGCATCGCCATCAGCCTATGGCCGATGATCGTACCGGGACATTTCACGCTCCATCAGGCCGCGGCGTCGCCGAGCACGCAAGCGTTCCTCTTGATCGGCACGCTGTTCCTCTTGCCGATCATCCTGGTCTACACCGCTTGGTCGTATTGGGTTTTTCGCGGCAAGGTGCGGGCGGACATTGGTTATCATCACTAGAGCATGATCCCGAAAAGTGGATACCGGTTTTCGGATAAGATCATGCTCCAACGAAGATTCTAGACTATGATCCGATTCAATTGAATTGGATCATAGTCTAGAGGAACACAACGGCGCGCTCGCTAGTTCTCATGGGTTGTGAGAGGTTCGCGCGCGACTTAAAAAGGACTGATCGTTAGCCCTTAAGCGGAGTCGGACATATGGTCCGTAAGCCACGGGCGATCACATTGCTCGTTCTCGCCGCAGCGGTGGCCGCGGCCGTGGTGATCGCCGTTCACGTTCCCGATCCGGGACTTTCTCCCGCGGTCGCCCAGCGTCAGCCCGATGTGACGCACGGCCAATATATCGCCACGCTGGGCGATTGCGCCGCCTGTCACACCAAGCCCGGCGGCAAGACGCTGGCCGGCGGGCTTGCTCTGACGACACCGCTCGGCACGATCTACACGACCAACATTACGCCGGACCGCGACACCGGCATCGGCACCTATACGTTCACGGACTTCGCCCGCGCCATGCGGCTCGGCGTGCGGCCCGACGGCGCCCGGCTTTATCCCGCCATGCCGTACACGGCTTACGCAAAACTTTCCGACGAGGACTTGCAGGATCTGTTTGCCCATCTGCAAAAAGACGTTGCGCCGGTCAGCCAAACGCCTCCCGCCAACACCGTCGGCTGGCCGCTGAACATGCGCTGGCCGATGGCGTTTTGGAATGTCGCATTCCTCGACAGCAAGCACTTCACGCCCGACCCGTCGAAGGATGCGCAGTGGAATCGCGGCGCCTATATCGTCGAAGCGCTGGAGCACTGCGGCGAGTGCCACACGCCGCGGCACGTCACGCAGAACCTCGACAACGCGCAAAAATTCTCAGGCGCGGTGCTGCAAGGTTGGAAGGCCTATAACATCACGCCGAGCAAGCAATCCGGCGTCGGCGGCTGGAGCGACGAATTGCTCGCGTCCTATCTGAGCACCGGACACGCCGACGGCCACAGCTCGGCGAGCGGCCCGATGGCCGAAGCGGTCGACAACAGCTTGCGCTACGCGACGCCCGACGACATCCACGCCATCGTCGCTTACCTGCGCGGCATCGCACCGATCGACAACGCACCCGCCATCGCGCAGAACCCGCCCGCCGCGAACGATATTTCGCCGCCACAAAACCTCGGCGTCCAGGTCTTCGCCGGCAATTGCGCCAATTGCCACGATTGGGACGGCAAGGGCGTGCAATCGCCCTACGCCAACCTCCTCGGCAGCCGCACCGTCAACGACCCCGACGCCACCAATCTGAAGGCCATCCTGCTCGCCGGCTCCAACGCCCCGCTGCCGGTCGAGCACGCCTTCATGCCGCCGTTCGCACGCGGCCATAGCGATGATGAGCTCGCCGCCGTTGCCAATTTCGTCAACGGGTTTTTCGGCAATGGTACGGCGAAGGTGACCGCTGCCGATATCGACAAGGCGCGGAAGGCGTTGCCTTAGGGCGTCATTGTCAGGAGCGAAGCGACGAAGCAAGTTCGATTCCCTCCACTTTTTTTCAACGTTGAAACTGTTGGAGATCTTTCTTTCGATCGGTAGTCGGAGTTCGAACCACTGCCGCACCGGGGAATCGATGATCGGTTCGCCTGGGGCCTATGCTGCCTCTACTGCGAACAGGTCTTCCGAAAATCCGTGGGTGTCAGTCCGGTCTGCCGACGAAACGCCGACGAGAAATGGCTGCTGCTGGAAAATCCCACTCGAAGCGCAATTTGGTCGATTGGCAATTCCGGCTGACTGATCAACAAGTCGCGCGCCATGTGCAACCGCCTGTTCATCACGTAGGCATGAGGCGAAGATCCTGTACTTTGGCGGAACGCGCGTTCGAAGTGACGGGCGCTGACCCCGGCAAGCGCAGCCAACTCGCGCAATTTGATCGGCTGACCGAGCGTGCCCTCAATGTATTCGAGAACAAGTTTGAGCGGGCGGCTTGAAAGGCCGCCCATGGGTCGCGGTGGAATTGGGGACAGGCTGGAATAGCGGTAAATCAGATGGTGGGCGAGGAATTCGCAACCACTCTCAACATAAAGCCGTCCTGCTGGAGAGCCGCTGGCGGCTTCTCGTGCCAGATTCAACGTTATTGCCTCAATGACGGGATCTCGAATTAGAAACTGCTTTTTGATCTCAACCTTGCTGGAATCCGCTCCCCAGTGTTCTTCGATTGCCCGGGAGAGGAACTCTGGACGGATCACCACGACCGCGGCGCGCGAGGACGCGCTTGCTTCCCAAATCCCCTCAACACCGGGCGGGGTGAGATTGATTGTGCCGGGATCGCTCCAGCCCTCGACCACGCTGTTGCCGATTTGGCGTCGGATCATGTGGCGTCCAGACAGATAGACCCCGAGTGCGAGATCGCGAAAATAAACCCGGGCTTGCAGCGGCGTATTGTCGACAATCTGCAGAAAAAACGGATCCCAAGCAGCCGACTTCCTCGGTGAAGCACCCAGTAGTTCGGTGAATTCGGCGGCTATTGGGGGCGCTCGGTTCATAACTCAAGTCCATCGATGCAACGGGCCGGGATCGTTGCTCGCTTCCTTCCGAGCGAGTGTTCGAGGTTACCATAATCGCGACATGGCTAGCAAAATTGCCGCAGAAAACAATCCGTTTCACTTGGCGCGGAAGTTTACACGTGCGACGACGCTCTGTGTCGCGGGCTCAGTCGGAACATCACTTCAACGCAAAGGAGCCTGCAATGTCAGTGGTATCCAGAAATTCGCACCAGTCTGCCGCGATCACCGGCGCCGGCGGCGGTCTTGGCCGCGACATCGCGCTTGGGCTCGCTGCCAAGGGTTATATCGTTTTCGGTACCGCGATTTCTGCCGCTGAGGTCCAGGAGCTGAAAGAGGCCTCCGGAGGCCGCGTCAGCCTGACGGTCTGCGACATCACCAAGGAACAGGCCGTGCAAGCCTGGGTGGCCGGCGTGTCTGAAGCGCTTGGCGGTGGCGGCATTGATCTCCTGATCAACAATGCCGGCATACTCACCCCAGGGCCGCTGGAAGTTTTACCGCTCGACGCCATCCGACATGAGTTCGAGGTCAATGTATTCGGCGCCTTGTCTGTCATGAACGCGTTCCTGCCGGCGCTGACGGACCGCACGCGGTCGCATCGTACAGATCAGCACCTGGACCGCGAGCCTTCCGCTTCCTTTCAACGGGCCGTCCGGCGCATCGAAGGCGGCGATGGAGGTTTTCGCGACCGTCTACCGGGCCGAGCTGAAACGTTTTGGAGTCGACGTCGTGGTGGCGCCGGCAGGCAATATGAGAACCGGGGGTCCGGCGAAGACGGCTGCGGCGCTCGCACGGATCGCGGGCGGGATGACTTCTCAACAGCGCGATCTGTACGGACAAACCTTCGAGACCTTCGCGACAGCTCTCAACGGCATGCAGAACAGCGGCCTCGATTCAGCGACCGCCGCTCAGAGAAGTCATCGAGCTGGCCGAACAAACCCCCGCGCCGAGCCGCGCGCCGGTAGGAGCGGACGCCGAAGAGATGCTCCGGGTCGTTCGCGAGAAATCCGACGCCGAGCAAGATGCGTTGCGCCTCCAGCTCGTTGGCCTGAGCTAAGACCGCCTGACAATCAGCTATTTTACCAAACGAGCCCGCCATGATCGAAATCATTGACGTCAACGATAGCCGTGCCGTTCGCAACAAGAACAATGTCCTCGTCCTCTATGATCTGATGATCAACAAGAAGAAGTCGGAGGAGGCCACGGCCAAATTCGTCAGCCCCGCGTACATCCAGCACAACCCATTGATTGCAGACGGTTCGGTCGCACTAAGCAAGTTCTTCGGCCAGGTCACACGGGAACGCGCCCGGGCCCGCGTCGTCGTCCACCGTATTATCGCCGTCGGCGACTATGTATGGGCGCACGTGAACTTTCTGAATCTCTTCAACGATGACCCGGATGATACGGGAATCGCCGGCGTCGACATCTACAAGCTGGACGCCGACGGCAAGGCAATCGAACATTGGGACACCTTGCAGCTCGTTGGCGACCCGAAAAACTCGGTGCCGTTGATCGCGCCGAACATTCCGCGCGCCAACCCGAACGGAATGTTCTGAGCGAGAGGAAACTGCGATGAGCGATACACTTGGTCTTCTGATGGAAAGGAACCTGCTCGAGGTATTCGGGCAGCGAGATTCCGCACGACGCGCCGCCGTGATAGCTGAGCTCTACACCGCAGACTGTACGTTTTTCGAGGCGAAGGAGCAGGTCACTGGCCGAGAAGCGCTCAACGCAAAGGTCGGAAGTATTCTCAAGGATGCGCCCGAATTCGTGTTTCGCGCGGTAGGGCCTGCGCAGGTGAATCACGACCATGGCCGATTGCCGTGGGAGTTCGGCCCCGAGGGAACTGCTCCTGTCGTCACCGGCATGGATATCGCGGTGTTCGAACGAGGGAGAATCCACGCCCTTTTCACCTTTATTGACAAAGCCCCGAGCGATTGATGCCGACGGGAGCCCGTAGGCGGATTAGCGAAGCTAATCTGCCAATTCCAACGTCTTGAGACGGCGGGTTACGCCTCGGCTAACCCGTCCTACGCACTCCGATCTAGTCGGTACAATCTAGGCGTCAAACCCCAGTAACCGCCTTCACCCGCTCCGGCGACAACGGCATCGCGCGGAAGCGCTTCCCAGTCAGCTTGAACAGCGCATTGCCGACACAAGGCGCGACCAGCGGCAGCGACGCCTCGCCGATGCCTTTGGCCGGATTGTCGGTCGGCATCAGCTGGATATCGATCTCCGGCATTTCCGACATGCGCAGCACCGGGTAGTCGTAGAAATTATTCTGCTCCACCTGGCCGCCGGAAATCGAGACCTGTTCCTTCAAGGTCTGGCTCAAGCCGAAGATCACGTTGCCTTCGGTCTGCGCCAAGACGCTGTCGGGATTGAGCACGATGCCAGGGTCGAGCGCGATCCAGAAACGATGCGCGCGCACGATGCCGGTCTTGGTGTCCAGCGAGATTTCGCCGACCGCCGCCACATAGGTCTCGACCACCTTGGCATAGGAAAAGCCGAGCGCGCGGCCGTCGGCGACCGGCTTGCCCCAGCCGGATTTGTCGACGACCGCCTTGATCACCGCTTGCGCGCGCGGCTCGTCTTTGAGGAGCTCGAGCCGGAACGCCACCGGATCCTTGTTCTGGGCGTTGGCGATTTCGTCGATGAAGGATTCGACGACGAACTTGTTGTAGCCGGCGCCGATGCCGCGCCAGGCCGCGACCGCCATGCCGCGCTTCTCGCGCAGATAGGCGATCGATTGATTGGGAATGCCGTATTCGATGCTTCGAGCCCTCGAGCACGATGCCGTCGAGACCCTTGGCACCCTCCAGCGCCTTTTCGGTGCCGCGATAGGCGACCACGGATTCGCCGACCACGCGATGACGCCAGCCGGTCACCTTGCCGTCGGCATCGAGCGCGGCTTCGACCTGGTGGCCGGTCATCGGCCGCATCTGCGCCGATTTGACGTCCTGCTCGCGCGTCCAGATCAGTTTTACGGGCCGCTGCATCGCCTTGGCCAGCGGCAGGACTTCCGGAATCATGTCGGCCGGACTGCGCCGGCCATAGCCGCCGCCGAGATAGAACTGATTGAGCTTGATCTTGTCCGGCGTGGTCTTGAGCATCGCCGCGGCGGCGAACGCATTGGGGCTGACGCCTTGCGTGCCGATCCAGATTTCGGCGCTGTCGCCGGCCGGGCTGACCGACGCGGTGACGTTCATCGGCTCCATCTGCGCGTGATAGACGTATTCGGAGCTGTATTGCGCGGTCATTACCTTGGCCGCCTTGGCGAAGGCTTCGTCGGTGTCGCCCTTGGCGACGTAGCTCGTTCCCTTGTCGTCGAGCTTGGCGGCACGCGCGAGAAAATCCTTCAGGCCGGCCGCGCTGTTGAACGTGTCGGTCGGCACGCTGGACCAGTTCACCTTCAATGCGGAGCGACCCTTGAAGGCGGCTTCAATGGTCTCCGCGACGACACCGACCGAATTTTTCAGCGGCACCACTTTGAGCACGCCAGGCACCGCGAGCGCCGCGGCGTCATCGATATGCTCCGGCGTTCCGCCTTCGACCGGCGTGCGCAGCACCGTGGCATAGACCATGTTCGGCACTTGCACGTCGATGGCGTATTGGGCGGAGCCGTCGATCTTTCCCGGAATGTCGAGGCGCGGCGTATTTTTGCCGAGGATGCGGTAGTCGGCCATTTTCTTCAGCGCCGACTTGTCGATCACCGGCATGGTCGCCGGGACCTGGGCGAAGCTTGCGATCTCGCCGTAGCTCATGGAGCGGTTGCTCGCCGCGTGCACCACCAGGCTCGGCTCGGTGTGCAATTCGGCGATGGGAACTTGCCAGCGATCCGCGGCCGCTTGCATCAGCACGTTGCGCACCGCGGCGGCCTGCAGCAGCACCTTGTCCCAATAGCCGCGGATCGAGCCGCTGCCGTAGGTCACCATCATGCCGCCAAAAATCGGATTGCCGAAAATCTCCGGCTTAACCGGCGGATAAATGGTCGACACCCGCGACCAATCGGCGTCCATCTCTTCGGCGAACACCATGGCCAACCCGGTCAGGCTGCCCTGCCCCATTTCGGCGACCGGGATGGCGAGCACGATGGCGCCGTCCGCGCCGATGGTGACCCAGGCGCCGATGGCAGCCGGCGCATTATCGGCCAGCGCCACCCGCGGCGCGAACAGCGCGCCCGGAATGCTCAAGGCGAAAGTCAGTCCGGCGGCGCTTTCGAGGAAACCGCGCCGTGAGAGCGCGCCCTGCGGATTGCGTTCGATCTTGCCCATGACCTTACGCTCCCTGCTTGGCGGCGCGCTCGACGGCGCGGAGGATGCGCGGATAGGTGCCGCAACGGCAGATATTGCCATCCATGTGGCGAACGATGTCGTCGCGGCTCGGATTCTTGTTATTCGCCAGCAAGGCTGCGGCCTGCATGATCTGCCCGGATTGGCAATAACCGCATTGCGGCACCTGCAGATCGAGCCAGGCCTTTTGCAGCGGATGGTCGCTGTTGGCCGACAAGCCCTCGATGGTGGTGACGTTCTTGCCCGCCACCATCGCCACCGGGGTCTGGCACGAGCGCACCGCCTTGCCGTCGAGATGCACCGTGCAGGCGCCGCACATGCCGGCGCCGCAGCCGTATTTCGTGCCGGTGAGCTTGAGATGCTCCCGCACCACCCACAGCAGCGGTGTTTCCGGACCGGCATCCACACTTGCCGGCTTGTTATTGACGGTGAAGGTGATCGTCATCACGCACTCCCGTTTGCAGAAAGGTCTGAGGGAATATAGTGGATTCCCGTCCGGGATTCATGTCCAAATGTCCGGAACATTTGGGGCATAGGATCGCAACATCCGAGCCCGCAAGGAGTTCACTGCCGATGCCGACAAATCCCATGGGCGGCGGCCAGATCGGCCGCTCGGTGCCGCGCCTCGAAGGCCGTGAAAAGGTCACCGGCCGCGCCGAATACACCCACCTGATGCGGCTGCCCGGCATGCTGTACGGCAAGATTTTCCGCTCCACCGTGGCGCATGGCCGCATCAAATCGGTCGATACCAGCGCCGCGAAGAAAATCCCCGGCGTTTTCCGCGTCATTACCTCCGACGACGTCCGCAAGGTCATCCCCGACCCTTATTACGGGCCGGCGTTCCACGACCAGCCGATTCTGCGCCATCGACAAGGTGCGTTTCGTCGGCGAGCCGGTCGCCGTCGTGCTGGCGGCCGATCCCCATATTGCCGAAGCCGCGACGCATGCGATCGTCGCCGAATACGAGGAATTGCCGCCGGTCTACGACGAGGTCGAGGCGATGACGGCGCCGACCTATGTGCACGATGAATTGAAACCCGCCGGCAGCTTCGCCGATCTCAAGCATCTCAAGGGCCAGAAAAACACCAACCTCGCGCTCAATGCCAAACTGCGCCGCGGTGACGTCGACAAGGCCTTCGCCGAAGCGGCGCACGTGTTCGAGCACGAATTCCGCACCCAAAAATGCCTGCACGTGCCGTTCGAGCCGTTCTGCTCGATCGCCGACTACAAGGAATCCGGCCTGACGATTCATAGCGGCGCGCAGGGACCGTCCTTCGTGCGCTCGGAGATCGCGCGGCTGCTCGGCTGGGCGGAAAATAAGGTGCGTATCAAGGTGCCGTATCTCGGCGGCGGCTATGGCGGCAAGCTCTACATCAAGCTGGAAGCGCTGGTGACGGCCTGCTCGATGATCGCGCGGCGCCCGGTGAAGATCGCGCTGACCATGGAGGAGCAGTTTTATCAGATCACCAAACATCCGGCGACGGTTCGCATCAAAAGCGGCGTCGACAAGAGCGGCCGCATCACGGCGCGCAAATGCGAGGTGTTCTGGAACGGCGGCGCTTACGCCGACATCGGCCCGCGCGTCACCCACAAATCGGGATTTACCGCCGGCGGCCCCTACGACATCGACAATATGTGGATCGACTCGTTCGCGATGTACACCAACATGACGCCGGCCGGCGCGCTGCGCGGTTTCGGCATGCCGCAGCTCGTGTTCGCCCACGAGAGCCACACCGACATGATGGCGCGAGCGCTTAACATCGATGCGGTCGAGTTCCGCCGCAAGAATGTGCTGCACAACGGCCGGCCGCAGGCGACCGGCACGATCCTCAAGGACGCGCCGCTCGAGGCGATCCTCGACCACGTCGCCGAACGGCTGCGCTGGAAGGACAAGTTCGATCGCGGCAGCGGCACCTTGAAGCGCGGCCGCGGGCTGGCGTTTGCGCTGAAAGCCTGCGTGTCGCCGACCACCTCGGTCGCCATCATCAATGTCGGCGCCGACGGCAGCCCGACGCTCTACATCTCGACCGTCGACATGGGGCAAGGCTCCGACACCGGCATGGCGCAGATCGTCGGCGAGGTGCTCAACGTGCCGGCGGAGTCCGTGCGAGTTGTCGCCCGCGATACCGACATCACGCCCTACGACATGGGCACGCTGGGCTCGCGCTCGCTGTTCCACATGGGCCACGCGGTGCGGCTCGCCGCCGAGGATGCGCGCAGCAAGATCGACGCCTTGCGCCGCGAAGTCGGCGAGCCGGAAGGCAGCAACACGCCGGTCTCCGGCCTGTTCATCAAAAAATACGGCATGAAGGCCGGCAACATCGTCGGCAGCGGCAGCTACAAGCCCGACTACGTCGCGCCGGATCACGAGACCGGCCTGTCGCCCGAGATCACGCCGTTCTGGATGGTGGCCTGCACCGGCGCCGAGGTCGAAGTCGACACCGAGACCGGCCGCGTGCGCGTCCAAAAACTCATCAACGCGGTCGACTGCGGCACGCTGGTCAATCCGCGCATCGTCGAAACGCAGATTTCCGGCGCCGCGCTGATGCAGCTCGGCTTCACGCTGTTCGAGAAGATCCATCTCGACAACGGCCAGATTACCAATGCGTCGCTGGCCGATTACAAGATTCCCGGCATCGCCGACGTGCCGCCGGTGATGGTGAACGAGGCGATCGACGCCTATCAGCACAACGCGCCGTTCGGCGCCAAAGGCGTCGGCGAGTCGGCGACGCTGCCGCTGTCGCCGGCCATCGCCAACGCGCTCGATGACGCGGTCGGCGTACGGCTGATGGAATTGCCGCTGACGGCCGAGGCGGTATTCCGCGCGCTACGCGAGAAAGCGGGCCAGCCGCTGGACGCGGAGTGAATTTCGTCATTCCGGGGCGCGGCTGAAAGCCGCGAACCCGGAATCCATATTCACGAATCGTGGTTATGGATTCCGGGTTCCTCGCTTCGCTCGGCCCCGGAATGACGGGCTTTGGCCCACCCGCCGCGCCGCGATGCCGCTTTCCTTGGCGCGACGAGTGACATAACCTCCCGCCACAAAAACAATCCTGACGGGGGGAAACGATGGCCGACGCAGCGGAAGTTCAAGTCTCGCATTTCCTGAACCAGCATGGGCTGGGCGCGTTCCAGATCAAGCTCATCATCTGGTCCGTGATGCTGGCGATGATCGACGGCTACGACATCGGCGCCATCGCCTTTGCGGCGCCGAGCCTGATCAAGGAATGGCACATCGCGCCCAGGGAGCTCGGCCTGGTGCTCAGCGCCAGCAATATCGGCGTGCTGTTCGGCTCGCAGATCTTCGGCTGGATCGGCGACCGTTACGGCCGCAAGACCGCGCTCATTCTCTGCAACCTTTTGTTCGGCATCTTCACCTTCATCGCCGCCTATTCGACCAATCTCACCGAATTGTCCTGGCTGCGCTTCTTCGCCGGGCTGGGCATCGGCGGCGTGATCCCGAATCTCGTTGCCATCAACGCCGAATCGGCGCCGCGCACCATGCGCGCCACGCTCGCCATCATCGCGGTCGGCCTGGTGCCGCTCGGCGGCGCGCTGGCAGGCTTTGCCGCCGCGGCGCTGGTGCCGCAATATGGCTGGCAGATCCTGTTCGAGATCGGCGGCATCGTGCCGGTGGTGTTTGCGCTCGCCGCCATCGTGACGTTGCCCGAGTCGATCAAATTCATGACGCTGCATGAAGGTCATCGCGGCAAGATGGAAGCGCTGCTCACTTCGATCCGCCCCGATTACAAGGTGCCGCCGAATGCCCGCTTCGTCATCGAGGACGAGAAGCAATCGCCGAGCAGCCCGATCTATCTGTTCGGCAACGGGCTTGCCGCGATCACGCCGCTGACTTGGCTGATGTTCGCCTGCAACCTGATGGGCTACTTCTTCCTCATCAGCTGGACGCCGACCCTGATGGGCGCCGCGCATGTGCCGCCACAGATGGCGGCGCTCGCTGGCGCTGCCTTGCAGGTCGGCGGCACGATCGGTTCGCTGCTGCTGTGCTGGTGGCTGCAGAAGGCGCGCTTCCTCGCCATCGCCATCCTGTTCGTGATCGCGGTGCCGGTGGTCGGTTCGATCGGCTATGCCGGATTGAGCTCGACCGGCGCGCTGATCGCCGTGACATTCTTGGCCGGCTTCATCGTGCTCGGCATCCAGTCCGGCATCAACGTGGTCGGCGCCATGATCTATCCGACGTCGCTGCGCGCCAACGGCTCCGGCTGGCAACTCGGCATCGGCCGCCTCGGCGCCATCATCGGCCCGCTGCTCGGCGCGCTGTTCGTCGGCCTGCCGGTGCCGCAGCTCTATATGTGGTCGGCGATACCGTTCGCGGTAGGCGCGGTGGTGTGCTTCATCATCTACAAGCTCAACACCGCGCGGCTGAAAGCGCAGCCGGAATTGGCGCAGGGGCAGTAACTTTCGTCATTCCGGATTGCCGCGAAGCGGCAAGCCCGGAATCCATATCCACAGTCGGTGCAGAACAAGCAAGACAGGGGTTATGGATTCCGGGTTCGCGCTACGCGCGCCCCGGAATGACGAAAATCAGAACGGCTCAAACCCGCGCAGCGCCGGGATCACCTTCTCGCCGAACAGCCGGATCGAGCGCAGCAGCGCATCCTCCGGCAGATCGGCGAAGTTGAACTCGCCCATGAAGACGTTGAACACGCCTTCCTCCGCGGCAGCGCGGATTTTGGCGGCGACGGTGTCGGGCGAGCCGATGAAGACGAGATCGTGTTTGAACAAATAATCGCCGTCGAGCAGATGCTGCATGATCTCCGAGGCGCCGGGCTCGCCGCGGCCGACAAACATTTTGGCATGCTCGCGGGCGCGCTCGTCGAACGTCTCGCCCGGTTTGGCCGGCGCCAGAAAACCCTCATAGGCGCGGCTCGCGCGGAATAGTCCGTTCTCGATCGCTTTCTCGTCGGTGTCGTCGACATAGATGATCGAACAGTAGGCGATGTTCGGCTTTTCCGGCCAGCCGGTGCGCTGCCAGTCGTGCAGGAATTTCCGGTAGCGCGGCGCGGCGTCGGCGCGCGGATAGACCAGGAAATAACCCGGATTGATGCCGTTCTTGGCGCAGAACTCCAAAGTTTTCGGATCGCGGCTCATCATCCACAGCGGCGGATGCGGCTGCTGCGCCGGCATCACCGAAATCAGGGCGTTGTCGGTGTGAAACTCCTGGCCGTGATACGAGAACGGCTGCGTCTCGCCGAACGCCGCGCGCATGTAATCGACGAATTCGAGCGTCGGCGATTTGCGCTGCCCGTAGTCCAATCCGAAGGGGCGGAAATAATCCGGGTTGATGCCGGGCACGAGGCCGAGCTCCATGCGGCCGCCGAGCATCTGGTCGACGATGGCGATCTCCTCGGCGAGGCGGAGCGGATGATAAAGCGGCACGATGTAGCCCATCGGCCCGATGCGCAGCCGCTTGGTGCGCGCGCCGGCGCCGACCGCGTAAAGGCTAGGCGACGATATCCAGCTCTCGTCGGGGCGGAAATGATGCTCGACGCAGAACGAATGGTCGAAGCCGAGCTCGTCGCACAATCGCAGCTCGCGCCAGAGCTGCTCGTAGCGCTCGTGCGGCGTCATGCCGGGCTTGGCCCAGATGTGGGAGAAATGCGAAAATTTCATGGGATCACGCTCTGAACTCTCGCGCGCCTGCCGCGCCCGGCTGTTATTTGCTGACAGCCAAGGCGCCCTCGACGGCGTCCATCACCGTCATGTCGAGATTGAGCCGGCAATAGTCCGAGAGCTTGTCGGTCTCACGCTGCAGGGCCGCCATGTCGATGACGGTGCCGCCGTGCTTGCCGTGATAGTAGCCGCTCAGCCAAATCGCCACCGACTTGGTCGGCGCCACCGCGTCGAGCAGGAACTGCCTGCAGGTGATTTTTGCCACGTCCACCGTGACCTGCGCCTGGCTTGTCGCCGGCAGCAGCACGGCCAACAGTGGGGCCGCCATCAAGAGCCGAACCTTCATTGCGTCTACTCTCCCTCGTCTTCGGTCATGCCCATATTCTGCCTGATGGCCGTACCCAACGCGAGTCTGCCTGTCGCCATGACAGCCTCCGCACCGACTGCACTGCGCCGGCTCGCGAAAGGTGGGCCAATCCCTTGAAGATACATGTGTCTCATGGTCAGATGCATACGTCCATGAGCGCAGGACAGGGAGGTAACGATGAAACACATAGCTCTCACAGCATTGGCTCTTGCAGCCTCGATTGCGTTTTTTCCCATCGGCGCTGCCATGGCACAGTCCTGCGAAACCCAGGCCGTCAGCACGACCGGCAAGCCGCTGCACGGCGCCGCCAAAAACAGCTTTGTGAAGAAATGCAAGAAAGACGCCTGCGAAAGCAAGGCGGTCAGCGCCGAGGGCAAGCCGCTGCACGGCGCGGCCAAGAATAGTTTTATGGCGAAGTGCAAGCGGGATGCGTGACCGAGGCGTCGATCGGGGCGTGCTCTGTTGTGTCGTCGCGTTGGGAGGGATGCTGGGTTTCGCTACGCTCTACCCCATCCTCCGGGCTCAATCAGAGAGAACAGAAATCCTTAGCTCCCAACGTTGAAAGATATCCTGCCCACGCGTTTCGAGGTATGCCCATTTGACATGTCAACAACAGGTCTGAGCGAGATTTGAAATCAGATGTGCTTCCGCCCTCAGGGGCGACCCTGCCATTCTGTTTTGATATCCAGTGCCGAACACAACATTGAATATTTTTCTGAAGGCTCATTTGATTATTAGATCGGGGCGGAGACGGCACTTGACTTGGAAGAGGACCAGGTCCGGGCTCGGCTAGCGGGGCCTGATGCTCAGGTCCGGCTTGTGAAGGCCGGCAATTGTCGATCTGGGGGCGACAGTTTTGATCCTGCGCGACCGCGAAGTAACCGGAGAAAAACCAAACTCCCGTCAGCAGGACAACGGTGACCGCGGCTTTTATCACTAACACGCTCCTCTCGAGTTAAGCCCGTAGGGCGGACTAGCGGAGCGTAATCCGCCGTTTCGTCGGCACACAAAGGCGGGTTACGCCTGCGGCTAACCCGCCTACATACGGCCAGCCGCAGCTGCGAAGCAGCGAAGGCTGGTGCCCGTGGAGGGAATCGAACCCCCACTCCTTGCGGAACACGATTTTGAGTCGTGCGCGTCTACCAGTTCCGCCACACGGGCATGCGCCGCCATCTATATCCGAAGGCCGGCGCGCTCGGCAAAAAGAAAATCACGGGTCCCGAGGCGCTTCTATCTAGTGCCCGCCAGAAGCCCCAGAAAGCAGCCTTGATCGCTTGGACGGCACTGTGTTCGCGTTGATGATCTTGTCAAGGATCGTAGACCGCCGGAGGCGGCGGCGCTTCGCGCCGTCCTTGACAAGATCATCAACACGAACAATTGGCAGCCAAGCGATCAAGACCGCCATCCCGATCAGCGTCGACCGTGTTGATCCAAAACTCCGGGCTTGCTTCCGCCTCAAAGATCGGTCAATTGCTGACGGTTGTGGCGGCGCGGCGGCGAGGTTGTGATGGCGCGGACTTTGGCCTTGAGGATGATCCGGCTCGACCGGTTGCGCGCCGAGCCGGCCGCCGCGGCGGCGCTGGCGATCTTCGTCATAAGCACCGCGACCATCGTCGGCGCCTGGTATTTCGAATTCGTGCTCAGGCTGCCGCCCTGCCCGCTCTGCCTCGAAGAGCGGCTGCCCTATCATGTGGTCATTCCGCTATCGCTGTTGATGGCGATCGCGGCGCTGGCGCGGGCGCCGCGGACGCTGCTCGCCGTCGGTTTTACCGCGATCATCGTCGCCATGCTGTGCGGCGCCGCGCTCGGCACCTATCACGCCGGCGTCGAATGGCACTGGTGGGCCGGCCCGACCGAGTGCTCGGGACCGATCACCGATCTCAGCGCCAAGGGCTCGATCCTCGGCCAGTTGGATTCGGTCCGCGTCGTGCGCTGCGACGAAGCGGCGTGGCGCTTGCTCGGCATTTCGCTCGCCGGCTACAACGTGCTGATCTCGCTCGCGCTGGCGGCAATCGCCGGCTACGGCCTGCTCGCCTCCCATCGCGCCGCCTGATCGCGCCGCGATCAGCGCGCGGTGGCGGCCCGGATCGACGTCTTCAATGGCTTTTGCGCGCGCACGCGCTGCGGGCGCAATGAATTTTCCAGCGCCTGCAAATTCGGCTTGGCCGCCGCCGTCGCCTGCGCTTCGATCGCCCGATAATTTTCGATCAGCTCCAGGCCGAACGGCGTGAGCTCAGCGCCGCCGCCCCGCGCGCCGCCGGGCTGCGTCGCCACCACCGGCGCGCGAAAGCAGCGGTTCATGTCGTCGACCAGGAGCCAGGCGCGGCGATACGACATGCCGAGCGCGCGGCCGGCCCGCGAGATCGACCCGGTTTTGCCGATCGCCTCGAGCAGCCGGATCTTGCCCGGCCCAAGCGCCCGGTCCGCGCCGAAATCGACCCGCACCGTCAGCCGGACATTGCCCATTTCCGCACCTCGTGCCGCGCTCGCCCTGTCGAGGCGGCTGTCAGATTAGAGCATGATCCCGAAAAGTGGATACCGGTTTTCGGAAAAGATCATGCTCCATCAAAATGCTAGAGCGCCATTGCGCTCTAGCATCAACGCGGGACACCATCGAAGGCCCCTCGCTCGCATCCGTGTCATCGGTTTGCAGGATGTACGTGTGAGGCTCGAATTGGTACGCTCTTCATCAATGCATGCCGTCGCGACCGGACAAGTCGCATCGAGGAGGACACTCATGAGCATACTCGGGAGCATCCTATCGACTATTTTCGGACACGCATCAGCCGCCCCGGCGGCGCCGGCCGGGTCACCGCAGGCCGAGCCGGGAGCACCGTCGCCCGCCGCGCCCAAGACCGCAGCCGCGCCGGCGTCCGCCATGCCGCCCAAGCCGGCGACACCCGTCGACGTCGAGGCCATTCTCAATAAGCTTGCGGCGCAGAGTAAGGAGAAGCTCAACTGGCGGCTTTCGATCGTCGATCTGATGAAGCTGTTGAACCTGGACTCCAGCCTCACGGCGCGCAAAGCGCTCGCCGACGAGTTGCATTACACCGGCAACAAAAACGACACCGCGACGATGAACATATGGCTGCACAAGCAGGTCATGCAAAAGCTTGCGGACAACGGCGGCAAGGTGCCGGACGATTTGCGGAAATAGCCGCCGCAATCACGGCCGCGCGGCTCTGGTGAGGGCCGCGGTGATGTACTAAACTGCCGATCCGGGTTTGGCACGGATCAGCGTAGCGTTTTCAAATTTACGCACGGAGAACAATCATGGGTTTGTTTGACAGTCTCAAGGGCGCGTTGGAAGGCGAAGCTTTGCCGGCGCTGCTCAACACCGTTTTGGCGCAGACGCAGTACCACGATCTCAATGGCCTGGTGGCGGCGCTGCAAAAGGGCGGCCTCGGCCCGCAAGTGCAGTCATGGCTCGGCAACGGCCAAAACATACCGATCACCGCGGACCAGCTGAAAGCGGTTCTCGGCAATGCCCAGGTTCAGGATTTTGCCCGCCACCTCGGTCTGCCGGTCGACGAGATGCTCAAATTGCTGGCGCAATATCTGCCGGAGATCGTCGACAAGGCGAGCCCGGGCGGCGTGCTGCAGCCGCACGCGTGACGCCCGCTCGCACGGCGGTTTTGTGCGAGAAGAGACCAATCAGGGAGAAAAACATGAAAACGCTTGCCATCATCGTTGCGTCGTTTTGGATCGTGACCGCCGCCGCGGCAGACGACAGCTGCGCCATTCAGGCGACCGGCAAGAGCCTGCACGGCGCCGCCTTGAATAGCTTCGCCAAGAAGTGCTGCAAGGATCAGGCCGCCGCGCAAAAGCTGCACGGCGCCGCCGAGACGAGCTTCACCAAGAAGTGCGTATCCGACGCCGGCGCGTCGTAAGCGCCTGACGATTCCGACCGCTTTCCTCGAGACAGCACATTTGGCAACGCGCGCGCCGCCAACTCCTCCCTCTCCCCGGCGGGGAGAGGGATGGGGTGAGGGGGTTCCGGCGCTGCAGACTGTTCTGTGAGTCACGAGCCCCCCTCATCCTGTCCTTCTCCCCCAATAGCGCGTCGAAGACGCGCGTAAACGCGCTGATGGGGAGAAGGGACGCAGCTTGCATGCCGCAAATTTTCACCCTCTTCCAGGCGCCGCAATCTGTTCTGTCAGGCTTGACCCCGCGGGTGGCGCGACGCTAAACCGCTGTGGCTGACCGGGCGGTTAGCTCAGCGGAAGAGCACCTCCTTGACATGGAGGGGGTCGCAGGTTCGATCCCTGCACCGCCCACCAGCAAATCAATCATTTAGTCGAGGTTCCCGGTCCGGCCCCATTTCCCGGAGTAGCGCAGGAGCAGGGTGACCATCCACAGGAAAGTCTCGGTGGCCGGCGCGGCGACCTGCTTCGGACAAGTGGTGAACCCACGATGGAGAACGAAAAGTGGCAAGGACCGCAAGCTTATTTTCGAGTGGCAATTTGATGCAGCGAAAAATCGTGTTTGGGATCGTGGTCGCGGTTTCTCTATCGCTGCCCGCCGTTGCGTTCGCCGCGTCCGTGCACCGAAAGCCCTTGGTCATCCACCCCTGGCATGGCTACGGCTTCCTGCCCGGCTATCATCAGCCGCCCAACAACAACGTGCCCGTTTATGGTCCGAAGGGAGCAATCGGCGACACAGGGTATGCTCCAAGATACTGGTATGACGGTGGGCGGTACTATTTCGGCCGCCCTGGATTTTCCGGTGGGCGCTACAACGGCGGCAGCTTCGGTCCGTGCTGGACCCATACACCTATCGGACTGATCTGGAATTGCGGATGAGCGCGGCGATGCCGTGATACAGAAAGTGTTGGAGGCGCGGCCCGCAAGCCGCGCGCTACGACCGGCGGTGCCAGCCTCTCTCACTTAATATACCGCCCGCCCGCCCGAAATATCGAACACGGCGCCGGTCGAGAACGAGCAATCCTCCGACGCAAGCCACGCGATCATCGCCGCGAGCTCTTCGACGTTGACGAAGCGGTTCATCGGGATTTTGGACAGCATGTAGTCGATATGCTTTTTCGTCATCTGGCCGAACATTTCGGTCTTCGCCGCCGCCGGCGTGATGGCGTTCACCAGCACTCCCGTAGTCGCCAATTCCTTGGCCAGCGATTTGGTCAATCCGATCAGGCCGGCTTTTGATGCCGAATAATGCGAGGCGTTCGGATTGCCTTCCTTGCCGGCGATCGAAGCGATGTTGACGATGCGTCCGTAGCCCGCCGCCGTCATATGCGGCACGACCGCGCGGCAGACGAGGTACGGCGCGACGAGGTTGACTTCGATGACGCGGCGCCAGACGTCGGGCTTAAGCTCCCACAGCGGCGCATTGCCGC
Organism: uncultured Alphaproteobacteria bacterium; assembly: GCA_963821175.1. Classification (GTDB taxonomy): domain Bacteria; phylum Pseudomonadota; class Alphaproteobacteria; order Rhizobiales; family Xanthobacteraceae; genus BOG-931. Next base: position 246,405 of record CAWGCU010000007.1, read on the forward strand.
CGGTGATGCCGGCATTGTTGACGAGAATGTCGATCTTGCCGGCATCGCGGATCAGCGCCTCGACGGCTCTGCCGATCTCCGCCTCGGCGGTGAGATCGAGGATCGCGGTGTAGACGCGACCGCTCTTCGCCAACGACGCCGCGGCCTTGCCGAGCGCGGCCGCGTCGATGTCCCACAGCGCAACCGCGGCGCCCGAGGCGAGCATCTTTTGCGCGGCGGCAAAGCCGATGCCTCTGGCGCCGCCGGTGATGATTGCGGTGCGGCCTTTGAGATCGATGGCGTTCATATGAGGTGACCGTCCGACGTTGGCTGGTCTAGAACTTCACCCGATCGGCGCCCTTGAGCCCGAGCATCTGCCGGGCTTCCGCCGGCGTCGCGATCTGGTGGCCGAGGTCCTCGACGATGCGGCGGATCTTCGTCACCTGCTCGGCGTTGCTCGAGGCAAGTTTCCCGGGCCCGATATAGAGCGAGTCTTCCAGGCCGACGCGCACATTGCCGCCCATCATGGCGGCGGCGGTGCAGAAATTCATCTGATGGCGGCCGCCGGCCAGCACCGACCACAGATAATCCTTGCCGAACAGCCGGTCTGCCGTGCGCTTCATGAAGAACAGATTATCGAGATCGGCGCCGATGCCGCCGAGAATGCCGAAGATCAGCTGCACGAATACCGGCGGCTTGAACAAGCCTTTGTCGATCAGATGCGCCAGGTTGTAGAGATGGCCGGTGTCGTAGCATTCATGCTCGAATTTCACGCCGTGGCCTTCGCCGAGCGTCTTGTAGACCTTCTCGATGTCGCGGAACGTGTTGGGAAAGATGTAGGCGTCGGAATTGGTGAGATAGCTCTCCTCCCAATCGTATTTCCAATTCTTGTAGCGCTTGGCCATGGGGTAGAGCGCGAAATTCATCGACCCCATGTTCATCGAGCACATTTCCGGCGCCAGCGTGTTGGCCGCCGAGATGCGCTGATCGACCGTCATGGTCACGGCGCCGCCGGTGGTGATGTTCACCACCGCGTCGGTGGCCTGCTTGATGCGCGGCAGGAACTGCATGAAGACGGACGCCTCGGACGACGGCCGGCCGTCCTTGGGATCGCGGGCGTGCAGATGCAGGATGGCGGCGCCGGCCGCAGCGGCATCGATGGCCTGGGTGGCGATCTGGTCGGGTGTGATCGGCAGCGCGTCCGACATGGTCGGCGTGTGGATCGAGCCGGTGATCGCGCAACTGATGACGATTTTCGCCATGGTGTCTTCCTCCCCTGTCGCGTTGCGGCGCCTTCGGCCGATGCCGCGCGAAGTTCTTATATCGGCGTCGCCGCCTCGGCAATGCCGAGCTTCTCGACGATGTTATCGACAATCTCGCGCGGATGCGGCTCGATCGAGACCACGATCGGGCGTTCGTCCGCGGCAGGCTCTTCCAGGGCCGCGAACTGGCTGTCGAGCAGCGACGCCGGCATGAAATGATCGTCGCGGGCGGCGATGCGCCGTGCGATCAACTCGCGGTCGCCCTTGAGGTAGACGATCTGCACGTCGCGCCGCTCGCCGATCAGAATATCGCGATAGGCACGCTTGAGCGCCGAGCAGGCAACGACGCCGTGAGTGCCCGCTTTGCGGGTGTTGTCGATCCAGGCGGCGATGGCGCACAGCCAGGGCCCGCGATCCTGATCGGTCAGCGGCTCGCCGTGATGCATTTTCTCGACGTTGGATTCCGGATGAAACCAGTCGCCGTCCTCGTAGGTCCAGTGCAACCGATGGGCCAGCATCGAAGCGACCGTGCTTTTGCCCGAGCCAGAAACCCCCATCACCACGATGACGGCGGGACCTTCCGACGGTGTTTCGGTCTTCACGACAAAACCTCTGGCGCCGCGGCGCGATCGAGCAGCCAGACCAACTCACCGTCGGAATAGGCGCGGCTGCCCGGCAAATCTTCGCCCGCGAACACGCGCCGCAGAACGTCGCGCTTGCCGGGGCCGTCGACCAAAAACAGCATTTCGCGCGTCGAGGCGAGCGCCGGAAACGTCAGCGTGACGCGCGGCACGAACGGCTCCATGCCGGCCTTGGTCACGGCCAGCACCCAGCGATTCTTTTCGTCGAGCGCGCGCGACTGCGGGAACAGCGAGGCGGTGTGGCCGTCCGGACCGAGGCCCATCAGGACGAGGTCGAACAACGGCCGCTCCGGATCGAGCCGTTCCGCGCCGTAAAAACTCTTGAGCTCGTCTTCATAAATATTTGCTGCGCCCTCGGGATAATTGGCGTCGGTGGGGATCGGATGAACATTGCCGCGCGGCGCGCCGACCGCAGCGAGAAACAGCCGCCGCGCCATGCCCATATTGCTCAACGGATCGCTTTGCGGAACGAAGCGGTCGTCGCCCATGAACCAATGCACGCGATCCCACGGCACCTTGCCGCGCCATGGCTCCTCGGCCAGTAAGCGATAAAGCCCTTCCGGGGTCGAACCGCCGGTAAGGCAGACCGCGCTGCGGCCGTCCTGCGCGACCCTGTTCACCAATCGCTGCGCCGCCATCTCTGCGACAGCGGCCGGATCCGCGACCACGACGATTTCACGTTGCTGTTTGGAGTTCATACCGCAGACCTCACGCAATGGCGCGCCAGCGGCGGCCGTCTTGCGCCAGCAGCCGTTCGGCCTCGGCCGGACCTTCGCTGCCGGCGCGATAAGTCGCCAGGCCCTGGCCGCCCGCCTCCCGCCAGGCGTCCATCACCGGCTGCACCACGTGCCAGCCGGCCTCGATACCGTCGGCGCGCGGATAGAGAATGGCGTCGCCGATCATGCAGTCATAGATCAGCGTTTCGTAGCCGGTCGACGGCGCGACGTCGAAATAATCCTCGTATTTGAACGTCATGCCGACGCCACCGATCGAAATCGACGGCCCCGGCACCTTGGCGTTGAATTCGAGCCCGATGCATTCGTTGGGCTGGATGCCCAGCACCAAAAAGTTCTGCGCCAGATTTTCGATCGGCGTGTCGCGGAACATCGCCACCGGCGCCTGCTTGAACTTGATCGCCACCTCGGTGCGTTTGGCGGACAGCGCTTTGCCGGTGCGCAGATAAAACGGCACGCCGGCCCAGCGCCAGTTGTCGATCATCAGCTTAAGCGCGACATAGGTTTCCGTGGTGCTGTCCGGACCGACATCCTTGGTATCGCGATAGGCTTCGACGGCGCGATTATCGATGGTGCCCTCGCTATATTGCGCGCGCACCGCATTGCGCAGCGCCTCGTCGCGGGTTTGCAGTTGCACCGCATCGAGCAGTTCGGCCTTGCCGGCGCGCACCGCGTCCGCGGCAAAGCGCGCCGGCGGCTCCATGGCGATGAGCGAGAGCAACTGGAACAAATGGTTCGGCACCATGTCGCGCAGCGCGCCCATCGCGTCGTAATAATTGCCGCGGCGGCCGACGGTGAGTGCCTCGGCAACCGTGATCTGCACGTGATCGATGTGATCGCGATTCCAGATCGGCTCGAACAGGCCGTTGGCGAAGCGCAGCACCAAAATATTCTGTACCGTCTCCTTGCCGAGATAATGGTCGATGCGAAAAATCTGGTCCTCTTTCAGGATACTGAGCAGCTTGCGATTGAGCGCGCGGGCCGAAGCGAGATCGGTGCCGAACGGCTTTTCGACAATGACGCGCCGCCACGCCCCGTTTGCCTCGCGGGCCAGCCCCGAACTCGCCGAGATGGCCGCCGATCGGCGCAAAACCGGCCGGTGGCGTTGCCAGATAGAACAGGCGGTTGCCGCTGGTCTTAACCTCGCTTTCGATGCGGGCGAGCTCGCGGCCGATTTTGTCGTAAGTTTGCGGATCGTCCGGGTCGCCCTGCACGTAGGCGACGCAGGCGAGAAGCTTCTTCACGGCGGCGGCATCGATCTTGCGGGTGGCGAATCGCGGCAGGCTTTTCTCGAGGTCGGCGCGGAACGCTTCGTTCGACGATTCGCTGCGGGCGACGCCGATCAGCGCGAAGGCTTCCGGCAGCAAGCCTGAGACTTCGAGATTGTACAGCGCCGGCACGAGCAAGCGATGAGTCAGGTCGCCCGAGGCGCCGAAAATCACCAGGCAGCACGGATCGGCCGGCCGCGCCGTCGTCGCCTGTGCCGTCATGATTGTTTGGCTTTCGGCTCGACGTGATCGCCGAAACCCTTGCGCATGGCGGAGAGGATTTTTTCGGCAAAGGTATGGCTCTGCCGCGAGCGGAAGCGGGTATAGAGCGCCGCCGACAGCACGTCCGCCGGCACCGCCTCCTCGATCGCCGCCATGATGGTCCAGCGGCCTTCGCCGGAATCCTCGACGACGCCCTCGAAGCCATCAAGCTTGTCATCGGCGGCGAGCGCGCTTGCGGTGAGATCGAGCAGCCAGGAGCTGATGACGCTGCCGCGCCGCCAGACTTCGGCGATGTCGGTGAGATCGAGATCGAAGCGGCTGTCTTCTGGCAACGTCTTGTTGCCGGCGTTTTTGAGAATATCGAAACCTTCGGCGTAGGCCTGCATCAGGCCGTATTCGATGCCGTTGTGCACCATCTTAACGAAATGGCCGGCGCCGTTCGGGCCGGCATGGATATAGCCCTGCTCGGCGCGCGGATCGCGGCCGTCGCGCTTCCCCGTACGCGGCACATTGCCGAGGCCGGGCGCCAGCGCGGCGAAAATCGGATCGAGGCGATCGACGATCGCCTTGTCGCCGCCGATCATCATGCAATAGCCGCGCTCAAGACCCCACACGCCGCCGCTGGTGCCGACGTCGACGTGATGGATGCTGCGTTCCTTGAGCATCTTGGCGCGGCGGATATCGTCGCGCCAGAACGTGTTACCACCGTCGAGCACGATGTCGCCGGTGCCGAGCAGCTTCGCGAGCTCACCGATCACACCCTCGGTGATCTTGCCGGCCGGCAGCATCACCCACACCGCGCGCGGCGGGCGCAATTGCTGCACCAGTTTGTCGAGGCCATTGGCGCCTGTCGCGCCATCGCGGCTCAGCGCGGCCACCGCCTTGGCGTCGTGATCATAGACGACCACCTCGTGACCATTTTTAATGAGGCGACGGGAAATATTGCCGCCCATGCGGCCGAGACCAATCACACCAATCTGCATCATCAACTCCGTTACGCCAATGCACGCTGGATCGCGGCCTCGATTTCGCCGAGGCCGGCTGACAAATTGCCTTTGATATGGACCCGAAGCGCGCGCCGGCCGCGCTCCAGCAACACACCGAAATCACCGCGAGCCTGCGCGGCTTTGACTACGCCAAAACTTGCGCGATGCGCCGGGATCGCCAAATCCTCGGCGTCGTCCGCAGTGATTTGCAGAAACACGCCGCTGTCGGGGCCGCCTTTGTAGGCCTGGCCGGTCGAATGCAAGAAGCGCGGGCCGAATTCGAGACAGGTCGCGACATGGCGCCGCTCGCGCACCGCGAGCCGCGATTTTTGCAAGGGCGCGGCATTGGCATCGTTGCGCGCGATATAGGCCAGCACGGCAAAATAGTCGCCGGCGCCGATACGGCCGAGATGCGCCTTGAGCCAGCCATCGAGCGTCGCGTCGGCACCGGCGGCGCGTAGCGCCTTGGCGTTTGCGTCGTCGGTATAAAGGTCGATGGATTTGCCAGAAAACGCCGGGGTCTCGGCCGGCAGCGCGCCGTTCTTCTCGTACGCGGCCGTCAGCTCGCGGGTCTTGACTTTGCTCGCTTCGACGTCGGGCTGATCGAACGGATTGATGCCGATGATCGCGCCGGCGACGGCGGTCGCGATCTCGAAGCGGAAGAATTCTTGGCCGATATGCTCGGGCACTTCCAGCTTGATGCGAACCACCGGATGGCCGGCAGCTTGCAGCTTCGCAAGCTTAGCCTCGTGTCCGGAATCGGTTTCACCATCGAGCGTGAGATCGATGAAGAAACGGTCGTCGCCGTAAAGCTGCGGCACACCGAGCGGCTCACCGTCGATCGGGACGAGGCCCTTGCCGTTCTTGCCGGTGGACTCGGCAAACAGCTGCTCGGCCCAGGCACCGAAATCGGCCAAGCGCGGTGACGCCAGGATGGTAACCTTATCGCGGCCCGCCCGCGCGGCGGCGCCGAGCGCGAGGCCGAGCGCAACGCCGGGATTTTGCGACGGCGGCACGTCGGGACCGCACGAATGCATCATCACGCGCGCCGACTTTTCCAATGCCGCGACGTCGATGCCGGCGATGGCGGCCGGCACCAGGCCGAACGGCGACAGTACGGAGTAACGGCCGCCGATGCTGGGGACCCCGAAGAATATTTTGCGAAAGTTTTGCGCCTTGGCCGACTGTTCCAACGCCGAGCCCGGGTCGGTGACGGCGACAAATTGCCGGCCGGCCTTCGCTTCGCCGACCGTGTCAGCGACGCGCTTGAAAAAATAATCCTTGAAGATATTCGGCTCGGTAGTGCTACCCGACTTGCTCGACACGATGAACAACGTCTTGCCGAGATCGAGCGTGGCTTCGATCGCTTTGATCTGCGCTGGGACGGTGGAGTCGAGAATGCGCAAGCGTGGAAACCCGGCTTTGTGACCGAACACCGTTGCCAAGACTTCCGGGCCGAGGCTGGAGCCGCCCATGCCCAGCAGGAGCGCGTCGGTAAATCCTTCGCGCCTGATCTCTTCGGCGAAGGCTTGGTAGCTTTTGATTTGATCGGCGTTCACCGCGTCGAGCCAGCCGAGCCACCGATCTTCGTCGATGCCGGTCCACAGCGATTTGTCGCGCTGCCACAGCCGGCGCACATTGCCGTGGCTACGCCACTCCTCCGCCGTAGCATCAGCCTTCTTTGCCAGCGCGTCGCCCAGCGCCAACATTTGCGTATCGACTTTGCCGTCGAGGATTTTGCCGCGCTTCTCCGCCACGGCGGCGAGCAACTTGTCGGCGGCGTCGGCGAACAGCCGTACGCCCTCCTCGACCAGCTTGTCGGCGACGGCGTCGAGCGAAATCCCGGCACGGCCGAGATCGCCGAGCACGCGTTGCGCGTCGGCGACATTGTCAGCCAGCGTGTCGGCGATCTTGCCGTGGTCGCGGAACGCATCCATGGTCGCGACCGGTATGGTGTTGACGGTGTCGGGCCCGATCAGCTCCTCGACATAGAGCACGTCGCTATAGGCCTTGTTCTTGGTGCCGGTCGAAGCCCACAGCAGCCGCTGCGTTTTCGCGCCCTTCGCGGCCAGCGCCTGCCAGCGCGCGCCACTGAACAGACGCTTGTAGCGCTGATAGGCGAGCTTGGCGTTGGCGATGGCGATTTTGCCTTTGAGCGCTTTAAGGCGGGATTTCTCATCCGGATCGTTGGCCTGCGCAATCTTGTCGTCGAGCAGTTTGTCGACCGCGGTATCGATGCGGCTGACGAAAAAACTCGCCACGCTGGAGATCTGCGAAATATCGCCGCCCTTTGCGGCCAACACCTCAAGGCCGGACAGATAGGCTTCGACAACCTGCTCGTAGACAGCTTGCGCGAACAACAGCGTGATATTGACGTTGATGCCGCCGGCAATCAGGTCATGGATCGCCGGCATGCCTTCGGGCGTGCCCGGCACCTTGATCATCAGGTTCTTGCGGCCGACCTCGCGCCACAGCCGCTTGGCTTCGTCGATCGTGCCTTGGGTGTCCTTGGCCAGATACGGCGAGACTTCGATGCTGACATAGCCGTCGGCGCCATGAGTCGCGTCGTATGTCGGCCGCAACACGTCGGTCGCCTGCTGGATATCCTCGACCGCGAGATGCTCGAAAATCTCGCCGACCGACCGGTCCTGCGCCGCCAGCATGCGGGCAATCGCCGCGTCGTATTCGTCGGAATGGCCGATAGCCTGCTCGAAGATGGAAGGGTTCGACGTCACGCCGCGCAGGCCGTCGTCATCGGCGAGCTTCTTCAAGCCGCCCTTGGCGATAAAACCGCGGGACAGGAAATCCAGCCAGACGGCCTGGCCGTGGTCCGCAAGCGACTTTAACGGATTCATTGTCGGGAATTCCTTGATGTCGAATGCTTTGCAATCTGCGATTCGGCGGCCGCCACTACTTTATCCGTCACGAAGCCGAATTTCTGCAGCAAATCCTTGATCGGCGCCGAGGCACCGAAGCTGTGCATGCCGATAATGGCACCGTGATTGCCGGCATAGCGATCCCAGCCGATCACAGAACCCATTTCCACCGCAACACGCGCGTCGATATGCGGCGGCAGCACCATGTCACGATAGTCCTGGTCCTGGCGCTCGAACAGCTCCCAGCTCGGCATGCTGACGACCCTGGCGCCGATGCCCTTTTTCGCCAGGCGCTCGCGCGCTTCGATACAGAGCTGCACCTCACTGCCGCTCGCGATCAAGATCACCTGCGGCTCGCCGTTTTCAGCGTCAGCCATGATATAGGCGCCGCGCGCGAGGCCCGATGCTGGCGCAAAGCGGGTGCGATCGAATACCGGCACTTTCTGGCGTGTGAGCACCAGGCAGACCGGCTCATCGGTTAAACCGAAAATCACGCGATAAGCCTCGCGGACCTCGTTGGCGTCGGCGGGACGCAACACGATCAGGTTCGGAATGGCGCGCAACGCCACAAGCTGCTCGATCGGCTGATGGGTCGGACCGTCCTCGCCCAGCCCGATGGAGTCGTGGGTGAAGACGTGAAAGACCGGCAGCTTCATCAAGGCCGCAAGCCGGATCGGCGGCCGCATATAATCGCTGAAGGTGAGAAACGTCGCGCCGAAGGCGCGCAGTTTTGAAAGCACCAGGCCGTTCACGACGGCGCCCATGGCATGCTCGCGTATGCCGAAATGCATGTCGCGGCCGCCCGGTTGATTGGGCTCGAGCTGGCCGGCGCCGTCGAAGGTAAAATTCGTCTTGGTCGACGGCGCGAGATCGCCGGCGCCGCCGATCAGCCACGGCACATGCTCGGCGATGGCATTGAGCGCTTTGCCGGACGCGTCCCGCGTGGCGATACCTTTGTCGTCGGCAGGAAATGCCGGCAGGCGCGCATCCCACGGCTCCGGCAACGCGCCTGACAACAGCTGCTCGAGCTCGCGCGCGGCTTGCGGAAATTCCCGCCGGTAAGCGGCGAACAACTCTTCCCAATCGTCGCGCAGTGCCCGGCCGCGCCGGCCGATGTTGTCGCGGAATTGATTGTAGACGCCGTCCGGCACCAAAAACTGCGCGTCTTCCGGCCAGCCGTAAAAACGCTTGGTGAGACGGACTTCCTCCTCGCCGAGCGGATCGCTGTGCGCCGCCGACGTGTTCTGCTTATGCGGCGCGCCGTAGCCGATGATGCTGTCGACGATGATCAGTGTCGGCCGGTCCTTGATGCGGCGGAATATTTTTAGCGTCTCGGCGAACGCCGCAGTGTCATTGGCATCGCGCACGCGCAAGACGTTCCAACGATAGCCCTTGAACCTCGCCTCGACGTCTTCGCTGAAGGCGAGCCTAGTGTGGCCTTCGATGGTCACCGTGTTGCTGTCGTAGATCCAGCACAGATTGCCGAGGCCGAGATGACCGGCCAGCGACGCCGCCTCGCTGGCGACGCCTTCCATCAAATCACCGTCGCTGCAAATCGTGTAGACGTCGTAATCGAACAGCGTGAAGCGCGGCTTGTTGTAACGCGCGCCGAGGAAACGCGACGCGATCGCCATGCCGACGGCATTGCCGCAGCCTTGGCCAAGCGGTCCAGTCGTGACCTCGACGCCGGTGGTGTGGCCATATTCCGGGTGGCCGGGCGTGACGCTGTCGAGCTGACGGAAATTCTTGATGTCGTCGAGGCTCACCGCCGGACGATCGGTGACGCTTTGCCCGTCGACGCGGCGCACCTGGGCGAGGTGCAGCAGCGCATAGAGCAGCATACACGCATGGCCGGCCGACAGCACGAAGCGGTCGCGGTTGGCCCACAGCGGGTCGGCCGGATCGTAGCGCAAAAACTCCTGCCACAGCGTATAGGCGACCGGCGCGATCCCCATCGGCGCGCCGGCGTGGCCGGACTGCGCCTTCTGCACGGCGTCGATGGCCAGTGTGCGGATGGTATCGATGCACAGCCGGTCGATGTCCGCATGCGGATCGGCCGCGGAACGGGTGCGCGGATGGGTGGATGCAGTTGGCATGATTTAGCGCTCACCGGCCAAAGGATTTAAATATCGCCCTGGGAGGGAACGATTGAGGCCGAAAGCCGTTCCATGCGGCCGCGGGCCAAACCCCCGATTAGCGATGCGACTTATTGCGCTTTGGCCTTCCGGATCGCGGTCCATACGGCGAAGGGCGTCGCCGGCATCGTGATGTCGCGGACGCCGAGCTCGCCCAGGGCATCGAGGATGGCGCTGACCATGACGGCGGGCGCCGCCGTGGTGCCGCCTTCGCCGCCAGCCTTGATGCCGAGCGGGTTAGTGGGCGACAGCACCTCGGCGATCTCGGTCCTGAACGGCGGCAAAGTGTCGGCGCGCGGCATGCCGTAATCCATCAGCGAGCCGGTCAGCGGCTGGCCGGAATCCGGATCGAGAAAGATTTGCTCCCACATCGCCTGGCCGACGCCCTGGGCGATGGCGCCGTGGGTCTGGCCGTGCACGATCAGCGGGTTGATGCAGCGGCCGACATCGTCGATCGAAGCGTAGCGGGTGATCGCGATTTCGCCGGTGTCGGGATCGACCTCCACCTCGCAAATGGCAGTGCCGTTGGGAAACACCGGCTCGTGCATCTCGTTGTCGGTGACCACCGCGATGCCGTCCTTGAGCGCGTCGGGCAGCTTATGCCGCGCCGCTTCGGCGGCGAGCTCGAGAAAATCGAAGGTAAGATTAGTGTCGCGCGACACGAAGCGGCCGTCGCTGAACGAGACGCTGTCCGCCGCGGCACCCATGACGATGGCCGCAATTGCCTTGCCCCTGGCGATGAGATCGACCGCGGCCTTGGAGAACACGGTAGCGGCGTGACGCATGGAGCGGCCGGAATGGGAGCCGCCGCCGACTTTCACCACATCGGTATCGCCGAGAATAATGCGCACGCTCTCGGCGGGCACGTGCAGCAGGTCCGAAATCACTTGCGCAAAACTCGTCTCGTGGCCCTGCCCCGCCGGCTGGGTGCCGATCACCACATCGACGCGCCCTTCCGGCTGCACCTTGATGCGCGCCTGCTCGCGCGGCGCGCCGATTGAAGACTCCACGTAGTTCGCCAGACCGCGGCCCAACAACTTGCCGCGGCGCTTCGCTTCGCGGCGGCGCGCCGCAAAACCTTTCCAGTCGGCGACCTCCATCGCCCAGTCCATGTTCTCCTGGTAACGGCCGCTGTCGTAGAGCATGCCGACTGAATTCCGATAGGGCATGGCTTTGGGCGGAACGAGGTTCTTGCGGCGCAGCGAAATGCGATCAACGCCAAGCTGCGCCGCAGCCGTGTCGACCAGCCGCTCGATGGCGAAAGTGACTTCCGGCCGGCCGGAGCTGCGATAAGCGTTGGTCGGCATGGTGTTGGTGAACACGGCCATGGCGCGCAAGGTCGTCGCCGGAATCGCATAGGAGCCGGGAATGAGGCCGGAGCCTTTGCTCAGCGGCGACAGCGACACGCAGCGCGCGCCGACATTGCTGATATTGGTCGCGCGCATGGCGATGAAGCGATGTTTCTCGTCGAGCGCCAGCTCGACCTTGGTCACCAGATCGCGGCCCTGGTAATCGCTGAGAAAGGCCTCAGACCGCGTCGCGGTGAATTTCACCGGCCGGCCGATCTTTTTCGCCGCCCACAGCACGAGGCCGAATTCGACGAAGACGCGATTGCGCGTGCCGAAATTGCCGCCGACATCGTGGGACAGCACGCGCACATTATCGGGCGGAACGCCGAGGATGGTCGACAGCTCGCTCTTCTGCCGCACCGCGCCGCCCGAGCCGGCATAGAGCGTGTAGCGGCCGGTCGCGGTATCGTAGTGGCCGAGCGCGGCGCGCGGCTCGAGCGGCACGCCGGTGACTCTGCCGATATGAAAATTCTTCGTCACCACATGCGCGGCGTGGGCGAACGCCTGGTCGGTCGCCTCGACATTGCCGAACACGGTTTCCACCGCGACGTTGTTCGGCACCTCGTCCCACAGCGCCGGCGCGCCGGGCCGCATCGCGTCCTCGGAATGCAAGACGAACGGCAATTCCTCGTAACGCACCTCGACCGCCTCGACGGCATCCATGGCTTGCGCCTTGGTCTCCGCCACCACCATCGCGACAGCTTCACCGACATGCCGCGCCTTGTCGGCCGGCAACAGCGCATTGGGCCCGATGAACACCGCGCTGCCGCCGGGGCCGGTCAGCTTCATGTCGAATTTGGTCTTCGGCACCGGATCGTGCGGAATCGGCGCAAGCTTGTCGGCTAAGCAGTCGGCGCCGGTGAACACGCCGAGCACGCCCGGCATCGCCTTCGCTGCCGCGGCGTCGATCGCGACAATGCGCGCATGCGGATACGGCGAGCGCACCATCATCGCGTAGGTCTGGCCGTCGAGACTGAAATCGTCGGTGAATCGCCCCTTGCCGGTGATCAGCCGCGCGTCTTCCTTACGCGGCATGGGCTTGCCGATGAAGCGGTAGCCGGTTTCGTCCGGTCTGGTTTTGTCGTCCATCTTGGTTCGCTGGTGCCCGGTGTTTGGGCGATCAGTCCTACACCGCCGCAAGCAGTTGTTGTAGCCCGGATTGAGCGAAGCGAAATCCGGGAGCGGCGGTGACGCCGCACGATCGTTCCCGGATTTCGCTCCGCTCAATCCGGGCTACGACGACGCCGCACGGGCATAAGCCTGGTCGATCAACCGCACCATCCGCGCACAATCGTGCACGCTGATCGGCGGCGGGGCGCCGCGCTGCCAGTGGTCGAGGGCGTCGCGCACGGCGGTGAAATAGGGCGCGGTGAGGTCGGTGCCTGGAAAAGTCTCGTCGCCCGCCGCGGTGGCGAGCTTCATGATGCCGTCCTTCATGGTGAGGATGCCGTCGCGGCCTGCGATCTTCCATTCGCCGTCGGTGCCGTCGCGGGGAAAGCCGTTGCCGACCTCGACGGTACCGAGAACGCCGCTCGCCGAACGCAGCATGACTGACGCGTAGTCCTCGACCGCGCATTCGTGCGCGCGCCGGCTCAATTGAGCGCCGGTCACCTGCGCCTCCTCGCCGGTGAGGTGCAGGAACATGTCAAACCCGTGGGGCCCCAGGTTGCGAACGCAGCCGCCGCCGGCCTCGGCCGGATCGAGCATCCAAGCGCAATCCCAGGCCGGATAGCGCGCCGGCCCCGGCCGGTTGATGCGGACGTAGATGTGCGACAGCGGCCCGAGACGGCCGGCGTCGATCAGCGCGCGGGCGCGTTTGGCGAAAGGCGCGTAGCGCTGCGCCATCGGGACCGCGACAAACGCACCAAGCCGCGCCGCCTTGGCCGCCACCGCATCGACCTCGGCCGCGTTGATCCCCATCGGCTTCTCCATCAGGAACGGATAGCCGGCATCGAGCAGGTCGTGGGCGATTGCCGCCATCTGCCGGTGCCGCCCGAGCGCCAGGACGAAATCGGGGCGGGTCGCCGCCAGCATCTTGCCGTAGTCCGCAAAAGTGGGCGGGCTTCCCACCTCGGCCGCCCTTTTCGCGAGGATTTTCGCGTCCGAATCCTGGATGGCGACCAGCTCGACGTCCGGCATGGCCAGGAGATGGCGCAGATAGGCGGCGTCGTTGAGCGCATGCCAGTGGCTGACCCCGACGGCAGCGATGCGGATGGTCATTGGAACTCTCCCCCCTTGGTCCTTGTTGGCAGATTGGCGCCCAACCCAGCGCCGTACAAGAGAACCACCGCCGCGGACGCCACGACTAATACGTGTGGAGTTGCGAATGCGCAGAGCTTTAGGCTCGGAGGCGTAAAGCGGGAGTCGGTATCGTGAGTAAGATCATCCATCGCGTTTGGCCGGCCGCAGATGTCACACCCTTCATCACCGCTCTGTTGCTGGGTGTGTCTGCATACGGCTTTTTCAAGCTCAGCGAATTGATGTTTTAGGACGACTGGGCGCCGCGGTCGGCGACTTCCGGATCCGGCTCGCGGAGCCTAAAGCCCGCCCGGGTTATGCCCGGGCGGACGGTGTCGTGACAATTTCGTCAAGCTTTTCCAGTACCCGCTCGTCCTAGTCGCGCCCCCTGAAGATCGCTTCTCGCACTTTCTGCTGGTCCGCCTCGGTCAGCTGCATCGGCCCGAGCTTGACGGTCAGCGTGTCGATCTTGCCGTTGAACGTGAACGGCACCTGATAGTCCTTGTCGTTCACCCCCGTGCGGGTATCGAGCCCGACGTCGAAGGTCTCGTCAGCCACCTGCAGGAATGCGATTGAGTTGGCTTGCTTCCCTGTGGCGACGACGCTGCCGTCCACCTTCAGCACACCGCTGCCGCCCTTGGCGATGCCAGGGCCATCATAGGTGTAGTCGAACACGATGGTGTGCTTGCCCGGCGTGAGCGCATCCGGTCCCTCCCAGCGGTACTGGGCGAGGATCAGCATGTTGTAGTCGAACACCGGCTTGCCATTGAGGAGGTAGAGTCCCCATCCGCCCCAGCGCCCGCCCATGGTGGCGAGCATCCCGTCGCCGCCGCCCTCCGGCACATCGACCTCGGCGGTCATGGTGTACGACCTGCCCAGGATGTTCGGTGCGTTGCTGGAATTAATGCCGGCGTTCACGCCCGTGTAGGTGAACACCGTTTTGCCCGCCGTCGCGCTCGGGCGCGGCGCGAGTGCGCGCGCAAACGTGTCGTTGTTCAGCGGAAGCACGTTGTACTTCTCCGCCTCCTGATCAAACAGCGCCTGCATTTCCTTCAGCTTGTCGGGCATCTTCGCGGCGAGATCGTTGGCCTGTGAGTAATCCTCGGTCAGGTGGTACAGCTCCCACTTGTAATCCTTTGGGGCGGGCAAGGGCGCGTTCAAGATCCACGGCCCGTGCGGCGGCGTCGTGTTGGCGTACCAGCCGTCGTGATAGATGCCGCGGTTGGCGATCATTTCGAAGTACTGGGTCGTGCGCTTCGAAGGCGCATTCGCATTGGCCTTGTCGAAGGTGTAGAGCCATGCTCACGCCTTCGATCGGCTTTTGCTTGATGCCGTCGACAAGCTGCGGCGCCTTGACCCCTGTGGCTTCGAGGATCGTCGGCACGATGTCGATGATGTGGTGGAACTGGGTGCGGATGCCGCCGGCGTCCTTGATGCGGTCCGGCCACGAGATCGCCAGGCCCTGGCGCGTGCCGCCGAAGTGCGACGCGATCTGCTTGGTCCACTTGAACGGCGTGTCAAACGCCCACGACCACGCCACCGCCATGTGCGGATAGGTCGCCGCCGATCCCCAGGCATCGTAGAACTTGAGCTGCTCGTCGATCGGGAAGTCGAGGATGCCGTTGTACGAGGTGTACTGGTTGGGCGTGCCGGACAGCGTGCCTTCGGGACTGGTGCCGTTGTCGCCGTCGATGTAGATGATCAGCGTGTTGTCGAGCTTGCCCATCATCCTCGACTTCCTGGATGACGCGGCCGATCTCGTCGTCGGTGTAGGCCGTGTAGCCGGCGTACACCTCGGCCTGGCGGGCGAACAGTTTCTTCTGGTCGGCCGACAGCGATTCCCATTTCGGCAGATCGTCGGGCCAGGGGGTGAGCTGCGCATTCGCGGGAATGACCCCCAACCGCTTCTGGTTGGCGAAGATTTGCTCGCGCATGGCATTCCAGCCCATGTCGAACTTGCCCTTGAATTTTTCGACCCACTCCGCCTTCGGCTGGTGCGGCGAGTGGCTGCCGCCGGGAACGTAGTAGACGAAGAACGGCTTGTCGGGCGCCGCGGCATCGAGCTCCTTCATGTAGTTGATCGCCTCGTCCGCCATATCGGTGGTGAGGTTGTAGTCGGGTTTGCCGACCCACGGAAAAATCTGCCTGTTGTTCTGGAACAGATAAGGCGTCCACTGGTCGGTCTCGCCACCCAGGAAGCCGTAGAAATAGTCAAAACCCATTCCGGACGGCCATTGGTCGAACGGGCCGGCGACGGTGTACTGGTAGGCCGGAGTGTTGTGGTTCTTGCCGAACCAGGACGTGGCGTATCCGTTGTCCTTGAGGATCCTGCCGATGGTCGCGTTGTCCTCGCCGATGATCGAGTCGTAGCCCGGAAAGCCAGTCGACAGTTCGGTGATCACGCCGAAGCCCCCCGAGTGATGGTTGCGCCCGGTGATCAGCGCCGCCCGCGTCGGCGAGCACAGCGCAGTCGAATTGAACTCGGTGTAGCGCAGCCCCGCCGCGGCGATGCGGTCGAGCGCCGGCGTCGGGATGACGCCGCCGAAGGTGCCCGGAACGCCATAGCCCTGATCGTCGGTCATGATGAGCAGAATGTTCGGCGCGCCCTTGGGCGGCACGATGGTCGGCGGCCACCACGGTTTGGAGTCCGTGGCATTCTCCTTGATCACGCCGCCGAATTTCGGCGCTGGCGCCGGGATTTGATTACCGGGGATCGTCGTGGTGGCGCTGGGCAAACCCAACACGCCCGAGACCTCCTGCCCGAACGCCGGCGCGCCGGCCACCATCACGGCAGCGGACAGCATGAGCGAGCCGAGCCGCACGCTTCGACTGATCGTCATTGCACTCTCCTTGGCATTTTCTTTGGGTTACACTTCGAGGGCGCTTGCATCAGCTCGCGTTATCATTGGTCCGTTGAATGCGCAGAGTTGCGGGCAACCTTTAGGCACTCTGCGTCGCGTCGAGATGCTAGACGGACAAAAATCTTAGTTCGCGAAATCTTAGTTTGCGTCCGCCGCGCAGACCGTCGCGACACTCTTTCGGTGCGTGCGACCATTATGTGGGCCGTGAACGATGCCGTACAATCACGAAAATGTGTTACGGCAACAATGCCGACCTATTCGTTTTGGCAGCGTACGATTTTGAATTTATTCGACATGCCGATTTCAAAAATCGAAGATCGTCCGGCTTGGCCAAGCGGACATTGACCAACCGTTGCGCACGAATTTCGATTCAGAATCCCTAATCCATCCGCACCGCCTGCCCGGTCGCGACCGCGCGCTCGATGGCGTAGGTGGTTTTGAGATTGAGCATGGCCTGCTCGGGCGTGGCGTGCACGTCCCCTCCCCGTCCGGTCGACAGGAAATCGAGCCACGAGCGCGTCTCGTTGCCGAGCGGCCCCCAGAAATCGCCCATGGCCCAATCGCCCGCGGTGTTGCTGCCGAGGAACGCAAGATTGATCGAATGCCCGGGCACGTAAGGATGCGGAATGCCTTTCTCGGAAAAGATCAGATGCTCCATGTGATCGTCGTCGATGATCATGGTGCCGTCGGTGCCTAAGAGCTCGACGCGATCCGACTGGCCCTGCGTCGGATAATTCGCCGGCAGCGCGTAGCTGATACCGAAATTGACCACGGCGCCGTCGGCAAAGGTGACGATCGCCCAGGTGACATCGTGGGCGCTATAGCCGGCGTCGCGGAAAATGCCGTGCTGGCCGCGCGCCACCACCTCGACCGGTGCGTTGCCGTCGAGGAACCAGCACATCAGGTCGACGTAATAGGTGAGCACGTCGAGCACCGGCGTGGCGTGCGGATCGCGCTTGAGGATGGCGAAGGTTTGGGCGCGTGAATTATAGACCCGCGCCAAGCCGCCGCTGATGCGGCCGAGGCGGCCGTGCACCATCTGCTCCTTGGCGCGCAGAAAACATTCCTTGAAGCGGCGGCTATAGCCGACGCGCAAGGTGCCGTTAGTCCGTTTAAGCGTATTGATGATGGCCTCGGCGTCGTTGAGCGACAGCGCCAGCGGTTTCTCCACCAGCACCGCCTTGCCCAATTCGAGCGCTTTGCAGACCGCCGCGGCGTGCTCGCCTTCCGGCGTCGACACGAACACGGCGTTCACATCCGGATGCGCAATGACTTCGTCGTTGTCGGCAGAGTGGAAATGCGCGCCGGATAAATCCGCCAGCTTCTTGGCGTTGGCCGGGTCCTTGTCGGACACCGCGACGAAACGCACCGCCGGGTGTTTCGCCGCGAGCCGTGCGCGCAACGTGCCGATGCGGCCGGAGCCGACGACGGCGATGCCGAGTTCCTTTGTCGTCACGCGCTCCTCCCTTGCCATCCGTCGGGGCTTCTGCCTCAAGCTAGGCCACGTTTGCCGGCAGGCGAAGCAGGAGATCATACATGAGTGCACGCGCTCTCGAATTCGTCGAGACCTGGGTTTCCGAGAAAATCGAGGCGATGGAGACGCTTCCCGCGGAGGGCGATGAAGCGACGGCCAAAACCTTGGCGAACGAATGCTTTCAAGCCGCGCTGGAGGAAGACATTCCGGCAGCCGAGATTCAGGAAGCCTTCGACGATCTTGCCGAATTCATAGCGGGCGAGATCGAGGAGGAGAGGGACAGAAGAGAAGAGAGCGGGGACGACGACGACGACGAAGAGCCGCTTGCGGACGATAAGGACGACGACGACAAATAAGCGCGAATGGAGTGCGACTATCTCCACACCGCCCGGCCACCTTGATCAATGGCAGGTCCCCGCAAACTGCTTGAGCATCGCACTGTCGAGTTCGGCTTCGAACTTCAGCAGACGCATCGGCAATTTCGCTGCTGGATCGAAAATAAAGGCCAGACCGATATCGGGAAAGCTTCCGTTCTCGAGGCTCTGAAGCAGGGTCCCGCTCAAGGACAAGCTCTTGACCAACCGGGTCCCGACGACCTGGGCGGGCGCCTGTTTTGCAGATAGCGATAACGGCACAAACTGGCCGCTGAGGACAAGGACGTATTCCTGCACGGCGCCGACCAAATCTTGCGCCTTGGAACGAGCGCCGGGATCCAGATAGAAATCCGCTTCCAGCGCCGGCGGGGTTGGCGCTGCCTGTGCCGCTGGCGCAGGTTGCGTCGGGCTCGGACTTCCCTTCGACGAGCAGGCAAATGCGATTTCGTGTGTTCCCCAGGGATCAGTCGAAGTCCCCTGGAGGTAAAAGCCACTATTATCGTTGAGCGGAACGATCTGCCACTTGGTTTGCCAGTGCGGCGTGACGATTTTGAGTTGCTGCAGCACCTTCATGCTCAGATTGGTGACGTCGTTGCCCGTCTTCTGAACCATGTACCCCATGTAGTCGGGCGAGATGCCCATCTGACTGAGGTAAGTGACGATTTGGGCTGAGACTGCCTCGGTCTGAGCTTGCAGGGTTGGATCGGGGGTCTGGCTCGCGGATTCGAATTGGTGAACCCCGTAATTCGATGCGTAACCGATGGTCCGATGAGTGCCGCCCATGAAGGCGAGCGTGCAAGCGCTGTCACACTCACCGGGGAAGGGCGGCGACGGTGGCTCGGCAATATAGGGTACGGCCTGAGCGGGGATATTTTCGTTCTGCGGAATCATCAACGGGAGCTGCGAGCCGACTTGGGTCCACATTTTTTGCTGACGAATGATGACGCCCATGCGCAGCCCAGCGGCAAGATTGCCGCCGCCCGAATTGAGTACGACGATCGTGTTCGGCGCCTTCGCTGGGTTCTGGGTCAAGAACTGTTGGAATTTCTTGTCCGTATCGGGGCAAAAATAACCGTCGGCAAAGATGTAATCACGCGACCCCTCGCCGAACCTCTGTCCGAGCGTGCTGGTCCAGGCGGTAAAAGTCATTTCGGGCTGGCTTGTACAAGCCGGTGCTGCCGGCGCTGTCGGCGCCGCCGGCGCCGCCGCTGGTCCGGTCGCGGTGTTCGGGGCGGCCTGGGCCATGGCGGGAAGAATCCTCGCCATGACAATCAACGCCGCGACAGCGAATGTAGCCAGTCGCAGACTCAGGCCGCGACAACCCGGTGCCAAATCTTCCATCGAACAGCCCCCCATTTGGTATTGGTTCGCACCACTTGAATAATTGGCCGGATCTCGGAGTGTGAGATCATCCACGCTCCCATTGTGCATGGCGTGAACCTGAAGGGAAGTATTCCGGGGATCAGCGGGCATTGCCGAGGTAAAGATACCGAAGCGTGCAGCGGCACCCGCAAAGAATCCCGAAAGCACATCGAGGCAGCGAGCAAGCCGTTGCTCGACCCAGCACCCGACAAGAGATGGCTGGCTAGGGTAGCGCGGCCGCCCCGAGCTTGTAGGAGAAGCCGAGCAGTGCCGTGTGGGTGCGCAGCCGGATGTCGAAGTTGTCGACGACGGCCGGCGCAGTCCGGGCGAGCTGGTACGAGCCGGTGCCGAAATCGGCATAGCGGTATTCGCCGCGGGCGAACCAGTTGCCGGCGAGCTGCGTCTCGATGCCGCCGCCGATCGTGTAGCCGACCCTGGTGTCGCCGATGGTGATCACTGCCGGCGGGTCGAATATGCAGCCGCCAGCGGCCACCAACTCCGCGCAAGTCGAGGTTATGTCGTAGCGCTGCCAGGCGGCGCCGCCGGTCGCATAGACGAGCGTGCTGGGCGTGACCAGAAAGCCGAGGCGGGCGCGGGCGCTGCCGTCCCATCCGGTACGGAGCGCAAAATTGTCGCCCCGCAGCGCGAGCGAGAGCGGCGTTACGCCCGGCGTGAACGTCACGCCGTTGAGATTGGTCGTCTGCGAGCCGAAGCCGACATCGGCTTCGACGCCGGCGACCCAGCGGGTAGCAAATTGTTGGTCGTAGCCTGCATGCAACCCGAACTGCGGGGCGATGCCGTCGAGCGGATCGGAGGCGGGGCCGCCGGCGAGATTGACCGGAGGACCGACGCTGAACGCCGACGTCGTGGTCAGGTCCGCGCGCGTCGAGCGGAAGCCGGCGTCGAGACCGGCATAGAAGCCCGTCCACGAGACCGGCGGCGCGGCGGCGGGAGTGCGGGCTTTGACGTACATCGGCAATGGGTCGCTATCCGGCAACGGTGCAGACGGGCCGAATTCGTAGGCGAGGCCCAACGTGAACAAGTTGTTGTGCAGATGGATGCTGTAGCTCGGCGTGTTGGTGACCACGGCCGGCGGCGCCAGCGGCAGCAGCTCGGTCCCGGTGGTGGAGAACGACTTGTAATCCGTGTAGCGATATTCGGCGCGTCCCACCCAGTTGGGCGCGAGCTTCATCTCGATGCCGCCGCCGACAGTGGCGCCGGGCCGGTTCGTGGCGGTGGTGAATGAGAACGGCGCGTTGTTGCCCACGGCGCCGTTGCAGGTGATCGCCGAGCTGCACGAGAACGTCGCCTCTTGATGCTGCCAGGCGCCGCCGCCGGTCGCATAGATCAGGGTGGTCGGCGTAACCAGAAAGCCGAAACGCAGCCGGGCGCTGGCGTCCCACGTGGTTCGCAGGCTGAGATCGGCCCCGTTCGGGAAGGCGTTGGTCCCAGTGCCGAGGAAGCCGAAGCCCGGCAGCTTCCCGGTGTGGCCGGTCCAGCCGAGGTCGCCCTCGATTCCGACTAGCCAGCGCGGCGCGAATTGCCAATTGTAGCCGAGATAGCCGCCCAACCCGCCCCGACTGCATGTTGAGTGGTTCCTGGGACACGAGCGTCGGGTTCAAGCCCGTCGTGGTCCCGATCGGAACGCCGCCAACGAGCAGCTGTTGGACGAAATTCGTCGCGGTCCATTTGGCATCGGTGGCGCTCAATCCGGCATCGGCGCCCAGATAAAAGCCGGTCCAACCGGAAGCGGCCGGCGCCGGCGCAACAGGCGGCGCCTTGACCGGCAGCATCACATCGGCGGCGATAACTGGGGTGGCTAGCAGCGCAGCCGCCGACGCAACAACGATGATCGTACTTTTCATGGCAAGCCCCCAAGCCACAGAACAGTCCCCAGTTGAAAATATTACCCCATCCACTCCTTGTAGAGTGTTGCATGGAGGACACTGTGTATAAGCAAATTGCTGCAGCGAGTGAGCGCAATCAGAACGCCGATGTCGGGTTTTGCCTGATAGTTACTTCTTTCGCGCGATGCCCAGCACCGACGCGATACGGGCGACTTGCGCGTATTGCTCCTTGAGCGCGGCGGTGTAGGCATCGACGCCCATAGGAGCGGCCGGCTGCCCGGTGAGCGCCAATCTTTCGCCGATCGACTTGTCGTCGAGCGCTGAGAGCATATCGGCTGCGATCCGCCGGCGCAGGTCGATCGGCATGTCGCGCGGCCCGAGCAGGCCCAAGACGGGATTCGCGAGCAAGGACGGGAATCCGGCTTCCACCACGGAGGGAATGTCCGGCGCGATCGGCGATCGCTCGCGATCGTTGATCGAGATGATCTTGATCTTGCCGGTCTGCGCGTAGGTCCGCATCGCCGCATAGGATTGCATGCACAACTGGATTCTGTTTTCGCCGAGATCGACCGGCGACTTGGTGATGTCGCGGTAAGGAACCTTGGCGATCGCGAGGCCGTTTTCCTTGACGAATCCGTCGAGTACGAATTCAGAAAATCCCGGCGCGACCGCATAGCTCGTTTCGTTTGGCTTGGCGCGCGCCAGTGCCACGAACTCGGCCAGCGTGGAGATGCCGAGACTGGTCGGCACGGCTACGGCGATCTGCACCTTGGCAATCGCCGCGATCGGCGCGAGGTCGGTCTCGGGATCGAAGGTCATGTCCTCGTGCAGGTAGCGCTGCACGACGAAGAGGCTGCTTGGCCCGAAGTATAACGTATGGTCGTCCTTTGCCGACACGACGGTCCCCAGTGACAACAGGCCATCGCCGCCAGGCTTGCCGTCGATGACGACGGGCTGGCCCCATTTCTGCTGCAGCGAGTCGGTGATCAGCCGCGCGCCGGTGTCCGCACCGGAGCCCGGACCGAACGGCAGCACGAAGCGCACCGGGTGCGTCGGCCACTGTTGGGCGAGGCTTGGTTGGACAAGGCTTGCCGTCGCGGCGATCGCGTAAATCGCCAGCGCGCGGGCGACCATTGTGAGGCGAAACCAACCGTTGAGCATGACCTCTCCCCGGGACGTCCCGTGTCCGGTAGCGCGAAGCGGCTCCCATCGGCCACTTCCGAAGTGCCAGCTTAAGCCGATATGATGCCTTCCCGGAAGGTTGGAGAAACTGGTGCAGCGGCGCGAATTCATCGCACTGATTGGCGGCGTTGCAACAGCGTGGCCGTTTCGGGTGTGCGCTCAGCAGCCGCAAATGCCGGTCATCGGCTTTCTGAACGGTACGTCCTTGTCAGGCTATGGACGTTTCCTCGATGCGTTCCGAAAGGGCTTGGCAGAAGCAGGGTACATCGAAGGACGCAATGTAAGAATCGAGTACCGCTGGGCCGAAGGAAACTACGAGCGACTGCCCAGGATGGCGGCAGATTTGGTCGGGATGCGCGTCGACCTCATTGCTGCAACCAGCACTCCAGCCAACGTGTCCGCTGTCGCCGCAACCAAGTCGATACCCATTGTCTTCACGACGAGCAGCGACCCGGTTGAACTCGGCCTTGTTCCGAATCTCAATCACCCAGGGGGCAATGTCACAGGCACGGTCACACTGAACGTAGAAACAGGATCCAAACGGCTGGAGCTGCTCCACAACACCGTACCCACCGCCTCGGCATTCATTGTCTTACGTAATCCAACCCGCCCTGGGGCCACAAACTCAACTCAAGAATTACAGGAGGCCGCGGTAAAGCTGGGACTGCAAATGGACGTCTTTGACGCCAGCACCGACGACGATATCAACGAAGCCTTCGCCCAAGCCGCAAAGGGCCGCAGTGCCCGCGCGCTGATCGTCACCACGGACGCATTCTTCTTCAGCAGACGAGCGCAACTGATTGCATTGCAAGAGCGCTTTGCAGTTCCGGCGATCTTCGATCGCAGGGAGTTCGCGGAAGCGGGAGGCCTGATGAGCTATGGCGGCGATGTAGCGGAGATATATCGATTGGCTGGCATCTACGCCGGCAGGATTCTTGGCGGCGTAAAGCCTGGCGATCTGCCGGTGCAGTTGTCGACAAAGCTTGAACTGGTCATCAACTTAAAGGCCGCAAGAAAGATGGGGATCAGTGTCCCTCCCGACGTGATTGCTACGGCAGACGACGTTATCGAATAGAGTGGTTGTCGCTCCTCGGCACGATGTCTGAAGGCGGAAATCCCCAGTTGTGTGCGAATTGTCGCTCATAACTCAAAGCAGGCTGGGGGGCGCCCGGCATGCTCGAACAACCGTCATTTCGGCGGCAATATCGCGATGGCCTCGACCTCGAACAACGCGCCGGGGCGCGCCAGCTGCGGCACACCGACAGTGGTGCTGGCCGGCGGCGAAACCGTGTTCACGTATCTGTCCCGCACCTCGCGGTAATGCGCGAGATTGGCGCCGATATCGACCACATAGTTGTTGAGTTTGACGACGTGCTCAAATCCGGCGCCGACAGAGGCGAGCGCCGCCTTGACGTTCTCGAACGCAATTTCGATCTGCTCGCGGGCGTTGGCGCCCATTCTGCCGGACTTGTCGATACCGAGCTGGCCGGCAAAGTAGACGGTGCGGCCCGGCCCGGTGACTTCCACGACGTGGCTGTAGCCTGGCGGCGTCTGTATCGTATCGGGGTTCGAAAAGCGGATGTTGTCCGGCATGTTTACTCTCCCTGTCGCTTGAGGCGGCAAAATATGGAACGGTGACCGATTGCCCGGATCAGTCCGGCTTGATGCCCGCGGTCTTGACCACCTTAGCCCACTTGTCGGTCTCGTCGGCGATGAGCTTGCCGAAGTCCGCAGGCGAGCTTGAAAGTACCGTACCGCCCAAGTCGGCAAATCGCGCTTTCATCTTGGGATCGGCGATGACAGCATTGATCGCTCGGTTCAGCTTGTCGATGATCGCGGCCGGCGTATTCCTGGGCGCGCCGACGCCCTGCCAGCTGCTGGCTTCGTAACCCGGCACGAATTCGCCTACGGCCGGAATGTCCGGCAGCGCATCCGAGCGCGTCGCAGTGGTGACCGCCAAGGGGCGCAGCGTACCGGCCCTGATGTATCCGATTGTCGAAGGCAGTGGACTGAACACGACCTGCACCTGTCCGCCGAGCAGATCCGAAAAGTAATTGCCGCGATACGGCACGTGCAGTATTTTGACGCCGGTCATGATCATGAACAGTTCGCCGAAAACATGAGGCGCGGTGCCGTTGCCGGCCGAGGCCATGTTGATTTTGCCCGGATTGGCCTTGGCATAGGCGATGAACTCCGGAACGGTCTTGGCCGGGAATGATGAATTGACCACCAGAATGTAGGGATACCGCATGATGCCCGCGACCGGCGCAATGTCGCGGATGAAATTGAAACTGAGGTTGTCGTAGAGCGTCGCATTGATCGCGTTCGGCGAAGCGACCTGAAGCAGGGTGTAGCCATCGGGGTCCGCCCTGACGACAACCTCGGCGGCAATATTGCTCCCGGCTCCCGGCCGGTCGTCGACGATAAATTGCTGCCCGAGCTGTTCCGACAGCGATTGAGCAATCAGGCGCGCGACAATGTCGGTCGCGGACCCGGCCGGGAAGCCGACAACAAAGCGCACCGACCGCGACGGGTAATCGAGCGCATAGGCAATACGCGACACGCCTGCGAGCGCGGCAGCGCCCGCCGCCAGATGCAGAAATTGTCGGCGGGGAAGTTTCATGACCATGCCCCCTGACGACAGCAAAACTATCCCAATTGCGGTACCGGTCTAAGCCCTCAATTCTATCCTTCGATCTCGAACTTGCGAAACGACACCTGGCCGCCTTGATCAAAGCGGTCTTCCCAGTTGCTGCGGATAAAGCCTGGAATCTTGGGATTGTCGTCGGCCGTAACGCGATCATTGTTGAGATCGTCGAGCAAGGTGAAAAGTCCGCCGCCGATGCGTGGGCGACGTAATTTTACGATGGGCCCATCCATCCCGTCGGGTGCGCCGATCCGGCTCCGAGCGGCGACCAATTTGCGATCGATCCACCACTCGACGCGGTCGCCGGCGCGGTCGTAGCGGATCTCATAAAGATGCCAATCCCCTGTCTGTGTCGGCACGGTCTCGCCCAAGATCGAATAGGCCGGATAGGGACCGAGCTCTTTGCGTTTAAAGGTCAACCGTTCATAGAGTGGCCTGATCCGGTCGTTCGAGACAAAAAAGTCAAACACCATGCCGGTTTCCGGATCGATCACCACGAGAGCGCCAGTGGCGAGACGCGGGTCGCCGGGCTCAAGACCGAATTTATTGTGTTCGGTTCCGAAGGTGCGCACGGCCATTTCGACCCGCACCGTGAAGCCGCGGCTTTCTTCGAGGTCGAAAGCGGTGGTCGACAGCATCAGCGCTTTCACGTGGTTCGGATGCGAAGTCGTGAAACGCGGCAAATCGATCGTCAGCGTATTCTCGGGCGCGCCGGGAGCGCGCACCACCGTCGCGGGGTCCCAAAAATCGTATTCGGCCGAGCGGAACTTCAGCCAGCGCGGCGAAGGCCACCCGCCAGCACTGAAATCGTCATAGACCAACGTTTTCCCGGGTGCCGGACGCATGACCGGAGCCATTGCGGACTGGGCCGGGGAAGATTGAGCCGAAACCTTGACGGCGACCGTGCTCATTCCGAGTCCAGCTAAGCCCGATATCAATCGCCGGCGGGAAAGTGCGTGGTCCAAATCCTGCCTGATGAATTCTTTCACAGCGCTCCTCCAACAAATTCGATCTTGTTGCCCTGCGTCTCGAGACGCTGATGAACCGGGATAGACGGCCCCGGAACTGGCGATAATTATTGGCGCCTTCCGGCATACCTGCAAGACAGGCACGGAGTACAAACCGCTGCGATCAATGTCCGGCCCGAAGCGCCATTTAGGGTCGCGCAGCGATTTGCGGGAATGCGGACCCACGAAGGCCCAAAATACAACCCTAAGCGGACATCAAGTTTTTACCGCCTCAGGTTGGTGTGAAACTTAGTATTGCAGGGTGTCGGCTATTGTGGAGAAATGCCCTCCTCTGAGCGAAGACTTCGCACGAAGGCGAAGCGACGCGGAGGGAGACGACGATTGCGGCCATTCACCGTTCTGTACGATCTCCCTCGGTTTAGACGCGCTTGATACGCAGCACGACTTTGCGCAACACGAGGGAGCGACCCATGCTTAAAATCAATCTGCGTTCTGCTTTTCATGATTTGACAGGGCGATCGACGTCCAATGCCGCCGCAGCGCTGGCCGCCTTCCTTTTGCTCGGTGCATCGAACGTTAATGCGCAAGGGCTGCCGCCGCTCGACAAGGTGCTCAACCCGGCGGAAACCGCGCTCATCCTTGTCGACTTTCAATATCCCTTCACTAATCCCGCCGGCGCCAATTATCACAATGTGCAAAAGGAGCTGGATGACAAGCATCTGCTTGATCGCACCGTCGATCTAGTCAAGAAGGCGCGCAGTCTGGGCATCACGGTGGTCCATATCACCGAAGGCTACACCCACGATTACCGCGAACTCGACCCGACCAATCCTGGCGGCTTCCATCGCGGTCAGATTTTGCGCCAAGCCTGGAAGGTAGGCACTAAGGAAACCTCGTATTACGAGCCGCTGCAACCCGGCGAAGGCGACAAGGATTTGTTCCTGCCGCCGCGGATTCAAACCACCGCCTTCGGCGGTACCGGTCTCGATCAGATGTTGCGTGCCAAGGGTATCAAGAACGTCGCCGTCGCCGGTTTCACCACCGATGTCTGCGTCTATGCCACGGTCACCAGCGCCTATGACTTGGGATACCATGTCTACGCGCTGCGCGATGCCATGGCCGGCTATTTTCCCGAGCAGTCCGAGCAGATGCTGAAGAACACATATCCGATGTGGTCGAAAGTCTTAAGCAACGACGAATTTCTCGGCATGTTCGGGCTTGAGCGGCGGACGGAGCGCTGATTCCTTGCCGGCGCGCGATCAAAGCCCAATCTCATGTTCGGCGGCGGCAGAACTCCTGATGCAACGCCGACAACTGATATTGGGTTTGGTCGCGCTACCCGCCCTCGCCGCTTCCGCTGCGGTCGCCGCGGATCAATCCGCATTGGCGGTGGTCGATCAGACGAACGTCGGCAAGACCTGGGATGCCGCCGAATTCACCTTCCATCTCGACGGCGAAGAGTTACCCGGTATCTTGATCAAGCTCGCCGACGAGCGATGGTACGCGTCGAGCTTGATCTGTCCGCATGCCAAATGCACTGCGCGATATTTCAGCGACGTCAATGTCGCGCGGGACACTTTCGATGTTGATGTGAAAAATCCCGTGCTCGGGTGCCCGTGCCATTTTAGCGTGTTCGACGTCGCCGACGGCGGCAAGGTTATTCACGGACCGGCGCCAACCCCACCACTGCAACTCGCCGCCGTCGCGCGAGATGGAAAAGTGTTTGTCAGCCGATAATCTGTTCGAGCGCGGACCGCGCGCACTGCCGAAGCCCTTGGCGTAGGAAACGTCAACGACCCCAAATCACCCTGCGCCGGGCCTATTTCGCCCAGTCGTAAAGCGGCCTGTTGCGGTCGACGACGTAGACCGAGAATGCCTTCAATGACGTGTCCCCAACAACCTTGAAGCCACCGTGAACGACGTCGGGCATGTTCGAGAGCAGCGTGCCGGTCGGAAACATGATCGGGTCCTTGCCCGGCTGCTGCACCATGGCGCCCTGAATGACATAGCCCTGCTCGATCCCCGGATGGGAATGACGATCCAGCCCATCGCCCGGCTTGAACTCGTTCAGTTCGACAACGATCTGCTTGTCGGGCGCCCCCGGCACATCCAGCCGTCGGATTTCGTGCCGCCAGGGCGGATCTTGTGCGAAGACGGCCGTTGACACCATGACAGTGCAAATCCCGGCCACAAGGGCCACGGTGCATTGATTTGCTCTCATCAAACGTCTCCTCTGTTTCGAAATGGTAGTACCGCGCTGGGCTTCTCGCCCGCACCGTCTCAGAGCGGTCCGATTTGGTGAGATCCGACCGCCAACTAACCTCGATCAATGAGTGCACGCTCTCGTCACTCGAATTCCCGCACCTCGTCCTTCAAATCGCTCCAGATGCGCGAATAGATGTCGCGGAATTCGGGCGCGATGGCGAGCTCGGCGGGCGGCGGACGCGGACGCGATAATTCCACCGGAATAATCGATTTCACCCGCCCCGGCCGATTGGTGAAGACGACGACGATGTCGGAAAGGAAGATCGCCTCGTGCAGATCGTGGGTGACGAACAGCACGGTGCGCTTGTTGCGCTCCCACACCGAGAGAAACAGCGCTTGCAGCAACAGCCGGGTCTGGCTGTCGAGCGCGCCGAACGGCTCGTCCATCAACAGGATATCCGGCTCGACGGCAAAGGTGCGCGCCACGGCGACGCGCTGGCGCATGCCTTGCGACAGTTCGTGGCGGTAATGGTCCTCGAACTTGTCGAGGCCGACCCGGCGCAGCCATTCGCGGGCAACCGCGCGGCGATTGGCGACGCCGCGCACTTCGAGGCCGAACTCGACGTTCTCGGCGGCGGTGCGCCACGGCATCATGCCGTCGCGGGCGAACATGTAGCCGACGTCGTGGCGGATCCCGTTGACCTTGGCGCCGTTGACCTCGGCAAAGCCCGCGCTCGGCTGCAACAGGCCGGACACGACGTTGAGCAAGGTCGACTTGCCGCAACCCGACGGGCCGACGATGGTGACGATGGAGCCGTCCGGCACGTCGAGCGACACGCCACGCACCGCCTCGACCGCACCGCGATCGCGCGGCCGGAACACGATGCCGATATTCGACAGGCGGATTTTCGCTTGCACCGGCGTTTGCTCAGGCACTGTTGACCGCCGGCTTCCAGCGCAACAGCCGCGCCTCGACCTTGCGCATGACGGCGCTGAACAGCCAGGCGACGACCGCGAGCGTCACCAGGCCGGCAAATACCGCCGCCGTGTTGAAGTTCGCCGCGCCGCTCGAGATCACGTAGCCGATGCCCTGATTGGAGGCGAGGATTTCGGCGACGATGACGCCGAGTAGCGCGTAGGTCAGGCCGATATTCAGCCCGGCGAAAATCCACGGTAGTGCCGAGGGCAGCGTGACTTTCCACAATATGTCGCGGCGCGATGCGCCCATCAGTTGCGCGATGGTGAGAATATCGGTGTCGACGTTCTTGGCGCCGCCCAGCGTATTCACCAGGAGAATAAAGAACACCAGCGTGAACGCGGTGACCACTTTGGCGACGATGCCGATGCCGAACCACAGAATGATCAGCGGCGCCAGCGCCACGCGCGGCAGGCTGTTGAGCGCGAGCACCAGCGGCGCCAGCACCTCGTCCCAGAACGGCGAGCGCGCCAGCATGAGCCCCGCGGCGATGCCGAGCGCGGAGGAGATGACGAAGGCGATCAACGCCTCGAACACGGTGATGCCGACATTGCGGATCAGGTCGCCGCTGACGATCTCCTGCCAGAGCTCCTTGCTGACCAACACCGGGCTCGAAACCCAGAACGAATCGATCAGGCCGAAACTCACCGCGCCCTGCCACACCGCGAGGAACGTGCCGATCACGGCAACGCGGGCCAGCAAGACGCGCTGGCGCAAATTGTCGTCGGCCGCTGCCGACGGCAGCGGGATTTCGGCTTGCACGGCTTCGCTGTCGGCCATGGCGCGCTTTCGGGTCAGCGCGTCGGCGCGCCGGCCTCGGGCGGCATGAAATCGGTGGCGACGAGTTGCTCGTACGGCACCGCTTTCTCGATGATCTTGGCGGCGACCAGCATAGCGCTCACGTTGTCGACGCCTTTCCGGCTGGCGACCGGCCCGTAGTTCGAACGGTATTTCGTCAGATACGCTTTGACGACCTCGGGATCGGAGCCCTTCATGTAATTGGCCGCCACATCCATCAGGTCGTTCATGCGCGCCGGGTCGTTGACGACCGCGCAAGCCTCGACGATCGCCGCGACGACGGCGCGCGCCGTGTCCGGATGGTCCTTGAGAAACGCCGAGTGCACGAACACGCCGTTATAGGCGTAAGGGTGGAACACGTCGGGCCCGCCGCCACCTTCGATATCCACCATGGTCTTGGCGAACTTGAGCGACTGCACGGCCGCGGTCTGGGTCGGCTCGACCGCCATGGCGGCGTCGATCACCTTGTTCTTGAGCGAGGCCAGCATGGTGCCGGGATCGCCGACCGGCATGATGGTGACGTCCTTGTCGGGATCGAGGCCGGCCTGCTTGAGCATGAAACGCGTCGCCGTGTCGGTCGAGGCGCCGCGGCCGCTGATGCCGATCTTGAGGCCTTTAAGGTCGATCAGGTTTTGCGGATAAGGCTTATCGGCGTTCGGCGTCGGCACGTCGTTGTGGACGATCAGGCTGAGCGGCGGCAGTTGCTGCTCCAGCACGATCAATTTGAGATCCTGGCCTTTGGAGCTCACGGTCACGCCGTGTTCGACCGCGAAGGCGCCGGACTCGGCGGAGCCGCTGACAAAAATATTGGCCGGCTGGATGCCGGTGCCGTAGATCAATTCGACATCGACGCCATGCTTCTCGAACAGTTTTAGATGCTTGGCGACATAGACCGGGAAGCAACAAAAGTTGCTCTGGAAGATCGACATCTTGATCTGCTCGAGCGCCATTGCCGGCGCGGTGAACAGCGCCGTCGTCATTGTAATTGTCATGGCACAAGCAGCGGCGAGGCTTGTGAGCCGTCGCGTCAATCCCTGCATGATAATCCTCCCGATTTTCGTTTGAGCATGATCTTTTCCGAAAACCGGTGACCACTTTTCGGGATCATGCTGTGCGGCTCATGCCACTTTCTTGAATTCCTGCTGCCAGCGCCGAACACGGCGTTCGTCGACTTCGACGCCGAGCCCGGGACGATCCAGCACCGTCATGTGACCGTGGTCGATACGCAGCGGATCGATGACCACATCTTCGGCAAGGCCCGGGCTGGTCACGGTCAAGCCCCAGGCCAGTGACGGCACGACGGCGGCGAGGTGCAAGGCCGCGGCCGAGGCGACGCTCAACTCGCCGGTCTTGCACGAGATGTTGAGATTCATGCCGAGCCGGTCGCACAGCCGGCTTGCCTCGAATACCGGACGCACGCCGCCGAGCTTGATCGCTTTGAGGCTCACGCCTCGGGCTGCCTTGGCCGTGTGATGGCGCTCGATATCGTCCGGGGAATGAATGCCCTCGTCGGCGCCGATCAGCACGCGGCTCGCCGCGGCAACTCTCGCCATGCCGGCGAGATCGTGGGCGTGCACCGGCTGCTCGAAAAATCCGAGACCCGCATCGGCGACCGCACGCACGTAGCGTACGCCCTCCTCTGCGCTCCAGCCTTGATTGGCATCGGCGGAAATGAGGCAGTCGTTGCCCAGCACACGGCAAATGTCGCGCGTGCGCACGGCGTCGGCTTCCGGCGCATCGACGCCGACTTTGATCTTGTAGATGACATAGCCGGCATCGCGACGTTGCTGCGCCTCGCGCAAATCGGCCGCGGCATCGTCGGAGCCGATCACCGCAAGCAACGGAATCCGTTCGCGACGCTTGCCGCCAAGCAACGCGTGCAGCGGAAGCCCTTTGGCGCGGCCGAAGAGATCGTGCAGCGCGATCTCGATCGCCGCCTTGGCGCCGCTGTTGCCGTACATCTGGCCGTCCATCGCCGCCGCGGCGCCGGCAATGTCATCGGCCGAACGCTTAAGCAGGCCGGGCGCCATATGGAGCACCGCTGCCATCATGCTGGCGACGGTTTCGCCGGTCATGGTCGGCGCCGCCGCGGCTTCGCCCCAGCCGACGACGCCGTCGTCGGTTTCCATGCGCACAAGAATATTGTCGGCGCGGGTGACGGTTTCGCCGGCCATCTTTACCGGCTTTTTCATCGGCAGGCTGACCGCGATGGGCTCGATGGCTTTGATCCGCACGCTGTTCCTCGAATCGCATATGCCGCGCGCCAGCGCTGGCCGGCGAAGTGTACCGGGGCGGGCCGCATGGCGACAAGCGGCGGTCGGGCGTTACGCGATCGGCGGCGCTGCGCCGGATCGTCACTCCGCGGCGATGCGGTAAGCGGAGTCGGGCCCCGCGTTGTCATTCGCCACGCCGTCGCCGGTTGCAGCATCGGCAAAGGGTTTGGTGGCGGAGCAAATGTAATACGAGCTGAACATGCATTCGCTCATGTCAACATCGCCGGCGACGGCGCCGAGCTCTTGCCACGGGTGGATGAGCGGATTGCCGAGCATGGTGTGCTTCATCAGCCAGAGGCTGAACGGCAGCACCAGGCGTCCGCCTAATCCCGGCGGCACCTTGGCGTCCATGATGATGAGACGGCCGCCCGGACGAAGCTGTTGCCAGGCGCGCCGCAGCACGGTGCGATGATGCGGCATGGTGTTGTACGACAGGCTGAACAGCACGGCGTCGAGCGGCACCGGCGCCGCATAGTCGGCGGCATCGCATTCGCAAAGCTCGATATTGCGCCAGTCATTGGCGTCGCGGAGCCGCTCCGCCTGGCGCAGCATGCCGGGTGAAATGTCGACGCCGTAGATGCGGCCCTCGGCTCCGACCGCTTCGCGCAGATAGGGGAAGTTCCGCCCGGTGCCGCAGCCGATCTCGAGCACGCTGTCGCCGGAGCCAAGCCTCGTTGTGCGGACCGCCTTGCGGCGCAAATCCCACGGCACAAAGAACAGCCAATCGAAAACCGGTATAAATTTCGCGATGCGGTCGTAGCGGCGGCTGACAACGTCACGGCCGCAATCCACCCATTGATATGTCACGATTTTCGCCCCCGCCCCGCAGAACACTATTTTTTTCGCTCGGCAGCAGCCCCCTGCCGCCGTGACGCGTATTGGCTCTGTTTATACAGAATTTACGCGCTTTGGTATTTGTGCGATCCAGGCAAAGGCAAGGCGAGGCGTCATATGGCCGCATGTTGATGACCGGGCGGAATAATCGCCAACCGCGACCCACGACATCGGCGCCGAGCATGGCGTGGGGCATCGATGGTATTGCGGTCGGATTGAACGCCACCGGCTTGTTATGCATTGGTGCACGCAGATCATGCGCGCCGCCCCGCTTTGAGCCCACTCACTTAAGTTCGGCTGTTGGCGCGGCGCGATCGGTTCAGTTCCGGGAGTACCCATTATGCGAGCAAGACTGCTGATCCCCGCCGCCGCTGCCGCGCTGCTGTCGCTCGCCGCTGCCGTGTCCGCGCAAGGCCCGGCGCCGACCGCGCCGCAGACGCCCGTCGGCCTGTGGCAGGCGGTCGACGACGACACCAAGCAGCCGACCGGCTGGTTTTTGATCGCCAATCACGACAGCGTCTATTCGGGCATCATCGCCAAGATGTTTCTAAAGCCCGGCGAAGATCCCAATGCGGTGTGCAGCGAATGCAAGGACGATCGCCAGAACCATCCTTGGCTCGGGCTCGAAATCATCCGCGGCATGAAGCAGGACGCCGAGAAGCCGGAAAAATACGTCGACGGCACCATCCTCGATCCGCGCGACGGCAAGGTCTACAAAGCCAATATGACGGTGACGCCCGACGGCCAGACCTTGGTGGTGCGCGGCTATATCGGCATTTCGCTGTTGGGCAAGAACCAATATTGGACGCGCTTGCCGGATTCCGCCATGACCACGCTCGACCCGTCGGTGAACCCGAATCCCGCGGTCGCCGCGCCCGGTCCCGGGAACAAACCGGCGCCGGCGCGCAAACCGCAAGCCGCCGCGCCGGCGGCGCCCGCGGCAGCTCCCAAATAGATGGGGTAATCGGCCGGCGAGCTTGTGGATAGCTGAAGATTTTGGGTGCTGCGCTTCAGGCTGATGGTGAAACGAGGTCCGTGTGAACGGCCTCAAGCATCAGAAGGAGAAGCGCAGCATGGACCATTTTGCTGGATTGGACGTATCGGTCAAGGAGGCCAGCGTCTGCATTGTGGATGACACGGGCAAGATCGTTCGGGAAGTGAAGGTAGCGAGCGAACCCGAGGCTTTGTTGGCGGTGCTGAAGAATCCCGCCTACCACTTCAAGCGAATTGGCTTGGAAGCTGGACCGCTGTCGCAATGGCTTTACAGCGCTCTCGCCGAGGCGGGCTTGCCAGTGATCTGTGTCGAGACGCGGCACATGAGGGCGGTGCTGAAGGCGCAGATTAACAAGACCGACCGCAACGATGCACGCGGCATGGCGCAGATGATGCGGGTCGGGCTTTATCGCCCGGTGCATGTGAAGACGCTACGCAGCCAGAAACTGCGAATGCTGCTGACCCATCGCAAGCTTTTGCAGTCGAAGGCTATCGCCATCGAGAACGACCTGCGCGGGACTTTACGCAACTTCGGCCTCAAGGTTGGGATGGTTGGGACGGTGAAGTTCGAGGCCCGCATCAAGGAGCTGGTCGAGACCTCGCCGGACCTGGCTGTGCTGGTCGAACCGATGCTGGTCGTCCGGCGGGCGCTTCGCGAGCAGTTCGTCATCCTGCATCGCCGTTTGCTGGCCATCGTGCGGGACGATGAGGTGTGCCGGCGCCTGATAACGACCCCCGGTGTTGGCCCCGTGGTGGCGCTGACCTATCGCGCCACCGTCGACGTGCCTGCTCGGTTCCGCAAATCCAAGTCAGTCGGTGCGGTGTTTGGGCTGACGTGCGCCAAGTATCAATCCGGCGAGGTGGATTGGGACGGCAGAATATCGCGTTGTGGAGATGAGATGATGCGGACGATGCTCTACGAAGCAGCTCAGGCCATGATGCGTTCCAAGAAATGGTCTTGGCTCAAGGCCTGGGCGATGCAGATCGCCAGACGCCGCGGGATGAAAAAGGCGATTGTGGCACTGGCCCGCCGATTGGCTGTGATCATGCACCGCATCTGGGTCGACGGCACCGAGTTCCGTTGGACCCGAGAACAAGCTGAGGCAGCAGCATGACAACCATGAAGTATCAAACGCAATAGGAGAACACTAGAGCTCCACCGAGCGGTGGAATGATGTCCCTCGCGGGACGATGGATGAGGTGAGTTCGCATGTCCGCTTGATCCCGCCGTCAGTCTGACGGCAAGGCCGACTAATAGATTGTTCCGCCTCGTCCTCGAATCCCATGCTGGAAGGGCCTTTGTGCCAATTCCGAAGAGAAGCACGAGCCCGTGAGCGATATCGACACCGGAGTGGTGGATAGTCAGTCAGAAAGCGCTTGACCCCAAACGGCCGATTAGAGAAGCGGACATCAAACATAGAACCCGTTCGCCAAAGCCATTATTGGCCTTGGCGCCATACCTTCCGCCACAGGTCGAGCCTCGACTTGAGCGGGTCCGGTCCGACGACGGCACCGTTGTTGGTAAAATCGATCAATTGATCGACGGCCAGATCATGACGAGGCCATTGCGGCCGGTTGGCGCCGTTCGGAACGCCGGTCTTGGCGAATGAGACCCAATAGGCGCTCGTCAATTCGGCCATCTTCTTGTCGTCGCCGGTCACTTTATCGCCGAAAACTTCCGCCGGGATATCGAAGACGAAGGGAAGCTCAGAACTGTGCAGCGCGCCCTTCACTTTGCCGCGCTCCGACTCAGCCACATAGGAAAAACGGTAGAGATAGGCGGGACGGCCGGCGCGCGCGACCTCGTCGGCAAGATAACGCGCCGATTCGATGTGTATCTTGTCGCAAAATACCTGCTGCTTCAATTCGTCGAGCGTCTGATCGCCTTGCGGGTCGTAGAGCTTTCGCGCTTCGGCCGCATTGGCGCCGAAGATTGCAAACAGTTCGTCCTTGCTATTCGCCGTACCCTGAGCGTGGTCGCGGTCGGTCGCACCGATCATGACCGACACCTTCGCCTCGCGGCCGGCGGCGAGCACAAATTCCGGCGCCTCAACGATAAACTTGCCGTCGAGCATCGGTCCAGCCACGCCGATGAGAGGCTTGCCCGCCGAAAGCGCTGCTTCTTCGGCCTCGTGGTCTGTGCCCTCAACCAGCTTCTCCGCCGGCAGCGCGCGCAACGCTGCCAAGGCTGCCGGGCCTTCTGCCGTGATCCCGAGTGAGCGCGCATAATCGACCGCCGTGGTCTCGGCATCGGAAAGTTCGGTGAGCGGGCCCGCCTTGGCCCGCGGGGACGGAAACCCGGGCGACATCATGATCGCGCGCTGGAACAGGCCGCGTGACAGTGGCGAAGTGAGGTGGGCCACGACGGAGCCGCCGCCGGACGACTGGCCGAAAATCGTCACCGCCTTCGGGTTGCCGCCGAAGGCCGCGATGTTGCGCTGAACCCATTGCAGGGCGCTGCGCTGATCCATGTAGCCGTAATTGCCGTGAACCTCATCGGGCGTCTCGGCGAGCAACGCCGGATGGGCAAAGAAGCCGAGCCGGCCCACCCGAAAGTTCATGCTGACGAAGATGACGCCTTGCCTGGCCAGCGCGTCGCCCTGGGGGTAAAGCGAAGTTTGTCCGCGCACATTCGCGCCGCCGAAAATCCAAACCATGACGGGCAGCTGCTTGGCCGAGGTGGCGGGCCGCAAGACGTTGATCGTGAGGCAAGCTTCCGATTTCGGCACTTCGTCCGTCGTTTGCGGGCATTCCGGGCCGAATTTCGTCGCGTCGCGCACGCCGCTCCAATGTTGCGCCGGCTGCGGCTCTCGCCAGCGCAACTTGCCGACCGGCGGCGCCGCATAAGGAATACCCCTGAAGCTGATGACGCCGTCCGCCTCCACGCCGCGAACCTGTCCGCTGTCGATCCGGACAACAGGCGCCTTGGTAGGGGTCGCAAGTGCCTTGGTGAGGGTCGAATGCGCGGACGCCGCGCCATGGATTGCGGCAGCTGTCAGGAGAACGGCAAAAAAGTACCTGAAAATCCTTTGCACGCGCGGGTCCTCGCAATGGGGTTATGAGAATGGCGACGCGCCCTCAATATTCGCGCGAAGTCATCGGCCTGTCGATGGGGCAAATATCCGATACCGGGATGTTGCGGCCTTTCTGCCCCGCACTATAAGTGACGCTAAGGGCCGAAACCGGTCACTCTAATTTGCGACGGCTTCCGCTGCACCCGCTCCAATGCAAGACTAGCGATGGCAGCGGGAGCTTCCTCGGGGATGGCGAACACGCAACTCACATTGATTTCACACAAAACGTAGGTGTCCTCGCCCGTAGCCGTGCGCGGCCCGTAGAGAAAGTCGGCGTCCCAAATGATCGGCAGCGAGGCGGCGTCTATGCCGAGCGTCTGCATCATCTGCGGCGTCCACTCGCCTTCCATTTTCGAACGCAGTGCCGCAAACGCCGGAGCGTCTGGCCCTTGCATAGTGCGTGGACCAGATTGAGCGGGCAGCGAATCCGGTCCTTCGGGCGGCGGCGGTATCAATGCCTTGATGAGCTGGTGGCCAAAGCCCACAACCTTATCGCCACCCATGTAACAGCGGATCATTCCGTCTGGCAGGCGCGGCTGAAACGGCTGATCCACAATACACCCGGCTTCCGTGAAGTAGGCTTCGCAACGCGCCATGAAGTTTTTGAGCGTCAATTCTTCGGGCACGCTGCCTCGCCGTGCTTCAAGGACGATGACGCGTGCCGACTCTGTCTGCTCCACCTTCCAGACGCCTTGACCGGCGTTGCCGCGATTTTGCTTCAGCACCCGCGGACCGCCCGAAGCGAGCGTGGCTGGAAAGTCGGCGCGAAACTCGGCCGGCGTGCGGTAAAGACGGGTGTCGGTGCCCCAGCCGAGATGCCTCGTGCGATGCAGGACTTCCTTGACGCCCATCTTGAGGATCACGTCAGGGTGAGCGCTGACCCACGGCCCAATTGACGCTACCTCGCGCAGCATCGGATCGAGCTTCGTGCGGGTCAGGCCGTCGTCGAGCGGGTTCACCCAAACCAGCACGCCATCGACAGCCATGAGCTGCTGCCGGACTTCATCGAGCATGTCGTCGGCATAGACGGCGGGTTCGGCATGAATGCCACGCGCCTGAAGCTCCTCGAAGATACGGCGATAGCGGTTGTTCTGCGGCGTTGCCGCATTGCGCGCGGCGCGGTCACCGCGCCAGACGATTGCCACCCGGCCGTTTTGCAAGCTGGACATGTTCAAACTCCCAGCGGAATGACCAAACCCAACCCGGCTAAAACCAATAACACCAGGATGAGTTTGCGAAACGCCGCGTCATCGAGCTTCCCGTAGAGCTTAAAGCCGGTCCACAACCCCGCGATCATTGCTGGAAGGCCGATCGCATAAAGGCGCAGTACATCGGCCGTGATGACGCCGGCTGCACCTAGCGATATGACATTCGCGATGATGGCAGCGAGCAAGACAGGCTGGAAGACCCCGCGCTGAACGTCCTTCGGCCAACCGCGCATTTGACACCAGATGAGGATGATGAAGCCCGGCAGACCGGTCAGGCCGGCGACAATTCCGTTGACGAATCCGATGCCGGTGTCGACCGGCGTGTTGCTCGGCACCGGCTTGAACTTCGGCTGCACCAGACCGTAGATTCCGTAAACGATCAGGAGCACGCCGCCGCCGCCGCGCAAGTAGGCGGGATTGACGTAGGTGAGCAGCATTGTTCCGAGAGGAACACCGATGAAGCCCCCAATGACGAAGGGTGCGATACTCTTCCACGTCAGCGAATGCCGAAGTTTCCAAACCCCGTAGCCTTGGGTCAGCAGCCCATATCCGGCGATCAGCGTTGTCGTCTGCACGGGCGTAAGGATGTGAAGCCACACACCCGAAACCACGAAGCCCATAGCGAAGCCGGCAAGACCGGATGCGAATCCGCCGACAAAGGCGGCCGCCAGAAAAAGTACAAGAACGATGCCATCCATGGCGTCTCTCTCCCCACAGGAAGTGAGCGGCGTTTGGATGGCGTTCCATCTTGAGGGGAGACCGCGATGTCCCCTGTTTTAAAATTTTCAGAGTCCGGTTAGGCGCTTGGCAAAGATCGATCTCCTCCACG
This sequence comes from uncultured Alphaproteobacteria bacterium, assembly GCA_963821175.1. Classification (GTDB taxonomy): domain Bacteria; phylum Pseudomonadota; class Alphaproteobacteria; order Rhizobiales; family Xanthobacteraceae; genus BOG-931. Next base: position 286,000 of record CAWGCU010000007.1, read on the forward strand.
ACGACGAAGACGGTGCTTGGGCCTTGGTGGCCTGACGCGTGGGGCGACCGCGGAAGCCCCGTGAATCTGTGATCGGACGGTTATTTGATCATCACCCATGCCGGTTGTAGAATCGGATATGCAATCAGTCCCACGACCGCGGTTACTGCGATCAACAAGGGATTGCTGACCTTCCAACGGAAAAGAACGGCGAGCGAGACAACGGCGATCAGCGCCGTCAGCCAGTCGCCAATGGCAATCCGACCAAGCAGGATGCAAGCGCCGAGGATCGTGCCGATGGCCGCAGCATAGGCGCCGCGCACAAAGCCTTGCACGTTTGGATTTTTACCGTGGCGCGCGAGCAAAGGCGCCGCGACCAGAATGAAAATGAACGAGGGAAAGAAGATGCCGACGGTCGAGACCAGCGCGCCCCAGAAACCGGCGACGAGATAACCGACGAATGTCGCGGTAATCACGACCGGGCCCGGACTGATCATGCCGACGGCGACAGCGATCAGGAATTGGCGCTGATCGAGCCAGCCGTATTGTGCAACGACGCCCTGCTCGAGAAACGGCACGATCACAAGACCGCTGCCGAAAGTGAGCGAGCCCGCCTTGAGAAAGAACAGCAAGAGCTTGCCCAAGGTCGAGCCGGATGCCGCGGGCACCACAAGCGGCAGCGCCGCCGGCAGCGCGAGCGACAGGCTCGCCGGCGGCGGACTGCGAAACAGATTGCCGTAATAGAGGATGCCGACGAGGCCAGCGCCGAGAAACAAGAGCGCGACCTCGGCCTGCAGGACCACGGTGACGACGAGGCATACGGCCGCGATCGCCCATTGCAGTTTGTCCTCCATGCCGAGCTTGGCGAGCCGATAGCAGGAGTGCAGGATCAGCGCGATCACCGCCGGACTGACGCCGTAGAAAATCGCGGTGACCGGCTTGAGGTCGCCGAGCCGGACATAAAGCGCGCCCAATGCGGCGACGATCAAAAAATTCGGCAGGATGAATGCCCAGCCGCCGATCCAGGCCCCCCAAAAACCGCCGCGCAGATAGCCGACGTAGATCCCGACCTGAATGGCGAGCGGACCGGGCAGCGACTGGCAGATGGCGATGGCTTCGCGCATCTGCTCCTTGGTCAGCCATCCGCGCTCTGCGACGACTTCGCGCTCCATTTGGCCGACAAGAGCGACGGGGCCGCCAAAGCCCAGCAAACCAAGGCGGAGAAAGTAGAACAACAATTCCGCCAGCCGGCCGTGCTTTGCTGCGGGTGTATCGGTCACGAAGGCTCTCCGGTCTGGCGTTGGGCCGCACACACGACCCAACGCCAGGGGGGGTACATTTAAAGTGAGTTTTTGACGTTTGCCATTTCATCCAAGGCGGTGCGCAGCGCCTTGGCGAGCTTGATGGCATCGTCGTTGGCCCAGAAATGCATGAAGAACAGGCGCGGTTGCTCGACCAGCATGTGGCTGTGCAGGGCCGTCACCTCGATGCCGCCGGATCGCAAGGCCTTGATGACCGGATTGACCTCGCTGGCGATCATCACAAAGTCGCCAGTGATCACAGCGTTGCCGTTTCCCGTCGGCTGGAAGCCTATGCCGGTCGCAACGCCGAGGGGGCCGGCGGGCGTAACCGCCATGCCGTTCATCGTCACCGGATCGCGGCGCGGGACTCCGAACTGATAGACGCCGCCATTGGCCTGGCCTTTGACGCCGATGATCTGGTCGAGTTGCGCGGTATCGAGATCAATCGCTGGTGGGGGAGTCGCTGCCGTCGATGGGGTAAGCGGCGTCTTGCTTTCCGCAAGTGCCGTGCGGATGGCAGTCGCCAATTTGATCGGATCGCCGTGACCGCCGACATGCATGTAGAAGGTGGCCGGACTGGCGCGCAGCAGGTGGTTATGGACTGCGGTGATGTCGAGGCCGTTCTCGATCATCTTCGTCATGACGGGTTTGATCTCGGTTTCCAGCAGCACCAGATCGCCCATCACCATGACTTCGTTACCCATGGCCTTGAATGCGACCCAGCCGCCGAGCGCCAAAGCGGGTTTGATCGTGACACCGTCGAGCGTCACCGTAAGGTCGGTACGCGGAAATCCGTAACGGTGGACATCGCCGGCCACGACGGCAGGCTTTCGGCCAAGCGCCTCGTCGACCTTTTGCCAATCAACGTCTTGAGCACAAGCGGTCGTTATCGATGTCAGAATAGCTCCGCCAATCAATAGCGCAGATGCAAAACGCATCGCATTCTCCTTCGTTGGGCTTACAGTCCTATTGCCCCTCACTCTCAAACGTCAGACGCGCGGCTTAGCCTGCTGCGCGCGGCACCAGGCATAGAGCGCGTCGTAGATCACCAAACCGTGCTCGAGCATTTCTTGGTCATCGCGAAAGTTGGCCGACAATCCGTAGGATATGGCCAACAGCCCTTCGCATTGCGGCGCGAGGTCCGGACGCGATGTATCAGCGCCGCGGACAATGGTCGCGAGGTGGTCGAGCGCCGGATCGTGGATATCGTAGGCGCGCACGATCGCATCGAACGAGCAGCGATCGCCGACGTGACCGAACGCGACGCCCTCGATGTCATAGGCAGTGCCGCCGACGTCGTGGGCAACCTTGGCAACCTCGTTCGGTGGGACGTAAATGAACTCCGCACCGGGATTGACGAAGCGGCTGATGAGCCACGGACAAGCGATGCGGTCGATCTTCGGGTGCTCGCGGGTCACCCATTTATTCTCGGATGCATCGCGCTTACGGCGTGTCGGTAGCTGTCGCTCTTTCCAGCCGGCGATACCGCCTTCGAGATAGGCCGCCTTGATGCCGGCGTCTTGCAAAGCCTTGGCGACGCCTTGGCTGACCTCGTGGCCATGGACGCAATAGACGACCACCTCGCGATTTTTCGGCAGATCGGCGCGCCAGCCCGACACCGATTCCGGCGGCCGGGGGATGGCGCCGATAATCACGGCGTCATCGGCGCCGAATGCTTCGGCGCGACGAACGTCTACGAGCACCGGCGCCGCCGCCGTGCCCAAACGTGCATAGAGTTCTTGAGAGGAAAAGAGTTCTCGAGAGGAAACCGATGTTCCGTCCACGCGCAATCTCCTCGACTAAGCGAGAGTTGCGCAGAGCTTGGACGGGAACCGTCTAAAGGGGAGCCTGCATATCCCCGACGCAGATTATACGGAGCCGAGTTTGTCCGCGCAAGTCGGACAAGTCAGCCGCCGCAGTCGCACGCCGTTACATTGTCGATCCTGTAGCTCTGTACCGCCTCGTCCGCGGCAAAATCGACCTGCACTTTTACGGATGGCGCGCGCCACACAAACCGCTCGCGGAATTCAAGATCGGGCCCGGTTTCCTTTTCCCGCATGAACACAATCTCGAATGTGCCTGTCGCTTTTGCCGCACAATGCGATGCATCGACCGCCACAACGGCGCTCCATGTCCGGGACTGCGCCGGCGGCTGCATCTCGGTAAAATGAACATCGCCAATGGCAAGCGTTGGCGCACACGCATCGTCGCCCATGGCTTGTGTGGCGCAGCCGAACGCCAGAACGGCGATTAGGAATGCCGTCCCGCTATACAGACCTGGAATGTTGAAAGAGAATTTTTGACCGCTCATAGGCGCTCCTCCCCTTGTGGGTGGAGCAGCACTTGAGACGGATGTCCTCAAGGACCGGGCGGCTGCGTGTGAGCCCGATTGATCGCTGTTTAGGGCATAGCCCTTTCAAAATCCTCCTGCAAGCGGATCAACGATGCCTTCCCGGTCACTGCGTGACCTCCGATCACAGTCATTGGAACGCTCGCAACGAGGCCCGCTACGCCGTAGTTCTCAGTCCTTCAGCGCTTCCTTCAGCTCTTGCCGCGGTTTGCCCATCAGGATGGGCTGAAAGAAGGCCGCGGCCACCATCGTCGTCAGCAACGAAATTGCCAACAGCTTGCCCATGCTCGACGTGCCGGGGTGGCTGGAGAACCACAGGCTGCCGAACGCGGTCGCCGTGGTGCAGGCACTGAACGTCACGGCGCGCGTCAGCACCGATTGCAACAGGTTGGTCTGCCCCTCGCGCCAGGCCATGATGTAATAGATCTTGAACGCCACGCCGACACCGAGCAACAGCGGCAGCGCGATGATGTTGGCGAAATTCAGCGGCATGCCGATCAACACGCAGATTTCCAGCGTGACGACGCCGGCCATGAGCAATGGGATGAGGGTCAGCAGCACGTCACTGACCCGCCGCAACGTGATCCACAAAATAATGGCGATCGACAGCAGCGCGCAGCCGCCGGCGACGAGGAAGGCAGTGACGACCGTGCGCCGCGCCTCCAGAATCGAGATCGGTCCTTCCGTCGCATCCGGCGCGACGACCTGCACGGCGCGGGCGAAGACGCGCAACACGTCGTTGTTGTTGGGATCGCCCTTCGGCGCGACGTCGATACGCGCCAAGCCGTCGGGCGTGACCCAGTCGCGGGCCAGCACCGGCGGCAGGTTAGCGCGGGTGATTTCCTGCGCCTTCAACAAATTGCGCAAATCATCGAGCGTCGTCTTCAACGGCTGCACGAACACCGCCTCGGCGCGCTGCCGCACCGACGAATCGGCCTTGGCGAGCGCGGTCATGGCGGCGGCGAGGCGCTTGGCCGCAACGGCGCCGGTACCGGTGCCGTCGCCGGCCAGCCGTATGAGCGCATCGACCGTGGAATTGATCATGCTGACGGTCTGCGCGTCGGACGTCGGCGCCGCTGGTGCCGCCGGATTAAGGGCGGGATTGAGCGTCTTGGCTGTGTCCGCAATCAGCGCCAGTTTTTCGCTCTGCTGGTCCGGTATGAAGGTCGAGAGCGTCGTGACCCGTCCCACCTGCGGCAGCGCGCGCAGCTTGGCGGCAACGGCGTCGGCTTGGGCGAGCGTCGGCTGCAATATTCCGATGTCGTTGGCGCCGCTTTCCGGATCGTTTTTGAGCTCGAGATAGGTCGCGACCGACTCGGCCGTCTTGCTGCGCAAATTCATCGGATTGAAGTCGAACTGCAGCCGAAACAGCAGCGGCAATCCAGCAGCGACCGCCAGCAGCGTCACGATCAGGATCGGCATGCGATGCCGTTCCAGGAAACCATCGACCGGCGCCAGCACGGCGTAACCGAGATGGCTCGGCTCGCGCGGCGGCTTGAGCAGGCTCAACAAAGCCGGCAGCAACGTGATGCTGGTGAAGTACGCGACCAACATGCCGACGCCGGCAATGAGTCCAAGCTCGGACACGCCCTTGTAATCCGTCGGCGTGAATGACAGGAAGCCGGCGGCGGTGGCGAGCGCCGCGAGCGTCAGCGGCGCGCCGGCGCGCCGGCCCGCATACAGCAAAGCCTCGTGCAGGTCGTCGACCTCGTGCCGCTCGGCGCGATAACGCACGCTGAACTGCAATCCGAAATCGACGCCAAGGCCGACGAACAGCACCGCGAAATAGACCGATATCAGGTTGAGCGTGCCGACCATCAGCATGCCGAGCGCCGCCGTAACGGCAAGGCCGACGACGAGGCAGACGAACACCGCAAAGATGATGCGGAACCAGCGCAGCGCCAGCCACAGAATGAACAGCACGATGGCGATGGTGACCGTAGCGTTGAGGCCGGCATTCTCCTTGATGGTGGCGAATTCTTCGTCCGCCATGGGCACCGGACCGGTCAGGCGCAGGTTCGCCTGGTAGTTGCCCGCGAAATTGAGATCGGCGGCAGCCTTGCGGATGGCATCGGTCGCCTTCAATCCAGGCTCCAGCTCCGAATAGTCGAGGATGCCCTGGATGTTGAGAAATTTTCGCCGCTCACTGGGCGTCGCGGCGCGGCCTTGGACCAAATCGCGCCAGGAAAAGGTTGCCGGCTGCCCGGCGTTGACTTTCTCGATCGCGTCGGCGCCGAGCGTCATCGGCCAAGTCATGTTGTCGAGCGTGATGCGGCCGCCCTGCACGCCGAGCAAGCCGAATTGCAGCGCCTGGATCACGCCGCGCAGGCTCGGGTCGCCCGCCAGCACCTGCACCAGGCGCTGCGCCTGGGTCAGGTTTTTGAGTTGCGGCCCGAGCTCATCGGTCGATTCGAAGAGAAAGCCGTTTTGCGCGAAGAATGCGCCGCCTTGCGGCTGCTGGACGGAACGGAACAAATCCTTCTGCTGCGAAAGGCGCTCGGTCAACGCATCGCTCGCCTCGGCGACCAGTTCCGGTGTCGGCGCTTCGATCACCGCGACGATCAATTCGTATTGCGGAAATGCCTTCTCGAACGCCAACTCGCGCTGCCGCCACGGAATGTCGGTGGAGATCAGTTTGTTGATGTCGGTGGTCATGGAAAAATGCGTCGCCGCATACCACGACGACGCGACCGTCAGCACCAGCGCCACACCGATGACGGGCCACGCATAGTGCACGCAAAAATCGATCGCGCGGACGACAAGGGCAGTGATTGTCTTCATGGGCCTAAGTGGAATGCGATGGTCAGGGACGGAATGGTCGGCGGGTCTAACAGACGTTTGAGGCGTCAAGAGAAAGGCAAAATGGAGGCACTGGGTTTTCGTCCTTCGTTGGCGCGACAATCCCGGCATCCATGCGACATCCGAGGGCCGTTCGCGACCCCTTGATGACCTGAAATGCCGTAAAAGTGAAATCGGGAATATTTTCCTATTTCCGGCAGGAAGGCCGTCAATACCCTCAGTATGTTTACGTTCCTGGTGGCTGCCGCGCCGTGCGCTGGACAAGGGGTGCATTTCCCCCCATTGGTGTCCTAAGTTACGGTCATGATTGATCGGTTGCCTGGGGCGACATTGATCGGCTCCCCCCGGCGACTTTGGTCGGGTGGACTTGGGCCGGGGTTGATAGTCACGGAGTCTTTGCCGAAATATCCGGGATATTGGCGACGAAGACTGGACCACGAAGACGGTGGCCGGACACCATTGCGGCGCATGGCCGCGGACCGATTATCGCAAGCCGGCCTCGGGCCGGGAGGTATTTAGACGATGAAAGTGATCCTCGCCCAGCCCCGCGGTTTCTGCGCCGGCGTGGTCCGCGCCATCGAGATCGTCGAACGCGCGCTGCAGAAATACGGCCCGCCGGTCTATGTGCGCCATGAGATCGTGCACAACAAGCACGTGGTGGAGAGCCTCAAAGCCAAGGGCGCGCGCTTTGTTGAGGATTTGTCCGAAGTGCCGCCGAACGCAGTGACGATTTTCAGCGCCCACGGCGTGGCGAAAAGCGTCGAAGAGGAAGCGGCGTCGCGCCAGCTTCCGGTCTTGAACGCGACCTGCCCGCTGGTCACCAAGGTGCATAACCAGGGTAAGCGCTATGTCGGCCAGGGGCGCCAGCTGATCCTGATCGGCCATGCCGGCCATCCCGAGGTCGAAGGCACCATGGGCCAGATCGCCGAGCCGGTGACGCTGGTGCAGACCGAGAGCGACGTCGCCTTGCTCGACATCCCGGCCGACACGCCGGTCGCCTATGTCACCCAGACGACGCTCAGCGTCGACGACACCCGCGGCATCATCGCCGCCCTCCATGTGCGCTTCACCGACATCGTCGGACCGGAGACCCGCGACATCTGTTACGCGACGCAGAACCGGCAGACGGCGGTGCGTGAACTATCCAAGCTGGTCGACGTTATCCTGGTGGTTGGCGCGAAGAACAGTTCCAATTCCAACCGGCTGCGCGAGATCGGCGAAGAAGCCGGCACGCCCAGCTATCTGATCGCCGACGGCAGCGAAGTCGAGCCGGATTGGTTCCACAACGCCAAGATCGTCGGCATTACTGCTGGTGCATCTGCACCCGAAGTGCTGGTGGAGGACGTCATCGATGCACTGCGCCGGCTCGGCCCGGTGGATGTCAGCGAATTGACCGGCCGCCAGGAGACCATCGAGTTCCGTTTGCCGCCGGAATTGACCGACGGCAGCAATGTCGGCCGCCGGGCGACAGCGAAAGTTTAGTTGCAAGCAGGCTGACCAAGATCAACCAAAAACCGAAATTCCGAAGAAGGTAATGCCGTGACTGTATCTATACGCCAGATGACTGCCGTCGGTTCCTATATCATGCGGCAACGCCTGAAAGGCCGCAAACGCTATCCGCTGGTGCTGATGCTGGAGCCGCTGTTCCGCTGCAATCTCGAATGCGTCGGCTGCGGCAAGATCGATTATCCCGACGCCATCCTCAACAAGCGCCTGTCGGTGCAGGAATGCCTCGACGCAGTCGACGAGTGCGGCGCGCCGATGGTCGCCATTCCGGGCGGCGAGCCGCTGATCCACAAGGAGATCGGCGAGATCGTCAAAGGCATCGTCGCGCGCAAGAAATTCGTCTCGCTGTGCACCAATGCGCTGCTTCTGGAGAAGAAGCTGCACCTGTTCGAGCCGTCGCCTTATCTGTTCTTCTCGGTTCATCTCGACGGCTTGAAACATCATCACGACAAGTCGGTGTGCATGGACGGCGGCTTCGACAAGGCCGTGAGCGCGATCAAGGCCGCCAAGGCCAAGGGTTTCTCCGTCAACGTCAACTGCACGGTGTTCGACGGCCATCCGGCCGAGGACATCGCGGCGTTCCTCGATCTCACCGAGCAACTCGGCGTCGGCGTCTCGATCTCGCCCGGCTACGCCTATGAGCGGGCGCCCGATCAGGAGCACTTCCTGTCGCGGCGCAAGACCAAGGAGCTATTCCGCAACGTCTTCGCGCTCGGCAAAAGCAAGAACTGGAACCTTACCCATTCCGGCATGTTTTTGGACTTCCTCGCCGGCAACCAGGAATTCCACTGCACGCCGTGGGGCATGCCGACGCGCAACATTTTTGGCTGGCAGAAGCCGTGCTACCTGCTCGGCGAAGGCTACGCCAAGACCTTCACCGAATTGATGGAGACCACCGACTGGGACGCCTACGGCACCGGCCGCTACGAAAAGTGCGCCAACTGCATGGCCCATTGCGGCTACGAGCCGACCGCGGCCGACGCCATGATGAAGCATCCGCTCAAAGCGCTGGCGGTCGCCTGGCGCGGCATCAAGACCAAGGGCCCGATGGCGCCGGAAATCGCCATGGAGAACCAGCGCCCGGCGCAATACGTCTTCGACAGCCAGGTGCAGCTGACGCTGTCGCAACTGCGCGCCAACGAGGCGCGCGAGAAGGCGGCGAAGGCGGCGCAAACGTCGGCGAGCGCGGCATAAGAGAAGCAGTCAGCATTGCTGCGTCGCCGCGCAGTGACGCAATGAGCCATTAAGAGACGTCCGTCATCGGGAGCGATCCCGTATCGCCGATGATTTTTCCAACAACCAGGCTTGCGCTGTGCGCCGAGGATCATTCCGATAATTCTGAAAGCCCACCTCGGATGCGAAGCTGACGATGTGCATCTCTACGGTGCCATCCTGATTGCGAAGACGACGCTCCAAACGCCCGTTGAACTCGGGCAATAGCGGCAAGACGGCATCCTCGTAAGCGCGAAAGTCCCCGATACCCTCAGCAGGTATTCGCGCTATGAGCACGACGGTTACGGCGTTGGTTTGATGGTCCGTCATAATGATCCTCCGAACACGCTACATCCCGAACGCCACCGCACGCACGTTGCCGCTTTTGAGATTGCGGTAGCGCGCCAGCGCCCAGAGCGGGAAGAATTTCGCATAGCCGTGGTAGCGCAGATAGAACACGCGCGGGAACCCCGTGGCAGTGTAACGCGGCTCGTTCCAGAAGCCGTCGGTGCCTTGCTGCACGGTGAGATAGGCGATGCCGCGCGCGACCGCCGGATGATCGATGTCACCGGTGGCCATCAAGCCGAGTAGCGCCCACGCCGTCTGTGACGCGGTACTCGGCGCGCGCTCGTAGCCTTTGTAGTCGAGCTTGTAGCTTGAGCCGTCCTCGCCCCAGCCGCCGTCGTCGTTCTGGATGGCGATCAGCCAATTCGCCGCTTTGCGCATTTCCGGCGCGGCGTGATCGACGCCGGCGGCGTTGAGCGCGCACAGCACCGACCAGGTGCCGTAGATGTAATTCATGCCCCAGCGGCCGTACCAGCTTCCTTCAGCAAGCTGGGTGCGGCGCAGATAATTGATAGCGCGCTTGACCGCGGCGCTGTTCGTCTCGCCGAATTGCGCCAGCATCGACAGGCAGCGCGCGGTGACGTCCTCGGTCGGCGGATCGAGCAGCGCGCCGTGATCGGCGAATGGAATGTTGTTGAGATAATAAAATTCATTATCGGCATCGAACGCGCCCCAGGCGCCGTTCGCGCTCTGCATGCCCAGAATCCATTCCTTGGCGCGCGCCAGCGAAGCATCGAAATCCTTAGCCCCGGACAGGTTCTGCACGCGGTCCATCGCCATGGCGACGACCGCGGTGTCGTCGACGTCGGGATAATGGGCGTTGGCATATTGGAACGCCCAGCCGCCGGGCCGCAGGTTTGGCCGCCGCGCGATCCAGTCGCCGCGCACGTCGAGGATTTGCTTCGGAGTGAGCCAGTCGAGGCCGCGCTTGACCTGCGTCACCGCGCCCTCGCCGCCGACTTCCAACAGCGCGTGGCAAACCAGGCCGGTGTCCCAGATCGGCGAGACGCAAGGCTGGCAATAGGCCTCGTGCTCGTGCACCGCCAAAAGCTTCTCGATGGATGCGCGGGCGATGGCGCGCTGCGGATAGTTTTCAGGATAGCCGAGCACGTCGAACATCATCACGCTGTTGGCCATGGCGGGGAAAATCGCGCCGAGGCCGTCCTCGCCGTTGAGCCGCTCGGTTACCCAGGCGACGGCGCGATCGACCGCGCGTTGGCGCGTGCGCTTGGGAAAGTACGGTTCTGTCGCGCGCAAAACGTTGTCGACGCCGCGGAAGAACCAGAACCACGACGCCCTCTGCTGCGGCGCTTTCGGCGTCGGGCCGATGGTGTGCGGCGGCTCGAGGAAAAGCTCGTCGATGCGCACGCCCTTGGCGTTGCGCGCCCGCGGCTTCTTCGCCATCAGCACCAACAGCGGCACGATGACGGTGCGGCTCCAATACGAGATCTTGTCGAGGTGGAACGGAAACCATTTCGGCAACAGCATGATCTCGATCGGCATCACCGGCACCGCGCGCCACGGAATGAAGCCGAACAAAGCCAGCATGATCCGGGTGAAGACATTGGCGCGCTCAGCGCCGCCGCGGGCCAGCACCGCCTCGCGGGCGCGGCGCATGTGGTCGGCGTCGATGGCATCGCCGATCATCTTGAGCGCGAAATAGGCTTTCACCGTCGCGCTGATATCGAGATCGCCGTCGGCGAACAGCGGCCAGCCGCCATGGGCACCCTGGATGCGGCGCAGATAGACGGCGATTTTTTGTTCGAGCGCGGCATCGACGGGTTCGCCCAGATAGTGCCGCAGCAGCACGTATTCGGCCGGAATCGTCGCGTCGGCTTCGAGCTCAAACACCCAATGGCCGTCGGGACGCTGACGCGCAAGCAGCGCCTGGGCCGCGCTCTCGATGCTGTGGGTGAGCTTGTCGTCCATCACGGCAGCCTTGCGATGACTTCGGCGGCGCGGTTGCCGGAGCGGATAGCGCCTTCGATGGTCGCCGGCAGGCCGGTGTCGGTCCAATCGCCGGCCAGCGCAAAATTGCGCCAGCGGGTTTCGGCGCCGGGACGTTTGGCGTCCTGCTCAGGCGTTGCGGCAAACGTGGCGCGGCGCTCGCGCACGATCTGCCACGGCGGCAATTCCGCCGGCAGGCCGGTCGCGGCGGCAACTTCGCTCCAGATCGTCTTCGCCAGCACATCGCGCGCGCCGTCGACCAGACGATCGCCGGCGCTGATGGTGACCGAGACGCGGCCGGGAAAAGCAAAAATCCATTCGACCGTGCCGTTGATGACGCCGAGGATCGGCGGCATGTCGGCCGGCGGCGCAATACGGAAATGCGCGTTGACGATGGCGCGGAATTCGGTCGGCACCACGAGGTCTTCGACCACCGGCGCCGCCACATAGGGCGGCACGGCGAGGATGACGGCATCATCGGCGGCGAGCGCAATGGTCTCGCCACCGAAATCGAGCGCCTCGACATGATCAGCCCCGAAGCGCAGCGCGCGCAACTGGTGCTCCAGCCGCAAGAGCGCGCCGCGTTGTTGCAGATGCGACAGCGCCGGCTCGATCAGCGTCGCGCCAAGGCCTTCTCGCGCAATCAGTGGCCTGCAAGCGCGACCGCCTGTGGCGAGGGTCTCGCGGACGATGGCGGATGCGAGCCGCGCCGCGCCTTGCGGCGGATCGATGTTGAGCGCCGCAAGCAAAAGCGGCTCGACCAGGCGCTTATAGAGCACGCCGTCGCAGGCGATGACGTCGCCGACCGCTTGGCCGGGAGCGGCGCGCAGCAGCCGCATTAGCGGCAGATAGTCGAGCACCCGCGTTCCCGGAACGCGTCGCTTGGCATCGAAAATCCACAACGGTAGCCGGCCGTCGTTGAAGCGCAGCATCCAGCGCTCACCGCTCGCCAGATCGACAAAGGAGAATTCGGCATGCGCTGGGCCGACCAGACGGTCAGCGGCGCCGATGTCGCGCAGATAAGCGAGCGCGGCGTGGTTGCCGGAAAGCAGGAGATGATTGCCATTGTCGATGGTCATGCCGACCGCGGCATCGTGATAGGAGCGGCAACGGCCGCCGGCAAAGGCCGTGGCCTCGTGCACGACGACACTGCGGCCGCGCTGCGAAAGCTTCAGCGCAGCGGACAGACCGGAGAGGCCGGCGCCGATGATGTGAACGATCCCGGCCATCACACGAGATTGCGCGCCACGATGAGAAGGAGGTGCAATTTTGAATGGCGCACCGGTTTACGCGGCGGCGCAAAACCGCGTGCGACCAGCTTGTCGAGGATGGCGCGGTAGGCGTCGCCCATGATCCGCGGCGCCCGCACCACGCGGCGCGGTGACCGCGCCATGATCGCGCGCGCTTCCTGAAAATGCTTGCGTGCGAGTTCCGCCACCCTGTCGCAGGCGGCGCCAAGCATCGGATTGGACAGCACTGTCGCCGGGTCGGTGCTGATGATCCCAACATCACGTAACGCCTCGCGCGGCAGATAGAGCCGGCCCATCGCGGCGTCTTCGTCGACATCGCGCAAAATGTTGGTGAGCTGCAGCGCGCAGCCCAAATGATGGGCGAGCGCCAGTCCGGCATCGGGCGCCATGCCGAACACCCGCACCGAGAGGCGCCCGACCGCGCAAGCGACGCGATCGCAATAAAGATCGAGCGTGGCCTGGTCGGGCGCGCGGATATCGGCGTCCACATCCATGGCCATGCCGTCGATGACGGCGATGAAATCGTCGCGCTTGAGATTGAATTGCCGCACCGCCTGGGCGAGACCGGCGAGCTGCGGCGGCGGCGAGCCGGCGTAGATCGCATCGATGTCGGCGCGCCAGGCTTGCAGTTGCCCGCGCCGCGGCTCGCGCGGCCCGGGATCGTCGGCGATGTCGTCGACGGCGCGGCAGAACGAATAGATTTCGAACATCGCCTCGCGCTCGGCGCGCGGCAGGATGCGCATGCCGCGATAGAACGAGCTGCCGGAAGCGCGCTCGGCGGCCTGAGATGGCTGACTCACCTACGCCCCCCGCGGCTTTTGCGAGGCGGCGGACAAACGCCGGCCGAGCCGCCGCGATGTACCGCCGATGATGCCGGCCAAGGTGAAGCCGGCAACGGCGGGCGCGGACAAATGCACGCGATCGCACAACGGATCGCGCTGCATAAGAATGTGCGTCAGCCGATGCGCCAGCGTATTGATGACCGACACTTCGAGGCCGAGCCGCCAGTCGTTGATCAGGGTCGCAAAGTCGTCGCTGTCGCACAGTAACCGCTCGGTGCGCTCGGCAAGCCCGTGCAAACATCGCAGCAGCGCTGGCGTTGCGCGCGGTGCGTTGAGCGCCTCGACACTCGTGCCGCAAGCGGCGAGCGCATCCTGCGGAACATAAACCCGATCGAGATCGCGGTAGTCCTCCTGGCAGTCCTGCAAATGATTGATGATCTGCAAGGCGGCGCACAGCGCGTCATTGGCCGGCCAGCAATCGCGGCTTTCGCCGTGGACGTCGCAGACGAAACGGCCGACCGGCATCGCCGACAGCGTGCAATAGCCGATCAGATCGTCCCAATCGCGATAGCGCAGTTTGGTGACGTCGAGCTTGAACGCGGCGAGCAGATCCTGCGCGTGCTTCGGCGAAAGGTTATGCGCGGTCAGCTCGGCGCGCAGCCGCACCGCGACCGCGTCGCTGTCGTCCCTGCCGGTAAGCCCGGCATCGAGCCGATCGAGCAGCGCCAGTTTTTCGGCCGCCGGCAGCGTCGCGTGGTCGGCGATGTCGTCCGCCGTGCGCACGAAATTGTAGAACGCCAGGATCGGCCCGCGATGGCGCTGAGCAATGAGCCAGGACGCCACCGGGAAATTCTCGTCCCGGTGACCCTTGCCCGATCGTAATGTGCTCGCGTCATTCATCGCAATTCCGAAGCATTGGACTTTGAAACATTACCTTGGGCGCGGCCCTTCCACATGCCGCCGCGCCCGCGGGCATGCTGATAGGCGGAATCAAGCGTGAACGCCATATAGATGGCCGCAATCGCCGGCAGCGCCAGCCCCCACAGCGCCGACATGCGATAAAGCCGCAATGTCGGCCGGAACGCGAAGGCCATCATCAGCCAGGTGACCAGGCCAAAATATTGCGCCAGGCCGTCGGCGAAGAAGGTCAGCACCACGGGTGCGAGATAAGTCAGCGCCAGCCCGACAACGGTTCCGGCCAACAGCAGCGGCGAATAGCGCAATTGCGCATAGGCGGTGCGCGCCACCATGCGGCGGATATCGGCGATCGCCGGATAGGCGCGAATGCTGTGCACGCGCTCGGTCAAGCCGAGCCAGATCGGGCCGAAACTTTTGAGATTTTTTCCGAGCGCGCAGTCGTCGATCAAAGCGTCGCGGATCGCCGCCATGCCGCCCGCTTGGCGCAACACGTCGCGGCGCACCAGCATGCAGCCGCCGGCTGCGCCGGCCGTCGCACGACGCGGATCGTTGACCCAGGCGAACGGGTAAAGCATCTGAAAGAAGAAAATGAAGGCCGGGATGAACAGCCGCTCGGCAAAACTTTCGCAGCGCAGTTTTACCATCAACGAGGTGAGCACGAGACCGCCGGCTTGCGCGCGCGCGACAAGGCTCGTCAGCACGTCAGGCTCATAGACAATGTCGGCATCGGTGAAGAGCACGTAGTCCGGCTTCAGCGGCATGGTCTCGCCAAGCTCGGCGCCTTGCTGCTGCGCCCACAGCTTGCCGGTCCATCCGGGCGGCAGCGCGCGCCCCGACACGACGGTGAGACGATCGGAAGCGCCGAGCGCGGCCGCGGCGTCGCGCGCAACCTGCGCGGTGCCGTCGCGGCTCTGGTCGTCGACCAGGATCACATGGAGCAAGCCTGGATAATTCTGCCGGATGAGCGAGGCGATGGTCTCAGCCACGCACGCGGCCTCGTCGCGCGCCGGAATAATGGCGGCGACGGCCGGCCAAGAACCGTCCGCAGCTCCCTTCCACGCGGGGCCGTCGTCATCGCGTTGCGCCGCCAGCCAGAATCCACCCCGCGCCGCGAGCAGATACAGCCAGATCGCCAGCACCATTGACGCTATGAGGTCGTTGGCCACAGATAGCCCTTCCCGATCGAACCCCTCGTTATCCCGTAAATGCAGGACCAAATATAGGACCCGACAGGGTCGCGGAACCGCCGGTTAATGACGCAATGAACGACAAAAACAGCCCCTTTCTCGCGCGCCTCGATGCGGTGGCCGCCGATATCGAGGTTTTGCTCGATAAGCTTATGGCGGCAACTCCCGAACCGGGTGAATTGAGCCGGCCGGCGCGGCTGATCGAGGCCATGCGCTATGTGTGCCTGAATGGCGGCAAGCGCTTCCGGCCGTTTCTGGTGGTGGAAAGCGCCGCTTTGTTCGAAGTGCCGCGACAAAATGCCTTGATGGCGGGCGCGGCGCTGGAATGCGTGCATTGCTACTCCCTAGTGCATGACGACCTGCCGGCCATGGACAATGACGATTTAAGGCGCGGCCAGCCGACGGCGCACAAAGCGTTCGACGAGGCGACCGCGATCTTGGCCGGCGATGGCTTGCTCACCTTCGCCTTCGATATTCTGTCGCGGCAAGAGACCCACGCCGACCCGCGCGTGCGCATCGAATTGGTCATGGCGCTGGCGCGCGCTTCGGGCGTCGGCGGCATGGCCGGCGGCCAGATGCTTGATCTCGCCGCCGAAGGGCGCTTCGTGCAAAACCGTGCCGCGCTTGAGTTCGGCGAGAAAGACGTGCGCACCTTGCAGGCCATGAAGACCGGCGCGCTGTTGCGCTTCGCCTGCCAGGCCGGCGGCATTTTGGCCGCCGCGACCCCCGCGCAGCGCGCAGCGCTCGAACGTTACGGCACGGCGGTCGGCCAGGCCTTCCAGGTCGCCGACGATCTGCTCGATTTGGAAGGCGATCCGGCGCTGGTCGGCAAACAGACCGGCAAGGATGCCGCTGCCGGCAAGGCGACCCTGGTGAGCGTGCTGGGCGTGCCGGCGGCCAAGGCTCGACTGAAGGAACTCGTCACCGAGGCCGAGCAGGCCCTGGCGCCATTCGGATCGTCAGCCGCCATTCTGATCGAAGGGGCGAGATTCGTCGCCGACCGGCATGCCTGATCCAAAACCATGACAAACGCGTAACCGTGGATAGGTTTTGGGGAGCCGTTGCGGCGCCCGGTGGCGCTACCTAAGCTTACTTGCGACATCCACTGCAGCGCGAAAGAACTTGGACCCAATTGATCTTGGCGACGGACGGCCCTATTTGCTGACCGTCTTGGTCCATTGTGCTTTGCGGCAGGGAAAGAACGGGCCCCGAACCTTCCTTTGACTTCGGGATACCCACAACAGCATGGCAAATATGGCACGATGGTACGTTTATACGGCCGCTGCGCTCCTGGCGGCACCGTTGCTTTTGCCAGCGCCGTTCGCGGCTGCGCAAGATCGCTACGCACCTGCCCGCAAAGCACCTGCCGCACCTGCCCATAAGGCCGCACCTGCCAAAGCGCCGGAGGCTCAGCCGCAACCCCAGGCCAAGCAACTGCCGCCGCGCATCCCGTTCACGGCCGCCGACGAGGTTGCCGCCACAATTCCCGGCATGCCGGACGCGCGCTTCTGGGCGGATTCGGTGGCGGATTTCACCGCCGCCTTGCCGCCGCAGCCCGGACCGTGGCTCGCGCTGTCGAGCGGCGGCGCCGACGGCGCGTTCGGCGCCGGCCTGCTCAACGGCTTGAGTGAGTCCGGCAAACGGCCGGACTATGCGGTGGTCACCGGCGTGAGCACCGGCGCGCTGATGGCGCCGTTCGTCTTTGCCGGGCCGCGCTATGACGACGCACTGCGCGCCGCTTACACCAAAATCTCGGCGGCCGACGTTTTCGAGGTCGGCGGCACCGGCGAGAGTTTTGTCGATTCCTGGCCGCTGAAGGATTTGATCGCCAAACAGATCACGCCGGCGCTGCTCGCCGATATCGCTGCCGCCCACAACAGCGGCCGCCGCTTGTTCATCGTCACCACCGATCTCGATGCCGAGCGCTCGGTGGTGTGGAACATGGGCGCCATCGCCGCCCATGCTGCCGACAAGAATGGCGGCGACGCCGCGCTCGCTCTGTTCCGCAACGTACTGCTGGCGTCGAGCGCCATTCCGGGCGGCTTTCCGCCGGTGCTGATCGACGTCGAAGCCAACGGCAAGCCGTTCCTGGAAATGCACGTCGACGGCGGCGTCGGCGGCCAGTTCTTTGTGGCGCCGGCAGCCGTGATGGCGGCGACCTCCGATTATCGCCTGCCGGCGACGGCGCTCTATGTCGTGATCAATACCGGGTTGCAGCCGGGCTTCCAGATCGTCCCGCGCTCGACGGCGTCGATCCTCACCGGCACGGTCGGCGCCGCGGTGAAGGTCGATACACGGCTGATGATCGATCGCGCCTATCAGGCGGCAAAGCGCAGCGGCGTCGATTTCAACATCGCCAGCATCCCGGCAAACTTTAACGTGCCGAGCCGCGGCCCGTTCGATCCCGATTATATGAGCGCGCTGTTCCAGCTCGGCGAGACCCAAGGCAAGAGCGCAACGCCGTTTGCCAATGAACCGCCGGCCTATCCAGGCCGACCTACAGTACCACCGACCGACCCTGCTAAAACTGGAGCGAACTGATGACCAAGGCTGGGGGCTTTTTCACCGCGATGGCGGCTGCGGCCGTGCTTGTTGCAGCTATCCCGTCCGCCGCGCCAGCGGCCAGTAGCAATGACGGCAACTGGAGTGTGACGATCATCACCCAGGCCGGCAATTGCCCGAGCACGCTGCGCTACGGCGTGCGCGTGGCCGGTGGCCGCGTGTTCGCCGATGGTCAAAGCTACCAGGTCAGCGGCACCGTGGCGCCGAACGGTGCAACCCGCGTGACGGTTTCCGAACAGGGCCAATCCGCCAGCGGCACCGGCCGATTGTCCGGCAACACGGGGGCGGGACGCTGGCGCACCAGCACCGGCCAATGCTCCGGCCAGTGGACCGCGGAGCGCCGCAACTACTAGAGCATGATCCGGAAAAGTGGAAACCGGTTTTCCGAAAAGATCATGCTCCATCAAAATGCTAGAGCGAAATCGCTTCAATCTGAAGCGATTTCGCTCTGCGCCGCATCCCTATCGATTATGACGGCGAGGCGCGGCTTTCTGCGCATGGCGAGCCGCGGCCTCGGCTTGCTAGGATGCTGGCGAGCCGCGCCCGTGCGCGGCAATCGACATCGGGGCGGTGACATGATGGCGTGGTCCATTACATGATTTGGGCGAACAGAATTCCGGCAACGGCGATTGCCGCGGCAGCAGTGATCCTGATCTCGGCCGCGACGACGGCCACGCGCGCCGACGAAACCACCGTGCGTCTCGGCGTCGTGCGCTCGATCACCTCGGGCGTGACCGCCTGGGCGAGCGCGCGCGGTTACTTCAAAGACGTCGGCATCAAGCTCGATTCATCCGATCTCGACACTTCGGCGAACTCGATCGCGCTCTTGTCGCAGAACCAGCTCGATGTCATCGAGGGCGGCATCGCCGCCGGCTATTTCAACGGGTTGGAGAAAGAACTGCCGATCACCATGGTGATGGATCGCGTCTCGACGCCCATCGGCCACAATCTGATGCTGCGGCCGGACCTGAAGGACCAGATCACCGATCCGAAGCAGCTCAAAGGCAAGGTGATCGCCACCAACGGCACCGGCTCGGTATCGACCTACGAGATCGGCAAGCTGTTGGCGCTCGGCGGGCTCTCCATCAACGACGTCGATCTCAAGGTGCTTCCGTTCACCCAATATGCGCTCGCCTTCGCCAACAAGGCCATCGACGCCGCCGAAGTGATCCCGCCGTGGTCGTCGCAGTTCGTGCGCGACAACATCGCCGTGCCGTTCCTCGACGTCGACGCGCTGGTGAAGCCGACGCCGATGACCATTGCGGTGGTCATGATCAACACCGACTGGGCGAAGAAAAAACCCGACATGGTGCGCAACTATTTCGTCGCCTATCTGCGCGGCGTACGCGACTATTGCCAAGCCTATCACGGCGGCTCGATCCGCGCCGACTTCATCGACCTCGTCGCCAAGTCCGGCATCGAGCGCCGCCCCGAAATCCTCAACGACCAGAAAGCCTGGCCGGCGCGCAGTCCCGACGGCAAGATCAATACCGCCAGCATGATGGACATGCAGGCCTGGTACACCGCGAACAAGATGTCGAACGCGAATTTTCCGGCCGACCGCGTGGTCGATTCGAGCTATGCGGATTATGCGGTGAAGAAGCTCGGGCCGTTCGAGCTCGAGAACAAGGCGAGCACCTTGCCCGGCTGTAGATAGCAGATCACGCTTTGCGACAACGATAATTCGGGGAGCAAATGACTAAGATGAGGGACGCGTTTCCAGCGGCACTTGCGGCGATGTCGATCAGCCGAGCGGTGGTTGCGGCGATCTGGGCAATGGTGGCGGCATCGCTTTCGCCCATGACCGCGGCGGCGCAAGCGCCGGCCGGGGTTGCGGAGCTGTACGTGTTTCGGCCGGTCGGCTTGGTCGGCGCAGGAGGCACATACAATATCGTCGTCGATGGACGCCCTTTTGGGGCGCTCGGAAACGGACAGTACTTTCGGGATGCCGTGCCTGCCGGGCCCCACGTCATTACGGTTGCGGATTTCACTTCGAGTGCCAGTCGTTTCAACGCCGAGCCGGGCAGAGCCTATGCTTTCGTGGTGTCGTTCCAGCCGCTCAAGATGCTCTCACCCTACAGCGTCGAGGCGATCTCGGGCGACGACATCAAAAAGTACGCGCAACAATTGACGCTCAATGCGCAACACGAAAGCGTTCTTCCCGCGAACTTGACGGCGAGAATGCCCGATGACGCGAAGAATTGTGCGCAATTACGCGTAGCCATTGCCGATACCAAGCACGCCGAGCAAGATGTTCAGGCCAACCGCGCCTCGGTCCCGGTCATCGCACTGACCATGGTGATATCGCCGGCGAACGGCTTTGCCCAGATGGACGCTGAAGATGCGTTCAAAGCTCTCAAGGCACGAGAGGACAAGCTGAACGCCATGTCCCGCAAGAAGAACTGCGGCGGATAAGACGTCGCACCGTGCTTCAACCGGTCTTGCGCGCCGCCACGTTGGCGTTCCACCACGGGCAGACGTCGGCCGCGCGCAAGTAATTGCCGTCCATCACGTTGACCGGCTCGCGACCGCCGGATTCGGCGACGCCGATGCGCAGGTTGCGTGCTTCCTCGCGGCCTTCCGGCGGCAGCCACATGCGGTCGTGGCCCCACAGGCTCGGGCCTTCGGTGCGCTCATGCGGCGTCCAGTTGCCGGTGTCGATGGTGCGGCCGCCCCAGCCGTATTCGACCAAAAATTTCGATGGCGACCATGAATAGAACGAGGTGACGTGATCGTTGACGTGACGGCCGAGCGTGGTGCCGATCAGTTCCGGCTTGCGCAGCAACAGATCGTAGGCCTGGCCGACGTCGTCGAGATAGCAGACCTCGAACATCAGGTGATGGATGCCGTTCTTGCCGGTGTCGATGAAGGCGAGGCTGTGGTGGCGCGGATTGATGTGGAAGAAATACGCCTTGAAGGGTTTGAGAATGTAGTCGGTCGGCTTGAAATTGAGGATCTCGGTATAGAACGGCAACACCTCATCGAGCCGCTCCGCGGTGAGCACGGCGTGGCCCATGCCCAGCGGGCCGGTGCGGTAGCCGGAAATCGAACGGCCGGGCTTGAATGGATCGGTCGCGGTCTCGGCGCCATGAAATGCTTCGAGCCGGTTGCCAATCGGATCGGAAAAAACAATCAGGTCTCTGACCCGGCGCTCATCTGCTAGCGCCCGCGAGCCGCGCGCGACCCTCACGCCGTTCTTTTCCAGATGTGCCGCGAGCGCATCGAGGGCTGCCGCGTCGGCAACCTCCCAGCCATAGAACGACGGGCCTTCGTCTTCGTCGGTGTGGATGATGACGCGCTGCTTGCGGTCGTCCATGCGCAGCGCCAGCGTGCCGCGGCTCTTGTCGACCAACTGCATGCCGAGAAGGTTGGTGCCGTAAGCCGCCCAATCCTCGAGGTTCTTGGTGCGGATACCGACATAACCCAGGGCGTTGAGATGCATCGGGGCGTCTCCTGACCAGATAGTTGCAGCCTATCACATTGGAGCTAATGGGTAAATTGATGGGTTCAAGGCGCCTGCCCTCTTCCCGTGGAGAGCGGACAAATTGCACGCGCCAATTGCGGCGGCTTTGTATAGTCTTTGCGTCGAAAATCGACAGGGAGGGGGAACATGACGTTGCGCATGAATTTTGCTTACGTGGCGCTGGCGGCTTTGGCCCTGATCATAACGGGCGTTTCCGTTGCGCGCGCGGCCACGCAGTTTTGCGATATTTACCCGGAGCGCTGCCAATATAGCGGCAATGGGCGGTATTATTACTACCCTCAAGGCTACCGCATGCCATCGACCGCGGGGTCCGCAACCAGCACGGCCGCGTGGGGCTGCCTTGCGACGGACGGACAAGCGAGGGGTCGGTCATGGGGTTATCCGAACCGACTCTCTGCCACCTACAGCGCCATGTCGGCGTGTACCAAACGCAGTCCGCGCTGCCGCATCATCAGCTGCAACCCTTCCGTCCACAGCAACTACGAATCGTACGCTACGTTTAGCAACGCGCATCGATAACGGACGCGACGGCGAACACATACGGGCACGCTTTCCCTCGCCCCTGGGGCGTGGGTTAGACCTCGTACGTAGCCCGGATGGAGCCGCCGGGCTGAGCTTTAGGTTTTAGGCGAGACAGCCGGCGATCTCTTCGCTCGTCGGAAAGCGGCCGGTCGCTTTCTTCGAGAACGCGAGTCGGTCGTCAACGCGAATCTCGAAAACGCCGCCACTCGACCGCCGCAGGCTTAATTGCGCCGAGGGTTGCAGTTTGGTGATCAGTTCCCCCGCCTCACGGGCGCGCGGTTCATAGCCTCACTGACCGCAGTATTCGATCTCGATCTTCATGAATTTGTCCTGTCGACTTGATATCGATCTGTGCACGCGACTTTATTCGATACCAACCATCCGGGACAGGCAAGACGCAAACGCGCGACCCGCCCGGGCGCGCCATCAAACGCAAAAAACGAAGCTACTCGAAACCAAAAAACTTGCAGAACTCATCGACCTCCGCGCGTGGCGAACGAAAACTGTTGGCCGCATGGCCGTGGTCGCCGTAGCCAATCGCCACGGCGCAGAACAGCATCTGTTCCGGCGGCATTTTGACGAACTCGCCGACGATGCGGTGCATGCGGGCCCAGGATTCCTGCGGGCAGGTATCGAGGCCGTAGCCGCGGGCGAGGACCGCCAAAGCGTGGATATAGCCGCCGAGATCGGCCCACTGGCCGGGCCCGAGCTTGCGGTCGATGGCGATGAACAGCGCCACCGGCGCGTTGAAAAATTCGAAATTGCGCTTGTATTGCGCGAGCCGCCCCTCGGCATCGTCGCGGGCGACGCCGAGCGCGCCGTAAAGCTGCACGCCGTGTTCCTCGCGGCGCGATTTGTAAGGCTCCCACATGGTCTTCGGGTAGATCGGATATTCGGCATCGTCGTGGCGCGGATCGCGGCCGGCGATATGGGCGGCGACCTTGCGCTTGAGCTCGGCAAGCGGCGCGCCGGCGAGCGCATAGATCTGCCAGGACTGCAGATTGCCGCCGGAAGCGGCGCGGGCGGCCCGCGTAATGAGATCGCGGACGATTTTGGCGTCGACCGGCTTGTCGAGAAACCAGCGGCAGGCGATGCGCGAGTCGACGGCTTCGAAAACGTCCATAGGCATGACCATCCGAGAGGCAAAATGCTGCGCAGGTCATACACCCTCGGCCCGAAAAGGCGAATGCCGCGCGCCGCGACGATGCGACCTAAGTCGCATTCGGCAGGCGTCCGCATCGCCTTGACCGCACTCGGAGCGGGGTAGAAGATGTTTGTAGCCTGGGCGGCAAAAGACCCGGCATAAAAACAAAACAACGTCACCAGGGAGGATCAAGAATGTCACAATTCGACAGGTCGGTACTCGACGCAGCGGTGCTCGACGCAGCGGTACTCGACACGGCGGTACGCCGTCGCACGCTGCTCAAGGCCGGCATCGCGCTCGGCGCCAGCCAGGTCATCGCCGCACCGTTCATCGTCTCCGCGCTCGGCGAGGAGCCGGTCAAGATCGGCATGGTCAATCCGCTGACCGGCGTGTTGTCGGCACTGGCGCAAAGCGAGGTCGACGGCGCCAAATATGCCGAGGCCGAGATCAACAAGAACGGCGGCATTTTGGGCCGCCAGGTCCAGCTCCTGGTCGAGGACTCGGCCAACGACGTCGGCACCGGCGTGCAGAAGACGCGCAAGCTGATCGACCGCGATCAAGTCGACGTCATCCTCGGCGATGTGAATTCCGGCATCGCCTACGCCATGTCGCAGGTGACGTTCGAGAAGAAGGTGTTGCACATCGTGCCCGGCGGCCACACCGATCCGATCACCGGGACCAATTGCAAATGGAACGTGTTTCGGGTCTGCAACACCACCTCGATGGACGCCAACGCGGTGACGCCCGAACTGGTGAAACGTTTCGGCAAGAAATGGTTCTTCATCACGCCGGATTACGCCTACGGCCACACCTTGCAGGACGGCTTCATCAAGGCGCTGACCAAGCTCGGCGGCACCTATGACGGCGACTACCTGCCGATCAACAACACCGATTTCTCCGCCACCCTGATCAAGGCCAAGGGTTACAAGCCGAACGTGCTGCTCAACAATATGGGCGGGCTGACGCAGATCAATTGCATGAAGCAATTCACCCAGTTCGGCATGCAGAAGGATATGGCGCTCGGCGGCGCGCTGTTCGAATTGGAAACCGTCAAGGCGGTGTCGCCGGAGGCGCAAACCGGCTGGTGGGACATGGAGTGGTATTGGAACCAGCCGAACGTGCCCGAGGTCGTGAAGTTCGTCGCCGACTACCGGGCGGCGACCAAGAAGACGCCGTCGGCGCGCGACTGGTTCGGCTACGTCTCGATGCACACGGTCCGGCTCGCCGCCGCCAAGGCGAAGACGCTCGAAGGCCCGAAGATGGCCAAGGCGCTGGAAGACTTCGAGCTGCCGCCCGACGTGGCGTTGCAGCCCGGCAAGGTGCGCTATCGCGCCGGCGATCACGAATTGATGCCGAACATCTTCGTCGGTGAAATGCATCCGCCGAAGTCGGACCCCGCCGACATCTTCACCGTCGCGGCGCTGGTGCCGGGCGAGGAAGCCGCCGGTTCGGTCGCCGATACCGGATGCAAGATGGAGCAGCCGGCCTGATCCATCGCGCGTTGCGGCGAGACAATCGAACGCAGAGCGGCAGATGTGGCAGGTCGTACTGTTCAACGTCACCAACGGGCTGATCATCGGCGCGTTCTACGTGCTGATGGCGCTCGGCCTGTCGCTGATCCTCAATCTCTCGAACGTCATCAACTTCGCCCACGGTAACTTCCTGGCGCTCGGCGGCTATCTCGCCTACACGCTGTCGCCGACGCTGGGTTATTGGGGCGCGTTGCTGGTTTCACCGTTGCTCACCGCGCTGCTCGGCGTTTTGGTCGAGCGGCTGATGATCCGCCGCATCTATAACCGCGATCCGGTCTATAGCCTGCTGCTGACATTCGGGCTGGCGTTCGTGATCCAGGACGCCTCGCGCTTCATCTGGGGCCCCAACGGCCTGCCGATGGGCCTGCCCGACATGCTGGCGCAGCCGATCACGCCGACGCTATTCTTCATCACCTGGTACCGGGTCTTCATGGTGACGATCGTCATCGTCACCGTGGTCGGGCTGTTCGCTTTCCTGCGCTACACCCGCATCGGGCTTCGCATCCGCGCCGGCACCTTCGATCTCGAAACCGTGGCGACGCTCGGCGTCAATGTGCGCAATCTGCGCACCTTCAATTTTGCCGTCGGCTGCCTGCTGGCGGGCTTGAGCGGCGTGCTTGCCGCCGGCCAGATCGGGCTCAACCCGAATATGGGCGACGATCTGCTGATGCCGAGTTTCATCGCCATCATCGTCGGCGGCGTCGGCAGCCTGATCGGCACTTTATGCGGCGGCTTGTTGATCGGCATGGCGGCGGCGCTGACCACCGTGTTCTTTCCGGCCGCCAGCGAGGCGGTGATCTACGCCATCCTGATGGCGGTGCTGCTCATCCGGCCGCGCGGGCTGTTGGGTGAGGAAGGCATGTTCTCATGAGCGCCTTCTTTGCCGCCGCCAAGGAGCGCCTGCCCAAAGGCCAAGACCTGATCGTGCTCGTCGCCATTTGGACAGTGTTGATCACCGTGCCGTTCTGGCTGCCGTCGCTTGGCGGCTATACCGCGCTCGCCAGCAAGGTGTTGGTGTTCGGACTGGCCGCCATGGGGCTCAACATTTTGCTCGGCTTCACCGGCGTATTGAGTTTTGGGCACGCGGCCTATTTCGGACTTGGCGCCTACGGCGCCGGGCTCACGCTGCGCTACCTCGTGCATTCGACGCCGCTTGCCATGCTGGCCGGCGTGCTGTTCGGCGGTCTCGCCGGCACGCTATTCGGCATGC
This sequence comes from uncultured Alphaproteobacteria bacterium, assembly GCA_963821175.1. Taxonomy (GTDB): domain Bacteria; phylum Pseudomonadota; class Alphaproteobacteria; order Rhizobiales; family Xanthobacteraceae; genus BOG-931. The sequence goes on from CAWGCU010000007.1 coordinate 312,030, forward strand.
TGATCGTGCGCCGCCGCGGCGTCTATTTCGCCATGTGCACCATCGCCTTCGGCCAGCTCTGGTATTACCTCGCCTATAGCTGGAACGACTTCACCGGCGGCTTCGACGGCCTGCGCGATTTTCATCGCGAGCCGATCGGCTTCGGCCGATTCACGTTCGACATCACAAATGGCGAGACCCGGTTCTATTTCTTTTTGCTGGCGATCTTCGCCGCCGCCGTGGCCCTGATGGGCCTACTGCTGCGCTCGCCGTTCGGCCGCACCCTGGTTGCGATCCGCGAGAACGAGCGCCGCGCCCGCTTCCTCGGCATTCCGGTGGAGCGGCATGTCTGGATATCGTTCTCGATCTCCTGCTTCATCGCGGCACTTGCCGGCACGCTCTATGCGCTACTCAACAATTTCGCCGATCCGTTGACCTTGCACTATACGTTGTCGGGCTATTTCGTGGTCATGACCGTGATCGGCGGCATGCGCACGTTCTGGGGCCCGCTGGTCGGCGCCGCACTGTTCGTGATGCTGCAGGACTATATTTCGTCGATGACCGTGAATTGGATGTCGTTCATCGGCGTGATCTTCATTTTGGTGGTGCTGTTCTTCCCGCGCGGACTGCTGGGCATGCGGCGGGCGGCGGCGGCGAGCAAGGCGCAGTAGCCCGGAATCATTCCGGTCGAATATCTGCGAACTTCACCACCTTCGCCCACTTCTCGGTTTCCGTGGTGATGTAGCTTGCGAATTCGGCCGAGCTCATCGGATTGACGACGACGCCCAATTCGCTCAACCGCGCCTTGAATTTTGGATCGGCGAGCCCATCTGCAACCGCGGTGTTGAGCTTATCGATAATACCGGCAGATGTGCCTTTCGGCGCGCCGAGACCGAGCCAGCCGATCGCTTCATAGCCGGGGACGAATTCCGCCACGGTGGGCACGTCGGGCAATACATCGAGGCGCTGCGCGGTCGTCACCGCCAGTGCCCGCAGCTTGCCCGCTTGAACGTAGCCGATCACGGCCGGGACCGGGCTGAACGTAACTTGCACCTGTCCGCTGAGCAGATCGGGAAACAGGCTGTTGCGATACGGGACATGAGTGAGATCGACGCCGGCCATCATCTGAAACAACGCGCCGGCGACGTGCAACACGCTGCCATTGCCTGACGAGGCCATATAGATCTTGCCCGGATTGGCTTTGGCATAGGCGATGAATTCAGGAACCGTGTTGGCTGGGAACGACGGCGTGACCGCCATGGCCAGCGGGATGCCGCCGATGCTGGCGACCGGCGCAATGTCGCGGCTGAAATCGTAGTTGAGATTTTTGAACACCGAGCCGTTGACGGTGTTGCCGGCGACGACGAGGAGCAGCGTGTAGCCGTCAGGCGCCGCGCGCACGACGAGCTCGGTGGCGATATTGGTGGCGGCGCCGGGCCGGTTCTCGACGACAAACGGCTGGCCGAGCCGCTCCGACAGCCATCCACCGATCAGCCGCGCGATGATGTCGGGCGAATTGGCCGGCGGCAGCCCGACGATGACGCGCACCGGCCGCGACGGATAATTGTCCGCCAGCGCGATGCGCGGCAGCGCCAATGTAGCGGTGCCCGCTGCCAAATGCAGAAAGTCTCGACGTTTCATAATGAACTCGTAGTTCGGACTAAGCGAGGCTCAATCCGGAAGCGCCATTCCTCGTCATTCCGGAAACCGCGAAGCGGTTATCCGGAATCGATAACCACCGTCGGTGCAGAACCCGCTACGACTGTGAGTATGGATTCCGGGTTCGCGCTGCGCGCGCCCCGGAATGACGGCACCTCAATACGCCGTCTTGTTGATCTCGCCCGAGCCGGTGACGTACCAGCGCTCGCTGACAAAAGCCTTGCCGGCGAGGCGGTCGGCGAGCCAGTCGGCGAGCAGGATCGACGGGAACGGGCCGAGATTGGCGGCCGGTACGTTGCCGACCGAGTGGCGCGATTCCTGATAGACCACCATCTGCTTCGGCCCCTGCAGCGCCGCCATCAGCCGCTCGGAATGTTCCAGCGGGCTCAATTCCTCGGCTTCGCCGGCGACGCACAGATACGGCACCTTGATCCTGTTGGCGTGGCCTTCCCAGGTGATCTTTTTGCGGAACGCGTCGAACTCGTCCTCGTCGGTGATGCCCGACATGTACATGAAGCGCTTCTTGAAGGTCGGCGAGGCTTCCTGGAAAATGGTGTGGCAGCCCGGCTCGTGGCACACCGACATCACCGCGCAGGCTTTTATGCGCGACTCATGAGCGGTCAGTACCGTGCCGAACAGCGAGCCGAAGCTGGTGCCGGCGACGCCGATCTTTGTCACGTCGAGCTCGGGCCGAGCCGCGATCCAATCGACCAAAGCCGGCCCGGTTGCCATCCAGTTCTCCATGGTGAAGTGCAGGCCGATCATCGGCGCTTCGTATTGGCCCGGTCCGTCGATCGCCAGCACCGCCATGCCGCGGTTGAGATATTTGTCGCCATAGAGCGCGACCTGGATCTCCTTGTAGCTGTCCATCCCGGGAATAGAGATCACCACCGGCAGCTTACCGCCGGTGTGGCCGGGCGGCAGATGCAGCCAGGCTGGGATCGCCTTGTCCTTGAACGGCACCCACACCGCCTCGACATGATGATCGGCGAGCGTCGCATATTTGGCGTAGCACTCGCGCTTCTTGTTGTTGTAGGCGACGTTGGTCTCGTCGTTCTCGTCATAGGGCCATTGCGCCGCGCCCCAATGCACCGCGGCCATGAAGAAATTATCGCGCGCCGTGACCTTGCGGTCAGCAAGCGCCGCGGCATTGGCCTTGGCCTCGCGGCGCTTCGCCACGGCGGCAAAAGCCGGGCCGATATCGGCCATCTTCTTCACCCGCTCGCGGATCGTGGCAAAATCGGCGTTGGCCTCGATGCCGCACGGCAAGTGGATATAGAGCGAGCGCGGCTGGTCCCAGTCGATGCCGTTGGCGCGGATGACGTTGTCGATCAGCCAGCGCTGTTCGTCGAAGCGGCGCACGTGCGGCGAGCCGCGCTTGTCGAGGATAGCTGGAAATCCTTGGGTCGGGCGGTTCATGGCTTCCCTCCGGTCGCGGTCGGCGAATTCTCGCTCGCCTGGCAATGCATGGCGGCCATTATCGGCGCGGCTTGCACCTTGTTGTCAACGCCGATTGCCCGGCTGCGCCGCGAGTTGCGCAACGGCCCTGCGGTCGGCCTTGCCGCTCGCTCCGCTGGGCAGCGCGTCGCGGAAGTGGAAAACATCCGGCACCTTGAAGCGTTCGGTACGCGCCAGCAGCCAGTCGCGCAAGGTTTTGGCATCCAAGCGGGCGCCGGCACGCGTCACGATGACGGCATGAATGACTTCGCCGAGACGTTCATCGGCAACGCCGGCGCAAAGCGCCGCCGCAATCTCGGGGTGCTCTGCCAAGAGATTGTCAATCTCGAGCGGCGCAATCTTGTTGCCGCCGCGCGAGATAATGTCCTTGGCGCGTCCGATGAGCGCGACAGCACCGTCCGCCGTCAGCCGCACCAAGTCTCCGGTCTTGAAATAGCCGCCGTCGAACGAGGCTTCGGTCAATGCGGTGCCGTCCAGATAGCCGAGCATGCCGAACGGCGTGCGGATTTGCAGCTCGCCCGTTTCGCCGGCCGCGACGGCGGCGCCGTCCCGCGCGATCCGAAACGCGACGCCATCGGTCGGATGTCCGATCGTGCCGAAACCCTGCGGCTGGCCTGTGGGTCCGAGATGGAAATCGCACGAGCCGGTTTCGGTCAGGCCATAGAGATCATGGATCGCCGCGGGTGCGAGCCGCCCCATGGCGTGCGCCAATGCCGGTGCCAGTACCTCGCCGCCGCTCAGCATCGCACGAAGTTTTGGCGCCATAACTGCGGGATAAGTCAGCACAGTGCGAAACATCGAGGGGACACCGGCCAAGACGGTTGCTTCCGCAAGGCCACGCGCCATCGCCTCCTCGGTGAATTTCGGAACCAGAATGAGCCGCGCGCCTTTCATGAGCGTCAACAGGCTCACCCAGAGACCGAAGATAAAAACGAGCTGCAGCGGCAACAGCACGACGTCATTCGGTGCGATGTTCAACAGCCGATCGAGAACAGCAAGCTTATCGGCAAGGCGCCGATGTCCGATGACGACGCCCTTAGGTTCTCCGGTGCTGCCCGACGTGAAGATGACCAAAGCGGCATCGTGCAACAGCGCACGATCCGGCGGCGGCGCTTCGCCGATCGCATCGAGCCGGTCGCGGTCAAGCAAAAATCGCGCGCGGGATATGCGTTGCACCCGCGCGACGGTCGACGCCGCAGCCAAGGCATGGATCGGCACGGCGACGGCATCGGCCTGCCAGATGCCGAGCAAGGCGCCGAGATCGGATGGTCTATTGCCGATGCTCACATGGACGGGTTCATGGGGCGCGACATGCCGCTCGGCGAGCGCGTGTCGCACACGTTTTGCAATGTCCAAGAGGCCATCGGCTCGTTGCGACTCGCCGTTCGTGCTTTCGACAGCACGACCGGGCGGCTTCAGCGCATCGCAGAGAATTTCGGCAAGCGCGCCGCTCATGTCGTGCGGCCGGGAAACCGGGCGTCGCGCCAAGCCAGCGCGGCTTTGAGACCATCGCGCCGCGCGATCTCCATGAACTGGATCTTGTCGGGTGAGCCGGCGCCTTCGATCGCCAGATCGATGGCGAGCCCCTCTTCGAGAGCGTCCAGCATGTTGCGCGCTTCGAAGGAGCGATTGATGGCGCGCTTGGTTTGCTTGACGAGATTTGGATCGATCGCCGCGATGTGGTTCGCCATGGCGAGCCCAACCCGATCGAGCTCGGCCGACGCCACGATGCGATTGACCATGCCGATCGCGTGCGCGCGGGCGGCCGGAATCCGGTCTTCGCCCAACAGGATGATCTCCTTGGCGATCTTGGGGCCGACCACCCACGGCAGTATCAGTGCGACAATGCCGGCGCCGAATTTAAGCTCCGGTTCGCCGAAGAACGCATCATCCGAGGCGATCGTGATGTCGCAAGCCAGCGCCAGCTCGCAAGCGCCGGCAAGACACGGTCCCCGCACCGTCGCGATGGTCGGCAGCGGGAAATGCCAAAAGCGCATGATGGTATCGAAATCCTTGCGAAGGATCGCGCGCCAAGATTCAACCCCGACAGGGCGGCGTTCCATCTGCTCCTTGAGATCGAAACCCGATGAGAAGGCGGCGCCGGCGCCGGTGACGATCAGCGCGCGCAAGCCGGCATCGCGTTCGATCTCGTCCAGCGTGACACCGATTTCGCCGAGCATGGCGGCATTGAGCGCGTTGGCGCGCTCGGGCCGGTTCAGGGTGAGGCGCGCGACCGGGCCGATCTTTTCGACGGTAATTGTCGTGAAACGCCCAGTCATGGGATCGGCCCTCACCCGCGTCATTGCATCCCAGCATGGCTGCCGCGGCCGCGTCCAGGCCGCCAAGCATTGACAAGCCCGGCGCGGCGGCCATCCTGACCGCCGTCCCTGGAGTACCCCATGAACCAGCACAGCAATATCAAGGCCGCGATCGGCTACGACGATCTGCGGGAATGGCTTAGCGCCGCCGAGGCACTCGGCGAGGTCAAAAACGTCAAGGGCGCCAGCTGGCAGGAGGATATCGGGCTCGCCGCCGAAGCCATCCTGCGCGCCGAGGACGGACCGTGCGTGGTGTTCGACGACGTCCCCGGCTGCCCGAAAGGCTTTCGCGTGCTGCTCAACATGTTCGCCGGCACCCGGCGCAACATGACGCTGGGCTTTCCCGATCACCTCAACAAGTGGGAATTGAGCGACGCGTATCGCGAAGCCTATTTGGTGGACCCGAAATTGCTTGCGCACGAGATCGTCGACGACGGCCCGGTGCTGGAAAACGTGCTCACCGGCGACGCCATCGACGTCACCAAATTCCCGTCGCCGATCTGGCACGAGAAGGACGGCGGCCGCTACATCGGCACCGGCACCTACAGCATCACCCGCGACCCGGAAGAGAACTGGCTCAATGCCGGCGCCTATCGGGCCATGGTGCACGACAAGACGTCGGTCGGCTTCGTCACCGCGCGCGGCCATCACGGCTATATCCATCGCGAGAAATATTGGGCGCGCGGCGAAGCCATGCCGGTGGTGATGGTGCTCGGCGGCGATCCGCTGGCGTTCTTCTACGGCGGCGTCGAGGCGCCCTACGGCACGTTCGAGCTCGACATCGTCGGCGGCATGCGCGGCCGGCCGACCAAGATGGTGCGCGGCAAGGTCACCGGCCTGCCCTTCCCGGCCAATGCCGAGATCGTGCTCGAAGGTTACGTCACGCCCGACAAGCGCAAGGATGAAGGCCCGTTCGGCGAATGGACCGGGCACTATGCCGGCGGCAAGCGGCCGATCCCGGTGCTGGATATCGCGGCGATCTATCACCGCAACGATCCGATCCTGGTCGGCGTGCCGCCGATGGGCGGCGGGCCCGACGAGATGGCGCGCTATCGCGCGGTGATGCGCTCGGCGATGATCCGGCAGAACATGACCAATGCGGGCGTGCCGGGCGTGCAACAGGTGTGGTGTCACGAAGTCGGCGGCGCGCGCATGCTCCACGCCGTCTCGATCACGCAGCGCTATCCCGGCCACGCCGTGCAGGCGGCGCACGTCGCGGCGCAATGCGGCGCCTCGGCCTATGCCTCGAAATACATCGTGGTCTGCGACGACGACGTCGACGTCACCAATCTCGACCAGATGCTGTGGGCGATGCTGACGCGCACCGACCCCAAGGAATCGATCCAGTTCATCACCGGCTCATGGGATTCCAGCGCCGACCCGGCGATCCCGCCGGAGCGCCGCGCCGCCGGCGACTTCACCCACTCGGTGGCGCTGATCAATGCCTGCAAGCCGTGGCACTGGCGCGAAAAGTTTCCGCCGAGCAATACGCCGAGCCCGGAAGTCGCCAAGAAGGCGCGCGAAAAATTTGGTTGGTTGCTCGATGGAAAGAAATCGTCATGAAACTTGCAGTCCCGGATAAAATTTCGCCGTCCTATTTCGTTGCCGAGGCCGCGGTCGAGCTCGGTTTCTTCAAGGCCGAAGGGCTCGATGTCTCGCTCGAGCTGGTCTACCCGGTCGACAAGGCCTACGAGGCGCTGCGCGACGGCAAGATCGATTTCGTCGGCGGCGCGGCGCACGCGGTGCCGGCGGCGTTTCCCGGCTACAAGGGCGCCAAGCTGATCGCGGCTCAAGCCCAGGGCATGTACTGGTTTCTGGTGATGCGCTCCGATCTCGGCGCCAAGCGCGGCGATCTCAGCGTCGTCAAGGGCCGCACCATCGGCGCCGCGCCATGGGTCAATACCGGCCTGCGCGGACTGCTGATCGCGGCCGGCATCGATCTCGAACGCGACAAGGTCAATATCGCACCGGTGCCGGGCCTTATTGGCGACGTGCCGAATTTCGGCGTCATGGCATCGAAGGCGCTCGAAGACCGCAAGCTCGACGGCTTTTGGGCCAACGGCATGGGCGCGGAGGTCGCGGTGCGCGGTGGTTACGGCACCGTTATCATCGATGCCCGCCGCGGCGACGGACCGAAGCAATGCTTCAATTTTACAGCGCCGGCCATCACGGCGTCGGACGAGCTGATCGCGCGTTCGCCCGACACGGTTGCCGCGGCGGTGCGCGCCATCGTCAAGACGCAGGCTGCGTTGAAAGCCGATGTATCGCGCGCCGGCGACGTCGGACGGAAGCTGTTTCCGCCGACCGAGGCCGGCCTGATCACCGAGCTGGTCCGCCGCGATTTGCCTTATTACGACGCGACGTTGTCGCGCGACTTCATCGCCGGCATGACGGCGTTTTTGCGCAGCCAGGGCGTGCTCGACGGCGATGTGCCGTACGAGCAGATAGTCGCCACACAATTCGCGCCGCTGTGGAAGGGCTAGAATCGTGAACCTGGCGCTGTGGCTCCATCGCGCAGGATTGAGCCACGGCGATCGGCCGGCGCTGGGATTGGGTTCGCGGATCATCAAGAATTATGGCGACGTTGCCGCACGCGCGTCGAAACTTGCGGCGTCACTCAGGCAGCGCTTCGGCCTTAAACCCGGCGAGCGTGTAGCCATCGCGGCGAAGAACTGCCCCGACTATGTCGAGCTCATCTTCGGAATCTGGCATGCTGGGTTGGCCGCGGTGCCGGCCAACGCCAAACTGCACGGCCGCGAGCTTGGCAACATTTTGCAGCATTCCGGCGCCCGCGTTTGCTTCGCATCGGATGGGCTCGACGCCGAGATCGCGCCGCACGCGCCGCCGACGCTGGAACGCCTGATCGTGATCGGCAGCCGCGATTACGAAGCGCTGTTCGCCGCCGATCCGATCACCCCGTGGCCGTGCGGCGGCGACGATCTCGCGTGGCTGTTCTACACCTCCGGCACCACGGGCCGGCCGAAGGGCGCCATGCTCACCCATCGCGTGCTCGCGGCGGCGAGCTTCGCTTATGCGAGCGAAGTCAATCCCATCGCGCCCGGCAGTCCGCTCCTGCATGCCGCGCCGATGAGCCACGGCTCCGGCCTTTACATGATGGCGCACGTGGCACGGCTCGGCGTCAACGTGGTGCCGGAATCGAGCAGTTTTGAAGCCGACGAAGTGATGCAGCTGATCGATGCTTGGCCGGGCACGTCGATGTTCGCCGCGCCGACCATGGTCAAGCGGCTGGTCGACTGCCCCACGTCCTGCAACGCCGATCACATTGGGACTATCATCTGGGGCGGCGCGCCGATGTATGTCGCCGATGCGCGCGCCGCCATCGATCGCTTCGGTCCGTGCTTCGCGCAAATCTACGGCCAGGGCGAAAGCCCGATGACCATCACCACCTTGTCGAAGCAAGAGATTGCCGACCGCGATCATCCACGCTGGGCCGAACGGCTGGGCTCCGCCGGCCGACCCTTCGGCTGCCTCGAAGTGATGATCGCCGACGGCGACGATCGCGCGTTGCCGACCGGCGAGACCGGCGAAATTTTGTGCCGCGGCGACGTGGTGATGCCGGGCTACTGGAACAATCCGGAGGCGTCGGCGGCGACGCTGCGCGGCGGCTGGCTGCACACCGGCGACGTCGGCGCGTTCGATGCCGAAGGCTATCTGACATTGAAGGACCGCTCCAAGGACGTCATCATTTCCGGCGGCTCCAATATCTATCCACGCGAGGTCGAGGAAATCCTGCTCGAGCACACAAGCGTCCGCGAGGTCTCGGTAATCGGGCGGCCCGATCCAAAATGGGGCGAAGTCGTCGTCGCCTATGTCGTCGGCGACGCCGATTGCGACGAGCTCGATGCGCTGTGCCTCAACGGCATCGCCAGATTCAAACGGCCGAAGGATTATGTGTTCGTAAGTGCGTTGCCGAAGAACAATTACGGCAAAATCCTCAAGACCGAGCTACGCGAGCTCGACGCGAAGAAAATGAAGACCTGAAACGGGAGGATTGCCATGGCCGACCGGCTCAAGGGCAAAGTGGCGCTCGTCGTCGGTGCCGGTTCGATCGGGCCGGGTTGGGGCAACGGCAAGGCGACGGCGGTGGCGTTTGCGCGCGAGGGCGCGCGCGTATTCTGCGCCGACATCAATCCGGCCGCCGCCGAAGAGACCGCGCGGATCATCAAGGACGAAGGCGGCCAAGCCGCGGCGCATCGCGCCGACGTCAGCAAGGCCGCCGATGTCGCCGCGATGGTCGATGCCTGCGTCTCGGCTTTCGGCCGCATCGACGTGCTCGACAACAATGTCGGCATTGCCGTGGTCGGCGGCGTCGTCGAGCTTGCGGAAGCCGACTGGGACCGCATCTTCGCCGTCAATCTCAAGAGCGCCTATCTGACCATGAAACACGTGATCCCGGTCATGGAGCGGCAGGGCGGCGGCTCGATCATCAACATCTCCTCGATCGCGTCGATCCGCTACACCGGCGTGCCCTACGCGACCTATTACGCCACCAAAGCCGCGCTCAATCAGCTCACCAAAACCACCGCGGTGGAATATGCGGCCAAACGGATCAGGGTGAACGCCATCCTGCCCGGACTGATGAAGACGCCGATGGTCGAGCACAGCGCGGGGCTGGCCAAGAGTTACGCGGGAGGCGACATCGAAGAGATGTGGCGCACCCGCGACCGCCAGGTGCCGATGGGATTCGGCGGCGATGCCTGGGACGTCGCCTGGGCGGCGGTGTACCTGGCCAGCGACGAAAGCCGCTACGTCACAGGCCTCGAGCTCGTGGTCGACGGCGGCATTACGCTCAAGTGTGACTGAACCGCGCCGCTCACCAGGCGCCGGCGGTAAATTGCAGGCGCTGCGTCACGTCGTAAGGCTGCTTGGCGAACGGGAAGGCGTAATCGACGCGCAGCGGGCCGAACATCGAATCCCAGATCAAACTGCCGCCGACCGAGGCGCGGAGCGCATGCGAATTGGCGATCTGCTGCGCCGGCGACAGCGCGTTGAGGTTCGACACGCTCGACGCGCCGTTAGCCCACAGGCTGCCGACGTCGGAGAACAGCGCCATCTTCAATTGCGCGTCTGCCGGAACCAGCGGCACCGGCGCCTGCAATTCGGCCGACGATGTCCAATAGACATTGCCGCCGACATTATCCATCGTCGTGCCGGGCGTGATGTCGCGCGGGCCAAAACCGTTGGGCGCGAAGCCGCGCACCAGCTGCGGCCCGCCGAAGAAGCCGTTGATCAGCGGCAAGGGCTGGCCACCCCACGGCGTGACGTAGCCGCCCTGCGTCCGCACCATGCCGACCACGTCGCCGACGATCGGATGGTAGTAGCGCACGTCTTCGGTGGTGCGCGCGAATTTTGTCGCGCCGCCGAGCCCGGCAAAATCGTTGTTGGTCTGGACGCGGATGCCGTCGGTCGGATGCCGGGCGTCGTCGAGCGTGGAATAGACCACGCTGTTGCCGACCGAGGATACCCACGAGGGGCCGGCTTGCGCCGCCTGCTGGATCGGCAGCGAGGCGGCGTTGCCGGCAGGAAGCGAAACGCCCTGATTGTAGATCGAGTAATTCCATGTCACGCCGAGCTGGTCGCTCAACGGCGTGCCGAGCAGCAGCTTGGCGCCGTAGAGCGAGGTGTCGTAGGACTGATTGCTGTTGGCGAAGGATTGCTTGCCGAACAGTTCGCCGCCGAGCGAGACCCGCGGGCCGAGGGCATAAGGGTCGATGAAGGAGAGATCAAAACCGCGGGCATATTGGCCGTACATCACCGAGGCCTTGGCGATGTCGCCGGTGCCGAGGAAATTCCTGTCGCCGATGCTGATTTGTGCCAGCCAGCCGTCGGTCGTGGAATAGCCGCCGGCGATGGAAAAATCGCCGGTCTTCTGGTCTTCGACCGCGACGTCGAGGACCACACGATCGGGCGCCGAGCCTGGCTTGGTATCGATCTTCACCGATTTGAAGTAGCCGAGCGCCTTGAGGTGGCGCTCGCCACGGTCGACCAGCGCGCGGTTATAGGCATCGCCCTCGCCGAAATCGAATTCGCGGCGGATCACCTCGTCGCGGGTTTTGGTATTGCCGTGGATCTCGATGCGCTCGACATAGAGCCGCTTGCCCTGATCGACGATGTAGATGAGATCGATCAGGTGGCGGTCCGCCAAGCGGCTGGTTCGCACCGATACATTGGCGAACAGCTCGCCGCTTTTGGCGAGCTGCATCGCCAGATCCCCGACGGTCTTGTCCACTGCGTCGGCGTCGTAGACTTCGCCAGATTGCGTACGCAGATACTGCATCAGCTCCGGCGCGGCCACGGTCTTCAGGCGCGAGTCGATATCGACCTTGCCGAAGCGGTATTGCGGGCCTTCGTCGATCTTGAAGACAACGACGACGCCAGCCTTGTCGACGTCGTAGCTCGACGACGCGACCACATGGACGTCGTCGTAGCCGTGGGCGCGATAGAATTTGCGCAAAAGATCGCCATCGTTCGCGACCTTGTCGGGATCGTAGCTGTCGTTATCGAGCGCAAAGCTCAACGGATTAGTGACGCCGGTCTTGACCACGCCGGTGAGCTTGTTGCGCGGAAAAGCGGCGTTGCCGGCGAATACGATCTGCCGGACCCCGAGCTTCTCGTTTTCCTTGATTTCGAAGACGAGATTGATCCTGTCGTCCTTGAGCTTGATCGTCTTCGGTACGACGCGCGTCTCGAAATAGCCGCGCAGGCGATAAAGCGCGCCGATACGCTCGACATCGCTCTGCACGAAAGCGCGCCACAGCGGGCCGCTTTCCTTGGATTGCAAATCCTTCTTGAGATCAGCATCCTTGATCTTGTGGTTGCCCTCGAAGGCGACGCGGACGACGGTCGGGTTCTCGACGACCGACACGAAGACGGCGTCGCCGTCGTGCGAGATTTTCACGTTTTGGAACAGCCCGGTGGCGTAAAGCTGCTTCAGCGTCGCATCGAGCGCCACAGCATCAAGCTTGCCGTCTGCCGCGGAGTGAAAATATGCGCGGATGGTATCGGTGCCAACGTGCCGATTTCCGGTCACCGTGATCGCGGAATCCTTCACCGCTGCCGCGGCTGCGTTGGCGCACGCGGCGGTCAGGAGAAATATCGACAGGATACCCGAAAGAATGGCGGCTGATCCCCGGCCGTCCATTGCCACACCCCGCGACCCCACAGGCCAAGCGCCATCACATCCGGTTGCGGCGGCGGGATCGTGACCGATTATGTCGGAATCTGAGGTATTGTTGGGGCGTTTGCCGTAATGGTTTACGTCCCCTCACCCCACCCTCCCCCGTAAGCGGGGCGAGGGAGACGCGCGCCGAGCTTAAGCCTGCAGCGCCCGTGTGGTGTCGTCGAACAGTTCCTCGACCGAATAGCGCCGCGGAATGATCTTCATCTCCAGCGCGTAGCTCGACATCAGCTCGAGCGCGGGCTTCACCGCGTCGAAGCCGAACGGCAGCGTGTCGACGGTGCCCGGCTTGGGCAGGCCGGCGGCTTTCTTGCTGTCGTGCAGCATGCGGAACACTTCGCGCACCGCGCCCGGATCGGATTTCAGCACGTCGTTCTTCACCACCACCATGTGGTTGATCGGCACGGTGTTGTATTTCTTGTACCATTCCTTGGCGGCATCGTCGGGATCGGGAATGACGCTTTTGAACCGCGGATCGGACGGCAGCACGGTGCCAAAGATCGCGGCGTCGAGCTCGCCGTCGAGCACCATTTTGGCCATGTCCTTGCCGTCGGCGGCGCGCTCGACGCCGGGCGGGTCCTTGAATTCGGGAATGTGCGCGTCCTCGAACGTCACCCATTTCACCTTGCTGTTGTCGAGACCGTAGTCCTTCCACAAAATTCCGCGCAGCCAGCAGCCGGTGGTCTGAGCGAACGAGCGCACGCCGATCCTGCGGCCCTCAAGCGTATGCGGCGTCACCGTGCCGCGCTCGGAATTGTACAGCATGGTGCCGTGCTGGAAGCGCCCCATCATCGTCGCCGGAATGAGCGTGATCGGCTTGCCGTAGGCCTTGCCTTGCAGATAGCTGACGATCGCCATCTCGCAGACGTCGAATTTCTGCTCTCGCACCATCATGCCGAAGGCCTTGTAGACCGGATTGACCTCGGTGAGATTGAGCTTCACGCGGTCGGATTTGATCTGGCCCGCTTTCAGCGCCTGGGTCTGCGGATAGGTGCCGAAGCAGGCATTGATGGTGTCGATTTTTTCTGCGGTCATCGTACTCATATGGGCTTACCTCCCGAGGTCGGCTTGATCTTATGGTGCGGCCGGGCGTTAAACCAGTCTCCGCCACGCAGGGGAAGCATGACCAGTATGACCTCGAACGATACGCGCATTGCGGCCGACCGGCTCGCCGCCTTCATCGTCCGCGCTTTGACCGCGGCGGGCCTGCCGGCGCAGGATGCGGAAACCGTCGCCGGCCTCATGGTCGAGGCCGATCTGCGCGGCAGCGACACCCACGGCGTGATCCGGCTGCCGCTCTATGTGCGCCGCATCCGAGCCGGCGGCGTCAATGCCAAGCCGGATATCCGCGTGGTCAGCGACCGGCCCTCGGCGGCGCTGATCGACGGCGACAATGCCATGGGCCATCTGGTGATGCGCCGCGCCACGCATCTCGCCATCGAAAAGGCCAAGGCGACCGGCATCGGCTGGGTCGGCGCGCGCATGAGCAATCACGCCGGACCGGCGGCGCTCTACGTCACCCTGCCGCTGCACCACGACATGATCGGGCTCTATTTCGCGGTGGGCAGCAACAATCACTTGCCGCCGTGGGGCGGCAGCGAGAGCCTGCTCGGCACCAATCCGATGGCGGTCGCGGTGCCGGCGCAGGACGAGCCCGCCATCGTGCTCGACATGGCGCCGACCGTCGCCGCCTACGGCAAGGTGCGGCTCAAGGCGCAGCGTGGCGAGCAGATGCCGGTCGGCTGGATGATCGACAAGGAAGGCAAGCCGCTGACCGATCCGAAGCGCGCCGACGAGGGCCACCTCCTGCCGATCGGCGATTACAAGGGTTACGGGCTGAGCCTGATCATCGGCCTCCTCGCCGGCGCGCTCAATCGCGCGGCGCTGGGCCGCGACGTGATCGATTTCGTCAAGGAGACCGGCAAGGCGACCAATACCGGCCACGCCATCGCGGCGATCGCGATCGACGCCTTCATGCCGGCGGCGGAATTCAAGCGCAGCGTCGATCAGGTGATCCGCGATATCCGCAACTCGAAGCGACTGCCCGGCGTCGACCGCATCTTTCTGCCGGGCGAACAAAGCCACGCCAAACTTCTGGAGCGCCGCGCCCACGGCGTCCCGATGCCGAAAGCGCTGCGCGACAGCCTCGATGCGCTGGCGCGCGATCTCAACATCGCGCCGCTGGAATAGATCATGGCGTCGCACACTCCCGTCGGCGTCATTGGCGTCGGATTGATGGGCGAGGTCTACGCCCGCCGCCTCATCGCGGCGGGATTTACGGTGATCGGCTACGACGTCGATCCGGCGAAGAACGCGCGGCTGGCAAATCTCGGCGCGCAGGCCGGTACGCTTGCCGATATCGCGCAAAAATGCGATCCGATCGTGGTCGCCGTGTTCAACACCGAGCAGGTCGAGGATGTGGTCGAGCGCGCGCTCATCCCGGCCGCTTCCGGCAAGATCGTGCTCGTCACCTCGACCTGCGATCCCGACCGCATCGCGGCATTCGGCGCGCGCGTCGGCGACAAATTGCGTTTTCTCGAGACGCCGGTCTCGGGAACGAGCGAGCAAGTCCGCCAGGGCGACGGCGTCGGCTTGATCGGCGGCGATCAAAAAATCGCGGCCGACGCCGCGCCGGTGCTCGACGCGCTGTTCGCCAAGAGTTTCCACATCGGCAAGGTCGGCGACGGCGGCCGCGCCAAGCTCGCGGTCAATCTCATCCTCGGCCTCAACCGCCTGGCGCTCGCCGAAGGGCTGGTTTTTGCTGGCCGCCTCGGGCTCGATCCGGCGGCGTTCCTCGACGTCGCCCGCCGCTCGGCCGCGGCCTCGCAAGTCATGGACACCAAGGGACCGAAAATGATCGGCGGCGATTTTGCGCCGGAAGGCCGGGTCCGGCAGACGCTCAAGGACACGCAGCTCATGCTCGACCAGGCGCGCAAGGCCGGCCAGCAATTGCCGCTTCTGCAAATTCACGCCGACGTGCTGGAGGCCTGCGTCCGCCACGGCGACAGCGAGCAGGACAACAGCATCGTCATCGAGGAAATCCGCCGCCGTGTTTTGTGAGCGCGGGTTTCTCCTGAAGGCATCAAGACGAATTCTAAATTGAAAGTCCAACACAGACGATGAGCAACACCTTACGCGGCGCCGACATCGTCGCTCGTTCGCTTCGCCGCCTCGGCTGCGGACGCGTCTTCACGCTGTCCGGCAATCACATCATGTCGATCTTCGACGCCGCGCTGGATGCCGGCATCGACCTCGTTCACGTCCGCCACGAAGCCGCCGCCGTGCACATGGCCGACGCCCACGGCCGCCTCACCGGCGAAGCCGGTATTGCCTTGGTCACCGGCGGACCCGGTCATGCCAACGCGGTCGGAGCTTTGTACACCGCGTTGGCCGCGGAATCGCCGATGGTTCTGCTGTCGGGCCACGCCGCCACCTGGGAAATCGGACGCGGCGGATTTCAGGAATTGCGCCAGGCCGAGATGGCCAAGCCGGTGACGAAGGCATCCTGGACGGCCGGCAGCGTCGAATCCCTCGGCCGCGATATCGGCGAGGCAATCCGTATCGCATGCTCCGGACGGCGCGGCCCTGTTCACTTGAGCTTGCCGTCGGATTTACTCGATGCGCGGTTGGACGAGAGTGCCGTGACGTGGCCGGCCGACGGGCCGGCAACGCACGAGGCGATTGGCGATGTGGACTGCGCCAGGATTCTTTCCGCCCTCGCCGCCGCAAAACGTCCGATCATCTTTGCCGGACCGCAAATGTCGAGCACGAGCGGACGCGATCTGTTGGCAAGGCTCGAAGCTGCGACCGGCACTCCGGCAATAATTTTGGAGAGCCCGCGCGGCCTGGCGGACGCGACGCTCGGCGCTCTGACCGACTTGGCAAGGCGCGCCGATCTTGTGGTGCTGCTGGGCAAGGCGCTGGATTTCTCGCTCAAATGGGCGGCCGCTCCGAGTTTTGCTGCTGACGTCCAGGTCATCGCAATCGATCCGGACGCGGCGCTGACAGATCGGGCGAAGCGCGAGAAAGGCGATGCCCTGCTCTTCGCCGGTGTTGCGGATCCGGCCTTGGCCGCGGAGAAGCTCGCCGCCGGTGCCAAGCAGCCAGCCGATACCGCCTGGCTCGCCGAAGCCCGCCGTGCTCGCGAAGCGAGGCCGGCATCGTGGCAGGACGTCGTGTCGCAGACGCCCGGCCGGCTGCATCCGGCGGAAGTCTTTCGGACCTTACATCCTTTCGTCGAGCGCGATCCGGACACCGTCCTGATCTGCGACGGCGGGGAATTCGCGCAATGGGGCCAGAGCATGCTCCCGGTCCGGCGCCGTCTCGTCAACGGCGTCGCCGGCGCGATCGGCAGCTCGCTCTCCTTCGCGCTCGCGGCGCGCATGGTCGAGAGCAAGGCGCCCGTGTTTGCTGTGCTCGGCGACGGCACGATCGGCTTTCACATTGCCGAATTTGAAACGGCGGTGCGACGCGGCTTGCCGTTTGTCGCGATCCTCGGCAACGACGCGCGCTGGAATGCGGAAAGCGAAATCCAGCGCCGCGACTACGGCGCCAACAGGATGCATGGCTGCGAACTATTGCCGGTCCGCTACGATCAGGTCGTGCAGTCTCTCGGCGGACACGGCGAATACGTCGAGCGAGCTGCCGACCTGTCCGCCGCGATCGAGCGCGCGCTGTCGAGCGGCAAGCCGGCATGTGTGAACGTGATGATCGAGAGCACCGCCGCTCCTGCGCTCCGCATGCCGCTTTGATCGGCCGTCGCAAGTCATGAAATGAATGCCCGAGGATTTGCCGCGACTGTGCGGCCGAAGACCGGCACGTTGACAGCCAAATGACGTGTCCATAGGCTCTTTTGATGAAAAAAATATTGTCGTTGCAAAATCAACGAAACGGCGTCTCGGCGTTCGCCAGCATACCGGCGATGCCGAAGGGAGGGTCGCCATGCGCGAGCAAAAACTGAAGACCGTGGCCAGATCGGCCGCCGCGGCACTTGGTCTGTCGCTGGGTCTTATAGTCCTTTCCGGTGGGCACGCGCTCGCGGCGGAGGACTGGAATTTCTACATGCATCAGTCGGCGCCGAATTTCGCGACCTCGCGCGGCGCCAAATTATTTACCGAGAAGATCGAAAAGGCGACCAACGGCGAGCTCAAGGTTCGGCTGCATTTGGCGGGCACGCTGCAGATCAATGCCAGCAATATCACGCAGGCGGTCGGCGGCAATATCGTGCAGGTCGGCGACGACCTGTTCAATTCCGGAAATATCCCAGTCGCCGGCATTCCGCGGCTGCCGATGCTCATTCAATCCTACGCGGATTTCGCCAAAGCAGACGCGGTGCTCAAGCCGTACCTCGAAAAGGCGTACCTTGAGAAGGGCTCGAACTCTTCTCGCCTCGTATACCTATCCGTTGCAGTTCATCTGGGGGCGCAAGAAACTTGAATCGCTCGACGACATCAAAGGCCTGAAGCTTCGCGTCGCGCAGCCGGAGCAGGGTGAGTTCGTGCGCAGCTTCGGCGGCACCTCGATCACGATGAGCGCGCCGGAAGTCCCCTCGGCGCTCGACCGCGGCGTGGTTGACGGTATTTTCACCGCCGGCGTCGGCGCAGTGTTATGGAAGGACCTGCTCAAATACGGCTACGTCCTGATCGTCAACGTCAACAATTCCTATTTCATCGCCAATACCGAAGCCTACAACAAGCTATCGCCCGACCTGCAGGGCAAGCTGCGCCAGGTCGCCCAAGACACGGCGCGCTGGGACCAGGAGACGATGCAGAAAGAAGAAGCGGAGTCGGTTCAGGTCCTCACCGCTGCCGGATACACCTTCACCAAGGCGACACTGGAGGAGAACGCGCGCGCGATTGCGGCCATGAAACCATACTGGGACGAATGGGCAAAGTCGCGCGGTCCCGACGTCATCGAAGCGCTGGCAAAGGTGCGAACTGCGCTTGGACGATAAATCCCAGCAATCATGATGGCACAGATCGAGCAGGGCCGCCCCCATGGCGGCCCGTCGACACCAAGGCTCAAGGAAAGCATTGTCGAACGCGCCTGCAAGCTCGCTTGCGTAGCTGCATTGATCGTGATGCTGGTCGTGATCGGCGTCGATATATTGACGCGCTCGCTGTTCAATTTTTCCTTCGAGATTTCCGATGAGCTTGGCGGCTACATGCTGGTGGTGATCACCTTCGTCAGCCTGCCGGTATGCCAGATCAACGACAGCTTTCACCACGTCGAGCTGGTCCAGTCTCGTCTCTCGCCGTTCGCCCGCGCAGTATCTCACGTCATCTTCGATCTTCTCTCGCTTACTTTCTGCGTGCTGCTGTTGTGGCAATTGACGAGGTTCGAGCTCTCCTCGTTCCGCTTCGGCGATCGCGCGCCCACCTATCTGGCGACACCGCTCTGGATACCGCAAATCGCGATGATGCTCGGCGCGGCGGCGCTGTGCTTTTCCATGGCGCGCACGCTCGCGGCCGACGTTGCCCGCCTGCGCGCGATCGGCAAGACGACGGAGCGCGCCGGTGAGCCCTGACCTTCAGATCGTCGTCACCTTCGCTTTTTTTCTTGTACTGCTCACCAGCGGAATGGCGGTTCCTTTCGCGATCGCAGTTCCGGCGATGTTTTATCTGCTGTTGCAGGGCGGTCTGCCGAGTCTCAACAGTTTGGGGCTGGTGAGTTGGGGAAGTATGAACAGCTTCGTGCTGACTTGCGTGCCGCTGTTCATGTTGATGGCGGAAATCCTTCGCGTCAGCGGCTTGAGCAGCCGCATCTATAGCGGCCTTGCCAAGCTCGTGGCAAAACTTCCCGGCGGATTGCTGCAGACCAACATCGCGGGCTGCGCGATCTTCGCCTCGGTGAGTGGATCGAGCATCGCCACCGCGGCTTCGATCGGCGGCGTGGCGCTGCCGCAACTCATCCAACGCAATTACGATCGGCGATTGGCGGCGGGATCGCTGGCAGCCGGCGGTACGCTCGGCATTTTGCTGCCGCCGAGCTTCGGCATGATCGTCTACGGTACTTTTACGGAAACCTCGGTGCCGAAATTGTTCATGGCCGGGCTCGTGCCCGGCCTGATGATGACCGCAGCCTTCATGGCCTATATCGCGGTCCACGCCTCGATTGTGCCTACCGTGGCGCCGCGCGAATCCGGACCGCGCTCGCTGCAGGAATTCATGGTCGCGCTGGCCGATGTGCTGCCATTCGCCATTCTGATCGGCGGCACCCTCGGCGGGATCTATGCCGGCCTCGTCACCACGACCGAGGGCGCGACGATCGGCTGCAGCCTGGCGATCCTTCTCGGCGCCGCGTTCGGCAATCTCACGCTAAGCGGATTGATCGACGCGATGTACAGCACGATCAAATTCTCCGGAAATATCCTGTTCATCATCTTTACGGCTTATGTTTTCTCCTATGCGATCAGCTTTGCGGGCGTCGGCGAAAAGGTGACGGCATTTATCGTTGGCCTTCATCTTACGCGGCTGGGATTTTTTCTGGCGCTGTTCATACTCTACACCGTGCTCGGCTGCCTCATCGAAAGCCTGGGCATGATTGTGATCACGGTGCCGCTGATCTTTCCGGTGCTGCCGAGTTACGGCATCGACCCGCTGCTGTTCGGCGTCGTTCTCGTCCTCTTCGTCGAGCTTGGGCAAATCTCGCCGCCGATCGGAATTAATCTGTTCGTCATACAAAGCATCTGGGACGGTAAACTGAGCGAAGTGATCCTCGGCACCATTCCGTTCCATCTGACGATGTTCGTGGTGCTGGCGCTGGTGATAGTGTGGCCCGATCTCGCCCTTTGGCTGCCTTATCATGTGTCGAGATAAGAAGAACGAGCAATGCAGCGCAGCACGTCGAGAATATTGACGACCCATACCGGCAGCCTGCCGCGGCCGCGCGAATTGACGCGGCTCTATGCCCTGCGCGCGCGCGGCGACGCGGTCGATGTGGCCGAAATCGATCGCGCCGGACGCGAAGCGGTGCGGGCGATCGTGCGCAAGCAGCACGACGCCGGCATCGACGTCGGCAATAACGGCGAGCAGCAGCGCGATTCCTTCTTTCTCTATCTCAAGGCGCGACTGTCGGGACTCGGCGGCACTTGGGAGCGGCCATCGCGCGCCGACGTCGACCGCTACCCGGACTTCAAGCGCATGTGGATCGAGCAGCACGCCAGCAAGACCCAAGTCTCGGCGCTTGCCGGCTTGCCGAAGGCGATCGGCGAGGTGCGCTATCTCGACGAGCGCGCGATCGACGACGAATGCCGTCATTTCAATGCGGTCCTGGCAGACAATCCAGGCGTCTTTGTCGAACCGTTCATGAGCGCGCCGTCGCCCGGCATTCTCGCCACGGCGGTGCGCAATGAGCATTACGATACGCTTGCAAACTATCTCGCGGCGCTCGGCCGGGCGCTTCAAGTCGAGTACGAAGCAATCGTCAAGAACGGGTTGCTGTTGCAGATCGATGCGCCCGATCTCGCGCTCGAACGCCACATCACCTACAAGGACAAGCCGGTTACGGCATTCATCGCGTTCATCGAGCAAGTCGTCACGACCATCAATTACGCGCTGCGCAACGTTCCGCGCGATCGCGTTCGCCTGCACGTGTGCTGGGGCAACTCCGAATCGCCGCATGATTGTGACGTGGCGCTGGAAGACATCCTGCCTGCTCTACAGCAGGCCAATGTCGGCGGCTTCGTCTTGCCCTTCGCCAATCCGCGGCACGCCCACGAATTTCGCTGTTTTGCAAAACATCCGCTCAAGGACGATCAGGTCCTGGTGGCGGGCGTCATCGACAGCCTGACCAATTTCGTCGAGCACCCGGAGGTGGTCGCCGACCGCATTGAACGCGTCGCCGCAGTCGTCGGCGATCCGTCGCGGGTGCTGGCGGGGACCGATTGCGGTTTCGATACCTCGGCCGGCTGGGGCCGCGTTGCCGAGGACGTGGTCTGGGCCAAGCTTGCAAGCCTGCGCGACGGCGCGCGGCTCGCTTCGGATCGGCTGTTTTCGCACGGGTGTTGAGATTCGACGAGGTCCGGTGGAGGCGGCAGGCTATCGGTGTGGGTCGTGAGAATTCGCTGATCACTTCACTTCATGAGAAATTCCGCTGGCAAACAGAAGCGCGCCGCCATCTCGCCCTTTCACAATCTCGTACTCCAGGGCGAGGAATAAATGCAGCCAATTTCTCGGATTGCGGGTTGATCGCCTTGTCGAATGAAAACGGCGCTCAGAGCCAAATGCTTGATTTGGGCCAAACGCTTGATTGATGTGGTGGGCGCACAAGGATTCGAACCTTGGACCCGCTGATTAAGAGTTTGCGGTTCAAGCTTTCCGATAGTTTCTTCCTGGCACATTATACCGATGAAATAGGGGTTAATCAGCCTGAAGCTTGCCGGATGTTGCCGCTTGTGTGATTGCTGGTGATTGCTATAGGATTGCTGGCGATTCTGATGCAGAGGGGCAATTTCCATGCGCTGCAAGATCACCAAGCGCACCATCGATGCCATCGGGCGGGGCGATGCTGACCGGTTCCTATGGGACACCGAGTTGAAGGGTTTTGGGCTCAAGGTGACGCCCGCCGGCAACAAGGTCTATGTCCTGCAATATCGAAAAGGCGGCCGTGGCGTTCCGACCAGGCGCGTCACCATAGGCCGCCACGGCGCTCTAACGCCCGACCAAGCACGCAAGGAAGCCATTCGGCTATCTGGGGCCATCGCGAACGGCAGCGACCCTGCAGCCTTGCGCGCGGCGGAAAAAACCGCCCCCACTATGGCCGCCCTAGTCGGGCGGTTCCTGAACGAGCATGTTGCTACCAAGACGAGGCAGCGCACAGCCATCGAGTACCGTCGCCTGAGCGAAAGCATTATCATCCCAGCCTTGGGCCGTAAGCGCGCCCGCGACGTGACACGCGCCGATATTTCCCGCCTTCATCACCAACAACGCGCAACGCCCTATGCCGCTAACCGCACCTTGGCGGTCATGTCCAAGATGTTCGCGCTGGCGGAAAAGTGGGGCGAACGCCCTGACGGTTCCAATCCATGCCGCCACATTGAAAAATATGCTGAGTTAAAGCGCGAACGGATGCTGTCCGCCGACGAATTTGGCCGTTTGGCTGACGCTCTCAAAGGGCCCGGCCGCTCCCCCTACATCGTCGCCGCAGTCAAGTTACTAGTGTTCACCGGCGCCCGACTGTCCGAAATTCTCGGACTTAAATGGGAATGGATCGATTTCCAGCGCGGCGAAGCGCGATTGCCGGATAGTAAGACCGGTGCCAAGACGCTGCATTTGCCGGCTCCCGCATTGGCCGTGCTCGCCGACTTGCCGCGCGTCGAAGGCAATCCTTACGTTATCGTCGGCAACGTCGCGGGGGCTCGGCTGGTCAACCTCGAAAAGCCGTGGCGCGCAATTCGCAGGGCCGCCGACTTGGACAATGTTCGACTGCATGACCTGCGTCACGCATTTGCATCGGTCGCCGCTTCCTCGGGCATGGGCTTGCCGATCATCGGCAAGATGCTCGGCCACACTCAAGCCGCGACGACGCATCGTTACGCGCATCTCGCCTCCGATCCCGTCAAAGCCGCCGCTGCGACCGTTGCCGGCAAGATCGCCGACGCGATGCAGGGCAGCAAGGTGGGCAGCGGCGAGGTAGTGCCGCTGACACGAGCGCGCTAGAATTAGGCGCGCGGCTAGGCCGACGGGCTGAAAATCGGAAACCGCATCCGACTGCCGCGCAACCATCGTGCGGGCGCATCGGCGGTGCGCATGCCAGATATTCTGGAAAGCCTTTGCGACCTGATCGAGACGCGATCATCCCAACACGGCATGACGCGTCGCAAGCTGTGGGCGTGGACTTTTACCGCGATGCAGGCAGGCGACCTCGCCCCGCAATTTTCTGATGACGTTTTGCCGGACCACGATGATCCTGCGCGGCTGCGATACGCTATAGCTGACGCGCTCCGAGCAATCGAACTGCGCCGCGTTGATCCACCAAAGCTGCCCTGGGTCCAAAGATTGGTGCTGTCACCGACAGCATTTGACAAATGGCTCAAAGGAACTTTGCAAACTACCGAATTTCCGCCATCCCCAAAGCGGCGGGCAGGAGCAAAACCTACTAAGAAAGATGGGGTCAAGAACCTCATTAAAGGTCAATATCCTGACGGTCCGCCCGCTGGCGTCACGTACAAAGACATTGCCAATGATTTTAAAAAGATATTTCGCAAGCCCGTCAGCGACAGAACTATACGGCGAGCGCTCGGCCACAAATAGAATCTGTCCGTTCCTGTCCGTATTCAGTCCGTGGATACACGGGCTAACTCCTGCCATCACAATGCAGGAGAACGCAAATGCCACCGGTTCCCCCTCATCAAACTTCCCCATTTCCCAATAACCGCCGCGCCGTTCGGCAGCGTGATCCCGAGCAGCGGCAGTCCAAGCACGGGCTAGTCGGACGCCCGCGGGGCCCACCGTCGGCTGACGCGCCGCCAATCCGTGTCCTTCGTACGCCGGATGCCGCCAATTATCTCGGCTTGACCGCATCGACACTCGAGAAAATGCGGCTGACCGGGATCGGCCCGCGCTTCGTTCGCCTAGGCTCTCGCGCCGTCGGCTACAGCATCGACGCGCTCGACTCCTTTATTGAGGCCGGCACGCGCACCAGCACCTCTGACACTGGCGAGGAAGCGTGAGATGCACCCCATCAAATGCAGTACCCCCGGCGACGTTGGCGCGCCGCACGGGGGCGATGTTCGGAAGAACGATCAGCTTCGGCAAGCGATCTACCCCCATCGTACCATTTCAGATGTCCGGCTTCAATATCTCGTAGCGCGGCTTCATGCGTTAGGACCGCGCCCGATCTACGAATTGCTTCGTGAGGTCGCGGCCGGCGCCGATCTTTTTGGTCGCCTGCAGATTTACGCGCGGCTCGAGCCGGACATCGTGCGTGCACTCGGCGCTGATGTTCTCGCAATCGATTATTTTTCGGTCATTGATGGGGATGCGCTATGAGCGTCGCCGCCCCACTCGTCGCTGCGTTGGCCTATGCGCGGCGCCGGCTCGCCAAAGCGCAAGCCTCCCCCGATGTCGCAGATTTCGTTCGCCTCGCTTTTCGCGGTGACGACGTGCGAGGCCGCCTATGACCAGCCGCGCCCGGGATGATTGGATCGAGCGCGCCCGCGCGGCGCGGATCGAGGACGTTATCGAGGAGCGCGGCGGCCTTAAACTGCGCAAGACCGGCCGGGAAATGATCGGGCCGTGCCCGGTCTGCTGCGACGGCCATGATCGCTTCGCCGTGCATCTCGACAAACAAGTCTTCAATTGTCGCCGCTGCGGGGGCAAAGGCGGCGACGCTATCGCGCTCGTTTGCTTCCTCGATGCCTGCGGCTTCCTCGATGCCGTCGAGACGCTGGCCGGGCCGCCGCCCAATGCGGCAAGGGAAACCGACGCCGAGCGGGTCGAGCGCGAGCGCCTCGGCGCGGAGCGGCGCGACCGATTAGAACGCGAGAAAATCGAGCGCGAGGAACGCGAGGCAGCGGAACGACGCATAAGGATTGCGGATTGCGACCGTCTGTGGCGCGAGACGGTGCGCCTGCCGCCCGACGCCGTCGCCTATTTCGCACGGCGGGGCATCGTGCTCGACGATGTACCCGAGAACGGCGGCTTGCGCTTTCACGCTCGATGTCCGTTCGACGGCCCGATCCTGCCCTGCGTCGTCGGGCGCTTCACCGATGCGGCAACCGGAGCGCCGGGCGGCATCTGGCGACGCCCGATCAACGGCGCGAAGCCCAAGGCGTACGGCCCGATGTCGGGCCACGTTATCAGGCTCTGGGCCGACGCCGAGGTGACGAACGGCCTGTGCATCGGCGAGGGCGTCGAAACCGTGCTCGCCGCGTCGCAGATCGCGCATTGCGGCACGTTGCTGCGCCCCGCATGGGCCTGCGGCTGCGCTCACAACATTGAAAAGTTCCTGCTGCTGCCTGGTGTCGAATACCTCACCGTGCTCGCCGACGCTGACCGAAGCGGCAAAGGGCAGAGCGCGGCGCGCGTCTGCGCAAAGCGATGGGCCGGTGCGGGCCGTGAGGTTGAGGTTCTGATCCCCGACATGCTCGGCCAGGATTTCAATGACCTCGTCGTGCGAGCGGCATCATGACCAAGCCGCAAGGATTTCACAGCGAGCACTACAAGCGACAGGGCGGCGGCAACGGTGCCGCGCTTCGAGCTTGCACGCTCGCCGAAGTGCATGACGTTTTCCGGCGCTGGCTCGGCGACGACTACGACATGGAATCCCTCGACGCGGTGCTCGCCGTCGCCGCTGGCGAGCGATTGCCCGGCGATCCTGCGTGGCTGCTGATCATTTCGGGCAGCGGCAACGCCAAGACCGAAACCGTGCAGGCCGTCACCGGGCTCGGCGCCCACATCGTCTCAACCATATCGAGCGACGGCGCGCTTCTCTCGGCGTCATCTCGTAAACAAACGGTTAAGGGCGCGACGGGCGGCCTGCTGCGCGCTATCGGCAAACGCGGCATCCTCGTCATCAAAGACTTCACCAGCATATTGAGCACTAGCCGCGAAATCCGCGCATCCATCCTCGCCGCATTGCGCGAAATCCATGATGGCCGATGGGTGCGCAACGTCGGCACGGACGGCGGGCAGACGTTGACCTGGGAGGGCCGCATCGTTGTGGTCGGCGCGTGTACAACCGCCTGGGATGCGGCGCACTCCGTCATCGCGACGATGGGCGATAGGTTCGTCACGATCCGCCCGGATTCGCATAAGGGCCGGATCAGCGGCGGATTGCGCGCGGTGCGCAATACTGGCGGCGAGGTCGCCATGCGGCAGGAACTCGCCGAGGCGGTGGCCGGGCTCGTCGGTGCCATCAAGTTCGGGACCGCCCACACGCTCACCGACGACGACGAGACGAGGATCGTTCGCGCGGCCGAACTCGTCACGCTCGCCCGCACGGGGGTCGAGGTCGACTATCGTGGCGACGTTATCGACGCCCACGATCCCGAAATGCCGACCCGGCTCGCCAAGCAACTGACCCAGATTATGCGCGGCAGCTTGGCCATCGGCATGACCCACGACGACGCGCTACGGCTCGTTATCCGCTGCGCCCGCGAACTCGATGCCCCAATTGCGGCTGATGTTGCTGCGCGACGTTTCCGACCACCCCGGCGCTCGCGTGATGGACATCCGCCGCCGACTGCAAAAGCCGCGCGCGACCGTGGATCGGACGCTGCAAGCCCTTCATATGCTCGGCCTAATGGTCTGTCGCGAAAGCGAAATCGAGCGCGCCGGGCGCATCGTTCAAGAGCGCCATTACAGCCTCGCCGAGGGCGTCACCCTCGGTCCCCTGGCGATACCAGATTTGTCAGTACCCCCTTATGAATTCATCCACTCATATACTTACTGACAAATCTGGTACCGACGAAACGCGGGGCTCGACATGACCGGGCTCGCCATGACCGCGCTCGACCGGCCGCCCGAGCCGACTCGCTCCGCCGCCGCGGCCGAAAAGAGCCGCACGGCCACGACCACCTGGGGCTCCTGTGGTTGGTCAACGGCGGCACTGTGGTTGAGTTGCACCGTGACCGGGCGATCATCGAACTCAAAAGCGGCGCTCACCAATCTTACGGGCGCCGGCCCCTCGAAGTCGGCCGCGTTGTGCTCGCCTGGGAGCTTGCGCCGTGATGACCGGCCACGCCCGGCGGCTTGTTTGTAGTGAACGCGGACCCTAAGACGGCCGGATTTGCCCGTATTGGATCAACGCGCGTTCTACGGCCTTCCAAGTGGCTTCCTTGACGTATCTGCCGGCCACAATTCGTTTGACCGAGGACGTACTGACATGTGCCCCTCGGGCGATTTCCGTGAGCGATGGCGTAAATCGGATTTGCCGAAGTGCGGTAGTTACGTGCTGCATTTGATGCGGAGCCACCGAAGAATTTCTTGTTCTTTCATAAGAACATAGTCTTCGATCTTAATTTGCCATGTCAAACGGTTGGTCGGGCAAGCGAAGTTCCCCATTGGAGCGATTTCTCAACTTGCACTTGATTCAGTTAGGGTCGCCGTCTTAAGGCTGGCCCTTGATGACGTATCTCGATTAGGGGGAGCCACATGAAGACACTTGTTTTGGGAGTTTTGAAAGTTGCCGCAGGAGTTGCTTTCGCTTTCGCGACCGCCGGCTCTGCATTGGCTCAAACACCCTACTCCGCGATCTACGAAGCATACAACGAAACGGTTGCGAACCCGGACTGTGTGGGAAACACCTCCTGCACGTTCACCTTCAGAGCCGTGCCCACCTTCACGACCAACGCTGGCTCATTGGGCAATTTAATCGTTTCGAGGGTAAGTTGCCGCATTGTTGCAACGGCTGGTGGCACTAATATTCCAGGTAAGCTCAGCTACGCGGCATTGGGTAAGACTGCAAATGCCGCTAAGCTTTTCTTTTTATCCAGCTCGGTAGATGCGTATGATAGTTCAAACAGTTCTGGTTTTAGTACTAACCTGATCGATCAAACGACCGAGTTTTTCGTTCAGGCAGGTGCTTCGCCGACGATCACCATCGCAGTAAATAACCTCCCGCCCCTTGTGTTCGGCGCTCCGAATGCGAGCCTCGACCAGCCGACCTGCACCGTCACTGGCCTCATCGAATAGCAACCGTGTCGCGTTGATGCGGTCGCCATGCCTTCCGTTGTCCCGCTGACTCGCGATGTGCGTGACGTGATGGCATGATCGCCGCTTCCCGCCGCCCTGGTCTATCGAGGAACGTCGTCAGAAATCCTTCATCGTGAGCGAACGGCCAGCAAATCGCCTACCTCCTACTCGAGGATGAATCACAGCGGCGGCTGTCGTTGAAGCGGCTATCGCGAGATGAGGCGGTCCTTTTGGCCGTCAACATCACCAAGCTGCCAAGCGTTCCGCGGCAGATATTGAAGGACATTCCGCGGCCGCCGAACACAGTCAGCCGGGACGATTGAGCGCGAGGATTGGTCCACGATCCGCCCTAATTGCATTGTGGTATCGAACTACCGAGGACGGAAGCCCCCTCGTCGAGCACCGCGGGGCTCGACTTTTCAGAAAGGCAGCCTGCGGTCCGCCTCTCGGCTTATTGAGATCATACCGTTCAAGGCTGCCAACCCGCGCATTTTTCCTACGGTTGAAGCGTCGGCTACTTTTCGCCGAACACGCCGCCAGAAGACTGGACCCCCTCCCTGAGCTTAGCTAGCTTGCCCCCGCGTGCAGTCCGCACGCTTCAAGAAAGCCCAGGGGGGCATTCCAATGACACGTTTCGCCATCGCGGCGGCGCTTGCGCTCGTCGCCATTCTGCCAGCAGTATCCGCACAAGCTCAAGCACCTCGCACCTTCGTCTCGGCGGCAGGCAGTGACGCCAATCCGTGTAGCTTTGCTGCGCCGTGCCGGCATTTCCAAGCCGCAGTGAACGCGACCAGTACCGGGGGTGAAGTCGATGCGCTTGATCCGGCCGGCTACGGCCCGATCATAATCGGCCAGTCCATCACCATCGAGGGCCAAGGCTGGTCCTACATTGCACCGCCAGCCAGCGGAAACGGAATCACCATCAATGCTGTGACCGGCAACGTGGTCATACACGGCGTATCGCTCAATGGGGCCGGCATCACTGGGGGCACCAACGGGATTGTGTTTAATTCGGGAGGCAGCCTCACCGTCTCCGATTGCTCCGTCCAGAATTTTGCTGGCTCCCTCACTACTGGCAACGGCATCCTCATCGCGCCTTCATCCGGCACGGTCAGCTTCACAATCACCAACGTAGTCGCCTCAAATAACGCTTACACAGGCGTCTACTACAGATCACCAGGTGGCTCGGTGGTCGCAACCGGCATCATTGACCACGTTACCAGCACCGCCAATCTACAGGGGATCGCCGTTTTAACGGCCGCCGCAACGGGCGGTTCGGCGACCGTCGCAATATCCAACAGCGTTGCCGGCGACAACTCTGTAGTCGGGGTCGGCGTCAAAAATTTAGGATCGCCATCTACCATTTCCATGTCAATTGACAACGTCAGCGCCGCCAACAATCAGTTGGGGATCGCTGTTAACGGCACTCCAAACGTGCTGGTCGGCCGCTCGGTAATCACCGGCAATACCACGGGCATAGACAACCAAACGTCGCCGAACACCTTGTATTCCTACGGCGACAACCGGATCAATTTGAATGTCACGGATATATCCAGTCCGGTAAATACATCATTCACGACGCGATGACAGACCTCGCGAGGAATGACAAGCGTTGAGAAGACCGCGCGGGCCTTTAGTCCGCGCGGACTTTAGCTAGTTTGCAGCGGTGAACGCGTGGCGGTGAGGCATTTCGGTTCCAACTGGCACAAACACGACATCGCAGTTATGCCTAAGTAAGCTGCGCGAGCATTCGGCCGGCCCCGCGCTGATTAGATGACTGTGTTGCCTTCCACGGCTCAAATCCCAGTGCACGGCTCAGTTCGCGAACGTTAGCTGCGATATACCCGCCAGATGTTATCGGTTGTCGGTTTATTGTTTTGCGACCTTGACCCGATTTTTTTGAAGCCGGGGAAAAATTTATGCTGAAAAAAGTAGGCAGCGACCTGATCTCCGAGCTCAAACCCCATCGACTTATGGCGCCGCGCTCGGGCGTCCGGCTTTCACCATTTCCAATTAGCCAAGCTTCACAATCTGTTGCGGCGCAGCGATCCGGTCGTGGCTCGTGTCAACGGCGCGGCGGTCTTAGTGTAGCAATGATTGCTTCATCGAGCTGGTTTGCCAAACTGGTCCGATAGTGGGTCGCGTCCATGAAATTCTTTGGATCGCGCACCAGCTCGCCGTCGATAGCAAAATCGATCAGAGCTCCGCGGCCGTCGACAAGTTGCGAAAAGGCACCCTTGCACTCTTCCATCGATTCACCCGCATCGCTGCCAGCGACAGGCAGTTGGGTCACAAAGACCGGTGGGAATACAACAATGAGCCGAGCGTTGGCAGCGAGCTGGCGCACAGCCGCCCGCAGCTTCTCGATAGCCGGGAACGACCGCTGCGGGCTCCGGATGCCCGACGCTGGCGACAGCCCTTCGGGCACGTTGGGAGCGAACGCCCATGCTCGCCCGCGCTCATAGTCTGAAAAACCGGTTGGATCGCTTTCATGGCGTATTCCGAAGGCGACCAGTATGCGCCGCCAACCTCGATCAAGCGCGTCACTCCGCAAAACGTTTGCCGCATATTCGGCATTGCTCTCGGTGTAGAGCCAAAACGGGAATGGTGTGGTAATTGGCAGCGCGGGGTCCTGCGTGCACCACGTAGAGTCTGCGGCAAGAACAACGGCCCCGATATGGTCGTGGTGGTCTATGAACCATTGCATCAGCGTCAATTGTTCACGCGGGCCGGTGCCAGGTACCGTGAGCTGGACAAAATTCAGGCCGGTACCGGAGGATAGCCGGGCCGGGTCAATCAACTGGCCATGGGAGTTTCCGATCACCGCTGAATTAAAGCGCCTATCGCGGCCGCGGCTGGCAGAAGCGGTGCGAGGATCCTCATCGACGATGCCCGATAGCCATCCCAAGCCCGGGTGCCCCCGGTCGTAAGGATCGACCAGCAGAATGAAACCGAATGCCGCGCTGCCACCGAGGCAAAGGGTCATCAGAAAGACCACTACAAACCGCTGCCACATCGCCGCGCCTCAAAACCTGAAATAGATAAAATTCGTCGGTGGTCCGTTGCCGACCTTGAAGATGCAGGCCAGCGCCAATACTGCAGCCGCGGCAGCGACGACAAGATTCGGCTTCAAGACTTTGTCCTTCATTTCATGCGCCGAGGGTAACAGCGCGCTGACGAGTGCCGCGGCCGCCATCAGCGCCGGTTCTTCCAAATGGCCGCTCCATCCCTCCATGCCGATTAACGAGCCGAGGATCGATGCCGCGGAACGGAAATCGGCAGCGCGAAAAACGACCCAGCCAATCAGAACGAACAACATAGTGAGGGCCCAACTGGCGAGCGCTGGAAGCGGCCTGCCGATCTGCTGCCAGCCACGGCACGTAATGAGTCCCACGCCATGCCATAGGCCCCAGGCGACGAACGTCCAACCCGCGCCATGCCACAGACCGCACAGGCCCATCGTGGCCAGCGTGGCGAAGACATAGCGCGCCACACCATTGCGGCTGCCGCCAAACGGAATGTAGAGGTAGTCCCGCAGAAAATTCGATAGCGTAATGTGCCAGCGGCGCCAGAAATCGCGAATATCGACGGAAAGATAGGGCCGGCGAAAATTCTCCGGCAGCAGGAAGCCGAAGATGAGCGCCGTGCCGATTGCCATCTCGGTATAGGCGGAAAAATCGAGAAAGAGCTGGAACGAAAACCCGAGCACGGCGGACCATGCCTCGCCGAAACCCAGCCCACGCGAAACAGCCTGCTTGAACAGCGGATCGACAAAGAGTGCGAGCCGGTCGGCGATCAAAACCTTTTTGGCGAACCCGACCGTGAAGATCGTAAGGCCGATGCCAATGCGCATCCACATGCCGTCCCGCCGCGGATCGAGCGCCAATTGGGGCACCAGTTCGTTGTGGCGGACAATCGGACCGGCAATGAGATGTGGATAGAGTAGTACGAACAGTGCAAAAGGCCGAAAGGGGTAGATCGGGGCGTCGCCGCGCAGGCGGTCGGCAAGATAGGAGATGAGCTGAAACGAAAAAAAACTGATCCCAATGGGAAGGATGATGTCGGCGCGTGGCAGGACGATGCCACTCGCCGCTTGCAGGGTGGCGAGCGCAAAATCTAGATATTTAAAAGTGCCGAGCGAGGCAAGGTTAAGGCCAATCCCCAGGGTGAGAAGCCCGCGACTGCCATTTCGCTCATGCGCGAGAGCGAGCAGCCAAGTCACCGCGATCTGGGCAACCGGAAGCAGAACGAAGCGAATATCCCACCAACCATAAAAAACTAGAGAAGCTGCGATTAGCACCCATTGCCGCGCAACCAACGAGCGTGCCGCTGCGTAATAGACTGCAGTCACAACGGGCAGGAAAATGAGCACGTAAACTTGTGACTGGAAGAGCATTCTGGCCGAGTTGCGCTATCTCACGCTTCGTTTGCCCATCAACCATAGCTCGTCACGCGGCGTTCTATGACTCAAAGCGTGAAAACTTTTTGGGTGTGGCACGACGTGCCCGGTCCCTGAGTTCCTTTCGCCGGCCCCATCGACTTGCGCGCACGCTCGCGCGCGCACGGGGTTGCCGGCCTGCCCTTGGCTTTGGTCGAGGATGTGGCGGAAGCGGATTGGCGTTAAACTGCTCGTACGTCGAACGTGTAAGGTCCGACTTTGCAAACGGGGTAATCCGTCGTGTGTGCTTGCGAGATCGCGGCCGGTGATTGCTATGTGATTGCTGGCGTCGCGGCCCGAATCTGCCAAAACTCGCTAAGTCCTTGATTGATGTGGTGGGCGCACAAGGATTTGAACCTTGGACCCGCTGATTAAGAGTCAGCTGCTCTACCAACTGAGCTATGCGCCCTAACCAAAGGATTCCAATAGGTTAGGTGACTTCCACCGTTTCTTCGTGGCACCGATTTGGCACCGGGTAAGCTAAATGAAAACCGCCTTCCCCCGGCGGCCTTCAAGGATGGATATAGCGGCCGCGGGAGCTACCGGCAAGGCGGCGATGATCACTGCGGTGCATGACTCTCTTCCTGGCCTTATTCGACCATCGTGTCGCGTCGCAAATCTGGTCGCCATCGGGGTAGAAGCCGACATCGGGCCGGAGCGGTCAAAACGACGCGAATGACCCATCACGACGCTTCGCCACCGTAAATTGCCGCACCGCGAAAGGATTATTCAATCACCTCGTCGGCGGTGGCGAGCAGCAATGCTGGCACAGTCAGACCCAGTGCCTTTGCCGTCTTGAGGTTGATGACCAACTCCTATTTCGTTGCCTGCTGAACCGGCAGATCAGCGGTCTTTTCTCCCTTGAGGACGCGGCCAACGTAGATGCCAACTTGACGGTATTGATCCACTAGGCTGGCGTCGTAACTCATCAAGCCTCCGGCTTCGGTGAATTCGCGCGAAGTAGCAATCGTCGGCATGGCCGCGCGGAGCGCCAGTGAGGCAAGCAATTCGCTACGACTGATGAAGTACGAATCATTTGCAATTACCGTGGCAGTTATTTTCTGTGATTCTATGGAGCTAAAAGCCGACTCGATTTCACGGTCACTGCTGGCCCTCATCACACGAAGTTGCAGCCCAAGACTATCTGCCGCTACTTGCGCGTTTCGCAATTGGACGTCACTGGACAGACTGGTTGGATTCAAAAGAACGGCGACGATAGCCGCATTGGGAGATAATTCGCGGACCAACTCTAGGCACTTTGGTACAAACTCAGAAGTGACTCGGTAAAAGCCCGTGACGTTTCCGCTAGGTCTGTTGAAGCTATTTACAAGGCCAGCCACAACCGGATCAACGCCGCTCTGGAATACGATAGGAATAGTCGTAGTGGCCGCCATAGCTGCGCGTGCAGCTTGTGGATTAATCGCTGCGATCACCTTTGCCTGATGGCTCACCAGATCTGCCGCAAGTTCAGGCAACCGTTCATAGTTACCATGGGCCCACCTAAATTCGATTACGATGTTCTGTCCGTCAATGAATCCTGCTTCTTTAAGTCCTTGGCGGAATGCCGCAGTCACTTTGGCTGAATCATCAGGAGTTCGACTGCTAAGAAATCCGACGAGCGACGTAGGCTGTTGCGCGCCCGCCACTGGGGCCCAGAGTGCGACGCCGCCGAGAAGCGTGATGAACTCCCTGCGTCTCACTCGATCACCTCGTCGGCGATCGAGAGCACCGCCGGCGGCACCTCGATGCCGAGCGCGCGCGCCGTTTGAAGGTTGATGGCCAACACGAATTTGGTCGATTGCAACACCGGCAGGTCGGCGGGCTTCGTGCCCTTGAGGATGCTGCCGGTATAAATGCCGACTTGACGAAACATATCCTCGACATCGGTTCCGTAGCTCATCAGCCCACCGGCCGCGACAAAATCATGGGCCGCATAGGCCGCCGGTATCCTATCGCGCGCCGTCAATGTGGCGAACTGTCCGCGGCGGCTGCTGAAGAATGAATCAGCGACGACGAAGAGCGAGTCAGGGCGCTCGCGCCCAAGGGCGGTGAAGGCCGCATCGATCTCGCCGATCGTCGCCGCGTTGAGGATCTGAATTTGCAGCCTAAGGATAGGGGCGGCTTCCCGCACTTCTCGTAATGTAGCCTCGGTGGTAGCAGCATTGGCCGGGTTGACGAGCACTGCAATACGAACGGCCTTGGGCACCAAGTCGTGCAGCAGCCGCAGCCGCTTGGCCGCAACTTCCTGGAGGAAAAAATTGACGCCGGTCGCGTTGCCACCGGGCTGGGCTAGGCTGGTGACCAGACCAAGCCGCACTGGGTCCCCGGCGACACCGAAGACGATTGGGATTGTCGCTGTTGCAGCTTTGGCTGCAATCGCAGCCACCGTAGTGCCGGGCGTGGCGATAACGGCCACCTGTCGGCGGACCAGATCGGCCAAAAGTGCTGACAGACGATCGTAATGGCCTTCCAACCAGTGGTATTCAACCGTTACGTTCTGATCCTCAACATAACTGGTTTCATTGAGGCCTTTGCGGAATGAGGCCACATAGCTCGCATCTGCATCCGCCGCCCCGCCGTGGATAAATCCGACAACCGGCATCGCTGGCTGCTGCGCTCGTACGGCAAGTGGCCATGCAGCAGTGGTGCTGCCGAGAAGGGTGATGAACTCACGGCGTCTCATTCGATCACCTCGTCGGCAGTGGCAAGTAGCGTTTGTGGAATGCTAAGGCCAAGCGTTTTGGCGGTTTTCAGATTGATGACGAGATCGAACTTGGTCGGTTGCTCGACCGGAATGTCGGCCGGTTTCGCCCCGCGCAGAATTTTGTCAACCAGGTCGGCGGCGCGCCCGAATAAAGCGGGGACATTTGGCCCGTAAGACATCAGTCCGCCGGATTGGACATAGTCGCGAATGCTGAAAATCGTCGGCAGATGCTCGCCAACCGCAAGTGTGATGAGGCGCGTGCGAGTAGCGGAGAATATTGCATCGGTCACAACATAAAGTGCGTCCGCTTTAGCGTTGAGTTCGTCAAACGCAAGAGAGATATCCTCCGCTCTCTGAATTTCGAGTGGTGTGACTTCAAGGCCGAGCCTGCGAGCCACAACTTGAACCTCGCCCATCTCCAGGACGGACTCGGGAAAGCCAACATGCAACATGACCGCCAATCGGCGGAGATGAGGGACAACCTCGCGCAAGTATTCAAGACGCTTGCTGGCAACTTCGGCCGCTTGGACCGAGAGGCCGGTAACATTGCCCCCGGGTCGCGCCAGACTTGCAACTAGACCGCCGCCGACCGGGTCTGGTGATAACGCGAAGACGATGGGGATGACAGCCGAGGGATCACAGAACTTCCCTCCCTTTGTGCTATTTTTGCCGATGCACGCTTTAGTGGCGACGGCGTCATTAGCCCCTGCGGGGAAGGTCCAATGAGAAAGCTTCTCTTGGCAATGAGCGCACTCGCCGCCTTCGCCGCGGTCGACGTGGCCAGCGCCGCCGATATGGAACTCAAGGCGCCGCCCCCGCCGCCCGTGGATGTCTGGGGCGGCTGGTACGTTGGCTTGAACGGCGGCGGCAGCTTCGGCCGCGTCCGCGACACGACGAATAACGGCATTCCTCCGCTACTGTTTTCTTCGACGTCGTCCAAGCTCAACGGCGTGATCGGCGGTGGCCAGGTCGGCTACAATTGGCATTCCGGCAACTGGCTGCTCGGTCTTGAGGCCGACATCCAGGGCAGCAGCGAGCACGGCACGGTCACGACGAACATCCCTGCCTCCTGCGGCTTCGGCTGCACGCTTGCCGGCACCCTGGCGCCCAACATTACCCTGAGCGACCAGGAAAAGCTCGTGTGGTTCGGCACGGTGCGGGCACGAGCCGGCATTCTCGCGACTCCGACGTGGCTGCTCTATGCGACCGGAGGTCTTGCCTATGGCGGAATTCACAGCAACGAGATCGTCACCACCGTCGTCCCCGTCCCTGCCGGGTTCGTCCCCATCTTCGGTGCCGCCACGGCGACCGCCAACTTCAACACCACCAGGGCCGGCTACGCGGCCGGCGGCGGCGTCGAGGGCGTGGTGAGCGGCAATTGGACCGTCAAGCTCGAATATCTCTTCATGGACTTCGGCACGTTCACCAACAACTTTGCGCCGATTCCACAGAGCACCCATGTCAACGACAATATCGTGCGCGTCGGCTTGAACTACCACTTGCACTGACGGCACGCCGCCTTCGGAAATCCCCTTCAACGCAAAAGGGCCGCTCTCGCGAGCGGCCCTTTTTATTTGTCAGCGGAGAAAACACTTACCCCACATCCGTCGAATGCAGGCGGCGCTCGTCCGATTGGCCTCGGAGCTGCCGGGCCATCAGCTTATTGAGCGCGGCAAGATACGCCCTCGCCGAGGCGACCAAGGTATCGGGATCGGCGCCCTTCGCAGTCACCGACCGGCCGTTCTCCGACAAGCGTACCGAGACTTCGGCTTGCGCGTCGGTGCCCGCCGTCACCGCGTGTACCTGATAGAGCTCCAGCACCGCCTCGTGCGGCACCATCGCCTTGATGCAATTGAACACCGCGTCGACCGGGCCGTTGCCCTCGCACTCTTCCAGCATCGTCTTGCCGTTGATGTCGAGCTTCATGGTGGCACGCTGCGGCCCGCGGGTGCCGGCGATCACCGACAGCGAGACGAGCTTGATGTGATCCTGGAAGGTGGCGATCTCCTCGTCGACCAGCGCCTCGAGATCCTCGTCGTAGACGTGCTTCTTGCGGTCGGCCAGCGCCTTGAAGCGCACGAAGGCATCTTCGAGCTGGTTGCCGGCGAGCTTGTAGCCGAGCTCCTCCAACTTGTGCACGAAGGCATGGCGTCCGGAATGCTTGCCCATGACCAACGAGGTCTGCTTCACGCCGACATCCGCCGGCATCATGATTTCGTAGGTCTGGGTATGCTTGAGCATGCCGTCCTGGTGGATGCCGCTCTCGTGGGCAAAAGCGTTCCGGCCGACGATCGCCTTGTTGTATTGCACCGGGAACGAAGTCACGGCCGCAACGAGCTTCGACGCCCGCGTCAGCATGGTGGCGTCGACGCCGGTCCAGAACGGCATCACGTCGTTGCGCACCCGCATCGCCATCACCGCCTCTTCCAGCGAAGCATTGCCGGCGCGCTCGCCGATGCCGTTGATGGTGCATTCGATCTGGCGGGCGCCGGCACGCACGCCGGCGAGCGAGTTCGCCACCGCCATGCCGAGATCGTCGTGGCAATGCACGGAGAAGATGGCCTGATCGGAATTCGGCACTCGCTCGCGCACCATCTTGATCAGCGCGAAATATTCCTCCGGCACCGTATAGCCGACGGTGTCGGGAATATTGATGGTGGTGGCGCCGGCCTTGATCGCGGCTTCGACGCAGCGGCAGAGGAAATCGTGCTCGGTGCGGGTGCCGTCCTCGCACGACCATTCGACATTGTCGGTATAGCCGCGCGCCCGCGTCACCGAGCCGACCACCATCTCGAAAACCTTCTCCGGCTCGAGCTGCAACTTCCACTTCATGTGTACCGGCGAGGTGGAGATGAAGGTGTGGATGCGCGATTGCCGGGCCGGCTTGACCGCTTCGCCGGCGCGATCGATGTCCTTGAAGCCGGCGCGTGCCAGGCCACAGACAACGGCGTTCTTGGTGCGCTTGGCGATCTCGTTCACCGCGGCGAAGTCGCCCTCCGACGCGATCGGAAAGCCTGCCTCGATGATATCGACGCCCATGGTGTCGAGAAGCTCGGCGACTTCGAGCTTCTCCTCATGGGTCATGGTGGCGCCGGGACATTGCTCGCCGTCGCGCAAGGTAGTGTCGAAGATAACGACGCGGTCCTTCTCGGACTTGACTGGTGTGGACATGACTTAAGGTCCTTCTCGTTTGCGCCCGCCACTCGGGGTCAGGGCGCTCGTGGGTTCCGTGGCTTCGGTCATCCCCTGAGTGCCCAGGCGCAAACGCCCAGCCGGCCCTCAGGGGGCGCTAAGCAGCAGAAGCCCGCCGAGAATGAGGGCGGCGCCGGCCGAGGCCTGCACGGCCTCCCGGGTCATCGCGCGAAATTCGCGGCGCGTCGACATTGCCAAACCCTCGTTACGGTCCAAGGTCGCGGATCAAGGTGAATTCCGCGTTAACCTCACCGGTACCGGCGTGGTTGTAGCGGAAAAGCCGCCGCCGGCGCAAGCACCCGCAACGGCGCCGCTATTCGGCCCTGAGCGCGCGCTCCGCTTTTTTAAGCTCCTCGAGCGCTTTGCCGGTCACCTTTGGGTATTCGAGCTTGAGCCCTTCCAGCGCCTCAATAATGGCCGCCGAGACCACCAGCCATGCCACATGCTTGTGGTCGGCCGGCACGACATACCACGGCGCATAATCGGTCGAGGTTTCGCGGATCATGTCCTGGTAAGCGGCCATATACGCGTCCCAGTGCTCGCGCTCGGCGGCGTCGCTCGGCGAGAATTTCCAGCGTTTGAACGGCTCATCGAGCCGCGCCAGGAAGCGCTTGCGCTGTTCGTCCTTGGAAATGCGCAAGTGGAATTTGAGCACGATCGTACCGTTGCGCACGAGGTGATGCTCGAAGGCGCGGATCTCCTTGAAGCGGTGCTTCCAGATGTTCTTGCCGGTAGCGCTGGGCGGCAGGTTCTGCCGCTCCAGCAATTCCGGGTGCACCCGCACCACCAGCACCTCCTCGTAATGGGAGCGATTGAAAATGCCGATGCGGCCGCGCGCCGGAACGTCCTTGCCGGTCCGCCACAAAAAATCATGCGCCAGTTCCTCGGCGCTGGGTGCCTTGAACGAATGCACCTCACAACCCTGCGGATTGATGCCGGACATCACATGCTTGACCACGCCGTCCTTGCCGGCCGCGTCCATGCCCTGGAACACCATCAGCACGCCCCACTGGCCCTGGGCGTAAAGGCGCTGCTGCAACTCCTCCATTCGGGCAACGCCGTCGGCAAGGATATGCTTGACGTCCTCGATGTCGGTGGAGAGGCCGAAGCGTTCCGCCGGATCGTGGTCGGCGAGCTTGAAATGCCGTGGCTTGTCGATGCGGCAATGCTTGACGATCTTGGCGAACTTCATGGGTATTTGATTGCGCTCTTTGGCCATTTCACCGCGTCCATTCCCGCTCCAGATAAGCCACCACCGAGGGCGGCATGCTTGAATCGATGTCGGTCGGCCCACGCACGATACGGATATCGGCGAGCTCGGGGTGCTTGTCGTTTGCAATATGACGCATGATCCGGGCGCGAACCTCATCGGCGTTCTGGCGTGCTGTGAGCCGCTTCATCAGCCCAAGAAAACACCGATCGCGCACCACGGTCCATCCCGGTTCGGCATCGAGCTCCGCAATGGCAATGCCGGTCTCCTCCAAAAGTTCACGGCGCAGATTGCCGTGCAGGTCGAGCAGGCCGCCGCTGCCGACGTCGCCGGGCTCCGGCGTCCCGCACGGGAAATAGGTGCGCCCTGCCCCCGCCGTATAGGACGCCATCTCGCCGAGCAGATAGCCACCGTCGGCCGCGCACAGTACCGCGGCGGCGAAGAAATTATAGACGCTGGGATCGGGAAACTCCCGGTCGCGCCAGGTGATAAAACTTGAATAATCGGTTTCGAAGCAGGCGCCGCGCAATGCGCGGTCGGCAATAGCGTAGCGATTCAGGAGCAATACGCGGCCATTCCATACGCCCGGCCGCTGGATTTGGAGCTCGGCAAAATATCGATCGATGTCCGCGCTCCGGTCGGTAGCAAACGGCCACGACCAAGCTTCCAGCGTGATCTCGGCGTAATCGATCTGGAAGATTTCGGGAGCTGGATAAGGCTGCGTCATCGCCGGTCGATCATGGCGATGACGCAGCGGATGGCATTAGACAAATGCGCCTATGAGCGGGCGCACTC
This sequence comes from uncultured Alphaproteobacteria bacterium, assembly GCA_963821175.1. Lineage (GTDB taxonomy): Bacteria > Pseudomonadota > Alphaproteobacteria > Rhizobiales > Xanthobacteraceae > BOG-931. The sequence continues at coordinate 352,616 of CAWGCU010000007.1, forward strand.
ACATCTTCCATGGATTGACGAATAGTCCGACCAGACCCGCCGAACCCTTGGCGTGCACGGGCGGACCCGCCGGCGCGATCTTCGCGGTGACTTCGTCTTTGGTCAGGCCGGGCGGCAGTTCCTTCGGATCGAGGTCGGTGGCGACCAGAACGAACGTATAGTGATGCGGCGTGGTGCCGGGAGGCGTACAGGGGCCGGAATAGAAGCCGACGCCTTGGGTGCTCTTGCCGCCGACATATTTGTCGGACGGCTTTGAGACCTCGCCCTGGGCAAAGCTGGTGACGGAAGCCGGAATGCCATAGGCGACCCAGTGATTGACACCGGCGCCGCCGCGGCCCTCGGGATCGGTCATGAGCATGACGAAGCTCTTGGTGCCCTCGGGTACGCCGGTCCAGGACAGTTGGGGCGAGACGTTTTCGCCGACGCAGTTCGGATTCGTCGGCGCATTCGCCGTGCTGTTGGCGGCATTCTTCGGCATCATGGTTGAGTCTTTGAATGTCGCCGATGTCAGCGAAAAGATATCGGCCGCATTCGCTGCCGTGCCGAGCAGACCCAGCGTTAGCGTGGCCGCAGCCACGAGCAGATGATGTCGTTTTGCAAGCATGGATATTCCTCCCTTTTTTCGATTGTGACAGTTTTCGATTGTGACAGTGCCCGGAGTGTAACCGCCGGGGATGCGAGATCAAGGCGGGTACGGACACAACAACCCCGACGCCGCGAGAAAATTCCTCGGTTCCAACCTGCGCCGATCCAACCTGCGCCGAAAGGCGTCGAACCAGACCTATTTCGCTCAGAGATTTTTTATCAGGCCGGCGTCGATCAGCATGCGGTTGAATTGCCGCGCCTCGGCGCCGTTATCGCAGCCGTAAAACAATCCGTTGCAGCGCACGAGGATCTTCTTCTGCGCGGCGAACGAGGGATCGAGCGGCAGGCCCGCGGCCTCCTGCACGACCAACGGCAGATAGGGCCCTTCCAACGTGTCGAGCGCCGAGGAGATGTCGGCCGGTTTGAAGTTGATGGCGTCGATCGCGTAATAGGTGGTGAAATAGCGCTGATCCCACGCCATCAGGCGGCGCTCGATGGCCGGGTTGTCGAGGCCAGGCTCGATCAGGTGCGCGGCGAAATCCGGCTGATGATCGCCGAACCGCACCAGGAGGAACTGTTCGTTGGGAAACTCGCGCTTCAGCCGCGCCACAAAATCCGAATAGTTTTGCGCGCTGATCGCTTGCCGGCGCAGATATTCGTCGACCGGCGGCACGTTGCCCAAATCCTTCCACTGCGGCATCAGGTCGGGCCGATAACGGTGGTCCCAGGGAAAGTGATTGGCGGCGAGATAGACGAAAACGAACATCGGGCTGCGTGTATGTTCCTCGCCGATCATCCGCGCGGCGGCGTCGAAGAAGAAACTGTCGGGCTCGATATCTTTCGTGCCCAGATCGTGCTGATCGAAGAAATGCTCCATGCCGGTCGTGGTCTGGAAGCTCTTCGCGCTCATAAAGGCGCCGAGCGCCGGATAGAGCGAAAACGTGCGGTAGCCGCAGCGGCGCAGCGCCGCCGGCAGCCCACGCTCGACGCGGCCGACGGCGATGCGCGTGACGAAGTAGGAAAAACGGCCGAAGGTGCGCGCCGAGAGGCCTTCCAGCACGTTGTATTCGGTGAACCAACTCGGCCCGCCATTGCCTTCGACCAGGAAATTGCGCTCCTTGCCATCGAACGACTTGAAGTGCGCGCCGTAACCGCTCGGCACCTTGATGCCCGGTGCCGTACGGATGTCGAAGCTCGAACTCGTCGTGAATGAGAATAATGTGCGGCGGCTTCTTTGCCGGCGCGCATTCCTCATCGCCGGCCGGTTGCAGACGCTCGGCGGCGACGGCGTCGGATTCCATGAGGCCGTGGGTGAGCAGTTCGGAGATCGCGTCGACGCCGGAGCGCGCGAAGGACGATACTTGGTTGCCGCCATAGAATGCTTCGAACGGCTGCAATGGCAGATGCGTCTCGACCGCCGTGAGCCCGCCGATGCAAATCAGCGCCGCCGCTACCGCGGTCAGCCGGCGGACGCGGAACGGATCGGCGCGCCAGGTGAATACCACCAGCGGCACCAGCGCGATGATGCACAGCACCACGATCCAGCGCAGCGCCGGATAGATCGTGAACAGGAAGCTGACGGTATCGGTGTCGATGATCATGAGATCGACGAAGTTCGCCGTCATCATCAGCACGTGGTATTTAAGGTCGGAGAGCAGCACCAACACCGTCATCAGCACCAGCGACAGCACGCCGGCGACGGCCGGCCGGCCGGTGAGCGCGAGCCAGAAGAAATTCAGGATGCCCCAGGCCAACAGAAATGCCGCGACCTCGACCGGCCGGGTTTCGGTCGCGAGCATGATGGCGAGAGCGATGACGTGCGGGGCGGCGATCAACGCCAGCCGCCCATAGCCATGCCGGGCGACAATATCCGCGACACCGAACCGATGAATCAGCGATGAAATGACGGCACGCATGACTGACGCGCGCGTGCCCGGAAATGATCCACCCTCGCCGGCACACGGCGCATTGTCATAAAACTGTATTTAATCAGTCATGACAAGAGCATCGGCCCGTCACATAGCGTCGCGGCGGACGTAGCCCGGATTGAGCGAAGCGAAATCCGGGATTTCCCTCGCGGCAGTCCCCGGATTTCGCGGAGCCTGTCATCGGGCCGGCCACTTCGGGCCGGACCCGTTGGCTCCATCCGGGCTACAAGATCAATTCCTGCACCGATCCACCAGCGCCCGCTGCTTGATCCAAGGCATCATCTCTCGCAGCTTGGCGCCGACCTGCTCGATCGGATGCTCGGCGAGCTTGGCGCGGGTGGCCTTGAACGAGGTCTGGTTAACCTTGTTCTCCAGCATCCAATCCCTGGTGAAGCGACCGGACTGGATGTCGGCCAAAACTTTCTTCATCTCGGCGCGCGTCTGGTCGGTGATGACGCGGGGGCCGGAGACATATTCGCCGTATTCGGCCGTGTTCGACACCGAGTAGTTCATGTTGGCGATGCCGCCCTCGTAGATCAGGTCGACGATCAGCTTCACCTCGTGGACGCATTCGAAATAGGCCATTTCGGGCGCGTAGCCGGCTTCCACCAGGGTCTCGTAGCCGGCCTTCATCAGTTCGACGAGGCCGCCGCACAGCACGGTCTGCTCGCCGAACAGATCGGTCTCGCATTCCTCCTTGAAGCTCGTCTCGATGATGCCGGCGCGGCCGCCGCCGATCGCGGCGCCATAGGACAGCCCGAGATCGTGGGCATTGCCGGAGACGTCGCGGTGCACCGCCAGGAGGCACGGCACGCCGGCACCGCGCTGATACTCCGAGCGCACGGTGTGGCCCGGCCCCTTCGGCGCGATCATCAGGACGTCGAGGTCGGAGCGCGGCTCGATCAGGTTGAAGTGCACGTTGAGGCCATGGGCGAACATGATGGCCGCGCCTTCCTTCATGTTGGCGGCGAGATGATCGCGATAGATGTCGGCCTGCAATTCGTCGGGCGTCAGCATCATCATGACGTCGGCCCATTTGGCGGCCTCGGCGACCTCCTTTACGGGGAGCTTTTCGGCCTCGGCCTTCTTGACGCCTTGCGAGCCCTTGCGCAGCGCCACGGTGACCTCCTTGACGCCGGAGTCGCGCAGATTGAGCGCATGGGCATGGCCCTGGCTGCCATAGCCGATGATGGCGACCTTCTTGCCCTTGATCAGGTTCAGGTCGGCGTCACGGTCGTAATAAACACGCATGGTCTCACCCCTACTGGGGCCAGGGATTTAAGGCCCGGCCGCTTGTTGTCGGGAAGCTTCTAGGTTCTGTGGGGCGCTACGACAAGCCCGGAAAGCGTCTATCGCGGCGGCAGCCGTCCTAGACCCTGATCCGCTTCTAGGGAATCGGATCAGGGCCTAGGTTTTCCGTTTGAGCATGATCTTGTCCGAAAACCGGTTTCCACTTTTCGGGATCATGCTCTAAGCCGCCGCGCCGTCGAACTTCTCCCGGGCGCGGGCGATTTTCGCCTGATTGCGGGTCGCCCATTCCCCGAGCGCCGAGACCGGCTCCAAGAGATCGCGGCCGAGCGAGGTGAGCGCATAATCGACCCGTGGCGGGACGGTCGGAAACACGGTGCGGGTGACCAGGCCGTCGCGCTCGAGCCCGCGCAGGGTCAGCGTCAGCATGCGCTGGGAAATGCCGCCGATCGAGCGCCGCAGTTCATTGAAGCGCATCGAGCCTGAGCCGAGCCGCGAGACGACCAGGACCGACCACTTGTCGCCGACCCGGGCCAGCACGTCGCTGATGGCGCGGCAGTCGGCGGGCAAATCCGTTGTGCCTCGGTTTCATCGCTGTGCCCTCTTGTGCGCCTTGCCTGCGGTCACCTATGTAGCCCCAGTTACGTATCATAACCGAGGTTTTCAACCATGCCCAAGCCCACCATCGCCGTGATCGTCGGCTCGAACCGCCGTGAATTCGATCAACCGCAAATACGCCCATGCGCTGGTCAAACTCGGCGCCGACAAATTCGACGCCCATTTCGTGCGCATCGACGATCTGCCGATGTACAACCAGGATAACGAAGCCAATCACGGTCCCGAGGTGACGCGCTTCAAGGACGAGATCGGGCGCGCCGACGGCGTGCTGTTCGTGACGCCGGAACACGACCGCTCGATGCCGGCCGTGCTGAAAAACGCCGTCGATTGGGGCGTGCGGCCGTTCGGCAAATCGCTGGACCGGCAAACCGGCGTTCATCACCGGCACCATCGCCGGGCGTGATCGGCACCGCGCTGGCGCAGGCGCATCTGCGTACGGTGATGCTCGGGCTCGGCATGACGCTCCTCGGCGGCGAGGCCTACGTGACCTTCAAGCCGAACCTGTTCGACGATCAGGGCAATATCGGCGACGAGACCACGCAGAAATTTTTGCAGGGTTTTGTCGACCGCTTCGCGACGCTGGTCGGGAAGATATCGGGGAAAGCGTAATTATCCGTCATTGCGAGCGAAGCGAAGCAATCCAGTGCTGCGGCGCCGTTCTGGATTGCTTCGTCGCTTCGCTCCTCGCAATGACGATCACATCCCCTCCGGCCCGCGCGCGATGGCGACGACGCCGGTGCGCGAGACTTCGACCAGGCCGACCGGCAGCATCAGCGCGATAAAGCTTTCGATCTTCTCGGATGCGCCGGTGATCTCGAACACGAAGCTTTCGGTGGTGGCGTCGATGACGCGGGCGCGAAACGCGTCGGCAAGCCGCAGCGCCTCCATGCGGTGCTCGTCCTTGCCGCGCACCTTGACCATGGCGAGCTCGCGCTGGATCGCCGGCCCTGCCGTCGTGACATCGACGACGCGGTGCACCGGCACCAGGCGGTCGAGCTGGTTCTTGATCTGCTCCAGCACCATCGGCGTGCCGCGGGTGACGATGGTGATGCGGGACAGATGCTTCTCGTGCTCGGTCTCCGAGACAGTGAGCGAATCGATATTGTAGCCGCGGCCGGCGAACAGCCCGATGACGCGCGCCAGCACGCCGGGCTCGTTGTCGACCAGCACGCACAGGGTGCGGGTCTCGATGCGCTCGCTGACTGCGGCGGACGGGTAATGCGACGTCGACGTATTCACGGCAATCTCCTAGACCAGCATCTTGCCTGCTTCGGTGACGGCGTCCTCGACGCTGACGGAGGCGTCGCCGAGCAGCATCTCGTTGTGGGCGCGGCCCGAAGGGATCATCGGGAAGCAATTCTCCGTCGGATCGACCACGCAGTCGAAGATCACCGGTTTTTTGATCTCGATCATTTCGCGGATCTTGGCATCAAGATCGGCTGGCCGCTCGCAACGGATACCGTGGGCGTGATAGGCCTCGGCGAGCTTGACGAAATCGGGCAGCGCCTCACTGTAGGAGTGGGAATAGCGCCCGCCATGCAGCAATTCCTGCCACTGCCGCACCATGCCCATATATTTGTTGTTGATGATGAAGATCTTCACCGGCAGGTCGTACTGCACCGCCGTCGAAATCTCCTGCATGGTCATCATCACCGACGCCTCGCCGGCGATGTCGATGACGAGCGAGTCCGGATGCGCCAGCTGCACGCCGACCGAGGCCGGCAGCCCGTAGCCCATGGTGCCGAGCCCGCCCGAGGTCATCCAGCGGTTCGGCTCCTGGAACTGATAGAACTGCGCCGCCCACATCTGGTGCTGGCCGACTTCGGTGGTGATGTAGGTGTCGCGGTCCTTGGTCAGCTCGAACAGCCGCTGGATGGCGTATTGCGGCTTGATGATGTCGTTCGAGCCGCGATAGGCGAGCGACTTTTTCGCCCGCCACTTCGCGATCTGGTCCCACCAGGCGGCGAGCGCCTGCTTGTCCGGCTTGGGCGCGACCCGCGCGCCAGGCGCGCAGCATGTCCTCGAGCACATGGGCGCAATCGCCGACGATCGGCAGATCGACCTTGACGTTCTTGTTGATCGACGACGGATCGATGTCGACATGGATTTTCTTCGAGCCGGGCGAAAAGGCGTCGAGCCGCCCGGTGATGCGGTCGTCGAAGCGGGCGCCGATGCAGATCATCAGGTCGCAATCGTGCATCGACCAGTTCGCCTCCCAGGTGCCGTGCATGCCGAGCATGCCGAGCCATTGCGGATCGGCGGCCGGGAAAGCGCCGAGCCCCATCAGGGTCGAGGTGATGGGAAAGCCGGTGAGCTTGACCAGTTCGCGCAGATGCTCCGACGCGGCAGGGCCGGAATTGATGACGCCGCCGCCGGTATAGAACAGCGGCCGCTTGGCGGCCGCCATCATCTCGACCGCCTGCCTGATCTTGTCGGGATCGCCCTTGAGCCTCGGCTTGTAGCCCTTGTGCTGAAACTCCTTCGGCTTCGAGTAGGTGCCCTTGGCGAACTGGATGTCTTTTGGGATATCGACCACGACCGGACCGGGCCGGCCGCTCGACGCGATGTGAAACGCCTCGTGCAGCGCGCGCGGCAGGTCGTCGATATTTTTCACCAGATAATTGTACTTGGTGCACGGCCGCGTGATGCCGACGGTGTCGCATTCCTGGAACGCGTCGTTGCCGATCAGATGGGTCGGCACCTGCCCGGTGATGACGACCAGCGGGATCGAGTCGCACAGCGCATCGGTCAAGCCGGTGACCGCGTTGGTCGCGCCCGGGCCCGACGTCACCAGCACGCAGCCGACCTTGCCGGTCGAGCGCGCATAGCCTTCGGCGGCGTGCACCGCGCCCTGCTCGTGGCGCACCAGGATGTGGCGGACGCGGTCCTGCGACTGGAACAGCGCGTCGTAGATCGGCAGCACCGCGCCGCCGGGATAGCCGAAGATGTGCTCCACGCCCTGATCGGCGAGCGCCTCGATCACCATTTCGGCGCCGGTCATCTCTGTCATGGTCCGCTCCACTCTCTCGTTCTTTCGCTCGGACATTCGGTCGTTGGAATTTTGGATAACAAAAAAGGGCCTCGAAGGGCCCCTGGGTCGCGCACCGCCACGTCTCGCAGGTGGATTATCCACCCCCGGCGGTGCGCTTCGATACGAGGATCAGCGAGGTCGCAAAATTACGCACGGATGTGCCCTTCGTTCTGAGAGCTTAATTTATATGCATTGCGGCAGCGCCGGTCAAGCTAAATGCGGCGGAAATCCGGCGCGGCAGGCCGCGGCATACTTCAAACGCGCGTTTGAAATCGACAGGACGGGCAAAACCGCAATCGTTAACTATTATTAAGTGCCTTACGGCAGCCGCGATTTCGCGCCGCCGCGGCCTTCAAATTTCCCCGGCGCGTTGCTCAATTGCCGCGCCAGGGGATGCCGACACGTTCTGAAATCGCCAATCACGCGCCGTCAACCTTCTCCGCAGGAGGGGACATGGTCACAGGATATTTGCATCGCACCGTCACTGGTCTGTTCGCCGTGCTCGCCGTCGCGCTCGCACTCGTCGCGCCGGCGACCGCAGCACGGCCGCCGAGCGCAGCGCTCAATTCGACCGAAGGCATTTTGCGATGGATCAACGCCTATCGCGACAAGCCCGATCCTGACGGCCTGCCCGCCGTCGTTCGCACGCTCGGCGCGCTGCAGGCGTTCAAGGACGCCGAAACCTCGGGCGCCTATGTCGGCTTCATCGCCGGCGTGCTGGGCGCCAATCCAGGCCGCGCCGAGAAACTGATCGCCAAGATGCTGGCGATCGACCCGGCCGACCACTGGGTGCTGGTGCGCGCCATCGCCTATTCGGGCTTGCCGAACTGGAAGGATTTGCTGAGCACCTTTGCCGACCGCATGCCGATGCGCCGCGCCATGATCGACAAATATCTCGACGGCACGCTGCCGACGCTGGACCAGATCGACTACGAATCGAAGAAGCCCGGCATGATGGACAAGGTGAAAGTCGTTCTCCAGCTCACCGACGGGCAGGAGAAGCCGGTGATGCTGGGGCCGAGCCCGGAGCTGATCGACGTGCTGTGGGGCTCCTATCTCGCCACCGGCACCTACACCTCGGTCGGGCGCATCATCAAGCTGTTGCCGCTCGCCAACGACAAGGACAATGTCGACAACCTGACCGCCGGCAGCGCCGCCAAATTCACGCTCGGCCAGCAACGCCGTGCGCGATCTCAACCTGCTCAACATGCTGAAATGGGCGGCCAAGCGCCAGCCCAAGGAGGCCGCGGTCGTGCTCAACGACGTGATCGAGACCGCCGACACCGTCGACACCACGCGCATGCGCAAGGAATCGCTCGCCGCGATCGACGAGCTCAAGCAGAAAGGCCCGAACTCAAAGCGCGAGCTGAGCGGCTGGAGCCAGGTCGGCGCCGGCGCGCTGTCGATGGGCTGCGTGGTGGCGGCAGCCACCGGCCAGATCGAACTGGGCATACCGTGCGTGATCGGCGGCGCCGCCTATTCGGCGGGCGTGCAGTACATCTCGCACTGACGAGCGGCAAATATCGCCAAGCGGCGGTGACAGCCGCGCCGAAGCGCGGCTGTTATCGCGTTCACTGATAGGTGCGATCGATGCCGGCCTGCGCCAGGAGCTCCGACAACCGCCGGCGGGCATGAAACATGCGCGTCTTCACGGTGTTCTCCGGCACGCCCAGGATCTCGGCGACTTCGTTGATCGGCTTGTCCTGGTAGTAGGCGAGATCGATGATTTCCCGGTGCACCAGCGACAGATGGCTCAGGCACTGGCGCATGATGGCGACCCGATCCTTCTTCTGGACGGCGATCTCCGGATCGTCGGCCGTATCCGCAATGGCGGCAGCCTGATCGTCGTCGAGCTCGTCGTCCTTGCGGCGGCGCAGCGCGGACAGCGCCTTGAAGCGCGCGATCGCCAGGATCCACGTCGACACCCGGCTGTTGCCCTGGAACTGGTGAGCGTTGCGCCACACGTCGAAGAACACTTCGCTGACCAGGTCTTCGGCATGCGCCTCGTCACCGACCAGGCGGAGCAGGAACCGGTAGGTTTGCACGTGGTGCCGGGCGTACAGCACCTTCATCGCCAGCTTGTCGCCTGCGGCGATGCGTTCGAGCACATCCGCGTCATCGCGTTGCTTCGCCGCGACGGCCGGATTGAGTGCCTTTGGTTGAGTGAGACCGCGTCCCTGAACGGCGTTTGCGACCGCTCCGACCGCGAATTCATGACCTAGACTTGCCGTGATCGTATTCATTTTAGTCCCCCGTTACCGCTTATTTCTTATGGGGGCAGCGTAAAATTCTTAACGATTGCTTCACCATTCTACGTTTGTAAATTTGGGCTAGCTGTAGTGAGAAGCCATCCTATACGTCCGTATAGAATTGCGGTCCCGCGGGGCCTAAGCGGCCCGCGCGCGGCGGCAGATATCTTGGGAAGTGGAGAAAGCGGAATCTACACGGCCGAGGCCGGCCAACCGCCGCTACGCTGATCCGGCAACTGAACTGCCGAGGGCCTTATCGAGGCATTCGATCAGGCTGTCCTCGCTGAACGGCTTACGCAGAAAACCGAAAGCACCCGCATCCAAGACCCGGTCACGGACCCTTTCGTCGAAATAGGCGGTCATGAATATGACCGGCGTAGAGTGGCCATTGGCGATCAAACGGGCCTGCAAATCGGCCCCGCTCATGCCCGGCATGTGCAGGTCGGTGATCACGCACGATGATTTCCAAATATCGCCGGAACGCAGATATTCTTCGGCAGAGGAAAACGTGGTGGCGGTGTATCCTAGCGATTTTATGAGGCTTTTCGTAGCCTCACGAACGGATTCATCGTCGTCGATTATCGATATCACGGGAGCTTTTGCCAATTGTTGTACCCTTACCCGACTAGATACCGAACGCGCGCGCCGTCAGCCACTGTACATGGGAAAGGTTCGTGTATCCGTTCGCGGCGTTGAACTATACTTGTGTATAGGTTGTCATTTGCCGCGACGAACGCCCAGCGCGTCGGCCATCCGCACCAGTTCGGCAAGCGATTTCGCATTCATCTTGCGCATGACATTGCCGCGGTGAACCTTCACGGTGATCTCGCTGACCTTGAGCTCGCCGGCAATCTGCTTGTTCATCAGGCCGGCGGTGACGTAGCCCATGATCTCCTGCTCGCGCGGGGTGAGCGCGTCGAAGCTTGCTTTGAGCTTGGAAATGTCACCCGCGCTTTTGCGCCGGTTGCGGTCCTGCTCCAGGCCGATTTGCACGGCATCCAGCATGTCCTGATCGCGAAACGGCTTGGGCAGGAACTCCACCGCGCCCGCCTTCATCGCCCGCACGGTCATCGGAATGTCGCCGTGGCCGGTCATGAACACGATCGGAATATGGATATTGGCCTTGGCGAGTTCCGCCTGGAAATCGAGCCCGCTCAGGCCCGGCAACCGGACGTCGAGCACCAGGCAACTCGGGCCGTCCGGCGCGCCGCTTTGCAAAAATTCCTGGGCCGAGCCGAACGTCTTGACCTGCAAGCCGACCGAGCGGAACAGGCTCGAGAGCGCCTCGCGCAACGGCGCATCGTCGTCGATCACAAGCACGATCGGTTGCGCTTCGGTGCTCATGCCACACCCGACATTCCGGCAGGCAGGACGATGCGAAACGCCGAGCCGCGCGGCTCGACCGGCGCGACCGAAAGCTGGCCTTTGTGGCGCTCGATGATCAGGCGGCAAATGGCCAAGCCCAATCCCAGACCGTTCGGCTTCGTGGTGATGAAGGCATCGAATATGGTCTTGAGCTGCTGCGGATCGATGCCCGGCCCGGAATCTTCCACCGCCACGATGATGGCATTGCCGCCGTGCCGCTCGGCGCGCACGCGCAGGATTCGATCGTCACCGTCGACGGCATCCATGGCCTCGATCGCGTTGTGCACCAGGTTGATGAAGACCTCCTGCAATTGACCGCGATGGCCCATGACGAACGGCAACTGCGACGTCAGCTCGGCCTGGGTGGTGACGCGGTGATCTTTCAGCTCCTCGCGCAGCGCTTGTAGCACGCCGAGCGCCAGCTCGTTGACGTCGATCGGCTCGTGACCCTGGTCGGCTTTGCCGAACAAGATGCGGATATTGTCAAAAACCTGGCTGGCGCGGTGACTGTCTTTGACCATCCGCTGCAAAGCCAGCCGCGCCTCCTCGATATTGGGCGGCGCATGGCCGAGAAATCGCAGCGCAGCGCCACCGTTCGAGGAGATACCGGCCAGCGGCTGCCGCACCTCGTGCCCAATCGACGCCGCCATCGCCTCCAAGTTCATGAGCTTGTTGTCCCGCTCGCGCTGCAGGTCGGCCACCGAGCGGCCGAGCTCATCGGTGCGCTGGCGCAGCTCGTTCAGCAGCCGGGCATTTTCAACGGCGATGACGGCTTGCGCGGCAAAATTCTGAACGATGTCGATCTGCCTATCGGTGAAGGGACGCACTTCCCGGCGGCCGACCGTGAACGAGCCGATCAGCTCGTCGTCCTTGAACATCGGCACTGCCAAGGTCGTGCGCACGCCGGCAAGCTCGACGGCGGCAACCGTCGTCGGGCTGCGCGCGGCATAAGCCCGATCCGCGGCCAGGTCGGGGATGTGAACCAGCGCTTTATGCATTAGCAGGCGACCGCTCGCGGAATTTTCGTCGGGCCGGTACGGCACAAGCTTGCGCGCTTCGGCAAAAGCCGGCGGCATATTGTGGGTGGCGACGAGCTGCAGGATTTCGCCGTCCCAGCGGTTGATGGCGCCGTTGGCGGCGTCGCAGACCCGAACGGCGTTGGCCAATATGGTTTCGAAAACGCGCTCGATGTCGCCGGTGGAGCTGGCGATGACGCGAAGCACCTCCGAGGTCGCCTTCTGCAGCTCCAACGCCTCGGTAAGCTCGCGCTTCAGCCGCGCGATCTTTGCCGCCGGACCGGATGCAGAGGAACGGCGGCGGCGCGCGGGCTTTGGCGCATGGCTCCGCTTCGGCGCCGTTTTGCGGCGTCGCGGACCTTCCCCTGCTTTGGAGTGCCGTCGCATTGCCTCCCCCGAGGCTCAAGACAGGCATCGTAGCGAGTCGAACTGCCCTAGTGGAAGTGGCTGGTTGTCAGGATCGCAGGCGACGACGGCCGGAGCGCCGGCCGCACTCGTCCCATACATGCGGGACAGAATCCCTTTATCGCTCCGCGTGTTAGGAGCGGCGGTGGCTGGCGCGGGAGCCATGATCTGGCGGCATCACTTGGCCAAGTCGCGCAACTGCGCTTCGATCGCCGTGAGCGCGCGATCCGGCGCGACCCAGGCGAAGTCGGGCAATTGATTGCGAAACCAGGTCGCCTGCCGCTTGGTGTATTGGCGGGTGTCGCGCTTGCCGCCCTCGATCGCCTCGGCAAGGGCAATCTCGCCGTTGCGGTGGCGAATGAGCCACGGCACGCCGTGCGCCTTCATCGCCGGCAGATTGGGATCGAGATGGCGCTCAGCGAGCGCGCACACCTCGTCCAAGGCGCCCGCGGCCATCATGGCGTCGAAGCGGGTGTCGATGTGATGCAACAACGCGTCGCGGTCGGGCATGAGAAAGACTTTTGCGGCGAGCGCCGCATCGACGCGCGCCGGCATGTTCTCTTCGTGCCACAGCAGGAGCGAGCGTCCGGTCGCCAGAACCACTTCGAGCGCGCGGGTGATGCGGGCGCGGTCGCCGGGCATCAGCCGCACCGCGGCGACGGGATCGCGCCGCGTTAGTTCGGCATGCAATGCCTCGACGCCGTCGCTTGCGAGGCGACCGCGCACCTCATTGCGGATTTGCGCCGGGATCGGCGGCACCGCGGCAAGCCCTTGGGTGAGCGCCTTGAAATAGAGCCCGGTGCCGCCGACGACGATGGCCACCCGCGCTTCGCGTTGCGTCGCCGCGAGCACGTCGGCGACTTCGGTGCACCAGCGGCCGACGGAAAAATTCTCCGCCGCGTCGACGTGGCCGTAGAGGCGGTGCGGCACCCGCGCCTCTTCCGCCGGCGTCGGCCGCGCGGTGATGATGCGCAGGTCGCGGTAGACCTGCATGGAATTGGCATTGATGATCGTCCCGCCGAGCTTTTCGGCCAGCGCCAGCGCCAGCGCCGACTTGCCGCTCGCCGTCGGGCCGGCGATGAGGATGATCTTTGGCTCGCTCACGGGGTTGACGTAGTGGGTTTTTACGCGAATTAAAATCCCGCAAGCGAGCAAGATCACCGAGACGCCAAAGATTTACCGAGAAACCAAGTGACCCTCATCAAACCCTTCCGCGCGTTGCGGCCGGCGCCGGGACGCGCCGCCGAGGTGTTGGCGCCGCCCTATGACGTGCTGTCGAGCGCGGAGGCGCGCGAGCGCGCCAAGGGCAAGGCGTGGAGCTTTCTGCACGTCTCCAAGGCGGAGATCGATCTCGATCCGGCGACCGATCCTTACGATGGCGCGGTCTATGCCAAGGCCGCTGCGAACCTCAAAGCCATGATCGCCGCCGGCGTGCTCATCCGCGACGCCAAGCCGAGCTACTACGTCTACCGGACGACCTGGCGCGGCCACGTTACGACCGGGCTTGCGGCGGTCGCGTCGCTCGCCGACTACGCCAGCAATCGCATCCGCCGCCACGAGCACACCACGCCGGCCAAGGAAGACGACAGGGTGCGCCAGATCGAAGCGGTCAACGCCCAGACCGGGCCGGTCATGCTCGGCTACCCGACGGCGCCGCAGATCGACGTCCATGCTCGCGCGCGTCACGTCGGGCGATCCCGCGTTCGACGTCACCGCCGACGACGGCGTGCGGCACCAGCTCTGGGTGGTCAGCGACGATGAATCGGTCGCGGCGCTGACCCGCGCGGTCGATGCCTTGCCGGCGCTCTATATCGCCGACGGCCATCACCGCTCGGCCGCGGCGGAGCGCGTGGCGAAATCCCGCGGCGGCGGCGGCGCGCAGGGTTATTTCCTCACCGTGATGTTTCCGCAGAACGAGATGACGATCCTCGACTACAACCGCGTCCTGCGCGATTTGAACGGGCGCAGCCCGGACCAGCTTTTGGCGCGGTTGCGCGAAGCCTACGCGGTTGCGGCGAGCGATCAGCCGGTGCGTCCGGCCGCGCCGGACGAAGTCGGCATGTATTTGGCCGGGCGTTGGTACCGGCTGACGCTGAAACCCGAGATCGCCGCCAGGGCGCAAAAATCCGCCGATCCGGTCGAGCGGCTGCCGATCACGCTGTTGACGCGCAACATCATCGAGCCGATTTTCGGCATCACCGATCCACGCACCGACAAGCGCATCGACTTCGTCGGCGGCGGCCGCGGGCTTGGCGAGTTGGAGCGGCTGGTATCGTCGGGCGCTTTTGCCGTCGCCTTTGCGCTCTATCCGACGCAGATGAGCGACCTCATGGCGGTCGCCGATGCCGGCGCGATCATGCCGCCGAAATCGACGTGGTTCGAGCCAAAGCTCGCCGACGGCGCCGTCAGCCACGTGCTGGATTGAGCGAACGCGACTTCCGCTACTGCAAATTCAGCGCCACGAACCGCGTCTCGCCGTTGCCGTTGGAGACCAGCAGCACCGCGACCTTCTTGCCCTGGGTCTTGAGCGCATCGATCCGCGCCTGCACCGCGGCCGGATTGCCGACGGCTTCGTATTGCACCTCGACGATGACGTCGCCGGGCGCCAGCCGCTTGTCGGGTTGCGAGACATCCACGCTGGAGTCGACGCCGGTGACGACGACGCCCTTGATGGTGTCCCTGATCTTGAATTTCTTGCGCAGATCGTCGGACATCGCCGACAATTCGAGCCCCAGGGTTTTCTGCACGGTGGACTTCTGCTCCGGCGCCGCACCCTGTTTGGGATCGTTCGAGGCCACCTTGTCGGTGTCCTGCAGCCGGCCGATCTTGACCTGGTGGGTTTCTTCCTTGCCCTTGCGGATGACGACGACGTCGACCTGCTTGCCGACCGGCGTGTCGGCGACGATGCGCGGCAGGTCGCGCATTTCCTTGATGTCGTGACCGTCGAATTTGATGACGACGTCGCCCGGCTCGATGCCGCCGGGCTTGGCCGGCCCCTTGTCGTCGACGCCGGCGACCAGCGCGCCGCGCGGCGGCTTGATGCTCAGGCTTTCGGCGATATCGTCGGTGACCTGCTGGATGCGCACGCCGAGCCAGCCGCGGCGCGTTTCGCCGAAATCGCGCAGCTGATCGATGACCGGCATGGCGGTGTTGGACGGCACGGCGAAGCCGATGCCGATCGAGCCGCCGGACGGCGAGATGATCGCGGTGTTGACGCCGATGACCTCGCCGTTGAGGTTGAACAACGGGCCGCCGGAATTGCCGCGATTGATGGCGGCGTCGGTCTGAATGTAATTGTCGTAAGGACCCGACTGGATGTCGCGGTTGCGCGCCGAGACGATGCCCGCGGTCACCGTGCCGCCGAGGCTGAACGGGTTGCCGATGGCGATGACCCATTCGCCGAGCCGCAGCTTGTCGGAATCGCCGAACGCCACCGCCTTGAGCGGCTTGTCGGAATGTACGCGCAGCAGCGCCAAGATCGGCCTTGGTGTCCTTGCCGACCAGTTGCGCCGGCAGCTTGGTGCCGTCGTTGAGGATGACGTTGATCTCGTCGGCGTCGGCGATGACGTGATTGTTGGTCACCACCAGCCCGGACGGATCGATGACGAAGCCGGAGCCGAGCGAGTTGACCCGGCGCGGTGCGCGCTCAGGATTGTCGCCACCGCCCTGCCCGCGGCGGTTCTTGAAGAACTCGTCGAAGAACTCTTCCATCGGCGAACCGGGCGGCAGGTCGGGCATGCCGGTGACGCGCGCATCGACCTTCTGCGAGGTCGAAATGTTGACCACGGCGTCGATCACCTGCTCGGCCACGTCGGCGATGTTCTCGGGTCCGCGCGCCGCCGCCGGCAGCGCCGGTAGGATGATTACGGCCGCCGTCAGCGCCGCTACTGCCGCGCCGTGCCGCACGAATTGCGAGAAATGGCGAGAGGTGAAGTGGCGAGACATGGATGTCAGCGCTCCTGCAAGGGGACTCAATTCAAAGGAAAAGTGCCCCCGACGTGCCCCCGGCGCAAGGCCATCCGCAGCCGGCCCGGCCATTAGGAACCCGATTGGGGCGGAAAAGCGGCCCGCGAAGGGGCCGCTCAACCACGCACCAGGTAAACGATCAGCACGCCGACCAACGCCGAAACGATGCCGGCGATACGCAACGGGCCATCGGCCATTTCCAGCACGGTCGTCATGGCGCGCTTGGCGCTGGCCGGGAACGCGGCAAGAAAGATGCCCTCGATCGCGAAGAACAAGCCGAGCGCGGCGAGGAAATCGGACATGAACCCGGCAACCCGCACGCTCTATTTCGTCGTACTGCTCGCGCTCGGTGGATTGGGCGCCGCAGCAGGCGCCGGTGCTGCCACCGGGGTGTTCATGCCTCCCGGCAGCGATTTGCCCGAAGGATCGCCGAAATAGCGGAAGAAATCCGAATCCGGCCGCAACACCAGATGCGTGTCGCCGTGCTGCATGCTGCGTTCATAGGCCTGCATCGAGCGGTAGAAGCCAAAGAAGCCGGGATCCTGGCCATAGGCCTCGGCGTAGATGCGATTACGCTCGGCATCGCCTTGGCCGCGGACCTGCTCGGACTTGGAGGTAGCGTCCGCCAACAGCACCGTGACGTCGCGATCGGCCCTGGCTCTGATCTCCTGGCTCTTCTGGCTGCCCTGGGCACGGAATTCGGCCGCCTCGCGCTGCCGCTCGGTCTGCATGCGCTGATAGACCGCCTGGCTGTTCTGCTCCGGCAGGTCGACGCGGCGGATGCGCACGTCGATGACATGGATGCCGAACGGCTGGGCGTCGCGATCGAGCTGATCGCGCATCAGCCCCATCAACTCCTCGCGCTTGTTGCGCACGGCGTCGGACAGCGTGGCCGCGCCCAACACACGCCGCAGCGCCGAGTTGAGCAGGATCGCCAGCTGCGTGCTGGCGCCATCCGGCCCGACCGTCTGATAGAATTTGAGCGGATCGACGATGCGGTAGCGCGCAAAGGCATCGACGACGAGGCGCTCGCCGGCTTGGGCGACGCCGGCATTGGCCCGGTCGCCGCTCGAGGCAATCACCTCTTGCGCCGGGGTCTCGATGTTGAGGATGCGCTTGTCGATATAGATGACGCTGTCGATGAACGGAATCTTGGCGTTCAAGCCCGGCTCGGTGATGACGCGCACCGGTTGCCCGAGCCGGACCACGAGCGCCTGCCGGGTCTGATACACGGTGAAGAAGGTGCTGTAGCCGACGATGATCGCGGCCAACAGCAGGATGGCGGCGGCGCCGCCGGCGAGACCCAGTCTCATGGCGTGCCTCCCGTTTTCTGCGCTGGTTGCGGTGGCCGCGTCAGGTCGTCGAGCGGCAGATACGGCACGACACCCGGACCGCCCTGCGGACCGGTATCGATGATCGTCTTGTCGGTGCCGCCGAGAACATGCTCCATGGTCTCGAGATAGATGCGCTGGCGAGTGACGTCGGGCGCCTTCTTGTATTGATCGTAGACCTGCGAGAAGCGCGAGGCTTGGCCCGTGGCCTCGGCGACGGTTTGCTCGCGGTAGGCTTCGGCGTCCTGGGTGATCTTGGCGGCGCGGCCGCGCGCCTCCGGCACGATACGATTGGCGTAGGTCTGCGCCTCGTTCTGCGCGCGCTCGAGATCGGAGCGCGCCGCCTGCACGTCGCGGAAAGCGTCGATCACTTGGGTGGGCGGATCGACCTTCTGCAGTTGGACCTGCTGCACCACGATGCCGGCGCCGTAGTCGTCGAGGGTCTTCTGCATCAGTTCCTGCACCGCGGTCTCGATGGTCTGCCGCGCGCCGGTGAGGATCGCCTGAATGTTCGAGCGCCCGATCACCGCGCGCATAGCGCTCTCGCCGACCGCTTTCACGGTGCTTTCGGGGCCCTGCACGTTGAACAGATAATCGCCGACCGCGTTCGGCTTGACCTTCCACAGTACCGAGAAATCGACGTCGACGATGTTCTCGTCGCCGGTGAGCATCAGGCTTTCTTCCGGCACGTCGCGGACGGTGGTGCCGCGGCGCATGTCCTCGGCGACCCGCATGCCGATGTCGATCTTGTTGACGCGCAGCGCCTGCGGCGTCAGCGCGGTCTCGATCGGATAGGGCAGATGATAATTCAGCCCGGGCTGGACCTCGCGCACGAACTGGCCGAAGCGCAGCACCACGCCGAGCTCATCGGGCTCGACGCGGAAGAAGCCGGAAAATCCCCACAGCGCGATGGCAACGAGCGCAATGAGCGCGATGCCGCGGCCGCCGAGATTGCCCGGCATCAAGGCGCGCAG
Source organism: uncultured Alphaproteobacteria bacterium (assembly GCA_963821175.1). GTDB lineage: Bacteria > Pseudomonadota > Alphaproteobacteria > Rhizobiales > Xanthobacteraceae > BOG-931. The sequence continues at coordinate 371,332 of CAWGCU010000007.1, forward strand.
CTTGTCCTGCCCGCGGCGCAAAAAGTCTTCGAGATCGGGCGGCCTCGGCCCGCCGGGCGTTTGCGGCCCCGAGCCCCACGGTCCCCGCGACCCGGAACCCCACGGGCCGCCGGATTGGTTGTTCCACGGCATCAATTGTCTCCTCGGACGCCGGCGCAGGCCGGCACGCGTTGTGGGGGTTATAGGGGAGCGCACTGCCCCTTACAACGCGCAGTTATGACGCGCTGGCCGGCCGCAATTTGGCTTCGATTTCGCGTTCGTAAGTCACGAATGCGAACGCGGCTTCGTCCTCGGCCGCCGCCTCGTGCTCGCTGCGCGCGCTTTCGTGCCATTCATCTGGATCAATGGCGGGAAAGTAAGCATCGCCATCGATCTGTTTGTGAACATGAGTGATGGCAAGCTGCGTCGCGAGCGGCATGGCTTGGGCATAGATTTCGGCGCCGCCGGCAACGACGATGGTGTCGACATTGCGCCGCAACGCGTCGCCGCGCGCCGTCGTCAGCGCGGCGGCAAGGCTCGGCGCCACCACGATGCCCGGCGCAGTAAAGTCGCGGTCGCGGCTCACCACGATCGTGGTGCGACCCTTCAGCGGCCGGCCGATCGACAGATAAGTCTTGCGCCCCATCACCACCGGCTTGCCCATGGTCAGCGCGCGGAAATGCTGCATGTCCGATTTGAGCCGCCACGGCAGTGCATTGCCGCGGCCGATGACGCCGTTCTGCGCAATCGCGGCGACGAGAAGGATGTTCATCCTCACACCGCGATCGCGGCCTTGATGTGCGGGTGCGGATCGTAGCCTTCGAGCGCAAAATCCTCGTAGCGCAGCGCGAACAAATCCTTCGCCGTGGGATTGAGCCGCAGCGTCGGCAGCGGCCGCGGGTTTCGCGTAAGCTGCAACCGCGCCTGTTCGAGGTGGTTGAGATAAAGGTGCGCGTCGCCGAGGCTGTGGATGAAGGTGCCGGGCTTGAGCCCGCTCACCTGCGCCACGGCCATCGTCAACAGCGCGTAGGAGGCGATATTGAACGGCACGCCGAGAAAGACATCGGCCGAGCGCTGATAGAGCTGGCACGACAGCGCGCCGTCGGCGACGTTGAACTGAAACAGGCAATGGCACGGCGGCAGTGCCATGCTGTCGACTTCCGCCGGGTTCCAGGCGGTGACGATCAGCCGGCGCGAATTGGGATTGCGGCGAATTTCCGCGAGCACGTTGGCGAATTGATCGATGGTGGAACCGTCCGGCGCCGGCCATGAGCGCCACTGCTTGCCGTAGACCGGACCGAGATTGCCGTTCTCGTCGGCCCATTCGTCCCAGATGGTGACGCCGTGCTCGTTGAGATATTTGACGTTGGTGTCGCCGCGCAGGAACCAAAGCAGTTCGTAGATGATGGATTTGACGTGCAGCTTCTTGGTGGTGACCAGCGGGAAGCCGGCGGCGAGATCGAAACGCATCTGATGGCCGAAGACCGAGCGGGTGCCGACACCGGTGCGGTCGCGCTTTTCCACGCCCTCGGCGAGCACGCGTTCCATGAGGTCGAGGTATTGGCGCATCGGCGATCCGGCGACTCGTCAGTTCAGCTTACATCAAATGAGCAGCCCACGAAGCGCGCGCAAGATCGCTGTGGAGCATCCTAGACGAGCCCGCCGAGGCCAAGAACGGCCGCCACCGCAAATATCCAAAGCGGGTTCACCCTGATCCAGTAGGTCATGAGCGCGGTGGCGACGGTAATTCCGACCGCCACCCAAGTATCATCCGCCGCTCTCGCCACGACGACGGCGCTCGCCGCGGTCAGTCCAAGCGTCACCGGCACCAGGCCGCCGGCCAGCGCCACCTGCCAGGATGCGCCGCGGAAGCGGTCGAAAGTGCGTCCGACATAGAAGGCCAACAGGCACGTCGGCCCGCACATCGCCGAGGTCGCCACCAGCGCGCCCGTAAGCCCGGCGACGTGATAGCCGATCAAGGTCACGACGATGACGTTCGGCCCCGGCGTCAACTGCGCCAGCCCGAAAATGTCGCTGAATTGCGGGTCGGTCATCCAGTGCTGCACATCGACGGCAAAGCGGTGGATTTCCGGCACAGCCGAATTGGCGCCGCCGATGGCGAACAGCGACATCAGCGCGAAGAACCACGCCAGCGTTCCGAGCGTACCGCCCAATTCTTTCATCGCCGCACCCAGGCGAGCGCGAGACTGATCGGCAGCACCACGACGAGCACGATCGGCAGCGGCCACTGCGCGATGCCGATGGCGCCGAAGGTCGCCAGCGCGATGACCGGCCCGCCCACGGCGCGGTTACGGAACAGCGGCAGCGCCATCTTGGCCACCGTCGACATGATCAGGCCGGCCGCCGCCGCGGTAACGCCGATCAGCGCGCGCCGCAGCGCCGGCAGATCGCCGTAATGGGCATACAATGCGCCGATGATGACGATCAGGAGCATCGGCGGACCGAGCAGCCCGACCAGCGCAACCAAGCCGCCGAGCGGCCCGCGCACCCGGGAGCCGAAAATCACCGAGAAATTGACGATGTTCGGCCCGGGCAGGAAGGAGCACAGCGCGTAGGCTTCGTTGAATTGCTCGGGCGTCAGCCAGCGGCGCTCCTCGACCATCATGCGGCGCGACCACGCCAGCACGCCGCCAAAACCGTAGAGCGAGATCAGCGCGTAGGCGATGAACAATTCGGACAGGCTCGGGCGCGGCAGCGCGGCCGCGGCGGCAAAAGGTTCGGTCGCGCGCGGCGCCGGCGTTACGTCGTTCATGCAATTCGTTTAGCGCCGCTCGTCATGGGCAGCCAGACGTTTTCGCGCAAGCTGGCGATGCTGATTTGTTGGCCGCGCTAACCGCGAGCAGCCAAGTCCAATAACGCATGAATGAACGTCGTCGCGCTGGCATAGATGCCGGGCGCTTCGCTCTCGCGCGGGCCGCCGATGGCGAGCACAAGATCGGCGCCAACCCGGCGTTGCTGCACGCGCAGCCAGAGCGCTGCGTGCTCGACGGGCTCAGCGTCTCCCAGATCGACGACCAAGAGCGGCTTGCGGTGACGATGCGCCAATTCCTCGGCGAGCGCCGTGCCCTTGGAGACCGCCAAGCCACCCGCTGCGATCACGATCATGCAGGCATCGGCGTCGCGCACATTCCATTCGGTGCGCTGCGCCGGATCGGGCAGCGGCGTCTCCTTCAAGTTGCGGATATTTCGCCAATAGCCCGGGCGGCGCGGAAAGGTCCTCGGCCCAGCCGTCCTTGGGACACCAGCCGCCATAATCGATGCTGCGCTCTATCGCCACATCGAGCACCGCCCGGTCGACGCCGGATTGTCCGCCGGAGAGGAGTTTCATGTGGGTTTCATGTCAGTTTCTTGGGGGCCTAAGCGCGCTCTTCTTTCGGCAACCATTTACGCCTATATTCCCTGGTGCCGGCGCAAGCCGGATATGGCGATAAACGGCCGTCGTAATAAACCTTTCGGACCCGGGGGCGGTACCCGGCGACTCCACCAATCGGTTTCGGGAGGACAGAGGCGATCTGATGTCCTTCGGCCTACGGGGTCGAAATAGGATCGACGAGGGCGTAAAAGGCGCGCTTTTGCCCGGGATGGTTCCGTCGTTATCGGACCAAATCCATAGTTGCCAATGACAACTATGCTCCGGTTGCTCTGGCTGCGTAACGCAGTCTGAAAGACCGATCTTAAAGCCCTGACGGGTTAAGCTCCGTCAGGCGGGGTTCGGAGGCACCTGGCAACAGAAGCCTCCACTTTCCAGTCGATCAGGAATCAGGGATCAGGACAGAATCAGTCTGGATCGGTATGATTCATGCCTTATCTCTTGTGTGTTCCCGATTCCTGAGCCCTGATACCCCGATGCCTGTCGACTACATCCGCTACGACATTCTCGCCCAAGCGGCCTTGCGCGGGGTCGTGCGCACGGTATTGGCGGACGCCGCCAAGAAGGGCCTGCCGGGCGAGCATCATTTCAAGATCACGTTTGCCACCGCGGCGCCCGGCGTGCGGCTGTCGGAACGGATGCGCGGGCAATATCCCGACGCCATGACGATCGTGTTGCAGCATCAGTTCTGGGATTTGACGGTCGACGACGACGGTTTTGAGGTCGGCTTGTCGTTCGGCGGCATTCCGGAGCGGCTCGCGGTGCCGTTCGACGCGGTAACGGCGTTCTTCGATCCGGCGGTGCAATTCGGCTTCCAGTTCGAGACGCTCGATAAGCAGGCGGCCGAGGAGCCGAGCACGACGGCCAAGGCCCCCACTCCCGCGCCGCCCCCGGCGGCGATCGAAAAGAGCGATGCTGCCCTGCCTGGTCCCGCCCATGCTGCGTCGGCAGAGCCGGCGCACAATGAAAAGAGCGGCGGCGGCGAAGTCGTGCGGTTGGATCGATTCCGGAAGAAGTAGGAACGCCGGACCACCGGCAGTCGCCACTGGGTCACCGACCCGGCCATCACGAATTTGTGTGCAGGCGTGGCAGTATCGGATTACCCATGCGGGTCAATGAATTGCGTCAATATCCGGAGCATAGCGCAGCTCTATTCGTGAAATACTTTTGAGTACATCGTCCGTTATCTCATATCACTTTCACGTCTACTTTGCGCAGCATCGCTAAAATATTCCAGTGTTACAAATATTCATTCAGTATCAGACGAGCCATGGCGGCCGTAAATCTTGGGCTGAAATGGGATTTCGCTGCCAGACAAAAGGAATAGGCTTTGACCGCGACCGGAAGCGGCGCGTTAAGGCTTCTGGAGACTCTGAGTTGTCGTGATCCAGTGCCAGGGTACCGGCGTATAACTTTGTAGCCGAAGCGGGCCAGGATGGCCCTGGTCACGTTATCTGGATACCGCCGAGCGACCTTATGGGCGACGTTGTCAATCTCCGAACCGCGCGAAAGCAGACCAAACGGCTCAAAGCCGAGCAAAAGGCCGCGGCGAACCGCTTGGCCCACGGCCGAACCAAAGCGGATCGAACCGCGACACGGTCACGCAACGACAAAGCCCAGCGAAGCCTCGACCTACACCGGGTCGAAACGGGAGACAGGGCAATGAAATCGCCAGTCATCAAGCGCTCGATCGTTATCGCCGGTCATAAGACCAGCGTCAGCCTTGAAGACGCTTTCTGGAGAGGGCTCAAGGACATCGCCATCGGCCGCGACAAGACACTGTCGGACCTCGTCGCCGAGATCGATACCGGACGCCCGCACGGCAATCTGTCGTCGGCCATCCGGCTGTTCGTGCTCGACCATTACCGTGCACAAACCAACGGTCATGCCGTCGAGAGCAGCGGCCAAACGCCGCTGATGGTCATGCCCGCGGCAGCGACATCAGTTCTGCGGGTGGAATAACAAATCGAGCGGCGGCCCCGCTGCTTGTGGGGCTGCTGGCTGGGCCGGCTGCGGCGCGGGCCGCGGCTTGTTTGCCGTTGTCGATCCGGTGACGCCGGCAGCCGGCGCTTCGGTCTGCAACAGATCCAATCCTCGCACTCCGGGAGGCGGCGACGCGCTCGCCAGTTCGGCGAATTCGACGATGCCGCCCGCAGGGACCGTCCGGACAACCGGAAAGTCCGGACGAACCGCACGGCCGATGATGTCCTGCCGTCCGTTGGCTTCGATCAATTCCAGACGCCGGGTTTGCAGTTCGGCGGCGCGCAAGCTCAGCCAACCGGTCAGCGCCGAAACGTCGAGAGTGCGTGCCGGCGCCGCGAGCGGGCCTTTGAGCGCGACGGCGAGCTCCGGCCGCATACGGGATCAAGGCGTGGGCCGGCGGCGGCGCCGTGAGCGTCATGCGCGCATCGACGGCACCGGTGTTGAGATCGAGCGCGCCGGCGAGCGACAGCGCAGCGCCGTCTTGCGCCGGCACCGTCACATTGGCGACGCTGACCTTGCCGTCGGTGATCGTCATGGCGGCATCGCCTTGCGGCACCGCCAGATGGCCGCTCAGCGAGCGCCGCGTTCACGGCAGAGCTGAATTTTCGCAAGCTCGATCGTCGTGCCCTGATCGGCCGCACGCATGGCGGCGACGAATGCCGCCGGGTCGAGCCCCGCGATATGGGCATCGGCCAGCGCGATCGCGCCGTTGCCGTGCGCCGCGCGCACAAGCGCGGCGGGGCTTGAGCCGAAGCTGTCGAAGTCGGCCTTGAGCGTCAGCCGCGCGTCGATGATTTTCTTGTCGGTCTGCAGGACAGTCGCCGCATCGGCATCGGCCAGCGCGATATGGCCGTGGCTGACCAAGCCATCCGCGTTGCGGCGGAACGCCAATTCGCCGCTGACGCGGCCGCCGGCGAGACCGCCGTCGATATTCTGCAACGCGATTTCGGCCGGGCGAAACTGCGCCACGCCTTTGAGATTGCTGGCGACCAGCGCCGGCGTGAACGCCGCATGATCGAGCGTGAAGGTCACGGCGCCGTTCATCGCGGCGAACGCGCCGCCGCCGAGCGGCTGGCTCGACCACGGCGCGGCGGCGTTTTGCGCTTGGCGCGGCAGCCCCAACAGCACGCTCGCGAGCCAGGCGCCATCGACAGTGTCGGCGCCGACGTCACCGTCGATGGCGATCGGACTTGCCAGATTGACGGCAAGATGCCCGTGCGCCGACGCCTTGCCGGCAGCGATGGCGATTTGCGTGAACGACAATGCGCTGCCGGCAATAGAAACTGCGGCGCGCGCGGAGATCGGCACTGCGATGCCCGGCTGGCCGGTCATCGCTTGCTGCAGCGGCTGCAAGGTCGGCGGCGGTCGCCAAGATTTGGAACGTGCCCGTAGGCGCCTCCTTGCCGTTCAATCGCAGCCGCACCGCGCACCGCGGCAGTAAAGCCGCTGGCCGACGCCTCGCCGTCGACGCGAAGCTCGCCGTTCAGCGGTCCGGCAGCCGACAACGTCACGCGGCCGGGCAGTTGATCGACGGCGACGACGCGATTGAGGCCGAACAGCGCCGCCAGCGTGGTGGCGTCATCGGCGTCGAGCCGGCTGTCGATGCGCACATTCGCTTCACCGAGCTTGGCCGGCTCGCCGGTCACCGCGCCGTTGAGCGCAACGCGCATCAAGCCCAACTGGCCATTGAGATCGAGCTTGGCGGTGCTGCCGGCCGTCGCCGCCCGCTCGACGGTCAACGTGCCGTGCAGTTTTGCCGGCGCCAGGCGATCGGCGGCACGGCGCAGGACATCGGCCGTCTGCGGCGCAAACCTGCGCCAGGACACGCGACAGATCGGCAAGCGTGCCGGCATTGAGATCGACCGTGACGCGGCCGCGCGGCTGCGACGACAACTCGTCGATGCGTCCTGAAATGTCGAGCGCGGCACCGCCCAGGTCGCCGACCGACAGATGCTCGATCTGCAACGCGCCGGCGTCGAACTTGACTTGCGCCTTGACCGTCCGCGCGTCGATGCCGGCCAAGCGTCGCCTTGCCGATGTCGAGCGCCAGCGAGCCCTGGCGCGGCGGCGCAAAACCGTTCTCGTCCACGGCCGACTTGGCGAACGCCGCCAACGCATCGAGATCGAGTTTGGTGGCGTGAAGATCGGCCTCGACAATGGCCGGGCGGTCGGATGCCGGCCAGGTATAGGCGAAGCGCCCCTGGACATTGTCCTGGTCCAGCGCGGCGTTGAGCCCATCGACCGCCAAACGATCGCCGGCGATGGTGACGTCGCCGCGCGCGCGCAATGTCCGCACGCCGGCCGAAGCTGCGTCGCCACGTCCGCTGAGCCAGGCGAGCAGCATGTCGGCGTCGGCGGATTCCACTGCGCCGGGCCCGGTGAATGCGAGACCGTGTGCGGACTGCTTGAGTTGGCCGTTCAAGCTCACTTGGGTCTGCCCCGGCGCGCGCAATTCGACGCCGTCCAGGCTCCATCCCGTCGCGTCAAAACGCGCGACGCCGTGCAACGACTGGACATTGGTGCCGCCGACCGTCAGGCCGGCAATGCCGACGGCTAAGCTTGCCCGGCAGCGGCGGCTTGACCGACGCCACGAACGCATCGACGAAACTCTTGACCACAAGGAGCGGCGGCCGGTGCGTCAGGTCGGGTGCGGCGAGCGCGCGATCGACATTGACCTCGAGCGCCGCAATCTCGCCGTCGAAATGCGGCTGCGCGCCGAATGTCAGATCGGCCTTGCCGGTGAACACCACCGCACGTTCGTCCGGCCCGTATTGGAAAGTGACGTCGTGCAGCGACGCCGCGGCCGGCGTAGCCCGGATCTTACCGTTCGCGTGCCACGGATCGCTCATCACCCGCTGGCCGCTCGACAGCGCGGCGCCGACCGGCCGCGCCAGCGCAATGGTGCCGTCGAATTGCGGCACGCCGCGATCGACGGTGAGCGTGCCGTCGACGTCCGTGGTCAGCGGATGATTGGATGGATTGACGCTAAGCCTGATCTTGAACCCGTTGTCGGCATCGCCGCGACCGCCGGAAATTCGGTACCCGTAAGTTTCGTCGCCGGCGGCGAACGTGCCCTCTCCCCTGAACGGTCCAAGCAGCGAGCGGATATCGCCGTCGAACGAGAGTTTTTGCAACGTCAGGCGCGAGCCCGACGCGGCATCGGCAAGAACGATGCTGCCGTCTTCGACGCGCAGTCGGGAGACGGACAGATCCTCCGCGCGCCAAGCGCGCGTCGGAGTCGGCCAGTCGATGGCGCCGGAACGGTCGAGCGCGAGATTGATTTGCGGCGTCACCAGACGCGCCTCGGTGGCTTGCACCTCACCGCGGATGAGCGGGCCAAGCCGCACCTCAAGATCGATCGCGCTGGCGCGCAGCAGCGGCTCCCGGCCCGCTTCACCAATCTCGACGTTGCGCAGCTTGAGGCGCGGGGTCGGCAGGATGCGCGCGTCGATGGTTCCGGTGACGCGAACGCTCAATCCGGTGAGGCGGCTCGCCTCGCTCTCGAACGTCGTGCGGAAATGGTTCCAGTCGACCACGAGCGGCGCCACCAGCGCGGCAACCAGCGCCAGGATGATCGCGATCGCCAATCCGAGCAGCGTCGTCTGCACGGCGCCTCCGATTTCCCTAAAATCCGCTTCTGGCGAATCTTGCGCGCTTTTGCGCAAACCTAAATGAGGCCGGCACCAATTGCACGCTTGCCAGCCGGCGTTTGGGCCGCATTCGGGGCGATAGTATGTCGCCCGCGCACCCTACGATCAAAGATTAACGATCTTGCCGGGATTCATGATGTCGAGCGGATCGAGCGTGCGCTTGATCGCGCGCATCGCGGCGAGCGCCGGCTCGCCGTGCTCGGCCAACAGATATTTCATCTTGCCCTGGCCGACGCCATGCTCGCCGGTGCAGGTGCCGTCCATGGCCAGCGCGCGCTCGACCAGGCGTTGCGACAGCGCTTGCGCGCGAGCCACCTCGTCGGTGTCGTCCATGTCCACCAGCAGCGTCAGATGGAAGTTGCCGTCGCCGACATGGCCGACGATCGGCGCCAAGAGCCTGCTTTCGGCAATGTCGCGCTGGGTCTCGACGACGCATTCGGCGAGCCGCGATATCGGCACGCAGACATCGGTCGCGACAATCTGCGCGCCTGGCCGCAGCGCCTTGCACGACAGCGCGGCGTTATGGCGGGCCTCCCACAGACGAGTTCGATCTTCCTGACGCGTCGTCCACTCGAACGGCCCGCCGCCGAACTCGCGCGCGATGTCGCCAAAGCGCTCCGACTGCTCGGCTACACCCGCCGCCGTGCCGTGGAATTCCAAAAACAACATCGGCGTCTCGGGCAGCGCCAGCTTGGAATGAAGATTGACCGCGCGCACTTGGAGCGCATCAAGCAATTCGATGCGCGCCACGGGAATGCCGGACTGGATGGTGAGGATGGTCGCCCGGCAGCACGCCTCGACCGAAGGAAACGGACACACGCCTCCCGATATCGCCTCCGGAATGCCGGCGAGCTTGAGCGTCAGCTCGGTGATGATGCCAAGCGTGCCTTCCGAGCCGACGATCAGCCGCGTGAGATCGTAACCGGAGCTGGATTTTTTGGCCCGGCTCGCCGTCGTCATCACCTCGCCGTCGGCGAGCACGGCTTTCAACGACAGCACATTGTCCTTCATCGTGCCGTAGCGCACCGCATTGGTGCCCGAGGCGCGCGTCGCCGCCATGCCGCCGAGCGACGCATCGGCGCCGGGATCGATCGGGAAGAACACACCCTGATCGCGGAGCTGCTCGTTGAGCGTCTTGCGCGTGATACCGGGCTCGATGACGCAGTCGAGATCCTCGGCGTGAACCGCGAGCACACGGTTCATGTCGCGGAAATCGAGCGAGATGCCGCCGCGCGGCGCGTTGACCTGACCTTCGAGCGACGTGCCGACGCCGAACGGGATCACTGGCACGCGCGCCGTGGCGCACAGCCGCACCACCTGCTGCACGTCTTCAGTGGTTTGCGGGAACACCACCGCATCCGGCGGCTGGTTCGGAATCCAGGTCACCGTATTGCCGTGCTGCTCTCGCACCGCCTGCGAGGTGACGAGGCGATTGCCGAATTGCGCGGCGAGCGCGGCAATGACGCCGTCGATCACCTTGCGGTCGCGTTTTTGCTCGGTCTTTGCCTCGGCCAATGCCATCGCGTGGTCTCGTATCACTCCTCGGGCCTGAAGCCCGAAGCTTTAACAGCCGGCGCCCATTTTTCCGAGTTCGTCTTTCTGAATGTCGGCGAAGGCGGCGGCGGACGTTCCGGTCGGCTGCAATCCGAACGCAAGGAACCGATGTTCCACGTCGGGCGAATGCACCGCGTCGACGATCGCCTTGTTGAGACGCTCGATCACCTCCGGCGGCGTCTTGGCCGGCGCGAACATGCCGTACCAGCCGGACGCGACCAGATCATAGCCCGCTTCGCGCAGCGTCGGCACGTTCGGCAGGAAAGGTGAGCGCTGCCGGTTCGAGGTCGCCAGGACGCGGATGCGGCCGGCCTCGGCCATTTGCACCAGATCGGCCGTGGTCGTGATCTCGATCGGGATATGCCCGGCTACGAGGTCGGTCAGCCCTGCGGCGGAGCCATGGTACGGCACCGGACGCAGATCGATCTTGGCGGCACGGCCGAACATGACGCCCAAAAAGTGCGGCAGCGTGCCGGCGCCGGGAATGGCGTAGTTCGCGTCCGCGGGATTGGCCTTCGCCCAATCGACCAGATCCTTGAGCGTCTTGGCGTCGGTTTGCGGTCCAACGGCGATGCCGAAATCGAAAGTACCCAATTCGCTCACCGCCACGAAATCGGTGAACGGGTCGTAGTCAAGCTTGGTGTAGAAGTGCTGATAGATCGCCAGTGGCGCGATTGGCGTCAGCAGCAAGGTGCTGCCGTCGGGCGCCGAATCCTTCACCATTTTGATGCCAATGCGGCCGTCGGCGCCGGTGCGGTTCTCGACGATCACCGGCCGGTTGAGCGCAGCACTCATTTTATTGGCGATCAGGCGCGCAACCGTATCGCCGGAGCCGCCCGGGGCGAACGGAAAGATGATGCGGATCGGCTGCTCGCCGATTTGTGCGTGCAGCGGTGTGGCAACAAGCCATCCAGCCAGAACCACAAGCACGAGATGCAACAGCCGCCGGCCCAGCATCTTGCTTCTCCTGGTCATCGCTTGTCCCGAAGATAGCCGCTCCACAGTTCCGCCGGAATGTCGGCTTCGTCCCAAACGCCAATCAAAATGCCGCGACGCGCCGCTTTACCGCGTGCGTTATCGATCTGTTGTTCCGAGCGCGTGGTGCGTTGCGAAACGCGAAGGCCCCATTGCGCCAGCGCCGCCGACAGCCGCTCGCATTCGCCGGCATGGGCCGGATCGGCGCCGAGGTCGTGCAATTCGTCGGGATCGTTGACGCGGTCGAACAGCATCGGCCGGAAGCCGATGGCATGGATGAGCTTCCAGCGCTTGTCGGCGATCATGAACAGGCGCGCGTCGCGCGGTTTTAGCCCAAGCTTCGCCGACGCCGGCATCATCCCGTAATCGTATTCGCTGATGGTAAATGACCGCCACGCCACGGGCGGCTCGCCTCGCAGCAAGGGCAGCAGTGACCTGCCTTCGAGCCGGTGCGATTGCTGCGCCGAGTCGCCGCCAGCAATTTCCAGAAAAGTCGGCGCCAGATCGATGGCTTCGACCAACTCGTCGCACACGCGGCCGCGCGCTGTGTCGGCGGCGGGCGGCGGATCGTAGATGATCAGCGGCACCTTCACCGAGGCATCGTGGAAGAAATCCTTGTCGCCGAGCCAATGGTCGCCGAGGTAATCGCCGTGATCGGCGGTGAAGACGATCATGGTGTTGTCGAACAGGCCGTGCTCTTTCATGTAGCCGAACAGCACGCCCATCTGATCGTCGATTTGCTTGATCAGTCCCATGTAGACGGGAATGACTTCGGCGCGCACCTCGTCGCGCGAAAACGTCTTGCTGACGTCGTGCTCCATGAAGGCGCGATAGACCGGATGCGGATCGCGGCGTTCGTCCGGCGAACGCACCGCCGGGATCACATCGTCCGGCCCAAACATGGTGTTGTACGGCGCCGGCGCGATGTAGGGCCAATGCGGCTTGATGTACGACAGATGCAGGCACCACGGCTCATCGCCGGCCTCGCGGATGAAATCGATGCCGCGCCGGGTCATGTACGGCGTCTCGGAATCCTCCTCGCGCACCCGCGCCGGTTTCCGCGCATGGCGCATCGCCCAGCCCGAGGCCAGGACGTTGCCTTCGCCGTCGGCGGCGTTGGCCCAATCGTGCCACGGGTTCTCGCCGTCATAGCCCTTGTCGTTGAGATAGCTGTTGTAGCGCGGCCGTCGCGGCGAATAGCGCATGCCGTCCGGACCCATGCCGTGCAGACCGTCGTCGCGCTCGTAGGGCTCAAAGCCGCATTCGGCGACGCGCACGCCGATGATCGAATCCGGATCGATGCCGAGCCGCGCCATGCCCTCGACGTCGGCCTCCATGTGGGTCTTACCGACCAGCGCGGTGCGCATGCCGAGCGGGCGCAAATAATCGCCCATGGTCATCTCGCCGACCTTGAGCGGGAATCCGTTCCACGCCGCGCCGTGCGACTGCACATAGCGGCCCGTGTAGGTGCTCATGCGCGAGGCGCCGCAGATCGGCGATTGCACATAGGCGCGGGTGAAGCGCACGCCGCGCGCCGCCAGCGCATCGATGTTCGGGGTTTTGAGCCGCGGATGGCCGTAGCAGGACAGATAGTCCCAGCGCAGCTGGTCGCACATGATGAAGAGGATGTTCTTGGCTTTTTTCGACACGGTGCGCGGCAATCCCGGGATGGCGCTACAAGAGGCTGGCAAACGCTCGACGGTAGCACATCACTTTAGCCGGCATGAAATTGAGCCTTGCCAAAGCCGCCTCGGTCGGCTGCATTGCACGCCCGATCGCCGGACATGACCATGCTCGAACGGCCCGAAACCGCAATCCCCACGCCTTTCGTATCCTCGGTGATGCGGGTCGAGCCCGGCTGGATCGACTACAACGGCCATCTCAACATGGCCTATTACAATGTGCTGTTCGACCGCGCCGTCGACGAGATCTACGAGCTTTTGGGCCTCGGCTTGGCCTATGTGGAAGCGAGCCGGCACTCGACATTCACGGCGGAGGTGCATGTGCGCTACTTACGCGAATTACATCTCGACGATCCGGTGCGCGTGACGTTCCAGCTTCTCGGCTACGACGCCAAGCGGCTGCATTATTTTGAGGAGCTGCATCATGCCGAGGAACACTGGCTCTCGGCCACCTCAGAGAACATGGCGCTGCACGTCGATATGGACGCAAGGAAGACGGCCGCTTTTCCGCCGGACATCGCCGCACGCCTCGAGCGAATGAAGATCGCACATGCAAGCCTGCCAATCCCGGATGGCGCCGGACGGCGGATTGCCATGCCAAATACAAAATGACAGGTCCGCAATGGTGACGATCCGCGAGCACAAAATTCCGAGCGCCGACAGCAAACCCTACATTGCCGTCGAGGGACCGGATCGCTGTCTCTGGTTCTGCGAAAGCGGCGCGGCAAAGATCGGCCGCCTCGATCCCGATCGCGGCACGTTCACGGAGTTCGCGCTTCCCAACAAGACCGCGACGCCGATCGGCATCACCACCGGCAGCGACGGCAATCTGTGGTTCGCCGAAAAGGCCGCCAACAAGATCGGCCGCATCACGCCCCGCGGCGAGATCACCGAATTCGCGCTGCCGACGCCGAATGCGGGGCCAGACGGCATCATTCTCGGCCCAGACGGTGCCGTCTGGTTCTCCGAGAGCGAGGTGAGTCGCATCGGCCGGATCACGCCCGACGGGCGTATCACCGAGTTCGCCGACGGCATCACGCCGGGCGCAAAGCCGTTGTCGATTTCGGTGCGTGACGGCGCGCTGTGGTTCAGCGAGACCGCCGGCAATCGCATCGGCCGCATGACCATGGATGGCAAGGTCACGGAGTTTCCGATCCCGAGCCATGACAGCCAGCCGCGCGCCACCGTCACCCATCCCGACGGCAGCATCTGGTTCGTCGAGACCTCGACCAATGCGCTCGGCCGCATCGATCGCGCCGGCCGCATCACCGAGTATCCGGTGCCGACGCCGAACGCGTCGCTGCGCGGCGTCACCGCCGGCGCTGACGGCGATCTGTGGTACACGGCGAACTTCGCCAACAAGATCGGCCGCATGGCGCCGGATGGCGTCGTGCGCGGCGAATACGATATTCCGACGCCGAACAGCGGCGCGCGCTGCATTGCGGCGCTCGCCGACGGCCGGCTGTTCTTTACGCAATACGACGCCGGGCTGATCGGCGAAGTCGTCATCCGCTAAACACAAAATCCGGGGAGAGACATGAAAAAAACCGCGCTCGTCATCGCTTGCCTGGCCGCATCGTGGCCGGCCGCCGCCATGGCGCAAAATTATCCGACCAAGCCGATCAAGATGATCGTGCCGATCTCGGTCGGCTCGATCACCGACGTCGCCGCGCGCTTGACCGCGCAGGAGCTCCAAGAGCGGCTCGGCCAACCGGTCATCGTCATCAACAAGCCGGGCGCCGCCATGGTGCTCGGCGGCAGCGAATGCGCCAAATCGGATCCCGACGGCTACACGCTGTGCGTGGTCAGCCCCGACACCATGTCGTTCAATCCGCTGACCATTCCGAACCTGCCGTACAATCCCGAGAAAGATTTCACGCCGGTCATCGACATGTATCACGTGGTCGAAGGACTGATGACGCCGGCGGCGTCGGGCATCAATTCCATCGACGAATTGCGCGCCAAGGCGGTGGCGGAGCCGGGCAAGCTCAATTACGGCACGCTAGGCGAGCGCACCACCACCGACGCGTTCCGGCAATGGCTCGGCGAGCATTGGCAGACAAGTCTTGTCGCCATCCCCTACAAGGGCGGCAGCGAGATCATCGCCGCGCTGCTCGGCAATACCATCGACGTCACCAAAATCGGCGTCGGCAACATGACCAGCCAGTTGAAGGAGGGCAAGATCAAGGTCTTGGCGCTACGCGCCTCGCACCGTTCGCCGCAGCTTCCCGATGTCCCGACCTTCGCCGAAGCCGGCTTTGGCGCGTTTCCCGGCGGGCCGATCTTCTGGGGCGCGGTGGTTCCGGCCGGCACGCCTGCGCCGATCGTCAAGCGCCTGCACGACGAGCTGTTGGCGATCTTCCAGGGGCAAAAATTCGCCGACTTCGCCAACCAAAACTTCCTCGACCCGGCCGCCGGTTCGACCGAAGACTTTGCCGCGTTCCTCAAGAAGGACCGCCAGGACGCCGCCGTGTTGGTCGACAAGTATATGAAGTGACGCCACGAAGTGGCGTCATTCCGAATCGACACCGATGTCGGGTTTACCCGACATCGGCAACTCAATGGCCAAGTCGGCAACAGCCGACTTGGATGGCGGCGAGTTCCGGAATCCATATCCACAGGTCAGCGAATATGGATTCCGGGCTCGCGGGCAAAGGCCCGCGCCCCGGAATGACGAAGGCAAGCCTCGTAAAAGCCGCGCCCAGGTGCCATCTTAGGCGCGTGAGAATCAGCACCATCGGTCACCTTGGCTGACCCTTTGAAGCGCAATATCGAGCCGACAGCACCGTCGGGGCCCGCCCCCGGCGGCATTGCCGCGCGTGCGCAAGCCGGAGCGGGCGCGCCGTATCTGGCTGGGCTCAATCCGGAACAGCGGCTCGCGGTCGAGACGCTCGACGGTCCGGTGCTGGTGCTGGCCGGCGCCGGCACCGGCAAGACTCGCGTGCTCACCGTGCGCATCGCCCACATTCTTGCCACCGGCCGCGCCCGGCCCGGCGAGATTTTGGCCGTCACCTTCACCAACAAGGCGGCGCGCGAGATGAAAACCCGCGTCGGCGACATCGTCGGCGGCGTCGTCGAAGGCATGCCGTGGCTCGGCACGTTCCATTCGATCGGCGTAAAGATCCTGCGCCGGCATGCCGAGATGGTCGGGCTCAAATCCGATTTCACCATTCTCGACGTCGATGACCAGATCCGGTTGCTCAAGCAATTGCTCGAAGCCGAGAACATCGACGAGAAGCGCTGGCCGGGGCGGGTGCTGGCGATGCTGATCGACGGCTGGAAGAACCGCGGGCTGACGCCCGAGCAGGTGCCGCCGGGCGAAGCCGCCGTGTTCGCCAACGGCAAAGGGCTGAAACTCTACAAGGCGTTCCAGGAGCGGCTCAAAATCCTCAACGCCGCCGACTTCGGCGATCTCTTGCTCGAATGCATCCGGCTGTTCCGCGAGCAGCCCGACGTGCTGCGGCAATATCAGGGCCGCTTCAAATTCATTCTGGTCGACGAATACCAGGACACCAACGTGGCGCAGTATTTGTGGCTGCGGCTGTTGGCGCAGCGAACATCGGCCGCCACGACCGTCATTCCGGGGCGCCGCGAAGCGGCGAGCCCGGAATCCATAACCCCTGCCGCCGGGAGTATCGATTCCGGGCTCACGCCTGACGGCGCGCCCCGGAATGACGCGACGGAGGTTCGGCCAAAAAACATCTGCTGCGTCGGCGACGACGATCAGTCGATTTACGGCTGGCGCGGCGCTGAGGTCGATAACATTTTGCGCTTCGATCACGATTTTCCCGGCGCCAAGGTGATCCGGCTCGAGCGCAATTACCGCTCGACCGGCCACATCCTCGCCGCCGCCTCGCACATCATCGCCCACAACGAAGGCCGGCTCGGCAAGACGCTGCGCACCGACGACGAATTGGGCGAGAAGGTCACCGTCACCGGCTCGTGGGACTCCGAAGAAGAAGCCCGCACCATCGGCGAGGAGATCGAGCAGCTGCAGCGCGGCGGCCATCACCTCAACGAGATGGCGATCCTGGTGCGCGCTTCGTTCCAGATGCGCGAATTCGAAGACCGCTTCGTCACGCTCGGCCTGCCCTATCGGGTGATCGGCGGGCCTCGTTTCTATGAGCGCGCCGAAATCCGCGACGCGCTGGCCTATCTGCGGGTGGTGAACTCTCCGGCCGACGATCTTGCCTTCGAGCGCATCGTCAACGTGCCCAAGCGTGGGCTCGGCGACGCTACCGTGCAGGTGCTGCACGACCACGCCCGCAAGCGCCGCGTGCCGCTCACCGAAGCTGCGCGCGCCATCGTCGAGACCGACGAGTTGAAACCAAAACCGCGCGGCGCGCTGCGCGGCGTGCTCGAAGCGTTCGACCGCTGGCGCAAGCAGCGCGATGCCCTGCCGCACAACGAACTGGCCGAGATCATCCTCGATGAATCCGGCTACACCGAGATGTGGCAGAAGGATCGCTCCGCCGACGCCGCCGGGCGCCTGGAAAACCTCAAGGAGCTGGTCCGCTCCATGGAGGAGTTCGAGAACCTGCAAGGTTTTTTGGAGCACATCTCGCTGGTGATGGACAAAGACAAGAGCGCCGACGCCGACGCCGTCAACATCATGACGCTGCACTCGGCCAAGGGCCTCGAATTCAACACCGTGTTCCTGCCCGGCTGGGAAGAAGGCCTGTTCCCGCACCAGCGCACGCTGGACGATCAAGGCCGCGCCGGGCTGGAAGAAGAGCGCCGCCTCGCCCATGTCGGGCTCACGCGGGCGCGCAAGCGTGCAAAGATCTATTTCGCCACCAACCGCCGCATGCACGGGTTGTGGCAGACCAACATCCCGTCGCGTTTTTTGGACGAATTGCCCGAAGCCCATGTCGAAGTGACCGAGGCCCAAGGCGGCTTCGGCGGTTATGGCGGCTATGGCGCCTCACGCTTCGACGCCACCACCGCCTTCGGCTCCAACTACACGACGCCGGGCTGGCAGCGCGCCCAGGCGAAAAAAGGCGGCGGCTTTTCCGAAACCGGCTCGCGCTACGCCGCACACGACGACAGCGACGGCTTCGACGACGCCTCATCCCCCTCGCCTTGGCGCGCCCGCGAGGACAGCAGCACCGCCCGCCGCCTGCCGCTCACTATCGAAGGCGAGCTGGTGGCCAAATCCACCGGCACCGTCTCCGCCTTCACGCTCGGCGACCGGGTGTTTCATCAGAAATTTGGCAACGGGAATGTGACGGCGATCGACGGCAATAAGCTGACGATTCAGTTTGATCGGGCGGGGGAGAAGCGGGTGGTGGATAGTTTTGTGGAGCGGGTGTGAGCAATATTCAGTGGAAAACTTTTGCCCGCTAACAGGCTATTAACGCCAGACATTTTTCCGGTGCTTGCAGTTACGTTCGGCATTCAATCAATAGGAAGGTGCAAAGCGATCCCGCGAGGCACCTATGCTGACCAACAGCCGCGACATCAAACGCCGTCTTGAACAAGACGGTTGGGTTCTGGATCGCGTGACCGGCTCGCATCACGTATTCAAACACCCTGGAAAGCCCATCACCATTGTGCTCCCCCACCCGAAGAAGGACTTGGGCCGAGGTCTCGTTCGTAATATCTATAAGCAAGCTGGATGGGCGCCCGATTGAGAGCCGGACAGATGCCGCACTACGTTGCCATCGTCGAAGATGCCGGACCCGACCAGGCGATCGGCGTCTGGTTTCCCGATCTACCGGGTTGTTTCTCTGCAGGCGACAACGTAGATGAGGCTTTGCAAAACGCCGAGGAAGCCTTGTCTCTTTACGCTGAAGCGGAGGCCAAAGAAGGCCGCAATCTTCCCCCTCCTCGCCTATTGTCGGAATTGCGACGCGACCCAGCCGCTGCCGACGACTTGAGGGACCATATGGTTGCGCTCGTTGCCCTGCATCCGCTGGCGGCACACGCCGCGGAGTGAATGTCGGCTACGTTTTCCATCTCAAATTTCGGCAACGGCAACGTCACCGCGATCGACGGCAACACGCTGACGATTCAGTTCGATCGCGCGGGTGAGAAGCGGGTGTGAGCGTCCGATGATCGCGAAGCGACGTCGTTCGCCAACAGGTCAGTCAGCTCCCCTATCGCGGATAAGGATAATACGACACGCCGCGGGCCGGCTGTCTGCCGGGCGGCGGCGGAGGCGGCGGCTGATTATAACCGGATGAGCCGAACCAGCCGCCGAAGTGCCCGAAGAGCCCGCCGTCATCGCGCGCGATGTTCACCTTGGGCGACGGCGCGCGGGTGATGAAGCCACCCTGTGGCTGGTTGTTCAATACCGCGACGAATTCGGTGCGATAGTTGGTCTCGCTCGACAGCGGCTCGTCCGAGATGATGATCGAGGACAGTGGCACTGCCGTCGGCGCGATCTTGTCGAGCACTTCCTGCGGGAAGGTGATGCGGTCGAGCGCGTCCTTGGCGTTGTCGCCGTTGTCGATCGAAACCTCGGTCCAGCGCAGACCGCCGCCGTCGCGCGCCACCGCGGTGAAGATGTGCGTGCCGATCGGCTTGTCCGGGTCCTTGATGGCGACCGGGAACTCCTGGCTGAAGTCGTACAGCTCGCCGCCGTCCGACCATTTCTTGTGCGTGGCGCGCCGCACGTAAAGCTTCTGCGTCGCACGGCTGATGTAGATCGACACCGGGACGCCGGCGAGCTTCGCGGCCGTTGCGGCGCTGGCGGTCGCGACCCGCTTCGCCTCGGTGGCCTTGGCGGCGGCTTCCGCGGCTGCGGCGGCATCCTGCTTCGCTTTCAGGTCGGCCTTGGCGGTGTCGAGCTGTGCAGCCAGCGCCTGCGCTTTGGCGGCGGCCTTCTGCTGCGCGTCCTGCGCTGCGGTTTTGGCCTGATCGGTCATTTTCGGGTTGGCGTTGGCGGCAGCGAGCACCTTCTCGGCATGGGCCAGCTCGGCATCGGCGCGGGCCTTGAGCGGCGTCAGATTGCGCACCGCCGCAAGCGCCGCGGCAGCGGCACGCTTGGCCGGCGCGACAGCGGCCTTCGCCGCGACTGCCGCCTTGGCGGCATCGTCCGCGTCGCGGGCAGCCGCTGCGGCGAGCGCCGGTGCCGCATCGATCACATCCTGCTTCGGCACGAACAGGGCCGGATCGGAAAACGCCACCGGCTCGGAGTCCGTCGGCGAAACAATCACCCGCATCCCCATCGGCGCCTTGTCGAACACCTTTGCGGCGAAATCGAACGGCATGCGCACGCAGCCGTGCGAGGCGGCGTAGCCGGGCAGCGGACCGCCGTGCAGCGCGACGCCGTTCCAGGTGATGCGCAGCATGTTCGGCATCGAAGCGTCGTCATAGAGGCTCGAGTGGTGCTCCTTGTTCTTCTCGAGGACGGCGAACACGCCGGCCGGCGTCTCGCGTCCCGTGGTGCCGGTCGAGACCGGCGCCCGCAGGATCCAGCCGTCGGCGTCGTAGAAGGTCACCTGCTGGCTCTTGATCGACACGATGGCCATGATCGGGTCTGCCGCCGGGCGCGGGGCCGTCATCTGGGTCGGGCGTGCGGCGGCCGCCTCCTTGGCGGCGGCCGGCGGCGGGGCCAATGCCGTTAGCGCGGCCATGGCCGAAAGCGCCACAATGGCGGCAGATGCGCGTAAACCCGCGGCGCGAACGCGAGTGGATCGCGCCGGCATTACTCGATTGGTCATTCCATTCCTCGGTTGAAGCGGGAATCCCGGACGGTGCCCCAATGGTGCCCCCGAAGTCTTACCATAAGTTAGCCATTCTTACGGCTTGCTGAAGGCAACCAGCGCCCAATGGTTTGGTTGCATGCAGACCCGATCCGGTTCGAGTCGGCAAATGACATAATGACATATGGTAGCAGAATAAGATGATCGCCCTCTTCATCGATGCCGACGCCTGCCCGGTGAAACAGGAGATTTATCGCGTTGCCGAGCGCCACGCCCTCAAAGGCACCGCCCTCAAGGTCTTCGTCGTCAGCAACAGCCCGATCGCGGTGCCACGCGACCCGATGATCGAGCGCGTGGTCGTCGGTGCCGGCATGGATGAGGCGGACAATTGGATCGCGGAGCGCGCGGGCGCCGGCGCCATCGTGATCACGGCGGATGTGCCGCTGGCGAGCCGGGCCGTGAAGGCGGGCGCCGAGGCCATTGCGCCGAACGGCCGCGCCTTCACCGCGGACTCGATCGGCATGACCTTGGCGACGCGCAACCTGATGGATTCGTTGCGCAGCGCCGGCGAGATCACCAGCGGCCCAAAACCGTTTTCGCCGCGCGACCGGTCGAGCTTTCTCGCGGCGCTGGATCAGGCCATCGTGCGGCTCAAGCGCGCCGGGTTCGGGCAGGCGGCCGGTTAGCCGGCTGCGGCGGAACCAGGCGCCGGCGGGATGTTTGATCCGGCAGGAATGTCTTCGCTAAAAGAGAATTCGCCATGATCCGCAAGCTCCCCTCCGGCAAATACCGGCTCTATTCGCGTAAAGTAAACCCGAAGACCGGGCGGCGGCGTAATCTCGGCACCTTCGCCAGCCGCACCGCGGCCGAGAAGCACGAGCGTGCGGTGCAGTATTTCAAACGGCACTAGCGCCGCTCAACAATCCCGCCGCAATCCGTTCACCATTTCGCCGGGCGGCGGCTTTAGGCTCTTGATTTGAACCATTCGCCCGCGAGACACTTCTAACAACCGAGCCCCTTTCGCTCCATCAGGTGTCAACGATGCGTCCCGTCACTCTCCTCCCCGCCTCGCTTCTGGCCGTGGCGCTGGCGCTGCCTTGCGCCTCGGCCGCGTTCGCCAATATCGACATCGCCATCGACAAGAATACGCAGCAGATGTCGGTCGCGGTCGACGGCGCGCAGCGTTACACGTGGCCGGTGTCGACTGGGCGGCCGGGCTACGACACGCCGAACGGCACCTTCAAGGTGAACCGCATGGACGCCGACCACTTCTCCCAGGAGTGGGACAATGCGCCGATGCCGCACACCATGTTCTTCGACATGCGCGGCCACGCCATCCACGGCTTCTCCGACGTCAAGCATCTGGGGCTCGCGGTGTCGCACGGCTGCGTGCGGCTGGCGCCGGCCAATGCCACCGTGCTGTTCAACCTGGTAAAGGCCGAAGGCATGGCCAATACCAGCGTCACCATCACCGGCCACACGCCGGGCGGCGATACCGGCCCGGTGGCACGGGAGCGCCTGCCCGACAACGAAACCGTCTATTCGCCGCAGCCGCAGCCGGGCTATGGGCAGCAGCAACCGGGCTATGGCCAGCAACCGCCGCCTGGTTATGGCCAACAGCAACAGCCAGGTTACAGCCCGCCGCCACCGCCCGGTTACAACCAGCAGCAGCCGGACTACGGCCAACAGCTACCGCCCCCACCGCCGCCTGTCGGTTACGGCCAGCAGCCGTATTACGGCCAGCGCGTTTACGGCCAGGGTTATTACGCTCAGCCATCTTATGGGCAGCAGCCGCAGCCGTACTACGGCCAGCAGCAGTATTACGGACAGCCGCAGCCCTACTACGGGCGCTAGTTCACGCCGTATTGAGCGAGAGCGGTCCAAGCGTCGTCTTCCCGCCGTTAAAAATGGAATAGGCTCCGGCGTCCGCGGTTATCTCCGCGGACGCAATTTTGTCAGTTGGAGGAAACACAACAATGTCGGTTGCTCATCGTCTCGGCTTCGCCGCTCTCGTCTGCCTGTTCGCCGCTCCGCTTCCCGCAGGGGCCGCTCTCATCATGCACAAGGTCCTGCCCCTCGACGTCGCCAAGACCATCGCCGAAGGCGCGATCGCAGCCTGCGCGGCCAAGGGATATGCGACTTCCGCCGTGGTCGTCGATGCCGATGGCGAGACCATCGTGGCGATGCACGGCGACGGCGCCTCGCCGCACACCACGGAGAACGCGCGGCGCAAGGCCTACACGGCGATGACCTTCAAGCAGCCGACGGCGGAATACGCCAAGAAGCTCCTGGATCCCGCGTCGGTCGCGCACCAGCAGGTGACCTTGCCGAACGTCATCGCCATCCCCGGCGGCCAGCCGATCAAGGCCGGCAATGAGGTCGTCGGCGGCATCGGCGTCTCCGGCTCGCCCGGCGTCGACGACGATTGCGTCAATAGCGGCTTGGAGAAGGTGAAGGACCAGCTGCAGTAGCCGCCCGTCATTCCGGATCGCCGCGAAGCGGCGAGTCCGGAATCCATAACCACCAGTCCAGCAGAAGAATCTCAGCGCGTTCTGCGCGACCTGTGGCTATGGATTCCGGGCTCGCGCCTTTCGGCGCGCCCCGGAATGACGCTTCGCGTCACATCGGCTTCTGATATTTCAGCACGAAGGAATCGACCGGCGACGGCGGCCGGTTCGAGGAGAAGTCGCGGGTGTCGCCGGGCACCCGCCAGAAATCGCCGGCGGCGACGAATTTGAAGCCGGCGGCTTCGAGCTCCTTGCGCACGATGGCCTCGTCGATGCGATGCAGCGACTTGCCGACCGAGATGTCGGCGCCGGCCGCGGCCGAATGATCGGCCAGCACCAGAATGCCGCCGGGCTTGAGCGCCGCGAACATCTTGCTGTCCATCTGAGCACGATCGACCTTCATGTAGGTCGTGTCGTGGTAGTAGAACAGGAACGTGATCAGATCGAGATTGCTCACGTCGGGCGGAATCGGATCGTCGAACGGCCGGAAGTCGGCGGCCGCGTCGCTCATGGCCGGCGTTTTCAGCCGCGCATTGAAATTGTCGATGGCCTTCTGGAATGCCGTCGGCGGGGAATTGGCCGTACACCTTGCCGTTCGGCGCCACCGCGCGCGCCATCAATTCGGTCGAGTAGCCGCCGCCGGCACCCATATCGAGCACCTTCATGCCGGGCGCCGGGCCGGCGAATTTGAGCAGCGGCAGCGGATCGCGGCGCTTGTCGGCTTCGCGGTCGGCGTCGCTGCGATCGGGCGCGGCGATCAGGGCTGCGTAATCCGGCGTGGCCTGCGCCCGCGCCTCGCGCGCGCCGGCGGCGATCCCGAGAACGACGGCAAAACTCAAGGCAAGCGTGACAACGCGATCTGCAAACATCTCATTCTCCCGGCACAGGCATGATGGGCGGCGAGCATGAACCCGTTACGACAGTTACACCAGGGCACCGCACGTTATTCCCGCGCGCATGTTACTCGGGGCCCAATTCTTACTTGGCGGTCATGATCCGCGCGATGATCGGCTGCCACTTGTCGATCTCGCTTTGAAAATATTGCGTGACTTCGGCGGGACTCATGGCCTTGGTCTCGATGGCATCCTGCTCCATCAGCTTGCGCATTTGCGGCCGGTCCATGGCGTTGACGACTTCGTGATTGATACGCGCGACGATGTCCGGCGGCAGCCCAGCCGGGCCGGACAGCGCGAACCACGTGGTCGCGACCAGTTCCGGATAGCCGAGCTCGCGGAACGTCGGCACGTTCGGCAGTTGCGACAGCCGCGCCGATGCCGACACCACCAGCGGCAACAGCGCGCCTGAGCGAACATGCTCGCTGACGCTCGAATAGGTCAGCATGCCGACCTTGACGTGACCGGCGATGAGATCGAGCACCGCATTGGCGCCGCCCTTATAGGCGACGTGAACAAGCTTGATGCCGGTCTTGGCGGCGAGATATTCGGCGACCCAGTTGCCGACCGTGCCGACGCCGGCCGAGACATATTCGATGCCGGCGCTTTCGCCTTTCGCCCGCGCCATGAAATCGGCGAACGAGCGTACGCCGAAGTCCGGATGCACCACGAACGCGTTCGGCGCGCCGCCGAAGAACGCGATATGGGTGAAATCGCGCATCGGATCGAAGCTGACATTCTTGTTCATCGCCGGGCCGAGCACGTGGGTCGGGATGCCGGAGACGACCAGCGTGTAGCCGTCGGGTTTCGCCCGCGCGACTTCTTCGGTGCCGATCATGCCGCCGGCGCCGACCTTGTTCTCGACGTAGAACGGCTTGCCGAACGCGTTGCTCAATGCGTCGGCGTAAAACCGGCCGAACGTATCCGCCGCGCCGCCTGCGGAAAACGGCACCACGATGCGCACCGGCCGCTCCGGCCACTCGTCGGCGCCTGCAGCGAGACACGACAGCGCCAGCATGGCAACGGCCCAGCCGCCGACAACGATGCGGCTCATGCAATTTCTCATCCGGCCCGATCCTCCCCTTCCCTCGGCTCCCATTTCATATGACATTCGCCCGGCGAAAACGATCCAAAGGAGCCGGACTTGTCATCACTGCGAAAGCTGATTGCGGGCAACGAGCTGATCGTCGCACCGGTGGCGCTCAATCCGATCATGGCGCGGCTCGCCGAGGCTGCCGGCTTCAAGGCGGTCTATCTCAGCGGTGGCTCGCTGGGCTGGTACAAAGGCATCACCGAAGCCAACATCACCATGCCCGAATTGGCGCAAGTCGCCGTCGACATGCGCACGGTGTGCAAGCTGCCGATCGTGCTCGACGCCGGCGGCGGTTTTGGCGATCCGGTGCACATGCATCGCACCATCGCGCTGACCGAGGCGGCCGGCTTCGCGGCCATCGAGATCGAAGACCAGCTCTTGCCGCGCCGCTTCGAGCATCATGCCGGCATCGATCACCTGGTGCCGACCGAGTTCATGCTCAAAAAGCTCGCGGAAGCCTTTGCCGCGCGCAGCAACGCCGACCTCGTCATCATCGCCCGCACCAATGCGCGCCGGGTCGGCGGCCTCGACGATGCGCTGCGCCGCGGCGAAGCATTCCACAAAGCCGGCGCCGACATGCTGTTCGTCTATACGCGCGGCGCCGGAGGAGATGCGCATCGTCGGCGAGCGGCTGCCGCCGCCGCTGATGACGTTCGCGCCGCCCGACGGCTTTGCCGAATTCCCGCTGTCGCCGCGCGACCTCGCCGGCCTCGGCTTCCGCCTCGCCGCTTCCTCCGGCACGGCGTTCGCCGCCATGCACAAGGCGGTGAAGCAGTCCTACGAATGTCTGGCGCAGGGCAAGCTCGACCCCTTCCTCGGCCGCGGCGGCGCCGAGAAGGAAATGAAGGCGACGCAGGAGACCTGCGACTTCCCGCGCTTCCTCGATATCGAGCGGCGGACGATGAGGGATAGCGGGCGAACTGGCTCTTGATAGGCGCGTCTGCTGTGGAAAAGCTTGGGGACTGGCTCTGCATAACTATGCGGATGAAGGTGTATTGCGCGGTGGATAGATCGGTAGTGTCTCAGTTTGATTGTGGCGGGGATGATTGTTCTGAAGCATCGATAATTGCCTGACGTTTCTCGGCTAATCGGTTTTCCTCTTCCTTGTCCATTGCTGTGAGCAAGTCTGTGAATTTCATTGGGGTCTGAACGAGGCCAGCGGCCATCGCGGGAGTTACCCCCAGCGTCTTGTGATTTCGAACCCAGTTGTACCAGAAGAAATACAGCGCCAGCGCATGGCAATGGTTCTCGAATTTCTTGGAGAACGCATTGGTTAGCCGCGTAAAGCGGCGCATTGCCATCCGCATGGTCAAGTTCTGACGCTCGGCAAAGGACGTATTGACCAGCGCCGGATCGGGATTGCCCATGATCGGGTTCTTGATCGCCCCGATGCACTTGGGCGGGCTGTAACGACCGGGCCCAGCGTAATCCGTCGCGAAAATCTTATTTAGCATTGCGTAGTCAGCATCAAAATCGACCGCCTCAACAGTAAACGACCAATACAGGATGAGATTCACACTGGACACAGAAACCATGCCTCCGACTGTCACCGTGACATTCATCGGTGACCCGCATTGAGGAATGAAATGCTGAACTACGACTACGAGGTACCGCTCCCCGGTATGTACATCCAAGAGGAGCTTGATGCGCGCGGATGGTCTCAGCGCGATCTTGCGTTCATTCTGGGTATGCAGGAACCCGACCTAAACAAGATCATCAAGGGTAAGACCGGCGTTAGCTTTGAAATGTCGAAGGCATTGGCAAAGGCTTTCGATGTTGACCCGGATTTCTTTGCCAACCTGCAAAAGGCGTATGACTTCGCTCACTCTAGGGAACCGGACCCCGCCGTAGAACAGCGGGCAACCCTGCAAAAAGTGTTTCCTGTCCGCGAAATGATAAAGCGCGCATGGCTCAAGAATGTAGGCGCCTCAGAATTAGAGGGGGAGTTAGCTACCTTCTTTAGGGCCGCCAATTCCAATCAAATTGCCGATGTAGCTCACGCAGCCAGAAAGACTAATTCCGGGGAACCCGCGACCCCCACCCAGCTTGCTTGGCTATACCGCGTTCGGCAAATTGCCGAACAAATCCCGTGCAAGCCCTATTCGGCATCCGGGCTGGTTGACGGGCAACATCGGCTACATGCCTTGATGTCCGACGCTGAGGAGATTCGGCACGTACCGAACTTTTTTGCGGAGTATGGGGTGCGCTTCATTCTTGTGGAAGGTCTTTCCGGCGGCAAAATAGACGGCGTTTGCTTTTGGTTAGATAGCAAATCACCTGTTATTGGCATGTCGGTCCGATTCGACCGAATCGACAATTTTTGGTTTGTTCTCAGGCACGAGTACGAACATGTCCTGCGTCGTCACGGACAACAGCATGAAATTATCGATGTCAATGTTGAGGAAGTGAGCAACGGTCTCTCTCAGGAGGAAACGCAAGCCAACGATGCAGCGGCCGAGTTCTGTGTGCCGCAGGAAAAACTTAAATCCTTCATCGCAAGGAAGTCGCCCTTAATTTCAGAGCGTGACGTGATGAACTTTGCGAAGATGGTTGGAGTTCATCCTGGCATCGTGGTTGGGCAACTGCAAAAGAAAACTGGAAGGTGGGATTTTCTAAAGCGACAGCAAGTGAAAATCCGTCACCTGATTACACGTACAGCGATTGTTGACGGTTGGGGCCAAGTGGCCCCCGTTCACTAGGAGAACAGGCGCCATGGCGAACCATACTGAGCAAATGCAGCGGCTATTTAGTGCGTTAGCGCCGCCGACCGAGCCTTTCCGCCTCTGAGGCCGCCGGCTGCCCGCTTAGGTGCCTTCCCGCGCGGTTCCTCAATCTCCCCCGTCGCAATCCTGCCGACCATGATGGCTGCGCCGATCACGTCGCCAGGTCGCTTCTCACCTTTAGGGCCTCGGGGCATTCGCGTAACGTAATGCTTTAGCGGTAAGCTTCGCAAGGGAGGTTGGGCGTTGGTCTACAAGATCATACTAACTGTGATCGCGTGGGGCAGCGCGATGCTTCTGCAAACCGGTTTTGGGCGCATGGGATGGGATGACGAAATAACCGGCAAATTGATCGCCTTACCCTTATTCGCGATAGCAGCCTTTTACATTTGGTTTGTGCTCTGAAATTCCACCGCCACAATCAAACTGAGACACTACCGATAGATCGCAACGAGCGGCCGGACGATTATCCGGCTCTCGTGCCTTGTGAATTCCGGGTAAAACTTTGAAAGCTCCCGACAGAACAATGCGTTCGGACACGCCTCAAGCGGCAAACCGACTGTCGTTGGCCTGCTCGAAACCGATGAACAATCGGCGCACCGGATCGCCGATCTTGTCGCCGAGAGTCTGCCCTGCTGACGACATTGCCGTGGCCCTTGTGGATATCGGCACCGGCCGCTGGCGGGTGGCGATGTATTTTCGTGCCGCGCCCGATGAAAAGATCATATGCGCCGCTGACCGCGCCGCCGCAGGCAACGCTGCGGCCAAAGCGCTGCGCTTCGAGCGCGTCGCGGCGACGGATTGGGTGCGCGAAAGCCTCGCCGGATTGGCTCCCGTCACCGCCGGCCGCTTCATCGTGCACGGCGCCCACGACCGCGCCCGCATCCCGCTCAATCGCATCGGCATCGAGATCGAAGCGGCGCTGGCGTTCGGCACCGGCCATCACGGCACCACGCGCGGCTGCCTGCTCGCGCTCGATTCGCTTTGCAAATCGCTGCCGCGACGGCGCATCCTCGACCTCGGCACCGGCTCGGGCGTGCTCGCCATCGCCGCGGCCCGCGCCTTGCGGCAGCCCGTGCTCGCAACCGACATCGACGGCGTCGCCGTGCGCGCGGCCCGCGCCAATGCCGCGCTCAATCGCGCCGGCAGTTTCGTCGAGGTGGTAAAAGCGGACGGCGTCACCGGACCAAAACTCCGCGAGCGCGCGCCCTACGATCTCGTCTTCGCCAATATCCTGCTGCGGCCGCTGCAACGCCTCGCCGCGCCGCTGACGCGGCTCACCGCGCCCGGCGCGCGCGTCGTTCTGTCCGGCCTGCTGGCGTCCCAGGCCAATGCCGCCATCGCGGCCTATCGCGGCCTGGCGCTCGAACGGCGGATCGATCTCGACGGCTGGACCACGCTGGTCTTGGTCCGCCGCAAGCGGCCCGGCGCCAGCGTTGCCGGACGCCGCGTCGGCCTCATAGATTGCCCTCATGTTCGAGGCCCACTTCCAGTCGTTCGAGGATCGCAGCGAGCGCGCCGCAGAGCGCGCCGCGCGTGGCGGCGCTGCGGGCGGAGCTTGCCAAGCGCGGCCTCGACGGTTTCATCGTGCCGCGCGCCGACCGCTTCCAGAACGAATATGTGCCGCCGTGCGCCGAGCAGCTGGCCTGGCTCACCGGCTTCACCGGCTCGGCCGGCATCGCCATCGTGCTCGCCGACCGCGCGGTGATCTTCGTCGACGGCCGCTATCAGGTGCAGGTGCAAGAAGAAATCGACGGCACGATTTTTTCCGTCGCGCACGTGGTCGAGAACCCGCCGACGCTGTGGATCGAAAACAATCTGCCGGCCGAAGCAAAACTCGGCTATTCGCCGTGGCTGCATACGGTCGAAGGCGCCGAGCGGCTCGCCAAGGCCTGCGCCGCGGCGCGCGCCATGCTGGTTCCGGTCGAAGACAATCCGATCGACGCCATCTGGACCGACCGGCCGCAGCCGCCGCTCGGCGCCGTGGTGCCGCACGAGCTGCGCTATGCCGGCGAGACACCGCGGACAAGCTCAAGCGCCTGCACGCCGAGATGCAGAAAATCTCCGCCGACGCGCTGGTGGTGTCCGATCCGCAGAATGTGTCGTGGCTGTTCAACATCCGCGGCAGCGACGTGCCGCACACGCCGGTGGTGCTGGCCTTCGCCATGGTGCCTAAGGAAGGTCGTCCGGCGCTCTATGTCGACCTGCGCAAGCTCGGCAACGATATGCGCTCCCGCCTCGAGGAGATCGCCGAGCTGCGCGCCAACGCCGCCTTCGAGCGCGATCTCGCCGAGCTCGGCAAGGAGCATCGCGCCGTGCGGCTCGATCCCGCGACCTGCGCCGAGGCGATCGCGCGCCTCGTCGTCGAGAACGGCGGCGAGATCGTGCGCGGCAGCGATCCGATCGCGCCGATGAAGGCGGTGAAGAACGCAACCGAGATCGCCGGCGCCCGCGCGGCGCAACTGCGCGACGGCGCCGCGGTGACGAAATTTTTGGCCTGGTTCGACCGCGAGGCGCCGCGCGGCTTGACCGAGATCGACGCGGTCGAGGCGCTGGAGAGTTTTCGCCGCGACAGCGGGCTCCTGAAGGACGTTTCGTTTCCGACCATCGCCGGCGCCGGGCCGGACGGCGCCATCGTGCATTACCGCGTCACGCGCAAGAGCAATCGCCGCATCGCGCCGGGCGAGCTGTTCCTGATCGATTCCGGCGGCCAATACGAGGACGGCACCACCGACATCACCCGCACCATCGCGGTCGGGCCGCCGAGCCCCGACATGCGGCAAAAATTCACCCTCGTGCTCAAGGGCCATATCGCGCTGGCCCGCGCCGTGTTTCCCGACGGCACCTCCGGCGCGCAGCTCGACACCTTGGCGCGGCAATATCTGTGGCAGGCCGGCGTCGATTTCGATCACGGCACCGGCCACGGCGTCGGCAGCTATCTCTCGGTGCACGAGGGGCCGGCGCGGATCGCAAAGCTCGGCGGCGCGGCGCTCAAGCGCGGCATGATCCTGTCCAACGAGCCGGGCTATTACCGCACCGGCGCCTACGGCATCCGCATCGAGAACTTGATCCTGGTGACGGAAGCGCCGCTCGTCATCGGCGCGGAAAAACCGCTCAACGCCTTCGAGACGCTGACCTTGGCGCCGATCGACACCCGGCTGGTCGAGCCGGCGCTGCTCGACCGCCGACGAGATCGCCTGGCTCAACGCCTATCACGCGCGCGTGCGCGATACGCTGGCATCGTCGCTCGACGCCGCCACGCGCGCCTGGCTGATCACCGCGACGGCGCCGCTTGCGCGCGCGTGACAGCGTCGGCCTCAGCGAATGAGTTTCACCCACTCATCCTCGGTCAGAACCGTCGACGCCAAGCTTCTTCGCCTCCGTAAGCTTGGAGCCGGCACCGGGACCGGCGACCACGTAGTCGGTCTTCTTCGACACCGAGCCGGACACTTTGGCGCCGAGCCGTTCCGCCGACGCCTTGGCCTCGTCGCGGGTCATTTTCTCCAGCGTGCCGGTGAACACGACGGTCTTGCCGGCGACGGCGGAGTCGGCGCGCGGCTTCTCGGCGTCGCGGATTTTCACTTGCTTCACAAGCCGGTCGATGCGCCTGACATTGTGCGCCTCGCCGAAATATTCGCCCAGGCTTTCGATCACCGTGTCGCCGATCTGATCGAGCGCGTCCATTTCTTCTTTGGTTTCGGCATCGTCCTTGGCGAGCTTGAGACAGGCTTCGTGGAATGCTTCCCAACTGCCGTAGCCGCGCGCCAGCGCCACCGCCGTGGTCTCGCCGACATGGCGGACGCCGAGCGCATAGATGAAGCGCTCCAGCGAAATCTCGCGCCGCGCCTCGATGGCGCCGAACAGGTTGCGCACCGAGGTCTCGCCAAAGCCTTCGACCTCTTCGAGATGGATTTTCTTGTTGCGCTCTTCCAGCGTGAAAATATCGGCCGGCTCCCTGACCCATTCCTGCTCGTAGAACAGCTCGATCTGCTTCTCGCCCAAGCCGTCGATGTCGAAGGCGCGGCGCGACACGAAATGCCTGAGGTGCTCGATGCGCCTGAAAGGGACAGGCGAACTCGCCGGTGCAATGGGCACGCGCGCCCTCGGCGCCGCCGGCGATGATCTCGCGCACCACGTCGGTGTGCAGCGGGCATGGGCACTTCTTCGGAAACTGATACGCCTTGGCGCCGCGCGGGCGCTTGTCGAGGACGACGCCGAGCACTTGCGGAATGACGTCGCCGGCGCGCTGGATCGTCACGGTGTCGCCGATGCGGACATCGAGCCGCTTGATCTCCTCTTCGTTGTGCAGGGTCGCGTTCTGCACCACGACGCCGCCCACCGTGACCGGCTCGAGCTTGGCGACCGGCGTCAGCGCGCCGGTGCGGCCGACCTGAATCTCGATGTCCTTGATGACGGTCGTCGCCTTCTCGGCGGGGAATTTGTGCGCGATCGCCCAGCGCGGATTGCGCGACACGAAGCCGAGCCGCTCCTGCCAGTCGAGGCGGTCGACTTTGTAGACGACACCGTCGATGTCGTAGTCGAGCGTGGCGCGTTCGGCCTCGATCTTGCGGTGGAACTCCAGCAGCGCCTCGACCGAGCGGCACATCTTGGTCAGCGGATTGGTCTTGAAGCCGCATGACGCGAACCATTTGATCATGCCGGATTGCGTATCGGCCGGCATCTCGCTCATCTCGCCCCAGGCATAGGCGAAGAAGCCGAGCGGCCGCGACGCCGTGATCGTCGGGTCGAGCTGACGCAACGAGCCGGCCGCGGTGTTGCGCGGATTGACATAGAGCGGCTTGCCGGCCTCCGCCTGCTTGCGGTTAAGGTCGAGGAACGCCGCCTTGGTCATGTAGACTTCGCCGCGCACTTCGCAGACCTTCGGCACGCCCCTGCCCTTCAGCCGCTTCGGCACGTCCTCCAGGGTTTTCACGTTGGCAGTGACGTCCTCGCCCTCGCTGCCGTCGCCGCGCGTCGCGCCGGTGACCAGCGCGCCGTCTTCGTAGCGCAGCGACATCGACAGGCCGTCGATCTTCGGCTCGGCGCTGAACACGATCTCCTCGTCGTCCGGCAGGCGCAGGAAGCGGCGGATGCGGCCGACGAAATCGACGACGTCCTCTTCCGCGAACGCGTTGTCGAGCGACAGCATCGGCACCGCGTGCCGGACTTTGGCGAAACGCCCCGACGGCGCCGCGCCGACCCGCTGCGTCAGGCTCTCCAGGGTGCGCAGTTGCGGGAAACGCGCCTCGATCGCGCCGTAGCGCCGCCGCAGCGCGTCATATTCGGCATCGGAGACGCTCGGCGCGTCGTCCTGATAATAGCGCCGGTCGTGCCCGGCGATCTCGGCCGCAAGCCGCGCGTGCTCGGCCTTGGCCTGCTTTTCAGTGAGATCGTCGACGGCAAGCTTCGTGGGATCTTTTGCGGCCATTTGCGGTCATCGACACCCAACGTGATGCGGCGCTGCGAACTTTGCCCCGCCGCGCCCCGCGTTGTCTAGCCGCCGAATTGCGCGTAATTTGGTGTCGGATTCACGCTGGCCAAGGGGCGCACTGCCATGACGACACGATCGATTCTGCACTACGTCGTACCCGCATTGGCGCTCGCGCTGGCTTCCGTGCCGGCCTCCGCCGCCACGGTGCGCATCTACGTCACCAACTCGCGCCGGCGACAGCATCCATGTCATCGATCCGGTCACCAACAAGGTGGTGCAGGAGATCAAGGACGTGGTCGGCGCCCATGGCATCGCGTTTTCGCCGGACGCCACGCGGGTCTATGTCAGCAACGAGGAGACCTCGACGCTCGACGTCTACGACCGCAAGAGCGGCAAGCTGATCAAGAAGGTGGCGCTGTCGCGATCATCCGAACAACATTTCGGTGACCAAGACCGGCGACCGCATCGTCGTCGCCATCGCCCGCGGCCGCGGCGGGCTCGATATCGTCGATGCCGCGACGCTGACGTTGAAGAAGACGATCTCCACCAATGGCGGCCGGCTGCACAATGTCTATGTCACGCCGGACAGCAAATACGTGGTCGGCGGCTCGATCCCGTCCAAAACCTTCTATGTGTTCGATCTGGAGAAGGAGCAATTGGCCTGGGCGATGCCGATGGATCTCGGCGTCCGCTGCATGGCGATCGAGACCAATCCGGACGGCTCGACCAAGCGGGTGTTCGCGCAGATGTCGAGCCTCAACGGCTTCTCGGTGATCGATTTCGCCGAGCAGAAGGAAGCCGCCCGGGTGACGCTGCCGAGCGTGCCGCAGCAATTCGATCACCGGCGGCTACCGCGACCAACGAGCCGTCGCACGGCATCGGCATCGCGCCGGACAACAAGACGCTGTGGGTCACCAGCATTCCCAACAACGCCGTGTACGAATATTCGCTCGCCGACCTGAAGCTGATCGGCAAGGTCGATCTGCCCAGCGAGACCATCGCCGGCCACGCGGCGCCGCTGTCGGCGGTGGCCAACTGGGTCACGTTCACGCCGGACGGCAAGGAGCTGTTCATCTCCAATTCCGGGATGCGCTCGGTGACGGTGGTCGACACCGCGGCGATGAAGGTCACCAAGGTCATCCCGGTCGGCGAAGTGCCGAAGCGCAACAACACGCTGGTGATTCCCGACGAAGGCGGCCACGCCACCAAGCCCGGCCCGAGCAAGCAGGCTGCGGCGCAGTAACGTCACTGTCATGCCCCGCGAAGGCGGGGCATCCAGTATTCGCGGCGCAAATTTTCCGCTCAGTCGTCGATAGATCGTCTGGGTTACTGGATCATCCGCTTTCGCGGATGATGACAGGCGCTACTTCTTCCCCGGCCCGAGCGTCGCGCCTTGCGCCCATTGGGCGATGGTCTTCCAATTGGGATCGTTCTTGCTGGCGAATTGCCGGCCGCCGGAATGGAAGGCGTCGCCGCCGGCTTCCGGCGCCAGCGGATGGAGCAGGATCTTGGCGGTCAGCGGATCGTCCACCGCCTGGACGATCTTCGACACCGTATCGAAATTCTTGCGCGTCTGTTCCTCGGTCCAGGTCGACTGGCCGTCGGGAAGCTTTTCCAGGCGAAGCATGTTGTTGGCGTCGGCGTGGCACATCACGCAAGGCGCGTGGCCCGGCCGCTTGGCGAGGAAGATCGGCTGCACCTTGGCCTTGTAGAAGTCGTAGTCGAGCGTGCCGGCCGCCGGCACGAGCGAGGTGCTCGCCAGCGCAAACGTCGCGGCGGCAACGACAACGCGAACGGACATGCATCTCCTCCCGAACGATTATTTCCGCTGCGCTATCGCGAAACGGTTTTGCGCAATCTAGCAGATGCCGCGCGAGCGCGCGACGGCGATCAGCTCGCGGCGCGGATCAAGCGTTCGGCGGCGGCGCGGGCTTCGGCGGTGATTTCGGCGCCGGCCAGCATGCGCGCGATCTCTTCGCGGCGCCGCTCGTCGGCAAGCTCGACGACGCGGGTCGCCACCCGCTTGCCCTTGGCGAGCGCGTCCTTGGTGATGAGGTAGTGGCGGTCGGCGCGCGCGGCGACCTGCGGCGCATGCGTCACGGCGATCACCTGGACGCCGGAGGCAAGCCGGGCGAGACGCACACCAATCGCGTCGGCGACGGCGCCGCCGACGCCGGTGTCGATCTCGTCGAACACCAAGGTCGGCGCCGAGCCGCGGTCGGCCAGCACCACTTTGAGCGCCAGCAGGAAGCGCGCCAGTTCGCCGCCGGACGCGATCTTCATCAGCGGTCCCGGCCGGGTGCCGGGATTGGTGCGCACCCAGAACTCGACCCGGTCGAGGCCGTTGGGGCCTTCGCTCTCGCTCTCGATCTGGGTGGAGAATTGCGCGCGTTCGAGCTTGAGCGGCTTCAATTCGGCATTGACCGCCTTGTCGAGCTTTTGCGCGGCGCGGCGGCGGCCGGCCGACAGCGCCTGCGCCGCCTCGCGGTAGCGCGCCGTGGCCGCTTGCGCTTCCTGCTCGAGCGCAGTGAGGCGCTCGGCGCCGGCGTCGATCAGCGCCAGATCGCCCTGGTAGCGTTGCCCGAGCGCGGCCAGATGATCGACCGGCACATTGTATTTGCGCCCGGCGGCGCGCAGCGCGAACAGGCGCTCCTCGATGCGCTCAAGCTCCTGCGGGTCGAAGTCCGCCACGCGCAGCGCCTGTTCGAGATGGCTGCGCGCCTCGTCGAGCGCGTTGAGCGCGGCGTCGATCGCCTTGACCACCGGCTCGATCAGCGCCGGCGCCTGCACGGCGCGGCGTTCGAGACGGCGCACCGCGGTCGACAGCGGCGGCACCGGCGATTGCGGACCGGTGACGCTGTCGAGGGTCGAGCGCAAATCCTCGGCGACCTTTTCCGCCTGCATCATGGCGGCGCGCCGTTCGGCCAGCGCCGTCTCCTCGCCGGTTTCGGGCGCGAGACGGCCGAGCTCTTCGACGGCGTGGCGCAGCCATTCGGCCTCGCGGCTCAGGCGCTCGACTTCGGCGCGGTGATGGGCGACGGCCTCCTCGCGCGCGCGCCGCTCGTCCCACAGCCGCGCCACGCCGGCGGCGTCGCCTTCGATGCCGCCATAGGCGTCGAGCAGAGCGCGATGGGTCGCCGCGTCGACGAAGGCGCGCTCGTCGTGCTGGCCGTGGATTTCCACCAGCGCCGCGCCGAGCGCGCGCAGCACCTGGACGCTGACCGGCTGGTCGTTGACGAAGGCGCGGGTGCGGCCGTCGGCGAATTGCACGCGGCGCACGATCAGCTCGTCCTCACCGCCGAGATCGTTCTCAGACAGCAAGCGGCGCGCCGGATGGTCTTTGCCGAGATCGAATGCGGCGATCACCTGGCCTTGCTCGGCGCCCTCGCGCACCATGGCGGTGTCGCCGCGCGCGCCGAGCGCCAGCGCGAAAGCATCGAGCAGGATCGATTTGCCGGCGCCGGTCTCGCCGGTGAGCGTGGCGAGACCGGCACCGAAATCGATGTCCAGGCGATCGATCAGGACGATGTCGCGGATGGAGAGGCGAGCCAGCA
This sequence comes from uncultured Alphaproteobacteria bacterium, assembly GCA_963821175.1. Classification (GTDB taxonomy): domain Bacteria; phylum Pseudomonadota; class Alphaproteobacteria; order Rhizobiales; family Xanthobacteraceae; genus BOG-931. The sequence continues at coordinate 408,393 of CAWGCU010000007.1, forward strand.
TCGGAGGACTGATAACAGAGTACGGATGACAGAGGACGGATTCTATTCTTGATTCTGGGTTCTGTCCCCTGTCGTCCGGCCTTAGCCCAGCCCTACCTTTTTGAACGCCTTGCTGATCCAGGATTCCTTGTTCTCGTTCGGCTCGCCGCCGGCTGTTTTCAGGAGCTTATAGGCGTCCTTGTACCAGGCGCTGTCCGGGAAATTGTGGCCGAGCACGGCGGCGGCGGTCTGCGCCTCGTCGAGGATGCCGAGCGAGATATAGGCTTCGGTCAGCCGTTCCAGCGCTTCCTCGACGTGGCGCGTGGTCTGGTATTGCGTCACCACGACCTTGAAGCGGTTGATGGCGCCGATGAAGTCGCGCTTGTTCATGTAGAAGCGGCCGATCTCCATCTCCTTGCCGGCGAGCTGGTCGCGCGCCATGTCGATTTTCTTCTTCGCCGCCGTCGCGTATTCGGATTCCGGATATTTGCGCACCACCTCTTCGAGCGAATTGATCGCCTTGTCGGCGCGCGCCTGGTCGCGGCTGACGTCGAGGATCTGATCGTAATAGGACGAGCCGATCAGGTATTGGGCATAGGCCGCGTCGGGACTGCCGGGATGCAGCGTCACATAGCGCTGCGCCGAACTGATGCAGTCGGTGTATTCCTTGGCCTGATAGTAGGAATAGGCCGACATCAAAAGCGCCTTGCGCGCCCAATCCGAATACGGATTCTGCCGATCCACTTCGTCGAATTTTTTCGCCGCTTCCTTGTATTCCTGCCGGTTGTTGAGCAGGAAAAGGCCTTCGTTATAGAGCTTGTCGGCGGGCGTATCGGGGATGAGATCGTCGTCTTTGTTGAAGAGGCTGCAGCCCATGAGCGGCGCAGTGAGCGGCGCGACGACAAGCGCCAGCGCCAGCCAACCCGCCAGCGCACGCAGCCTGTGACCGGACTTGGCCGATCCTCGTAACCGCAACGTCATGAGATGGTCAGAATCCCGTCCCGCCGATAGCCCCACTTTATTCCGCGCCGCATGCGCGTCCAAGGGGAGCATCCCCTGAGGTCCGACGATAGTATAGCAATTAAGCCCGGCAATCGGCCGGGATTAAGGCGAAAAAGTTAAGCAAATCAAGAGACGTCGGGCCCGTAAGCGGGGGCGCCGACGCCGGTGGCGAGATCGGCATGGCCGCGGGGCCGGCGGACCGTCTCCGGCATCTCGACGTAGGTCCAGGCGCTCTGGTCCGCCATCAGGGCGGTGAGGACGGCGTGATTGAGCTTGTGGCCGCCGCGCATCGAGCGATAGGCGCCGATGAGCGGGGCGCCGGCCAGCGCCAGGTCGCCGATGGCATCGACCGCCTTGTGGCGCACGAATTCGTCGGGGAACCGCACGCCCTCGGCGTTGAGCACCCGGTTTTCGGCGACCACGACGGTATTCTCGAAGGAGGCGCCGAGCGCATAGCCCGCGCTCCACAGCTTCGCCACGTCGCGCATGAAGCCGAACGTCCGCGCCCGCGCAAGCTCGCGGCGGAACCCTTCCGGCTCCACGTCCATGGCGAAGGTCTGGCGGCCGATCAGCGGGGAATCGAATTCGATTTCGGTTTCGACGCGCAAGCCGCGCGCATAGGGCCGCAACTCGCCGGAGCAGCCGTTCTTGCCGACCTGCACGGATTTGAGCACTTTGATGTAGCGCCGCGGCGCGGCGAGCGTTGCGATGCCGGCTTGATCGATCGCGGCGACGAACGGTTCGGCGCTGCCGTCCATGATCGGAACTTCGGGACCATCGACCTCGACGACGACGTTGTCGACGCCAAGCCCGTGCAGCGCGGCAAGCACATGTTCGGTGGTCGAGACGGCCGGGCCGGTCTGATCGCCGAGCACGGTTGCGAATTCGGTCGCCGTCACCGAGCGGTAATCGGCAACCAGCTCGCGGTCGCACTGGCCGTTCAGTCCGGGCCGCACGAAAACGATGCCGGTATTGGCTTCGGCTGGATGTAGCGTCAGGGTGACGGGTGAACCGGAATGAACGCCGATACCTGCGACGGTCGCGTCACTACGCAACGTCGTCTGACTACCGGCTAGCAAGCCCCGCGTCATGCGGTCGTCCCACAACTTACGGCCCAACTGCGCGAGCAGGAAACACGCGACCAGTTATGACCCACCCCAACTCGAGAGGTATGCAGCTTGACCTGCTGTCCGGGGCGGTCCGCCCACTGGCCAACCGGACCTTGGCTGACCGAACTCGACCCCCAAACACTACCCCTCCGACGGCCTTAATGTACCGGCAGGCCGTCCACAGGCCAACTCACGCTTTCTTACCGACTGTTACCATGTTCTGGCCGCACTCTTGCCGGCTTGGCCGCGAAATTTGGCGAAGCAGTGCGGGTTCCCATGGCGGTAAATTTTCATTTGCCGCTGCACTGCACCACGCCGCCGCCCGGGGCGCTGGGCACACCGCTTATAATACCGTCAAAAGCTCAATGAGTTAGTCCGGCGCGACTGGCCCAAGCGGATGTTGCCGTCGGCCAGGCGCGGATGGCGCCGGCGCCGCTTATTGGCGGCGCCGGACAGGTTTTAGTTCGCTTGCCGGCGCAGGAAGGCCGGGATGTCGAGCTGGTCCTCTTCGGACGGGTTATGCACAGGAGTCTGCCGGCCGTGTTGGTCGAGCCCTTGGGGCGCACTTTGGGGCGCCGGACGCTTGGCATATTCGGAAACCGGCTCCGGACGCGGTTCCGGCATTCGCGGCATCGGCCGCCCGGCCAGACGCTCTGCCGGCTGCGGCAGGTTCGGCGGCGCGCCGCGCGGCGGGCTTGCCTCGGCGTCTTCCTCCTCGTGCTGGCGGCGGCCGAGACCGACCGACGCCAGCCGCTGCAACAGCGACTTGCGCTGTCCTTCGGGATGCTCGGCCGGCGGCAGCTCGCCGCGGCGGGCGCGGATCTCGTTCTGCGCCGGCACCGGCAGCTCGTCGATGCGCGGCATGCGCGGCGTGCGCACCGCCGCCCGCTCCGGCTGCGGCGGAATGAAGGCCTCCGGCTCGCGGGCGTCCGGATCGCTCGCCGGCGGATCGATGAACAGCGAGGGTTTGGGCGAAAGCGGGCGGATCGCGACGTCGTCGCTGCCGCCCTGCGGCATGATCGCCGCCGCGATGGCCGCCTTTGCCACCGACGCGATCGAAGCGTTGACGGAGGCGGGCGGCGCAACGGTTGCCGCGGCGGCGGGCCGCAACGGTTGTTGCACCGGTTCGGCACGCTCGGGACGTTCCGAAATGCGCAGGTTGTCGCCACGCAGCCGGTGCGCGACCTCGGCGATGCGCTGTTCGGCCTGCGGCAAGGCCTGCTTCTGCGTCAGCGCCTGGTCGATGCCGGTGGCGACGACGGAGACGCGGATGATGCCGTCGAGGCTCTCGTCGAAGGTGGCGCCGACGATGATGTTGGCGTCGAGATCGACTTCTTCGCGGATGCGGGTCGCCGCTTCATCGACCTCGTAGAGTTTCAGGTCGCGGCCGCCGGTGATGGAGATGAGCAGCCCGCGTGCGCCCTTCATCGAGGCATCGTCGATCAGCGGATTGGAGATCGCGGCCTCGGCGGCGGTGAGCGCGCGCTTGTCGCCCTCGGCCTCGCCGGTGCCCATCATCGCCTTGCCCATTTCGCGCATCACGGCGCGCACGTCGGCGAAGTCGAGGTTGATGAGGCCTTCTTTCACCATCAGATCGGTGATGCAGGCGACGCCGGAATAGAGCACCTGATCGGCCATGGCGAAGGCGTCGGCGAACGTCGTCTTCTCGTTGGCCACCCGGAACAGATTCTGGTTCGGGATGATGAGCAGCGTGTCGACGCATTTCTGCAATTCGGCGATGCCGCCGTCGGCCGTGCGCATGCGGCGCTGGCCTTCGAAGTGGAACGGCTTGGTGACGACGCCGACGGTGAGGATGCCGAGCTCGCGGGACACTTTGGCGATGACCGGCGCGGCGCCGGTGCCGGTGCCGCCGCCCATGCCGGCGGTGACGAACACCATATGCACGCCGGCGAGATGATCGCGGATCTCGTCGATCACTTCTTCGGCGGCGGCGCGGCCGACGTCGGGCTGCGAGCCGGCGCCGAGACCTTCGGTGACCTGCACGCCCATCTGCACGATGCGCTCGGCCTTCGACATGGTGAGCGCCTGGGCGTCGGTATTGGCCACGACAAAATCGACGCCCTGCAAGCCGGCGGTGATCATGTTGTTGACGGCATTGCCGCCCGCGCCGCCGACCCCGAACACGGTGATGCGGGGTTTGAGCTCACGGATATCGGGGATGTTCAGATTGATTGCCATGGTTGCCTCTTCTTCCTTGCGCGGGCGCTATCGACGCCCTGGCCCGACCGGTCCGCCACCGGCCGTTGTGATGGAGTGACTTCGTCTCTGGGGGCCATCAGAAACTCTCGCGAAGCCATTGTCCGACGCGGGCGAAGTAGCCGCCCGTACCTGTCTTCGGATACCGCCGACGTCGCGGTTCGAAGTGTTCGAGATGCGCCGCCTGCGGGTAGACCAGGAGGCCGGCGGCGACGGCAAAGGCCGCGCCTTTGGCCGAGTCCGGCAAAGCGGCGATACCGAGCGGGCGCCCGACGCGCACCGGCCGGTCGAGAATGCGGCCGGCAAGCTCGGCCAAGCCGGTGAGCTGGCTGGCGCCGCCGGTCAGCACCACGCGGCCGCGCGCTTCGCCGGCGAACGCCGATTTGGCGAGGCGGTCGCGCACCATTTCCAGAATCTCTTCGACGCGCGGCTTGACGATCTGCACCAGCGTGGCGCGGGAGACGAATTGAGTCTGCTCGCGCTCGTCGTCGTTGATCGGCGGTACCGTGATCATGTCGCGCTCGTCGGAGCCGCCGGCGAGCACGCTGCCGTAAAGCGTCTTGATCCGTTCCGCGTCGACGATGCGGGCGTTCAAGCCTGCGCGCAATATCGGTGGTGACGTGCTGGCCGCCGAGCGCAAAACCGTCCAGATGAACGAACCGGCCGCCGATGAAGACCGCCATCGTGGTGGTGCCGGCGCCCATATCGACGACCGCGGCACCAAGATCGGCTTCGTCGTCGGCGAGCGAAGACAGGCCGGCGACATAGGGGCTCGCCACCATGGCCTCGACGCTGAGATGGCAGCGCTCGACCGCCAGCATCAGATTGCGGGCGGCGGCGATATCGGTCGTCGCCACATGCATGTCGACGCCGAACCGGCCGCCGAGCATGCCGCGCGGATCGCGAATGCCGTCGGTGCCGTCGATCGAATAACCGACCGGCAGCGAATGCAGCACGGCGCGGCCGTCGCGCTGCGAATGCCGGCTGCCGGCGCCAAGCACGCGGGCGATATCGCCCTCGGACACACCGGAGCCGACGATATCGACATCGGCGGCGAACAATTCGCCGGACAGGCGGCCGGACGAGATCGGCAGGATCACCGACTCGATCTCGACCGCTGCCATGCGTTCGGCGGCATCGACCGCTTGCCGGATACCTTCCTCGACTTGCGCCAGATTGACGACACCGCCGGCCTTCATGCCGCGCGCCGCGGTGTGGCCGAAGCCGATCACCTCGACAGTGTGGCTCCTTCGGGTCAACACTTGCTGCGGCCCGTGGGGCCGCAATCGCGCGATCAGGCAGGCGATTTTGCTCGAGCCGATATCGAGCGCGGCGACGACGGCGCTGCGATGCGGCGAGATCGGCTTCATCTTCGGGGTGAGGCCGTAATGGAGGGTGTTCATGCGTCACCCCCCTTTTTCTTTTTCTTGTTGGCGGCCAGGGCCTCGTCGCGGGCCTGCGCGGCGGCGTCCGACAGCCGCACGGTCACACGATCCGGCAACCGCAGATCGACCAGGGTGACGTCGCGCGACAAAAGTTTTTTGTCGTGATCGAGCGCGACCAGCCGATCGAGGGCCGCCACAACATCGGTTTCCGGCAGCCGCACGTCGATGCCGTTGGCGAGCCGCAAATTCCAGCGCCGCTCCGCCACCAGGATCGAGGCGCGCAGCTGCGAGCGGATATCCGGATAGCGGTCGATGACGGTGAGGAAATCCTTGGCGAAGCGTTCCGCGCCTTTGCCGACCACGAGCGGCAGGCCGACATAGCGGCGTTCGACGAACGGTTCGAGCACCGTGCCGTCGGCGGCAATGACGCTGACGCGGCCATCCTTCTGCCAGATGGCGAAGGCCTGCCGTTCGGTCACCGTGATCTGCAGACGATCGGGATAAAGTTTCAGCACCGCCGCATCGCCAATCCAAGGATTGGCCATCAAGCGCGTGCGCGCGGCGTCGGCGTCGAGGAACAACAGCGAAGCGCGGCCGGTGACGCCGGCGGTGGTGAGGATTTCTTCGCGGCTGACTTCCTTCGAGCCGGTCAGCGAAATCGCGGCGATCCGAAAGCCGACCGAATTCGCCACCGTGTCGCGGGCGTCCTTGAACCAGGTGATCAGGTCGGGAAGGTGCTGGCCCTTGACGACTCCGTAGCCGAGCGCGCCCGCGAGCAGCAGCACCGATCCGGCGATACCGATGCCGGACGGCAACCGCTTGAGCCGCGAACGCCAGCGTCCGGCGAGGCCGCGATAGGCCATCCAGAAGAAACGGCGACGAGGCGCGCCAACGCGCGCGACAGCCGGCTCGTCAAACGGCGCGCCGGCCTCCCCCACCTCTGATAACCCCGACCCCATCAGCGATTGGTCGAGGCGTCCTCCACCATCCATCGCACCAGCTCATCGAACGTGATGCCCGCATACGCGGCAAGCTCGGGCACGAGCGAGGTCTCGGTCATGCCCGGTTGTGTATTGACCTCAAGACAGACAAGCTCACCCGTTCCCCGATCGTCGTAGCGAAAGTCCGCGCGGCTCACGCCGCGGCAGCCAAGCGCGTTATGGGCAGCCAGACTGAGTCTGCGGACTTCCTGGTAAACATTTGGTAAAATTTGCGCCGGCAGCAGGTGTTTGGAGCCGCCGGCGGCGTATTTTGCCTCGTAGTCGTAAAACCGCGTCGCCGGCACGATCTCGATGACGTCGAGCACCCGGTCGCCGAGCACGGCGCAGGTCAGTTCCTTGCCGGGGATGTAGCGCTCGACCATCACCCGCTCGCCGAACGCCCAATCCTCGCGATAAAGCTCCTGGGGCGGGTGCGGATGCGCCTCGGTGACGATGAAAACGCCGACGCTCGAGCCCTCGGCGATCGGCTTGACCACATAGGGCCGCGCCATGAGATGGCCTTTGGCCGCCTCGAAGCGCGACACCACGCGGTCGTCGGCGACCGGCACGTCGGCGGCGCGGAACAGGATTTTGGCGAAATCCTTCTGCATGGCGACGGCCGAGGCCATGACGCCGGAATGGCTGTAGGGAATGCCGAGAATCTCCAGAACGCCTTGCAGCGTGCCGTCCTCGCCGGGCCGGCCGTGCAGCACATTGAGCGCAATATCGGGCTTGGCGGCGGCCAGCGCCGCGGCAATATCGGGGGTCACATCGATCGGGGTGACGCGATAGCCAAGGCGGGTGAGCGCGTCGGCACAAGCCTTGCCGGAGCGCAGCGATACGTCGCGCTCCGCCGACCAGCCACCCATCAGGACGGCCACGTGCTTTGCCATATGACTCAGCCGGTTCCGCTGATTCGCATGGCTCACGAATAGAATCCACAATTGGCGAAAAATCGAGAGTTTTAGTGGCCGGTGGACCCTGGAACGGCGAAACCGTCATAGAGCCAGGCCAGGCAGTCGAACAGGTGCGCCTCGTCCCAATCGGCCACGGTGGCGTTGCGCACGTCCCGGGCGATGCCTTCGTCGAGGTGATAAAAATCCCACAGCGACCGGGATTCGAGCTGCACCCGCGCGGTGCGCAGGAGCCGCGCCGCCTCGAAACGGCGGAATGCGGCCTGATAGTCGCCGTCCGCGGCGTGGATCGCTTCGCCAAGGCAGAGGCCGTCTTCGATCGCCATGCCGGCGCCTTGCGCCAGCGACTGCAACGGCGCGTGCGCGGCGTCGCCGAGGAGCACGATGCGGCCCTGGTGCCAATGCCGCACCGGAGCGCGGTCGCCGATCGAACGGCGCCAGCGCAGGTTCATCATGCCGATCAGCGCGCGCATCGACGGATGCGTATCGCGATAGGCGTGCTCGAGCTCGGCGCGCGCGGCCGCGGCGTCCAGTCGCTCGGCATGAGCCGCGGTGCGGAACACGTTGACGACGTTGAACTCGCTGCCGTGACGCAGCGGATAATGCACGATATGCAGGCCCGGTCCGCTCCACAGCACCACGCAATCGCGCGGCACGTCGGCCTTGAGTTCTTGCATCGGCACGATGGTGCGCAGCGCCACATAGCCGATCGGCTGCGGCTCGCCGTCGCCGATCAGCTTGGCGCGGAACAGCGAGCGGACACCGTCCGCTGCGACTAGCGCGGCGCCGGAAAACGAGCGGCCGTCCGCGGTGGTCACCGCAACGCTTTCGCCGCGCTCCTCGAAGCCGCTCACCATGGCTTCGGCAACAAGCTCGATGGCGTCGTTGCTGCCGGCAGGCATCGAGCAAGACGTTATGCAGATCGATGCGATGGACGATGATGTAGGGATGTTTGAAGCGGGCGCGGAAGCGACGCTCCGGTCGAAATGCGCACCAGTTCCTTGCCGGTCAGCGCATCCAGCATCAGCACCGCCGGTGGCGAATCCGCGACAGCCATCACCTGCTCGGTCAGGCCGAGGCGATCGAACACGTGAAAGACATTGGGGCCGAACTGGATGCCGTAGCCGATGGCGCCGAATTCGGGCGCGCCTTCGAGCACGCGGATCGGCCGGCCGCGGCGCGCCAACGCAAGCGCCGCGGTCAGCCCGCCAAGCCCGCCGCCGACGATGAGGATGGGATCATCCGCCATGGGCGCAGATTAGGCCGTGTGCCCAACAATTCGAAATGGGATGAATGAGCGTCAGGCTCACGCAGCACGCAGATGTGCGAGCGTGACGGCTTGCTCAACAGCTTAAAACTCGCCAAACACCTTGGTTGTATACCAGGGGCGTTGCAAATCTTTGCTGGCAAAACGCCTATTTCCGGTTACAATTTGGATGGGGGCCGGGGGGGAAACCTATGGGTCGGGTTGGTTTAGCTTTAGCGGCGCTCGCCGTCTGCTTCCTTTCATCCGCGCGTGCGGCCGATCTGCCGCCGGTGGTGGCGCCAACGCCACCCCCGCCGCCCGCCTCGACTGTCCCACCAATATGGACTGGCCTGTACATCGGCATCGATGGCGGTTGGGCCGGCGGCACGGGCAACCAGATTGCGGGTGTTGGCAGTGTCACCTTCATAAATCCGTTCAGCACCGGCGGCGGAATGCCTGGAACAGTCGCTGGCATCACCACCCAAGGCGGACTCGTCGGCGGTCACATCGGCTATAATTATCAGGTTTCGAACCTGGTCGTCGGCCTTGAAGCCTCAGCTGCATGGGCGAGCATCAGTGGCACCACCACGATGGGACTGACATTCCCGAACGGCGCCGTTTCAACGGCCACCTGGAGCACGAAAGTCAACTGGCAGGCCACTGCCACGCCACGGGTCGGCTTCGCTTACGGCAACTGGCTCGCCTACGCAAAAGGCGGTCTGGCTGCGGCCGGCGATCACGTTTCGGTTGCTGACCTCACAGGTACTGGCGCCTTCTCGGCAACGCAACAGCGCGTCGGTTACACGGTCGGCGCCGGATTTGAGTGGACCCCGAATGGAAGCTGGGTCTTCGGTATTGAATACGACTATCTCAACTTTGGCAGCAACCAGAACTATGCCGGCTTCGGCCTGACGACCTCAGGACTTGCCGGTGCCGGCTTCGGCCCAACCAGCCGGTTCTTCAGCGAGAACGTCGACCTCAATTACAGCGAGGTACTCGGCCGAGCCTCCTACAAGTGGTGAATGATCGCGATCACTTGCCCTGGAAATTCGCCGCGGGCTTGTCGTTGACGGCCGAAATTCCTTCGCGGCGTTGACCGCCGCCGTCGACGAGAATGGATCCGCTCCGACATCGCTTCAGCGCATATATTCGCTAGTACTGACCATTCGGCTCGAGCCCGAGCATATATTGCCCGAACATGCTGCCGCTGGAATCCCAATTCAGGCTGATATGCGACGTCGCCGCGTGAGCGTCGCGCCAAAAGCGCTGCAAGGGATGGTCGAGATAAAGTCCTTGACCGCCGCCGGTGACGACCAGCGCATCGATTGCTTGCACTGCCAGCCGCGCGCAAAACGCCTGGTCGCGGCGATTGCGCAACCGCACGTCCATGCTGACGGCTTCGCCGCGCGCAACCGCCTCGTAAGCCTCGGCCAGATCGCGAAACATCAAGACCCTGGCGGCGTCGATGCAAGCGGACGCCTCGGCGGCGCGCAACTGCACCGTGGTCAGCTCGGCCAGCTTGCGATTGCCGCCGTAGAGCGCGCCGCGCGAGGCGCGGACCTTCGCCATGTCGAGAAACGCCGCCAGCGCCCCTTCCGCCATGCCGACGACGGGCGCGACAATCGCGATCGGCAGCACCGCCAGGAATGATTGTTTGTAAAGCGGATTGGTTTGGGCGCGCATTCCGGGCGCGGTGGCGTTACGAAGCTCGGCGAAAGTCACCGCGCGGTGGGCGGGGACGAACGCATTGTCGGCGACGATGGTTTTGCTGCCGGTGCCGGCGAGCCCCATCGTGTGCCAGTTGTCGTCGATCGTGATGTCGGTGGTGCGCAGCACGAAGAATCCCGGCAATGGCGAACCGCCGGGTTGCGGAATCATGCCGCCGAAGAATTGCCACTGCGCATTGTCGCAGCCGCTGCAAAAGTAGCCCGAGCCCGAGACCTTATAGCCGCCGTCGACCGCGACGGCTTGCGCGATCGGCGTATATGTGCCGGCCGAAAGCGCCGCGCGGTCGTGCCAGATCTCGTCTTGCGCCTGTTGCGACAGACAGGCGATCAGCCATTGCTGCGAGGCGAGCAGGCCGTAGACCCAGCCGGTCGAGCCGCAGCCGCCCGCGATCGTCATCTGGACCTGCACGAACACGTCGAAGCCGTATTCGAAACCGCCGTAAGCGCGTGGCTGCATGATGCGGAACAAGTCGGCTTGCCGCATGCGCGCGATCATGTCCTCGCTGACGCGGCGCGCGGCTTCGGTTTCGCGCGCGCGCTCGCGCGCAACGCCGGCGATCTCGCGGGCCCGCGCGAGGAGTTCGGCAATGTCGGGCCTTTGCGGAGATGACATGCTACTTGCCTTCGAACTATTTGCCTTCGAACTATTTGCCTTCGAACTATTTGCCTTTGAAATTCGCCGCGCGCTTCTCGTTGAAGGCCAAGATGCCTTCGCGGCGATCTTCGGTTGGCACCATCCGATAATACGCTTCGGTCTCCATGGCCAAGCCATCCCAAAGCGACATGTTCGCGCCGCGACTGACAGCAAGCTTGGCTTGCCGCACCGAGACCGGAGCATTGCGTGCGATGATTTCGGCGGTAGCGAGCGCGTCGGCGATGAGCTGCGAAGCCGGCAGCACCTTGCTGACCATGCCCCACGCGTGCGCTTCGGCAGCAGTAAAGGGTTTTCCGGTGAGGATGATTTCCTTCGCCCGCCGCTCGCCGACGGCACGCGAAAGCGTCTGCGTGCCGCCGGCGCCAGGCATGATGCCGAGCGTGACTTCGGTCAGCGCAAACCGAGCCTGTTCCGCCGCATAGATAAAATCGCAGGCCAGCGCCAATTCACAGCCGCCGCCAAAGGCCGCGCCGTTGACCGCGGCGATGACCGGGATCGGGCACGCCAAGATGGCGCGCACCATGCGCTCGTAGATCAGGTGTTGGCGCGTCCAGGCCTCATCCGTCATGCCCTTGCGCTCCTTGAGATCGGCGCCGGCGCAAAAGGCCCGCTCCCCCGCGCCGGTAAGGACGACACAACGGGTATCGCCGCCGTCGAGGTTGAGCCCCTCGAACAGCGTCATGATGTCAGTGCCGCATTGCGAATTCATCGCGTTGGCGACGTCGGGGCGATTGAGCGTGACGAGCATGACGTGCTGCCGCGGCCGGTCGATGCTCAAGGTGGCGAAGGACATGGCGGGGACCTCGGTTTGGCTTAACCACGATGAGCGCAGGCGCGCCACGGGTCAATTGATCGGGCGTATCAGAGGACAGGGCGAACCGGGCGCCCGCCGACCGCGGCGCCGGCCCAAAAGCGCCGTCATAATTTCGTTCAGATGCAGTGTTTTGTTGGTTTGGGCTTTGGGAGGTGGGACATGCGGCACATCTCTGTATGGGTTGTGGAATTCATCAAGCTGCTGGGTGGACGGCACCTTCACCCGATCGCCACCCAATGCCCGATCTGCCAGCAGATGGTCCGCCTCCACGTCGATAAAGCCGGCCGCCGCCACGTCTTCGCCCATGCCCGCGGACTGTACGAGGGCAGCCGGTTTGGCGTGCACTACGCGGCCAAGATGAAGTGTGTCGGCTCCGGCGCCCAGACCATGTTCGATCCGCGCCCCAACGAACATCAAAGTTTCAACTTGCCCCGCTCGCTGCTTGACGAGTCATGAGCCGACGGCGGGTATCGGCAAGGTCAAATGAAAGACCGTGCCGGACGGGCTTGCGGACGATACCCGCAAAGCACCGCCATGGGCCTCGATGATCGAGCGGCAGATTGAAAGCCCCAGGCCCATGCCGTGGGTCTTGGTCGTAAAGAACGGATCAAAAATGCGGTCGAGGTGAGCAGGATCGATTCCGGGTCCGGTATCCGCCACGGTCATCGTTACGTTTGCCTGCGGGGCGAGGCTGGACGCGATGGTCAGGCACCGTTCCCGCCCGGTGACCGCGCTCATGGCTTCGGCGGCGTTGATAATGAGGTTGAGGATGACTTGCTGCAATTGCACGCGCGTCGCCATCACCTGCGGCAGGCCGTCGCCCATATCGTTGCGCACCAGGACCTGGTGGGTTTCCAATTCACCTTGGGCGAGCGCGAGCACCTCGCTGACGAGCTGACGCAAATCCACCTCGCTGGTCTTACCGGACTCCTTGCCGAACATGGCGCGGATGCCGTCGATCACCTCGGTGACGCGATGGCCGGCTTTCACGATCTGATCGAGATTCGCCCGCGTTTCCGGGAGATTGGGTTCCGATCTCTTCAGCCACCGCAGACCGGCATTGGCGCTCGCCACGATGACAGCCAGCGGCTGTTTGATTTCGTGGGCAATAGAAGCCGTCATTGCACCCATGGTGGTTCGCCGTGACGCGCTGGCGAATTCTTGGCGCAGAGTGTGCAATTGCTCCTGGGCTTGTTTGAGATTGGTGACGTCTCTGCCAGTCGCATAAATCAGTCCGCGATCCGGCACGGCGAACCACGACAGCCAGCGATCAGACCCGTCCTTGCAAACCATGCGATTTTCGAAGTGCCGCGTCTTCCGTCCGGCAATCAGATGGTCGCGCGCGATGGACGAACGCGCGCGGTCGTCGGGATGCGCCAGCGAGGTGATGCTCTTGCCGATCAAATCGTCGGGCGACCAGCCTAGCGTCGATTGCCACGCCGGATTGACGTTGAGGATATTGCCGTCGGAGTCGAAGACGACGAGAAGATCCTGGGAGAGGTTCCAGACCCGGTCCCGCTCCTGAGCCCGCGCCTCGACACGCTCGGCCAATTCCTTGTTGAGGTCGCGCAACCGCCCCTCGCTGGCGGCAAGGTCGGCTTCGGCACGCTTGCGTTCGGTGATCTCCTCGGCGGCGACATTGATGCCGACGACCTCTCCGCTGCGATCCTTCAACGGATGCCAATAGGTGATCCAGACGCGATCGCTGTTCGATCCGTCGGGCCGCTGGCCATTGACCTCGATGCCGGTGATTGGGGTGCCGGTCTGCAGGATGGTCTTGACGATAAGCTCCACCTGCGCGGCAACTTGCGGCACCGTTTCGCGCACCGACCGCCCGAGATGGTCGGCGACGGAGATGCCGCAAATTTCCGTCAGGTGCTTGTTGATCATCACGTAGCGGCAATCGGTACTGAGAAAGGCCAGGCCGATCGGCGCGGTCTCGTAGATCAATTGCAATTCGGGGGAGTGAGCGAGAGAGCCATCGGGACCGGAGTGATCGATGCCGTATGCCATGACCATCATCCGGATTCGTTGCATCGCCAGCGCGGATATCAGCCCAGGGCCTGCGCGCGCATCGCTGACGGCAAGGAACGGATATTGTCTCCCTGCGTGAACTTTCAACAGCAGCATGATCTACCGCTTTTGCGACATGCAAAAGCGCAATCTCACCGCACCGCGGGCTCAAACAGCCTGATACGCCGGGCTTTCCATCAAATCTATTTGATAACCGATCGACAAAGTCGAGTTGGACCGTGGTCCAATACACGGTCGACGTTACCGGCGGCCGCCCTGCAGTTGTTGCACCGCCGCAAGGCGGACTGCATGATCGGCCCATGACCATCCGCTTTTTTGTCGCAGCACTCTTGCTCGTGCTGGCCAGCGCGACCTTGCGGGCCGCCGAGCCGGCGCCGCTGCCGCCGGCGGTGGGCTTGAACGACAGCGGGGCCAAGGAAAGGGCGGTGCTTTTTGCCGAGCTCGCGGTGGCGAAAAGCGACGCCGAGGCGCGCGAGATCGAGGAGCGCCTCTGGACCTTCTGGCGTAGCTTTGCCGACGACGAATTGCGGCAGCTGCTGGAGCAGTCGCGCGAAGCGCAGCTGCGGTTCGACTACGCCGAGGCGCTCATTTACAACAAAGCCGTCGTCAAGCACGCGCCGCAATTCGCCGAGGGCTGGAACCAGCTCGGCTACGTTTATTTCCTGGCGGGACAATACGACGCCTCGCTGGACGCGATCGAACACGTGCTCGAACTCGAGCCGATGCACTACGCAGCGCTAGCCGGCAAGGGCATCGTTTTGTACTACGCGGGCAAAGTCGAGGAAGCGCAGGCGCCGCTGAAGCGGGCGATGGCGATCAATCCGTGGCTGAAGGAGCGCAATCTGATTGGCAAGGATTCTTTACCGACGCCTTGAACGCGTTGCGGTCAACGGGGCGGCGCAGGAACGCCGATGCGTTCAATTTCCCATTCCAGCGCGACGCCGGAAGTTTCTTTGACCCGACGGCGCACGTTTTCGCCGAGCGCTTCGATGTCGGCAGCGGTCGCGCCGCCGAGATTGATCAGGAAGTTGCAATGCATCTCCGAAACTTGAGCCCCGCCGACTTTCAGCCCACGGCAGCCGGCGGCGTCGATCAGCTGCCACGCTTTGCGGTCAGCCGGATTCTTGAATGTCGAGCCGCCGGTGCGGCTCTTGATCGGCTGCGTCGCCTCGCGCGACTCGGTGATCTTGTCCATCTCGGCGGCGATAACCGCCGGATCGCCGTGCTCGCCCTGGTACAGAGCTTCCGTAAAGATGTAATCGCCGGGCACGCCGCAATGCCGGTAGGTGTAGCCCATGTCGGCGTTGCGCAGCACATGGATGTGGCCCTGCCGGTCCACCGCGCGCGCTTCGACGAGCGCGTCCTTGGTCTCGCGGCCATAAGCGCCGCCGTTCATGCGTAGCGCGCCGCCGACGCCGCCGGGAATGCCGCGCATGAACGACAGGCCGGCAATGCCGGCCTCTTGCGCCGCGCGCGCGACTTTGACATCCGGCACCGCCGCTCCGGCGCGGATGCGCGTGTCTTCGACGGTGACATTGCCAAAACCGCGACCGAGCCTGATCACCACGCCCGGCACGCCGCCGTCGCGCACGATGAGATTGGAGCCGAGACCGACGACGGTCACCGCAATGTCCATCGGCAGACTGGCCAGCGCATAGGCAAGGTCCTGCTCGTCTTCCGGCATGAACAAAACCTGCGCCGGGCCGCCGACGCGAAACCAGGTCAATTCCGCCAACGATTGGTTCGCCAACAGCCGGCCGCGCAGCGCCGGCATTTTGGCTTTCAGATCGGCGACGATGTCGGGAAAGCTCATGCGGGCGCGCCTACCACGGTGTCGAGCCAAGCCGCCAGCACTTTGCCGCCAAGCTCGCGCGTCGCCGGCCCGAGCGTTTGCGCCTGCCGGCGCACCTCACGCGGATCGATGCCGGCTTTGCCGAGCTCGACGGTGTGGCCGACCAGCCAGGATTCGAATCGCGCCGGCTCGGTTTCCAGATGAAATTGCAACGCGAGCTGCGATGATGTGCGGAAAAACGCCTGCACCGGGCAATGGGGCGTCGATGCGAGGCGCTCGCAGCCCGCCGGTAGCTCGCAATTATCGCCGTGCCAATGCAGCACCGGGCTGGTCCCGAGCGGCGCCAGCACCGAGGTTTTGCCGGCTTCCGTCAGCGTCAACGGCGCCCAGCCGATCTCCTTCACCGGCCCCGGCGCCACGCGCGCGCCGAGTGCCGCCGCCATCATCTGGGCGCCGAGGCAGATGCCCAGCATCGGCCTGTTCGACGCGATACGTGCGGCAATGGCGGCGATCTCGCCGGTGATGAACGGATAGGCATCGGCCTCGTAGACGCCGATCGGGCCGCCCAGCACGATCACCAGATCGGGCGCGATCAGCGTTTCAGTATCGAAGCGATCGATGCCGGCGTCATGATAGCGAACCTCGTAGCCGCGCGCCGAGACGAGCGGTCCTAAAAGTCCGAGATCCTCGAAGGCGACGTGACGAACCGCGAGGCAAACTTTAGCCATGGCATTATCAGGTCGCCGCCGCCAGCTCGCCGGGCAGCGCATAAGCCCATTGGGTGATCGAACCGGCGCCGAGGCAGACCACATAGTCGCCCGGCTTCGCGATGCTGGAGACCAGCAGATGCAGCCGGTCCGGGCTGTCCAGCGCAAAGACCTGGCGGTGCCCGTTTTTGCGCAAGCCTTGCACCAAGGAGTCACGATCGAAGCCCTCGATCGGCGCTTCGCCGGCCGAATAAACCGGGGCAACGATCACGGCGTCGGCATCGTTGAAGCAGGTGCAAAATTGCTCGAACAAAGCCTGTAGCCGCGTATAGCGATGCGGCTGCACCACGGCGATGACATGGCCTTTGGTCGACTCGCGCGCCGCCCGCAGCACCGAGGCGATCTCGACCGGATGGTGGCCGTAATCGTCGACGATGGTGACGCCGTTCCACATGCCGGTACGGGTGAAGCGCCGCCGCACGCCGCCGAAATTGGCCAGCGCATGGCGGATCACGTCGTCGCCGACGCCGAGCTCGTGGGCCACCGCGATCGCCGCCGTGGCATTGAGCGCATTGTGCCGTCCGGGCATCGGCAGCGCGAGGTTTTTGATCTCGTGCAAGAAATTTCCGGTGCGGTCGCGGAACGCGATGGTGAACAACGACGTGCCGCCGGCATGGGAGACATCGACCAGCCGCACGTCGGCCTGCGGGTTTTCGCCGTAGGTGACCATGCGGTGATCCTCGATGCGACCGACCAGGCTCTGCACCACCGGATGGTCGGTGCACATCACCGAGAACCCGTAGAACGGCACGTTCTCGACGAAGGCGCGGAACGCGTCCTGCACCGCTTCGAAGGTCTTGAAATGATCGAGATGCTCGGGGTCGATATTGGTGACGATGGCGACATCGGCCGGCAGCTTGAGGAAGGTGCCGTCGGACTCGTCGGCCTCGACCACCATCCACTCGCCGGTGCCGAGCCGCGCATTGGTGCCATAGGCGTTGATGATGCCACCGTTGATCACGGTCGGATCGAAACCGTCGGCGTCGAGCAGCGCCGCCACCATCGAGGTCGTCGTGGTCTTGCCGTGGGTGCCGGCGATGGCGACGCAGCTTTTGAGCCGCATCAGCTCGGCCAGCATCTCGGCGCGGCGCACTACCGGCAGCCGCTCGGCGCGCGCCGCGACCAGCTCCGGATTGTCGGGCTTGATCGCCGAGGACACGACGACGACGCGCACGCCGGTCAAATTCTCGGCCGAATGTCCGATCGAGATTTTCACGCCCTTGTCGCGCAAGCGCTTGACGTTGGCGCTCTCCGACTGGTCGGAGCCCTGCACCATATAGCCGAGGTTCAACATCACCTCGGCGATGCCGCTCATGCCGATGCCGCCGATGCCGACGAAGTGCACCGGCCCAATGTCGCGCGGTAGTTTCATGGGTTGTCCCAGGCTCGCAGATGCAGCCGCTAAACCTACTGGTTTGCGTCAGCCGCCGCCACCTTCAGCACCAGCTCGGCGAGCCGGTCGGCGGCATCGAGCCGGCCGACGGAGCGGGCCGCCGCCGCCATGGCGGTAAGCTGCTGCGGCGCCGCGGCGAGGCTGGCGAGCTCGGCGGCCAGCCGCCGCGGGGTGAAGGCATCCTGGGTGAGCCGGATGGCGCCGCCGGCCGCTTCGAGGACGCCGGCATTGGCGAATTGGTCCTGATCGAGCGCATGCGGCAACGGGACCAGGATCGACGGCCGGCCGATCGCGGCCAGTTCGGCGACCGTGGACGCCCCCGATCGCGACACGATCAGGTGGTTCCCCGCCAGGCGCGCCGGCAAATCGTTGAAAAACGGCGCTATTTCAGCGGCAACGGCGAGCTTGGCATAGGCGCCGCGCACCCGGGCCAAATCCTCGTCGCGGGCCTGCTGCACGATGGCAAGCCGCGCGCGCAAGGCCGGTTCGAGGAGCCCGATGGCGGCGGGCACGATATCGGCCATGACGCGGGCGCCTTGGCTGCCACCGAAAACCAGGAGCCGCAACGGATCGCCCGGCGCCGGATAGGGTATCGCCGCGGCCGCGACGACTGCCGGGCGCACCGGGTTGCCGGTCAGCGTTGCCTTGGCGGCCAAGTCGGGCCTTTGGCCGAACATATCGGGGAACGAGGTAGCGATTGCAGCGACGCGGGGCGCCAGGAACCGGTTGGCCCGCCCGATCACCGCATTGGCGTCGTGGATCAGGCTCGGCACGCCGGCCCAGGCCGCCGCCAGCAGCGGCGGCACCGTCGGATAGCCGCCGAAGCCGACCACCGCCGCGGGCTTCAGCTGGCCGAGCAGCGCGCGGGCCTGGAAATAGCCGAGGCCGAGCATGACCGCGGTTCGGGCGAGCGCGATCGGATTGCGCGACGCGACCGTCGCGCTCGAGACCACATGGATGGTTTGTTCGGAAAAAGCGCCGCCATAGCGCTCGGCGCGCCGGTCGGTGACGAGATGAACCGGAATGCCGCGCTGGGTCAGCGCCGCCGCGAGCGCTTCGGCCGGAAACAAATGACCGCCCGTACCGCCGGCCGCCACCAGTACAGGCGCCCGGCCTGGCGCCAGCATCAGGCCGTGCTCCCGCCGAGCACGATTCCGCCGGGCAATAGCGCGCGCGGCCGCTCCCGCGTCAGCGCCACCAGCATGCCCATGCCGTAGGCCAGCGAGATCAGCGACGAACCGCCATAGGAGATGAACGGCAGCGTCATGCCCTTGGCCGGAATGAGATGCAGATTGACCGCCATGTTGATGGTCGATTGCATGCCGAACAAAATCGCCAGCCCCGCGGCGGCGAACCGGATGAACGGATCTTCCGTGCGCATCGCTTTGGTCAGCGCGCGGATGACAATGAACGCGAACAGCGCGACCAGAATGAGGCAGAGCACGACGCCGAATTCTTCCGCCGCGACCGCGAAGACGAAATCGGTATGGCCCTCGGGCAAGATGCGTTTAATCGTGCCCTCGCCCGGCCCGCGGCCGAACCAGCCGCCGCGGATGAAGGATTCCGTGGCGATATCGATATTGAAGGTGTCGCCGGACGCCGGATCGATGAAGCGATTGATGCGCTGGGCGACGTGCGGCACGGTGAAGAACGCCGCGGTCAGACCGAGGCCCGCGGTGGCGGCGAGCCCGATCACCCAGATGAAGCGCATGCCCGCCATGTAGAACAAAGCGCCCCACACCAGCGCGATCAGCATGGTCTGGCCGAAGTCGGGCTGCATCACCAACAGCGCCACCACGGTGATGAGCAGCATCAGCGCGAACGTGTTGGCCGGCATCTCCGGCCGTTTCGCCAATTCACCGAACAGCCAGGCGATCAAAACCACGAAAGCGGGTTTCAAAAACTCCGAGGGCTGGATGTTCATCCCTAAGATCACCAGCCAGCGCCGCGCGCCTTTGATCTCGGCGCCGAAATAAGGGGTGATGGCGACCAGCGCGAGACTGACGGCAAAGACGATGATCGAGAGCTGGCGGATTTCACGCGGCGACAGAAACGACGTCGCGATCAGGACGCTGGCGGCAGGGATGAGAAACAGCACCTGGCGGTTGACGAAGTGAAACGGGTCGAGCCCGATGCGCGTGGCCACCGGCGGGCTCGCGGCCAGGCACAGCACGATGCCGCCCAGCATCAGCGCGCCGAGCGCCGCCAATGTCAGCCGGTCGACCGTCCACCACCATTCGGAAAACGGCGTCGGTTGCGCCCGCGAGGCCATGGCCCTCCCCAGGAGAAGTCCCCGCCTAGTGGTGACATTGCGATGGTTTAAGGGGGATTAAGATTCCCTGTCATTCCGGGGCCGAGCGAAGCGAGGAGCCCGGAATCCATAATCACAAGGCGTGCAGAACGGGCGCCGAGTGCCGTGCTGAAAAGACTGTGGTTATGGATTCCGAACTCGCCGCTTCGCGGCGATCCGGAATGACGGGCTGGGCTACTTCTTGATGGGCAAAAGCCCCGGCAGCGCCCGTACCAGCTCCCGGAACGCGTCGCCGCGGACCTCGAAATTGCGGTACTGGTCGAACGAGGCACAGGCCGGCGATAGCAGCACGACCGGCTCCGGGACCGTGGCGGCTTCGGCGTCGCGGCTGGCGGCAGCCAGCGCCTTGTCGAGCGTGCCGTCGATCTCATGCGGCACGCCGGGCGACAGCGTCGCGGCGAATTCGTCGGCCGCCTCGCCGATCAGATAGGCCTTGCGGATGCGGGGAAAGAAGCCGCGCAAGCGATTCGATGCCGCCGGTCTTCGGCTTGCCGCCGGCGATCCAGAAGATGTCGCTGAAGCAGGCCAGCGCCTGGGCCGCGGAGTCGGCGTTGGTGGCTTTGGAATCGTTGACGTAGAGAACCGCGCCGCGGCGGCCGAGCTCTTCCATGCGGTGGGCGAGGCCCGGGAACGAGCGCAGCCCGGCCTGGATCGCCGGCGGTTCGAGGCCGAGCGCCAGTGCCGCAGCGGCGGCGCAAGCGGCGTTCTGCGCATTGTGCTGGCCGCGCAACGAGCCGATGCCGCCGAGCTCGGCGATCGGCGTAACGCCCGAAGCCGTGGCACGCATGATGCGCCCGTTCGCGACATAGATGCCGTCTGCACAATTCCTGCCGCACCGAAATCCTGACCACGCGCTTGCCCGCTTGTTCGAGCCGATCGGCAATCGCCCGGCACCAATCGTCATCGACGCCGACGATGGCCGTGCCGTTGCTTCGGCACGCCGGCGACGAGGCGCTCTTTCACCTCGGCGTAATGTTCCATGGTGCCGTGACGATCGAGATGGTCTTCGCTGAGATTGATCAAAATGCCGACCGAAGGATCGAGCGAGGGCGCAAGATCGATCTGATAGGACGAGCATTCGATGACGTGGACGCGACCCGGCTTGCGGCGGCTGCAGCGACAGGATCGCGGTGCCGATATTGCCGCCGAGCTGCGCGTCCATGCCGGCCGATGCGGCGAGGTGCGCGATCAGCGCCGTGGTGGTCGATTTGCCGTTGGTGCCGGTGATGGCGACGAAGGGCGCGCCGGGCGCAAGCTTCGCCCGCTCGCGGCAGAACAATTCGATGTCGCCGATCACCGCGACGCCGGCCTTGCGGGCGAGCGCGACGATCCAATGCGGCTCCGGATGGGTGAGCGGCACGCCGGGCGCCAGCACCAGCGCCGCGATCTTGGACCAGTCGACGTCGCGCAGATCGGCGGTGGGAATGCCGGCGGCATTGGCCTTGGCGACGCTCTGCGCATTGTCGTCGCAAGCGACGACGTCGGCGCCGCCGGCGAGCAGCGCGCTGGCGCTCACCAGCCCCGAGCCGCCCAGACCGAACACCGCGACCTTTTTCCCCGCGAAGGCCGTAACCGGGATCACGTCTACCTCAGCTTCAGGGTCGACAGCCCCACCAGCGCCAGCACCACCGAGACGATCCAGAAGCGAATGACGATCTGCGGCTCGGTCCAGCCGAGCTGTTCGAAATGATGGTGGATCGGCGCCATCTTGAAGATGCGCTTGCCGGTGAGCTTGAACGACACCACCTGCACGATCACCGACACCGCCTCGAGCACGAACAGGCCGCCGATCACGGCGAGCACGATCTCGTGCTTGGTGGCCACCGCGACGGCGCCGATCATGCCGCCGAGCGCCAGCGAGCCGGTGTCGCCCATGAAGATCGAGGCCGGCGGCGCGTTGAACCAGAGAAAGCCCAGGCCGGCGCCGAGCACGTGCGCCGCACAGCACCGCAAGCTCGCCGGTGCCGGCGACGTAGTGAATTTGCAGATAGTCGGCGAACACGGCGTTGCCGGAGAGGTACGCGATCATGCCGAAACTCGCCGCCGCGATCATCACCGGAACGATGGCAAGGCCGTCGAGACCGTCGGTCAAGTTCACCGCGTTGCCCGCCCCCACCATGATGAAGGCTGCAAAAAACACGAAGAACCAACCGAGGTTGAGCACCACTTCCTTGAAAAACGGGAATACCAGCGTCATTGAAATCTGCGTCTGGCCGAGCCGGACCAGGGCGATGGCGGCAAGCATGGCGATGATAGCTTCGATGCCAAGCCGCGTGCGCGCCGAAAAGCCGTCGGACCTCTGCTTCTTGACCTTCAGATAATCGTCATAGAAGCCGACAAAGCCGAAGCTGAGCGTGACGCCGAGCACGATCCAGACATAAGGGTTGGCGGGATTGGCCCACAGCAAGGTCGAAACCAGCATGCCGGAGAGAATCATCAGCCCGCCCATGGTCGGCGTGCCGGCCTTGGCGATGATGTGCGATTGCGGCCCGTCGCTGCGGATCGGCTGGCCCTTGCCCTGGAACAGCCGCAGCCGGTCGATGATCATCGGACCGAACATGAAAACAAAAAGCAGCGCGGTGATCACCGCACCGCCGGTGCGGAACGTGATGTAGCGGAACACATTGAGGACGGAGAGCTTGTCCGACAGATCGACCAGCCAATAAAGCATACCCTCAACCTTATGCGGACGCTTCTTCCAGAGTGTGCGGATACACCCGTTGCAGCGCCTTGACGATGGGTGCCATGCGCGAACCGTTCGAGCCCTTGACCATGACGACGTCGCCGGCACGGATCGCAGGCACCACTTGCGCTTCGAGCGCGGCGGAGTCCTCTGCATAGCCGCCGCGTTGGCCGGCGGGAAGGGCCTGCCATAGCGAATGCATCAGCGGGCCGCAGCAGAATACCAGATCGATGGCGTTGGCCTCGACCGGCGCGGCGAGGCCGCGATGCAGCGCCTTGCCCTTCGGCCCCAATTCGAGCATGTCGCCGAGCACGGCGATGCGCCGGCCCTGCGGCCCGACCGGCGCCTGGCCGAGCAAAGCGAGCGCGGCATCGACGGAGACCGGATTGGCGTTGTAGCTCTCGTCGATGAGGAGCGCCGCGCCGCCGGGCAGATCGAGCTCGATCGGCGCGCCGCGTCCGGAGATGGCCTCGAGCTCGGCAAGCGCCAGCGCCGCGAGCGCGAGATCGGCGCCGACCAATTCGGCGACCGCCAACACCGCAAGCGAATTCATCACCTGGTGGCGGCCCGGCGCGCCGATCTTATAGGTGAGCTCGGTGCCGAGGATGTCGGCTTGCACGGTCGAGCAGCGCGGATGCAGCACGCATTTGATCAGGCGGGCATCGGCCTTGGCGTGCTCGCCGAACGACACGATACGCGCGACTTTGGCTTCGTTGGCGCGGCGCGCCAGATGAGCGAATTGCGCAATGTCGCGGTTGAGGACGGCGACGCCGCCGGGCTCAAGTCCCAGAAAAATCTCCGCCTTGGCGTCGGCGATCTTGGTGAGCGAGCCGAAGCGATTCCAGATGCACCGGCGCGATCGTGGTGATCAGCGCCACATGCGGGCGGGCGAGCTGCGACAGCGGCGCGATCTCGCCGGCATGATTCATGCCCATTTCGAACACCGCATAGCGCGCGTCCGCGGGCAAGCGCGCCAGCGACAGCGGCACGCCCCAATGGTTGTTGTAGGACGCGGCCGAAGCGTGGGTCTTGCCGTCCTTCGACAGCGCAAGCCGCAACGCTTCCTTGGTGCTGGTCTTGCCGACGGAGCCGGTGACGCCGATCACCTTGGCGCTGGTGCGCAGCCGCGCCGCGCCAGCGAGATCGCGCAACGCCGCGAGCACGTCGGGCACGACAAGGAGCGGCGCATCGTTCGGAAATTGCCCGCGCCGGTCGGCGGCGACAACGGCGAGGCCGGCCTTGGCCGCGAGCGCCGCAGCGACGAACTCGTGGCCGTCGCGGTTGTCGCCTTGAATGGCGAAAAACGCCTCGCCGGGCGCGATCGTTCGCGTGTCGATGGAAATTCCGGAAATGGATTGCGGCAGCGCGCCGTGCCGCTCGGCGCCATCGCGGTCGCCATTGCCTCGATGGTCCACAGCGCGCTCACGCGGCCAGCTCCTTGAGCGCCGCAGCGACGGCTTCGTGATCGCTGAACGGCACAATCCGGTCGCCGATAATTTGGCCGGTTTCATGGCCCTTGCCGGCAATCAACAGGACATCGCCGTGGCGTAGCTCGGCGATGGCCGAGGCGGATGGCCTCGCGCCGATCGCCGATCTCGGCGGCGCCACGCGCTTGCACCAAAATCGCGGCGCGGATGGCGGCGGCGTCCTCGCTGCGCGGATTGTCGTCGGTGACGACGACTCGATCGGCCTTTTCCGCGGCGATGGCGCCCATCAGCGGCCGCTTGCCGCGATCGCGGTCGCCGCCGGCACCGAATACCACCGCGAGCCGGCCGGTCACATAAGGCCGCAACGCGTCGAGCGCTTTGGCGAGCGCGTCGGGCTTGTGCGCGTAATCGACGAAGATCGGCGCGCCGTGGCTTGAGCCGACGAGCTCGAGCCGGCCCTTGGCGCCTTTGAGATTCTCCAGCGCCGGAAATACCGCAGCCGCATCGCTGCCGGTGGCGATAGCGAGGCCGGCGGCAACCAGCGCATTCTCGACCTGAAATTCGCCGACCAGCGGCAAACGCACGGCAAAGCTTTTTCCCTCGTGTTCGAGCCGCAGCACCTGCGCGAAACCGTCGATCTTGGCTTCGACGAGACGAATGCCCGTTCCGCCGCGGCCGACGCTGAGGATCGACAAGCCGCGCACTGTTGCGGCGGCGAGCACCGCGTCGGCGTGATCGTGATCGACATCGATGACGGCGGCGGCGCCGCGGTCGAGCAACTCCTCGAACAGCCGCAGCTTGGCGGCGAGGTACGCCTCAAAGTTTTGATGATAGTCGAGATGATCGCGCGTGATGTTGGTGAAGCCGCCCGCCGCGATGCGCAGGCCGTCGAGCCGGAATTGATCGAGGCCATGCGACGACGCTTCGATGGCAAGATGGGTGACGCCGTCGCCGGCGAGCGCATCGATCGAACGGTGCAGTTCGACTGGATCCGGCGTGGTCAGCGAGCCGTACGTCTCGCCGCGCGGTGAGACGATGCCGACAGTGCCGATGCTGGCCGCACTAAAACCCAGCGCACTCCAAATCTGCCGGGTGAAGGCCGCCACCGAAGTTTTGCCGCTGGTGCCGGTGACGGCCGCGATGGTGCGCGGCTGGCGCGGATAAAATTTCGCCGCGGCCAGCGCCAGTAGCGCGCCGTGCGTTCGCAACGCGCACGAATGCCACGTTCAACGGCGCGGCCGGTTGATGTTCCGCAACAATCGCAACAGCGCCAGCCGCGATTGCCGGCGCGATGAAGCGCGCGCCGTCGGCTTTGTTGCCGGCAATGGCGACGAACACGTCGCCGCGCTTGACGGCACGGCTGTCCGCCGTCACCCCGCCAACGTCGAGATCGGCATGGCGTGGATCGAAGTCCGCATCAGAAGGCAAAATCTCGCGAAGCTTCATCTCAAGCTTCTTGGTGGCTCGGTCGACAATGCGGCCAAGGCCTTACCTGTTTTCCTTCATCGAGGCCAGTATCTGCTGATCGGCCGGCGGCAGATCGAGGCGCGGCTCGATGCCCAAGAGCGGCGCGATGCGTGACACCACGGCGCCGCCGGTCGGCACCGCGTTCCAGCCCGACGTGGTGAAGCCGTGGGTTTCCGGCAGCGCTTTCGGCTCGTCGAGCATGATCAGGAGCACATAGCGCGGCTGGTCGGCCGGCAGCACCGCGATGAAATCGGTGAGCACCCGGGTCTTGGAATAGCGGCCGAACACGACCTTGTCGGCGGTGCCGGTCTTGCCGCCGATGTAGTAGCCGGCGACGTCGGCCTTGGACGCGGTGCCTTTCTCGACATTGAGCCGCATCAGATAGCGCATCATGGCGCTGGTCTCGGGCTTGATGACGCGATGGCCGAGCGCCTGGGCCTCGGCCTCGGTGCGCTTGAGGAAGGTCGGCGGGATCAAAATACCGCCGTTCATCAAGGCGCCGACACCCATCACCGCCTGCAACGGCGCCACCGACAGGCCATGGCCGAAGGCGATGGTGATGGTGTTCAGCTCGCTCCAGCGCTTCGGCACGATCGGCTCGGCGCTTTCCAATTCGGTGCGCAGGCGGTCGAGCTGGCCCATTTTTCTCAAGAACGCCTTGTGCGCGTCGACGCCCATCGACATTGCGATGCGCGCGGCGCCGATGTTCGACGAATAAGTGAAGATCTCCGGCACGCTGAGCGAGCGCTGCATCGGCTCGAAATCGTGGATGTCGAACTTACCGTAGTGCAGCGGATTATGCGCGTCGAACGAAGACTTCAACGTAACCTTGCCGGAATCGAGCGCCATGGCGACGGTGAACGCCTTGAACGTCGAGCCCATCTCGTAGACGCCGGTGGTCAGGCGGTTGATGAGGCTTTGATCGCGCGGATTGTGCGGAATGTTCGGATCGTAGTCCGGCTCCGACACCATGGCGACAATTTCGCCGGTGCGGACGTTGAGCACGAGACCGGCTGACGCAATGGCGTGGAATTTGTCGCGCGCCTTGACCAGCTCGTCGCGCAGCGCGTGCTGCACGCGCAAGTCGACGGCGAGCTGCACCGGCGTTTGCAGCCGGTCGGTCGCGAGCCCCGCCAGGTGCAGGGCGGCGAGCCCCTGGTTGTCGAGCCATTTCTCGATGCCGGCGGTGCCCTGATTGTCGATGTCGACGCGGCCGAGCAGATGCGAGACTTCGACACCGTTGGGATAATCGCGCTTGTTCTCGTTGAGGAAGCCGATGCCCGGCAGGCCCTGATGATAAATCTCGCGCTGCTGTTCCGAGGTGATGTCCCGCTTGAGCCAGACGAATCCGCGTCGCGACGACAGCCGCTCGCGCAGCTCGGTGGCGTCGAGATCGGGCAAGTCTGCCGTGAGCAGCTCGACCGCCTCGTCGACGTCGATCAGCCGCCGCGGCTCGGCGTAGAGCGACGGCACGCGCACGTCGGTCGCCAAAACCTCGCCGTTGCGGTCGTGGATATCGGGCCGCGCGGTGGCGATGGCATCGCCGGAGACGACGCGATGGGCGACGCGACCGTCGGAGACGGCGGCAAACATCACAAGCCGCGCAGCGATGATGCAATAGACGATGGCGAAGGCGATGATCGCCAATCCCACCCGGGCCCGCGCCTTGGCGGCGCGATTGGCGTTGCGCCCATAAAGCAGGCCGCGCAGCAGCCGCCGCCGCCAGGGCTCGGCCGGCACAACGGGTAGCGCTTCGGCGGTCACGCTCATTGGCTTGGCGCTCCGCTTGGCTGGTCCGGCGGCAGGTGCGGCCGGTGCCGGGATGGTTCCCGTCACCGCCTCAGGCGGATCCAAAATGCCGATCATGCCGCCGATCGGATCGTCGTTGGCGGCGCGGGCGTCATCGGGCGGACGTTCGGGCAGGCGATCGAGACTGTCGAATTGGGTCGGCACGATCGGTTTGAGCTGGAGGAAGCGCTTGGCCAAAATTTCGATGCGGCCGGGATTGTCGAGCTCGCCCCATTCGGCGCGCAGCGCGGCGATGCGGTCGCGTTCGCGCCGCACCTCGCCGCGCAGTTTTGCCAGATGCTCGGCCTGCACGGTCGAATCGAACTTGATGCGATAGACATAAGCCGCTGCCAGCACCAGCGCGCCGATCACCACGATATTGATGACGCGAAAAATCATGGCCGCCCCCGCATGATGTCTGTGGGCGATGGCAGGCGCGGCAACAGATGGTCGATTGCTGCCGAATGCGGCGGCGCATCGGTGCGCTCGGCGGCGCGCAGTTTTGCCGAACGGGCGCGCGGATTGGCGGCGATCTCGGCCTCGTCCGGCGTTTCCGGGCGCCGCGTCAGCACGGCAAAACTCGGCGCGGCGGATACCAGTTCCGGCCGATGCCGCGAGCCGGCCGGCGCGCGGCTGCGCTCGTTGAGGAAGGTTTTGACGATGCGATCTTCGAGCGAATGGAAGGCGACCACGGCCAGACGTCCGGACAGTTTGAGCACCCGCTCGGCGGCGGCGAGGCCGCGCGCCAATTCGCCGAGCTCGTCGTTGACGAAAATCCTCAAGCCTTGGAACGTGCGCGTCGCTGGATGAATGGCGCTGTCGCGCGAATACACGACACGCGCGACGATCTCGGCAAGCGCTCGCGTCGTAGAGATGGCGTGTTCGCCGCGCGCCTTGACGATGGCGCGTGCAACAGCGCGGGCATGACGCTCTTCGCCCAAGGTTGCGATGATGAGGCCGAGTTCGCGCTCACTGGCGCGCGCAACGATGTCGGCCGCGCTTGGGCCGTCACGACCCATGCGCATGTCGAGCGGCCCATCGAGGCGAAACGAAAAGCCGCGCGCGGCATCGTCGATCTGCATCGACGAGACGCCGACGTCGAACACGACGCCGTCGACCATGTCGCTGCCACCGACGATTGCCTCCAGATTGGAGAATCTGTCCTCGACCAGATCGAGCCGGCCTTGGGCCTGCTCCACGAGGCCAACGCCTTGGGCGATGGCGCTCTGATCGCGATCAATACCGATGACACGCGCGCCGGGCGTCGCCAGGATCGCCTGCGTATAGCCGCCGGCGCCGAACGTGGCGTCGACATAAAGTCCGCCGTCGCGAACGCCGAGCCATTCGACGGTGCGGCGGCCGAGCACGGGAATATGACGAGCCGATCCGCCAGCGACAGTGTGACCGTCGCTGCCTGTCATTCTTCCCGCGCTCCGGGCGGGTTTCCCGCCGCCACCCGGGTGCCCGGCACTTGTTTGAAGGCACGAACCTTCGCGGTGGCCTCCGCGAACTCGCTGCGAAAGCGGCCGGGCTCCCAGATCTGAAATTTGTGGCCGAGACCCACGAACGACACCCTGTCCGCTATGTCCGCATGGGCTTTCAATGTCTCGGTGAGCTGAACGCGGCCCTCGCCGTCGATCTTCAGCGTTTCGCTGGTGCCATAGAGCGCCAGCGAAAACTTCTCGCGCTGGTCCGAATAGGGCGAAAAACCCGCGATCAGCGCTTCGATCTCCGTCAGCAGGGCATTGCCGCCGGCGTCGAGCGCGGGCCGGTCGGGGGCCGGATAGCAATAAAGGCCATCGAAGCCGTCGCGCGCCAGCACGGCGCGGAACGGCGCCGGCACCGAGACGCGACCCTTGGCATCGAGACGCAGCATGTAATGGGACACAAACCGGTCCATCTCGCTCCTCGTCGAGCGGCAGACCGCTCTGCCACCCCAACAGGCTTACGCCCTGTGCATCCTCGCCACCCGCGACACGGCCCAGATCGGATTTCAGGGTCGCCAGCATTTGTGGGAACTTATGGGCTATCATGGGTCAATATGGGCGTCAACGGATCTGCCCCGGTTAAAACCGCAGCTCCGCTCGATACCGATTAACAAGGTGTAAGCTTAAGGAATGGTTGAGAGATTGCGGCTGGTTGAGGGACCTTAGCGCCCTCGCACCGTGCTTGCAGTCCAGTGGAAAGCGCAGTCGAGAAAATCCGCGCAGGCCGTACCGTCTCGTCCACAATTCTTCGCCGCAAACGCGAACGCGCGGTGGCGAGCGACCGCAACGTTGCAAGCAAGTCACGGCTCTCCGCTATTTTCGCGATGGCCTGTGCACAAGTGCAAATCGGCTTGTGGGCCGCGCGCGCTAGCCTAGTGTCATCGCACTGTCACGTAGTGTGTATCCGCCAATGTCACGTCGTGCGTTCCCGTCCGAGTCGTGCGTTGTTGCCGACGTCATGCCATCGCCGAATTTCGGCGAGCGCAAGGACGGCCGGCGGCCGGATATGATTGTGCTGCACTACACCGGCATGTTGGATACCGTTGCGGCGCTTGAGCATTTGCGCACGCCGGCGAGCCAAGTCTCTTCCCATTATTTCGTGTTCGAAGACGGCCGCGTTATCCAGCTGGTGCAGGAGAGCAAGCGCGCCTGGCATGCCGGCATTGCGTCATGGGCCGGCGAAACCGACATCAATTCCTGTTCGATCGGCATCGAGATCGCCAATCCCGGCCATGAGTTCGGCTATCGCGATTTTCCCAAGCGGCAGATCGCGGCGGTGACGGCGCTGTGCCGCGGCATCCTCACGCGCAATACGATTGCGCCGGCACGCGTGCTCGGTCATTCCGACGTGGCGCCGGCACGCAAGCAGGACCCGGGCGAAAAGTTTCCCTGGCGCATCCTGCACAATTCCGGCGTCGGCCATTGGGTCAAGCCGGCCAAGATCACCGACGGCCCGTTGCAGGCGCTCGGCGACCGCGGCGACGCCGTTGTGGCCATGCAGCGATCGCTCGCCGAATACGGCTATGGGATCGCGGACAACGGCACTTACGATTCCACCACCCATGAGGTGGTGACGGCGTTCCAGCGGCATTTCCGCCCCGAGCGCATCGACGGCGTTTGGGATGCCTCGACCCGGGCCACCTTGCAGGATTTGATCGCCCACAGGAACCGGCCGCGCACCGTGGCGGCGCGGGTCATTAACTTCGATCGCCTGGTGGTCGCCTCTTAAAGGTTGGCCTCTTGACCGCGGCGGCCAACGACCCCATCCCTTTCCCCGTCAGTCGGCCGGACGGCCGCTCCGGCAAAACCGAAAGGTTGCCGGGGAGGGAAAGTCCGGGCTCCATGGACAAACGGTGCCGGATAACGTCCGGCGGGTGCGAGCCCAGGGAAAGTGCCACAGAGAACAGACCGCCTGCTCCGCCCGGCAACGGGAGGAGACGGTAAGGGTGAAACGGTGCGGTAAGAGCGCACCGCGCTGGCGGTAACGCCGGCGGCACGGCAAACCCCACCGGGAGCAAGACCGAATAGGAACGGCGCGAAGGCTTTGCGCGCAAGCACGAAGCGCTTCGGGATCGTGTCTAGATCTGGCCGTTCGGGTAGGTTGCTGGAGGCGCCGGGTAACCGGCGTCCCAGAGGAATGGCCGTCACGTATGCGGGTACGCTCGCATGCCATCCAGAACCCGGCTTATAGGCCGGCTGACGTGTGACTAAGGGCGCCCGGCGGAAACCCCGTCGGGCGCCCGCCAAGTTTTTGGGCCCGGTTGGCACGGCATTTGAATGAAAATCGGGGAGGATGGTGAAGTGCGAAGTTGCCGCCCCGAGGCGAGTTTCGGACGAATTTTCCATGAAAATGCTGAGATCAATGCAGTTATTGCAAAATGAGGTGCCGCAATTGCTGTTGGAGGTAGAAAATTCTATTTCCTCCTGCATGTCGAGGCTGCCCACATGACCCGCACGCCTGCCGAGATTCGCACGACCCGCATCGGCGCCTTGGCGCGGCTGCCGGCGTTCTTCGCGCTGGAAAACAAGCGTGCTGTCGTTGCCGGCGGCAGCCAGGCGGCGACGTGGAAAGCCGAATTGCTCTCGGCGGCCGGCGCGCGCGTCGAGGTTTTTGCGCTGGCGCCTAGCGAGGAGATGCTGGCGCTAGCCGCCACGCCACCGCGCGGCGCCATCGTCGTGCATGAGCAAGCTTGGGATGCGGGCGATTTCAACGGCGCCGCAATCGCCGTAGCCGATTGCGCGGATGATACGGAAGCCGCAGCGTTCGCTGCGGCCGCGCGCGCCGCGGGCGTGCCAGTCAATGTCATCGACCGTCCGGCGTTTTGCGATTTCTCCTTCGGCGCCATCGTCAATCGCTCGCCGCTGGTCATCGGCATTTCAACCGATGGCGCTTCGCCGGTATTCGGCCAGGCGATCCGCGCCAAGATCGAAGCGCTGATTCCGAAAGGCTTTGCGCGCTGGGCCGACGCCGCGCGCGCCTGGCGCCCGCGGGTGCAAGCGCTGGCGCTGCCGTTCCGCGGCCGGCGCAATTTTTGGGAGAGATTTACCGAGCGCGCGGTCGCTGCGCCCAATGCGACGCCGACGGATGCGGACCTCGATGCGCTGCTCAAGCCAACCATGGCACAGAACACCGGCTCGGTTATTTTGGTCGGCGCCGGCCCCGGCGATCCGGAGCTACTCACGCTGCGCGCGGTGCGCGCGCTGCAATCCGCCGACGTGATCCTGTTCGACGATCTGGTGGCGCCGGACATCCTCGATTTCGCCCGCCGCGAAGCCAAGAAAATGCTGGTCGGCAAGACCGGCCACGCACCGTCGTGCAAGCAGGACGACATCAACGCGCTGATGATCGCACTCGCCAAAGCCGGCCGCCGCGTGGTGCGGCTCAAAGGCGGCGACCCGATGATTTTTGGCCGAGCCGACGAAGAGATTTCCGCCTGCCGCGCGGCGTCAATTACGGTCGAAGTGGTGCCCGGCATCACCACGGCGCAAGGCGCCGCGAGCCGGCTCCTGGTGTCGCTGACACGGCGCGGCAAAGCCCGCCGGGTGCAATATCTCACCGGCCACGGCCGTGACGGAAAACTCCCCGCCGATATCGACTGGGCGAGCGTAGCCGATCCGGCGGTGACGACCGTCGTCTATATGCCGACCAAAACGCTGCCCGCGCTTGTCGCCAATGCCGTGCAGGCCGGCCTCGACCCGGCAACACCCGCCGTCGCCGTCGAGCGCGCCACGCGGACCGACGAGCGCGTATTTGCCGCGACGATTGCCGATCTGCCGGCGCGGCTTGCGGCCGAAGCATTGACGGGGCCGGTCGTCGTGATGATCGGACGTGCGCTGGCGGATTACGTCGCAGCGGCTGCGCGCGGCGTGCCGGAGAATCGTCAACTCCGCGCCTGACGCGAGGCGATGATGTCCGCGATCGCCTCCGGGCTCTCGCCATCCTCGTGGGCCAGTCCTTTCAGCACGCCGGCAACGTCTTGCGCCGGGCGGTTCTGGCTCATCTTCCATTTGCCTTCGAGCTTTGTAATGTGCAGCTTGAAGCCGACGATGGCCTTGAGCATTTGATCGACGAAAGCCGCCGGCGCGTCGCTGACGGCCCAAGGTGCGGCCCGCGGCGTCTCGTGGGTGTCGGTCATTCTGCCGACGTGAGCGCGCAACTCCTCGGGATCGTCGAAGAAGCTCAGCGTGCCGTAGGCGTGAATGGCGAGATAATTCCACGTCGGCACGACCTTGCCGGTCTGTTGCTTGGTCGGATACCACGACGGCGTGATGTAGGTGTTCGGCCCGAGAAATATCGCCAGCGCCTGAAAGCCAGGCTTCACGCGCGTCCACTGCGGATTGGCGCGCGCCAAATGTCCGAGCACCGTGCCGAGCGGCGCCGGCTCCGGATCGAGCAGCAGTGGCAGATGGCTTGCTTCCAGTTCCTGCTCGCTCGACGTCACCAAGGTGCCGAAGCCATATTGTCTGATGGCATCGTGCAAAACGGCAACGCGGTCTTCCTTGAAGTGTGCCGGAACGTACATGGCTGCCTCCGGCCGATGTCCTAGGGCGTGGCTGCGGATTCATCAAGGGAGCCGACGCTTTGGCCGCCGCACTGCGGGTGTGATACGGTCGCGGCATCAGCGTTAAGGACATCGCACCGTCATGCTCGACCAAGCCGACGAAGCTCGCCGCGCGCGTTCGGCGCGCAAAGGCCCGCGCCTCGATTTCCAGGATCATCTCGCCGATCTCGAAGCCGCCGGCCTGGTCACGCGCATCGATACTCCGATCAACAAGGACACCGAGTTGCATCCGCTGGTGCGCTGGCAATTCGTCGGCGGCGTGCCGGAGGAAAAACGCCGCGCTTTCGTCTTCACCAACGTCACCGACGCCAAGGGCCGCAAATACGACATCCCGGTCGTGGTCGGCGCGCTGTCGGCGTCGCCGGAGATTTATGCCATCGGCATGGGCCGCAAGGTCGAGGAGATCGGCGAAGCCTGGTTGGCGGCGATCAATCATCCGATCGCGCCGGTCGCCGTGACGTCGGCGCCGTGCCAAGAAGTGGTCATCACCGGCGACGATCTGAAAGCGCCGGGCGGGCTCAACGCGTTGCCGGTGCCGGTTTCCACGCCGGGCTTCGATTCCGCACCGTATCTGACGGCGACTTTGTGCGTCACCCGCGATCCCGACAGCGGCGTGCAGAACATGGGCACTTATCGCGCGGCGCTGAAAGCAGCTGATCGTCTCGCCGTGCGCATGGTGGCGCGCGAGGCGACCGGCGCCGGCGGCTTCCGGCACTGGCTCAAATACCGCGACCGCGGCGAGAAGATGCCGATCGCCATCGTCATCGGCGCCGCGCCCGTGGTGGTATTCACCGGACCGCAAAAGCTCGCCATCGATCTCGACGAGCTCGGCGTCGCCGGCGGGCTTGCCGGCGAGCCGATCCGCGTCGTCAAAGCCAAGACCGTCGATCTCGACGTCCCGGCCGACGCCGAGATCGTCATCGAGGGCCTGATCGATTGCCAAAAGCTTGAGCCCGAGGCGCCGTTCGGCGAGAGCAACGGCTATGTGGCGCTCGAAGCCTTCAACATGCCGATGCAAGTCACCGCCATCACCCGCAAGAAAAATCCGGTGTTCTGCTCGATCATCAGCCAGGTCACGCCGAGCGAATCGAGCGTCATCAAGAAGGTCGCCTATGAGCCGTTGTTCCTCGCGCATCTGCGCGACCAGCTGGCGATCAAGGGCGTGCTGCGCGTCGCCATGCACGAGCGGCTGACGAATTTGCGGCCGGTGATCTTCGTGCAGATCAAGGCCGACACGCCGCGCACCGAAGTCTGGCGGGCACTGCACGGCGCTTCGACGCTGATGTCGAACTGCGGCAAGATCGTCATCGCGGTGTCGGACGACATCGATCCATATAGCGTCGACGCCGTGCTGTGGTCGCTCGCCTATCGCTCAAATCCGATCGAGGACGTGCAACTCGTGCCCTATCGCGGCGGCGTGCAGGGCGCACAATACGGCCCCGAGCAAACGGATTCCAGCATGCTCGTGGATGCCACCCGCAAGCGCCCGATGGCGCCGCTGGCTTTGCCGACCCGCGAGCACATGGAGCACGCGCGGGAACTGTGGGAGCGGCTCGGCCTGCACCCGCTCACCGTAACGTCGCCATGGCACGGCTATCATCTCGGCGATTGGACCGCGACCTGGGAGAAATTCGCCAAGCGCGCCGCCGCCGGTGATTGGGAAATGTCCGGCCTCGAAACGCTGGCGCGTCAGCGCGGCGGCGTGATGCCGGAAACCTCGGTGCGGGCGGTGGAGAAGCCGAGCGAGTAAGCCGAACTTGGGAGCTAAGAACAGATGGCACGCATTCCCTATTTCGATCGCGCGGATTTGCCGCCCGAGCATCAGGATTTGCTCAACCGGCCGATCAATCTGTTTCGCGCTTTGGTCAACAGTCCGGGCGCCGCGCGTGGCTGGAGCGGGATCGGTCACTACATCCGCCACGGCTCCAAGCTCGATCCGCGGCTGCGAGAGCTGGCGATACTTCAGGTCGGCTATGTTGCCCGATCGCCCTACGAGTATTCCCACCACATCAAGATCGGCCACGATTTCGGCGTCAGCGACGACGACATCCGCGCCATCGCCGCCGAGACGCAAGGCCGCAGCACCGATCTGGAGCCGCTGGCCAAAACCGTGCTCAAGGCGGCCCGTGAAATGTCGACGGAACTGGCCATTTCCGACCCCACCTTTGCGCACTTGGGCGAAAAACTCGACACCGAGCGCCTCACCGACCTGGTCCTGACGATTGCCTTCTACTGCGCCGTGGTGCGTGTGTTGGCGACGCTGCAGATCGACGTCGAAGAAGAATATCTGCCCTATCTCAAGCAATTTCCGCTGCCGCCCGCTCCCGGACACGGCGGCGCATAGCAAAAGCTTCCCGGCCCAAAAACTTCCTGGCCAAAGAACGGTTGCGCAATCCCACCCCGGCCGCCTATCTATGCCGTAAATGGACACCGCAACCGCACCAGCCACCACCGCCGGGCCAACGGCCGCGCACAGCCTGATCGACGCTCGGCTGAGCAAGATCGAGGACGTCGCCCGCGACACCAAGCTGTACACATTCGAGCGCATCGATGGCGGCAAGCTGCCGGGTTACAAGCCCGGCGCCCATATCGACCTGCATCTGCCGAACGGGCCATTGCGCCAGTTCTCGCTGACGGTGCCTGCCGAAAATCCCAAAAGCTACACCGTCGGCGTCAAGCGCGACGAGAACAGCCGCGGCGGCTCGCGCTACATCATCGAGCAGATGAAGGTCGGCGACCAGATCAAGATCAGCGCGCCACGCAACAATTTCCCGCTGGTCGAAAATGCCGAGCACGTTGTGCTTGTCGCCGGCGGCATCGGCATCACGCCGATCTGGTGCATGGCGCAGGAATTGGCGAGGCTCGGCCGGTCGTGGAAAATCCACTACGCTTGCCGGTCGCAAGCCGACATGGCGTTCTTGAGCGAGTTGAAAAAGCTCGATCCGAAATTCATCCACCTGCACTTCGACGACGAGGCCGGCGGCAAAGTCATGGACATCGCTGCCGCCGTCGCCGAGGCGCCGGCCGACGCGCATTTTTACTGCTGCGGCCCCAATCCGATGCTCAAGGCCTTCGAGGCCGCGGCCGCAAGCCGGCCGAAGGCGAACGTTCACGTCGAATATTTCACGCCGAAGGACGATGCCGCGGCCGGCGGTACCATCGGCGGCTTCTGGGTCGAGCTCGCCAAGTCGGGCGAGGAATATTTCATTCCGCCGGGCAAGAAGGTGCTCGAAGTGCTGTTCGATGCCGGGGTCGACGTCGACTATTCCTGCGAGCTCGGCATCTGCGGCGCCTGCGAGACTCGGGTGATCTCCGGCATCCCCGAGCACCACGATTCGGTGCTCAGCGAGGAAGAGCAGGCCGCCAACGAAAAGGTCATGATCTGCTGCTGCGGTTGCAAGACCGAGCGGCTGGTCCTGGATATGTAGGCACCACCCGTCTTTGCCGGCAATCCAGGCTGCGATACACTCGCGGCATGGACACAATCGTCAAAACCCGCCCCGCGAAACAAAACACCGTCAACGAGCGCCAGGACCTGCGCGCCTGGATCGCGCAGCTCCGCACCGCAGGCGAGCTCCAAGACATTGCCGGCGCCGAGCGCGAGAAGGAAATCGGCGGCATCGTCGACATCTATCAGCGCAAGATCGGCAACAAAGCGGTGTTGTTCGACGATGTGCCGGGCCATCCGCGCGGCCACCGCATCCTCGCCAATATCCTGACCTCGATACCCCGTATCAACATCACGCTCGGGCTTCCGCCTGATGCCAGCGCCATCGACCTGGTGCATTACTGGCGCCGCTACATGAAAGAGGCGAAGGTCCATGCGCCGGTCACGGTGAAGACCGGCCCGGTGCTGGAGAACGTCCACTCCGGCAAAGACATCGACATTTTCAAAATCCCGGTGCCGCGCTGGCACGAGCACGACGGCGGCTATTACATCGGCACCGGCGACATGGTGATTATGCGCGATCCGGACACCGGCTGGATCAATTACGGCGCCTATCGGGTGCAGGCCCACGACCGCAACGTCGCGACAGTGATGTGCTCGAAGGGCAAGCACGGCGATCTGATCAAGCGCCGCTATCACGAGCGCGGCGAGCCCTGCCCGATCGCCGTGGTGTGCGGCATGCATCCGGCGCTGTTCATGATCGCGGGCCTCGAAATCCCCTATGGCCGCAACGAATATGATGCCGCGGGCGGCCTGATCGGCGAGCCGGTCGAAGTCATCGCCGGGCCGCGCACCGGCCTGCCGATCCCGGCGCACGCCGAAATCGCCTTCGAGGGTTTCATCCATCCGAACGATGTGTTGGACGAAGGCCCGCTCGGCGAATGGACCGGCTACTACGCCGGGGGCTTAAAGAAAGAGCCGGCGATCCGCATCGAGACCTTCATGCACCGCGACGACCCGATCCTGCTCGGCGCCATCCCCGGCATCCCGCCCGACGACAACTCGTTCTATCGCGGCACCTATCGCTCAGGAGCGGTCTGGAATCAGCTCGAAGCCGCCGGCGTGCCGGAGGTGAAGGGCGTGTGGGCGCACGCGGCGGGCGGCAGCCGGCTGTGGCTCACCGTCGCCATCAAGCAGCAATATGCCGGGCACGCCAAACAGGCCGGCCTGATCGCCTCGCAATGCCATGCCGGCGCATACGCCAACCGCTTCGTCGTCGTGGTCGACGACGACATCGATCCGGCCGATATGGATAAGGTGATATGGGCGATGTGCACGCGGTTCGATCCGCGCGAGGGCATGGAGACCTTGCGCGGCTGCTGGTCGACCGTGCTCGATCCGATGGTCTACGGCACCGACGATCCGCGCAACGCCCGCGTGGTGATCGATGCCTGCACGCCGTTCCGGCGGCGTGATACGTTCCCCATCGTGGTGCGCGCCAGCCAAGAGGTCGAGGATCACGTGCGGGGCAAATTCAACGACGTATTGCCGCGCTGACTTCTCCCTCCCCCTTGTGGGGAGGGCGGGGTGGGGGTCGGGAGGTGACGCGCGGCCGTCGACACCTGTACATTGCCTCTCGACCCCCACCCCTACCCCTCCCCACAAGGGGGAGGGGAAATGAAAAGTGCAATGAACGAAAAAACCGACATCACGCTCACCATCAACGGTCGCGATTATCCGATCCGGGTCGAGGCGCGCAAGACGCTGGTCGACGCTATCCGCGATGACTGCGGCCAGACCGGCACCCATATCGGTTGCGAGCACGGCGTCTGCGGCACCTGCACTGTCATCGTCGACGACGAGGCGGTACGCTCCTGCCTGATGTTCGCCGTGCAGGCCGGCGGCAAGAAAATCCGCACCGTCGAGGGCCTCGCCGACGGCGACAAGCTCAGCGTGCTGCAGCAGGCCTTCATCGACAACCACGGCCTGCAATGCGGCTACTGCACGCCGGGTTTTTTGATGCTCGCCACCAATGTGCTGGAGAAGTATCCGCAGATCGGCGACGAGGATTTGACCGACATGCTGGCCTCGAACCTGTGCCGCTGCACGGGCTACCAGAACATCATCAAGGCGGTGCGCGCAGCGCGCGATCAGATGCAGGGTGCGAAGGTTACGGCAGCGTAAGCGCTGCTAGCGCCGCCTTTGCGACCTCCACATCCTGCTCGATCTTCGCCCCACCTGCAGCCACCGCGCCGATGACTTCGCCGTCGACCTCGATCGGGAAGCCGCCCGGCACGTTGGTGAAATCGCCCATGCGCACCGTCATGCTCAGCGCGTTCTCCTCGGGCGCGTAGCCAGTCGGCAGCCGCTGCGATGCCGCCGTGATGGCTTTGCGCTGCGTGGTGATGATCGAGAAATGCCGCGCGCCGTCCATCATCAGGAAGGCGATGAGTCGGCAGCTTTGATCGACCACCGCGAGTGACACTTTGCAGCCGAGCTCATTCGCTTTCGCCACGCCGGCAGCAATCATCTTCTGGCTCGCCTCGTGGGTCAGCCGGTGGGTTGGGACGAAATCCGCCATGACATGCAATCCTCGATCGCACTGCAATCATCCCCAATGACACAAAATCGGCAATGCTGTTAGTGTCCCGGCCGCAATCGAGACGGAATAACCCGAAATGGCAAATGCAGCGAATTGGGATCGCGAGGCCGACATTGTCGTCATCGGATCCGGCGCGACCGGATTGCCGGCCGCAGTCGTGGCGCGCGAGGCCGGCGCCTCAGTCATTGTCGTCGAAGCCGAGAACCATGTCGGCGGCCATGCCATCACCTCCGGCGGCAACCTGCCGCTCGGCGGCGGCACCAGCTACCAGAAGAAGTACGGCATCGCGGATTCACCCGATCTGTTCTTCCAGGATTTGACCGACTGGTCGGTGGTCGAAACCAACGGCTTTCCGCCTTACCGTTACAACGACCGCGAGATCATCCGCGCCTTCGCCGACAACAGCGTGGCGGCGTTCGAATTTTTGCTGGCACACGGCGTGAAAGTCATCGATCGGCCGCCCAACAAGATCGGGCACGAGATCGGCGTCTCGGCGCTGCGCACCATGCAAATCTCGGTCGAGGACTGGCCGATGGTTCACACCGGCGGGCCCGCCGACCCGGGCGATGACGAGATCAGAGCCGGCGCCGGATTGATCCGGCCGCTCGAGGCCGCGGCACTCGAGGCCGGCGTCGAGATTTTGCTCGAGCACCGCATGACCGCGATCCATCGCGAGACGCCGCGCGACGGCCGCGTCACCGGCATCGCCGTCGACCACAACGGCACCAACCTCAACATCCGCGCCCGCAAGGCCGTGATCGTCGCCACCGGCGGCTCGACCGGCAACGTCAACTTCCGCCGCATGTTCGACCCGCGCCTCACCGAGGAATATTGCGGGCTGGCCGGCATGCCGTGGTCGGATCAAGATGCCAGCGGCGAAATCGCCGCCATGGCGGCCGGCGCCGCGCTGTGGGGCTTGTTCAACTATACCGGCGAGTTCGGCTCCGGCATCACCAAGCCGGGCGCCATCGGCTGCCAATATGGCTACGTCAATGTGCGTTGGCATCCCGGCAGCGAAGTGTTCGACAAGGCGCGCGCCATCGGGCTGCCGGTCAAGGACTGGCAGGACGTCATTTTGGTCAACATGCTGGGCCGGCGCTTCTACGACGAGACCGGCGGACATTTCAATTACAACACTTATCAGAGCACCAACCCTTACGAGCCGCATTCCTATCTCAATGCCAAGAACCAAAAATACAATCCGAGCAATTTCATCAATGCGGCGCTGGCCGGCATCGGCGACGACCATAACGGCGGCGGTCCGATCTGGGCGATTTTCGATGCCGACGCGGTAGCGCGCGAAAAGTGGCTGCCGTTGCCGCCGCATGTCGATGTCGACGCGGGATTTTTCTTTGAAGCCAATAGCATCGAGGCGCTCGCGGCAAAAATCAAAATGAAATACCAACGCGTGCCGATGCCGCTGCAAAACCTAGCCGCCGCCGTGGCGCGCTACAATACCTTCGTCGATGCCGGCAAGGATGCTGACTTCGGCAAGCCGAAACCGCTCTACAAGATTTTAAAGCCACCGTTCTATGCCGCCTGGGCGACGCCGGTCATCCACGACACCCGCGCCGGCCTGCGCATCAACGCGCGCTGCCAGGTGATCGACATGAACGGCGAGGTGATCCCCGGCCTTTACTGCGGCGGCGAATCCGCCGGTGGCTTTTCCATGCACGGCTTGCCGCGCGCGGTGTGTCAGGGATTCATCGCCGGGAAAAATGCCGCCGAGCAAAACGATGCGGCGTGATGCGCGCCAGCAAATCGCTTACGGCGCATAAATCCACGCTTCCATCATCACCGTCGCTCCCGGCACCGGCAGCGGCCCCGGCACTTCGACCGCGGAGAACGGCAGCGGACGGCCGCCGAGCCGGCGTTCCCAGACTTTGTAGACCGGGTAGAACTCGCCGATGTCGGTGAGGAACAGCAGCACCCGCACCACGTTGGCGAGCGAGGTGCCTCCGGCTGCGCACAGCCGCGCGACGTTGTCGATGATCGCTTCCGCCTGCATCTCCGGCGATGACGAGAAATACGGCTGCCGCGGATCGGCGGCGGCCGCCGGCAAAAGCCCATCGCGGTCGGCCGCCATCAGAGCCGGGATGAACAGCAGATCGCCCGCCTTCACCGCCTGAGGCTGATGACGGAATGCGGTGGCGACGCCGGCGTCGATGTGCCGCTTGGCGGCGGCGCTGCCGGGTTTCGCCGCGATCACGTTGATTTCGATCTTGCCGTCATAGGGCGCAAGCCCGTGGTCGATGCACGGAATGATCGACACGGTCGGGCCGGCCGCGCCGAAATGTTTTGTCCACGCCGCGTTGAAGGCGGAGTAGTCGTCGCGGTCGGCGAGATAGACTTGCGCGTGCACCACGTCCTCGAGCGTCGCGCCGGCCAGCGCCAGCGACGCCGTCATCCGCTTGGTGATGATGAATTCGGTTTCGAGTTTGATCGGCTGGCCGCCCCATTGCGCGCCCTCGGCCATCAGCGCCGCGGCGGCGACGCCGTTGCGCCGCGGCTCGTCGCCAATCGCAAGCGACGTGATGCCCGGCAGGAAGATGAAATCGCCGACAGTGACCGCGGGCGAGTAGCCCGAGGTCGGGCGCCCGGCCAGTTGCTCGTGCTTCAGATGCTCGATCTTGAACCCAGGTTCGGGAACGGCGGCCATGGCCTGGATGTTCATGTCGGCGCCGGGCAGCAACAGCCCCTGCTGCGCGATCGAGGTCGAGGGCGGAATGCGGCCATCGAGAAATTCCCGCCGTACCTGCTGATAAGGCGGTACCGCTTTCACGGTGGTGTAGTACTGGTCGGTGCGCACCAGGTTGCTGCGGTCGGTGCCGGCTGAGCGCAGCACGGCGTCGAGATTTTCAAAGATGCGGAGTGCTTCC
The DNA here is from genome assembly GCA_963821175.1 of uncultured Alphaproteobacteria bacterium. Taxonomy (GTDB): domain Bacteria; phylum Pseudomonadota; class Alphaproteobacteria; order Rhizobiales; family Xanthobacteraceae; genus BOG-931. Next base: position 451,001 of record CAWGCU010000007.1, read on the forward strand.
TTCTCGCGCTTAGGTAGGCCCGCATGGGGCGTTCGCTCGGCCAGCACGTCAGGTGCGACGCCGTTGACAAAATCCTGCGCCATTAGCCCGGTGGCGAACACCCAGCGCCCGGCTTTCATGCCCTGGGCAAACTTGATCTTGCCCGCGCCGAGCTCGACCGGCAGCAGCGGCTCTACGCTCTTGGTCATCGGGTCCGTCTCATGCTGATATATGGCCCGTGCCGGGCGGGACTTCGACTTTGGCATTGCGGCGCGAAGGCCTCAAGGTCACGCGCGGGAGCGACAGATGATCAATTCTTTCAGACTTGGCCTGCCGCTCTGCGCCGCGCTGGTGCTCGGCACGCTGTGGCCGACACAAGCGCCGGCGCAGAGCTACCCAGCGCGGCCGATCACCATGATCGTACCATTCGCGGTCGGCGGCTTGACCGACGTCCCCGCGCGCGTTCTTGCCGCGATGCTCCAGGAGCGAATCGGCCAGAACATCATCGTCGAGAACAAGCCGGGCGGCTCCGGCACCCTCGGCGGGTCCTATGCGGTACGGGCCGCGCCCGACGGCTACACGCTGTTCGCCAATTCGATCGCCGATGCGCAGAACCTGTATTTTCTCCCGGTGCCTTATAACGCGATCGACGACTTCGCGATGATCGGCATGATCGTCGAGGGGCCGCCGCTGGTCCTGATCATCGATGCCGCGCTGCCGTATAAATCGCTCGACGAATTGCTCGCCGACGCCAGAGCCAATCCGAGCAAGATCAGCTTCGGCACGTCCGGGCCAGCGACGTCGCCGGCCATGGCGCTGGCGCAACTCAATGCGCTCGGCAAGACCGCAATCGCCGGCGTGCCCTTCAACGGCTCCGGCGAGGCCGCGCGCAACGTGACGGCAAGCGGCGTGCAAGGCGCCTTCGCGTTCTACGCCCAGGCCAAGCCGCTCGCGGACAGCGGCAAGGTCCGCGCGCTAGCGATCGCGAGCCCGCAGCGGATCGCGACCTGGGCCGAAGTGCCGACCATGCAGGAGCTGGGATTCCCCAATTTCGACTATGGCGGCTTCGTCGGCCTCGCCGCGCCCGCCAAAACGCCGGCGCCGATCATCGCCTACCTCAACAAAGCGCTCAATGACGTGGTGCAATCGCAAGACTTCAAGAGCCGCATGGCTGCGCTCGGCATGACCGTGCCCACGGAGAACACGCCCGAAGGCCTCGCCGATTACATGCGCCGCGAAACCAAGCGTCAGGGCGAATTGGCCGCGCTGACCGGCATCAAGATGACAGCGCCGGCGCCGCACTGAGCTACACCGTCGTCTGCGCCATGCCCGGCTTGCCGTAGAGCGCTTCCTTGGCGCCGTCCTTGAACGCCACGTCGGGCGGCAGCACCACCGAGCAGGAACGGACTTTCTGGTGCTCGACGTCGATGCCGGGCGGCGTCACGCCTTTGTCGAGGAGCGCCTTGGCGGCGCGCATCAGGCGATGCCGCGCCATGATGATGCCGTTGTCGGTCGAGACCAGGTTTTCCTTGGTGCGGTCGCAGACCGGGCCCATGCTCTCCTGCAGCGAGGCGTCCTGCATGGCGAAGCCGGCGACGCCGCTATAGGTGCGCCCGGCTTTCTGCGCCGCGCGGTCGATCAGATAATCGTTGTCCTTGTTGGCGAGCGGCCGGAACGCGGCATCGACTTTGCAATGCACGCCGGCGCCGTCCTTCATGGCGTCGACCTCGGTCTTGCTCAGCGCCCGCACCGGATGGAAATCGTAGGACCAGGCCCAGCAATTCTCGTCGTCGATCGGCACCCAGAAATGGCCGTGGATCGGATGGTCGCCGCGCGGCGGGATCATGGTGAAGCACGGCATCACCCACGGCGTGATACGCCAGTAGTATTTGCCGTTCTCGGCATTGCGCCGCGCGCCGATGAAGAGGCCGCCGGGCTGCTCGACCACTTCGAAATGCGGCTGCATGTCGGAGAGATTGTACTGGTTGCCCTTGGCGCCCTTGAACAGCGGATCGGTGCCGAGGTCGCCGCGATGCAGGAACGAGACGTGGCTCGAATCGATGCCGCCTTCCATGGCCTGCAGCCAGTTGGATTCCTGCAGCCGCTTGGAGACGAAGGTCTGCTCCGGCCGCACCATGGCGAATTCCCATTCCGGCAGCGGCGGCCGCTTGTCGGCGGGACCCATATAGGCCCACAGCACCTCGCCGCGCTTCACCAGCGGATAGGACGTGAGCTTGACCTTCTTGCAGAAGCCGCTTTCGGCGGGCTCGGACGGCACCTCCATGCACTGGCCGTTCACGTCGTATTTCCAGCCGTGATAGGGGCAGCGCAGCCCGCCCTCCTCGTTGCGGCCGAACCACAGCGAGACGCCGCGATGGGCGCAGAATTCGTCGATCAGGCCGTATTTGCCGTTGGAGTCGCGGAACGCCAAGAGCCGCTCGGACATGATCTTGACCCGCACCGGCGGGCATTCGTCCTCCGGCAGCTCTTCGGCGAGGAGAACCGGCATCCAGTAGGAGCGGAAAAGCTGGCCCATCGGCGTGCCGGGGCCGGTCTGGGTCAATAATTCGTTCTGTTCTTTTCTGAGCATCGGTGCTGTCCGTGGCCAATGGCCGTTGCCTATGAGAGTAGGGATTCGGCCCCTCCCCGGCAAGCCGAACGCCCGCAACGGCAACCGCGGAACATGCATGGCGGCGTGCCGCGCGGCGTCATGACAGCCAGGCAAAAATACGCTCGCAACGGCGCCATCCCGTTGCCCTGAGCGGCCAATTACGCTAAGTCCGCCGGCACCGGGGTGCGATGTTTGGAGACGATGGTATGGCCGATCACGGCGAGGTCGAATACGCGACCGCAGAAGGCAACGATTACGCCGCTCACGAACAGACGTACGAGAATTTCATCACATTGGTGAAGGTCGTCATGGCGATCGTGGTCACGATCGTCGTCCTGATGGCGTATTTCCTGACCTGAGTAGCGTTTCCGTCACTTCATCGATGCGCAGCTAGCCGCGCTTGCGCGGCGGCCCTCGGAGGAATCATGAAGGTTGCGGTCGTTGCCGAAACCGACGCGAGCGAGCCGCGGGTGGCCGCGGTTCCCGAAACCGTCAAGAAGATGATCGGGCTCGGCGCCGAAGTCGCGGTCGAGCCGGGCGCCGGCATCAAATCCGGCGTTCTCGATGCCGACTACACCGCGGCCGGCGCCACGGTATCCGCCGACGCCCTGAGCGGCGCCGATGTCGTGCTCCAGGTGCGCCGCCCGCAAGGCGCCGAGCTCACGCGCGTCAAGAAAGGCGCCATTGTCATCGCCATCATGGACCCTTACGGCAACGAGCCGGCGTTGCGCGCTATGGCCGACGCCGGCATCACCAGCTTCGCCATGGAGCTTTTGCCGCGCATCACCCGCGCGCAGGTGATGGACGTGCTCTCAAGCCAGGCCAATCTCGCCGGCTACCGCGCCGTGATCGATGCCGCGGCCGAGTTCGGCCGCGCGCTGCCGATGATGATGACGGCTGCCGGCACCGTGCCCGCCACCAGGGTCTTTGTCATGGGCGCGGGCGTCGCCGGCTTGCAGGCGATCGCCACCGCGCGGCGCCTCGGCGCCATCGTCACCGCAACCGACGTGCGGCCGGCGGCCAAGGAGCAGGTCGAGAGCCTCGGCGCCAAATTCATCGCGGTAGAGGACGAGGAATTCAAGGCCGCAGAGACCGCCGGCGGCTACGCCAAGGAAATGTCCAAGGAGTATCAGGCGAAACAGTCTGCGCTGGTCGCGGAACACATCAAGAAGCAGGACATCGTCATCACCACGGCGCTCATTCCCGGCCGGCCGGCGCCGCGGCTGATCTCGTCGGCCATGGTGACGTCGATGCGGCCGGGCTCGGTGGTGGTCGATCTCGCCGTCGAGCGCGGCGGCAATGTCGAAGGCGTCAGCGCCGATGCGGTGAGCGAGCAGAACGGCGTCAAAGTCGTCGGCTATCGCAACGTGCCGGGCCGGATCGCCGCCACGGCTTCGAACCTTTACGCCAAGAACCTCTACGCGTTTCTGGAAATTTTGATCGACAAGAAGACCAAGGCGCTTGCGGTCAACTGGGACGACGACATCGTCAAGGCGACGGCGCTCACCCGCGACGGCGCCATCGTGCATCCGAATTTCCAGCCGAAGACCGCGGCGTGAATTTTCTATCCCCTCCCCCTTGTGGGGAGGGACGGCGAGCGAAGCGAAGCCGAGGGTGGGGAAGTCCTCACCGCCGCGGCTCCCGCTTCCCCACCCCTGCCCCTCCCCACAAGGGGGAGGGGAAAGAAGGACCGGAGGCGGTGCGATGATAACTTTGTCGATCCTGGCCCAGCTCGATCTCGCCACCATAGGCAGCGGCGCTGCGCATGTGGCGAGCGACGTCGCCGATCCGTTCGTGTTCCGGCTGTCGATTTTCGTGCTCGCGGTCTTTGTCGGCTATTACGTGGTCTGGTCGGTGACGCCGGCGCTGCACACGCCGCTGATGTCGGTGACCAATGCGATCTCCTCGGTCATCGTGGTCGGCGCGCTGCTCGCGGTCGGCGTCGCGCTCGTTGCCAATGACGACGGCCCGCTATGGGCGCGCGCGCTCGGCTTCGTCGCGCTGACTTTCGCCTCGGTCAACATCTTCGGCGGCTTCCTAGTCACCCAGCGCATGCTGGCGATGTATCAGAAGAAAAAGAAATGAGGACGGCCATGCGCCTGACCTCGATTCGCATATTTGTGGATGACCTCGAAAGCGCGGCGGCCTTCTATGAAGGTGTCGTCGGACTGCGGCGTTCGACAACGGCGCCGACGGCCATTCTCTATGAGGATTCTCCGAGCGTAGTGGTGGAAGCCGCCGACGACGAGGCACGATGCGAGGGATTGCTCGGCCGGTTTACCGGCATGGGCTTTGAAACCCCAAATGCCGAAGCGCTCTATGCCGATTTGAAGTCGCGCGGTGTCCCGCTGCACGGGCCGCCGGAAAAGCAGGACTGGGACGCCACGCTGCTGTTCGCGCAGGATCCCTCGGGCAATACCATTACCTTCATCGAATATCCGGCTGCGGCAACGCCCCATAGAGGTCAATGATGTCGGCCAATCTCGCTGCGTTGCTTTATCTGGTCGCCGGCGCCTTGTTCATCATGGCGCTGCGCGGCCTGTCGAGCCCCGAAACCAGCCGGCGCGGCAACACGCTCGGCATGATCGGCATGGCGATCGCCATCGTGACGACGCTTGCCGCGCATCCGCCAGCGTCGGCTGCCGCCTGGGGCCTGGTTGTGCTCGGCATGGCGCTCGGCGGCGGCCTCGGCGCGGTGATCGCGCGGCGCGTGCCGATGACCTCGATGCCGGAACTGGTCGCCGCGTTCCACTCGCTGGTCGGCATGGCCGCGGTGCTGGTCGCGGCCGGCGCGCTGTACGCACCCGCGGCGTTCGGCATCGGCGTCGAAGGCGCCATCCACGGCCAGAGCCTGATCGAAATGTCGCTCGGCGTCGCCATCGGCGCCATCACGTTTACCGGCTCCATAATCGCATTCCTAAAACTCTCCGGCCGCATGAGCGGCGCGCCAATTACGCTACCCGGCCGGCACGTCATCAATGCCGCGTTGGCCTTAAGCCTCATCGCGCTGGTCGTGTGGTTCTACCTGGCGCAGTTGCATATCGCGTTCTGGCTGATCGCCGCGGCGTCGTTCCTGCTCGGCGTCTTGATCATCATCCCGATCGGCGGCGCCGACATGCCGGTCGTGATCTCGATGTTGAACTCATATTCGGGATGGGCGGCGGCGGGCATCGGCTTCACGCTGGGCAATTCGGCGCTGATCATCACCGGCGCGTTGGTCGGCTCGTCGGGCGCGATACTGTCCTACATCATGTGCAAGGGCATGAACCGCTCGTTCATCTCGGTCATCCTCGGCGGCTTCGGCGGCGAGGTGGCGGGACCGGCGGCAGCCGCCGGCGACCGGCCGGTCAAGATCGGCTCGGCCGAGGATGCGGCGTTCATCTTGAAGAATGCCGGCAAGGTCATCATCGTGCCGGGCTACGGCATGGCGGTGGCGCAGGCGCAGCACGCGCTTCGAGAAATGGGAGAGAAGCTCAAGCGCGAAGGCGTCGAGGTCAAATACGCCATCCATCCGGTGGCCGGCCGCATGCCGGGCCACATGAACGTGCTGCTGGCCGAAGCCAACGTGCCCTATGACGACGTGTTCGAGCTCGAGAACATCAATTCGGAATTCGCCCAGGCCGACGTCGCCTATGTGATCGGCGCCAACGACGTCACCAATCCGGCCGCCGAGGACGATCCGAAATCGCCCATCTACGGCATGCCGGTGCTGCAAGTGTGGAAGGCCGGCACCGTGATGTTCAACAAGCGCTCGCTGGCCTCGGGCTATGCCGGCATCGACAACCCGCTGTTCTACCGCGACAACACCATGATGCTGCTCGGCGACGCCAAGAAGATGACCGAGGAGATCGTGAAGGCGGTGTGAATGCCACGATGAATAGTTCCGGTCGACTGTAGCGTTATCCTGCCTTTGCTCGCCGTCATCGCTGTTGGTCAGGGCAACCCCAGCAGTGCCGACTTAATTGGGAGGAGTGACACTCCGTATGTCAAACGCAGTCTGGAATCTATGTTGACGGGGATGCCGCCAGCCGCCATGCCAACGATTTTCCCGTCAACATAAATTGGGCTTCCCACCATACCAGTCGCAAATGGAGAATCGAACAAAACCCTCTGGCTAACGACGGTTCGGGTCGGCGGTAATTTCTTGACCTTAGTAGCGTCCGCATTAAATCTTTCATCGTTCTCAATTTTTAGCGGAAGAGAAGCCTCCCCGAACATTGAACTTCTATCTCGAATAAAACCGGTAATTGTCACGTCCTCGACGCCGTCACCGCCGATATTATCTGTGTCGAAATCGAATTCTGGTAGTGGCATCAAAACTTTCAACCCATGCACCTTCAACTGCATAAAGGTGTTTTGCCGCGCCTCCCCTATTAAGGTCGTCGCCCCAGTTACAGCGAATTCTCCAGTAACTGCGCCGCACGAGATAGTTTGGACCTTCACATTTTTGAGCGCGTCGTCTGTTTGGAGGCTCGGATATAAACGCTGATAGAATGTCAGCACGGTATCGTCGCGAACGACGACGCCACTGAGTACCACTAGGTTGGGCACAATTCTGCTATCGGGCTGTTGAATGACAATGCGCACCACATTTTGATATTTTGACACCCCCTCCTTACAATCCGAAGCAAATGTACCGGCAAAAAACACCTCATCCATTACTCTGCGATCCGGCATCGCGTCTGGCAACTTATCTCGCCAATCTGAGTTTCGCCCCTCTGTATTTCCGATAACACCAAAATATCTCATCAAGTCGGAAGCCGCTTCGATCGTTGTCGTTTTTGTGCCTACTGTAATCGCTTGATCGCCGACGAACTTTTCTGCTCCATAGAGCGTCGAAATTATATTGTGATAATCGATCTTTCCATTGATCGCCCGCTCGTAGTTATTTTTCAGAAAATCCAAATCACCCTCGGTGACTGTCGAATGGTCTGACGTAGATTGAGCCGCGTCAAGAGAAGACTTGATCCGAAGCAATTTCACCCAATCACAGAATTCTTGGCGATTAGCATCATCGCGATAAACCGTGGACTGCGACCAGATTAGCATGCAGCCGATTTTAAAAGCTGCGTCCGAATCACTATCCGACCCTTCGACGATAATCGGAGATGAAAGTGGAGCGGATGCGTCATCCGTCTTACTCAACATCTCGACGGGTAGCGACACGTAGGTTCGACGACCTGAATTTGCCTTGAATATCGTTGCCGTCACCTCGGGATTTGCAGGCGAAACAAGCTTCACCAAATACGACATTGCCGCTTTAACGCTGACACCTTGAATGGTCACATCTATTTCAGGCAGGGCATCGTGTCTATCGACGACGAGTGTCGGCTCGGGAATGCCCCGCTGTTTGCCGTCATCTTGAGATTGTTGGAGAATATCCTCATTGCGGTCCTCATATGCGTACTTAATCATTCCTTGGATATAGCGATAAAACAGAATGGTCTCGCTGCGTATTTGCTCGCCGTGATCGGGGGTCTTAGTTCCGTCAGAATATAATGTATAAATTCGCCGAGATAAATCTTTCCTCTTCCCCAGGTGGAGACAAGTTCTCGGCCAACCGAATACGCAATTACCAAAAGAATGAGAATAACAACAAAAAGGATTAGCGTGTATAAAATACGAACGGCGGAAAATAAATCAGCTACAGAATGACGTAAAACGTCCATGATACGACTCCGATGCACCGCGATCGGCTTTATTTAAGACCGCTACCTGTGATTATTGCAAATTGAAGCGGGCGAACCAAGACTAGAGGTATTGGCGCCCGCAATGACGTCATGGTACCGCTTAACGAACACCAAATGGACAATCCACGAGGCTGTCAGGTCGGGGTGGGACGCGTATGACCGATGACGATCCGCAGCCCCTGCGCGCCCGCCGCTGGACGCCGCCGCCCTCTGTCCCCGGACGATCGTCGCCGCGCAAATCCTATCGCTTTGTGCTTCGCCTCCTCGGCATTCCGATCGTCGCCGTCATCGGCGTGTTCATCTACAGCGGCATCCGCAATCGCATCGTGTTGCCGGAATGCGATTCGGATCGCGCCAAAAAGTCGCTGGCGGAAGTTCTCCAACAGTTCAAGTACGAGCCGACGACATACGCGCCGATCAAGACCGTCTCCACCACCAAGGATCAGGTGGTGTGCAGCGCCGTGCTGCCGCTGCCCGATGGCGGCTATGTTGCCGCCGACTTCACGTTCTATTGGGAGGGCGACAAGGCAAACATGAAATATTCGGTGGCGCGCAAGGCACCCGACGACTCGTCGATTGCGCCGCCGTTGCGCTGAGCGTCATTGCGGCTTGCCGTAGCCGCCCGCCGTCGGCGTCTGGATGATGACCGCTTCGTCGGCGTCGATCACGGTGGCATCGCAGCCTTGCAGCTTTTCGATCGACCCGTCTTTGCGCCGCACGCTGTTCTCGCCGATTTGGCCGTCGCCGCCACCGTCCAGCCCGAACGGTGGCACGCGGCGATGGCCGGACAGGATCGTGCATTCCATTTTTTCCAGAAAACGGATGGTGCGGCGGATGCCATCGCCGGCGTTCCACGCGCCGCGCCCGCCGGAGTTTTTCCGGATGTGGAAGTCCTCGAGCAGCACCGGATAGCGGAATTCCAGAATTTCCGGATCGGTCAACCGCGTATTGGTCATATGGGTGTGCACGGCATCGGTGCCGGGAAAGCCGGGGCCGGCCGGTGAGCCGGAACAGATAGTCTCGTAATATTGGTAGCGGGTATTGCCGAAATTGACATTGTTCATGGTGCCTTGCGCCGCCGCCATGGCGCCGAGCGCGCCGAACAGGCAGTTGGTCACCTCCTGCGAGGTCTCGACGTTGCCGGCAACTACGGCAGCGGGAAATTCCGGCGTCAGCATCGACTTTTTCGGAATGACGATGCGGATCGGCCGCAGGCAGCCGGCATTCATGGGAATATCATCGTCAACCATGACGCGGAACACGTAGAGCACGGCGGCGCGGGTCACCGGCTCGGGCGCGTTGAAGTTCGACGCCTGCTGCGGGCTGGTGCCGGTGAAATCGACGGTGGCTTCGCGCTTTTTCTTGTCGACCGCGATACGCACTTGGATGGTCGAGCCCTGATCGGTCTCGATGCTGAAGCTTGAATCGTGCAGCCGGTCGATGACGCGGCGCACGCTCTCCGCCGCATTATCCTGGACGTGGCGCATATAGGCGCGCGCCACCGGCAAGGTGAAATAGCGCACCATTTTGCGCAGCTCGCGCACGCCCATCTCGTTGGCGGCGATCTGCGCCTTGATGTCGTTGACGTTCTGCAGCGGATTGCGCGCCGGATATTTGGCGCCTTGCAACAGCTGATAGGTCTCTTTCTCGCGGAAGCGGCCGCGCTCGACCAACTTGAAATTATCGATATAGACGCCTTCCTGCTCGATGGTCGTGGCGTTCGGCGACATCGAGCCCGGCGAAATGCCGCCGACGTCGGCATGATGGCCGCGCGAGGCGACCCAGAACAAAATCTTGCCGCCGTCGAACACCGGCGTGCAGACGGTGATGTCCGGAAGGTGCGTGCCGCCGTTGTACGGCGCGTTAATCGCGTAAACATTGCCGGAGCGTATTTTGCCCTTGTTCTCGCGGATGATGGTCTCGACGGCGCGATCCATGGAGCCGAGATGCACGGGCATGTGCGGCGCGTTCGCCACCAGCGAGCCATTGCCGTCGAACACCGCGCAGGAGAAATCGAGCCGCTCCTTGATGTTGACCGAATAGGCGGTGTTCTGCAGCGCCACGCCCATCTGCTCGGCGATCGACATGAACAGGTTGTTGAACACTTCAAGCATCACCGGATCGGCATGGGTGCCGATGGCGCGCGTGCGCTTGAGTTTTTGCACCCGCCGCAGCACGAGGTGATCTTTCGCCGTCAGCTCGGCCTGCCAACCGTGCTCGACGACGACGGTCTGATGCGGCTCGATGATGATAGCCGGACCTTTGACTTTGTGACCCGGCGCCAGCGTGTCGCGCGTATAAACCAGGGCGCGCTGCCACTTGCCGTTGGAGAAAAACCGCGTGCGCCGCGCTGGCGCCGGCAGCTTGGCCCGCGTGGTCTTGCGGGTTTTTTCCCTAAACGTCGCGCCACCGCCAATCGCCTCGACCGACACCGCCTCGATGACCAGCGCCTTGGCGCGATCGATGAAGCCAAATTGCGCCTTATGAGCGCGCTCGAAGGCGGATTTCATGCTCTGCAGCGATGCAAGCTTGGCATTCTTGCCGGCATCTACGATCAGCGGCGTATCGGTTCCGGCGTAACGAATATGCGCACGCACATGCACCGTGATCTTGTTCGCCGCGACGCCTTGGCCGGTCACCTCGTCGATGGTTGCGCTTGCCAGCCGCCGCGCCACGCTGTCGAGTGTCTTGCGCGCCTTGTCGCCGAACGGCTCCTCGATGGCCTGCTGGCGGACGCTGCGGATGTCGGCAAGCCCCATGCCGTAGGCCGACAACAGCGACGACAGCGGATGGATCAGCACGCTTTCCATGCCGAGCGCATCGGCCACCAGGCAGGCGTGCTGGCCGCCGGCGCCGCCGAAGCAATTGAGCGCATAGCGCGTCACGTCATAGCCGCGCTGCACGGAAATCTTCTTGATCGCGTTGGCCATGTTCTCGACCGCGATCTTGATGAAGCCGTCGGCAACTTGTTCGCTGCTGCGGCCGTCGCCGATCTCCTTCGCCATCGCCGCGAAGGCTTGGCGCACCGCCTCGGCATCGAGCGGCTGATTCTGCGCGGGGCCGAAAATCTTGGGAAAGAAATCGGCAATGAGCTTGCCGACCATCACATTGGCATCGGTCACCGCCAGCGGGCCGCCGCGGCGATAGCATTTTGGCCCGGGATTGGCGCCGGCCGAATCCGGGCCGACGCGAAACCGCGCGCCGTCGAAATGCAGGATCGAGCCACCGCCGGCTGCGACAGTATGGATCAGCATCATCGGCGCGCGCATGCGCACGCCGGCGACCTCGGTCTCGAAGGCGCGCTCGTACGCGCCGGCAAAATGCGACACGTCGGTGGACGTGCCGCCCATGTCGAAGCCGATGAGCCGGGAGAAACCCGCGGCGCGCCCAGTCTCTGCCATGCCGACGACGCCGGCCGCCGGGCCCGAGAGAATCGCATCCTTGCCGCGGAACAGCTCGGCCGCGGTTAGGCCGCCCGACGACATCATGAACATGAGACGGGTCGCTTTACTGCCCCACCCCGGCTGCTTCGCACGTAGCCGACGCGAAGCGTCGGCGTGCTTTAGAACGGCGGCCGAAGGCCGCCTATGCCCTCCCCCTGCAGGGGAGGGTGGATTCAAGTCGCCCGCCACCTGCGACACATATCGCCGCAAGATCGGCGAGAGATAGCTGTCGACGACGGTGGTGTCGCCACGACCGACCAGCTTGATCAGCGGCGAGACTTCGTGGCTGGCCGAGACCTGCTCGAAGCCAAGCTGCCGCGCCAGCGCCGCAACCTGCTGTTCGTGATCGCTGTAGCGGTAGGCATGCATAAGCACGACGGCGACGGCGTTGATGCCGTCAAGCTTCGCGCGCTCAAGCTCGGTTCGCACCGTGTCGAGATCGAGCGCGCGCTCCACGGTGCCGTCGGCGCGCACCCGCTCGTCGACCTCGACGACGCGTTCGTACAGCATGTCGGGCTTGATGATGTGCTTGGCGAAGATCTTTGGCCGTGCCTGGTAGCCGATGCGCAACGCGTCGCGAAAACCTTTGGTGATCAACAGCACGGTCCGGTCACCCTTGCGCTCGAGCAGCGCATTGGTGGCGACCGTCGTTCCCATTTTGACCGCGGCGATGCGCTCGCTCGGGATCGCTTCGCCGGGCTTGAGCCCGAGCAGATGGCGGATGCCGTGCACCGCGGCGTCCCGATAGGCTTCGGGATTTTCCGAAAGCAACTTGTGGGTGGTGAGCGTGCCGTCCGGCCGCCTGCCGATCACGTCGGTGAAGGTGCCGCCGCGATCGATCCAGAATTCCCAACTGCCCGGCATGCTCACCAACCTGCCCTCGATCCCAACCCGCTTTTGTGCCACTCTCGGCTCAAACGACTAGTTGAGGAACCGCCGATGCACAAGATCGCGATCTCGCAAGCCTCCCTCGACCGCATGAATACGCGGATGGGCAAGCTGCACCCGTTCGACGCCATCGACCCGCGCGCCACCGCGCTGCTGGTGGTCGACATGCAGAACTATTTCGTCAAGCCGGGCCACCAGGGCGAGGTGCCGCTGACGCGCGAGATCGTGCCCAACATCAATCGGCTCGCCGCCGCGTTGCGCGGCCGCGGCGGCCATGTGGTCTGGATCCGCAACGGCACGACCGACACCCGCGAGAGCTGGTCGAATTACCACGGCTACCTGCAAAAGCCGGAGCGCGCCGAGCGGCGCCTGAAAGCCATGGATATCGGCGAAGACGGCTACGAATACTGGCACCTCAACGATATCCGCCCCGAGGACGCACAAATCACCAAGAAGCGCTACAGCGCCTTCATCCAAAACTCGTCCGACGTCGAGCGCCACCTGCGCGATCGCGGCATCGACACGCTATTGATCACCGGCACCGCCACCAACGTCTGCTGCGAAAGCTCGGCGCGCGACGCCATGATGCTCAACTTCAAGGTCGTCCTGGTGTCCGACGGCCTCGCTACCCATACCGACGACGAGCACAACGCGACGCTGTCGGCGTTCTACGGCCAGTTCGGCGACGTGCAGTCGGTGGACGAGTTGATGCAGTCGTTGGAACGCGGTGACAAGAAAAAGGCGGCCGCTTAGCTCGTCATACGTCCGGCCGCTTGTATTCCAAATTCGGCCCGCCCTTCTGCGACTTCAGATACAACTCGACGTGCTGGGTCGGGTCCATGACGCGCCGCATGCGCGCGGAGACCAGTTGATCGATTTGGATCGCCTGCGACAGCGACAGATCGCGGCCCATCTGCACGGTGATCTTGGCATGCTCCAGGGGCGCCAGGTGGCGCTCTGAGATTTCGCGGGCGATGCCCGTCACTGTCGATTCCAGCTCCGCTGCAAGCACCGCCTGCGAGATGATGCCCCAGCGGTCGGCCTCGGCGCCGGAAATGTTGCGCCCTAGGAGCTGCATCAGCGCGACCTTTTTGAGCGGAATGCCGCCATGCACCAGGGTCGAGGTGACGAGCTGGCCGAAACTCCCACGTAGAATTTCCGGCATGCCGAGTTGCGCATCGTCGGCGGCGAACACCAGATCGTGGCAATTCATGATGCCGAGAGCGCCGCCGAGGCAATAGCCGTGCACCTGGGCGATGACGATGCGCGGAAAGCCGCGTAGCGCTTCCGCCATCTGCACCGTCGGCGTCGGCCGGTCCCAGTCGCGCGGCTCTTCGCTGACCTTGCGCAGGAAATGCAGGTCGAGCCCGGAGCTGAAACAAATCCCCGCGCCCTTGGTGATCACCGCTTTGATGTCGCGATCGGCGCGCACGATGTCGAGCGCCTCGAACCATGCCGCCACCAGCGCTTCGTTCAGGCAATTGCGCTTGTCCGGCCGGTTGAGAACGACCCGCGCTACGCCGGCATCGGCCAGCTGCTCCAGGATCAGTTCCGGCCAAGCTTTGAGCGTGCGCCATGTATCGGTCATCGCCGTCCTCCTTTTGGTATTGTTTCAGCCGCGCGGCACGACCAACGCGTCGAGCGCAAAGCCGCCGCGGGGCAGCACGACAAGGGGATTGATGTCGATCGACTGCACGACGTCGGCCAAATCCTCGGCGATGCGGCCGAGCGCGACCAATGCATCGATCACCGCATCGGTATCGAGCACCGGCGATGAGCGATAGCCGCGCAGCAGCCGCGCGGCATGGGTGCGCTCGATCATGGCGCGCGCTTTTTCACGCGTGATCGGCGGCGCCGCGAACGCCACGTCCTTGGTCAGTTCGAGCAGCACGCCGCCGGAGCCCGCCATGACCACGAGGCCCATTTCCGGATCGCGATTGAGCCCGAGCACAAGCTCCAAGCCGCCACTGATCTGTTGGCAGACCAGCATGGCATCAAGAGCTTCGATCCCCGCGCGCCGAACGTTGTCGGCGATACGTTCATAAGCCGCACGCACCGCCTCGTCATCGGCGAGATGCAAGGCGACCGCGCCGGCATCGGATTTATGCAAGAGCTTCGCCGCGACCGCTTTTAGCACCACCGGATAGCCAATCTGCCGCGCCGCCTTCACAGCATCGTCCGGCGACTGCACCGCGATCTCCGTCGGCGTCAGGATGCCATAAGCGCGGATCAGCTGCTTTGATTCGACTTCGTCGAGCGCGGCTGTGCCATTTTTTGCCAGCATCCGCACGCGCGCCGCTGCGGCAGTTGCAGCGGGCGTCGAAGCAATTTTGTCCGAGGGAGCCGCCAGGCATTCAAGCTCGTCGCGCCGAGCCACGCTGGCGATAGCCCGCAGTGACTTGTTGACTTCCAGCAGGAACGAGACGTGCGGCACCTGCGCCCGCAGCGCGCGGCTATAATCGCTCTGGCTGTGCGACACCGGCGTGATGATGGCGATCGGCTTCGGCGCGCCGCCGGCGACGATCGCTTCCACCGTGTGAATGTAGCGCTCGGCGCGGTCGGAGCCCGGCTCCCGCGGCAGGTTCTCTTGGATCAAAATCATGTCGATGTTCGGATCGGCCTGCAGCGCCGCGATCGAGGCTTTGTAGTTGTCGTCGCTGCTGAGCACGCCAAAACCGCCGTCGATCGGATTTGAGACCAGCGAGCCGACGCCGAGAATGGCATTGAGCTTCGCCAGCGTCGCATCGGCGAGTTTTGGAAATTGCAATCCGTTACGCTCGGCGGCGTCGTAAAGCAGCCCGCGGAACGCGCCCGACAGCGTGATGGCGCCGAGGCGGCGGCCGCCCGGCGCGCCGGTATGAACCAACAATTCGCTGATCTCGACCGCATCGTCGAGCGTATCGGCGCGCACGATGCCCAAATCCGCCGCGACCGCATCGAAAGCTTCGATGGAGCCGGCGAGCGAAGCGGTGTGCGCCATAGCGGCATTGCGGCCGCTTTCCGATTGGCCGAGTTTTACGGCGACGATGGCCTTGCCGGCGGCGCGCGCCATGCGACATGCGGCCTTGAATTTCTCGATGTCGCCGATCGCCTCGATATAGACGATGATGACTTTCAGCTCGGGCTGATCGGAGAAGAACGCGATGTAGTCGGGGATACCGAGGCCTGCTTCGTTGCCGCTGGTGATGAGGTACTCGGCATTCATGCCGCGTTCTTCCAGCGCTGCGTTCAAGAAGATCATCATGCCGCCGCTCTGGCCGACCAGCGCCACCGGCCCTTCGCGCAGCAGCAAGGGGCGGTCCTCACTCAGCGTGACCAGGCGGGTCTTGGCGCAGATATTGCCCATGCAATTGGGACCGGACACCGCGAGCCCGGTCTCGGCTATCACCGCTTTAAGCTCGCGGCCAAGCGGTGCGGCGTCGCTGTTGTAAGCTTCGCCGAAGCCCGAGGAAAACACCGTGGCGCTACGCGCACCGGCCGCGGCGCCGCTGCGCAACACCTCCGGCACGCCCGGCGCCGGCACCAGCACGACGAGATGATCGGGCGGCTCCGGCAGCGACTTGAAGTCCGGATAACAGCGGTCGCCGCCGATTTCGGTGCGGCGCGGATTGACCAGATAGAGCGGCTGCGGAAATTCGTATTGCTTGAGATTGCGCAAGACGCGCCATGCCCAGCTTCCCGGCCGGTCGTTGGCGCCGACCAGTACCGCGTTGCGCGGCTCGGTCAGCGCTTTGACTTTTTTCTTCGATGCTTCGAGATCCACGTCCCATTCTCCACTTACGCGTGGACGGCGAACGCGATGGTCCGCCGCCCGATGAGATAAAAGCCGGCTGCGATCACCGTCATGATTGCCGTCCAGACCAGGCCGAAAGCCGCGAGCTCGGTGCCTTGGCCGTTGGCCCACAGGTCGAACATCGCCACCGACACCGGCTGCGCCTTCGGCGAAGCGAGGATCACGGCGAGCGAAAGATCGCGCGCGGCGACCAGGAAGATGAACAGCCAGCCCGCGAGCAAAGCGGGCGTCGCCAGCGGCACGACGATGCGCCGCAACGCCGTGCGCAGCGGACTGCCGGCAATCGCCGCGGCCTCTTCCAGCTCGGGATGGATCTGCAAAATGCCCGACGCCGCGTAGCGCATGCCATAGGGTAGGAAGCGAATGGTGAAGGCGATGATGAACGCCCACAGCGTGCCATAGATCGCGACCGGAACGCTGAGATAAATCTGGATCATGGCGACGCCGAGCACGATGCCGGGAAAGATCAGCGGCGCGGTGGCAAGCTGATCGAGCAGCCACGCGCCGGGGCGCCGCCGCACCGCGAGCCAGCCGGCAACGACCGTCAGCGCCATCACGCAGGTCGCGGCTCCCGCGCTCATCAACAGCGTCTGCCACACCAGATCGACATAGAACGTCGAGTGCAGCACGGTGCGGAAATTATCCAAGGTGACGAGCGCAAAGCCGCGCCGGCTGACCCCTTGGGTAAACGGCATCAAGGCGAGCCAAATCAGGCCCATGGTCGGCGTCAGCAGGATCAACAAAAAGTTGAACAGGATGATGCCGCCCCCGAGATAGCGCGCCGGGCCGAGATCGACCGGCCGCGCGCGAAAACTGCGCCCGGTGACGCTGTGATAGCGCGACGCGTGACGCGAGATGCGCGAATAGAGGCCGATCAAGAGGCCTGCGATCAGCAACAGCACGATGGAGAACGCGCTGGAATAGCCGAGATCGGGCGGCACGTTCTCCTTCATGTCGAGATAGATGTCGGTGGTCAAAACCTTGATTTTTCCCGGCAAGCCGACCAGCGCCGGCACTTCGAAGGCCTCGATCGATCGCACCACGATGAGCAAGGCGACGGCGAGAAACGCCGGCAAAGCGAGCCGCATCGAGATGCGCGTCACCGTGCGAAAAATGCCGGCGCCGCTCATGCGCGCGGCTTCCTCGTATTCGGCATTGGCCTGGGCAAACACCGACGACAGCAAGAGGAAGGCGAGCGGCGACCACAAGAACCCTTCGACCAGGATCATACCGGGCATGGAATAGACGTTGAAGCGCGGCAGCCCGATCGCGGTGATGAGATCGTTGAGCGGCCCGTTGCGGCCGAACAGGAACAGCCAGGCGATGACATAGAGCACGAACGGCGTGCCGAGGGAGATGATCGCGGTGAGATAGGCGAAAGCCTTGAACGGCGCATTGGTGCGCTCCACCAGCCAGGCGACGAGGCCGCCGAAAGCGAGCGCGATCGCCATGCTGCCGAAGCTGAACACCAGCGAATTCACCAGACTGCCGAAGAAATGCCGGTCGGACAAAAGCCGCCGGTAATACGCCAAGGTGAAATCGCCGGGCGCACCGGTCACCGTCGTGGTGTGCAGGCTGCCATTGAGCAGGAAAATCAACGGCGGCACGACCAAGAGCAGAAGCACGAGCGCCAACACCACGACCAGCGTCCGCGTCGGATCTGGCGCGGTGGTGGAAAACGCGAATGTGCTGGAACGGGCGACGGACATTTCACTGTTTCGTGTTGGAGCTAGTTGAACAGCTCCTTCTTGATCTTTACCCAGCGATCGATGTTGTCCGAAGCCGTGGCGGGCGAGATGAAATTGGCGGTAAAGCCGCCGGCCTCGGGCTTCACCTCAGGCGTCTTCGCCGGCACCGACGGCATTGCCGGAAGATAGTCGACGTCGGCGAAGGTGCGTTGACCCTCCTCGGACAGCAGAAAATCGATCAACAGCTTGCCGGCATTCGGGTGCGGTGCGTTCTTGACCAGCCCGATGGAATGGAACGGCGCCGGGATCGGCTCGACCTTGAGCCAGGCCACCGGCGCGCCCTTCTTGGCACTGACCACGGCGTGATGATTGAAGATGCTGAGCGCAATCGCGTACTGCCCGAGAATGACCTGATCGAGGATGGCGCGGTTGGTGGCATCGACATTGACGATGTCTTGTTTTGCCAGCGCCCGCAGGAACGCCATGCCCTTGTCCTCGCCCATGGTCTGCAAGGCGGAGCCGACATAGACCGGCGCGCCCGACGACGGTTCGGTGCTCCAGGCGATCTTGCCCTGCCATTTCGGATTGAGCAGATCCTGCGCCGTCTTGAGCTCACCGGCGCCGACCAGCTGGGTGTTGACGCCAGGCGTGAGGAAATAAACGACAAGGGCGTTCCAGCGACCCTCGGCATCGCGCAGCGCCGGCGGATATTTATTTACCTCCGACGGCGTGAATGGCTCGACCAGGCCGGCCTTGAGTAGCGGCCCCGTTGTGGCGATGCCGTCGAACACATCGCCCTCGACCCTGCCGGCGCGGGCCTCATTGATGACCTTGATGGCATTCGGGCCAGAGTCGCCGCGGGCATATTTGACCTCAACGCCGGGATATTTCTTGTTGAACGCTTCCACTAGCGGCCGCACCGCCTGGTTCACGATCAACGAGGTGTACCAGACGACCTGGCCTTCTTTCTTGGCCGCTTCATAGAGCGCGTCGTCTGCCTGTGCGCGCGAACCGGCGAGCAGCACTGCGGCAATCAAGGACACGGATGCAACGGCACGGCGCGTCATTGCGGATACCAGCTCGGCTTGCGTTTTTCCTTGAACGCCGCGACGCCTTCCTTTGCTTCCTCCGATCGCGGCGGGACGTGGGCGGCGCGGCGGGCGAGGATCGCCGTGATGGACGGCATCACGTCGTGCTCCATCGCGGCTTTCATCTCGCGAACCGCGCCCGGCGCCGCATGAAGTAGTGCATCGGTTATTTCGATCAGCTTCGCCTCGAGCCTGTCGGCGCTCACGACCTCATGGGCGAGACCGATATGTAACGCCTCGGCGGCGCCGAAGCGCTCACCGGACAAGCCATAGCGGCGGAAGCTGCGATGACCCATGGCGCGGATCAGGAACGGCGCGACGCCGAGCGGCGCCATGCCGACCCGCACCTCGGGAACGGAAAAGAACGCACCGTCCGCGGCCAGCACGATGTCGCAGCACGCCGCCAGCGCCGCGCCGCCGCCGACCGCGGCGCCGTGCACCACCGCTATCGTCGGCTTCGGTAGCCGGTCGAGCGCGGCGAGCGCATCGACCAAAGAGACCTGCCCGGCCGCCGGCGCGGGCTCCATGCCACGGGCGACCAGGTCGGCGCCGCCGCAAAAATGCTTGCCGCTGCCGCGCAACACCACGACGCGCGTTGCCGCGTCCGCCGTGCGCTCGGCGAATTGCTGCGTCAGCGCATTGAGCATTCCTTGATCGAAGGCATTGGAGCGCTCGGGACGATCGAGCGTGATCGTGGCGATGCCGCGCGATGAGATCTCGACCGCGATACCGCTCATCGGAACAAATCCTGGGTGACTTTTTGCCAATGCGGCAGCTGTTTGTGGATCTCTTCCGGCCGCAAAAAGTCCGCCTGGAAGCCACCGTCATTCGGCCGCAACCCCGCGACCATGGCGGGGACGCTCGGCAGCGCCGGCAGATAGTCGTTCTGCTGAAACACTTTCTGTCCCTCCTCGGACAGCAAGAATTCCAGCAAGAGCCGAGCGGCGTTGGGATGTGGCGCGTCCTTGACCAGGCCCACGGCATCGAGCGTCACCGGTGCCGGCTCGATCTTGAGCCAGTCGCTCGGCGCGCCCTTGCGCGCTGAGATCACGGTGTGATGGTTGAACGCCATCAGATTGATCCAGTATTCGCCGGCGATGACCTGATCGAGCACGGCGCGCGAGGAGGCGTCGACATTGACCACCTGCTGCTTGGCGAGCGCGCGCAGATAATCCATGCCCTTGTCTTCGCCCATGGTGGTCAAAATATTGGCGACGAAGCCGAAGGCGCCGGCCATGGAGCTGCCGTTCCACGCCATCTTGCCCTGCAATTTCGGATCGAGCAGGTCGGCAAACGTCTTCGGCGCCTGGCCCTTAGGCAACAGCGTCGTGTTGATGCCCGGCGTGAACACATACATGATCACAGCGACCCAATAGCCGTCCTTGGCTTTCAGCTCGGCCGGATAATCGGCTGCATTCGGCACCGTGAATGGCGCCAACAGGCCGGCCTCCTGCAGCGCGAACATGCCGGAGATGCTGTCGAGGATGTCGGCCTGCATGCGGCCGGCTTGGCCTTCGGCCAGAATTTTCGCCGCGGCCACCAGATCGTCGGCGCGGGTATATTGCAGCGTCACGCCGGGATATTTCTTCTCGAACGCGTCCTTGAGCGGGCGGACGATCTGATTGACGACCAGGGTCGTGTACCAGACGACCTGACCTTCTTTCTTGGCCGCCTCGATCAGTGCCGCATCGGCCGCCGCCGCGTTCCGCGCGGCCAACGCAACGACGACGGCAAACACAACGCCAAGCAACCGGACACGCGTCATCGTCACGCCTTTACGGTCGCCTTCAAATCCTCGGGCGTCGGGACGAATTTTTCCATCTTCGGCGGGGCGCCGTTCTTGCCCATGTCTTCGAGCCAGATGCGATGGATGCGCGGGTCCTGATCCTCGTATTCGATCTGGTCGCCGCCGTCCTTGACGCTTTTCGACACCGCCGGCAGATCGTCGCCGCCGGCGCCGAGCAGCGAGATGCGGTTCGCCAGCGTGGTCGGATAGCGCAAGCCGCCGACCGCGGTGGCGAGATAGCGCGCCGGCTGCGCCCCGGTGTTGAAATGCTGGTGGAACTGCCGGTCCGACGGCACCAGCACCATGCCGTGTTTCCAGTCGATGCGGCGGAAATCCTTGTCGTGCTCGTACCAGAGCAGCGAGTAGCCTAAGCCCATCACGCACATGACGTGGAAGCTAGGGCCGTGACGGTGCCCTTTCTTGTAGGTGCCGACCGGCATTTCCGAGATATGCGCGTGCATGGTGCCGTCGGCGAGAACGAACATGATGTTGGTGCCACCGGCGCCGCGATCGCCCCAGGTCTTCAGCTCGATCGCGGTGAGATCGGGGACGAAATTGGTCTCCCACATGTGGTTGCCCGGCCGCACGGTGATGAGATCGCCCTCACCGGAGAAATACTCCTTCTTGCCGGCGCGATCGGAGAAATCGAAATCGGCTCCGAACACGAAGGCCTCGTTGTGGAAGACATTCATCATCATCGGCAGGTTCGTCGTCGTGACCAGAAGCGCGCGCTCGGTGCCGCTGCCGTTGAAGTGCCGATGCTTGGCATTGAGCGGAATGGCAAACAGGCTTTTCGCACCCCATTCAAAACTGCGCTTACTGCCGTCGGCCATTTCAACCTGGGTGGAGCCGGTGCCTTCAAGCACGTAGACGACTTCTTCGTAGAGATGCCGCTGCGGCGCCGTCGACCGGCCCGGCGCGATGTCGAGCACGAACATGTTGGCGAAATCGCCGCGGCCCTTGAGATGCACCGCCGCGCCGTTGACGCCGTAGCGCGGCCATGGCGCGGTCTCGACGTCGAACAGGTAGACGCCGTAATCCTCGACGACCGGAATGCCCTCGCCCTTGAGCCAATCGAGGTACGGGTCGACGCCGTAACGCGCCTGCTGCTGCGGCACTTCGCGGATGTTCATGTGTTCCTCCAGGCGTGCTTTGCGCGGAGATTACACTGCCAGCCGCCGGGGAGCTATGCGAAGAGCAGCGACTTGATCACCACCGGCACGACGCCCGGCGGGGCGATCAGCGCGCCGACGTCGACATAATCGAGCTCCTGCAACTCCACGCCGTCGATGGAGACGATTTTCCCTGGCCAGTTGAGCTCGCGGTGCATCAGCCGGCCGAAAGTCTTGCCGACGTCGCCGTCGATCATCAGGAGCAAGAGCTTGATCTGGTCCTGCAGCGGCTCAAGCGCGCGGACGACCCCCTGCCCTGCGGCCTTCAGGCGCGAGTGCTCCGGGTCGCCATGCCAAGGGAACGAAATCGCTAGGCGCCCGTTGCGGTCGAGCTCGATTTCTTCGAGGCCTGAGCGGATGGCGGCGGCGAACCGGCCCGGATCGATATCGCCCGCCGCGGCAAGCGCGACGCGCACCACCGGCACATTGTGCACCGGCAGCACGTAAGGATCCGGCAGATAGATGGTCTTGCCGCTGACCTGGACGGTGAACTGCGAGGCGCCGATAACGGTGGCGCGGATCCGCTGGCCGGGATCGATCAGCGGCAGGCCGAACCGCCGGCTCAGCTCGCTCGCCAACGCCGCCGCGAGCGATTTTGCGATATCGCCGAACTCCTGGTGCTCATGGCCGAAAATATATTCGGCAACGCCGCCGGAAAAAGTCAGCGCTGTGGGCGTGACGGTACGCGGCAGCGGCTCGGTAAGGAGCAGCGATTGGCCGAGGCTGTCGAGGGCCGCGCCGCCGATCACGTCGGCCGCCACCACGGCGAGGCGTTCTGCAATGCGGCGGCGGACGGATTCGTCGGCGAGCGCTTGCGGCGAGATTTTCATGCCGAGATCGCCGGCGACGAGCTGTGCCGATTGATCAATCCGAGTCCAAGCGCCGTCAGCATTGGCCGCAATCAACCGGCCGCCGACCGCGAAAGCGCAGAGACCGACAATTACGCCGCGGTCGATCAGCGCCAGCTTGGTGGTGCCACCGCCGACGTCGACGTGCAGCAGGCAGGTGTCGCGCGCCTTCGACAGCGCCACGGCGCCGGAGCCGTGGGCGGCGAGCCGGCTTTCGAGCTTGTGGCCTGCCGTGGCGCAAACGAACTTGCCGGCTTCCGCGGCGAACAGCTCGTCAATGGCGCGGGCGTTGGTGCGCTTGATCGCCTCGCCGGTGAGGATGACGGCCCCGGAGTCGATCTCGTCTTGGGTGAAACCGGCATCGCCATAGCAGCGGCGGATGAAGGCACCGAGCTTTTCGGCATCGATGGTGCCGTCGGGCAAAAACGGCGTCAGCAGGATCGGCGAGCGCCACACGATCTCGCGGCCGACCACGACAAAGCGGCTCGACAGCCCTTGCGACTGCCGCTGCAAGGCGACCTTGGCGAACAACAGGTGCGAGGTCGAGCTGCCGATATCGATGCCGACGGTCTTGAATGAAACGTTGTCCTGGTCCCAGATCGTGCGCACGATCGCTGAGCGCTCGGCCGCGGTCTCGACGTGCTCGTGGGAAAAATCGGTCTCGTGCATGGGGCGCGGACAATGGCATACAATAATCGAAGCGTCATTCCGGCCGAGCGAAGCGAGAGCCGGAATCCATAAACACAGACCTTGCAGAACGCACGCCACGCTATTCAACTGCCAGGATCGTGGTTATGGATTCCCGGTTCGCGCTACGCGCGCCCGGGAATGACGGGAAATGGCTCCTCTCAAGCTCACCTATGCAAGCTGCAAATACGATCGCATCGAGGCGCTGCGCTCGGGCGAGGTGCAGATCGAAGGCATCGACCTCAACGTTATCGTGTTCCCGTCGGGCCGGCAGATTTTCGACCGCATGATCGGCGGCGAGGAATTCGACGCGTCGGAGCTGTCGGCGTCCGAGTTCATCGCACATGCCGGCCGCGGCAATAGCCCATTCGTCGCCATCCCGGTGTTCCCGTCGCGGGTATTTCGCCACGGCTATATCTTCGTCAACAAGCGCGCCGGCATCCGCACGCCGAAGGATCTTGAAGGCCGCCGCGTCGGGTTGCCGCTCTATACCCAGACCGCGTCGATCTGGCTGCGCGGGCATCTGCAGCATCAGTTCGGCGTCGATCTGAGCACCATTCATTGGCTGCAGGGCGCGGTCGAAAGTGGCAGCACGCACGGCAATCCTCACACGCTGCCGCTTCTCCGCCCCGTCGCCATCGAGCAGAACCGCAGCGGCCGGCCGCTCAGCGAGCTTTTGGCGCGCGGCGAGATCGACGCCTACCTCGGCTCGCGCAAGCCGCCGGCCTTCGGCACCGATCCCGACGTGGTGCGGCTATTGCCCAACCATCACGCGCTGGAACGCGAGCTCTATCGGCGCGACAAAATTTTCCCGATCATGCACCTGGTCGCGCTGCGGCGCGCGGTCTACGAGAAAAATCCCTGGATCGCGTCGAGCCTCTACTCAGCCTTCGTCGAAGCCAAGCGCATCGCGCGGGCGCGGCTGCGTTACGCCGGCTCGCTCGCCGCCATGCTGCCGTGGCTGCAGGACGAGATCGAGGAAATCGACGAAGTGTTCGGCGGAGACCCCTTCCCCTACGGCATCGAACCGAACCGACCGACGTTGCAAGCGCTGGTGCAATATATGGTCGAGCAGCATTTCATCGCCGAGGCGATGCCGATTGAGGAGCTGTTCGTGGCGATGCCGGGTGCGAGCGGGACGTAGCCGTCATTGCCGGGCTTGACCGGCAACCCATGCCGAATTTCGGAAATTGAAATCGATGCGGAAAGTCGTGCGCAAGCGGACGCTCGGCATGGACCACCGGGTCAAGCCCGGTGGTGACGATTATTTGGTATCTTTCTGCAAAATCCCCGCAATCATCGAAATCTCATTGCGCGCGTATTTCGGCAGGCCGGCACTGATCGAGTTTCCGGAATTGAACGACGACTGGCCCATCAGCACCTGCGCCGGCACCAGGTTACGTAGGACGGGTACGTTTTCGTAATCGCGCTTCTCGTCGAGTACGCGGGCCTTGATCGCCAGCGCCATGAACGCGGTAACCACCGTCTTGCTCGCGTCGCTCGGGTGGTTCTGGAACACCGCGAGCAGCTTGCCGAATTTCATGATCTGGTTGACGTAGAAGAGGTCCTGCTCGATCACGCCGGCGACCGGCGTATCGAGCGCGGTGAGTTCCTGCAATGCAGCCTGATCGACGTCGGCGGCACCTTGCGCCGACAGCTCGCTCTGGAAATCGATGGTATCGGCGATCTTCTTGGGGCTGTCACGCAGCTTGTTGACCAGCAACACGCCGATCGGAATCTTGCCTTCGAGCTTGTAGCTCGACTGGATGCAGATCGACGTGACGCGCCCCGTGCACCACTTGCGGTCGGGATTGTCGTTGCCGGCGCCGGGGTCGTCGTTGAACGGCACCACGTCGGCGGCCGTGATCAGCTTGTGCTTGATCGCCGGATCGATGCGCTCGAGGATCGGCAGCGTCACGTAGCGCGACAGATCGATGGTGGCCGGCGCGCGGTCGAGCATGAAGCGGGCTTGCGCGACATACATGTAGAGCTTTTCGACCATCGGCCCGCCGCCGTTCGCCGGCTTGGCGATGGTCGGCTCGACATAAGCGGGAAACAGCGCCAGGAATTTTTTTTGCACCGGGTGCTTGTTCGTCCAGTCCTCAAAGCGGATCAGCACCCCGCCGGCGTCGACGGCGTCGCCACCCCACCGATCGCTAAAGGCAATGACGCCGGGCTTGAGCTGGGTCACATCCGCAAGCCGCGCCGCGCCGTCGTCTTGGATATGGAAATCCTGCGCTGCGGCCGCCGGGGCAAATCCAAGCAAGCCGAGAAGCACGATCGCGTGCCGCGTTATCATTGAAAAGTGTCTCGCGAATCGGTTTTGGCCGGGCTCAGTTGTAGCGTCCGCCCCAGAAAGAATCCGGGCTTCGTTGCGGTGCCGGTTGTTGCCCGCCATTTTGGCCGCCCCAAGGCTGGAATAACCCGCGCGCCACCGGCTGTGGCGGCGGCGGTGGCGCCGCCCCCCAACCCTGATTGGGATAATAAGTTCGTCCGGTAGTCCAGCGGCCGTCGCTGCCATAGCCGCCCGGGCCGTTATAATACGAACCTTGATCGGTGGTCGGGTCGGTGCGTACGGCGTAGGCGTCCGCGCGCGAGACGATCTGATACTGGGTATCTTCGGCTTGCCCGTCGGCGCCGCGGCGGAAATGCTCGATGAAACTGCCGCCGCCGGGCGGCGGCGCGGCAGCCTGGGCATTGCCGGCGAGTGCACCAAACAGGCCGCCGAGGCCGGTCCCGCTGTTCGCCGGGGCGTTCAAAGGATTGCCGCTCGCATAGTCGATCGGCACGTCAATGAGGAGCCGCTGTACCTCGCGCGACGGCCCGGCGAGCGGCGCCTTCGGCGCGATATGCTCGGCCCATATGGCATCGAGAATGGGCTTGAAGATCGGCAGCGCCACCCGCGCGCCGGTGGCGTTGGAGCCGAGCGAGCGGCGCTTGCCGTCGCCGTTATCGTAGCCGACCCAGACCGCAATCGTCACATCGTTGGTGAAGCCGATGAACCAGCCGTCGACGGCGTCCTCGGTAGTACCGGTTTTGCCGGCGACATAGGGCGACAGGCCGCCGATGGCGCGCGCGGTGCCGCGTGCCACCACGCCCTGCAGCATGGTCTTGAGCTGATAGAAGCTGACGCCGTCGGCGGCGCTGATCGGCGAGAACAGCGGCACTTTCGGATATTCGTAAACCGTGCGGCCGTTGGCCTCGATGGCGTCGATGGCATGGGGCTGCGGCCGCGCGCCTTCGTTGGCGACCGCGGCGTAAAAGGCGGCGAGATCGATCATGTGCACCGGCTGCGCGCCGAGCACGAACGGATAATAGCGCACACAGTCGGTGTAGATTTTTGCCGCCTTCGCGGTGGCGCAAACCTCGTCGAGGCTCGCCACCGGATCGGCGTCGATGCCGCCGGCGAGCAGATGCGCGGTCACGACGTTGACCGAATTCTCCAGGCCGCGGCGCATGGTGAAGACGCCGCCCGACGCATAGTCGGCGTTGCGCGGCGACCAATAATCTTCAGGCCGGTCGGGGGCGCCGTAGTCGCGGATGATGCTGCCATAGGTCGAGCTGCCGATCGGCGGTAGCGTCAGCGGATCGTTCGGCACCAGGGTGTTCGGTTGCAGCCCCTTCTGCAGCGCGGTGAGATAGGTGATCGGCTTGATAGCCGAACCGGGCTGGCGCTGGGTCTGCCAGGTGCGATTGAGCTGGCTCAGCGGATAGGAAAAGCTGCCGGCCATGGCGAGGATGCGGCCGGTCTTGTTCTCCAGCACCAAAGCCGCGCCCTGCACCGTCGGCCGCGCCCGCAATTGCGCTTGGCCGCTCGAAACCGGTTGCGGTTTCGGTTTGATGGGATTGCCTCGGGCATCGACCGCGGGCGCGCGAACCTCGCTGCGCCGGGTCTCGACCACGTTGACATAGACCACGTCATAGAGGCCGAGGCCGCGTCGGCTCACATAGGACAGGCCGGTCAGCGCCATGATGCGGCCGTCGGGCAGGCCGACGCGGATGTTGCCGTCGTCCTTCTTGCCGTCGCCCTTTTGCACGATCGCCGCCGGCGTCCAGTGCACGTCATAGAGCGGCAGACGCACGGCTTGCAGCGCCTGCTGCCACGCCGGCATACCAGACGCGCCGGCGCCGATTTTCTTGATCGCGTCGGCGATGTTGGCCTCGGGCCCGCGGAACTGCACCCGGCCGGAGGACATTTCGTACTGCGCCAAGCCTTCCTGGAGCGCCAATTCGGCATCGCGCTGCAATTGCGCATTGATGGTGGAGCGCACCGTGTAGGTTTGCGCGGTCAAGCTGTCGACGCCGTCGGTCTTTGACTCACGGCCGAGATAGTCGACGAAGTTGAAACCAGAATCGCGATGCGGCATCGCGAACACGACGCGCTTCGGCAGCGCCGCCGTATTCTTCTGCTCAGCGCTGATGACGCCGTCCTCCTGCATGCGGCCGAGCACATAGGTCAGGCGTTCCTTGGCGCGATCGGGATGGCGGTCCGGATTGTAAAAGCTCGGGCCCTTGAGCAGGCCGGCCAGCATGGCGCCTTCAGGCAGCGTCAGATCCTTGGCCGATTTGCCAAAGTAGCTGCGCGCCGCCATCTCGATGCCCCAGGAGCCGCGGCCGAGATAGACGGAATTGATATAGAGCTCGAGAATGTCGTTCTTGCCGACCGTGCTTTCCAGCCGCGACGCCACGATCATCTCGCGGATTTTTCGCTCGTAAGTGACGTCGTCGCCGACCAGGAGATTCTTCACCACCTGTTGGGTGATGGTCGAGCCGCCTTGCGGTCGCCCGGATTCCGCAAGATTGCCGATAAAGGCGCGGATGATGCCGTGCTCGTCGATGCCGTGATGCTGATAGAAGCGGCGGTCCTCGGCGGCGATGAACGCCTTCTGCACGAAATCGGGAACGTCGGCGAGCGGCACCCAGACGCGGCGGTTGCCGGGCTGGAACACGTCGGCATAGTGATCGCCCTTGCCGTCGAGCACCGTGCTCATGCCGGGCAATTGCTTGCCTTTGAGGCGCGCCGGGTCGGGCAGATCGGCGGCAGCGTTGTTGTAGAAGGTGATCACCTGGCCGATGTCGACCACCGGATTGGCGACGGTCTCGTTCTTGCAGAATTGTTTGTAGGCGGTATTGAGGTCCGCGAAATTCAACCCGTGGAACGCCTTGATGTTGCCGCCGACCGCCGCCGGATCGTCGAGCGCGGTCGTGATCAGGTCATCGACATTGATCGACTCGATGTCGAAGGCCTGGCGCATATGGGCGCACCCGTCGCGCAGGGTCTGCACCACTGCGTCCCGGTCCGACCATGGGATCGAACTGCGTCTTCACCGCCTGCGGCTGGGTCATGACCTCGCTGAGCGCCAGCGCCGTCGCGAAGAGCTTGACGAGAATCATATCCATGCTGGGGACTACGGGCACTCGGTTCGAGGGACGCAAAGCCTTTAGACAACGGCGATTATAGCGATCCGATCCTTACAAAAAGACTTTTTTGCGGGCGGCGCCGAAGGCATTGCGAAAGGCGCGAGAATCGGACGATCTGGCGATGACGCCGCGATGAATTACCGCCGACATTGAGGCAAGCACCCTTGGGAGCAAGCAAGCACCATGCTTTGCGAGACCTGCCGCTGGACCGAGCGGCCCGGCTTCATCCGTCGCCCGCCTAACCCCGATCCCGGCCCCGTGGCGGCCCGGGGCGAAGCGGCCGATTTCATCCCCTGCCCCGATTGCGGCGGCCAGGCCATCGCCCATTGCTGCGAGGGCTTGTGCGAGCAGCCGGAGCCGGATGCGCCGGGCCTATTACCGATTGGCGGACAATAGTCCGTCGAAATGCCCGCGGTGCTGGAGCCAGGCCAGCAAGGCGAGCGCCGGCAGGCTCGACAGTGCGCAGATGGCGAAAAACCATACCCAGCCTGTCGCATCGGCGATGTAGCCGGCCCCTGAGGAAAGATAGGTGCGCCCGAACGCCGCCAGCGCGGTGAGGAGCGCGTATTGGGTCGCGGTGTGCAGCGGATTGCGGCACAGCGCCGACAGATAGGCGACGAAGATCACCGTGCCGATGGCACTGGTGAAATTTTCGGCGACGATAGCGAAAGTGAGCCACGCCGCGTTCAGCCCGACGACGGCCTGCCAGGAGAAGGCGAGATTGGCGAGCGCCTGCAGCACGCCGCCGATCCACAAACTCTTCGGCAGCGAATAGGCCCGCGCCACGAAGCCGCCGGCGAAACCGCCGATCAGCGTCGCGGCAAGGCCGACGCCCTTGATGATCGCCGCATATTCGTTGCGCGAAAAGCCGAGATCGATCACGAACGGCGCCGTCATCGCACCCGACAGCGCATCGGTGAACTTGAATAGCACGACAAAGATGAGCGCCAGGAAGGCCAGATCGCGCGACAGAAATTCGGAAAAAGCCCCCACCGCGGCATCGATGACGCGCGCAAGCGACGTCCCGCGGGCGTGGACGACATTGGCCGCAACCGACTTTTCCGGCTCGGTTGCGCACAGCGTCGTGACGATGCCGATCAGCACGAACGCCGCCATCACGACATAGCCCGCGCGCCACGCGGCATGATGATCGAGGCCGTAGCTCTGGAATCCGCTGACCAGGAACAGCGCGCCAGCGGTCGAGACCAGCATGCCGATGCGATAGGCGGCGACATAGGATGCCATGCCGGCCGCCTGCTCGCTCTCGTCGAGACTCTCGACCCGGAACGCATCGACGATGATGTCCTGGGTTGCCGAAGCGGTGGCGACAAGGAGCGCCCCGAAGGCGACGACATACGCCGACGCCGCCGGATCGCAGAACCCGAGAAAAACGATCGCGGCGATGAGCAAGAATTGCGACAGCAACAGCCAGCCGCGGCGGCGGCCGAAGCGCCGCGACAGCAACGGCACGTCGAGCGCATCGATCAGCGGCGCCCAGAGAAATTTGATCGTGTAGGGCGTGCCGACCAGCGCGAACAGGCCGATGGTGCCGAGATTGACGCCGGATTCCCGCATCCAGATCAGCAAGGTCGAGCCGGACAAAGCCAGCGGCAGGCCCGACGAGAAGCCGAGGAACAGGATGATGAGGACGCGCCGCTTGAGATAGACGGCGAGTGCGTCGGTCAACGAGCGGCGGGATTTTGCGGCAGTACCGGTGGCATCTGGCGCCATGCGCCGCTACTCGCCCGCTTCGAGCTTGCGCGTCATCGGCGCCGGAATGATTTCGGCGCCGTCTTCGTCGAACTCGACTTCGGCAATGCGCACGCCGCGCTTTTGCACCTTCTCCGACGAGATCACGATCTGGCGGACGTCCTCGTTGGTCTGGTTGAAATGGCCTTGCAGCTTGAGCACGCGGTCGTGCATGCGGGTCACGTCGTCGATCAGCCGGCCAACCTCGGCCTGGATCTGGCCGGCGGCCTCGCGCATGCGCTCTTCTTTCTGCATCTGCTGCACGAGGTGGATGCAGACCATGAGCAGCGACGGCGAGACGATGACGACCTTGGCGCGGAACGCCTTTTGTACGACGTCGTCGAAAGTTTCCTGCAAATCGGCGTAGAGCGATTCCGAGGGCACGAACATCAGCGCGATGTCCTGGGTTTCGCCGGGGATCAGATATTTCTCCGCGATGTCGCCCAAGTGCTTGGCCATGTCGGCGCGAACGCGCGCGGCCGCCTGCCGGCGCTCGTCGTCGGTCTTGGCCTCCTTGTAGGCGGTGACGGCTTCGAGCGGGAATTTGGCGTCGATGATCAGCGGACGCTGCCCGGGCAGGAACACCGCGCAGTCCGGCCGCATCTTGTTGGAGAGCGTGTATTGGAATTCGTAACAGCTCTTCGGCAGGCCGTCTTGGACGATGATTTCCATGCGCGCCTGCCCGAACGCGCCACGCTCTTGCTTGTTGGCCAATATGCTTTGCAGCGAGGTGACCTGGGTGGCGAGATTGGTGATGTTTTTTTGCGCGGTGTCGATGACGGCTAGCCGCTCGTGCAGTTTTTGCAGATGCTCGCTCGTGTGCGCCGTGGTCTTTTGCAGCGAATCGCCGAGCCGGTGCGAGACCGACTCGAGCCGCTCGTTGACCGCGGTCTGCAACTGCGATTGGCGGTCGCCGAGCATCCGGATCATGGCTTCGAGGCGCTGCCCGGTGGCGCTCTGCGCCTGCGCCAGCTCCGCCATGACGGCGGCCTGCGGCTCCGCCGGCTGGCGGCCGCGCCACAGCACGACAACGAGCGTGGCGACCGCGGCCAAAGCCACGACAACGGCTACAATCGCAAGGAGCGGCAGCATCTCGGTCATCCGGTGACTCTATGCGATTCGCAGGCGGCGTGAACGAAGAGCGAACGGTGATAGCCGTTCGCGGCCGCAGGATCAACGGCAACGCCGGCAAAACATCGCCGATTGACCCCGCTTTATGCACCGCTTACATCGCGCACCATGGCTGTGCGCGACATCATCAAACTCCCCGACAAGCGGCTGCGGCTCGTTTCCGAGCCGGTCAAGCGCATCGACGACGGCATCCGCAAGCTGGTCGATGACATGTTCGACACCATGTACAAGGCGCCGGGCATCGGGCTCGCGGCGATCCAGATCGGCGTGCCCAAGCGCGTGATCATTCTCGACCTGTCGAAGAAGGAGGGCGATCACAAGCCTTTGGTCTTCATCAATGCCGAGGTGACCTGGACGTCCGAGGAAAAATCCAAATACGAGGAAGGCTGCCTATCGATCCCGGAATATTACGAGGAGGTCGAACGGCCGGCCAAGGTCAAGGTCAAATATCTCGACCTCGATGGCAAGGCGCACGAGACCGAGGCCAAGGGTTTGCTCGCCACCTGCCTGCAGCACGAGATCGATCACATCAACGGCGTGCTGTTCATCGATCACCTGTCCAGGCTCAAACGCAGCCTCATCATCAAGAAGTTCACCAAGGCGGCAAAGAAGGTGGAGGCGTGATTGGCGCTCCGCCTGGTGTTCATGGGCACACCCGACTTCGCCGTACCGACGCTTGTCGAGATTATCGGCGGCGGCCATGAGATTGCGGCGGTCTATACGCGGGCGCCGCAACCGGCGGGACGCGGGCTGGAGTTAAGGCCGAGCGCGGTTGCGCGTGAAGCCGAACGTCTCCACCTCCCCATCTTCACGCCCAAGACGTTGAAAGAGGCCGATGCCGCCGCCGCGATGCGGGCGCATCGCGCCGACGCCGCGGTGGTGGTCGCCTACGGGCTGATCTTGCCAAAGACTATCCTCGAGGCTTTTCCGCTCGGCTGTTTCAACTTGCACGCTTCGCTCTTGCCGCGCTGGCGCGGCGCGGCGCCGATCAATCGCGCCATCATGGCCGGCGACCACGAGACCGGCGTGACCGTGATGAAAATGGACGAAGGTCTCGACACCGGTGGCGTCGTCCTGCAGCAAGGGCGCGTGCAGCTCGACTCTGATTGGACCGCGGGCGAAATCCACGACAAGCTTAAGTTAATCGGCGCCGACCTGATGCTGGTTGCGCTCGCCGCGCTGGAAAAAGGTCAGCTGCATCTGACGCCGCAACCCACAGAGGGCGTGACCTACGCCGCCAAAATCGCCAAGGGCGAGACACGTGTCGACTGGACCAGGCCGTGGAAACAAGTCCATGACCATTGCCGCGGATTGTCACCGTTTCCCGGCGCCTGGTGCGAGCTTGCCGGCGCCGGGCGCGTCAAAATCTTGCGCACGACGAAAGTTGATGGCAGCGGGTCGCCCGGCCGAGTGCTCGACAACAAATTGACCGTCGCCTGCGGCAGCGGCGCCGTGCGACTCGTCGAATTGCAGCGCGCCGGCAAGCAGCCGATGGCGGCCGACGAGTTTTTGCGCGGGACTCCTGTCGCGCCCGCAACCGTGCTGCTTTGATATGCCACGCTACAAGCTCACCATCGAATACGACGGCACGCCTTATGTCGGCTGGCAAATCCAGGACAGCGGTCCGACGATTCAGGGCGCGCTAACGGAAGCGATCGCGGCCTTCACAGGCGCGCGACCTGTCGTGTACGGCGCTGGCCGCACCGATGCCGGCGTGCATGCGCTGGGACAAGTCGCCCATGTCGATCTCGCCAGGGACTGGGACAGCGACAATGTGCGCGACGCCATCAATTTCCATTTGCGCCCGCGGCCGATCGCGGTACTGGTGGCGGAACGGGTCGTGGAAACGTTCGATGCACGCTTCTCGGCGACCAAGCGGCATTATCTCTACCGCATCGCCAATCGCCGCGCGGATCTCGCGCTCGAACAGACCCGCGCTTGGCGCGTGCCGCGTCCACTCGACTGCGCGGCGATGCACGCCGCCGCGCAAAAACTCATCGGCAAGCACGATTTCACGACGTTCCGTTCCACCGAATGCCAGGCGAAATCGCCGGTAAAGACGCTCGACCAGCTCGACGTCACGCGCAACGGCGACGACGTGCGCATCACCGCGTCGGCGCGCTCGTTCCTGCAACACCAGGTGCGCTCGATGGTCGGCTCGCTGGTCCATGTCGGCGAAGGCAAATGGAGCGCGGGCGACCTCGTCGCGGCGCTCGCCGCCCGCGACCGCGCCGCCTGCGGCCAAGTCGCGCCGCCGCATGGGCTTTATCTGGTGCGGGTGGAGTATGGAGCATTGCGTGAAGGCGAAGACCAATGAGCCTTGCCCAAATGAATTGGACGCGTGTCTCCATGCACAAGGTTGTCTGGGCCTGGCTGCGCGCGGAGAGGGATACCAAAGTGGCAAGACGGTTATCGCAGTTGCCAGAACTTCTTTGGTCACCTGGATTATCAAAGCTCTTAGATCATCCTGATTTTGAAAATCCGAACGAAAATCGGGCGAGGCTGCGAATCTTGTATATGATTAGAAGCTTGTTCGTGGTTGAGATTCCTCCTGATACGGTTTGGTACGAGGTTTGCAACTTGACGGACAGCGAGCTTGGCGAATTGCGTACCGTCAACTACGGCGACTGGACAGAGGCAGCAGAGCAAAACCAATTGGCCAAAGTTGCAGCAAGGAAGAGACTGGCTTTGGGAGTGCCGCCGAGCGATTGGGACCCGCCAATACTCTGGGGCCACGGCAAAAATGGGCCATTTACGATCTGAGAGGGCAATCATCGTTTGGCTGCATACGTAGCAAGTGGCCGATCTGATCTCAATATTCCTGCTTTCGTCGGGTTGTCGCCAACGGCGTGTGTTTGGCATATTTTGGACCACTGTACCTCTCTGATGCAGGATCTAATTCGGCACCAATGAGGGCTACTCGAAATATTTCTCGATGATCCGCCGGTACACTGCCGTCAGCGTGACAAGATCGGCGACCGGCGTGCATTCGTCGACGCTGTGCATGGTCTGGCCGACCAGGCCGAATTCCAGCACCGGGCAATAATCCTTGATGAAGCGCGCATCCGAGGTGCCGCCGGTGGTCGAGAGTTTCGGCTGACGCCCGGTCACTTCGGCGATGGCGGCTGCGGCGAGATCGGTGAACGGGCCGGGCTTTGTGACGAAGACGTCGGCGTTCGACGGCTGCCAGTCGATGGCGTAGTGCACGCGGCCGGCGGCGGCGTCGCGGGCGCGCCGATCGAGCAGCATCTTCAGCGCGATCTGGCTGTGATGGTCGTTGTAGCGGATGTTGAAACGGGCGCGCGCCTCGCCGGGAATGAGATTGACGGTCGGATTGCCGACGTCGATCGAGGTGAATTCAAGATTCGACGGCGCGAATTGCGCGCTGCCGTCGTCGAGCGGCGCCTGCAGCGCGGCGATCAAGGTCACCAAACCGCGGATCGGATTGTCGGCGCGATCCGGATAAGCGACATGGCCCTGCCGGCCGGTGACGATCAGCGTGCCATTGAGCGAGCCGCGCCGGCCGGCCTTGATGGTATCGCCGAGTGTTTCCACATTGCTCGGCTCGCCGAGGACACAGTGGTCGAACTTTTCGCCGCGCTCGGCCGCCCATCGCAACAGCTTGACGGTGCCGTTGACCGCGGCGCTCTCCTCGTCACCGGTAATGAGCAGCGAGATCGAGCCGCGCTTCGGCTTGCCGCCGTTTGCCGCCAGATAATCGGTCGCCGCGGCGACGAAGCAGGCGATGCCGCCTTTCATGTCCACCGCGCCGCGCCCATAGAGCTTGTCGCCGGCGACCTCGCCGGCAAACGGCGGATGCCGCCATGCTGCTTCATCGCCGGGCGGCACCACATCGGTATGGCCGGCAAACACCAGATTGGGTTTCTCGGTACCGATGCGAGCGTAGAGATTCTCGATCGGCGCGGTGCCGGGCTCGGCGAACGTCATGCGATGCAAGGTGAACCCGGCTTTGGCCAGCACGCCCTGCAAATAGGCCAGCGCGCCACCGTCCTCCGGCGTCACCGAACGGCAGCGGACAAGTTCGCGAGCAATAGCGACGGGATCGGCGGTCATGCACCAACGATTTCGGCCACCGCGCGGCCCCGGTCAATCCCGAAAATCAACCGCGCGGCGGCAGGGCTTGCGGCCCGAGCGGGTCCGGCCCGTAGCGGTTCGGCCCCGTCGTGCCCTTGCGCAAGCCGAGTTCGACCAGGAGCGCCAGCCCGAACACCGTGAACGGCACCGCGATGACCAGAGAGATCAAGCTCGGCGCGTCATCGGTGCCGGCGAGGCCCACCACGGTGAGCAGGTCGAGCAGCACGCCAGCGGCGAAGAAGGCGCCGATCAGCCACAGCGGCATGTTGCGGTCCTGGCCGCGCTTGGCGGCGACGGCGAATTCCGGATAGGTGAAAGCGAGATCGACGATGGCGCTCAAGCGGTCGCCCTGGATCTGCTCGGCGATGAAGTGGCCGAAAATCTCGGCGACCGTCACCACGCCCATGGCGATCCAGAACGTCTGCCGGCCGATGCGGCCGTCAAAGCTGTTGAAGAGATAGACCCAATCCATCGGCAGGATTTTGTTCACGGACTTGCTTGCTTCGTTCAAGGACTTGGCTGACTTAGTCGCGCAGCAGTTCGTTGATGGACGTCTTGGCGCGGGTCTTCTCGTCGACACGCTTGACGATGACGGCGCAGTAAAGACTGGGACTTGCCCCGCCGTTCTTGCCCGGCTTGCCCGCGGTCGTGCCCGGCACCACCACCGAATAGGCCGGCACCTCGCCCTGAAACACCTCGCCGCTGTCGCGATCGACGATCTTGGTCGAGGCGCCGATGAACACGCCCATGGACAGCACCGCGCCCTCGCGCACGATGACGCCTTCGGCGACTTCCGAGCGCGCGCCGATGAAGCAATTGTCCTCGACGATCACCGGGCCGGCCTGCAGCGGCTCCAGCACGCCGCCGATGCCGACGCCGCCGGAGATGTGACAGTTCTTGCCGATCTGCGCGCAGGAGCCGACCGTGGACCAGGTGTCGATCATGGTGCCGGAATCGACATAAGCGCCGAGATTGACGAACGACGGCATCAGCACCACGCCGGGCGCGATATAGGCGGAGCGGCGCACCACGCAGCCCGGCACCGCGCGGAAACCGGCGGCGCGGAAATTCTTGTCGTGCCAATTGTCGAACTTCGACGGCACCTTGTCCCACCACGCGGCGTGGCCGGGCCCGCCGGAGATTTCGCTCATGTCGTTGAGGCGAAACGACAGCAGCACCGCCTTCTTCAGCCATTGATTGACGTGCCAGCTGCCATCGGCCGCCTTCTCGGCGACACGCGCTTGCCCGCGGTCGAGCAGATCGAGCGCCTGCTCGACGGCCTCGCGCACCGCGCCCTTGGTCGACGGCCCGATGGTGTCGCGCTGCTCGAAGGCTAAATCGACGGTCTTGGCGAGATTGTCGTTGGTCCCGGCTGACATGAAATCACTCCCCGCTGCGCGGTTTGTCGGAGCGTGCCGACGCGATGTCAAGCGGCGGGGGACGGCGTGGCAAGCCAAACTGGAACCTTTCTTGCATGGCACGCATTGCAAACGAGGCGAGCAAAGGGCGTGCGATGATTACGATGGCAATAGGGCTGGGCGCCGGTGTGTTTTACTGGCTGGGCATTTACAATTTGGCGTTCTGGATTCTGGTTTATGCGATCGTCTATGGTGGCTTGAGCGTGTTGCGCGGCAACGGCCAAATCCAACCGGTCTATCGGCGCGATTCCGGCCTCGCCATCGCTGTCCTCATTCCGGTCGCCTGGCATATGGCCGGGCTTGCCGGCTACCTCTGATCGATCCCGCGCAAAAAACCGGCGAGATCGTCGGTGACGTGATCGACATGGGGCGCGTCGCGGCCGGCGAGCTCCCAGTCCTCGCGCAGCACCACGCGAGCGCCTTGCGGCACCACCAGCACCGTGGTCATGCCGAGCACGTGCGGCACTTCGAGATTGCGGGCGAGGTCCTCGAAGATCGCGGCCTTGGTCGGATCGACGTCGTGGCGGGCCAGGAAGCGCTCGTAGACCACCGGCTGCGGCTTCGGTTCGAGTTCGGCCGCTCGGATGTCGAACACGTCGTCGAAATGATGCTCGATTTCGAGCCGGCGCAACACCGCGTCGGCATGTTCGCGGGTGCCATTGGTCAGGATCAGCTTGCGGCCGGAGAGTTGCGCGATGGCGGCGCCGAGCACGGGGTTCGGCGTCAGCGGCGAGTGATCGATCTGGTGCACCATTTCCAAAAATTCGTCCGGTTGCAGGCCGTGCTCGGCCATCAGCCCGCGCATGGTGGTGCCATAGCGCTTATAATAATCCTTCTGCAGCCGGAACGCCTCGTCGTGGGTGATCTTCAAAAAATCGACGATGTAGTCGCGGATGCGCACGTCGACCTGCTGCCAGAGATTCAGGTGATGCGGATAGAGCGTGTTGTCGAGGTCGAAGACCCAGGTCTCGACGTTGGCAAAGCCGCGCTGGGTCGAGCCGCGGGGGGCGTGATCGTTCATTCCCTGTGACTCGTGTCTAGCACTAAGAGGTATGGCATGGCCTAGAAAGCGGCCTTGATCGCTTGGACGGCACTCTGTTCGTGTTGGCGATCTTGTCAAGGACGGCGCGAAGCGCCGCCGCCTCCGGCGGTCTTCGATCCTTGACAAGATCGCCAACACGAACAACCAGCATCAAAGCGATCAAGGCCGCCATGCACTCAGCATGAAAACATTAGACCGCAGACTCGTTATTGCCATACTTCCCGGCGAAGAGGCCGCCGCGCGCCTGCGAATCAATTCCCGCAGCCAGCGCGCAAGGAGCAACGGATGCGGCGGCGGGTACGGCGATCAATTCCATTCTTGCTGGCGATATTTTTCGGCATGATCGCCGGCATTCTCGTCGCCGGCGTCGCGATCCTGGCCGCGCATCCCTGATTGCAGTCGCCAACTCACGCCACCTCAGCCGGCCTCGCGCCACGACGCCGCCGGCACCAAACCTTTGAGCGCGCCGTCGTGCAAGCGAACCGGATCGCGCTCGCCCTCCATGGCCAGCGCCAGCACTGAGCGCGCCAGTTCGTCCGGCTTCACCGTGGTGTTGCCGATCGCTTTCAAGGTCAGCCACGCCTCGTCGAACGCGGCTTCCAGGACGACCAGCGTCTGGGGATCGAAGGAATTGTTATGGAACCCGCGCATCGACCGCCCTCACCGCGGCTCTCCTGATACGAACTTTACGGAATTCGTCAAGCTTGCGCGGGAACTTGGCCGAGTTTGTGACGCATCGGGAGAGTTTGGATCAATTGCAATTGATCGGATGGGGCCTTGCATCGCAATCTCGGTGATCAGCTTCTTCAAGATCGCGTCAGCAAAGGTGTCATAATTCTCGGCCGGAATCATGAACGCGCCCGGACCGCCGATGACATTGTCGTAATAGTAGCGGTCGAGAAAGGGCTCGATGGAGAGGATCGGCAGGCCGTTGATGCCGACGCCGTCATGGACCGCTTCGTCGCGCGCCTGGGTCACCGGGCGGCCGGAATTGTTGGAACCGTCGCCGGAAATGTCGATCACCCGCCGCGCGGCGTTGCACGGACATTGCGCCAGCAGGAGCCGCGCATAGTCGATGGCGCCGGAGATCGAGGTGCCGCCGCCGAACAATTGGCGCGGCGCCGCTTCGATCGCATTGGCGAGCGCATTCACGCTCGCTTCGTCCTTGACCAGCATCCAATCGACCACCACCACATGCAGCCGCGGCCCGGTCCATTGCACCATGGTGACCGCGATCGACTGCGTCATCAGCGAGCGGATCGAATTCAAAACCTTCGGGCTGCGGAATGCCGCCGCGTAACCCTGCTTCTGCAATTCGAAGCGCCGGTTGTCGACGCTGCCGGAGGCATCGACCGCGAGCACCAGCGCAAGCGCGACGTCGCTTTTTTGCTCGGCTGGCGGCGCCTGGTTTGCGCTGGCGCCGGAGCAAAGAAGGCGGCCAGCGCGATGGCCGCCCACGCGACGGATTTCCAATTCACGCGCTCAGCCGCGGCACCAGCCGTGCGGCATTGCCGCTCATGATCGCCGCGAGATCGGCCGCCGGCAGATTGAGCTGCCGCAAATTGTCGATCTGGTTGAGCGGGAAATACGGATAGTCGGTGCCATAGGTGATCTGCGACACCGGCACGAGCTTCATCAATGCCGCCATCGCGGCGGGATGCGTGGCATTGGCGGTGTCGTAGTAGAAGCGGCGGAATTCGGCTTCGATGCCGTCGGGGGCGAAGCTGCCGACGTTGCGCGCGCTCTGGTCGTAGAACGCCTCGATGCGGCCGGCGAGGAACGGGATGGTGCCGCCGCCGTGGGAGAACAGCCACTTGATGTCGCGCTGATGCGCGAAGCTGCCGCTGAGCAGCAGGCTCGTGACCGTGCGCGTCGTGTCGTGCGGCACCTCGATCACCGCCGGGAAGGCGCCGACGCTGAGCCGGCCGCAGCAGCTCGCCACCAGCGGATGCACGTAGACCACCGCCTTGCGGCGGTTGAGCTCTTCCAGGATCGGCTTATAGGCCGCGTCGCCCAGCCACTTGTCGCCGTAGTTGGTTTGCAGGTTGATGCCGTCGGCGTGCAGCGTGTCGAAGACGTATTCGATCTCCTTCAGGGTCGCGTCGATGTCGATCATCGACAGCGGCGCGAACAGGCCGTAGCGGCCCGGATGGTCGCGCACCATCTCGGCGCCGAAGTCGCAGGCACAGCCGCGCCATGTCGTGGGCTTTCTCGGCGCCGGCGTCGAACCACACGCCGGGCGTCGAGGCGAGCGACAGCACTGCGGTGGTGATGCCGTTCTTGTCCATGGCCTCGAGATCGTTTTCGGGCGTCCAGGACAGTTGCACGCCGAAATGCGGAATCTTGCGCTGGTCCTCCCAGTCGGCCCAGGCCTTCTGTAGGCCGGCGGATAGAAATGATGATGGGTGTCGATCAGCTTGGCCGGCGCGGCTTGTGCCGACGCGTCTTCACCGAGCAGCAGCGTCGTGGCGCCGACGGCCGCGGCGCTGGCGAGAAAGGTCCGGCGCGAGACGCAGCAACTGCAGGTGGCCGAGAATCGATGCGCGTTCTTTGGCGTGGTCATATGTCCCTCCCGATTTTTTCGCGCGCGATGTTACACCGTCAGCGCCATAACTGGAATGCGACCAGCGCCGCCAGCATGATGGCGCTGCCGAGCCCCTGGAGCGGCGTGATCACCTCGCCGAGAATGAGCGCGCTGAGCACCGTTGCCAAGAGCGGCTCCAGATTCATGATCAGCGCGCTGCGGAACGGCCCGATGCGGGTGGTCGAAATATACAGCGTCAAAACCGCAACCGCCGTGCAGACGCTGACGACAGCAACCGCGATCCAGCCGTAGGCGGTCTGCGGCGCTTGCCAATTCATGGTCACGGCGGCGGCAGCGGCGAAAATCGCGGTCGAAGAAATCAGCGAATACCACGTCGTCAGTCGGGGATCGAGTTTTTGCAGCTCGGTGCGGGCGACCAGCAGAAACACCGTGCGGCACAGCGCGGCGCCGATGGCAAACGCCAATCCCGCGACCGACAAATGCTGCGGATAGGCGCCGATCGTCAGCGCCAGGCCGAAGAACGCCACCAGGGCGGCGAGCATGCCCTGCCAGCCGAGCCGCTCCACGCCGAACAGCGCGGCGCCGATGCCGGTCAACAGCGGATAGATGAAATAGGTGAGAACGGCGATCGGCACGGTGATGAGATCGATGGCCTTGAACAGGCCGTAGACGATTGCCGCGAACAACACGCCGAGCCCGAGTGCGATGGCCCGCGTGCGCGGCGTCGCCGGCAGCGGCGGCGCGCCGATACGCAGATACAAAAATAAAATGCCCACACCGGCGACGCCGCGGGCCAGCGCCAGCGTCAGCACGTCGGCGCCGGCGGCGAGAGCCACTTTGGCGAAAGTATCGCCGATGCCGAATGACGCCGCGGCGATGATGCCCGGCCCAAGAGCGTAAAGCCGCTCGCGCACGCTGCCCGATCCCATCGGCGTCAGTGATGAATGAGCGTGCCGGAGCCGAGCTCGGTGAACAGTTCGAGCAGCACCGCGTGCGGCACCTTGCCGTCGAGGATGACGACGCCTTCGACGCCGTGATCGAGCGCCTCGATGCAGGTTTCCACTTTCGGGATCATGCCGCCCGAAATGGTGCCGTCGGCGATCAGGCGGCGCGCCTCGTCGACCGACAGTTCCTTGATCAGGCTCTTCGACTTGTCGAGCACGCCGGGCACGTCGGTGAGCAGCAACAGGCGCTTGGCCTTGAGCGCGCCGGCAATCGCACCGGCAAAGGTGTCGGCATTGACGTTGAAGGTGCCGCCATTGGCCGCGGCGGCGACCGGCGCCAGCACCGGAATGAGCTCGCGGCCGAGAATCTGGGTGAGCACCGTGGTGTCGACTTTTTCCGGCTCGCCGACATAGCCGAGA
The DNA here is from genome assembly GCA_963821175.1 of uncultured Alphaproteobacteria bacterium. Classification (GTDB taxonomy): domain Bacteria; phylum Pseudomonadota; class Alphaproteobacteria; order Rhizobiales; family Xanthobacteraceae; genus BOG-931. Next base: position 493,439 of record CAWGCU010000007.1, read on the forward strand.
TCGATCACCTGCTCGATGGCGGAATCCGGATCGATCACGGTGCGGGTGAGCTTGCGCGCCACCACCATGTTGCCGTCCTTGCCGCACAAGCCGACCGCCTTGCCGCCGGCCTCGTTGATGTAGCCGACCATCTGCTTGTTGATGGAGCCGGCCAGCACCATTTCGACGATTTCCAGCGTCTTGGCGTCGGTGATGCGCAAGCCGGCGGCGTATTGCGACTGCACGCCGACCTTTTTCAGCATCGCCTCGATCTGCGGCCCGCCGCCATGCACCACGATCGGATTGATGGCGGTCTGCTCCAGAAGCACGATGTCGCGGGCGAAGTCGCGGGCGAGATGCTCATCGCCCATGGCGTGGCCGCCGTATTTCACGACGATGATCTCCTCGTCGTAGCGCTGCATATAGGGCAGCGCTTCGGACAGGATACGGGCCTGCACCTCGGGGCTAACGGGATCGCTTGCGCTCATCGGATCGGTCTTCCCGGCAATCTTTTGGCGAAGCTTATGTAGCGGTGCGCACGGGGCGCGACAACTCATTCAGCCGGAACAGGCCCGATATAGGTCGAGGCCGGGCGGATCATGCGGCCGGTTTGTTGCTGCTCCATGGCGTGCGCCAGCCAGGCGGCGCAGCGCGCGACGGCAAAGACCGGGGTGAAGGCCTGGCGCGGCAGGCCGATGGCGTCGAGCAAGAGGCCAGCGTCCATCTCGATATTGGCTTCGACCCTGCGGCCGGGCTTGCGGCGCTGCAGCGCCGCGACCGCGCGGCGCTCGACGTCGATGACAAAGCCGAGCCGGGCGGCGTCCGGATCAAGCCGCCGCAGCGCCGCGCGCAACAGGTCGGCGCGCGGATCGCGATGGCGGAAGATGCGATGACCGAAGCCCATGAGGCGGCCGCCGGAAGCGAGCTTTTGCTCGATCCAGCCGTCGATGTCGCCGCTCGCCTCGATCTCGTCGAGCATATCGAGCGCGAGCCCCGGCGCGCCGCCGTGCAGCGGGCCGCAGAACGCGCAATAGCCGCCCAGCACCGCGGCGGCGAGCGAGGCGCGCGACGAGACGACGACGCGCGCCGCGAAGGTGGAATTGCCAAGGCCGTTGTCGATGACGGTCGCGAGATAAGTATCGAGCGCGGCTGCGCGTTGCGGCGCGACCGGCGCGCCGGCGATCATGTGCAAAAGATCGGCGGCGGTGGCGAGCGACGGATCGGGCGCGACCGGCGGTTTGCCGGCATGGCTGCGAACGAGGACCGCGATCGCCACCGGCAAGGTCGCGAGAATAGCCGCGGGCTCGGCATCGTCCGGCAACGCCGCAAGCGCGATGCGCAAACCTTCGGCCAGCGGCCGCGGCGCCGCGCAGGCAAGCCATTCGCCGCTGCGCGCGAACGCAGCGGCGCGCGCTGCGGCGAGCGCTTCGCGCATGCCCGCGCGGGTGAGACCCCGGCCGGCAAAGCCCTCCCACATCACCGCCACCGCGCCTTCATAGCCGTGCTCGGCGGCAAGACGCTCGATGGTGTGACCGCGCACCCAGACCGCGCCGCTCTCGCCATCGGCATGGCTCAGCACCGTTTCCGCCGCGACCACGCCTTCCAGCCCGTCGTTCATGATCGGTGCCCGTGGATATCTTTGGTTCGTGCGCCTTGCTCGGCGAGGAGCCGCGCAATGGCGGCGCGCAATAGATCGATGCCGGCGCCGGTCCGCGCCGAGGTGGCGATCAGATCGGGAAACGCCGCCGGCCGCTTTCGTATCGCCGCTTTGACGGCTTCGGTCCGCTCGGCGAGCGCCGCTTCCTCGATCTGGTCGCATTTGGTCAGCACGATCTCGTGGCTGACGGCGGCTTTGCTCAGCGTATCGAGAATGGTGTCGTCGGCGTCTTTCAGCCCATGCCGCGCGTCGATCAACACATAGACCCGCGCCAGCGTGGCACGGCCGCGCAGATAGTCATGGATGAGATCAGTCCAGGCGGCGACCTTGCTCTTGGCCACGGCCGCATAGCCGTAACCCGGCATGTCGGTCAGCACGAGCCGACCCGAGCCACCGAAGAAGATCAGTTGCTGGGTACGGCCAGGCGTATTCGAAGTGCGCGCCAGCGCGCGGCGGCCGGTCAGCGCATTGATCAGACTTGACTTGCCGACATTGGAACGGCCGGCAAACGCAATCTCCGGCGTACTCATCGGCGGCACCGAGTTCGAGCCCACCCGCCGCGGAGATAAAATCCCATGCGCCGGCAAACAGGAGCCGTCCGGCCTCGATCTCGGCAGCGGAAAAGTCGGCCATGGTGTCGGCTCTGCGTTCGCCCGCCGCTCAGCGCGACGTTACCGAGCTTCGTATCGCCGACAACGGCCCACTAAGAAAGCAAAAAGGGGACATCGCGTCCCCTTTTTCCAACCGAAGCCGGATAAACGCAGCGCGCTAGGCGGCCGCCTCGGCGATACGGTCGCGCCATTTGCTCGAAGCCGGCGCATAGACCGGGTTCTTGGCGTTGCCCTGGTAGCGCGCGGCAGCCGCTACCGCGGAAATGCCGATCTGCCCGTAGCAGCCGGCGAGCACCGTGCCTTCGCCATGGATCTTGCGGTCATTGCTCTTTTTTACACTGGTCTTTTTGGCCAAATCGGCGAACGCGACTTGCATTATGAAACCCCATTTCCGTCCCGGTGAGTGATGCTCAATTCATAAGCGGCGAGTGCGGCGGAAATGGGCGGCAAATCGTGCGCTGTCGTGACATTTCGACCGAACCCAGGCGGCACCAGATACCCGCCATGGTAAACCCTTGCTTAATGGGTGCGGCGTATCCTGGCCGCGACTGACGGGTTTGGGGACGAATAGGCCGATTATCCAAAGGAACCTGAGGATAGTGCGGCATTCCTGCCACACTCGGCGCCGACTATGCGGGACAGTCGCCTTATCGGCTGGAAACAGCAGCGCGATTTGGTTATTGAGATCGAGGCTATTCGGCGGGGCGGGCGTGAGCGGGGCTGTGGGAAGTAGGCGACCATGACCATGCGTACGATAGCATTTCTGATTATAGGCCTGACGCTCGGCGGCTGCATGCAGGAGACGCTTGAGCCGGCGACTCAAGTCTCCTGGAAGCCGCGCGATAAACAGTTGATGTCGAACCTGCCCTACGCGCAGGCGTCGATCCCGGAGCCCTATCGCCGGCACGTCGTCAGCTTCGACCGCAAGGAAACGCCGGGCTCAATCGTCGTCGATAGCGACAACAAGTTCCTCTTCTACGTGATGCCGAACCATCAGGCGATCCGCTACGGCATCACCGTCGGCGAAGATGCCCAGGTGTGGAGCGGCATCGCCAAGGTCGGCCGCATGGAAGAATGGCCGGGCTGGACGCCGACGCAGGGCGAGCAGCAGCGGCTCGGTCCGCTGCCGGCTTTCGTCACCGGCGGCCCGCATAATCCGCTGGGTGCCCGCGGCCTTTATCTGTTCTCCGGCAACAAGGATACGCTGTACCGCATCCACGGTACCAATCAGCCGGAATATATCGGCCAGGCGATCTCCTCGGGCTGCATCCGCATGACCAACGAAGACGTCATGGATCTTTATAGCCGCGTCAAAATGGGCACCATCGTCGTGGTGCTGGCGCCGCAAAGCCAGCCGATGGCGGCGTCGCGTGTCGCCAGCGGCCTGGATCCGGCGGCGAGGCCAAACTAGGCCGACAAAGTTTTAGCGTCGGGGGATGCTAACGGCGCCGACTTCGGTCGGCGCCGTTTCTTTTTGGCTCGACCAAGAGCCCCCGCACGAGCCGATATCTTGCAGGGCCGCCTTCCACCGTGCCAGCATCAACGCCCTGCAGGGAGGCTTGTAAGATCATGCCGAATATCACGATGCTGGACATCGAGGCGCTGCGGCAGACCAAGCTGAAGCCCTATATCGACAAGTGCCTCGAGCACCGCGCACCGGATCCCGGCTTTCACGCCATGATGGGTCACAACATCGACCTGTGCGAGGCGATGTTCGTGGCCTGGGACGCCTGCTTCAACAAAGGCCGCATTGCGCATCCGCTCAAGGAAGTCATCCGGGTTCAGCTGTCCCGTGCGGCGAGCTGCACGTATTGAGGGAATGTCCGGTCTGCTTCGGCGAAGCGACAGGGATTATCGGAAGAGCTGCTCGACGAAGGCATCGATAATTATGCCGAGAGCGGGCGCTTCACGGCAGCGGAGAAGATCGCGCTGCGTTACAGCGAGCTGATGTCGGTCAATCCCGACGCGGTCGATGCCGCCTTCTTCGACGAATTGCGCAAGCACTACAGCGACGAAGAGATCGTCGAGCTTGGCGCCTTCATCGGCTTCAATCTCGGCTATCACACGTTCTTTGGCACGCTGAAATTCTATCCGCTGTTCTCGCCCGACGGCCGCCTGGTGAGCCAAGCGGAATCGGAAAAACTCTACGGCGCGGCGCCAACCTCGCTCAAGCCGGAGGCCGCGGAATGAGCCATATTGCGCCGCTGCCGCTTAACGCAATCACCGATCCCGAGTTGCGGGCGCTGATCGCCGAGGGCGAAGCGCTCGGCGTGCCGAACGATCTGTTTGCGCGCATCGTCGCGCGCGCGCCGGAGCAGGCCGTGCCGCTGCTGCGCGCGCTGCTCATGAGCCACGCCCAGGGCAATGTCGACCACAAGCTCAAGGAGATCATGCGCATTCTGTTGGCGCGCTTTGCGGGCGACAAGTATTTCGCCAGCCTGCGCTCAAGCAAAGCGCGCGCCATGGGATTGACGGAAACCCGCATCGACGAGGGCTGTTTCGCCTACGAAGACGACGACAAGGGTTTTAGTGAAGCCGAGAAATGCGCGCTGCGCTACGCCGACCTGATGTTCCTCGACGCCAATCAGGTGGACAAAGCGTTCTATGACGAGATGAAGCGGCACTGGAGCGAGGCGCAGATCATGGAGCTCGGCGCCTTCATCGCCTTCCACTACGGCATGGCGATGTTCATGCGCTCGCTGGGGGTGGAGGCGGCGGTTTAGTGCGGCCGTCACGCCATAGTCACGGCCGCAACCATTCGAGGAACTGTGACATAGCTGCAACTATGCGAGGAAAAGCGATTTAAAAGTCGATTCTACTCTCGCGTGTGGCCGCGGACGCTGCGAAGGTCAGGCACAGGAATCGGGAATTGGCTCTGACTTAGGGGGACGACCATGAAACGCATTTTGCTCAGCATCATTGGAATTTCGGGACTGCTCATCGCTGCGCCTTTGAGCACCGCCAACGCGGCGGACATGGCGCTCAAAGCGCCGCCACCGCCGCCGGCGCCGATCTTCAGCTGGACGGGCTTCTATATCGGCGCCCAGGCCGGCGGCGCCTGGGGCCACGACAACGCCAGCATTTCTAACCCCGGCATACCGTTTCCGCCTCCGATCTTCATACCGTTCACGGTCAATACGACCGGCGGGATGGGCGGCTTCCATGCCGGATACAACTATCAGGTCAGCCAATGGGTGTTTGGCCTCGAAGCCTCGGTCGACTGGACGAGACTGGACAAGACCTTCATCGTCGGCGTTTGTCCCTTGTTCTGCGGCACCTCCACCACCAAGGCGGACACTCAGGGTTCAGTTCGCGGACGGGTGGGCGTCGCCGTCGATCGCGCGCTGTTCTACGCCACCGGCGGCTGGGCCGTCGCCCGTATCACCAACACTTATGACACCACGGCCTTTGGCGGCGGCTTCGCCAGCCTTTCGCATGAGCGTGATGGCTGGACTGCCGGCGGCGGAATCGACTATGCCGTCACCAACAATTGGTCGTTGCTGGCGGAATATCGCTATTCCGATTTCGGTACGTTCATCGACAGGTCCTCGGTGGCATTTTTCCCGGCCACCAACGTCACCCGTCATTTCACCGAAAGTCAGCTCGAAGGCGGCGTCAGCTTCAAGTTCGGCCCCTAATCGCCGAAGCGTCGGCTTTTTCACTCCGGCCAAGAAGCCCCGGTGGTTTGACACTCCCGGGGCTTTTTGCTTTGCGGCACCGGCCCACGCCTTGATCCAGCACGACGAGATAACGGAATCATTGCTTGTGGCGCCGACCTGGTTCGGTGCCGTTTGCTTTAAGCACCAAGCTCGATATGCAAAATCTCCGGCGGCACGCCGAGCCGTGCCGGGATGATGCTGGTGCCGAGCCCGCCGGAGACGATCAGATGCCGCTCGTCTTCGACGACGTGGCCGTAGGCAAAGCGCGCGCCGTATTTCGACGGCACGAAATGCGGCCAAAGGAACGGCACGCGGATCTGGCCGCCATGGGTATGGCCGGCGAGCGTCAGCGCGACGCGCTCCGGCACGCGCGGGAAAATGTCCGGCTCGTGGACCATGAGCAGGACCGGATCGTCGGTTTGGATGCGCGACAGCGTCAGCGGCAGATCGTCGACGCCGCGAAAATGGCCGTGGCCGAGCGGAATGGCCAATTGATCGCCGATGCCGGCGAGCCAGAAGCGCTGCCCGGCCGGGCCGAGCAGGACGGCATCGTTTTCCAGCACCGGAATCTTTACCCCGGCGAGCGCATCGCGCACGCCATGTAAATCGTGCCACCAATCGTGATTGCCGAGGATCGCCCAGGTGCCGAGCGGCGCCTGTAGCCGCGCCAGCTCCGCCGCCCAGGCCGGATCGGGCACCTTGGTGATGGCGAAGCGGTACGAGGCGATGAAGTCGCCGAGCAACAACACGATGTCGGATTTAAGCGCGCTCGCCCGATCGACAATGCGGCGGATGTGTTCGAGCTGCATGTCGGGACCGCCGGCATGGAGATCGGCGATCACGGTGATGGAGAGCCTGCGGCCGGCGGGCCAGCCCGGCAAAGCCGGCTTATAGCGCGTGACGACAAGGCCGTCGGGTTCGATGGCGCCGGCATAGACCGCGGTCGCCGCCGACAGTCCAAACAAACCCGCAGCGCCGGTAAGCACACGGCGGCGCGTGACGCGCGGCTGCGCGCTGGGCGCGGGCCGTCGTGCGGTTCCGGGCGGGATGTCGGCTTTCATGGGCGGCTTATAGCGTGCAAACGATGAAAGTGTGTTACCGCGCCTTCACGTCTGCGCGAGGCGTCCGGCGTTAACCCAATCCAGCGTCTTGTCGAGCGCGCGGCTGAGCCGGTCGAACAGGTCGTCGATCTCTGCCGCGCTAATGATGAGCGGCGGGCACAGCGTAATGACATCGCCCAGCACCGCGCGCACGATCAAGCCTTCGGCTTCGGCGAATTGCACCGCCTTGGCGGCGACGCCGTGCTGCGGGGCGAAAGCGCGCTTGTCGCGCTTGTCGGCGACGAGTTCCACGCCGCCGATCAGGCCGAGGCCGCGCGCTTCGCCGACCAGCGGATGTGCATTGAGCGCGGCGAGCCGGGCCTGGAATTGCGGTGCCCGCGCCGCGGCGGTTTCGAAGATGCGGTCGCGGGCATAGATTTCGAGCGTCTTGAGCGCCACCGCGGCCGACACCGGATGGCCGCCGTAAGTGAAGCCGTGGCCGAACACGCCGATCTTTTTGCTCTCGGCGAGCAGCGCCTGATACATCGCCTCCTGAATCATCACGCCGGCGATCGGCAGGTAGGCCGACGACAGCGCCTTGGCGATTGAGATCGAGTGCGGCTTGAAGTTCAGCTTTTCGCAGCCGAACGTCGTGCCGAGCCGGCCGAAGCCGCAGATCACTTCGTCCGAGATCATGAACACGTCGTATTTTGTGCAGACCGCCATGATCTTTTCGAAATAGGTTTTCGGCGGCACGATCACGCCGCCGGCGCCCATCACCGGCTCGGCGATGAAGGCCGCCACCGTGTCGGGGCCTTCCTTGACGATCAACGCTTCGAGCTCTTCGGCAAGGCGCGTGGCGAATTGTTCCTCGCTCTCGCCATCTTGCGCGAAACGATAATGATGCGGGCAACTGGTGTGCAAAAAACCCGGCAGCGGCAGGTCGAAGTCGCGGTGATTGGCGGGCAGCCCGGTCAGCGACGCCGCCACGATGGTGACGCCGTGATAGCCCTTCACGCGGCTGATGATCTTCTTTTTGCTCGGCCGGCCGAGCGCGTTGTTGAGATACCAAACGAGCTTGACCTGGGTATCGTTGGCCTCCGACCCGGAATTGCAAAAGAAAACCTTCGAGATCGGCACCGGCGCGATCTCTTTCAGTTTCTCCGCAAGCTCGATGGCCGGGTCGTGGCTCTTGCCGGTGAACAGATGGGCGAAGGAGAGCTTGCGCATCTGCGCCGCCGCGGCCTCGACCAACTCCTCGTTGCCGTAGCCGAGCGCCGTGCACCACAGCCCCGCCATGCCTTCGATGTAAGGCTTGCCCTCGGTGTCGTAGACATAGACGCCCTGGCCGCGCTCGATGATGAGCGGCCCGGTGTCGCGAAGGCCGGACAGATTGGTGTAGGGATGCACCAAGGTCTCGACGTCGCGGGTGGCGAGATTGCTGAGCGGCGGCATGAAAATCCTTTGACCGAACGACTGGTCCCGAATGATGCGTCGCCATTGTGGCGCGCTGGCGTCCGAGCCGTCAAAGCCGGGTCAAATCGTCCAACGGATCAAGGCCGCTTTCTCGACGCTGCGGGTGTTTTTGATCATCCTCATTCCGGCTTGATGCCCGCGTCCTTGATGATCGGCCACCACTTGTCGATTTCGGACCTGTGAAAGGCACTGAGCGCCTGCGGCGTCTGCTGAGCGCGCGGCGGAATCTCCTGGCCCAGATCGTCCAACCGGCGGCGCACTCCCGCGTCGGCCAGAGCAGCGACCGCCGCTGCATTGAGCTTGGCGACGATGGCTTCCGGCGTCGACTTCGGCACCCAGAACGCCTGCCAGAACGACAGTGCCAGTTCGGGCACGCCGGCTTCCTCGATGGTCGGGATATCGGGCGCCGGCGCCCAGCGCGTCTTGTCCATGATGGCGAACGCCTTGACCGTATCGCTCTTCAGATAAGGCAACATCTGGGAGGCTTCCGCGCCCATGCGCAGGTCGATCTGGCCGCCGAGCAGATCGGTCAATGCCGGCGCCGCGCCGCGATAGGGCACCAGCTGGATCTGCGTGCCGGTGAGTTTCTGAAAATAAATGGCGCCGACCTGGCTCGGACTGCCGACGCCGATGGTGCCCGACGTCGCCTTGCCGGGATTGTTTTTGAGCCAGGCGATCAGCTCTTTCACGTTGTTCGCCGGCAGCGATTTTCTGCCGACCAGCATCAGCGGCGAAAACGCCAACAGCGCGACCGGCGCAAAATCGTTCTTCACATCGAACGGCACCGCATAGACCGCCGGCGTGCCAACGAGGCTCGTCCAGTTGCCGAGGATCATGGTGTAGCCGTCGGGCTCGGCGCGGGCGAGGCGGGCCACGGCGATGCTGCCGCCGGCGCCGCCGACATTCTCGACCACCAGCGGCTGGCCGAGCGCGATCCGCATCGGCTCAGACAAAAGCCGCGCCAGCGTATCGACCGGGCCGCCGGCGGGGAACGGGACGATGATCGTGATCGGCCGCGTCGGATAATCCAGCGCGGAAGCGATGCGCGGAAACGCGGGTGCGGCGGCGACGGCGCCCGCCAATGTCAGAAATGTCCGGCGCGGAAGTTTCATCGCGCGTCTCCCGGAGCGCGCAAACTATCAGTATCGCTTTTCGTTCGATAGGGACGGAGGACGACGCCGACCCGCTTTATTCGATCACCCCGTCGGCAATCGCCATCACCCCGGGCGGAATCTGGATGCCGAGCGCTTTGGCCGTCTTCAGATTGAGCACGAACTCGAATTTCTCCGGCAGCTGAATGGGAAGATCGGCAGGCTTGGCGCCTTTGAGAATCCGATCCACATAGTTCGCCGCGAGCTGAAACGATTCGGCCACATCGGCGCCGTAAGACATCAGGCCGCCCTCCTCAGCAAGATTGCGGAACGCGTAGATAGCCGGAAGCCGATAGCGGCCTGCCAGCGCGATGATCTGCGCGCGATGGAGATTCGTCGTGGCGTCCGGTAACACGATCAAGCCGCCGTCGGGTGCGTGGGAAAACTCGGCAATCGCGCGCTCGATGTCGTCGCTGCCGTGAACGGGCAAGGCCGCTGGGACCACCATAGATGCGGCAGCCGCGGCGTTGATAAAATTCGTGAAATAGTTTCCCCCGCCTGGCGCCACTTTCGGATCGAACAAATATCCCACGCGCGCCATCTTGGGCGCGACCTCTTTGAGAAGTCCCAGCCATTTTCCCGACAGCGACGGCTCGGCATTGGTGAAGCCGGTGACGTTTCCGCCCGGCCGCGCGACGCTGGCGACAAATCCTTCGCCGACCGGATCGGACACCACGGCAAACACGATGGGGATGGTGGGCGTGTTCTTCAAAAGCGCAGCGGTGGCAGACGTGCTCCGCACGAAGATGATGTCCGGATGGGTATCGACCAGTTCCTTGGCTAAGACTTGCGTTTTTTGGCTGTCGCCGCCTGACCAGCGGTAGTCGACGCGGAGATTGCCGCCTTCCGTCCAACCCAGGTTTTGCATCTGTCTGATAAATGCGGCCAGTTCTTTCTTTATCTCCTGATCGTCAGGTGAAGATGGCACCAGCACGCCGAGGCGCCGAGGCGCACTGTCCTGCTGCGCCCGCGCCGCGAACGGCCATGCTGCGGCGGCGCCGATGAGCGTGACGAAATCGCGTCGTTTCATTCAATGACCTCGTCGGCGGTGGCGAGCAGTTTATCCGGAACCGCAAGGCCAAACGCCTTGGCGGTCTTGAGATTGATCACGAGCTCGAACTTGGTCGGCAGTTGCACCGGCAGATCGGCGGGCTTCTCGCCCTTGAGGATGCGGCTGGCATAGTCCGCCGCCTGACGAAACAGCTCGGGAATATCGATACCGTAGGACATCAGACCGCCATCGGCCGCGGCGACCCGCAATCCGTAAATGACAGGCAATCGGTAACGCGCCGCCAGCGCAATGATCAGGGCGCGCTGCGAATTGATCGCGGGATCGGGCGGCACAATCAATCCAAAATCCGGCTGTTGTCCCCACTGCAACATCGCCGTCTCAAACTCCGCGGCGCCGCGCCACGGCGCTTCCGTCACGTCGACCGCAAACTTCGGCGCCGCCGCTTTCGCCGACTCGAAGGTTTGCTGGTTGCCGAGATTGTCCGGGTTGAACAGTACGGCGACCCTGGCGAGGCGCGGCGTCAGTTCCTTGAGCAGCTCGAGCAATTTTGCGCCCAGGCTCGGCTCCAAAACAGTGAAGCCGGTCACGTTGCCCCCGGGATGGGCGAGGCTCTGCACCAGACCGCCCGCGACCGGATCGCCGCCGGCAATGAAGATAACCGGAACACTCGCGGTCGACTGGCGCACAATTCTCGCCGCGGCATCGCCATTGGCGACGATCAGGTCCGGCGCCGATGCCAACAGCTGTGCCGTTGCGCTTCGTATCCAGTCTGAGTCGCCAGTCCCCCAATGAAAATCGATCTGCAGGTTGCCACCGACCGTCCAGCCGAGCTTCTCGAGTTCTTTGCGGAACGCCGTAGCGCGAATTTGACCCTGGGGATCGCTCTCGGGGTAGAGCATCAGCACCGCAATGCGCCGCAAGCGCTCCGTTTGCGCGCGCGCCGCGAGCGGCCATGACACCGCCGCGCCGCCGAGTGTCGCGATAAAATCGCGCCGCTTCATGGGATGCCCTCAAATCCGGGACGCAATCTATCACAGCATTGCACGAGAGCAGTGTTGTGCATCACGGCAAATATGGAGGTCGATGCCCGCTTAGCGCTAGTCGAGCCTCACCTTGTTCTCGTAGAACGCCCACAACAACGCAAACAGCCGCGGATTGAAAGTTCCCGCGGCGCAGTCGCGGGCCTCGTCTTCACTCAAGGGAATGGCGCCGCCCATGATCTCCGCCTGCAGCTGGATTTGCGCGTTTTCTTCCAGAAACGTGCAGGCAAAAAATGCCTCCTCCGCGGTCGCGCCGACAACCACGCTGCCGTGGCCGCGCATCTGCGCGACGCGGTGATTGCCGAGCGCCCGCGAGAGGTCCGCGGCCTGGCTGTCCAACACCACAAGCCGCGGATTGTCCCAGGTCGGCACGCCGGTGCAGAGAAACGCGCCGTGCAGAAACACCGGCTGCAAGGCCTTGCCGGCAATGCCGAGCGCGCGCGCGTGCGGCGCGTGCAGATGGCAAACGCACATGGCATCGGGCCGGTCGCGATGGATTTGCGTGTGAATGCGCCATTCCAGCGGGATCAGGCCGCCGGGATGCTCGATGATGGTGCCGTCGATATTGTAGGTAAAAATCTGCTCCGGGCGGACCGTGGTTTTTTCGGTGCTGGCGCCGGGACTGATGAAGCACTTATCGGTGCCCGGCACGCGGATCGAGACGTGGCCGAACATCCCGACCGTGCCTTGCAGGTTCAGCATGCGCGTCAGTGTGGCAGTCTTTGCGCGCAACACGTCTTCTTCGCTCATTCCATCCTCATTGCCGTGTCATGGAGGCCGCGCAGCTAAAGCGTATTGGCGACGCCGGCCCGTTTGATGAGATCGCCCCAGCGTTCGATTTCGGACGCCAGGAATTTTTCCAGCTCGGCGGGCGCCGGACTTTGCACCGGAACGGTGCCGAGCTTGATCATCAGCGATTGCACCTCAGGCGCGGCCGCGGCCTTATTGAGCTCGGTGTTGAGCCGCTCGACGATCGGCTTCGGCGTCGCCGCAGGTGCGCAGATCAAGGTCCAGCCGACCGCGTCGAAGCCGGGCACGCCCGCTTCGTCAATCGTGGGAACATCGGGCAGCGCCGGAACGCGAATCGTCGAGGACACGCCGAGCGGCCGCACCGTGCCGGCATTGATCTGCCCCATCACGCTGCCGGCATCGGCGAACATCAGCGCCACATGACCGGCCATGACGTCGTTGAGCGCAAGCGGCGCGCCGCGGTAGGAGACGCCGGTCATTGTCGTGCCGGTCATGACTTGGAACAACTCGCCGGCCAGATGGATCGCCGATCCGGGGCCGCCGTGGCCGAAATTGATCTGGCCGGGTTTTGCTTTCAACAGCGCCACCAGCTCCGCCACCGAATGAACCGGCAATTTCGGATTGACCACCAGCACCAGCGGCGTGCGGAAGATCAGCGCCACCGCCTGCAGGTCCTTGAGCGTGTCGTAGGGCAACGCCTTGACCAGCGTCGGATTGGCGGCAAGCGAGCTCGCCGCGGCCAACAGCGTCTGTCCGTCAGGCGCTGCCTTGACGACGTCGCCCGCGGCCAAGACGCCACCGGCGCCGGCGCAATTCTCGACGACGATCGCTTTGCCGAGCTGCTCCTGGAGCCGTCCCGCCATCGACCGCACGACGACGTCGATGCTGCCGCCCGCCGGGAACGACACGATGAAGGTGATCGGGCCGGACGGAAATTCGGCGGCGCGCGCCGGAAAGCTCGTTGCCACGCACGCGCCCCCGAGAATTCCCAACAGATGACGCCGTGTCGGCATTTCCTCCGTCTCGATCTTCGCCATCGCTCACGTACGGCGATCTTTAGCGCATGAACCCTATAGATGGGGAAGCAACGGCGTCTACTGACCGGTGGATGTCCGCCGTGCGGCGTATTCGTCTTGATCCCGGCCGGTTCCTGGGCGACAGTTCAGAGGTGGCATAGAAAATAAGAGGGTAATTGGGTAGGAGGGCAAGGCAATGCAGCGAATCTCGTTGGTCCTGGCGTCATCGATTCTGCTCGCCGGCTTGAGCACGGCGTCGGCGCAGACGATGAGCTACGCCGAAGCGATTTCGCAGATCGCCACGGTGTGCAAAAACGACATTGCCAGATACTGCAAGGGCGCCCCGCTCGGCCCGCGCCTGCGGGCCTGCTTCGACGCCAATGCGGCCAGGATGTCGCCGCAATGCCAGCAGACCACCGGGGTGGTTTATGCATCCATCACGCGGCGCGCGACGGCGCAGCGCGATATCGGCGACGTTTGCAGTGCGGATATTTTAAGATTATGCGGCACGTCGTTTGCCGATGCCAATCTCGTGACATGCATGGCCGGCTTGGCGCCGCAAGCGATGAGCCCGCGCTGCTACCAGACCTTCATCGATACCGGTTGGGCTACGGAAAAGGCACGGCCATGAAGCTCCATCACACGCTCGCCATCGGTGCGCTGCTCTGCGCCGCCGTCGTCACCGCCGCTCTGGCGCAACAATCGATCAATTCATCGCAGATGGCCACCAGCCTGGCCAACGTCAGCGGCAACAACAGGCTGGCAATGACCGGCGCCCAGATGCGCCAGGCCGTGCTGGACTACATCCGTGACAATCCGGGAGCACTGCCGCCGCGGCCGATGAGTTTCCCGCAGCTCGAAGGCCTCACGCAGTTCGTCGTCGAGGTGGATTTCGACTTCGGTTCTGCGGTCATCCGGCCGTCGTCCTATCGCACCGTGGGCGCCATCGCCGATGCGCTGCATCATCCGCTGCTGCTCGGCTATGGCTTTCTGGTGATCGGACACACCAATTCGGTCGGCGGCCGCCAGTCCAACGTGGTCTTGAGCCAACGCCGCGCCGAAGCGATCCGGGAAGCCTTGGTCGATCCGTTCGGGGTCAATCCCGCCGTGCTTGATGCGGTCGGCATGGGCGAGGAGCAATTTCGCGATCCGGCGCACCCGACGTCGGGCGTCAACCGGCGCGTTCAGCTCATCAATGTCGGCAAGAAATTCTGCTTCGGCCACTCGGGCGAGCAGTTCCTGTGTCAGTGAGCCCGGAAGCATTATCCGGATCAGCCCCGCTTCGCGCGCGACAGGAATGCGAGCGATAAATCGATTTTCATCACGGTGTCGGCAGCGGCAGGAGCGTGCTGAGACGCAACGAGGGCGCCGATGAAATTTCCCCGCCGTCATTTTCTTCATCTTGCAGCGGGCGCCGCTGCGTTCCCGGCGATGTCAAGGAACGCGAGTGCGCAAGCCTATCCGACGCGGCCGGTGCGCATTATTGCCGGCTTTCCGCCCGGCTCCGCTGCCGACATCACCGCGCGACTGATCGGTCAATGGCTGTCGGAGCGTCTCGGCCAACAATTCATCGTCGATAACAGGCCCGGCGCCGCCGGCAATGTCGCCACCGAGGCGGTCGCGCGTGCGCCTGCGGACGGCTACATGCTCCTTCTGGCCACCGCGGCAAACGCGATCAATGCGTCGCTTTACGACAATCTCAACTTCAATTTCATCCACGATATCGCGCCGGTCGCCAGCATCGGCCGCACGCCTTACGCCATGGTGGTCACGCCGTCATTTCCGGCCAAGACGGTCCCCGAGTTCATCGCCTATGCCAAGGCTAACCCGGGCAAAATCAACATGGCATCGGCCGGCAGCGGCAGCGCGCCACATATCTTTGGCGCGCTGTTCATGTTCATGGCGGGGATCGATATGGTCCACGTACCGTATCGCGGCAGTTACTTTCCCGATCTGCTCGGCGGGCAGGTGCAGGTGGTGTTTTGTCCCGTGCCTTCGTCAATCGGCTATATCCAAGCGGACAAGCTGCGGGTGCTGGCGGTCACGACCGCGGCGCGATGGCAGGGATTGCCGAACGTGCCGAGCGTGGCCGAAGTCCTGCCGGGCTATGACGTGAGCCTCTGGTTCGGCATTGGCGCGTCAAAGGACACGCCCGCAGCGATCATCGACAGGCTCAACAAGGAGATCAACGCAGGCCTCGGCGATTCCAAGCTGAGCTCGCAATTTGCCGACTTGGGTGAAGTGCTGGTGCCGATGACGCCTGCCGAATTCGGGAATCTTATCGGAGGCGAGACCGAGAAGTGGGCCAAGGTGATCCGAGAGGCCAACATCAAGCCGGAGTGAGGCCAAGACGTTGTCCGCTCGATGGAAGAACTCGCTTCACGCGAAGGCGAGGTTTTCGGTTAAGACATTCCTTCGACAAGAACCATGTGTCGGCTGATCGCGTCGTCGCGGACCGCGAGCGCCGCGGCATATTCGGCGGATCGATACCAGGCCTTGGCGCGCTCGAGATCGGGAAACTCGATGATGACGATCGCGCTCGGCTTCCAGGTTCCTTCCACCGGCTCGACCGAACCGGCACGCGCCAAGTAGCGCCCGCCATATCGGGTGATCGATGAAAGCGCTCGCGCGCGAAAGATTTCCAAAGCTTCTGGATTTTTCACAGAAGCATCCGAGATGAAATAGGCCGCCATTTTCCCGTCCCCCAATTGGCGCCGCTTGATTTGTATACGCATTTCCTTAACCAGGCAGTGTGACGCGCATCACAGGGAACTGGATTCGCGTACTCTGACGCACCGCAGCAAAATCATCACGTGATTATCGCGTCGCGGTCGCGAGCGCTTATTGACGCTTCGGCAATTTGACGGGCGTGACTCGATAAAGATCGGCCGGCGCGAAGTCGTCGGTCAGCAATTCGCCGCCTTCCGAATCCGGCGCGGTAACCCGTTTGCCGGCGAGAGCGGGCAACGGATAGCGGAAATGATACTGCTGCTGCAGCGCGGTGGCGGATTGCTGCAACGCATCCGCGGTCGGCCGTTGAGCCGGCATGGCTACCGCAATGACCTGCGCCTCGCTGCGGTCGAGCCATTCGGGATAGGCATCGACGGTCGGAAATACCGCGCCCAAGGTGACCAAGGTCGAGAGATAAAGTTTGGTGTTGGCGGCCACGTTCGACGCCATGGCGCCGCCGGGAGCGAGATGCTCTTTGACCAGCCCATAAAACTCCCGCGTCAGCAAATGAAATGGAATACCAAGCTCGCGAAATGCATCCAAGAGGATAAGGTCATAAAGGTCTTTGTGGCGGTTGAGGTAGACCCGGCCGTCGCCGGCAATGAGCCGAACCCGCTCGGTCTCGCGCAGGCCGAAATAGTCCTTCCCCGCGCCGATGACGCCGGGGTCGAGCTCCACCACGTCGATCTGGGCGTCCGGCATGGCGCGGCCGAGATAGGTCGATATCGATCCGGCGCCAAGCCCGATCATCAGAATGCGCTTCGGCGCCGTCGGGTAAGCGAGCGCCGCCGTCATGGTCTGGTCGTAGGGCACCGGCATGGCGTCGGGGTCTTTGAGATCGACGATCGATTCGACGTAGTTGGGACGACCGGTGTACATGCTGCTCAGCCCGAGCCACGATCCGTGCTTGTCGATGAACAAATTGTTGTACTCGGTTTCCAGGTGCGCGACTCGGCCGTCGCCGTGCTTGAGCATCTGCGCTCGCACGTTGGCGTCGAACACATCATCCGCCCACGCGCGACCGCCGCCGAGCACGAGCATCGCGAACGCGGCAAGTACCGCGACACCCTTTGCCCGCCGACGCAGCCGGCCGAGCGCAAACAGCAACAGCCCGCAGCACAGGCCGGCAGCGCCCAGCAAAAACGTAATAGCGCGCGTTCCGATGGTCGGTATGAGGAAGAATGTCGTGCCAAGCGTACCGGCGATCGAGCCTGCGGTGGAAACGCCATACACCGTGCCGGAGACGGTTCCGGAATGCTGGGCGGCGCGCAACACCAACCTGATCGCAAACGGCGAATAGACGCCGAGCAGCGCGACCGGCAGGACCATGATGGCGAGCGCGGCGCAGAGGCTGCCGAGCCGCACGTCGTCCATAGTTTTGGACACAAAGCCCAGTATGACGTCGGCAAAGCCCGGCAATGCCAGGAGATACAGCGACGCGACACTGACGATAGCGCCCAGGACCGATACCGACACCGTGCGATCGGCAATGAAGCCGCCGAGGAAATAGCCGGCGGTGAGTGCCGCCAGCACCGTCGAAATCAGCGCCGCCCAGGTATAGATGCCGCTGCCGAAATAGGGATTGAGATAGCGCGAGCCGAGCATTTCAAAACTCATCACGATCGCGCCGGTGACGAAAGCGGCGACATAGATGACGGCCCGAAACACCGGGGATGACGCGTTCACTCCGGTCGCGGCCGATACTGTGGTAACCCTATCCAATTCGGTCTCCGTCGGCGTCCCCGGTGCAGTGATGGTAAGGGGCTGCTGCCAAAGTGACGCGAAGACGGCGGCAGAACAAGGGCGGCCGGCTTCTCGCCCTTGAGAATCCGCCTGCGTTCTAAAACGCCGACGAATTGTCGTGCCGGATTGTCACTCAAACACGTCGTCAGCGCGCACCAGAACCGCCGACGGAATGGCAATGCCTAGCGTCTTCGCGGTCCTTGCGTTCAACGCAAGCTCAAACTTGGTAGGTTGTTCGACCGGGAGATCGGCGGGTTTTGCACCTTTGAGGACTTTGACGATGATCGTTCCGGCCTGCCGCCACATCGCCGCAAGGCTAGGCCCATATGACAATAGGCCGCCGGTTTCGACATGTTCCTTCCATTGATAGATTGCAGGAAGGCGGTGCTCGGCCGACAAGGCAATGATCTCGCGGTAGAGGGAAGTGAGAAACGGTGAAGAGAAAATGTTGAGAGCATCGGCGCGGCCAGACTGTGCCGTGCGAAATGCATCAATAATATCTTCCCGACGCCGCACTTCCAGCACTTGGAGGCTCAGGTTCAACGACCCTGCGGCGCGCTGTGTCGCGTCGACTTGCGATGCTCCGGTCGTCGGGTCCCAAAGCGCTACGACGCGAGACATTCCGGGCACCATCTCTTGCAGCACCTCGAGACGCTTTGCGCTGAGTTCCGGAGACATGATCGTCAGCCCGGTAGTGTTGGCGCCGGGCCGTGAGAGAGACGCGACAAGTCCCGCCCCAACGATGTCGTCGCTGATTGCCACGATCGGGATCGTCGGCGTTGCCTGTTGTGCAATTCTCGGAGTGAGATCGCCGAAGGCGACAAGGACATCGACCTTCATGCGGACCAGTTCTGCGGCAAGCTCGGGCAGCTGTTGCAGGCCGCCTCGCGCATAGCGCAGTTCGATTGAAATATTTTGTCCTTCGACGAAGCCCAATTGGCGCAACGCCTGCCTTAACGATTCCATGCGGGGCGGTTCGGGTGGAGACGCCCCCGGCCATAATACTCCGATCACCGGTGCCGCCGACTGCGCACGCGCCGCAAGCGGCCAAGCCGCCAGACCAGCGCCAAGCGTCGAGATGAATTCGCGCCGTCGCATCTGCCGCCCCCGGGCAAAAACCACGCCAAAAAGTCATTGACCCCTAGCACATCGCGGCACCCCCAGTGTGTGACATAAGGCGCAAACTCATGCGATCGACTGTCGCCAAGCGCGACCGGCTTGTTAGCCGACCGGTTATCGCTACGATCGGGGTAACAAGACACCTGCGAAGAAGACCAAAGCCCATGAACGACAGATTTTTGAAGACCGGTGTTTTCCTCGCGCCGTTCCACGCGCTCGGCGAAAACCCGCTGCTGGCGCTCGATCGCGACATGGAGCTTCTGGTCCATCTCGACCGGCTGAACTATCACGAGGCCTGGATCGGCGAGCACCATTCGGGCGGCTACGAGATCATCGCCTGCCCCGAAATGTTCATCGCCGCCGCGGCCGAGCGCACGCGGCACATCCGGCTCGGCACCGGCGTGGTCTCGCTGCCCTATCATAATCCCTTCACTGTGGCGGGCCGCATGATGCAGCTCGACTACATGACGCGCGGCCGCGCCATGTTCGGCGTCGGGCCGGGCTCGCTCGTGTATGACGCGGATCAAGATGGGGCTCAAGGCCGAAGACCAGCGCCGCAAGCTCGATGAATCGCTCGACGTCATCATGGAGCTGATGCAAGGCGGCGCGGTGACCAAAAAGACCGACTGGTTCGAGCTGCACGAAGCGCGGCTGCAATTCAAAAGCTATTCGCAGCCGATGATGGAGATGGCGGTAGCCTCGGCGCGCTCTCCGACCGGCGCACTGTCGGCAGGTAAGCACGGCATCGGCATGCTATCGATCGGAGGCACCTCGGACGACGCGCTCAAGGCCCATGCCAGCAACTGGGGCGTCTACGAGGAGAGCGCGCGGGCGCACGGCAAGACCGCGGACCGCCGCAAGTGGCGCATCGTCACCTTTGCGCACGTTGCGGAGACTCGCGAGCAGGCGCGTGCCGACATGAAATTCGGCCTGGAAGACTTCAAGCGCTATTTCAGCGAAGTGGCGACCTTCCCCATCGTGCCGCCCGACATCACCACCGACCCGGCCGAATATCTGGTGGCTTCGGGTATTGCTTGCATCGGCACGCCTGACGATTGCATCCGCCATTTCGAGCGGCTGTGGCGCGGCTCCGAACGGCGGCTTCGGGGGCGTGCTGCTTCTGGCACACAATTGGGCCGATTGGCCGGCGACCCAAAAAAGCTACGAGCTGATGGCGCGCTACGTCCACCCGCACTTCCAGCGCAATTCGAACGAACTGCGGCAATGGAGCTACGACGACGCCAAGGCCAAATACGCCAGCGCCGGCGATCAGTCGCGCGCCGCGGTGCAGGCGGCGATCGATAAGCATCAGGCGCGCAAGGCGTGATGCCAGCGAATAGTGAAACGTGACCGTCTGCTATTGACATGAAGTGGAACACGCACTGGCTCATTTGATCTCGCGGTCATTATCAACCCTGTCGGGATTTCCCCGACATGTTAATTTGTTCGTGACGACGTCTGTTGAACCTCACGTAACCAATACTCACTAGCAGTAAGCAATCGGGTCATTAGTCTGAGCCCCGATCTGTGTTGACGGAGAGGCCCCGGCGAGACACGACGCCGGGGCTTCTTTGTTTGTTTATTGGGGTCTTTAGAAAGGCAGGCGTGCGCGCTGTTCGGGTAATTGACATTGATGAGTAATCGCCATGTGCGAGCGCCGGCGATCAGTCGTGCGCGGCAATGCAGGCGGCGATCGACAAGCATCAGGCGCGCAAGGCGTGAAGCCAGGGCGATTAGTCCCGCAGAAAACGGGTGGTTCTAAAACTACTCCCGGGTGACGCTCTGCCAACTCGCGCGGAGTACAATTCATGACGCAATCTTCCGCTGGCAAACGTTTCGGCGTCATCGATGACGACCAGCAACGCGCCTTGAGCGGTCTCGAATTCGTCCAGGGGCTGGTCGACGGCACGCTGCCCCTGAACACGATGGCGGAAACGCTCGGTTATGACATTGTCGAGGTTGCCAAGGGCCGCGTGGCTGCCGCCGCGACACCCCACGCGGGACACCGCAATCCGGCCGGCACAGTCCACGGCGGCCTTGCCGCAACCTTGCTCGACAGCGCCATGGGGCTCGCCGTCCAGTCGATGCTGGACAAGGGCTTCGCGCAAACGACACTCGAGTTCAAGATTTCGCTGGTGCGGCCCATCACGCCGCAGACCGGCCTGGTGAAGGCCGAAGGCAAAGTCATCAGTTGCGGGCGCCGCGTCGGTACTGCTGAGGGAAAGCTGACGGATAAGGATGGCCGCGTTCTCGCGCACGGCACGACGACGTGCTTGATCTACGAGCATTGAGCGCCCGACGGTGACGCTCTTCCTTGAGGCTCGGGGTGCTATTGGACCGTGGTCCAATATGTGAGACGCTCCGGAATTGTGTTACTGCTCCGTTCGGGTCGAACGGAACGGCAAAATCAATCGGGAGGCGTCAATGCTTGTCTTCACGCGTGCAATGAAAATGGCTGCGGCCGCGGTGTCGCTGGCGGTCATGCTGCTGGGCGCTGCCACGCCCTCGCAGGCACAGACCACGGGCCAAGTCCGCCTGCACATCGTCAGGGTGGGATTCATCGTCGGCGTCGGCGGCGGCAACGGCGTCTTGATCTTTCATGGCCACAGATATCGGCTGTCCGTCAGCGGCATCGGCATCGGCAGCCTCGGCATCGCGGCGGTGGACCTGGTCGGCACGGCGAGCAATTTGACGCGTCCTGGTGCCATCAACGGCACTTATGCGGGTGTAGGCGCTGGCGGCGCTTTCGTCGGCGGCGCCCAGGTGGCAACGCTGCAGAACGGCAACGGCGTCGTTCTCACGTTGCAGGGCGTTCAAGCCGGATTTCAGGTCTCGCTCGGTCTCGGCGGCATGACCTTGCTGATGCGCTAGAGCATGATCCCGAAAATAGAGCGCAAATCGCTTCAACCTGAAGCGATTTCGCTCTAGGCGGCGGATCTAGCCACCCGAAGATCGCGATAGGTCGGCATCTCTCGACGGCGGCGCTTCGTCCTTCTCGCCAAAGCCGCGCACCACGTCGCTCATGAGATTGCGCAGCGTGGGACGGGGCAAGGCGGTGAATGGCAGCGGCCGCACGACGTCTATTGCGGCGAGGCCCAAGCGTGCGGTGAGGAAACCGTTGAGCAGGCCCTCGCCGAGCCGCGCCGACAATTTGCCGGCGATGCCGTGGCCGAGCATCTGTTGAATCAGGCCGTCGCTCGTCGCCATTCCTCCGGTCATCGCCAGATGCAAGACCACGAGACGCATGAGTCGGATCAGGCCCAGCGTTCCCGGTCGCGCTCCGTACAGCAAAGACAGCCGGCGCACCAGGATCAGTGCCGAGCCGAACACGAACAGCACGTCGATGGCGGCGCGCGGGCTCAGCGCGGTGAAGGCCGACACCCGTGTGGCCGCCGCGGTGACGATGCGGCGCGCCTGCTGATCCAGCGGCGTCATCAGCTCGCGCTCGACAAGGCGCACCATGTCGGCGCCGTCGATGATATCGCCGATATGGCTCTCCATCGTGGCGCGGCTGCGCGCCAGCCGCGGCATGCGGCGCGTCAGCGCAAGGAGATCGCGCGCAACCGCCAGGCCGTCCTGGCGATCGTCGTTCAGCAGCGTATCCGAGGCGCGCCGATTAAGCTTTTCGATGGTCGCAAGCCGCGCCAGACCCATCGTCTCGCGAATGACGACGACCAAAAACGCGACCGCGGCCAGTATCGCGAGCGCCAAGCCGAGAAAACCGAATTCCTGATTGCGCGCGAACAAATCCTCGATCAGGCGAACGACCCCGAGACTGGCGGCGAGCAAGATCAAGCCGCCCACGGCGCCCCAAAACACCGCGCCCCAGCGGAAACCCCGCCGCCGCCATTGCAGCGGATCGTCGACGGCAATGACCGATGTCTCGACGTCCGGCTCCGGTATCACCTGCACGGCGCGTTTGACGGCTTCGTCTTTGACCAGACCGACCATCACGTGATCGTCGTCGAGGCGAAAGACGGCGGGCGGCCGATGCGGCCAGTTTTTGCTCATTGCAGCCGGTCTCCGATCAGGAATTGCAGCGCGCGGTCGAGGCGAATGTGAGGCAGCGCGGGTATGCCGTTGTCCGTCGTCTCCAGGAGCGGCGGCCGCACGCGCAAGAAGCGAAAGTCGGCGTTTTGCGGCGAGGTGGTGGAAATGCCGCGAAATGCGCTTGCGCCGCTGCGGAACAGTTCGTTGGGATCGTCGGGCAGGTCGCCTGGAAACATGGCCGCCTCGGTTTCCCCGTCGAACGTTTCTCCCGCCAGCACCTCGCCGGCGACAGGCACACCGAGGATGCAAGGCAGCTCTTGGCGCGCCCGCCGCACCGTCGCTTCGCGGGTGGCGCGCACGGCGGCGAGCGCAACGACGTCAACCTGCGCGCCGGCGAGCTCGGCTTTCGCCGTGGCCTCTTGCGTCAAGCGCTTGAGCACGGCTTCGAGCCGGTCGTGACTGGTGTGGTGCAGATGATCGGCCTTGGTGGCAGCCAGCAGGATGCGGTCGATGCGGGGACGCAGCATCGTGCTCAAGACTGTTTTTCTCCCGATTTGAAAGCAGTCGAGAACCTGGGCCAGCGCGCGCTCGAGATCGAGAACCGCATCGGGGCCGGCGTTGATCGCGGCCAACGTATCGACCAGCACGATCTGGCGATCGAGCCGGGCGAAGTGATCGCGGAAGAAAGGCCGCACCACGATGTCCCGATAGGCGTCGTAGCGGCGACGCATCATCGCCCAGAGCGAGCCTTTCGGAGCAACGCCCTCACTCGCGACGTCGAGCGGCGCAAACGTGAGTGCCGGCGTATTGTCGAGATCGCCCGGCATCAGAAATCGTCCCGGCGGCAACAGACTCATCGCATAGTTCTTGTCGCGGCAGGCCTTCAGATACGCAGTGAAGAGTTTCGCCGCGGTCAGCGCCGCCTGCTCGTCCTCGGCGCCCTGCGGATCTAGTGTCGCCAGATAGGAATTCCAATCCTTGGCAAGGCCGGCACGCGGTCCGAGCCGCGAGAGACTCACACTCTCGGCCGCCCACGCCTCATAGCTTTTGTCGAGCAGCGGCAGATCCAGCAGCCATTCGCCCGGATAGTCGACGATATCGAGCGTCAGCGCGCGCCGATGACCGCGCTGCGATTGATATTCGATGACGAGGCGCAATTCGCTGATTTGCCGCGTCGATGCCGGCCACTGCCGTTTGTCGACCAGCGCGTCCAGATGGCTCTCGTAATCGAACCGCGGCACCGCATAATCCGGCTGCGGCGCCAGATAAGCGCGCGCGATGCGGCCGGTCGCCATCGCCTCGAACACCGGGAAACGTCCGCCGCGCAGCAGGCCATGAACCAGCGCGGTGATGAAGACGGTCTTGCCGGCGTTGGAAAGCCCGGTGACCCCGAGCCGGATCGTCGGATCGAACAGATGGCTGCTGAACTCTGCGAGAGCGGCAGCAGCCAGCCGGATTTGTTCAATGAGCTCGTCCACGATCGGGGCTTCCGTCTGTCGGTTGGGGCGGACCGATCATGATGATCCCACTGCGAAAATTATCATCTGCTTAAATTGCCACCGTCATCATATCCGTATTGGTCAGCATCGGCGACCGGCAACACGACAGTTCTTGCCAATGTCACCGGCAAAGGCGAAGCGCCGTGACCACACCGGAAAGCGGCCGCTGCCTGCGACAACGTGTTCGCTCATTTCCGCTGATCTCGCCAAAGAGGCGCAACCGACCGCTGCAAATGCTGTTAGGCTGCCGGGGTTACTGCGCAAGACTTGATGCCACCCCATGCGGGGCGACGGAGAATAAGCATGGTGGAACTTGGAATCTTTCTTGCCGCGATGATCGCGCTTGTGGTCTGCGGCTGTGTGGCGACGCGGGCTCCGAAAAAGACTTCGTAACATTGAGCCGGTGAAGGACTGAATTCCGCGGGGCGCAAAGGCTCGGCGGATTGCGCCGCTGGTGCGATCCCGGCAGCGGTGACCTTTGCCTGAAGGGCGAGCGGCAATTCCGCGCTAAGGCCGCGGCCGCATGTAAGGCGACCAGCTCAGCATTGTAACATAATACCGCCCATCGGCCGCCATAATCCCCGGCAGACTAAGGCGCGACGGGGGGACGCGATGGAGTACAAGCTGTTTGTGGTCAAGGCTTTCGAGCGAGAGCCTGGGAAGTGGCGTGCGAGCGTCGAGCGTGCCAATGGGAAAGTTCTCTTAAGGGCCATGGCCCGCCGCCGCAGGGCACTCGACAAATTCATCACCGGCATGGATGCGACGGCCGCGGAAGCAGCGATGCAAATGGCCATGGCGGCCATCGATGCAAATGCTTTCTCGCGAATTTCATCCAGAGACACGCGTCAAGCGCGCACCGCACCGAAAGATATTGCAACGCGGGTCGAGCGCGCGGCTGCCGGGCAACCGGGTTGATGTCTTTGGCGTGGCTGATCTGAGAACGAGGCAAGCTATTCGTCGTCATCGCCCAGCGCATCCCCGGATCAAGTCCGGAGATGGGCATTTCCGGATCACGCTCTAGTTAACCAGCGCGCCCAGCCAGGACAGCACTGCTCTGAACTGGTCTTGGAAGGCCAGGAAATAAAGCGTGAGCGCCAGCGGCGCCGTTATGAGCATCCAGTCCTGCATGAGCTTGGCCCAGCAGACAATCGCCCTCGGTGGGACAGTGCGCCCAAATCTCCTAGGACTCCATTTCGGTGCTCGCTAACTTTTTTCTAGACTGTCGCGCAAAACTGCGGAGCAGTTGACGCGAAGTGTTGCGTCTTTGCGGCGATGGAGTTGTCGCCATCTCCGCTTATGATGCTGTGGACGGCTCCTCCACCGGCACGTGAGTGCCATGAATGTGGGTGCCGATTAGGCCCCCAGGATTCGGAGGAGCCAAGTCATGCAAGCGATCACGACCATCGGTCTCGACATCGCGAAGTCGGTTTTTCAAGTCCACGGCGTCGATGCGGCGGGCAAAGTCATTGTCCGTCGGCAACTCAAACGCCGCTACGTTCTAGCTTTCTTCCAGAAGCTGCCGCCATGCCTGGTCGGCATCGAAGCCTGCGCCTCATCGCATCATTGGTCCCGCGAACTCCGGGCGCTCGGCCACACCGTTCGCCTGATGCCGCCGGCCTACGTGAAGCCCTATGTGAAGCGGCAGAAGAACGATGCCACTGACGCCGAGGCGATCTGCGAAGCGGTCACCAGACCCAATATGCGGTTCGTGGCAATCAAGACACCCGAGCAACAGAGCTGCCTGACACTGCATCGGACCCGTCACTTGTTCATCCGCCAGCAGACCTCGGTGATCAATGCCATCCGCGCGCACCTTGCGGAGTTTGGGATCGTCGCGCCGGTCGGGCGCAATGGCGTCGAGCAACTGCTCGGGATCGTGGCTGAAGGAAGTGACGGGCGATTGCCCGAGATTGCACGGGCGTGTGTCGCGGTTCTCGGCAGCCAACTCCAGTCGCTGAAGGCGCATATCCTTAAGTTCGATCGCATGATCTTGGCATGGCATCGATCCAGCGAGACCAGCCGGCGGCTCGATGATATCCCCGGCGTCGGTCCGGCACTGGCGACCGCACTTGTTGCCAGCATCGCTGATCCGAAGGCCTTCCGATCAGGAAGGGACTTCTCGGCCTGGATTGGGCTAGTGCCGAAGCAGAACTCCAGCGGCGGCAAGGACAAACTCGGCAGTATCAGCAAACGTGGCGATCGCTATCTGCGCAGCCTGTTCACGACCGGCGCGCTCGCCGTCATCCGCTATGCCAAAATCCATGGCACCAAACATCGTCCTTGGCTCACGGCGCTGCTGGCGCGGCGGCCCACGAAGGTTGCGGCCATCGCGCTCGCCAACAAGATCGCCAGGATGGCATGGGCGATCATGGCCAAGGGTGAACGCTACAAGGAACCAGTCGCACTCGCGGCTTGAACGAGATCGCGCTGGGCAACCGGCGTGATGTGAAGGTTGGGAGGGCGAACAGCACGTAATGCAGAGCCGGTCGATCCGGCGATCAGGACAACCCACTCGGGCCATAGCATCAATGAATGCGAGCTTATGACCGGGACCTGATCCGCGGAGGGCATTATGGCCAGCGGTCATGTGAACCGCACTCAAAGGCCGAACACATGGCTGCACCGACCAAGCCTGCGACGTGAAGATTCTCCTTGCCAACTCGGAGCCGTCCACACATGGCCCAAGCATTAGACCTGACCAGCTTCTGAGACAGGTAGCGCACATCCTCCCGATCAGAGATGTGCTAAAGTGTGGCCTCATAGGAAGCCGGAAAAATTGAACACCGTGGGGCGACGGACGGCAAAGCCTCCGAGTGCGAGCGCCGCAACGAATTAGCAAAGGAAAAAATGAACCATGTCGCACCATTATTCCGGTCCAAACTTCGGGTTCCCCGGTGGGGACGCCCGCCTCGACTTCACCGATCTCTATGCTTTCCCCAAGCCGGGAGATCCGAGCAAGTCGATCCTCATCACGAACGTGCACCCGTCCGCGGGCCTTAACCCGCCGGGAGCTACGACCGCCGAGCCCTTCGCGCCCGAGGCGCTCTACGAGCTCAAAATCGACACGAACGGCGACGCCGTCGCCGATATCGCATACCGGGTGCGCTTCGCGTCCTCCAACGGCCGGGGACAGACTGCCACGCTACGCCGTGTGGAGGGTGCCGAGGCCGCCGGGACCGGCGAGGGCGGTGAGATCATCGTCGAATCGGCGCAAGTCTCGATGGGCCGGGACGCACGGATAACGGAGGCCGGCGGGCACCGCTTCTTCGCGGGCTGGCGCAGCGACCCCTTCTTCTTCGACGCGCCCGGTGCGGTGAACAACTTTCAGTTCGCTGGCAACGATTTCTTCGCCGATAAAGACATTTGCAGCATCGTTCTGGAAGTGTCCAACTCTGTTCTAGGGCCGCGAGAGGTCGGCCTGTGGGCCCGTACATTGATCCCGGCAAAAGGCGCGACGAGCTGGGTCCAGGCGGATCGCGGCGCGCGACCCTCGCAAACTCCCTTCCTGAGTGGCGAGCAGAACGAAGCCTATCGCGCCGGGGAGCCGGCGGACGATGCTCGTTTCGTCGCCTTCTTCGCGCACGCGCTGGAACATACGGGAGGGTATACGCCGGAGGAAGCAAAGCGGGTGGCAGGGACGCTGCTACCTGACCTCCTGCGCTACGATCCCACGCGCCCGGCATCCTTTCCGGGCAATGGCCGGGCGCTCACCGACGACGTCTCTGACTTCTTTTTGGCTATCCTCACAAACGGGAAGGTGACAGGGGACAAGGTAGGGCCACACAGCGATCTGATTTCCGAGTTTCCCTATTTGGGGCCGCCTCACGACGAATCGCGCTAATCGCTTAATGTCTTGTCGGGAAATATTGACTGAGAGCCAACGTCCGTTATCGGCCGATTTTGTTGCAGAAGTAAGTTTTGAAGGGCGCGTTTGGGGCCAAGGGTGTTTTTGGACCGAGCCCCGGCGATGGTTTTGCGCCCGCCCTGTCGGCTCGACGGCACTGACGCCTTCAAACCCCGACGCTGCACACTGAACGCTGTGCTCAGACAACGCAGGCGCCGGAGGTCACTGGCGGAGGACGCGCTACGAGCTTGGCTAGCCGCCTCAGGTTTTGCGCGATTGCCGCCAGCGTGAACTCGAACTGTGCTCCACTCGGGCCGCGAAGGCGCAATCGGTCAAGCCGCAGAATACGCTTGAGGTGCGCGAACAGCATCTCAACCTTCTTGCGATCACGGCGTGATTGCGCGAACGCCGGCGTTTTGGCGAGGGTCCGAGCGACATCGCGTGCGGCCTCATGGACGTCGCGTTTGACCCGTCGCGCTGGCATTTTGGGGCAACACTTCGCCTTGAGCGGGCAGGCACGACACTGCGGCACGGAGCCGAGATACTGGAGCGAGTGATCGGGGCTGACATGGCCCGTCGTCGTCAGCGTCTTGCCCGCCGGGCATGTATAGATGTCTTGCACCTCGTCGTAGATGAAGTCATCGCGCGA
The DNA here is from genome assembly GCA_963821175.1 of uncultured Alphaproteobacteria bacterium. Lineage (GTDB taxonomy): Bacteria > Pseudomonadota > Alphaproteobacteria > Rhizobiales > Xanthobacteraceae > BOG-931. The sequence goes on from CAWGCU010000007.1 coordinate 522,404, forward strand.
GAACGTGCCATCTTCGCGCTGCGATTTGTCGATGACCGGCACATGCGGCGCGATCCCCTGCTGGTTGACCAACCAATTGAGGTTGGGGGCCGAGCCATAGGCGGTGTCTCCTACCAGCCATGCGGGCTTGATGCCAAAGCAGGCTTCGGTCCGCTCGATCATGGTCTGCGAGGCGCCGACCTCGGCCTGCCGGATGGCGCGCGATGCCTCGACATCCATGATAATCCCAAACTTCACGTCGATAAGATAGTTGTCGGCGTAGGCGAAGAACGCCGACCCTCGCAGCGCGTTGGTCCATTGAGCGGCCGGATCGGACGGCGACACGAACTTCGGGGTGACGTCGCTCGCCGCACCAAAGGCCGCGTCATCAAGAGTTGCCAGATACTCCTGCATGGCTCGGCTCGCGGTCTGGCGATCACAGGTCTTTTGCCATTCTGAGCCCGGAATCGAGCGATGCTTGTTAGCGTCGGCCTCGATCAGGCTCGCATCCACGGCAAACCCTTCTCCGCCAACCAGCCCGGCCGCGATACAGGCCTCCACGACACGCTCGAATACCCGCCGGAAGATGCCGCTGTCCCGGAACCGCTCGTTGCGCGCTCGCGAAAATACCGAGTGATCGGGGATCTTGTGCTCTATGCCAAGCTTACAGAACCAGCGGTAGGCAAAGTTCACCTGCACCTCGCGACACAACAACCGCTCGGAGCGAAGGCCAAAAGCATAGCCGATGATCAGCATCCGCAGCATCAGCACAGGGTCGATCGACGGCCGACCGAGTGTCGGATAGTACGGCGCAAGTTCGCCGTATACCCACGATAAATCCAAAACGGTGGCGATCTTGCGCACAGGATGATCGTCGGGAACCGCCTCATCTAAGCGAAAATCGTAGAATAGATGGCCCTGATCGTCGGTCTGACGTCCCATCATCGCCGCCTCCAACGCAAAATGTCGCTAGAAAACGGGAATCACTGTTCGCCAAAATCTTCAAATCACTTCTGCAACAAAATCGGTCCGTAGCGGGCATTCGCTGCGATGCAGTAAATGCCCGATTTCGGGGGTAAGGCGGACATTGGTCAACCGCCAAACGACCTCGATCCATAAGTACATGCCCTAATTGCGATCGGACTTTTTCGCCCGGGCGGAAGCGTCCTCGGCCAGTTTCGGCCGCGGCCGCGGCAGCGGCACCATGTCGAGCGGGATCAGCGCCGTATCATCGTCGCCCTCGGTTGCCGCAGCTTCGGCCCGCGGCGTCGTGTCTTCCGCCTGCGCGACCGCCGGCGGTGGCGGCGGCACGCGGACGTCCCATTCGCAGAGCTTGTAATTGTTGCGCCGCTCGGCGAGATCGAGATGGATGTGCTCCTCGTGGGCGCCGTCGGAGCCGGGGCCGAGCACGGTGGAGAACCGCGCGCAGACGCTCGCCTTGATGGTCTCGCGCCAAGTCTTGTCCACGTTCACGTCGGTCAATGTCAACGAGCGGCCGTCGGCGAGCTTGAACAGGCGCACGTCGATGGCGTCGGCGCGGCCGTGTTCGCTCAGCGTGGCGCCACGCACCCGATTGCGGCCGCGGCACTCATAGGAGTCGAAGTTGTCGAGCACGCGCAGCGGCGAGCCGAGTTTGGTCGCCGTCGGCGCCACGTCTTCGCGCACCCAGTGCGCCAGCTCTTCCGCCATCGGACAGCGCAAGACCCCGGCCGGCGTCACCGCCACCTTGCTCTGGTCGGGCAGGATCACCGCGTCCAGATGCACAGCATCGACGGCGCCGCATTCGCCGGGCCCGACCAGGGTCGGCAGCGACTGGAACACCGCGATTTTGGCAAGCCGCACCTGGCAGGCCGACGGCGCTGCCGGCGCGGCCGCTGCGGGAGGCTCTTCCGGGAATGCCGCATAGGCCTCCTGCGGCGGGGCAAATTCCTGCGGCAAAGCGACGGGGGCCGGCGGGCCGTGCTCGGCGTGGGCGTGCTTGGCCTGAGGGACCAGCGACAATTGCGCCCGCGCCCCATGGCTTCCGCACAGCAAAAGGCTTCCGCACAGCAAAAGGCTTCCGCACAGCAAAAGGCTTGCGCACAGCAAAACGCCAAGCGCCAAGGCAGCTTTTACGCCGCAAAACCTCACGCCACAGCTCTCCCACCCGCGCGCCGCTGCCGCAACCGGATATGCTTTAAGCCGACCGGACGCCGGCATTCAAGGCAAGCGGTATTTGCCTTGGCGGCGCATGCGGTTAACTTAAAGCCGGCTGCCGGCGACCGCCGCGGCCTAGACCATGATCCGATTCAACTGAATCGGATCATGGTCTAGAATCTTTGTTTGCGCATGATCTTATCCGAAAACCGGTATCCACTTTTCGGGATCATGCTCTAGCGCGATAATACACGACCCGTGGGAGGCGACATCATGTTCGGGCTGATGCAGGACTGGCCGCTGCTTTGCAATCGCATCCTCGACCACGCCGCGACTTATAACGCCGAGCGCCAGATCATCACCCGCTCGATCGAAGGCCCGTTTCACACCACGAACTATGCCGATCTGCGCAAGCGGGCGCTGCGGGTCTCGCAGCGGCTGGACAAGGACGGCATCAAGCTGGGCGACCGGGTGGCGACGCTGGCCTGGAACACCTGGCGGCATCTCGAGGCCTGGTACGGCATCATGGGTATCGGCGCCATCTATCACACCGTCAATCCGCGGCTGTTTCCCGAGCAGATCGTCTGGATCGTCAATCATGCCGAAGACCGCATCGTGATGGTCGATCTCACCTTCGTGCCGCTTCTGGAAAAAATCGCCGACAAGCTGAAATCCATCGAAAAATACGTGGTGCTGACCGACGCAGCGCACATGCCGGCGACCACGTTGAAGAATGCCGTGCCCTACGAGGAGTGGATCGCCGACGTCGACGGCGACTTTATCTGGAAGCCTTTTGACGAAAATACCGCGGCCGGCATGTGCTACACCTCCGGCACCACGGGCAATCCCAAGGGCGTGCTCTATTCGCACCGCTCCAACGTGCTGCACTCGATGGTGGCGGCGCAGCTCGACGCCATGGGAGTTGCCTCGCGCGACGTGATCCTGCCGGTGGTACCGATGTTCCACGCCAATTGCTGGGGGCTCGCTTTAACCTCGCCGATGGTCGGCGCCGCCATGGTGATGCCCGGCGCCAAGCTCGACGGCGCCTCGATCTACGAATTGCTCGACACCTATCGGGTCAGCTTCACCGCCGCGGTGCCCACCGTGTGGCTGATGCTGCTGCAGCACCTCGAAGCCAACAATCTGAAGCTGCCGCATCTGAAAAAAGTGGTGATCGGCGGCTCGGCCTGCCCGCGCGCCATCACGCAGAAATTCCAGGAGGTCTATGACGTCGAGGTGCTTCACGCCTGGGGCATGACCGAGATGAGCCCGCTCGGCACGCTCGGCTCGATCAAGCCGGAATATGCCGCGCTGACCGGCGAAGCGCGGCTCGACGTGCAGATGAAACAGGGCCATCCACCGTTCGGCGTCGACATGAAAATCACCGACGACGACGACAAGGAGTTGCCGCGCGACGGCAAGACCTTCGGCCGGCTGAAAGTGCGCGGACCGTCGGTGGCGCGCACTTACTTCAAGGAAGCCGCCTCGATCCTCGACGACAACGGTTATTTCGATACCGGCGACGTCGCCACGCTCGACCGCTACGGCTACATGCAGATCACCGACCGCTCCAAGGACGTGATCAAGTCGGGCGGCGAATGGATTTCCTCGATCGACATCGAGAATTTCGCGGTCGGCCATCCCAAAGTGGCGGAGGCCGCGGTGATCGGCGTGCGCCATCCGAAATGGGACGAGCGGCCGCTGCTCATCGTCGTGCTCAAGCCCGGACAGACGGCGACCAAGGCGGAGCTGTTGGCATTCCTCGACGGCAAGATCGCCAAGTGGTGGATGCCCGACGACGTCGCCTTCGTCGCCGAAATTCCGCACACGGCGACCGGAAAGATTCTCAAGACCGCGCTACGGGACCAATTCAAAAGCTACGTGTTGCCGACGGCCGCTGCCGCACAAGCATAGTCATCGCTGCCGGATCGCCGACCCGGCAGGCCGGTTGAGACAACTGCCGACGGCATCGTTTGATTCCGCACTGCACGCAGGGCAGAATCCCACTCTCGCATAGCGCGGCTTTTTGATAGCTGGCACCTCACCTTTTCACTTTCAAAAACAGTATCTTACGAGTTTTGCCCAGAAGAAGGGCAGGAACTCGTTGCCGCATAAAGATCAGGCAAAATTGCTGCGTCGCACAATGAACATATTTGGCCTGTCTTAGCGGCCCTGGCTCAAGACCAACGAGCCTCTTAACCCATCCCATCAACGACTGAATAGGATGATCATGGCTGGCAATAGCCTGACAAAGCTTTTTGTACTTTCGGCTCTTGTTTCTTCTACTATCGCGATGCCGACGATTGCATCGGCGCAAAGTGGAATTGCTTCGGTTTATTCCGAGGGGCCAACCGCCACCGGCGAACGGGTCGTGGCTTCGGGTATGACCGCCGCTCATCGCACCCTGCCGTTTGGCACCATGGTGCGGGTGACCAACACCAGCAACGGCCGATCCGTCGTGGTGCGCATCAACGATCGCGGGCCGTTCGTCAAAGGCCGCATCATCGACCTGACGCCGGGAGCGGCCCACGCCATCGGCATTGCCGGGCTCGGCTCGGTGACGGTCGACATTGTCGGCAAAGGCTAAGGCTTCGCGGGTTTAGTGTGTGTGTCAGTTGAGCACGCGTTGCGTAAGAGCGGGAGGCTTCAGGCCTCCCGCTTTGCGTTTGCGGTGAAAGCAGCAAAAATTTCGTCGAATTCCTTCCGCGCCATTAACCTTCTGCGCACGGAACCGTTCGACGATCCGTAATATTTGCGCGCTACAACGCACACCGGCGTTCGAGCTCGCGCCGTCACGCAGGCATCACCGCGTCATGAAAGACGACAACGACGACAAGGAACGCAGAGACGTCACCCGCACCCGCATCGCGCGCAACGCCAAGATCATCCCGCCGCGCCGCGGATCGATGATTCACTGCACGGTGCAGAACATTACGTCGAGCGGAGCCTGCCTGAAGCTCGCCAACACCTATGGCCTGCCGGAGACCTTCGAATTGACCTTCGAGCAAGGCCGCACCCGCCGCGCCTGTCGCGTGGTGTGGCGCACCACCGACGAGGTCGGCGTGGCGTTCGAGGAAGCCGAAGCGGCGGCGAGCTAAAATTCCTTCACGGCCGCGATCATGCGCTCGATATCCTCGGGCCGCGACAGGCGGTGATCGCCGTCCTTGACCAAAGTGAGCACGACGTCGTCGCTGGCCAGCCGCGAGGTCAGTTCGACGGCGTGCTGCCACGGCACGTCGGGATCCTCGACACCTTGCAAAATGCGCACCGGACAGCCGGTCTCGATCAAGCCGCCGAGCAAGAGGTGCTTGCGCCCGTCCTCGATCAATTGCCGCGTCACCAAATAAGGCTCCGCCGCATATTGCGACGGACGCGCCCAGAGGCCCGTCTCCTCGAGCTCGCGCTTGATCTCCGGCGTGAACCGTTTCCACATCAACTCTTCGGTGAAATCCACCGCCGGCGCGATCAGCACCATGCCGGCTATGGAAGCGGCTTGCGGAGGCGGCCGCCGCTTCACCTCGCGCGTCAGCAGCAGCGCCAGCCAGCCGCCCATGGACGAGCCGATCAGGATTTGCGGTCCCCGGCAGCAGGCATCGAACACCCCCAGGCTGTCGGCGAGCCAGCGGCCGATGGTGCCGTCGGTGAACGCGCCTTCCGACTCGCCGTGGCCGGAATAGTCGAACCGCACGCAGGCTCGGGAGGCTTCCGCCGCCCAGTCGGCGAGCGCCTCAGCCTTGGTGCCCTGCATGTCGGACTTGTAGCCGCCGAGCCAGAACAGCCCAGGCGCTCTGCCCGCCTGCGCGCGCACGGCGATGCCGCGCCGCCCGGCGCCATCGCCAATGTGCAGGAATTTCAGGCTGTTATCGTTCATCGCCGCTTCCGTCATCCTGAGCTAGGTGACGAAACATCAATCACGCCAGGCACGCAACGCGCATTGTCGTTGACTTATGCCCGGAAACTCCCGATTCTCCGCGTTTACTGCAACCACGTAAGGAGACAAAACCCATTCGTCGCCCCAGCAGAGCGCCGCAACCCGCCGCCAAGGAGGGTCCGCGCATCAACGAGGAGATCCGCGTACGCGAGGTCCAACTCATCGACAAAGACGGCGCCAACAAGGGCGTCACCGAAATCGAGGCAGCGATTGCCATGGCCCAGGAGGCCGGCCTCGATTTGGTCGAGATCGCACCGAACTCGGTGCCGCCGGTCGCAAAAATTCTCGATTACGGCAAATACAAATATCAAGCGCAGAAAAAAGCCGCCGAGGCGCGCAAGAAGCAAAAGGTCGTCGAGATTAAAGAGATCAAGCTGCGGCCGATGATCGATCATCACGATTACGACGTGAAGATGCGGTCGATGGAGCGCTTCTTCGAGGAAGGCGACAAGGTCAAGGTGACGCTGCGGTTCCGCGGCCGCGAAATGGCGCACCAGGAGCTTGGCTATAAGCTGTTAGACCGGGTCAAGGTCGACACCGCGAAAATCGCCAAGATCGAGCAGGAACCGCGCTTCGAAGGCCGCCAAGTCGTCATGGTTTTGGCGCCCCGCTAGCCCCACGCTGCCCTTCCCCCGCAAGCGGGGGAGGAGGCACGGGTTGATTGCCTTAATCGGTTTGCTCTGCCATAACCGCGCCCTTCCGCCGCCCGGCTGATTAAGGGCTGCCGTGGCGGCGGCGATGTGCTCACGCACACACCGCTCATTATGAGCATTTTCGGCGGCCGGAGCGTTCGCGCTTCCCGCCATAGGAGAGCCAAATGCCCAAGATCAAGACCAAGTCGGGCGCCAAGAAGCGCTTCAAGGTGACGGGGTCCGGAAAGGTCCTCTATGCGCAGTCGCGCAAGCGCCACGGCATGATCAAGCGCACCAAGAAGCAGATCCGCCAGTTGCGCGGCACCAACGTGCTGTTCAAGACCGACGGCGACAACATCAAGAAGTACTTTTTGCCGAACGGCTGACGTCGCCTGCTTTCTGCAGCGTACCGTTTTATCGTTCTGCGAATTTTCAAAGGAGATCGACCATGGCACGCGTCAAACGCGGCGTCACATCCCATGCCAAGCACAAGAAGGTGCTCAAGGCCGCCAAGGGCTATCGCGGCCGGCGCAAGAACACCATCCGCATCGCCAAGCAGGCGGTGGAGAAGGCCGGCCAATATGCCTTCCGCGACCGCAAGCGAAAGAAGCGCACCTTCCGCGCGCTGTGGATCCAGCGCCTCAACGCGGCGGTGCGCCCGTTCGGGCTCAATTACAGCCGCTTCATCGCCGGCTTGAGCAAGGCCGGCATCATGGTCGACCGCAAGGTGCTCTCGGACCTCGCCATCACCGAACCGGTGGCCTTCGAGGCGATCGTCGGCCAGGCCAAGTCGGCGCTGGCATAACGGAGGACAGATGACGGACGACTGACGACAGATGATGGTTCGCTGATTTTCCGTCCTCTGTCGTCCGTTGTCCGTCGTCCGACAAAACCATGATCGACCGCGCGTACGTCCAGCGGATGGCGCGTTACAACCGCTGGCAGAATGAGAACCTCTATGGCGTCGCCGATAGCTTGTCGGACGACGAGCGCAGGCTTGAGCGCGGCGCCTGGTTCGGCTCGATCCACAAGACGCTCAGCCACATCTTGTGGGGCGACCGCGACTGGATGGGCCGCTTCACCGACCTGCCTCGGCCGACGGTCGGCATTCCGGAATCGGTGTCGCTCTATGCGGACTGGGAGAACCTCAAGTCCGAGCGCAAAAGCTTCGACCAGACCATGATCGATTGGGCCGATAAGGTCGACGATGCCTGGCTCGCCGCCGATCAGACTTATTTTTCCCGCGCCACCAAGAGCGAATGGACGCGGCCGCGCTGGATGCTGGTCACCCATATGTTCAATCACCAGACCCATCACCGCGGTCAGGTGCATTCGATGCTGACCCAGGCCGGCGGCCGGCCGGGCGATACCGACCTGCCGTTCCTGCCGGATTGAGCGCCATGACCGAAGAAAAGAAAGAGCTTCCAAAACTTCTGAGCGATCTAGATCAAGAGTACGAGAACTTAAAACAAAATCCATCCGTCGATGTGGGGTGGATTTCTTCCGACGCGAACACCGCCATTCAAATCTACCTAAAGAACATCAACTCCGCCGACGAACTCAACGCGGCGAAGATTCAATTATTTGGCAAATCTGGACGACTTTCGATCTATTTGTCTGAGCTTGGGAAATTACCACACGAAGTCCGTCCGAAAATTGCGGCGCAGGTAAACCCGGTTAAATCACTCGATCTTCAAATTATCGAGGAGAGATTTGAAGTACTCAATCGCGCGATGATTGAGGCGCGCGTTAGCAACCAGAGCGTCGACGTGACACTCCCGGTGCGCGAGGCAGCGGCCGAGACCGGCCGTGTGCATCCGATCACGCAAGTAACCGACGAATTGACCGCGATCTTCGCCGACATGGGCTTCGCCGTCGCCGAAGGGCCGGACATCGAGACCAACGACTACAACTTCACAAAACTGAATTTCCCGGAAGACCATCCGGCGCGCGACATGCACGACACGTTCTTCTTCAATCCGAAGCCGGACGGCACGCGCTTGCTGCTGCGCACCCACACCTCGCCGGTGCAGGTGCGCACCATGCTGAGCCAAAAGCCGCCGATCCGCGTCATCATTCCCGGCCGCACCTATCGCTCCGATTCGGACCAGACCCACACGCCGATGTTCCACCAGGTCGAAGGCCTGGTCATCGACAAAGGCTCGCATCTCGGCCACCTGAAATGGATTCTGGAAGAATTCTTCAAGGCGTTCTTCGAAGTCGATCGGGTCGGCATGCGGTTTCGGCCGTCATTCTTCCCGTTCACCGAACCGTCGCTCGAAGTCGACATCCAGTGCCGCCGCGACAAGGGCGAAGTCCGCTTCGGCGAAGGCGAGGATTGGATGGAGATCCTCGGCTGCGGCATGGTGCATCCGAACGTGTTGAAAAACTGCGGGCTGGATCCCGACGAATACCAAGGCTTTGCCTGGGGCATGGGGATCGACCGCCTCGCCATGCTCAAGTACGGCATGCCGGACCTGCGCGCCTTCTTCGAAGCCGACGTGCGCTGGCTTGCCCATTACGGCTTTCGACCGCTCGATTTCCCGACGCTGGCGGGGGGATTGAGTTCGTGACGCCATGGATTTAATTGCAACAGTCGACAAGATGATTTGGATCAATTCCGCACCATTGGCGGATTCAAAGCTTTAGATGTTCAGTTAAATTATTTAGGCAACGCAGAGATGGGCGGCCCTGAGCGCTCTACATTAAATTACTTGAGGAGTATCGATGCAAAGGTCGCGCCACTGTTGGCGCACGTTTCAATTATGATCGCTGCTCTTGTAGTTCTCTTGGCCACCCTGCACGTTGATAAATGGAAGCAATACGTAATTGCAGTTGAAATTGCATTGTACGTCTTTGTAGCGATGGGAAGTCTTTGCTGCATCCATTCGACAATTCCGAGACTCCAAAACCTACTCAAAGTATGAAAATGTCGAGGACAGACGAAGCTTGCGTGAGGAGACGCAGGTTGAACTCGCGGTCAAGATTTTAATATTTGCATTTGTGAACAAGTTGGCAATCTACTTGACGGCGTTTCTACTCATATCGACTCCTCTGATAATAGTGATCTAGAGCCATGAAATTCACCCTCGCCTGGCTCAAGGAGCATCTCGACACCGACCACGCGCTCGGCGAGATCGCCGACAAGCTGACCATGATCGGGCTCGAGGTCGAGCGCGTCGAGGACAAGGCCGCGGCGCTCAAGCCGTTCGTCATCGCGCGCGTGGTCGAGGCCAAGCAGCATCCGAACGCCGACCGGCTCCGCGTCTGCATGGTCGACACCGGCACCGGCGATCCGGTGCAGGTGGTGTGCGGCGCGCCCAATGCGCGCACCGGCATGAAGGGCGTGTTCGTGCCGCCGGGCGCCTACATCCCCGGCAAGGATATGACGCTGCAGGTCGGCACCATCCGCGGCGTCGAGAGCCGCGGCATGCTGGTGTCGGAGTTCGAGCTGAAAATCTCCGACGATCACGAAGGCATCATCGATCTGCCCGACGATGCGCCGGTCGGCGAAAGCTACGCCAAATACGCCGGCCTCGACGATCCGGTGATCGAGATCAATCTGACGCCGAACCGGCCGGACTGCGCCAGCGTGCGCGGCATCGCCCGCGATCTTGCCGCAGCCGACATCGGCAAATTCAAGGATGCGGCCATTAAGCCCATCAAGGGCGAGTTCCCCTGCCCGGTCACGGTGCAGATCGCAGCGCCGGAACTGTGCCCGGCGTTTGCGCTGCGTCTCGTGCGCGGCGTCAAGAACGGGCCGTCGCCGGCGTGGCTGCAAAAGCGGCTGACCGCGATTGGACTGCGCCCGATCAATGCGCTGGTCGATATCACCAACTTCATCACCTACGACCGCGGCCGGCCGCTGCACGTATTCGATGCCGCGAAGGTGCGCGGCAATCTCACCGTGCGCCGTGCACGAGATGGCGAAACGCTGCTGGCGCTCGATGGTACGACCTACACGCTCGACGACAGCGTCTGCGTCATCGCCGACCAGGACGGCGTCGAATCGCTATCCGGCATCATGGGCGGCGAAACGACTGGCTGCTCGGAAACCACTACCGACGTGCTGATCGAATCGGCGCTGTGGAACGAGATCAACATCGCGCAGAGCGGCCGCAAGCTCGGCATCAATTCCGACGCGCGTTACCGCTTCGAGCGCGGCGTCGATCCGGCCTTCATGCTGCCGGGCCTGGAGCTGGCAACCCGCATGGTGCTGGACCTGTGCGGCGGCACGCCGTCGGAAGCGATCGTCGCCGGCAGCGCCGAGCCGCGCGAGCGCATCATCGATTTCCCGCTGTCCGAGCTCAAGCGCCTGGCCGGCCTCACCGTGCCGCAGGCCGAGATGCGCCGCGTGCTGGAGCGGCTCGGCTTCTTCGTCGCCGGCCAGGGCGAACGCGTGAAGATCGCGGTGCCGTCGTGGCGGCCCGACGTCGAGGGCAAGGCCGACATCGTCGAAGAGGTGGTGCGCATTGTCGGCGTCGACAAAGTGCCGCCGACGCCGTTCGATCGCGGCGCGGCGCCGCGCAAGCCGGTGCTCACGGCGATCCAATTGCGCGTGCGTAAAGCCAAGCGCGCGCTCGCTGCGCGTAATCTGGTCGAAGCGGTGACCTGGTCGTTCATTTCAAAAGCCCAGGCCGAATTATTCGGTGGCGGCAAGCCCGAGCTGGCGCTGGCCAATCCGATTGCCGCCGATCTTTCCGACATGCGTCCGAGTCTCGTTCCCGGCCTGATCGCGGCGGCGCAGAAGAACGCCGATCGCGGCTTCCCCGATGCCGGCCTGTTCGAAGTCGGTCAGATATTTCGCGGCGACGCGCCGGCCGACCAGCTCACCGCCGCCGCAGGCGTGCGCCGCGCGCTGGCAAAACCGTCCGGCATCGGCCGCCATTGGAGCAAGCGCGACGACGAGGTCGACGCGTTCGACGCCAAAGCCGATGCGCTCACGGTGCTGATAGCGGCCGGCGCGCCGGCGCAAGCGCTGCAAATCGCGCCCGGCGGCCCGCCGTGGTTTCATCCCGGCCGCTGCGGCACGATCCAGATCGGGCCGCAAAACGTGCTCGGCCATTTCGGCGAATTGCATCCGGGCACGCTGGAAAAACTCGACGCCAAGGGGCCGTTGGTCGGCTTCGAAGTCATTCTCGAACGCATCCCCGAGCCGAAGGCGAAAGCGACCCGCGCCAAGCCGGCGCTGGAGCTGTCGCCGTTCCAGCCGGTGGAGCGCGACTTTGCCTTTGTGGTCGAGCGTAGCGTCAAAGCCGCCGACATCGTGCGCGCGGCGCAGTCGGTCGACCGCAAGCTGATCGCCGGCGTCACCCTGTTCGACATCTACGAAGGCGAAGGCATCGAGCCCGGCAAGAAATCGATCGCCGTCGCGGTCACCATCCAGCCGCGCGACAAGACCATGACCGACGCCGAGATCGAGGCGCTGGCGGCAAAGATCGTCGCCGAAGTCGGCAAGCGCACCGGCGGCGTGCTGCGGGCTTGAGAACTCAGGCCCGAGCCAGCCGCTTCTCCGTGACAGCGCGCAATAAAAAAACTCCGGGGTATTTCTCCCCGGAGCTTCTTTAGAGCACCATGTAGCGCCGATTAGAACAGATAGTTGATGCCCGCCTTCATCGTGCTGGCCTTGAGGCTGCTCTGGACCGGGATATTGATCAAGGCCGCCCCGAGGCCGGGCGCGGCCAAAGTCAGCGTGTGGTTGTCGGTGTGGCTGCCGTAGTCCACATAATTATATTCGATCTTGGCGGTCCAGTGCGGAGCAAACATGTATTCCGTACCGAAACCGAGCAAGCCGCCGACCTTCGTTTCAGACTGATTTGAGGTCAACGAAGCGGGCGAAAGGAGGCCGCCGTCGCTGAAGTTATACTTCACGCTGGTCCACGACGCGCCGCCCTTGACGTAGACGAGCAGATTATGCATCGGCAGAACGCCGGCACGAACGGTAGCATCGGCGCTCCACTGCATGTTGGCGGTGCAGGTGAAGAGAACGAGGCAAGGCGTGGAGCCCTTGATGTTGCTCCAGTCGCCATCGCCCTCGACACCGACCAGGAAATTTCCGACCTGATAGTTGTAGCCGATCTGTCCGCCGCCCAGGAAGCCATTCAGACCTTGCGAATACAGCGGCAGCGTGGCTGCGCCGCCGAGCCCGAGCCCGCCGAGATTGATGGAATTTGCCGCGGTAGCCCAACTGGCGCCACCGTTGATGCCGATGTAAAAGCCGGTCCAGCTCGGCGGCGGCGGCGCGGGCGGCGGCGCCTTGTACGCCAAGTCGGCAGCCATTGCGCCTGCGGAGCTGAGGCTCAGCAATCCGAGCGCTGCGATTAGATTACGAATGGTCATTGCACAATCCCCGTTTTGTTTCAGCGTTGGATGTTTGTTTTTCCAGGCAGGCGGAACCTAGTGCGGTCGTGGGCGCGATGAATATGCAATTTCGGACAAGCGATGATGTTTCCGGCGCTTGTTGCTGATCTGCAACAAAGCGGTATTGCAGTACGCGTTATATCGATTCTGAAAGGTTGTGCGCACTACGCTCGCGTTTGCTTTGGAAGATTGCAAACCGGAGATTGCTCAAATCGCCTGCGACAAAACGGCTGGATGTTTGCCCTGTGACAAAAGACACAGTGCACCGCGCCTGCGAGTCGATATATGCGCGCAGTTATCGCGGCGATCTCTCTGCGTCGGTTACGCGTTGTTTACGCGACCGATCACGGCAGACGCTGCAGGGGGCAAATATCGGTGCAGCAATCGCAACGCGAACGCTACAAAGACATCGTCGATCGCTTTGTCAAACTTGCGCAGGCAAACCTCGACAAGCCGACGCGCATCCCGGAATTAAGTCGCGCCGTCGGCGCGGAGCCACGTCAACTCAGGCGGGCGTGCCAAGCCATACTCGGCGTTACGCCGGTGAGTTATCTGCACACACTGCGGCTGAGCGAAGTCAGACGTACGCTTTCGACGCAAGATGGCGCCGCATCCACCATCACCGAAGTCGCGAGCCGCTTTGGCTTTCACGAGCTCGGCCGCTTCGCCGCCGCTTATCGCGCCGCATTCGGCGAACACCCTTCGGAGACGCGGCAACGGACCTTGTCCAATTCCGGCACTACCGCTCCGGACGCATGATGCTCGGCGTGCCGCCGAACGACGATTGCTCGCGCGGTGCAGAGCGCGTGGCTTTCACCTTGGGCTTGGGCGCGGCCTCGGCTTCCGGAGCCGGCGTCTTGAGCACGCCCATGCGCCGTAGCACAGCGTCAGCAGCGCGCTCGCCGGATTCCCAGGCGCCGCCGACCGTCCCCCATAACGTCTCGTGCGCGGCTTCGCCGGCGAACCAGATCGTATCGTTCACCGGCTCCATCATGATACGGCGAGCGAGCTGGGCGCCCGGCACGGCGGCGGACGCGGCGCCAAGCGTCCACGTGTCGGAATTCCAGCGCGTGGCTTGCGTGCGGCCGATCGTCTTCTTGATCTCGGCACCGTAAAGCCCGGCCAGCCATTGCGAGGCGAAATCGACCATGGCGGCTTCGCCGCGCGCGGACAGATCGCGGCCGAAGGAGCCTGCGACATCGACCAGGCACAGCGGCGTGCCGGACACATTGGCGAGCATGGCCGCCGTGTGCGTGTCGGTAGATTTCTCGAACACCAGATCGTCGCTGTCGAGGCCGAGCGGGTTGCCGACCAATTCCAGAGCGACGCGGTCGTAGCTGCCGAGCGAGAGCCGGCCGAAGGCGTCGATGTTACGGTGCGGCAATTCCGGAAAGAATTGAATGCGGCCTCCGGCGATGATGTTGGTCGATACGGTGACGATGACGGCGCGCGCGGTCAGCGTACCCTTCGCCGTTTCGACAGTGAGGCTCCTGCGCGTATCGATCGATTTCACCGGCGTCGACAATTGGACCGTGACGCCTTCGGCAAGCGCCGCGAGCAGCGCGCCGAACCCCTGGCGGCAGAAGGTCGCCGTGGTGCGCTCGGCGGCCTTGGAAAAATCCAGCGCCGAGAACTGCGCCAATTCCTTGCCGCAGCCGAACGGACCGAGCATGAATTCGATCGCGCCGCGCCAGTCGCCCAGATCATTCGGCATCACCTGCTCGCATGGCACATCGGCCTTGCGCGCGGCGTCGTTGATGGCGCGGGTGGCGCGCACCTCGGCGGACAGGAAGTCCTCCAGCTCGCCCTCGCGTGCATAGCGCCGGCCGATGCGAATTTTTTGGCTCGGCGGCGCCGGATAGACCTCGATGCCGCGGCGCGGCGTCAGCTTGGTCAGCGGATTGAGGTCAGGCGCGTAGATCCAATGGGCGCCGCGGTCGAATGGCACGCCGAACGTCTTGGTGTCGGTGATGCAGCGGCCGCCGATATGGTCGGACGCCTCGACCAGCACATAGCGTCGCCCGGCGGCGGCGATACGGCGCGCCGAGGCGATGCCGGCGGCACCGGCGCCGACGATGATGACGTCGACCGCGGCCGGCGCCGGCTGCGGCGTGGCCGCGGCGGCCGGACGCGCCGCAAGCGCTGCGGCTGTGGCGAGGAAGCAACGTCGGCTGATTTTTGCAGAAGCCTTGCGCGGCATGGTTTCCGGATGCTTGCGGCGGGATGGCAGACTGCCCGAATGCTGCGTGTTTCGCAAACGCTACGCTTAAGTTTCGGTCAACGGCGTCGGCGGCCCGTGAACCAATACGCAACGGACTTCACATAAAATGCGTCCAAACAAAGACGCGACCAAATCGCGCGAGCCGGCCGGGAGGGGCCCAAGAGAACGGCGATGGGTAGAGTACGCGATAGCTTCGGGCAGCTGATTGCCCGTTATCTACAGAAGCCGGTGCGCGGCTACGAGCCGTTCACGCCGAGCGACCCGGAAAGCTTGCGGCAATCGCTCGCACCCGGCGACGTGCTCCTGGTCGAAGGCAACAACCACATTTCCGGCGTCATCAAATATCTCACCCAATCGACCTGGTCGCATTCGGCGCTCTATGTCGGGCCGATCGAAGGCCGCTTCGCCGCGGACGGCGAGCCGCACGTTCTGATCGAAGCCAATATCGGCGAAGGCGTGGTGTCGGCGCCGCTGTCGAAATATTTCCGCTTCCACACCCGCATCTGCCGGCCGGTCGGCTTGACCGCAGACGACTGCTCAACGGTGTGCGCCTACGCCATCGCCCGCGTCGGCTTCGCCTACGACGTAAAGAACATCACCGACCTGCTGCGCTATCTGTTGCCGCTGCCGGTGCCGCAACGCTGGCGCCGGCGTATGATCGCGCTCGGCTCGGGCGATCCGTCGCGACTGATCTGCTCGGCGCTGATCGCGGATGCGTTCACTGCCGTGCGCTATCCGATCCTGCCCAAGATCACGCTGGCGCGCAGCTTGCAGGCGCTGGAGCAGATTTTGGAAATCCGCCACTCCTCGCTGTATTGCCCGCGCGACTTCGACATCTCGCCCTATTTCAACGTGGTCAAGCCGACCATCCGCCAAGGCTTTAATTATAAGGCGCTGCAATGGGCCGACCTGCCCCATGCGCCGGACGAGGACGCGCAGACATCGCTGGCGCCGCGGTCCGCGGACGAGGACGCCAGCGCCGTGGCTGCCTGATCGCTCCCCCAACGCCACTTGTACTAGCCGTCCGGCGTCGCTACCTCTGCCATCCTGCAGAGGCGAAAAATGTTCGACGACGCCATCAAAGCTCTCACCCAGATATTCGCGCCGCCGCTGCGCGCGGTGTTGTGGAAATCAGTCGGACTGGCGCTGGCGCTGATCGTCGTCGTCGGCATCGTGCTCGACCGGCTGATCATCTGGCTCCTTGGCGCCGGCAGCGCCTCGGTCGAGACGACGCTCGGGCCGCACGCGCATTGGCCGGCGAGCGCGCTGGCCTGGCTGCTCTCGGTCGCCGCCGGCCTCGGCATCATCGTCGGCAGCGTCTTCCTGATGCCGGCGGTCACTGCATTTGTCGCAAGCTTCTTCGCCGATCAGATCGCCGACGAAGTCGAGCGCGAGCACTATCCTGCCGACGTGCCCGGCAAGGCACTGCCGCTGTGGCGCGCGATCATCCAAGGCAGCAGGACGGCGCTGCTCGCGGTTCTGGTCTACCTGATCGCGACGCCGTTTTTGCTGTTCGCCGGCTTCGGCGCGGTGATCTTCTTTCTCGCCACCGCCTGGCTGCTCAGCCGCGAATATTTCGAGCTCGCCGCCATGCGCTTTCGCTCGCCTGAGGAGGCGAAGGCGCTGCGCAAGCGCAATGCCACGAGGATTTTCATCGCCGGCCTGTTCATCGCCGCTTTCGTCTCGATCCCAGTGGTCAACCTGGCGACGCCGCTGTTCGCCATGGCGCTGATGGTACACCTGCACAAACGGCTCGGCGGACCGCGGCTGATCGCGCAGAATTCGTGATTGCACGTAGCCCGGATCATGCTCTGGCCGGAGATCAACTAGCGATCACTGCTTCGCCTGCGCACCGCCGTCGGTCGGCGCCGCCGGGCTGCGGTCGAGCCACATCACGGCGCGATAAGCGCTCACCAGGCCGGCGCCAAAATCCGAATCCGGGCGCGGCGGCCCGAGCGGCTGGGCCGTGGCCGTCAGCGCGGCGCGAATTTCGCCCGGCTTGAGCGACGGCTTGTGTTCGAGCAACAGCGCCACGATGCCGCTGACATGCGCAGCCGCAATCGAGGTTCCGGTGGTGAACACATATTCGTCCCCCGGCGCGAGCGCGAAAATATCGACACCCGGCGCCGCAACCGCGATATAGCGGCCGCGATTGGCCATCGGGAACAAATGATCGTCGCTGTCGGTCGCAGTCACCGCAATGACATTGGGATCGGCCGCCGGATATAGCGGGTCCGACTTCGGCCCGGCATTGCCGGCGGCCGCGATCAGCACGATGCCTTTGTCGTAGGCCGCCGCCAGCATGCGCTGCAACGCCGGATCGGCCGGGCCGGCGAAGCTCATATTGACGACGCGCGCGCCATTATCCGCCGCCCATTGCAGGCCTTTGTAAACGGAGAACGAGTTGCCGTGCGCCGCGCCGGGCGTGTCGTCGAACGCATGAATTGCCAAAACTTGCACGCCCGGCGCGATACCCAACAGCTTGCCGTGCGCCGCAATGGCGCCGGCGATCGACGTTCCGTGCGCATGCGGTTTTTCGTTGCCGCCCAGCGCGTCGAAATTTTTCACGATGGTGCCGACGAGATCCAGATGTTTGGCGTCGATTTCCGAATCGATCACCGCAACCAGGACATCCTTGCCCGTTGCCACTTGCCGCGCTTGTTGGCTTTGCAGCTTGGCCAGAACGTATTGCGTCGCATCGCCCTGCGGGCCGGCGGCAATCTTGGCCGTCTCTTCCTGCAGCGTGAAAACGTAGTTCGGCTGCACGCTGGCGACGATGCGTTCGCCGCCGAGCGCGCGGACCGTGTTGGCCACCGTACGGCCGCCGCCAAGGCGCCAGCGGTAGAGGCTCGTCCCGAGCAAAGGAAAACTTTGCGAATCGAGTTGCGTTAATTCGTAACGCCGCGCGACCTGATTGATCGCTTGCGGCGTTGCGTTCGGCGCAAACGCGGTAATGACTTCGTTGGGAACGAAATTTTGATTGCCTTGTTGCGGCGTCCCACCGCCGCCGTTGTTGCGGTTACCGCCGCCGTTGCCGGGACCAGCGGGACCGCCGCCGCCGACATATCCGCTGCCGCCACCACCGCCGCCGACGATCGGAGGATTTCGCGATGGCCACCCGGTCCTGCCAGGCGGCCGGCCGACAAGTCCGCCGCCGCCGGGACGCGGCCCAGCCATTGGTCCGCCGCCCGGCATTGGTCTGCCGCCGAAACCACCCATGTGCCCGAAGCCACCCATACCGAACGCCGCCGCCGAATGCGATCCGGCGACACAGCAGACCGTCAGGAGCAGGCCGCCGAACAAGAGCGCCAGAATTGGCCGCGAACTCATTGCGCCGTTGCGCATGGCAAACTCCCGATGTGGCGCCGGACCATCACTCGGTCACGGCGATGAAGCCTACGACCTTATTGACCTGCAGCGCATTCACGATCTGCATCAAGTCCGCCTTGGCAAGTTTGGTTGGCGCGACTCGCACCCGATATAGTCCGCCAGTCGACGGCCCGCCGACAATGCTCAATTTGTTGGTTGCCAAAAAGTTGGCGACGTCGGCGGCGGTCGCCTGCGGCTGGAAGCGAAGCAGCACATAGGAGCCTTCGCCGGAAACGTTCGCCGGCGCCGAGGCGGTTTCATAGCCGCCCGCGTTCCTCTCCTTGAGCACTATGCCGGCCAAAAATCCCGCCTGCAGCACGATGGCGAGCGCCGCCGCCATCGCCGACCAGGCCAAGGTGCGCGGCGAAAGCGCGGCCAAAAATTCAGCGATGCAAGCGCCGAGATCGAACGATGAGCGAGATTTTTGCGCCGGCAAGGCGTCAATCTTGGCGAACAGTGTTTTTACGTCACGACCCGACGGCTCGCCCGCCGCCTCGCTGACATGAGTCTCCTGCGCCAGCTCCGCGCGCACCCATTCGTAGCGGGCTGCCAGCTCCGGATCATTGGCAAGGGCTCTTTCCACCTGTTGCGATTCACGGGCGTCCAGCGTCCCCGCCGCGTACCAGGGCAGCAGGAGCTCGATCTCGCTCGGTTCGCTTTGCTTTACCGTCGTCATGGCCAGCCTCGCTCAATGCCTTGCTCGGTGAGGAGCTCGGATAATTTCTTGCGCGCGTAGAACATTCGCGTCTTCACGGTCGCCTCCGGGATGCCGACAATTCCGGCAACGTCTTCCACGGACTTATGCTGGTAGTAGACAAGGTTGACGATCTCGCAGTGCTCCGCCGATAGCTTGAGCAGGCACGCCCGCAACACCGCGGCCTTGTCTTTCTTGGCCAGCGCGATTTCCGGATCGTCGGCTTGATCCTCGATGGCGCCGGCCTTCTCGTCATCCAGTTCCTCCGTCGGCCGCCGCTGTAGCGCGTTGAGCGCCTTGAAGCGGGCGATACTGAAGAGCCATGTCGAGACCGCGGAGCGCCCCTCGAAAGTTCCGGCTTGCCGCCAGACGTCGAGGAACACATCGCTGTTCAAGTCTTCCGCAATGGTCGGGTTGCGCACCATGCGCAGCACGAAGCGATAGACCGGAACGCGATAGCGTCCGTAAAGCTCCTCCATGGCGAGCCGCTCGCCCTTGGCGATCCTGGCGATCAGAACCTCGTCCGAAGTCGTCGGCATCGGCAGGGCTATCGACTCATCGGTTAGGCAGCCGGGGGGCGCGCAGGTTCAAGAGAGAAAGGAAAAAACTTTGCACGGCTTGTCCTGGCGCCGTGCGGCCGGGGCGCTGGCCGCAAGTTTCGCCGTTCGGGCCCAGTTGAGCAAGCTTAAGGGCTGCTACCGGGCATTTTGGGGGTTTTCGCCCCAGAGGCACCTTCTTCTGGCGAGGAACCGCGCCAATTCCGACGGTCCAAAAATTCGCTTGAACCTTTCTCCGACACGCCTGTCCCACCGGTATTGGAACTCAAACCCTCGGAGAACGACCATGTCACGCAAAACGATCCTCACTCTCGCCTCTGCGGCTACGCTCGCGGTGGCAATGCTTGCCTCCCAATCGGCCGACGCCCGCGGCTTTGGCGGTGGCGGCGGTTTCAGCGGCGGTGGCCGCGGCTTCGGTGGCGGCGGAATGGCAAGCCGCTCCATCGGTGGCGGCGGAATGGGAATGGCCCGCTTTAGCGGCCGCGTCGGCCGCCCGATCATCCCGATCCTCAACCCTGGCCGCCCCGGCCGTCCAGGTTTTCCCATCTGGGGCTTCCACCATCACGACCACGGCCACTGGGTGTTCCGTTTCGGCCGCTGGATCGTCGTCGACGACGTCGTCGAGGAAGCGCCGGCCATCGTGACCGCGCCCGCGCCCGCGTGCACCTGCCTGACCAAGAACTACACGCCGAGCGGCCTCGTGGTGTTCGCCGATGTCTGCACCAAGGAATCCGCCAGCGCTTCGGTCTACAGCAGCTCCGACGCGTCGCTGGCGCCGACAACCCCGGTCGCGGCAACCGCGGTGCCGATGACGGTGGTGCCGACGACCCCGAACTTCGGCGGCCGCACCTATGACGACTATCTCGCGGCGAACCCGCAAGCCGCCAACCCGGCGCCGCAGGCCCCGCAGAAGAACTGAAGATGCCGGTCAACTGAGATCGCCTGCGGCACCACCGCAGGCGATCTTTTTTGTCTAGATCCCGCTCGTTAATCTGGCGACGTTGTCATTCCGGGGCGCGGGCAAAGCCCGCGAGCCCGGAATCCATAGTCACTGGTGGAGCAAAACCTGCACGGACTGTGGTTATGGATTCCGGGTTCCTCGCTTCGCGAGGCCCGGAATGACATTCAACCCCACACCTCGTTCGCAATCTCGACCACCATGCGCAGCTTCGCCCATTGCTCTTCTTCGGCGAGCACATTGCCTTCTTCGGTGGAAGCGAAGCCGCATTGCGGTGAGAGACAGAGCTGATCGAGGGCGGCGAACTTGGTCGCTTCGTCGATGCGGCGCTTGACGTCGTCCTTCTTTTCCAGCTTGCCGGATTTTGTCGTGATCAGCCCAAGCACGACGATCTTGTTGCCCTTGGGCAAAAAGCGCAGCGGCTCGAAACCGCCGGCGCGCGCGGTGTCGTATTCGAGGAAATAGCCGTCGTAGTTCAATTGCCCCAGCAAAATTTCGGCGACCGGCTCATAGCCGCCTTCGGAAATCCAGGTCGAGCGGAAATTGCCGCGGCATATGTGCGTCGTAACCGTCATGTCGGCGGGCTTGCCTTCCAGCGAGGCGTTGATGACGCGGGCATAGTCTTGCGCCAAGCGGTCGGCGTTGAGCCCGCGGTCGCGCGCTTTTTTCAATTCGGCCTGCGAGCACAGATAGGCCCAGGCGGTGTCGTCGATCTGCAGATAGCGGCAGCCGGCGTCGTAGAAGCCGCGGATGGCCTGGCGGTAGGTTTTGGCCAGATCGTCGAAGATGGCGTCGCGGTCGGCATATTCCTTGGTGGCGATCGCGTTCGGCTCGAGGCGGAAATGCATGGTGGCCGCGGACGGGATGCACATTTTCGGTGTGACGCGGGTGTGGGCTTTGAGAAATTTGAAATGCTCCAGCATCGGATGGCTGCCGGAGAAGCCGAGCTTGCCGGTGATGCGCGGGCTCAAATGCTTGGTCTGCACGCCCTGAAACTGGATGCCGTGTTCGATCTCATGGATCTCGACGCCGTCGAGCATGCCGTAGAAGTCGAAATGCCACCACGAGCGGCGGAATTCGCCGTCGGTGGCGCATTGCAGCCCGACCTCCTCCTGCTTCTTGATGATCTTCTCGATCTCGCGGTCCTCGACCTCCTTGAGTTGCGCCGCGCCGATCTCGCCCTTCTCGCGCTTGGCCCGCGCTTCCTTCAACGCCGCGGTACGCAAAATGCTACCGACCACGTCGGCGCGGAACGGCGGCTTGTTTTTGGCCATCGGGCGATCCTCCTAAAAACTGTTGGCGGGACACAAGCGGGGACCGCGCGTTTCGTCAACTGTAAATCGAACGGGGCGAATGAGATGGGCGGAGTCCCAACACCCGTCATGGCCGGGCTCACATCTCGATCGTCACCTTCCCGTCGACGACCGTCGTCGGGTAGGTCTTGATCGGCACCATGCAGGGCGGCGAGACCACTTCGCCGGTGCGGATATTGAACTGGCCGTTGTGGAAATTGCACTCGACCACGTCGTCCTCGATATAGCCTTCCGACAGCGAGCCGGGGCCGTGGGTGCACGTATCGTCGGTGACGTAGAACTGGCCGCCGACGTTGAACACCGCCAGCGCCAAATCCTCGATCTCGACCTTGAGCGCCGCGCCGGGCGCCACCTCGTCGGTGCTGCAGAGCTCGATACGCTTTCCGCCGGACATGGGCGATGGCCTCGCTGCGATGGTCCCTTCAACGCAGCGCTTTATAGCCGACGCCGCGCATAATGAAATATCCTCCGCCGTACGCTATATCTAGGGACGGCGGCCAAGGAGAGCGAAGCATGCAAAGCGAATCGGCCCGGATGAGCTCGGCGGCGGAGGCCAAATTCCGCATCGATCGGCCGAATTCGCAGCCGCGCGCCGTCAAGGTGATCGCGCTCGACGCCCAGAGCGAGCGCATCGTCAAGGAGCTCGCGCAATCGCCGTGGCAGCGCGCCAGCTTCCTCACCGCCTCGTCGTTCTCCGGCGCGCCACGCCGCGGCGAGCCGTTCTCGATGGGCGGCTGGCTCAACGACCTCGCCGGCCGCACCAAGGATCTGGTCGACGAGGTCAACACCGCCGATCTGGTGGTCATGGTGGCGACCGCCGGGGAGAACGTTGCCGCGGCGGCCATCATCGGCGAGGCCTGCAGCGTCAAGCACGTGATGACCACGGCGCTCATTCTCGGCGGCGCGGCGTCGAGCGACGAGACGATCTCAAAGATGCTCGCGCAACTGCGGCCGCACGTCATGATGCTGGTGATTTCCAGCGCCGACGAATACATCAAGGACATGCTCACGGCGCTGCGCGCGTGAGCCGTCGCAGAATCGAGCGCCGATGAAATTTACCGGAGAGCTGACCGTCAAGGCGCCGCGCGCGCAGGTGTACAAGGCGGTGCGCGATGCGCGTTTTTTCGCGTCCTGCGTCGACGGCGTGAACGATCTTGTGGAGGTCGCTCCCGACACCTATGCGGCCGTGTTCGAGACCAAGGTCGCGTACATGAAATTCAGCTTCAAGGTCACGGTCGAAGTCGTGCGGGCCGAAGAGCCGAGCGAGATCGAAGCCAAGGTCGAAGGCACGCCGCTCGGCATCGTCGGCCGCTTGACCGCGACGTCGCTGACCACGCTGACCGAAGCCGGCGACGACACCAAGATCGCCTACGAGGTCGAGGCCGCGCTGACCGGCAA
Organism: uncultured Alphaproteobacteria bacterium; assembly: GCA_963821175.1. Lineage (GTDB taxonomy): Bacteria > Pseudomonadota > Alphaproteobacteria > Rhizobiales > Xanthobacteraceae > BOG-931. The sequence goes on from CAWGCU010000007.1 coordinate 545,952, forward strand.
GCTCGGCAGCCTCGGCCAACCGGTGCTGCGCTCCAAGGCGAAGGAGATGGAACGGCAATTCGCCACCCGCCTCGCCGCCGCGTTCGCGACTCAGACGGCACCGTGACCGCCGAACCGATCCACATCGACACCGACGTGCTGGTCATCGGCTCCGGCGCCGCGGGCATGTATGCGGCGATCGAGGCGGCGCGGAACGGCGCAAGGGTGCTGCTCGCCGATCGCAGCCTGATTGGGCGCGGCGGCGCTACCGTGATGGCGCAGATGACGGTCGCCGTCGCGCTTGGCGAAGAAACGCCCGACACTTGGCAACATCATTACGCCGACACCATCGCTGCCGGCCGCGGGCTGTGCGACGAGGCGCTGGCGCAGTTGCTGTGCGAGGACGCGCCGGACTGCATCCGCGAACTGGACCACTGGGGCGTCGGCTGGGCCCGCAAAGACGGCCACATCACCGCCACCATGGCGCCCGGCCACGACCGGCCGCGCTGCGTCTATGTGGATTTCATCAACACGGGTCCCGCGGTATCTAAAACCTTGCGCACGGCAATGGCGCGCAATCCCTCGATCCGCAAAGCCGGCGATCTCTGCATCGTCGATCTCATCGTCGCCGATGGCGAAATCACCGGCGCCGTCGCTTATCATCTCGGCACTGGCGCGCCGGTCGTGATCGCCGCCAAAGCGACAGTATTGGCGACAGGCGGCCTGACGCGGCTTTACCGGCGCAACAGCGCGTCGGCCAATATGGGCGGCGACGGCTACGCACTGGCGCTGCGCGCCGGCGCCACGCTGATCGACATGGAATTCGTGCAGTTCTTTCCGATCGGGCATTTGGCGCCGCGGCTGGTCGGCATGGACCCGATCATGTGGGATCCGTTCCGCTACAAGCTCGGCGGTCGGCTCCTCAACGGCCGCATGGAAGAGTTCACCTCGCGCTACGGCTCCGACGAAGACGGCAAATACGTGCTGACCCGTGATCTCGCCACCTACGCGATCATCAAGGAAGTCGAGGCCGGGCGCGGCTCGCCGCACGGCGGCGCGTATCTTTCCTTCGAGCATTGCTCCGCCGCAGCGCTGCGCGCGGCATTCGGCCCGGTGATCGATCGCCTCGCCGAAAACCACATCGATCTCACCCGCATGCCGGTCGAGGTGGCGCCGATCGCGCATTACCACATGGGCGGCATAAAGACCGACGCGACGATGGCGACGGATGTGCCGGGCCTATACGCCGCCGGCGAAGTGGTTGGCGGCGCCAACGGCGCCAATCGATTGTCAGGCAACGCCATCACCGAAGCATTGGTTTTCGGCCGTCGAGCCGGCCGCAGCGCCGCCGAGCGCGTGAAACGCGTGGCGCAGCCAAAGCTCAAGCCGCAAGACACCGCCGCGACGCTTGATCTGATACGTGCCGACGCGAAAACGGAAAATCCCGGAAATACCGCCGCGATGGTCGCGCATCTGCAAGCCACCATGGCCGATCACGTCGGCCCGTTCCGCACCGGCGCCAAGCTCAGCACGGCACTCAACGACATTGCTGGGCTCGCGGCCGAGCTTGGCGAGCGTCCGTCGGGCCACGCCACGGCTTTCGATCTCGAACGCCTCGATTGGTTCGACCTGCGCAACATGCTCAGCGTCGCCCATGCCGTCACCGCCACAGCGCTCAAGCGCACCGAAAGCCGCGGCGCGCACCAGCGCGATGATTTTCAGAGCATGCAGCCGCAATGGCAGGTGCATCAGCGCGTACAGTTGCGCGATAGCGCGCTGAAAATTTCCGGCGCGCCGGCTGCCGCTGAGGCGCTCGCCTCATGAGCGAAGAAACCAAGCAAGTCGCGACGCTGAAAATCTGGCGCGGCAGCATGCGCGACGCCGGACGATGGCAAGATTACGAAGTCCCCTTCGAGCCCGGCCAATCGGTGCTCGACGGCCTGCGCTGGCTGCGCATCCACAAGGACCCGTCATTGGCGGTGCGCTTCTCCTGCATCAATGCCAATGCCTGCAAGGAATGCATGATCCAGCTGGACGGCGACACCGTCTATGCCTGCACCGCCCGCCTCGAGCCGCGGGCGATGATGCTCACCCCGCTGCCGAACAAGAAGCTCATTCGCGACCTGGTTACCGAGATCGCGCCGCCCAGCGAGCGATTTGGCAAATAAGGCGGGGCTGAACGCTTGGTGCCACAACCGGCGCTGGTAAGTCCTGTGGCGAAATTGAGATTGCGTGCAGCGCATTTGACAAAAAATGCCGCAATCATTGGGTAGCTCTGCGGCATACGGCGCTTCGATGGGGACGCGCCTTTATCGCTTCTCTGCTGCGACTCTTGTGACGTGGTGGCAGAGAAGCGATCTGCAGTGTGGACGGGGGAATGAGTTTCGCGTTGCGTTATACGTCGGGGGACGTTCAGGTACTTGGCTCACGGAGCGACCGCCCACAACGGCTGATGGGCAGCGCTGCCATGGCCTGCGTCGCGTTCGCGTGCAGTTGGACGCTAGCCGTCAATCTTGCCGGCCCGCGCGCCGGCGCGATCGACGTGTCCGGAACCGTTCCTGACCCAATCGCGCATACCGTCCCGCGTGGCGACAAGCTCGTCGTCGCGGCGCCAAGCTCTTTACCGGCAAGTTCGTTACCGACAAGTCCGATGCGCGGGTCCCGGCAAGTTTCGAAAAGCGACGCGCCGTTATTCGATGCTCGCTTTAGCATGGGCTCTGCCGCGCAATCGTTTGCCGCGAGCGCGCCCGCGCAACCGCGCGGCTGGGCTGTCGCGGCAGCGCCCGCGCAATCCGCGATCGAGGCCGCGCGTGACAACAAATCGGCGCGGACGCAGGACAACCGGATCGCGCAAGACGCCGTGCCCCTGCCGCAGCCCGCACCGCAAAGCCGCACCGCCGCGCTGCGCGATGGCGCGCATCGCGTCGTGGCCGACGCGGTCGCCGACACGCGCTCGATCTGGGAGAAGCTTTTCGGCAAGCCGGCATCGGCCCTGACGCTGGCCTATGCGAGCGCCGAGACCGGCAGCCTGGGCAGCGGTCACAGCCCGGCCTCGGGTCTCTACGACCGCTCCACCGCGGTTTACGATATCACCGCGCACAAGGTTTACTTGCCGGACGGCACCGCGCTTGAGGCGCATTCGGGCCTCGGCGCCATGCTCGACGATCCGCGCCACGCCGACGTCAAGATGCGCGGCGTCACGCCGCCCACCGTCTATGACCTGCAACCGCGCGAAGCCTTGTTCCACGGCGTCGAGGCGTTGCGGCTGATCCCGCAGGACGAAACGCAGGCGCTTGGCCGCGACGGCCTGCTGGCGCACAGCTACATGCTCGGCCCCAACGGCGATTCGAATGGCTGCGTGTCGTTCAAGGATTACGGCGCGTTCCTGCAGGCCTACAAGAACCACGAGATCACGCGGCTCGCCGTGGTGGCGCGGCTCGATTGATTGAGCCGCTCGCTCCTCCTTCTCTCCGCGTGCAGGGAGAAGGGTGGGACGAGGGGCCTATCCGCTGGGCTCGGAATTCGGGAGGCGTCTGAAACGCTTCCGCCGATCTGACACGCTCAGAATCGCGGAAAGGCCCCCTCACCCTCGCTCACTTCGTTCGCATAGCCGATCCTTCGGATCGGCGTTCTTTACTTTAAGAAGAACGGCGTCCGTAGGACGCCTATGCTCACCTCGCGCGGCGGGGAGAGGTGAAAATCACTTCGCCGGCGCCGCGTCGGCCGTCTTGGAATAGCGCGCATAGAGGTCGGTGACCCGCCGCTCCCACATGCCGACGAACGCGGCCGAGGTCAGGCTCTCCACCGACTTCCAGACCTTCTTGATCTCCGGCAGCGTGTTTTGCCAGATGGCGCGCTTGCACCATTTCTCGCCCTTCTGCTGGCCCTCTTCGGTGGCGCACATGGATTGCCAGGCGACCCGCTCCGGATGGCTGACGTGCTCCTCGGCGCCCTGGATGCCTTGCTGATGGATCAAATACAGATCGCTCAAGGTCGGCTTCTTATGGGTGCGCAATTCGAACAGCTCGGCCTCGACGATGATCTTGTAGGCGGCCGCAATGGCGTTGTCGCGCGCGCTGAGGATGTCGCCGTCGCCGTACCGGTTGAACTCATATTTGCTGAGCTGATAGAGCCCGACATAGGAGCCGGTGCGCTGCTTGGGATCGAAATCTGATTCGATCTTGGCGACCGCCTTCATATAGCCGAAATCCAGACCGAAGGCGTCGGCCGCGTGCCTGATCTCCTCGATCGGCGTGCCGACCGGAATGTCCCTGAGCGAGTTGAGCACGGTGTCGGCCGGCTTCTCCGGAGGCGGCGTTTCGGAATAGACGTAATAAGCAAGGTAGTGGAAGTCGTTCTTTGGCGGCTCGGCGGTTGCCAGATCCACGTGAGAGACCGGTATCAGACCCAGCGAGGCGAGGACGATCGGATTGGCCGGCCCGATCGGCGACGGATCGAAATAGGCATTCGGCCTCGGCTCGTCGAAAGCAAGGACCTTGGGGCCTAAGGACTCGGAGTTTGAGGAGACTGCGCTGACGGGAATGACCCGTGCGGAAATGACCGCGTCGGGATCGGCGGAAGCAACCACCGTCCTAAGCAAGGAGCTATCCCGCGAGGAGCTGTCCCGTGAAGATCTTGCGCCCGAAGTTCTTGCCCCCGAAGTTCTTGCACCCAAGGAAGCCACCGGCATCGGATCGGCGGCAACGAAGGCAAGGGCGGCAAAATCCCGCTCCAGATTGGCATGCGCGTCATCCAGCACGGCAAGCGCCAGCGTCTCGGCGCCGACGAGCGAAGGCTCGCGCACCGTCACGCGCTGCGCCAGCGAATAAAGTGCAGCAACGGCGCCCAGAATGCAGGCGCACTGCAGGATTTTCATTGTGCGAGTCGTCCCCCGACGGTCGACACAGGTCCCAAAGTCCTAACACGTTAATTAGCGACCAAGAATAAGTCGTAAATCGGGCATCCGGTGGCCCAATACCCAGGCAAAAAGTCCGTTTTGACCGCGAAAACCGCGCGAATGCCTAGGAACGCCGCACCGGCGCTGCCATAATCGCGCCGATCCGCCGGGAGGGTCGTCATGGCGCAAGCCCAGCCGAAAGCGAAAACCCACGCGGCCCGGGACTGGCCGTTCGAGGTCAGGCCCCTGCATCCGGTTCTCGGCTGCGAGATCACCGGCATCACGCTGGCGCAGGCCGTATCGCCGGCACTGTTCGCCAAAGTCTATGAAGCCTTTCTCGAATACCAGCTGATCGTCTTCCACGACGTCGATCTGCCGCCGGCGACGCAGGTCGCGTTCGCGCGCAATTTCGGCGAGGTGCAGGTCCACGTGCTCAGCGACCATTACGGCATCAAGGACCACCCGGAAATCTACATGCTGTCCAACCTCGATCGCGACGGTAATCCGAGCGGCAAGCACCCGGACAAGGGCACGCTGTTTTGGCACACCGACGGCTCCTGGCGCGAGCGCACCGGGCAGGCGACGATGATGTATTCGGAGGTCGTGCCGGACGTCGGCGGCGAAACCGAATTCGCCGACATGTATTCGGTCTACGAGCTGTTGCCCGCGGCGATGAAACGGCGGATCGAAGGCCGGCGCGCCATCCACAATCTCGATTTCTCGCGCACCCGGCGCCACGGCGAGGATCTGTTGACGGCGGAACAAAAGACCAAAGTGCCGCCGATCGCGCATCCGATCGTGCGCACCCATCCCGAAACCAGACGCAAGGCGATTTTTCTCGGCGATCACGCCGAAGAGATCGAGGGCATGGACTACGACGAAGGCCGCGCGCTGATCGAGGAGATCAACGCGATGATCACGCCGCCCGAGCGCGTCTACACTCATCACTGGAGCCCACGCCAATGCATGGTGTGGGACAACCGCTGCACACTGCATCGCGCCACCGGCTTCGACGAGGCCCGCTTGAAGCGCGTGATGCGCCGCTGCACCATCAACGGCGACCGGCCGTTTTGAATTTTTTTCTCCCCCGCAAGCGGGAGAGGCATTTTCGCTGCCAGGAGTCGACATAAAATGAGAAAGTATTTCGCGTTAGCACTGCTCTCCCTTGCGGCGAGCCTCGTCGGCGTCGGCGCCGCCGCGGCCGCCTGGCCGGATCGCCCGGTCAAGGTCATCGTCGGTTTCACGCCCGGCGGTCCGACCGATCTGGTGGCGCGGCTGGTTGCGCAGCAGCTCACCGTCCAGACCGGCAAGAATTTCTTTGTCGAGAACGTCCCCGGCGCCGGCGGCAATGTCGGCGCGATGAAGGCGGCGCAGTCGCCGCCCGACGGCTATACGATCCTGGTGACCGGCGGCAACATCACCAACAATCCGTTCCTGTACGCGCATGCCGGCTACGACCCGCTGAAAGATTTCGACGCGGTCACGCTTGCCGCCGCGACGCCGGTGGTGCTCGCCATCCATCCATCGGTGCCGGCGAAGACCGTGAAGGAATTGGTCGACTGGATCCGCGCCAATCCCGGCAAGGAGAGCTACGCCTCGCCGGGCACCGGCACGCCGCCGCAGCTTACCGGCGCGCTGTTCGTGCACGCGCTCAACCTCGACCTCGTCCATGTGCCGTTCAACGGCGGCGGCTCGGCGGTCGAAGCCACCGTCGGCAATCACACCCCGATCTCGTTCGGCGCCATGGCGCCGGCCGTGCCGCTGATCAAGAGCGGCGATCTGCGCGCGCTCGCCGTGACCGGCAAAACGCGCTCGCCGGCCCTGCCCGACGTCCCGACCATGGCGGAATCCGGCTTCCCCGAAGTCGAGGGCGCCACCTGGACCGCGATCGCGGTGCCGGCCGGCACGCCCAAGGAGATCATCGCCCAACTGCACGACATGATCGTCAAGAGCCTCGGCCAGCCCGATGTGAAAGATAAACTCGCCGCCATGGCCTACGCGCCGATCGGCAACTCGCCGGAAGAGTGCGCGGCGTTTTTTAAGTCCGAGATGGCGAAATGGGGGAAGGTTATTCAGGACGCAGGGTTGAAGGCGGAATAAAAACCTCCCCCGTTCACGGGGGAGAAGCCAAGCGAAGCGATGGCAGAGGGGTAAGTGTTTGACGCGCGTCGGCGTTACTTCTTCTTCAGCAACGCATCTCTTTGCTTGATCAGCGTTTCCAGCTCTTCATTCTGCTGCGCAAGCCGGTTCGCATTGCGCTCCTCATCCCCGGCCCCCGAAAACGCCGCGGCCTGCTCGATCAGTTGCCGGATATTGTCACGAACAATAGCGATCCGATCCTCGATTTCGGGGAGCGAAAGCGTACTACCGTTGCTCATCATGTTTTCCTTGGTCGACGACTATGTCGGGCGCGGTACGACTGCGCGAGAGTATAGCAGATCGGCTTGAGTGAACATGCCAGCAAGCGCCACCCACCGTCATGGCCGGACTTGTTCCGGCCATCCACTTCTTTGGTTTGCCGCGCGCTGTAAAGATGTGGATGCCCGCGACAAGCGCGTTGTGAGGACGAGATCGCTCATTTTCACCCTCCCCTGCAGGGGAGGGTCGCGCGCCGCGGGTGCGCGGGGTGGGGTGCGCGGCGATGCAGGGATTCGCGGCGCGCTTGCGCGCGCTTTCACCCCATCCCGCCGCCCTTCGCCATAGCCGACGCTCCGCGTCGGCGTTCTTTACGTAGAAGGGACGGCGGCCGAAGGCCGCCTACGGACCTTCCCCCTCCAGGGAAAGGTGAGGAATAGCGCGCACTCGCGGCGTCGAGATTTGACAACGTCCTTGCCGGCAGCGAAGAACGGCGCAACGTGAGCCGGGAATAAACCATGACGGTAGAACGCAAACCCGTTGCCTTCGGCGATCTGCGCGGCTGGATGCAGGCGCTCGATGGCGCTGGTGAATTGCATGCGATCGATGCCGAGGTCGATTGGAATATCGAGCTTGGTACCGTTGCCCGTTTGGCCCAAGGCCCCGGCACCGGGCCGGCGCTGCTGTTCAACAAAATCCGCGACTATGGCGAGAACGCCCGCTGCCGGCAGGTGTTTGCCGGCGCGCTGTCGAGCTATCGCCGCATCGCCATGATGCTGGGGCTGCCGCCCGACACTCATCCGCGCGAACTGGTCAAGCTCGGCCGCACCGTCCTCACCGGCTCGATCCCGCCGACAATCGTCAAGACCGGGCCGGTGAAGGAGAACATCGTCAAAGGCGACGACGTCGATTTGAATGATTTTCCAACGCCGCAATGGAATCGCGCCGACGGCGGCCGCTACATCCTCACTTACGGCGGCGTCGTCACCAAGGACCCGAACACCAATGTGATGAATGTCGGCGTCTATCGCGGCATGGTGGCGGGCAAAAACATGATCCCGATGCTGACCTGGCGGGCGCAGCATATCGGCCATCACGCCACTGCCTGGCAGCAACTCGGCCACACCGAAATGCCGATCGCGGTCGCCATCGGCTGGGAGCCGTCGCTCGATTTCGTCGGCGGCGCGCCGGTGCCGAAAAACCTGTGCGAATACGACGTGGTCGGCGCCATCCGCGGCGCGCCGGTGGAGCTGGTGAAATGCGAGACCGTCGATCTTTACGTGCCGGCCAGCGCCGAGATCGTCATCGAAGGCTTCATGAGTTTCGATCCGGCGACCTTTTTGCCGGAAGGGCCTTATGCGGAATTCACCGGCTATATCGCCGGCGACCGTTCGCCGAAATCCGCCATCCGCGTCACCTGCATCACCCACCGCAAAAATCCGATCCTGCGCGGCACCATCGAAGGCACCATGCCGGGCAGCTATTCGGAAAACAGCGTCACCTCGTCGGTGATGCGCGCGGCGACGGCGTGGAACGTGCTGGACCGCGCCGGCGTACCAGGCATCACCGACGTGTGGTGCCCGCCGGTGCAGGCCGGCGTGAATACGCTGGTGCAGATCAAGCAGAGCTATCGCGGCGTCGCCAAGCAGGTGGCCAACGCGCTGTGGGGCAGTTCGGCGGCGCATGTGCGCTACAAGCACGTCACCGTGGTCGACGACGATATCGATATTCATGATTACGCCGCGGTCGATTGGGCGATCGCGTTCCGCGTCAATGCCGGCGAGGACGATATCGTCATCATGCCCTCGACCTTCGGCGCCGGGCTCGATCCGTCGGTGCGCAAGCGCGACCGCAATGTCGCGCAATTCGGCACCGGCAAATGGAACCGCATGTTGATCGACGCCACCATCAATCTCGATTACGACCCGGACCCCGATCTCGGCGGCGCGCGCTTCCCGCCGACGGTGCGGCCGGAGCAGAAGGATATCGATGCGGTGACGAAGCGGTGGGGGGAGTTGGGGTTGGATAAGAGGAAGCGATGAATCCGTCATTCCCGCGAAAGCGGGAATCGATAACCACCGGCCGCGCCAATATTGCTCCGACTGTGATTATGGGTCCCCGCTTTCGCGGGGACGACGCAGAACAAACCTCACGGCACCGGCAACAACGGCTTCTGCCCTTCCGGCAATTGCATGTCGAACGCCGTGAGCAGCGCCGCGGTCGCCGCGTAGTTGCCCATCAGCATGACCAGCTCGACGAGTTTGGTCGGCGGAAACAGTTTCTTCACCCGCGCAAAGCATTCCGACGTGACTTTGTGATCGCCGAACGTTTGCCGGCCGAGTTCGATGATCGCGGCGTAGGTTTCGTCCAAGCCTTGCGTGCTCAAGCGGCGTTTGATGACGTCGACGACGTCGGCCGGCACGCCTTCCTTCAACGCTTCGGGCTCGTGCGCGGCCCATTCGAACTGGCTGTCCATCTCGCGGGCGACGGCGAGGATCGCCACCTCGCGGACGTTTGCGGGAAAAACGTCGTAGCGCAGATGATTGCCGAACTGGTTGCGCGACTCCACGGTCTTGGTGCTGTAGAGCGTAATGCCGCCCGGCCCGCGCAAGCCGACCAGCGACTTTCCGGGCGCCGCGGCGCGGTCGTAGGCGCGCTTGCCGACATCGTCCAAATCTTCGCGCTTCGGCAACGGCAGGCGGAATCCGGAATTTGGATCGATATCGGACGGCATTGTACTCCCCGTGTTGGACGTTTGATTGGACTGGGCGTGGGCAAGGCGTGTAGCGGCGAGAACCGTAAGCACGACGATTACGCCGGCAAGAGACGTAAGGATACGGTGCAGACGCATGATGATCCTCGCTTTGGCCGATCTTTGCGCAGAGCTTAGCGCGGGCTGTCCCGCCCGTCATTCCGGGGCGGCCCAAAGGGCCGAACCCGGAATCCATAGCCACCGTTCACGAGGTTCAGGCTATTATCTGCGTCACAGGGAGTATGGATTCCGGGTTCCGCGCTACGCGCGGCCCCGGAATGACGAGAGGGGATAAGATGTTCTTCGAAGGCTTTACCCGCACCGAGATCAAAACCTCGGGCGCGCGCATCGTCACCGTGCATGGCGGCAACGGGCCGCCGCTTCTGCTCATGCACGGCAATCCGTTCAGCCACCTGTCCTGGCAGAAATTCGCGCCACGGCTGGCCAAGGACTTCACCGTGGTCGCCACCGACCTGCGCGGCTACGGCGATTCCGAGAAACCGCCGGGCGGCGACAACCACGAAAATTATTCGTTCCGCGCCATGGCGCAGGACCAGATCGAGGTGATGGCGGCGCTCGGCCACGACCGCTTCTTCGCCGCCGGCCACGACCGCGGCGCGCGCGTGCTGCACCGCATGTGCCTCGATCATCCCGACAAGGTTTTGCGCGCCGCCATCCTCGACATCGTTCCGCAGCATCACGTGTTCAATCATCCGAACAAGGCCTGGGCGACCTTTTCGTGGCACTGGTTCTTCATGATCCAGCCCGAGCCTTTTCCCGAGCACCTGATGAGCGCGGATCCGGATTTCTTCATCGAGAAGAAGCTGTCGAAGACCAAACAGGGGCTGAGCTTCTTCGATCCGGCGGCGCTCGCCGAGTACAAGCGCCATTTCCGCGATCCAGCAACGGTGCATGCCATGTGCGAGGATTATCGCGCCTGCGCCGGCATCGATTTCGACATGGACACCAAAGATTTCGAAGCCGGGCGCAAGATCACCAGCCCGGTGCTGCTGCTGTGGGGCGCGACCGGCGGCGTCGGCCGCAATTCCAAGCCCAGCCCCAGCGAAATCTGGCAGCGCTACGCCGCCGACATCCGCGGCGCCAAGGCGCTGCCGTGCGGACATTATCTGTCGGAGGAAGCGCCGGAGGAGACTTACAACGAGCTGCGGCAGTTCTTCCGCGCCTGAGCCGAGCTGCTAAGCTGCGACCAGAGGAAACGCATCAGGGGCCATCCCATGTCGAGTACCGTCACCACCGCGGTTGCCACGTCGAAGCGGCGTCCCTGGTATAGCGTGCTGTACATCCAGGTGCTGATCGCCATCGCGGTCGGCATCGCGCTCGGACACTTCTTTCCCAAGACCGGCGTGGCGATGAAGCCCTTGGGCGACGCCTTCATCGCGTTGATCAAGATGATGATCGCGCCGGTGATCTTCTGCACCGTGGTGCACGGCATCGGCTCGATGCGCGATCTCACCAAGGTCGGCCGGGTCGGCGTCAAGACGCTGCTTTATTTCGAGGTCGTATCCACCATCGCGCTCGCGATCGGGCTCATTGTCGGCAACGTGGTCCGGCCGGGCGCCGGCTTCAATATCGATCCGTCGACGCTCGATCCGAAAGCGGTGGCGAATTACGTCACCGCGGCCAAGCAGGAGGGCGTCGTCGGCCATCTGTTGGGGATCATCCCGGACAGCTTTTTCGGCGCGCTGGCCCGCGGCGATATCCTGCAAGTGCTGCTGGTGTCCATTCTCTGCGGCTTCGTGATCGCGCGATTGGGCCCGGTCGGCGAGAAGATCAACAGCGCGATCGACGCCGCCGCCAAAATGTTCTTCGGCATCATCCGCATCATCGTGCGCGCGGCGCCGATCGGCGCGTTCGGCGCCATGGCGTTCACCATCGGCGCTTTCGGGCTCGGCTCGCTGGTCAACCTGTTGCAGCTGATCGCGACGTTCTACCTGACCAGCATATTGTTCGTGCTGTGCGTGCTCGGCACCATCGCCCATTTCGCTGGTTTTTCGATCATACGCTTCATCGGCTACATCAAGGACGAATTGCTGATCGTGCTCGGCACCAGTTCGTCGGAAACCGTGCTGCCGCATATGATCCAGAAAATGGAACGGCTCGGCGCCTCGAAGTCGGTGGTCGGCCTGGTGATCCCGACCGGCTACAGCTTCAATCTCGACGGCACCAACATCTATATGACCTTGGCGACATTGTTCCTGGCGCAGGCGACCAACACGCCGCTGACCTTCGGCCAGGAGATGAGCATTTTGGGGGTCGCCATCCTGACGTCGAAAGGCGCGTCGGGCGTCACCGGCGCCGGCTTCGTCACGCTCGCCGCCACGCTCGCCATCGTGCCGGATATTCCGATCCAGTCGATCGCCATCATCCTCGGCATCGACAAGTTCATGAGCGAATGCCGCGCGCTGACCAATCTGGTCGGCAACGGCGTCGCCACCGTGGTGATCAGCCGCTGGGAAGGCGAGCTCGACGTCGACAAGCTGCACGAGACCATGGCGCACCCGATCGCGTATCGGCGAAGAGCTCGAGGCGCAACCGATATAGAGAGAATGCGGTCAGGGCACCAGCAAGAGCTTGCCCAATACTTCGCCGCCTTCGAGCATTTCGTGCGCGCGTGCCGCTTCGGTGAGCGGCAATTTGGCGTGAATCCGCGGATGCAGTTTTCCGGCGGCCAGCATGTCGATCAGCGCGCGCATGCCGGCGCGGCGTTCCTCGACCAGATGATCCCAGGTGTGGATGGAGAATTGCCGGATCGCCGGCGAATTCTTGCTCGCCCGCATCGTGGTCTGCAGATCGAGCGCCGTCTTGCCGCCGAGTCCGCCATAGACCACCAGCGTGCCGCACGGCGCCAGCAGCGCGAGATTGCCAGGAATACCTGGCCCGCCGACCGGATCGATGATGGCATCGACGCCGCGGCCACCCGTAATCTCGCTCACGCGCTCGCCGACTTTTTCGGTCTTGCGGTCGATGACATGATCGGCGCCAAGCTCGCGGGCGCAGCGCGCCTTGGCTTCGCTCGAGACAACGCCGACCACGTTGAGCTGCGCAACCTTGGCCAAGTCGATCAGCGCATTGCCCATGCCGCCGGCAGCAGCATAGATCAGCACGGTCTGGCCTTTACGCAACGCCAGCGCATCGTTGAAGATGTGATAGGCGACCTGATAATTGGCCAGCGCCGCAGCGGCGTCGAATGCGACGCCGTCCGGCAGGACAAAAGTCGCCTCCGCCGGCGTCGCGACGAAGTCCGCATAATGCCCGCCGCGATGCGGCCGCTCGCGCGCGGTGGTGTAGACGCGCTGGCCCACTTGGCGCGACGAGACGCCGGCGCCGACTTTCTCGATGACGCCAGCAAGCTCAGTGCCTGGCGTTACCGGCAGCGGCGGCATCCAGCTATAGGTGCCGGCGCGGATCAAACAATCGGGCATGCCGACGCCGATGGCGTGCGCGCGGATCAATACCTCGCCCGGCTTCGGCTCGGGTACCGGCACGTCGAGCAATTGCATCACGCCGGGTGGACCCGGTTTCTGGACCTGGATGAGCTTCATGAGTTTCCTTCTGACGCCCGCGCGCTACGACGCCAGCGGCGCCGGCGCGGCCAAGAAATTCTTCATCACGTACCACAGCAAATCGCGGTTCTTGCTGAAACCGGCGCTGTGCGCGGTCTGCGGCAAGATCACGAATTGGCGGTCGCCGTTCGGCAGCTGGCGGAAGAAGTCGAGCAGGTCGTCGTTGGTCGAGTTGCCGTCCCATTCGCCGCGCGTCATCAGCACCGGCGCCATGACCTTGGTCGGATCGACCACCGGCAGGTTCGCCGCCATGTCGAGATAGGTGCCGCTCGGAATGGTGTCGCCGAATTTCATCTCGGCGGCGATGATCGCTTCCGGCACCGCGGGGTCGTAAATTCCCGGATGCCCGTCGCGGGTGAAGATCGAGCGGATCATGTTGGCGTCGCGCTTGCGCCGCGGATTGGCGCGCAGCGCCTCGATGTTCTTCTGCCGCCGCTGGATCTCTTCGGCGCCTTCGCCCTTGTAGGTGAAGGCGGAGAGGATCAGCCGATCGACGCGGTCCGGCTGCGCCTGCGCATAAGCCGCGGCGCGGATGCCGCCCGACGACGTGCCGTAAAAATGGATTTTTTGCTGACCGGTTTCCTGCGTCATCACGGTCATCGCCGCCTTCAAATCCTCCACCCCGCTGGCGATATCCGAATTGTTGCCGGAGCTGTCGGAATTGCCGTAGCCGTCGTGGTCCATGGTCCACACGTCGTAGCCGTAGCGCGCGAACACGTTCATCATCGAATATTCGCCCTTGCCGGGCACGGTCAGGTCGTAGCTGCTGCGCGCCGCGTTCGACGAGCCGTGCACCAGAAACAGCACCGGCTGCGGCGGCTCGTTGGCCGCCGGCGCGGTGAGCCGCTTGCGGAACATGGCGAGCTTCACGTTGCCCTTTTGGGCCCAGTATTCGCCGCTCCAGATCTCTTGCGCCGCGGGCGCCGCGGTTTGCGCATGCGCCGACGTGATCCCCGAGGCCAGGCCGGCGCCGATGCCCAAGCCCGCGCTCTTGATGACCGTGCGGCGTGCGACCGGATGATCCGTCATGGCGATCTCCCTATGAAATGTGCGCCCGCCGGCGGTGTTAACAGATCACCCGCCGCCGGCTCATTGATCGCGGCGACAATAGCAGGCCGCGTCGGAACATGGCAGGGTGTGGCCAATCAACGCGCCGCTCGCCACCCTCGCGCCGGCACACGACATCTGCTAGTGGGGGCCGAGTTGCGAAAAACGGTCGATTGATGCGCCAACAGCCGGTCCGGAAATGCTGAAGAGCCTGCGCGACGCCGCGCATTTTTTCGACAGGCGCATCGGCTGGAGCCGCCTGGGCGTCGCGCTCAGCCTCACCATCATCATCGTCGCCGTCATCGTGCTCTATCGCATCCTGCGCGACATCGATCCCGACTCGCTGCTCGACGCGATCGAGGCGACCGACTGGCGCACCCTGATCATCGCCGGCGTTTTCGTCGCCGCCGGCTATCTGACGCTGACCTTCTACGACCTGTTCGCGTTGCGCACCATCGGGCGCACCGGAATCCCGTACCGGGTCGCGGCGCTGGCCGGCTTCACCAGCTATGCGGTCGGCCACAATGTCGGCGCCAGCGTGTTCTCCGGCGGCGCGGTGCGCTATCGCATCTATTCCGCTTGGGGCTTGAGCGTCATCGAGGTCACCAAGATCTGCTTCGTCGCCGGGCTGACGTTCTGGCTCGGCAATGCCACCGTGCTCGGGCTCGGCGTGCTGTATTCGCCGCAAGCCGCGCGCGCCATCGATCAATTGCCGTTGTGGAGCAACCGCGTGCTGGCGCTCGTGGTGCTCGCCATGCTCGGCGCCTATGTGGCCTGGGTCTGGGTCAAGCCGCGCGTCATCGGCCGCGACGGCTGGCAGGTGACGTTGCCGGGCGGGCCGCTGACGCTGTTGCAGATCGCGATCGGCATCGTCGATCTCTCCTGCTGCGCGGCGGCGATGTACATGCTGGTGCCCGACGAGCCCAATCTCGGCTTCGTCACGGTGGCGGTGATCTTCGTCGCCGCCACATTGCTCGGCTTCGCCAGCCACGCGCCCGGCGGCCTTGGCGTGTTCGACGCCGCGATGATGGTGGCGCTCTGGCAGTTCGACAAGGAAGATCTGTTGGCCGGCCTGCTGCTGTTCCGGCTGCTCTATTACATTATTCCGTTCGTGATCTCGCTGGCGATCTTGGGATTCGCGAGTTACTGCTCGGCCGCGCGGCGCGCCGCATCGCCGCCAAAGAGTACGGCCCAATGAGCTTGGCCGAAAATCGGGCGACGCCGGTTCGAAGGCGATCGCGCGGCGGTTCGGCTCATCATCGTCACGGCGGCGATCGTGTTCGCCGTGCTGGCGACTGACCAAAGCGCTTGCCGCCGTCTATGCGCTCGCAAGTTTCGCCATTGTCGCGGCGGCGGCGTTGTTGGCGCTGCGCGCCGGCGACGAGGACGATCGCCTGGCGCAGCCGGTCGCCGTCGCCGTGCGCGCCGACGATCCGCTGCGCGCCGTGGTCGCCGGCCTGCCCGATCCGGTCATCGCGCTCGACCGCGACGGCCGGGTGCTGGCGCTCAACGAGCACGCCCGCGCGCTGGCGCCGGCGCTGCGGCAAGGCGAGCCGGTGTCGCTCGCGCTACGCATGCCCGAACTGATCGAGGCGATCGGCCGCGCCGCGGCGCGCGGCGAGGAGCAACGCGTCGCCTATGCCGAGCGCGGCCCGCTCGACCGCTGGTTCGAGGCGATCGTCATGCCGGTCAAGCGCGAGCCCGGCTTGGAGCGGCCCGATCTGGTGCTGATGACCTTCCACGATCTCACGCCGCTGCGGCGCGTCGAGGAGATGCGCGCCGACTTCGTCGCCAATGCCAGCCACGAATTGCGCACGCCGCTCGCCGCGCTTGTCCGGCTTCATCGAGACCCTGCAAGGCCCGGCGCGCGACGACACCAAGGCGCGCGAGCGCTTCCTCGCCATCATGCAGGAGCAGGCGCGGCGCATGGCGCGGCTGATCGACGACCTGTTGTCGCTGTCGCGCATCGAGCTCAACGCGCACCGCCGCCCCGATAAGCCGGTCGATCTGGTGCCGATCGTCCGCCAGGTGGTCGACGGCCTCGAGACGCTGGCGCGCGACCGCGGCGTCAGCGTCAATGTCGAGGCTGCGAATGCGCTCTTGATCCTCGGCGACCGCGACGAGCTCGTCCGCCTGTTCGAGAACCTGGTCGAGAACGCGCTCAAATACGGCGCGCCCGGCAAGCGCGTCGATATCACGCTCGCGCCCGGCACGACCGCCGACGGCGAGCCGGAAGCGCAAGTCGCCGTGCGCGATTACGGTCCCGGCATCGCGCCGGAACATCTGCCGCGGCTGACCGAACGGTTCTATCGCGTCGACGTCACCGAGAGCCGCGCCCAGGGCGGAACCGGGCTCGGCCTGGCGCTGGTCAAGCACATCCTCAATCGCCACCGCGGCCGGCTGACCATCGACAGCGCGCCCGGCGCCGGCGCCACCTTCACCGTGCACCTGCCCACCGCCGGAACCGCGCCCACCGCATAAAGCCGTGTCTTTTCCGTGGCTTGCGCTGTCATTTCACTGTCATCTGCCGGACATAGAACAGTGACGTGCCAAACCTAACCATGCCGCCGCTGCGGGTCAGCCTCGACTGGAAAACCCAGTCGCAACCCGCCGCAGCAGACGTTGAACAGAAAAATCGCCCAATCAGGGTCGAACAGCCGTCGTGGGTCGACGATCCACCACGCCGAAATTCCTCGAACAGGAGAGACCTCGTGAAACATCTCACAACGATCGCCGTAGCCGGCTTGCTGGCCGCGACGGCGCTTCCCGCCTTCGCCGCCGACATCACCGGCGCCGGTTCCACCTTCGTCTATCCGGTCCTCGCCAAATGGGCCGACGTCTACAAGAAGGAGACCGACGTCGGGCTGAACTATCAGTCGATCGGCTCGGGCGGCGGCATCAAGCAGATCACCGCCAAGACCGTCACCTTCGGCGCCACCGACATGCCGCTGAAGCCGGAAGACGTCGCCAAGAACGGCTTCGTTCAGTTCCCGGCCATCAACGGCGCCGTCGTTCCGCTGCTCAATCTGCCGGCATCAAGCCGGGCGAAGTCACGCTGGACGGCCCGACCATCGCCAAGATCTTCCTCGGCGAGATCACCAAGTGGAACGATCCGGCGATCGCCAAGCTCAATCCCGGCGTCAAGCTGCCCGATACCGCGATCGCCGTCGTGCACCGCTCGGACGGTTCCGGCACCACCTTCATCTGGACCAACTATCTCTCCAAGGTCAGCCCGGAGTGGAAAGACAAGGTCGGCGAGAACACCGCGGTCGAATGGCCGGTCGGCATCGGCGCCAAGGGCATCGAAGGCGTCGCCAACAACATCGCCAACACCGTCGGCGCGCTCGGCTATGTCGAATACTGCCTATGCCAAGCAGAACAACCTGACCTACGCCAAGATGGTCAATCATGCCGGCAAGGTCGTCGCTCCGACGGCGGAATCGTTCCTCGCCGCCGCGGCCAGCGCCGATTGGGCCAACGCGCAGGATTTCCGCGTCATCATCACCGACGCGCCCGGCGACAAGTCCTGGCCGGTCGCCGGCTCGACCTTCATCCTGATGCAGACGGTTCCGACCGACATCGCGTCGTCGTCCGAAGCCCTGAAGTTCTTCGATTGGGGTTACAAGAACGGCAAGCAGATGGCGGCCGACCTCGATTACGTGCCGATGCCCGATAGACGTCGTGGCGTTGATCGAGAAGAGCTGGAAAGACAAGATCAAAGGTTCCGACGGCAAGCCGGTTTACTGAGATCGATGCGTACGGGAAAAGGCGCCGAGCCAGGCGCCTTTTCCTTTTCCACCTTGCGGCAATAGCGGCTTGTATCGTGACCGCAACGCCGCTTGAGTGGCTCTCCTGACAGCCCCGGCACAAGGAGAGCTCATGCAACCGGCGCGGAGGCAGCCAGTGGTCGATATGGCGTTGTCTGGCCAAGGTTTTGTCCCGGCCGAGGCCCTTGCGCGCACCAAGGCGCTCGACCGGTTGCGGCTTGGCGACGTCGTATTCCGCCACCTGACCCGCGCCGCGGCCATCGGCGTGCTGTTGCTGCTCAGCGGCGTCATCATTTCGCTGATCAGCGGTTCGCTGCCGGCGCTTCGGACGTTCGGCTTCGGCTTCCTGGTCAGCGAGCGCTGGAATCCGGTCACCGACAATTTCGGCGCGCTGCCGGCGATCTACGGCACCATCCTCACCTCGCTGATCGCGATGCTGATCGCGGTTCCGATCGGCTTGATGATCGCCTTCTTTCTCACCGAACTGTGCCCGCAATGGCTGCGCCGGCCGATCGGCATCGCCATCGAACTGCTCGCCGGCATCCCCAGCATCATCTACGGCATCTGGGGCCTGTTCATTTTCGCCCCGTTCCTGCAGGCGACGCTGCAGCCGTTCCTGATCAACACGCTCGGCAACCTGCCCGGCATTGGCGGCGCTGTTCGCCGGGCCACCCTACGGCATCGGCATGCTGACCTCAGGCCTGATCCTCGCCATCATGGTGCTGCCGTTCGTCACCTCGATCACGCGCGACGTGTTCGAGGCGGTGCCGAGCGTGCTCAAGGAGGCCGCTTACGGCCTCGGCTGCACCAGGTGGGAAGTGGTGCGCAACGTGGTGCTGCCCTATGCCCGGGTCGGCGTCATCGGCGGCGTCATGCTCAGCCTCGGCCGCGCGCTCGGCGAGACCATGGCGGTGACCTTCGTCATCGGCAACGCGCATCGCATCTCGGCGTCGATCCTTGCACCCGGCACCACCATCTCCGCCACCATCGCCAACGAATTCACCGAAGCGGTCGGCGACCTCTACACCTCGGCGCTGATCTCGCTCGGCCTGATCCTGTTCGTCATTACCTTCATCGTGCTGGCCATCGCGCGTTACATGCTGATGCGCATCGAACGCCGGATCGGGTGACGCCATGCCGGACAAAATCCTAGCTTCTCGCTATTCCGGCCGCCGCCGCAACAACATGGTCGCGACGGTGCTGGCGTTCGCGGCGACCGCGATTCGGCCTGGGCTGGCTGGTGCTGATCCTCGGCGCGCTATTGTGGAAAGGCTTCAGCGGCTTGTCGGTCGCGGTCTTCACCGAGATGACGCCGCCGCCCGGTTCGGCCGGCGGCCTGCTCAATCCGATCTTCGGCAGCCTCATCCTCACGACCCTTGCCGTCCTGATCGGCACGCCGATCGGCATCCTCGCCGGCACCTACATGGCCGAATACGGCCGCTACGACCGGCTGAGCAGCGTGGTGCGTTTCATCAACGACATTCTGTTGAGCGCGCCCTCCATCGTCGTCGGCCTGTTCATCTACGAGGTGATGGTCGCGCCGCTCGGGCATTTCTCCGGCTATGCCGGCGGCGTCGCGCTCGCCGTCATCGTCATTCCGGTGGTGGTGCGCACCACCGAGGACATGCTGACCCTGGTGCCGAATTCGCTGCGCGAGGCCGCGACCTCGATCGGCCTGCCGCGCTCGCTGTCGATCACCCGCATCTGCTATCGCGCGGCGCGCGCCGGCATGGTGACGGGCGTGCTGCTCGCGGTCGCCCGCATCAGCGGCGAGACCGCGCCGCTATTGTTCACCTCGCTCAACAACCAGTTCTGGAGCACCAACCTGAACGCGCCGATCTCGAGCCTGCCGGTCGTGATCTTCCAGTTCGCGCTCAGCCCCTACAAGGACTGGCAGGCGCTGGCCTGGACCGGCGCTCTCATCATCACGCTCGCCGTGCTGGCCTTGAGCATCACCGCGCGCGCCCTTATTCCATCGGGAAGACAGTCATGAACGTCGCCAGTGTCGCCGTACCCAGCGTCACCCACGCCGCCCCCGATCGGGCCGGCCTCGCCGAGAAGGTCACCCTCCGCGACCTGAATTTCTTCTATGGCGACGCGCGGGCGCTGAAATCGATCAGCCTGTCGCTCTACCAGAACAAGGTCACCGCCTTCATCGGCCCGTCCGGCTGCGGCAAGTCGACGTTATTGCGCGTGCTCAACCGCATGTACGACCTCTATCCGAACCAGCGCGCCACCGGCGAAGTGCTGTTCGACGGCGTCAACATTCTATCGCCGAAGCAGGATCTCAATCTGCTGCGCGCGCGCATCGGCATGGTGTTCCAGAAGCCGACGCCGTTTCCGATGTCGATCTACGAGAACATCGCCTTCGGCATCAGGCTCTATGAGCGGCTGCCGAAATCCGAGCTCGACGGCCGCGTCGAAACCTCGCTGCGGCGCGCGGCGCTGTGGGACGAAGTCAAGGACAAGCTCGACGCCAACGGCCAAAGCCTGTCCGGCGGCCAGCAGCAGCGGCTGTGCATCGCCCGCACCGTCGCGGTGCGGCCCGAGGTGATCCTGTTCGACGAGCCGTGCTCGGCGCTCGATCCGATCTCGACCGCCAAGATCGAGGAATTGATCGACGAGCTGACCGACGACTACACGATCGTGATCGTCACCCACAACATGCAGCAGGCGGCGCGCGTGTCCGAGTTCACCGCCTTCATGTATCTTGGCGAGCTGATCGAATTCGACTCGACCAGCAAAATGTTCACCGCGCCGCACGACCAGCGCACGCAGGACTACATCACAGGCCGCTTCGGATAAGCGCCGGGGAATCACAATGACCGAATACACCACCAGGATCGACCACACCGCCAAGGCGTTCGACACCGATCTCTTGGAGATCACCCGCAAGGTCGCCGAGATGGGCGGGCTTGTCGAGCGGCAGATCAGCGATGCCGTTCAGGCGCTGGTCGAGCGCGATCTCGAGCTCGGCGAGCGGGTGATGGCGACGGACCCGGCCATCGACGCCTTGCAGCGCGAGATCGAGGAGAAAGCCATCCTCACCATCGCGCGGCGGCAGCCGATGGCGGTCGATCTGCGCGAGATCGTCGGCGCCATGCGGGTTGCCAACGATCTCGAGCGGGTCGGCGACCACGCCAAGCATATCGGCAAGCGCGTGGTCGCGCTCGACGGCGATTTTTATCCGCAGAAGCTCATTCGCGGCGTCGAGCACATGGCCGCCTTGGTGTCGGTGCAGCTCAAGCAGGTGCTGGACGCCTATGCGGGCCGCGATCTGCAAGCCGCGCTCACGGTGTGGAAGGGCGACGAAGAAGTCGACGCCATGTGCACGTCGCTGTTCCGCGAGCTCCTCACCTATATGCTGGAGGACCCGCGCAACATCACCTTCTGCATGCACCTGATGTTCTGTGCCAAGGACATCGAGCGCATGGGCGACCACGCCACTAACATCGCCGAGACCGTGTATTACATGATCGAAGGCCGGCCTATCACTGACCAGCGTCCCAAGGGTGATCCGACAAATTTTGGCGCAGCGGTGCTGCAGAAATAGGAGACCGGGGATGGGAGCCAACATCCTGATCGTGGAAGACGAAGAGCCGTTGACCACGCTGTTGCGCTATAACCTCGAAGCCGAAGGCTACGAGGTCGACGCCGTGTCGCGGGGCGACGATGCCGACACCAGGCTGCGCGAGACCGCCCCCGATCTGATCGTGCTCGACTGGATGCTGCCCGGGCTCTCCGGCATCGAGCTGTGCCGGCGCCTGCGGACGCGGCCGCAGACCCAAGCCCTGCCGATCATCATGCTGACCGCGCGCGGCGAGGAAAGCGAGCGCATCCGCGGCCTCGCCACCGGCGCCGACGACTACATCGTCAAGCCGTTCTCGGTGCCGGAGCTGTTGGCGCGCATCCGCGCGCTGTTGCGCCGGGCCAGCCCCGAGCGCGTCGCCATGGTGCTCAACATCGGCGACCTCGAGCTCGATCGCGAAAAGAAGCGCGTGTCGCGCTCGGCCCGCCCGGTCGATCTCGGCCCGACCGAGTTCCGCCTGCTCGAATACCTGATGGAACGCCCCGGCCGGGTGTTCTCCCGCGAGCAACTGCTCGACGGGGTGTGGGGCAGCGACGTCTATATCGACGAGCGCACCGTCGACGTCCATGTCGGCCGCCTGCGCAAGGCGCTCAACCGCGGCCACGCCGTCGATCCGATCCGCACCGTGCGCGGCGCCGGCTATTCGCTCGACGATCGGTTCGGCAAGGCGAGCTGAGCCGTCATCATCTGCCAACGGGTCCGGCCCGAAGTGGCCGGCCCGATGACAAGCTTAAAGGCGAGAAGCCGGCCGACCTGCCGGTGTAAGAACTTCAAAACTCTGACCAAATATGAGCTTGTAGTTGACCTCAAGACCGCGAGCGCGCTCGCCTCGACGGGCCTCAATCGTTACGGGCGCGCGACACCGAGGAGATCGAATAAGTTTGGCCACTTTCGCTTTTGGCAAATAGCGTTGTAAAACAATTTTTGTCCCTGAGCGAAGAACATTGTTTGCAGATTACGCTCCAACCGAGAAAATTAATTCACAAATCAGCTCTTTCAGATTCCATTATTGTCCGTTTTCCCCGATCGAGCGGGTGAGCGGGGACTTTAGCAACACAATCGGCACGCGCAACTCGAACATCTCGGTCGCACTGGCGAATGTCCGTAATTGGGGCTGAAACGGAAGTGGCACGGTCTAAGTGATCGGCGTATCGCCATTCGATCAGGTCCAATGAATATTAGCGCATATTGGCGCAGAAGTAGCTAACAATGGAGGGACCAATGCCGATCATGTTCCGCATTAACGGACAGGCGGTGAGTTCCGACGCGCCGCCGCAGACGCCGCTGCTTTGGATCATTCGCGAGCAGATCAAGTTGAGAGGTACGAAATTTGGCTGCGGCGCCGGATTGTGCGGCGCTTGTATGGTCCACATTGACGGCAAGCGCGCTTTTTCGTGCCAGACGCAATTGTCCCAGGTCGCCGGCCGCGAGGTTACGACGATTGAGGGTTTGTCGAAGGATTCTTCGCATCCAGTGCAAAAGGCCTGGCTCGCTGAGCGCGTGCCGCAATGCGGCTATTACGTCGGCACATTTTATTTCATCGAGCTGGAATCGAACGGAGCGCATGGTTCGCACGACGACCATGTCCAGACCTTTAACGTCACGCAAAAGGTCAAGGCGCTCGAAAGCCGAGGTCTGCTTACCGCTAATCCGAGCGTTTCCCTGGTACCGGTCGACACGCCGAAAGCGGCGGCCAAGCCAGTCCTCGGCCGCATCGTTCTTGTCGAGTCCTGATGCGCGGCCGCCGCGACTGCTGGATGCCTTGCCGGGGCCTGTCACCGAACCGGCCACTTCGGGCCGGACCCGTTGGCTCCTGGCAATGCCGAGAGCTCACCGCATCGGCCGCTTGTCGCGGCGCCGGTCGGTCGCCGGCTGATAGGCGACGCGGGAGTGATAGGCGCAATACGGCAGCGCGGTCACCGTATTGCCGCCGCAGAAGAAAAAGTCGGTGCTGCTCGGGTCGCCGATGGGCCAGCGACAGGTCTGCTCGTTGAGCTCGAGCAGCGTGCGGCGTTGGCCGATCGGAATGATGTTGTCGAGCAGTTCCGGCTCCGCCTCCTCGACCTCGTAGGCATGGGCCAGCGCGGTATTGCCACGGATCGAAGCGCGGCCGATGCGCATCATCGAAGGCGAGCGCGCCTTGCGCGGCCGCGGCGCGCCGGTCGACGTCGACTTGGCGCGGCCGGACAGGCCGAGACGATGCACCTTGCCGATCACCGCATTGCGCGTGATGCCGCCGAGCTCGGCGGCGATCTGGCTCGCCGACAATCCGTCGGACCACAGCTTTTTGAGCAGTTCGACCCGCTCGTCAGTCCACGACATGCTCTTTATCCTCCCTGAACGTGCGGGTAGAGCCTTGTTAGAATCCCCCACCGGGCCAGGCAGCGCTTGCGCCGCCCAACATGCACTCACTCACCCAAACGCTGCTTAGAAGACTGTCCGCCGCACGAGATGTCGTACTTGACAATAAAAATGCTACAATATGGCGGGAGTCGGGCGCAAGAGTCGCAACAGCACGCGTCCACACATTCCTGTCTGTGTGTGGATGATATGGGCGTAAATCGACCTTGCAGCGCACTCTTTTCCCGTGTTGACCGAATGAGGGCGTGGAAATAAAGTGGTAAACCGTGCCGCCCGGAGAGGCGGCACATTTTGTTTCGGCTGCGCCGAGCTTTGTTGTTTCGGCCGCGCCGAGCTTTGTCGTTCCGGCTGCGCCGGTTTTTGCCGCGCAGCGAAAGCGAGCTAACCGTGACATCGCATCTGATGCCAACCTTTGCGCGCGTCGACCTCGCTTTCGAGCGGGGCGAAGGCGTATGGCTGATCGCGACCAACGGCGAGCGCTATCTCGATTTTTGCTCGGGCGTCGCCGTCAACGCGCTGGGGCATTCCCATCCGCAGCTCGTCGCCGCGCTCGAGGAGCAGGCGCGGAAGGTCTGGCACGTCTCCAATCTCTACGAGATTCCGGAGGGCGAGCGCGCCGCAAAGCGGCTCTGCGAGGCGAGCTTTGCCGACTACGTGTTCTTCTGCAATTCCGGCGCCGAGGCGATGGAATGCGCGATCAAGGTGGCGCGCAAATACCAGTCGGCCAGCGGCAAGCCGGAACGCTACCGCATCATCGCGTTCGAGGGTTCCTTCCACGGCCGCACGCTGGCGACGCTCGCCGCCGCCGGCCAGAAGAAATATCTCGACGGTTTTGGCCCGGAGGTCGAGGGCTTCGATCACATGCCGTTCGGCGATCTCGAAGCGGTCAAGCGCGCCATCGGGCTCGAGACCGCCGCGATCCTGATCGAGCCGCTGATGGGCGAAGGCGGCGTGCGGGTCGTCGAGCCGTCGTTCCTCAGAGCGTTGCGCGCGCTGTGCGACCAGCACGGCCTGATGCTGATCTTCGACGAAGTGCAAAGCGGCATGGGCCGCACCGGCGAGCTGTTCGCCTATCAGCGCACCGGCGTCACGCCCGACATCATGGCACTCGCCAAGGCGTTGGGCGCTGGCTTCCCGGTGGGCGCCTGCCTGACCACTCGTGAAGCAGGTAAGGGGATGACCCCGGGTACGCACGGCTCGACTTTTGGCGGCAATCTTTTGGCCATGAGCGCCGTCAACGCCACCCTTGATGTCATGCTGGCGCCCGGCTTCTTCGACCGGGTCAAGCACACGGCGCTGCTCTTCAAGCAGCGACTTGCCGAGATCAAAGACCGCTATCCGGCGCTGATCGCCGAGGTGCGCGGCGAGGGATTTCTGGTCGGGCTGCGCGCGCTCGTTCCGGCCGGCGAAATGGTCGACGCGTTACGCGCCGAGAAGATGATCACGGTGTCCGCCGGCGATAACGTCGTGCGGCTGTTGCCGCCGCTGATCATCAACGAGCAGGAAATCGCCGAGGGCATCAACCGCCTCGACCGCGCCTGCGCGCAGCTGAACCAGGCCTATGCCAGGAGGCAAAAGCAGGAGGCCGCCGGATGAGCGGCGTCCGCCACTTCCTCGACCTCATCGACGTTCCGGCCGCCGACCTGCGCCGGATCATCGATGACGCGCGCATCATGAAGGCCGAGCGCCGCGACGCCGACCGGCTGCTCGCCGGCAAGACGCTGGCAATGATCTTCGAGCGGCCATCGACGCGCACCCGCGTCTCGTTCGAGGTCGCCATGCGCCAGCTCGGCGGCGATGCCATTCTGCTGACGGCGGAGGAAATGCAGCTCGGCCGCGGCGAGACACTCGCCGACACCGCGCGCGTGCTGTCGCGTTACATCGACGCCATCATGATCCGCACGCTCGACGCCGAGGCGCTCGCCGAGCTGGCACGTTATGCCACGGTTCCTGTGATCAACGGCCTGACCCGGCGCTCGCATCCCTGCCAGGTGATGGCCGACGTGATGACGTTCGAGGAGCATCGCGGCCCGATCCGCGGCCGCACCGTGGCCTGGACCGGCGACGCCAACAACGTGCTCACCTCGTGGATGCAAGCCGCCGAGCGGTTCGAGTTCCGCCTGCGCGTCGCCACCCCGCCGGAACTGGCGCCGAAGAAGCCGCTCCTCGAATGGATAAAATCATCGGGCGCCGAGATCCGCGTCGGCACCGATCCGGAAGAAGCCGTCAAGGGCGCCGACTGCGTCATCACCGACACCTGGGTCTCCATGGGCGACCGCAACGGCGCGCAGCGCCACAACCTGCTCAAGCGCTACCAAGTCAATGCGCGGCTGATGGCCCGCGCCAAGCCCGACGCCATCTTCATGCACTGCCTGCCGGCCCATCGCGGCGAAGAGGTCACCGACGAGGTGATCGACGGCCCGCAATCGGTGGTGTTCGACGAGGCCGAGAACCGGCTGCACGCGCAGAAGGGGATTTTGACCTGGTGCCTGGAGGCTGAGGGGCGGTAAGTCGAGCCAAGTATAAGCCAAGCCCGTGCCGTCGAGACCTCCAAATTCCATCGGCCTTGCCTATATTGAGGCGCGATGACCAATCCCGAACTCGCCATCCCGGTCCGCGAGCCTGAGCAAACCGGCAGCGACGACACCATCCTGCCTTTCGCAGTGAAGGCGCTCGACCTGCGCGGTCGCATTGTGCGGCTTGGCGCCGCGGTCGATACCATCCTGACCGGCCACGATTACCCGACGCCGGTGGCAAAACTGCTTGGCGAGGCCATCGTGCTGACGGTGATGCTGGGCTCGGCGCTCAAATTCGAAGGCCGTTTCATCCTGCAGACCAAAAGCGACGGCCCGGTGCGCATGCTGGTGGTCGATTTCGCCTCGCCCGGCACGGTGCGGGCCTGCGCCAGTTTCGACGCCGAGCGTGTCGCGGCCGCCATCGCCGCCAACGCGGCGGAGCCGGGAAAACTGCTCGGCCACGGCCATCTCGCCATGACCATCGACCAAGGCCCCGACATGAGCCGCTACCAAGGGCTGGTGCCGCTCGAAGGCGGCGACTTCGAGCAGGCCGCGCACGAATATTTTTCACGCTCGGAGCAGATCCCGACCCGGGTGCGGCTCGCGGTCGCTGAAGAGTTCCGCGCCGGCGCCGGCGGCGCGCGCCGGCACTGGCGCGCCGGCGGAATTCTGGCGCAGTTCCTGCCGAATTCGATCGAACGCTCGCGCCAAGCCGATCTCGATCCCGGCGACGCGCCGGTCGGCATGCAAGCGCACGTTTTGCCCGAGGACGAGGCCTGGGTCGAAGGCCGCTCCCTGATCGCCACCGTCGACGACATCGAGCTGATCGACCCGGCGCTCTCGAGCGAGCGATTGGCCTATCGGCTGTTTCACGAACACGGCGTGCGCGTCTTCCGCGCCGCGGAGGTTCAGGCGCAGTGCTCGTGCTCGCGTAAGAGCGTCGAGAACATGCTGCGGAGCTTTTCGCAAAACGACCGCGACGACATGGTCGAGAACGGCCGCATCACCGTGACCTGCGAGTTCTGCAACTCGACCTACGTCTTCCAGCCTGACGAGATCACGGCGCAAGACACGGGTGCGTCGTAGCGCCTGCTTTCAGAAACGGCGCGGCCCAAACATGTTGAACACCTGAGCCGGTGCGCCAGCCTGCGCCGGCTCCTGATTGTAGCCGAGCGCGGTGGAATATTGCTGATCGTCGCGCTGACGCGCCAATTGCTCTTGCTCTTTGCGTTTCTGATAGCGCGCCTGTTTCAACCGCTTGGCTTTTTCGGCGGCCGCCGCTTGCGCCGCGGCCAAGCGGGCATCCTCCACGCTCGCCGCCGCATCCGCTCCCTCGTCGGCTTTGTGAATGACCGCTGGGCCCCACGCGCCAAGTTGCGGGGCTGGCGGCACGGCCTGCGTCACGGCGCCGATCAGGCGCGGTTGCTGCCGCACCGTTTCTAACTGCGGTGGCCCGATGACGTGGTGCAAAACCACCACCAGCATGGCGAAAGCCGCCACCATCGTGCTGATATATCCGAGCAAAGCGATGAACATGACAAATCCGCGCCCGCGATGCGCCGGGCGTGCGACCCGAACCTTTGGACGCTTCTCATCGAGCGTCAGTCCAACGCGGCCGGCAGGATGCTGTTCCGCACAATGATTTCGGGAGATTTCCTCGTCTGCGGATGGCTGAACGCCATCTTTTCAGTCCCGGTCCGGCCGCGGAACTTCTGGAACCAAACCATCCAGCCGCGATTGACGACAGGAAACGATCCGGAGGCGAACAATGGGCAAAATCCTGGTTGGCATGGCCGCCGCGGCGCTGTGGTTCGTGTTATCTCAAGCCGCCAATGCCGAACGTCTTTGCCAGGAGGTGTGCGATAACGGCACCTGCGTTTCGCGCTGCGTGGACAATCCCGATAGCAAAACGATTGTTCGCGAGCCGGATCGTGGACCGGGCGTGGAATTGCCGGCGCCGGGTCGATATTGACGTCGGCCGTTAGTCGCAAGTCGAGCATAATTTAATTCAAACGGGCGCGGATCGATCGACGGGTCCGCGCGCGATTTGCCCTCCGCTGCCCCGCGCACCTTTAGACTGACGCATCGTGATTGGAACTCGCGACTGCGAAGGCGCGACGTGTGCGCCCGGCGCTTGTCTTCTAAGTGGGTGAATTTGCGATACAAAATCAACCAAACGCGTCCCGCCGGTGCATATCGAAGGAACCGCTCGCCGTGCGACCGCAGCTAAACAAGGCAGTGAATAGCGGGAGTTCTGTGGATAATCCGAAAATGGCCGCGCAACCTTCGTACAATGTCAGCGCGGTACCTATAAAATTCCCCCGGAACAGCCTGTCACAAGTTACCGAAAGGGATAACAAGATGTCGTCAGCCGTAGACTCGATGCCGGACGCGAGCAGGCTCTATATCGGCGAGGGCGTGACCATCAAAGGCGAGATCAGCGTGCCTGACACCTTGGTGGTGTGCGGCTCGGTCGAAGGCGACGTCTCGGTCGGCAATCTGGTGGTCGGTGAAACCGGCGTCATCAAGGGCCGGATCATCGTCGCGCAGAACGCCGAGATTTCCGGCAAAGTGTTCGAGAAGCTCGACGTCAAATGCCTGATGATTTTGCGCTCGACCAGCCGGGTCGACGGCAATGTCAGCTACGGCATGCTGCAAATCGAGCAGGGCGCCACCATCGCCGGCGGCATCTCGTCGAGCGAATACCGGCCGGAACAGAAGCCGGCCAAGTCCGAACAGCCGGTCAGACAGGAGCAGAAGCCGCTGCAGTCGCCATTGGGCAATGGCGCACGGCTTGGCAAGCAGCCCGACCTGTCGGCACTGGACGCGGCAACGAGCCCGACGCAGCCACCGGTACGGTAGATCAAACGTCTATTCTGCAACGTCGGCGGACGCTGAATTCAATTCAGCGTCCGTTTCGATTCGACGCTGTCGAGCGAAAACGCCGGCACCTCGATGTCGAAAAGCTCGCCGCCCGCGCCGACCATGCCGTAGCTGCCGACCATGAAGCCTGACGGCGTCTGCAGCGGCACACCGCTGGTATATTCGAACTGCTCGCCGGCCTTGAGCAACGGCTCCTCGCCGACGACGCCGGCGCCACGCACCTCCTGGCGGCGGCCGTTGGCGTCGGTAATGCGCCAATGGCGGGTTTTCAGCTGCACCGTCTCGTCGCTGTTGTTGGTGATGGAGATGGTATAGGCCCAGAAGAAATAATTGTTCTCCGGCGACGACCGGTCGGCGACGAACCGCGGTTTCACCACGACCTCGATATTGCGGGTGATGGCACGATACATGGTGACGGTCCTGGTCGTGGTCTTCGCAGTGGTCTTGGCAGCGATCTCGGCAAAGCTCTGTCGCATTTCCGGCACCGCTCCGCCAAGATCGAGCACGGGACCGGCGTGGCCGACTTAAAACCGCATAGGATTCCACGCATAAGTGAATAGATTCGCGCCCGTTGTTGCAATAACCGTGCGGACGCGCAAGCGTGCTCGGGGCTGATTTGGGCGCTCCGGCCGCGCTTGCGACACGGCGGACTGCGACACTGCGGACTGCCAAACTGCGGACAATGGTTGCAAACCTCGACGTAGTCATGCCCCTGCCGACGGCCGCGCCGCTGCCCGCGGCGCCGGCCGCGACCGAGCGCGACCTGCGGCTCGATCTGTTCCGCGGCATCGCGCTGTGGCTGATCTTCCTCGACCACATTCCGGAAAACGTCGTGAACTGGTTCACGATCCGCAACTACGGCTTTTCCGACGCCACCGAGATTTTCATCTTCATCTCCGGCTACACCGCGGCCTTCGTCTACGGCCGGGCGATGCGCGAGCGCGGGTACCTGATCGCCAGCGCGCGCATCCTGCGGCGCGCCTGGCAGATCTATGTCGCCCACATCTTCCTGTTCACGATTTTCATGGCCGAGATCGCCTATGTGGCGGCGACGTTCGACAATCCGCTCTATGCCGAGGAAATGAATATCCTGGATTTCCTCAAGCAGCCCGACGTCACGATCTTCCAGGCGCTGCTGCTGAAGTTCAAGCCGGTCAACATGGACGTGCTGCCGCTTTACATCGTGCTCTTGCTGCTGTTTCCGCCGGCGCTCGCCATGCTGATGTGGCAACCGGCCTTCGCGCTCGCCGCCTCCGCGTTGCTCTATGTGCTGACCTGGACTTTCGATTGGAATTTGCCGGCCTATCCGAACGGCGTGTGGTTCTTCAATCCATTCGCCTGGCAATTATTGTTCGTGTTCGGCGCCTGGTGCGCGCTCGGCGGCGCCAAGCGGCTGGCGCCGGTGCTCCAATCGCGCGCCATCCTCGCCGTCGCCATCGCCTATCTGGCGTTCGCCTTCGTCATCACGCTGACCTGGTACGTCGAGCCGCTCGGGCGGCTGGTGCCGAACTGGCTGAGCGAATGGATGTATCCGATCGACAAGACCAACCTCGACGTGTTGCGCTTCGCGCACTTCCTGGCGCTGGCCGCGGTGACGGTGCACTTCGTGCCGCGCGACTGGCCGGCGCTGAAATGGCCGATCCTGCAACCGGCCATCCGCTGCGGCCAGCATTCGCTGGAAATCTTCTGCCTCGGCGTGTTCCTGGCCTTTGCCGGCCAGTTCGTCATCAGCGAATATTCGGGCGGCCCGCTCATCCAGATTGCCATTAGCATTACCGGGATCATCATCATGATCGGGACAGCGAACCTGATATCGTGGTACAAAGTCATAGAAGGGCGAAGCCCCACATCGCGCGTCAAGCAACCTGACGCCGACCTCGCGGGAGGCGAGGCATGAGTGTGATCCTTGCGCTGGTCACGACTATTGCGCTGATCGACGGCGCCGCTGCCGCGGCGCCGACGGATCGTTGCGACGTGCCGGAATCGTTTCTCTCGAGCGAGAGCGAACTCACCAACGTCACCAACGAGGTCAAGGCGCGTCAGCGCCTGGATATCAGCGTGATCGGCACCGGCTCCTCGTCGTTGACCGGCGTCGACGGCGTCCGCTTCGCCTATCCGGCGCGGCTGGAAGAGGCGCTGCAGCAGCAATTAAAGGGCATTACGGTGAAGGTGACCGCGCATGTTCAGCCCCGCGCCTCGACCGCCGAAATGGTGCCCGGCTTGGCGAAAATCCTGACCGATGACAAGCCGTCGCTGGTGATCTGGCAGACCGGCACCACCGACGCCATCAACGGCGTCGCCGCCGAGGACTTCCGCACCAGCCTCGATGACGGCGTCAACGCGATCGAGAACGCGGGCGCCAATGTCATCCTCATGAACATGCAGTACAGCCCGCGCACCGATTCCATGCTCGACGTCTCGACGCTGGCCGACGTCATGCGCATTGTTGCACAGCAGCATAATGCGCTGCTGTTCGATCGACTCGGAATCATGCGCAACTGGAACGACAGCGGCACGTTCGATCTCTATTCCGCTACCAAGAACTATGATATGGCGCGACGTGTTCATGACTGCATAGGCCGGGCTTTGGCGACCCAGATCATCGGTGCCGCACATCTGGACGCCAACAGAATGCAAACGACACGTTAATGTCCCCTAACAAACCCTTAATGATCGCCCGCGTGGCGCGGGCCGCAGCCGCTTCGGCGGTTTTTGCGACTTTTGCTGCAGCGCACGCAGAGATGATCGAGCCTGCGCGTATTGTCGCACCCGCTCTCACCCTCGCCGCCGCTCCGGCCGCGATGCCGGCGGCAAGGCCGGCCGTTGCTGCAGTGCCGCGACCGGTTACGCCGGCCGCCTTGCCGCAGTCCTCTACGTCGGACGCGGTGCCACCGGCCACCTGCAGCGCGCCGACCGAGTTCAGCCATTTCGATCGTCCGCTGGTGCGCACCGCGCGTCGCCTCGCCAGCGGCGAGCCGCTGACCATCGTCGCCATCGGCTCCTCGTCGACGGCCGGCGCCGGCGCCAGCTCTCCCGACGCCAGCTATCCGAGCCGGCTCGCCGTCGAGCTCAAGCAGCGCTTCCCGCTGCAGGACATCACCGTGCTCAACCGCGGCGTCAACGGCGACGAGACCGAAGACATGATGGCGCGGTTCGCGAGCGGCGTCATCGCCGAGCATCCGCAACTCGTGCTCTGGCAGGTCGGCACCAATTCGGTGCTGCGCGATCATCCGCTGGCGCCACATTCGGCGCAGCTGCACGAAGGCATCGATGAGCTCAAGGCGACCGGCGCCGACGTCGTGCTGATCGATCCGCAATATGCGCCGAAGGTTCTGGTGAAGTCCGAAACGCCCGGCATGGTCGAGCAGATCGCGGCAGCGGCCAAGGAAGAGAACGTCGACCTGTTCCGGCGCTTCGCGGTGATGCGCAACTGGTTCGAAGTGCAGCACCTGCCGTTCGACACATTCGTGTCGCCGGACGGGCTGCACATGAACGACTGGGGCTATGCCTGCGTGGCCAAACTCCTCGCCACCGGCATCGCCGAAGCGGCAACCCGCCCGGTCGCTTCAGCGGCGACGCACGCGCACTAAGCTGCGTCCTTAAATTTTAATTCTCACACCGCGTCGAGCCCGGCGAGCACGTCTTCGACGATGTCGTCGGGATGTTCGAGGCCGACCGACAGCCGCACCAGTCCGTCGGT
Source organism: uncultured Alphaproteobacteria bacterium (assembly GCA_963821175.1). Taxonomy (GTDB): domain Bacteria; phylum Pseudomonadota; class Alphaproteobacteria; order Rhizobiales; family Xanthobacteraceae; genus BOG-931. The sequence continues at coordinate 579,382 of CAWGCU010000007.1, forward strand.
GACGCCGATCTCGGCGCGCTGCGGCGGCGTCAGCCGCTGGTGGGTCGTCGTCGCCGGGTGCGTGATCAGGCTCTTGGCGTCGCCGAGATTGTTGCTGATGCGGATGAGCTTGAGCGCGTCCTGGAAACGGAACGCCGCCTTCTTGCCGCCCTTGACCTCGAAGGCGACGAGCGTCGAGCCGCCGCGCATCTGCTTCTGCACCACCGCGGCCTGCGGATGATCGGGCCGGCCCGGATAGATCAGGCGCGAGATTTTGGGATGCTCGGCGAGCGTCACCGCGACCGTCGCGGCGCTGTCGGTCTGCCGTCGCACGCGCACCGCGAGCGTCTCCAAGCTCTTGAGCAGCACCCAGGCGTTGAACGGCGACATCGACGGGCCGGTCTGCCGGATCAATATATGGATCTTGTCCATGATGAATTTCTGCGAACCGAGCACGACGCCGCCCAGGCAGCGCCCCTGCCCGTCGATGTGCTTGGTGGCCGAATAGACCACGCAGTCGGCGCCGAGCGCGAGCGGACTCTGGAACAGCGGCGTGGCAAAGACATTGTCGACCACCAAGGTCGCGCCGGCTGCGTGCGCGATCTTCGCCACTTCGGCGATGTCGATGACGTCGAGCGCGGGATTGGTCGGACTTTCGAGAAAGAACGTCTTGGTGTTCGGCCGCACGGCGTTTTTCCAGGCGTCGAGATTGCAGCCGTCGACGAGCGTCGAGGCGACGCCGAAGCGCGGCAGGTAATCCTCGATGACGTAGCGGCAGGAGCCGAACATGGCTTTCGACGCCACCACGTGATCGCCGGCCTTGAGCTGGCCGACCAGCGAGATGGTGACCGCGGCCATGCCGGTCGCGGTGGCGCGCGCCGCTTCGGCGCCTTCGAACGCCGCCATGCGCCGCTCGAACATGTCGACGGTCGGATTGGCGAAGCGCGAATACTGATAGCCGGGATCTTCGCCCTTGAAGCGCGCCTCCGCTTGGGCTGCGGTGTCGTAGACATAGCCTTGAGTTAGGAACATCGCCTCGGACGTTTCGCCGAACTGCGAGCGCAACGTGCCGGACTGAACCAGGCGTGTTTCGGGGCGATAGGTCTTTTTCGCGGACGCGGACATGTGGCCTCCATTGGCCAGACGCATTGGCCAAACAAAAACAAAAACCCGGCCGGGAGGAAAATCCTCAGGCCGGGCTCACACATCCCCGGCCTTTTAGCTACTTGTTTTACGTGGCTAGCAAGCCGACCGGCTCAAATGACCACGGGATAAAGTGGCTTATACGCCGCGGGCGTCTTTGCGTCAAACCCGGCATCGGGTTAGATCGCAGCCGTTCAATAGATGGGTCGACGTGGTGATCGCGTGCCGCTGTCTTTCTCGCCAACGGACGAAGGAATCCTGCCCGACCGCATGATCGCGGAACTGGCGGCGGACGGCGGCATTCGCGCGCATTATCCGTTCGCACCCGGCCAAATCCAGCCGGCGAGCCTCGATCTGCGTCTCGGCGCCATCGCCTATCGCGTGCGCGCGAGTTTCTTGCCGGGCCCCGGCACCACCGTCGCCGAGCGCATCGTCGAACTGAAGCTGCATGAATTCTCGCTCGCCGCCGGCGCCGTGCTGGAGACCAATTGCGTCTACATCGTTCCTCTGATCGAGCGGCTCGCCTTGCCCGCCGACATCGCGGCGGCGACCAATCCGAAAAGCTCGACCGGGCGGCTCGATGTTTTCACCCGCGTGATCGCCGACGAGACCCGCGGCTTCGACCGGGTCGCAGCCGGCTATGAAGGCCCACTCTACGCCGAGATCAGCCCGAAGACTTTTCCGGTCCTGGTGCGCGAAGGCACGCGGCTTTCCCAGCTGCGGCTGCGCCGCGGCAACGCCGTGCTCAGCGCGGAGGCGTTGCGCGCGCTACACTTAAGCGAACGGCTGGTCGATCGCGGCGAGGCGGTGATGGGCGACGGCATCGCCGTGAGTATCGATCTGTCGGGCGCCGGCGCGGCGAATGGCAATGGCTCAGGCATCGTCGGCTATCGCGCCAAGCGGCACACCGCGGTGATCGAAGTCGACCAGCGCGATGCCTATGAGGTCGCCGATTTCTGGGAGCCGATCGCGGCGCGCGCCGACAAGAGCCTGATCCTCGATCCCGACGAGTTCTACATCCTGGCCTCCAACGAAGCCGTGCAGGTGCCGCCCGACTATGCCGCCGAGATGGTGCCGTTCGATCCGCTGGTCGGCGAATTCCGCGTGCACTATGCCGGCTTCTTCGATCCCGGCTTCGGCTATGCCGGCTCGGGCGGCTCAGGCTCGCGCGCGGTGCTGGAAGTGCGCTCGCGCGAAGTGCCGTTCATCCTCGAGCACGGCCAGATCGTCGGCCGCCTGGTGTACGAGAAAATGCTGGCGCGGCCGGACCAGCTTTACGGCAGCGGCATCGGCTCGAACTACCAGGCGCAGGGCCTCAAACTGTCGAAGCACTTTCGCGCTTGAGCGGCGCGCCTCGCTCCCTGACCAGCGCGTAGGCGCGCGCCGCCGCGAGCGCGACCGCAAAGACCGCGGTCCAGGCGATGCGTGCGCCGTAGCGATCATGCGGGTCCGATATGACGCCGCAGACGACGGCGTTGCCGAAGAGCGCCAGCAGCAATGTCGCGGCGAGCCGGCCGAGATCGGCGAATTCGGCGCTGTAGATGCCGAGCAGCAACAAGACCGGCAAGAGCGCCATCGCCGCCCACGCCACCGACACGTCGACCCTATTGATCGCGGCAAAGTCGATCTCGCCATGCTGCTGCCGCGCCGCCTGCATCGCCGGCACGACCGACGGCGTATAGCGCCCGATGATGCCGTAGGTGTGCCACAGCGTGGTGACGATGCCTTCGCCGGTGGCGACCTCGACCAGTTGCCGCGCGGTGGCGCGCAGCGCCGTCTCGACCTGCATGGCGGGATAATCGCGCAGGCTGCCGAGCACGATGGTGCGCATCTCGTCGCCGAGGCCAGCGAAGCGGCCGAGCGTGTTGAACACGCTCTTGCCCCACAGGAACGTGTCGGCGTCGAGCGGCAATTCGTTGCGGTACGGGCACAGCTTGAGCTGCGCATCCGGACAATGGTCGTTGAGATAGCGGGTGACGATGCCGTCTTGCAGCATACGGCCGAACGCCAGGCCGTAGCCGCCCGGCGTCCAGGCGATGGTCTTGCTGACGATATAATTCGCGCCGAGCAGCATGACGGCGCTGAGCAGCAGAGCCAGCGTCGTCGGTGCAAGTCCGGCGCGCGGCACGAGCTTGGCATTGAGCCACGACAGCAACAGCGCCGCGGCGCCGAGCCCGAGCAGCACCGCGAAAGTGGCGCTATGGGTCGAGCCTGCAAAGGCAATGAACAACACAAGCGCGTAGCGCTCGCGCCGCGCAATCCGATCGCCGTGCCACACCAGCGCGTGCAACGCCAGCACGGCGAGACCGGCGAAAATATCGGTCAGGAGAGCACTCGCCAGCCACGGCAGCGCCGTCGTCAGCGCCAGCACCGCCGTGATCGCCGGCAGCGCAATCGGATGGACTCGATGGATCCGCAGCAATAGCCCGATGATCCAGACCGTCGCCAAGGCTTGCAGGATGACGATCGGCCAGAAGTCGAGCGGCCAGCCGGCGGCGAGGAAGAGCCCGTACGTCGTCGAGCGGCTCGGCACCAGATAGCCCTCGAACCAACGCGCCAGATAGCCACCGGTATCGTATTCCAGGAGCGGCAAGCGATTCCACAGCGCGGGCGCCAGCAGAATGAGCGTCGCGGCAATCGTCGAACTCGTCCGCGTAACGAAGCTTGGTGAATCGGCCATGAGCAAATATTAGCGGACTTGTGGTGGACTGATCCTTCAGCAGGATGAGGCAATTCGGCGCGGTTATCCATCAAAGATCGCTGGCTGGGTCTTTGCCAAAAGCGTGCATGACCGGCCCAAAAACCAAGAATTCTTGTGGCAATTCGCCGGAAACGACGTTTCTCTGTGACAGGCAATCGGTCCAGGGAGGCGCGAGGACGGCGCATGGTGCGGGCGGTCATCATGAGCATCGCGCTCCTCGCCGCGACGGGGCTAGCCGTCGCGCCGGCACAAGCGCAATCCGGCTTCGACCGGCCGGGCGGCGACTATGCGAGTGCCAGCGTGCCGAACGGGGATCCCGCGGTCTGCGCCGCGCGCTGCGAGCACGAGGCCCGCTGCCGGGCCTGGAGTTTTTCCTACCCGCCGGCCTCGGGCGGCCCGGCGATGTGCTGGCTCAAGCGCGATGTGGTGCCGCGCGTGGAGGCGAGCGGCAGCGTGTCGGGCGTGCGCGGCGCCGGCGTCATCGAGCCGCGTGCCGGCGACCTCGAATATTCCATCGATCGTTACGGCGGCGATTACCGTTCGTTCGAAACCAAGCCTGATCCCAAGGCCGCGGCCTGTGCCGACGCCTGCAAGGCCGAGAACCGCTGCCGCGCCTTTACCTATCGCCGGCCGGGCTACGGCGTGACGGTCGCGCACTGCTACCTCAAAGACACGATCAAGCCACCGCGGCACCGGCCGTGCTGCATTTCGGGGGTGGTGCGGTAGAACGGTGCAGCGCTACCCCGTTCCGCCCACCGTGATGCGATCGATGCGCAAGGTCGGCTGGCCGACGCCGACGGGCACGCCCTGGCCGTTCTTGCCACAGGTGCCGATGCCGTGGTCGAGCTCGAGATCGTTGCCGACCATCGACACCCGGTGCAGGTCGGTCGGCCCGTTGCCGACCAGCATCGCGCCCTTGATCGGCGCGCCGACTTTGCCGTTCTCGAGCCGATAGGCTTCGGTGCACTCGAATACGTATTTGCCCGAGGTGATGTCGACCTGGCCGCCGCCGAAATAGACGGCGTAGATGCCATTTTTCACCGAGGCGATGATCTCGCCCGGGTCGCGGTCGCCGGCCAGCATGTAGGTGTTGGTCATGCGCGGCATCGGCACGTGGGCGAAACTTTCGCGCCGGCCGTTGCCGGTCGGTTGCATGCCCATCAGCCGGGCGTTCTGGCGGTCCTGCATGTAGCCGACCAGAATGCCGTCCTCGATCAGCACGGTGCGATTGGTCGGCGTGCCCTCGTCGTCGATCGACAGCGAGCCGCGGCGCAGCGCCATGGTGCCGTCGTCGACGACCGTTACACCTTTCGAGGCGACCCGTTGCCCCATCAGTCCGGCAAACGCAGACGTTTTCTTGCGGTTGAAGTCGCCTTCGAGGCCATGGCCGATGGCCTCGTGCAGCATCACGCCGGGCCAACCCGGGCCGAGCACGACGTCCATCTCGCCAGCCGGTGCCGGCACCGCTTCGAGATTAATCAGCGCGCGGCGTATCGCGTCATCGACGGTGCCCTGCCAGGTGCCGGTGGCGATGAAGCGCTCGTAACCCTCACGGCCGCCATTGCCGGCGCTGCCGCTCTCCTGACGATCGCCGTCACCGACCACGACCGAGACATTGACGCGCACCAGCGGCCGCACGTCACGATAGGTCTCGCCGTCACCGCGTAAAATTTCGACTGCCTGCCAGGTCGCCGCCACGCTTGCCGAGACTTGGCGCACCCGCGGGTCTTTGGCGCGCGCATAGGCGTCGATGGTTTCCAGAAGCCGCGCCTTGGTCTCGAAACCGAGGCTGCCGAGCGGGTTATCCTCGCCATAGAGCTTGACGTTGCTGCGCGGCGGCGGCGCCGCGTATTGGCCGGAATAGCCGCCCTTGACCGCGCGCACCGCGTCGGCGGCCCGCTCGATCGCCGCCTCCGACAGGTCGGAGGCATGGGCATAGCCGACCGCCTCGTCCTTGACGGCGCGCAGCCCAAAACCTTGCGACGTGTCGTAGGTCGCCTGCTTCAGCCGGCCGTTGTCGAAAGCCAAAACTTCGGACTGGCGATATTCAAGAAACAGCTCGCCATCGTCGGCGCCATCGAGGCCGCGGGAGACGATTTTAGCCAGCCGCGGCCGGTCGAGGCCGGCGCGATCGACGAGGGAAATGGGGGCGTCAGCCATTGCGGTATCCTGACCGTCATTATGGTGAAACTGACCCCTACATAAGCGCTTCGCCGGCAACGCGCGAGGGGCGGCTCAGTCGCGCTTGGGAATGCCGGCTTTCTCGATCACCGCGCCCCATTTGGCGATGTCGGCCTTCATCCGTGCCGTCATGTCTTCCGGCGTGCTCCAGCGCATGGCCATGCCCATCTGGTTGGATTTGCTCTGCACGTCGGGGCCGGGAATGACCGCTTTCATGGCGGCGTTGAGCGTGGCGATGACAGGCTTCGGCGTGCCGGCGGGAGCGGACAGGCCGTTCCAGCTGGCGACGTCGTAGTCCTTGATGCCGCCCTCCATCACGGTCGGCACGTCGGGTAGATAGGCCGTGCGCTTGGCGCCGGTCGAGGCCAGCGCCACGATCTTGGTGTCGGCGAGGAGCCCGCTCAGCGCCGCATAGAATTCGAATGCGACATCGACGTCGCCGCGCAGCACCGCGCCGGCCATGTCGGGCGAGGCGCGGAACGGCACGATCGCCGCCTTGATGCCGGCGGTGCTGGTGAACAGCTCGGCGGCGAGATTTTGCGTCGAGCCCGGATTGATGGTGCCGATATTGAGCTTGCCGGGATTGGCCTTCGCGGCGGCGATGAGATCGGCAACCGATTTCAGCGGTGAAGCGGCACGGGTGACGATCAATACATCGAAGAACGCGGCGGTCGAGATCGAGTCGAAGTCGGTGAGGATGTTGTAGGGCAGCGATTTGAACAGTGCGACGGCAATGGCGGTGTTGTTGCCGGTCATCAGCAGCGTGTAGCCGTCGGGCGCGGCGGCGGCGCCGGTCTGCGCGGCGACGATGCCGGCAGCACCGGGGCGGTTTTCGATGACGAATTGCTGCTTCAGGCGATTACTCAACTGCTCGCCGAGGATACGCATGCCGACATCGGCGACGCCGCCGGCGGCGTAGGGCACGATCAGGGTCACCGGACGGTTGGGATAATCGGCCTCGGCAAGCGCTGCCGACGTTGCCGCAAAAATGACGGCGAACAACGTTGCGGCAACGGCGACGACTTTGCAGCCTGCACTCACGAGCGTCCCCTTGGTAGGGTGGGCAAAGGCGCGCAAGCGCCGTGCCTACGCGGCTCTACAGCGTGGGCTTCGCTTCGCTCAGCCCACCCTACGAAGCGTTACGGCAACTGGTCGTAACCCTCGCCAAAGCCCTTGAGGCTCATCGGGAAGCCGATGCCTTCCTCGGGGGTCTGGAAGATGATGAAAGTCGAGGTCTGGCCATTGCGCAATTTGGTGATCAGGTTGTCGTCCATGACCACTTCGGCGATGCAGCCGTTCGGCAGGCAACGCACGAAGCCGGCACGTCCGACGTCATTGTTGTCGATCTTCAGCCCGAGCCCCGACGGGATCAGGACGCCGAGCGGCGCCACCACCCGCATCAGCCGGCTCTTTTGATCGCTGGTCTTGAGCACGATCACGACCAGGCCCAGATTGGGGCGGTCCTCCGCCGTCACGCTTTGCATCAGCGCGCATTGCTCGTTCTGGGCGCCGGGCGGCGTCTCGCAGCGGATTTGCCAGTCGCCATGGACCGAGCGGACCGCGCCCTGGGCGGTCGCCTCGCCCGCGAGCGGCAGCGCGGCCGCCAGCAGGACGGCGGCGCTGGCGAGCGCGGACGCCCGCAGCCGCCGCGCGACATCGAATATCGCCATAGTCGTGTTTCCCTCGACGAGCCGCCCCCGATGGGCGTCCCACCGCGAATCATCAAGCCCGGTCGCCGGGCGAGCCTGCGTCATCGTGAGCCTACGGTGTCAAGATTGATCCAAATCAAGGCATTGTGGCCACGGAAAGGTGGCTGAAGTTCCCCGCCGGAAGCGCCGGAAAGCGGCTACGCACAGCGCTTATCCAGACCCATCGGACGCGGAGTTAAGAGTGCATTGCAGCAGAGCCGGATTTGTGGTTTTGAGGGGCTGGGATTCCCCCATCCCGCCGACGCCTGCCAACCAGAACCGTGGCGCAAGCCCCGCCGGACGCAGGCGGCGTCATACCGTTGCGGTCCGCGCCGACATAGTCTGTGCTGCTCGTGGACGGTCATGACCCAAGATCAGAAACAGGGAGCAGAGAGACAGATGAAGGTGTTGTCACGCTTGATCGCCATAGCGGCGGCCGCCCTGTTCGCCAGCGCAGGCTCAGCCTTTGCCGGGCTCGGCCAGCCGACGCCCTGGCAGCTCGGGCTGCAGGACTCGGCATCGCCGGTCATGGAGCAAATCGCCTCGTTCCACACTTACGTGCTCTGGATCGTCACTGCCATTACGATCTTCGTGCTCGCCCTGCTCGTGATCATCATTTTCCGCTTCAATGCGCGGGCCAATCCGACACCGTCGCGCACCACGCACAACACGCTGCTCGAAATCATGTGGACGATCGTCCCGGTCGCCATTCTGATGTTCATTGCCGTTCCCTCGTTCCGGCTGTTGTTCACCGAGCTCGACGTGCCGGCGATCGACCTGACGATCAAGGCCACCGGCAAGCAGTGGTACTGGAGCTACGCCTATCCCGATAACGGCAATTTCGAATTCAATTCGCTGATCGTCGCCGAAAAGGACCTCAAGGCCGATCAGCCGCGCTTGCTGACCGTCGACAACGAAATGGTCGTGCCGGTAAACAAGGTGGTGCACGTGCTGGTGACCGGCGCCGACGTCATCCACTCCTTCGCCGTGCCGTCATTCGGCATCAAGATCGACGCCGTGCCGGGCCGTATCAACGACACCTGGTTCAAGGCGACGATCCAAGGCACCTTCCACGGCCAGTGCTCCGAATTGTGCGGCAAGGATCACGCCTTCATGCCGATCACGGTGCGGGTCACCGACGACAAGGGCTTTGCGGCCTGGGCCGCGCAAGCGAAACAGAAATATGCCGACGGCGTGAGTGCTCCGCCGACGACAGTGGCGGCGGCGCAGCAATAAGCTTGGGCAAGAATAATCTTGGGCAATAAAGTGAGCCGCTGACGGACGGCCTAACGCAGGGAACTGGCAATGGACACGATGGCACACGCGGCACACGGCGACGATAACGGGCACGCCATCCCGCACGGCTGGCGCCGCTATCTGTATTCGACGAACCACAAGGACATCGGCACGATGTACCTGGTGTTCGCGCTGTGCGCCGGCTTGATCGGTGGCTGCCTGTCGATCGCGATCCGCGCCGAGCTGATGTATCCGGGCCTGCAGTTCTTCCACGAGACCCATACCTACAACGTCTTCGTCACCGCGCATGGATTGATCATGATCTTCTTCATGATCATGCCGGCGATGATCGGCGGCTTCGGCAACTGGATGGTGCCGCTGATGATCGGCGCGCCGGACATGGCGTTCCCGCGCATGAACAACATTTCGTTCTGGCTGCTGCCGGCGTCGTTCGCGCTATTGCTGTCGTCGATGTTCTTCGAGGGCGAGCCGGGCGCCAACGGCGTCGGCGCCGGCTGGACCATCTACGCGCCGCTATCGACCTACGGCCATCCCGGCCCGGCGATGGATTTTGCGATCCTGTCGCTGCATCTCGCCGGCGCCTCATCGATCCTCGGCGCCATCAACTTCATCACCACCATCTTCAACATGCGCGCGCCCGGCATGACCCTGCACAAAATGCCGCTGTTCGTTTGGTCGCAGCTGGTGACGGTGTTCCTGTTGCTGCTTGCGCTGCCGGTGCTGGCCGGCGCCATCACCATGCTGCTCACCGACCGTAATTTCGGCACCACCTTCTTCGATCCGCAGGGCGGCGGCGATCCACTGCTGTTTCAGCATCTGTTCTGGTTCTTCGGCCATCCCGAAGTCTACATTCTCATCCTGCCCGGCTTCGGCATGGTCAGCCAGATCGTCGCGACATTCTCGCGCAAACCGGTGTTCGGCTATCTCGGCATGGCCTATGCGATGGTGGCGATCGGCGGCATCGGCTTCGTGGTGTGGGCGCATCACATGTACACGGTCGGCATGTCGTCCACCGTGCAGGCCTATTTCATCGCCGCCACCATGGTGATCGCGGTGCCGACCGGCGTGAAGATCTTCTCCTGGATCGCCACCATGTGGGGCGGCTCGATCGAGTTCAAGACGCCGATGCTGTGGGCAGTCGGCTTCATCTTCCTGTTCACCTTGGGCGGCGTCACCGGCGTGGTGCTGGCCAATGCCGGCGTCGACCGCGTATTGCAGGACACCTATTACGTGGTCGCGCACTTCCACTATGTGCTGTCGCTCGGCGCCGTGTTCGCGATCTTCGGCGGCTGGTACTACTGGTTCCCGAAGATGACCGGCTACATGTACTCCGAGTTCACCGGCAAGCTGCACTTCTGGCTGACCTTCATCGGCGTCAACATCGTGTTCTTCCCGCAGCATTTCCTCGGCCTTGCCGGCATGCCGCGCCGCGTCGTCGATTATCCGGACGCGTTCGCCGATTGGAATTTCATCTCCTCGATCGGCTCGTTCATTTCCGGCGCCGGCGTGCTGGTGTTCTTCTTCGGCATCGTGCAGGCCTTCGTCCGCAAGGAGCGGGCGGCGGCCAATCCGTGGGGGCCGGGCGCCACCACGTTGGAATGGACGCTGCCGTCGCCGCCGCCGTTCCATCAATTCGAGACGCTGCCGCTGATCAAATGAGCGTCACGCTTGCACGGATAGAGCCCTCGATCGCCGGCGTCGGCGATTACGTCGCGCTGCTCAAGCCGCGGGTGATGTCGCTCGTGGTGTTCACGGCGCTGGTCGGGCTGTTGATCGCGCCCGGCCATATGCATCCGGTGATCGCACTCACGGCGCTGCTCTGCATCGCCGTCGGCGCCGGCGCCGCCGGTGCGCTCAATATGTGGTACGACGCCGACATCGACGCGCGCATGACACGCACCGCGGGCCGGCCTATTCCGCAAGGCCGCGTCACGCCCGGCGAGGCGGCGGGCTTTGGACTGACGCTGGCAGTATTCGCGGTGGTGACCCTCGGACTGCTGGTGAACTGGGTCTCTGCTTCGCTGCTCGCCTTCACCATCGCGTTCTATGTCGTGATCTATACGATGTGGCTGAAGCGCTCGACGCCGCAGAACATCGTCATCGGCGGCGCCGCGGGCGCGCTGCCGCCGATCATCGGCTGGGCCGCGGTGACCGGCGGCGTCGCCCTCGAGCCGATCGTGTTGTTTCTCATCATCTTCTTCTGGACCCCGCCGCATTTCTGGGCGCTGTCGCTCTACCGCGCCGAAGACTATGCGCGCGCCGGCATTCCCATGCTGCCGGTGGTCGCCGGTGAAGCGGAAACCAGGCGCCAGATCGTGATCTATACATTGATCCTGGCGCCGCTCGGCGTCGCGCCGTGGCTTCTTGGCTATGCCGGACCGCTCTATGGCATCGTTGCGCTGGCGACCGGCGCCGCCATGATCGCGCTGGCGCTCCGCGTGCGCGCCGAACGGCAAGGCCACGCCGCCAGCAAGCAAATGTTCGCTTTCTCGATCCTCTACCTGTTCCTGCTGTTTGCCGTGCTGCTGGCCGATCGGCTGTGGGGGGGGCTCGCCGTTCAAGCGGTCAGCCACTTCGCGGCATGACGATAGTGAGTAATGCCATGAGCGAGGGACCGAAACCGGAGACCGGCATCAGGCTCACAGAGCAGCAGTTGCGCGCACGCCGGTCGCGATCGATCGCCATTGCGCTCGCGCTTGGCGCTTTTGTCGTGGTGATCTTTGTGGTGACCCTGGTGAAGCTCGGCTCGAATGTCCTGACGCGGCCGATGTAGATGCCCATGCAGGAACCAACCAACCAACGACGCCCAAGACCCGCGAGCCGGCGCGACCTCCTGGTCGCCTTTACCTGCGGCGGCGTGGTGGCGTTGATGGTCGGCGCGTCGTTTGCCGCGGTGCCGTTCTACAACTGGTTCTGCCGCACCACCGGTTACGCCGGCACCACACAGCGCGCGCACGCCGCACCGGCGCAGACCAACGAACGCATGATCACGGTCTACTTCGATTCCAATATCGCGGCCGGACTGCCGTGGGCGTTCGAGCCGGAGCGCCGCACCATCGACGTCAAGCTCGGCGAGGTGGTGACCGTCTACTATAAGGTCACCAATGAAGCCGCGCGCGTGACCACGGGCCAAGCCGCCTACAACGTCAATCCACCGACGACCGGCATCTATTTCGAGAAGATCAACTGCTTCTGCTTTACCGAACAGACGCTCAAGCCGGGCGAGAAGCGCGACATGGCGGTGGTGTTCTACGTCGATCCCAAGCTGGCTGCGGATTCCGAGCAGGACGGCACCAGAATGATCACGCTCTCCTATACCTTCTATCCGGTGAAGGAGCCGGAACAGCCGGTCGCCGTGAGCGCCCCCTCCCTGCCCTCCCCCGCAAGCGGGGGAGGGTAAGGTGGGGAAATCCGGCCGCATCTGATGACAGCAATGACAGCGGCGCACCCAACCTCTACGGTCGCGCCAAAGTGGAGATGAAGACGATGGCTGACGCTGCCCACGCCAAACCGCACCACGATTACCACCTGGTCAATCCCAGTCCGTGGCCGGCGGTCGGCGCCACTTCGGCTCTGTTCACCGCTGTCGGCGCCATCCTGTGGATGCACCATACGGTGCCCTACGCGCCGCTGATCTTCGGCATCGGCGTCATCGGCATCGCCTACACCATGATCGGCTGGTGGCGCGACGTGATCCACGAAGCCGAGGTCGAGAAAGATCACACCCGCGTGGTGCAGATCTCGCACCGCTACGGCATGATCCTGTTCATCGCGTCGGAGGTGATGTTCTTCGTCGCGTGGTTCTGGGCCTATTTCAACACCGCGCTGTTTCCGGGCCAAGTGGAGGACGTCGCGCGGATCGCATTCACCGGCGGGGTGTGGCCGCCGAAGGGCATCGAGACCTTCGATCCCTGGCACTTCCCGCTGCTCAACACGCTGATCCTGCTCACATCGGGCACCACGGTGACATGGGCGCATCACGCGCTGCTCGAGAACAACCGCAAGGGTTTGATCTGGGGCCTCGCCTTGACCATCGCGCTCGGCCTCACCTTCACCTGCGTGCAAGCTTGGGAATACGCGCACGCCGCGTTCCATTTTTCGGGCAACATGTACGGCGCCGCGTTCTTCATGGCGACCGGCTTCCATGGCGCGCATGTCATCATCGGCTCGACCTTCCTAATCGTCTGCCTGTTCCGTGCCATGGCCGGCCAGTTCACCCCGACGCAGCATCTCGGCTTCGAGTTTTGCGCCTGGTATTGGCACTTCGTCGACGTGGTGTGGCTGTTCCTGTTCGCCTGCATCTACGTGTGGGGCGGCGGCGCCGCGGCTGGATAGCGCGAGCGACTGATCTCCGCTCATTCCCGCGCAAGCGGGAATCCGGTTGCTGGGTCCCCACTTGTGCGGGGACGAGCGGAAGAAATTGAGTCGCTGTTATGAGTCAAAAGCCGATCGAAACCCTGTCCGGCTCGATCCGCGCCGGGTTGTCGTGCGCCTGCCCGCGCTGTGGCCGGGGCAAATTGTTCCAGGGATTTTTGACGCCGCGGCCGTGCTGTGAGGCGTGCGGGCTTGACTACGGCTTCGCCGATGCCGGCGACGGGCCGGCGGTGTTCATCATGTTTCTTGCCGGCTTCATCGTGGTCGGCTCAGCGCTGATCGTCGAGGCGCTTTATCACCCGCCTTACTGGGTCCACGCCGCGCTGTGGGTGCCGTTGATCATCATCGTTACGCTCGGACCGTTGCGGCCGATGAAAGGATTGATGATCGCGCTGCAGTACCATCACAAGGCCGAAGAGGGCCGCTTCGGCAGTGGAGGCGAGCCTTGAGCACGCCGCAGCGGTCGTGGATCGGATTGCTGTTCCCTGCTTTGCTTGCGTTCATTGTGCTGATCGGACTTGGCACTTGGCAGGTCGAGCGCAAGGCCTGGAAGGAAGCGCTCATTGCTGCGCTGACAGAGCGGCTCGGCGCGCCGCCGCAGGCGCTGCCGGCGCCGGCGATCTGGCAAAACCTCGATCCGGCCAACGACGAATACCGTCACGTCAAATTCACCGCACAGTTCGATCACGCCGCAGAAGCTTTGGTCTATGGCGCGGCGTCCGCCTTCCGCCCCCACGTCTCCGGCCCCGGCTATTGGGTGTTCACGCCCGCGCGCCTTACCGACGGCAGCCTCGTCATGGTCAACCGCGGTTTTGTGCCGGAAGACCGCAAGGAGCAGACGTCGCGGTCGGCCGGACAGGTTTCGGGACCGGTCGAGATCATCGGCGCGCTGCGCTGGCCCGATACGCGGCACTGGTTCACGCCGCAGGACGATGTCGCGCATAATCTCTGGTTCAACCGCGACCCCCATGCCATCGCCGCCGCCAAGGGACTCGGCGCCGTGGCGCCGTTCTTCGTCGAAATGGAGGCGCCGGTGCCGCCTGGCGGCCTTCCGCTGCCCGGCAAGATCGTCGTCAACCTGCCGGACAACCACCTGCAATATGCGATCACCTGGTACGGGCTCGCGGCTGCGCTGGTTGGGGTGTTCGCGGTCTGGGCATTCGGCTCCCGGAACCGCAAAACCGGCGCAAAAAGCAGCCCTCCGCGTTCCTTGTGAAAGGAGCGGCTTTTCTATTACTGTGCCCTGTATCGGTCCCGGCGGCATGGCGCCGCTCGGCCAGAATAGCGCGCAGAATCAATAGGTTAATGCAACACGTCTCGACCAGGGGCGAGGCCCCGCCGCTCGGCTTTGCGGAAGTCATGCTCGCGGGTCTGGCCCGCGACGGCGGCCTTTACGTGCCGCAAACCTGGCCGCGGCTGGAGCCGGCAGAAATCGCCGCTTTCGCCGGCCGCCCCTATGCCGAGGTCGCAGTCGAAATCATCCGGCTTTTTGTCGGCGATGCCGTCGCCGAGGCCGATCTCGCCCGCATGGTGCGCGAGGCATACGGCACGTTCCGCCATCCTGCCGTGGCGCCGCTGACGCAGCTCGGCGTCAATACGTTCGCGCTCGAGCTGTTTCATGGTCCCACCCTGGCGTTCAAGGACTTGGCCATGCAGCTTCTAGCGCGGCTGATGGATCGGGTGCTGGCCGCGCGCGGCGAGCGCCGCACCATCGTGGTGGCGACCTCGGGCGATACCGGCGGCGCCGCAGTCGAGGCGTTCCGCGGCAGGAGCCAAGTCGATCTCGTCGTGCTGTTTCCGCAGGGCCGCATTTCCGACGTGCAGCGGCGCATGATGACGACGGCGGAGGCCGACAACATCAACGCCGTCGCCATCGACGGCACCTTCGACGACTGCCAGGCGATCGTGAAGGGCCTGTTCAACCATCACGCCTTCGCCGACCGGGTGCGGCTCTCCGGCGTCAATTCCATCAACTGGGCGCGCATCGTGGCGCAGACGGTCTATTATTTCACCGCCGCGGTGACGCTCGGCGCGCCGCACCGGAAAATCGGCTTCACCGTGCCGACCGGCAATTTCGGCGACATCTATGCCGGCTACGTGGCGCTTCGCATGGGTCTGCCGATCGACCGGCTGGTGATCGCCACCAACGTCAACGACATCCTGGCGCGGACGCTCGCGACCGGGACCTACGAGCTGCGCGACGTGGTGGCGACGACCTCGCCGTCCATGGACATCCAGGTCTCGTCCAATTTCGAGCGGCTGTTGTTCGACGCTTATGACCGCGACGGCTCGGCGATACGGGCGCTGATGGGATCGCTGGCGCAATCGCGGCGCTTTGCGCTGTCGGCGCATGCGCTGTCGCAAATCCGCGCGCACTTCGCCGCCGGCCGCGCCGACGAGGACGAGGTTGCCGCCACCATCCGCACGGTCAAGCGTGAGACCGGCAATTTCGTCGATCCGCATACCGCGGTCGGCATTGCGGTCGCCGAAAAGGAGCCGCGCGATCCGGCGGTGCCGATGGTGGTGCTGTCGACCGCGCATGCGGCGAAATTCCCCGATGCGGTCGAGGCGGCCTGCGGGGAGCGGCCGCAACTGCCGGAATGGCTTGGCGATCTCGATAAACGGCCGGAGCGCGTCACCGCGCTGCCGGTGGACCAGTCCGCGGTCGAGCGTTTCGTCCTCAAGACGAGCCGGGCCGCGCAGGAAGGAGCGGCAGCATGAGTGTCGAGGTAACGACCTTGAAATCCGGCATCGACGTGGTGACGGATACGATGCCGCATCTCGAGACCGCCTCGCTCGGCGTCTGGGTCGCCTCCGGCAGCCGCGACGAGCGCAGCGACGAGCACGGCATTTCGCATTTCCTCGAGCACATGGCGTTCAAGGGCACGAAGCGGCGCAGCGCGCGCCAGATCGCCGAAGAGATCGAGGCCGTGGGTGGCGATCTCAACGCCGCGACCGGCGCCGAGAGCACGATCTACCACGCCCGCGTGCTCAAGGCCGACGTGCCGCTGGCGCTCGACGTCCTCGCCGACATCCTCTCCGAACCTACTTTCGAGCACGACGATGTCATTCGCGAGCAGAGCGTCATCGTCCAGGAGATCGGCGGCGTCGCCGACACGCCCGACGATCTGGTGTTCGAGCATTTGAACGCCATCGCATTCCCCGACCAGTCGCTCGGCCGCTCGATTCTCGGCACCGCCGCGACCGTGCGGTCGTTCGACGGCCGGACACTGCGCGACTATCTCGCCAGGAACTATCGCGCGCCCGACCTGGTCGTGGCCGCGGCCGGCGCCGTCGATCATGCGGCGGTGGTGGCCGACGTGGAGCGGCGCTTTGCGAGCTTCGCCGGCCCGGCGAGCCCGCTGCCGGAGCCGGCACGGTTCGGCGGCGGCAGCCATGTGGAGAAGCGCGAGCTCGAGCAAGTCCACATCGCCATGGCCCTTCCCGGCATCGCGGTGACCGATCCCACGCTCTACAGTCTCGAGGCGTTCACCAGCATCCTCGGCGGCGGAATGTCGTCGCGGCTGTTCCAGGAGGCGCGCGAGCGGCGTGGCCTGTGCTACTCGATCTCCTCCTTCCACATGCCGTATTCCGACATCGGCATATTCTGTCTCTATGCCGGCACCGACGCCACCGACACCGCCGAGCTGATGCGCGTCATCGTCGGCGAGGTCGCGGGCGCGGCCGATACCATTTCCGAGCCGGAAGTCGCACGCGCCAAGGCGCAAATGAAGGCCAGCCTGTTGATGGCGCTGGAAAGCTCCGGCGCCCGCATCAATCAACTGGCGCGCCAGATGATCACCTATGGCCGGCCGCTGGCGGTGCAAGAACTGGTCGAGAAGGTCGACGCGGTCACGGTCGAGACGACACGCGCCGCCGGACGCGCACTGATCGCCCGCGGCAAGATGGCGACCGCCGTGCTCGGGCTGGGCTCCGGCCTTGAAAGCGCAGCCGCAATCGCCGAAACTTTAACGCGCCGGGCCGCGTGACGACGTATTATCGCTTCAGCCGCTTATCGCTTCAGCCACTTATCGCTTCAGCCGAAATGGCGTTCTTCCGCACCATCAATTTCAGCGAACCGCCGCCGTCGATCGCCGGCGACGGCGTCATGCTGCGTCCGCCGCAAATGACCGACTTCGCCGAGTGGGCGGCGCTGCGCGAAACAAGCCGCGATTTCCTCACGCCGTGGGAGCCGACCTGGCCGGCCGACGATCTCACCCGCAGCGCGTTCCGGCGCCGCATCCGCCGCTATAGCGAGGACCTGCGCACCGACCAGGGCTACGCTTTTCTCATCATCCGGCGGTCCGACGACGTGCCGGTCGGCGGCCTGACGCTCGCCAATATCCGGCGCGGCGTCGCCCAGGCCGGCAGCCTCGGCTATTGGATGGGCCTGCCCTATGTGCGCCACGGCTACATGACGGCGGCGGTGCGCGCCGTCATTCCGTTCGCCTTGGGCACGCTACGGCTGCACCGCATCGAGGCCGCCTGCATCCCGACCAATGCCGGCTCGACGCGGCTTCTGGAAAACACCGGATTCGTGCGCGAGGGCTATGCGCGCGAATATCTGTGCATCAACGGCATCTGGCAGGATCATCTGCTCTATGCACGGCTGAAGGACGGTCAGGCGTCTTAACCAAACCTCCTTGCCTCCCGGGCGGCAAGCAAATGGCGCCTTGGGATGGCCACGGTTGGTTTGGTATAAGGTTTTGGGGCATCGCGGTCGAGGCGATGAGTTGGGGGAATGCGGCGGAACACTCCTTTCATAATGCCAGGTTTCGTAGTGCCGGGCATGGTGCGGCGGAGCCATTGCGCGCCGTTGCTGTTCCTGGCGCTGCTGGCATCGGGTTGCTCGGGGGGCAGTCTCCTCGGCACGTCGTCCGCCCCCGCGACCGGCGCAGCACCACCGCCGGCGTCGAGCTCACCTTCCTTTACGGACAAGCTCTCGGGCTTCTTCTCCCGCTCGACGGCAACGTCGCAGCAGTCGGTCACCGGCACAACGCAGGAGATCGATTGCCCGCTGATCAATATCCGGTCGGGCGCTTCCACCTTGACCATCGGCGCCACCGGCAGCAGCGCCAGTGACAGCACCAACAATGGGGCGATGGCGGTGAGATATCAGGGCACGTTTGTGCGCGCCGCGCGCGAATGCGCCCTTGTCGGGGGCAACGTCGTGATGAAGATCGGCGTCGAAGGCCGCATCATCATCGGCCCCTCCGGCGGTCCCGGACAAGTCGACGTGCCATTGCGCATCGCCGTGGTCGAGGAAACCACCGCTCACACCAAGCCGATCGTCACCCAGCTCATTCGCATCCCGGTGACCGTGGTATCGGCGACCGAAAATCCGACCTTCACCCATATCGAGGAAGGCGTGACCTTCCCGATGCCGGCCAATCTGGACAATTACGTCGTCTATATCGGCTTCGATCCGATCGCCGCCGCGGCGCAGGATCATCCGAAGGCGGCACCCAAGCCGAAGCCGAAGGCCAAGCCCGCCAAGACAGGGTAACGGAGTCACCAGCCGCGAATGTCGGTGATGGTGGCCTTGAGAACCCGCATGTCGGCGATCACGGTGCGGGCGCCGGCATTGACCAGGTCCTGGGCGAGCCGGCCCGGCATTTGATTGCCGCCGACAAAGCCGATCGCCGTCATTCCGGCCGCGACCGCGGCGGCGACGCCGGGCACCGAATCCTCGACCACGATGCAGGACGCCGGATCGACCTGCAGCCGCGCCGCGGCAAAGCGGAACAGATCGGGCGCCGGCTTGCCGTTGGGCACGTCGCTTGCCGAGAACAAGCGCGCTTCGAAGAAACGCAGCAGGCCGGCGGCGTCGAGACCGGCCCGCAGCCGGTCGTGCGGCGACGACGACGCGACTGCTTTCGGGCCGCGCACCCAGGTCAGGGCATGGGCGACATGGGGCAGCGCGCGGAGCTCGGTGCGGAAACGGCGCACGGTCTCGGCCGAAACGCCGGAGGCGAAGTTCGGCGGCAGCTTTTTGCCGGTGGCCGCTTCGACCGACGCAAACACGTCCGCCGGGCGCCGGCCGTGGTAGCGGCGCGCCAAGCCATCCGCATTCGCTGGAAATCCGGCGCGGGTCAGGGACTCGGCGAGGACCGCGCTCACAATCGGTTCGCTATCTACAAGTACGCCATTGCAATCGAAGATGACCATGGGTCCCTCCGATGCGTCGGCCACGCCGATGGCCGCCGTCCAGCTTTTCAAGTTAACGGTCGCGACGATAGCGAACGGCCGCGGTAAGCAAAGACCGTCGTCGCGCGCGTTGCAATTTATGCACAGAAATCGGAACCGGACTGGAAACTACGCACCCGCGGGGGTTGCGAACAACAACGACTCAGTTGAATTTTTTTCTGACGTCCTCGATGCCCTGCGCCAGCAGATTTTCGGCGACCTTGCCCTTGGCCGCGGCGGCGAGGATTTTTTCGGCGGCGGCGACGGCGGCATCGGCGGCGGCGGAGCGGACGTCGGCCAGCGCCTGCGCTTCGGCCTGGGTGATCTTGGCCTCGGCCATCTTGGTGCGGCGCGCGACGAAATCTTCCATGCGCGTCTTGGCCTCGGCGGCCAGGCGCTCGGCCTCGGCCTTGGCGCCGGCGATGATGGCTGTGGCCTCGCCTTCGGCCTCGCGCCCCTTGCGCTCGAACTCGGCCAGCAGCGCCTGGGCCTCCTCGCGAAGCCGGCGCGCCTCGTCGAGCTCGCCCTTGATGCGGGCTTGGCGCTGATCGAGCGTGTCCGTGAGCTTGCGGTGCACGCCGAGATAGGCCAGCAGGCCGAGGAACAGCAGGAAGGCCAGGGCGACCCAGTTTTCGGTTTCTTGCAAGGGCTCGAGCATCGATAAATTCCTCAGAGCATGATCCGGAAAAGTGGGTACCGGTTTTCCGAAAAGATCATGCTCTCCTCTAAAGTTATCGCTTCAGCGCGTCGCCCAAGGCGGCGGCGACCTCGTGCTCGGCAGGCGCCTGTCCGATCAGGCGCTCGACGATGGCGGACGCGGTGTCCGCCGCGATGGCGCCGACATGGCCCATGGCTGCGGTGCGGGTGGCGGCGATCGATTGCTCCGCCGCCGCCAGCTTCTCGTGCAGCTGCGCTTCGAGCCGCTTGTTGGTCGCCTCGGCCGCGGCCGCCTGCTGCTCGCGGGTTTCGGCGGCGATCGCTTGGGCGCGGGCGCGCGCGTCGGCCAGCGCCTTCTCGTAAGCGGCGTGCGCGGCGTCGGATTGCTCCTTAAACCCTTGCGCCGCTTTGAGATCGTCGCCGATGCGCTTGCTGCGCTCGGCGAAGATCGCGGCGATGCGCGGCAACGCCACCTTGGCCATCAGCACGTAGAGCAGCACGAAGCTCACCGCCAGCCAGGCCAGCTGCGACGGAAAGTGCTCAGCCTGGAACGGCGGAAACGCCGGGTGCCCGGCGGGCGCTTGGCTATGGGCGGCAGGCTCGGCCATGACGGCGGTTTTTTACAGCCCGAACAGCAGCAGAAGCGCGATCAGCAGCGAGAAGATGCCGAGCGCCTCGGTGATGGCGAAGCCGAAGATCAGGTTGCCGAACTGGCCCTGGGCGGCGGAAGGATTGCGCAGCGCGGCGGCCAGATAGTTGCCGAAGATGATGCCGACGCCGACGCCGGCGCCGCCCATGCCGATGCAGGCAATGCCGGCACCGATGTATTTTGCGGCTGTCGGATCCATGTGAAAGCTCCTTTTCGAGGTTGAATAACGGGCCGTCAGTGGCCCGGGTGTATCGCATCGTTGAGATAGATGCAGGTGAGGATGGCGAAGACATAGGCCTGCAGGAAAGCCACCAGAAGCTCGAGCGCGGTCAATGCCACCACCATGGCGAACGGCAGCACCGCGCCAAACCAGCCGAGAATTCCGGCGCCGGCGAGCATGATGATGAAGCCGGCGAAGACTTGCAGCGTGATGTGGCCGGCCAGCATGTTGGCGAACAGTCGCACGCTATGGGACACCGGCCGCGACACGAACGACAGCACTTCGATGATCACGATCGCCGGCAGGATCGCCTTCGGCACGCCCTTCGGCACGAACAGGTTCAGAAAGTGCAGGCCGTTCCTCCAGAAGCCGTAGCCGACGACGACGAGGAACACGGTGAGCGCCAAGGCCGCGGTGATGATGATCTGGCTGGTCACCGTGAAGGAGTAAGGAATGAGCCCGATCAGGTTGGCGAACAGCACGAACATGAACAGCGTGAACACGAACGGGAAGAATTTCATCCCCTCGGTGCCGGCCGAGCTGCGCACCGTGTTGGCGACGAATTCGTAGGACAGTTCCGCGATCGATTGCAGCCGGCCGGGAACCACCGCGCGCGGCGCGCTGGCGCCGATCATCAGCGCCGAAACGCCGAGCACGATGATCATCATGAACAGCGCCGAATTGGTGAACGCGATCTGACGACCGCCTAAGTTGATCAGCGGCACCATGTCGTGGATCTGAAACTGATGGATCGGATCGACTTGCATGATCTCGTCACTGTCGCGCTGAAAGCGCCAATCGCCTCGTCCTAGTCTTTGCGCAGACCTTTATCCAAACCAGGGCTTGCCGCGACGCCCGCCGAACGCATCACATTGAGCACGCCAGCGGCAAAGCCGAGCAACAAGAATACAATAAGCCCCCACGGCGCTACTCCGAGCACCCGATCGATGAGCCAGCCGAGGCCGGCACCGACCAACACGCCGGCAACGAGTTCGCTCGAAAGCCGAAAGCCGCGAGCGTAGCCCGATGCAGTCGCCGCGCGATTTTCAGAAGCATCATTCGATGGGTCTTCGGCACGTTGACGTGCAAGACCTTCGCCGAGCCGCTGGAGCCTCGCGGAGAGAGCGGCCTCATCGGTGTGCGCCTTGCTGCCGTTTTCGCGCGCGTCGCTCATGGTCTCGACACTCGCGGATTTGCGGCAATCGCTCGACGCCCGCCCCCTGAAGCCGGGCGGACCATACTGAGAGGGTAAATCCAAGTCAAGAAACGCAAGAGCCACCCTAACATATTGAATTTATGACAGATATGGGCGGTTTTCCCGCGATGGAAAGGGGCTGTTTGTGCGTTGCGAAGCGTCAACCTCAGCGCGGCGCATGTTGCCGGCACAGCCATCGTCCTCCCATATTGACTACGCATACGGGCTGTTCGCCGCTACCCTGTCGCTCCCAGTCAGGAGATGATCATGTTCAGCAAGGCTTTCGCCATCGCCGTTGTCTGCCTAAGCACGCCAGTTTTTGCCGATGACGCGACGCCCGATACCAATGGCGGGCGCTATACACTCAACAAAGTGGCCGACGGTTTCGTCCGGCTCGATACGCAAACCGGCGAAGTCGCGCTGTGCAGCCAGCGCACCGTCGGCTGGGCATGCCAGGCGGCGCCGGAAGATCGCGCCGTTTTCGAGAACGAGATCGCGCGGCTGCGCGGCGAGAATGCCGCGCTCAAACAGGCCTTGCTGTCGCGCGGCCTGCCGTTGCCGCCCGGCGCGACGCCGGAACGCTCCGGCGCCCGCGACAACGACATTACGATCCGCCTGCCCGACAATGCCGATATCGATCGCGCGGTGGCCTATGTCGGCCGGATGTGGAATCGCTTCGTCGATGCCGTCAACCGGGCGCAACGACAAATGCTGAACAAGAGCTGACGGCACGGCTTTGAGCGAATTGTCCGCCATCCATACTACGCGCGTGGAGACGATCGCGCGGGCGACGCTTGCAGTGCAAACAGCCGGCGAGGGTTTTTTCGAGATCACGCGCAAGGTCGCGCGCTTTCTGGAACAGATCAAGGCGCGCGACGGCGTGGTGCTGCTTTATCTGCAGCACACCTCGGCCTCGCTGGTGATCCAGGAAAACGCCGACCCGGATGTGCAGACCGATCTCGTTACCGCGCTTAAGCGCATCGCGCCGGCCGACGCCGGCTGGGTGCACGACGTCGAAGGGCCCGACGACATGCCGGCCCACATCAAGGCCATGGTCAACGGCGTGTCGCTGCACGTGCCGGTCGCCGGCGGCAAAATGGAGCTCGGCACTTGGCAGGGCATCTATGTGGCCGAGCACCGCGCGCGGCCGCACCGCCGCGAGTTGGTGCTGCAATTCCTCGGCTGTTGCGGCGAATAGGCAGTTGTGACCGCCATCACAACATGCAATCCGCGCAACGCTGCAATGAGAGCAGCGACGTAGTTGCGCGGGTTCCGAACCAATAGCTGCGAAAAGGTCGCACGGAAACGAAAAAACGCGCGACCGAGCGGGAGGACCAAGGGGACTGACTTTAGGCCGGATTGGCCTCGAAAGGTTCGCACTTGGATCGCTTCATCGGAATGGCGGTATTCGCCAAAGTCGTCGAGTCGTCGAGCTTTGCCGCCGCGGCTCGGCACTTCGCCATGTCACCGGCCATGGTGAGCAAACATATCCGCACGCTCGAAGAGCGGCTCGGCGTGCGGCTGCTCAATCGCACGACGCGCCGCGTCAGCGCCACCGAGGTGGGGCAGAACTACTATGAGCGCTGCCTGCGCATTCTCGGTGAAATGGAAGACGCCGAACGCGCCGCCGGCGACCTGGAGGCCGCGCCGCGCGGCCTGCTCAGGGTGACCACGTCGGTGTCATTTGGCGCCCATCAACTGGCGCCGGCGATTGCCGATTATCTCATCGCCTATCCCGACGTCTCGATCGACTTGAGCCTGCACGACAACTATGTCGATCTGCTCGAAGAGCGCATCGATCTGGCGATCCGCCTCGGCCAGCTTTCGGATTCCAGCCTGATCGCCAAGAAATTATATGCAGTCGAAATGATCCTGTGCGCGTCGCCGGGTTATCTGGCGGCGAACGGCACGCCGCAAAAGCCGCGCGATCTCGTCACACATAATTGCCTGATCTATACTTATGCGGCGCCGCGGGCGTGGACCTTTACCGATCAAAAAACCGGCAAGGAAGAGGTCGTCCGTATTTCCGGGCGCTTATTGGCGAACAGCGGCGACGCGCTGCTGGCGCTGGCGCTCAAAGACACCGGCGTCGTCCTCGGCCCGGATTATCTCGTCACCGACGAACTCCGCGCCGGGCGGTTGGTCCGCCTGCTGCCCGGATACACGACGCAGGAAACACCGATCTATGCCGTCTATCCGCACAGCCACTATCTGCCGGCGAAAACCAGGACTTTCATCGACTTCCTCGCGGCACGTTTCGCCCATCGGCCTCAGAGCAAACAAAACGGCCATGACGACACCAAGCCCATACCCACGCCGCCAGATCTGCGCACGGTGACCAACGGGACGGGACTTCCATCCGCTCCGGGCAATTAAATAGGAAACGAGAGCGAGCAAAGGCTCGCCCCCGTTTTCGTCGATGCTTCAGTCGCGCAGAAGCATCTCGTTGTAGCCGGTGGTGCCGCCGCCCGTCAGTGCCGGACTGTTTGCGGCGTCTGGGCCGGATGTGAACGGAACCGCGGCGTAGTCATAGAGGCCGGTCGTACCAGCAACGGCGAATTTGGCGTGGCCGGTCTGGCGAACGGCGACCTTGCCGGCGTTGCTCTGCCGGACGGCAACCTGCTCGTTCTGCGGCGCGACGGTCCAAGCCGGCTTGGTACCGTTCGGCCCATAGGCGAAGGGTAATTCGTTGCCGGTGCCGTCGCCTTTATTGAACGACTGGGCGAATGCGGGCGATGCGACGCTCATCGTCGCCAGCACGGCAATAAGGGCAAGCTTTGATGTGTTGATCATGGATAATCTCCTCGTTACGCAGCCGATAACGACGTAACGACGTTATTGCTGCTGGGGAGGAGATGGGCTCGGGCGGGCAGTTCTTAATCGGCGAACCGGCGAACAGACTATCAATGAAAGGCGAACAATCGATTGGCGCAAAAGCGACGGATTGTGGCCGTTCGCGGCTATTTTGGCCGCGGCCTGCCGCCACAGGCCGGCCTGTGGACCATCGACGCCGATCGGTCCTAAAATGCCGCATACGATCGGAAGGCGACATTGGCCGAAGCGCAATTGCATCATCTCCTGATTGCCGACGATCATCCGCTGTTTCGCGGCGCGCTGCGTGAGGCGGTGTCCGGACTGTTCGGCCGCGCCGACATCGGCGAGGCCGGTACGTTCGAAGAGATCACCGAACAGCTCGAACGCGGCGGCGAGGTCGATCTGATCCTGCTCGATCTCAGCATGCCCGGCATACGCGGCTTCTCCGGCCTGATGTATTTACGCGCGCAATATCCGAGCCTCCCGATCGTTGTGGTGTCGGCCAACGACGACCCAGCGGTGATCCGCCGCTGCATGGAATTCGGGGCGTCGGGCTTCATTCCAAAGACGCTCGGCATCGACGCCATGCGCCAGGCCATAGCGCGGGTGCTGGCCGGCGAAGTGTGGACGCCGCCCGACGTCGATCTGGCGCGCCAAACCGACGCCGAGACCACGGCGATGATCGCGCGGCTCTCGAGCCTCACGCCGCAGCAGGTGCGCGTGCTGATGATGCTGTCGGGTGGCTTACTCAACAAACAGATCGCGTTTGAGCTCAGTGTTTCGGAGGCAACCGTGAAGGCGCACGTCTCCGCGATCCTGCAAAAACTCGGCGTCGAGAGCCGGACGCAGGCGGTGATAGCGGCGGGACGAATCGAAGCGGGACAATGGCCGCTCCATCCGCCCCCGCGATAGCGGAAAGAATTACTCTGCCGCGACGCGTTGCACGCGCCACTGCGTGATCAGCGCGCGCAGTGACGCGGGCTTGAGCGGCTTGTGCAGGAGATGCACGCCTTCGGCTCTGCGCTTCCTCGCGCACGTGCAAGCGAGCGGTCGGCGGTGATCAGGATGGCCGGCAAATCGCGGCCGAGGCGGCGGCGCAATTCGGCGATCGCGGCGATGCCGTTGCCGCCGTCGAGATGATAGTCGACCAAAAGGCCGTCCGGTTCGAGGCCGCTGGCGTCCATCGCCGCCAGCGCCTCGGTGAGATCCGCCGCGGTCAGCACGCGGCAGCCCCAGCCGCCGAACAGCTTCTCCATGCCGTCGAGAATGCCGCGGTCGTTGTCGATGCACAGCGCGACCGTGCCGGTGAGCCGGCCGGCATCGGTTCGCGTCATGGCGGCAACGGCCGGGCTCGCCGCGGCCGCGGCCGCGGCCGCGCGCGGCACCTCGACCGAAAACCGCGAGCCGCGCCCGACCACGGATTTCAGCGCCACCTCGCTATCGAGCACGCGGGCGATGCGCTCGACGATGGAGAGGCCCAAGCCGACGCCGCGCGCGACCCGCGCGCCTTGATCGAGGCGGTGAAATTCCTTGAACACGGCGCGGCGCTTGGAATGCGGAATGCCGATGCCGGTGTCGTAGACGTCGATGCGCAGCTTGCCGCCGCGGCGCCGGCAGCCGACCAGCACGCTGCCCGCGGGCGTGTATTTGATGGCGTTGGAGACGAAGTTTTGCAAAAGCCGCCGCAGCAGGCGGCGGTCGGAGCGCACCGTGAGCGCGCACGGCATGAAGCGCAGGTTCAGACCTTTCTCGCGGGCCAGCGGTGCGAATTCCACGTCGAGCCGCTGCAGCAATTCGTCGACGCGGAAATCGGTCATTTCCGGCTTCATGGCGCCGGTATCGAGCCGCGAAATGTCCAACAGCGCGGCGAAAATCTCTTCGACCGCTTCGAGCGAGGCGTCGATGTTTTGCACGAGGCCCGCATCGTCGCCGGCGCGCTGACGTTCGATCAGGCTGGTGACGTAGAGCCGCGCCGCATTGAGCGGCTGCAGGATGTCGTGGCTCGCGGCGGCGACGAAGCGGGTCTTCGACACATTGGCCTCGTCGGCTTCGGCCTTGGCGCGCTCGAGCTCGGTGTTGAGCCGGGTCAGCTCCTTGGTGCGCTCGCGCACCCGGCGCTCCAGCGTGGCATTGGCGCGCTCCAGGGCCTCGGCCGCCTTCACGCTCGGGGTGATGTCGGTGAACGTCGTCACCAGGCCGCCGTCGGGCATGTGATTTGAGCGGACTTCGATCACCAGCCCGCGCTCGGCGAAGCGTTCGAGGAACGGCTCGACCTCGGACGTGTATTTGGCGATGCGCTCGGCAATGGCCGCATCGAAATTCTTGTTCGTCGCCGTGCTGGGCGACGTAACGCAAGATCTCGTCGAAGCGCGATGCCGACGCGGGTGAGGCCGTGCGGCAGATCGAAAATCTCGCCGAACTGGCGGTTCCAGCAGACCAGATTGAGGTCCTTGTCGAACACGGCGATGCCTTGGCGCACGTGGTCGAGCGCGGTCTGCAAAATCTCGCGGTTGTAGTGAAACGCCGCGTTGGCGTCGTCGAGCAGCTTGAGCGCGTCCTTGGTCGAGACCGTGCGCTTGCGCAACAGCAGCGACAGCACCAGCCGCGACGACGCCGCGCCGATCGCCGACGCCAGCAGATATTCGCCGTATTGCAGCAACTGGAAATCGGCCTCGGCCTGCGGCTCGAGGCTGATGCGGCGCGAGACGGCGAAGCTTGCGAAGGAATCGCGGGTGCGCTCGTCGCCGAGATAGCGCGCCACGGTCGCGATCAATTCCTCGACGGTGACCGAGGCGCGCCGCAGCCGAAAGCTCGGCGCCATCGGCGCCAGTATCGGCGCCAGCGTCGAGGGCACGAACACATCCGCCTGCACCCGCTCGATCGACGTCGGCCGCCGGCTCAACGAGCAGCCGATATAGCAGGCGATATTGACGGCAAGGCTGAGCAGCACGCCGTGAACCAGCGGCGGCAGATCGAGGCCGAACAGCGCCTGCGGCCGCAAGAAGCCGAGGCCCCACGGACCGTCGGTCAAAATGCCGGCGCTGACGATGCCGGCATCGGAAATGCTCGGCAACGAGCAGCGTATAGCCCCAGACCAGAATGCCCGCGGTCATGCCGGCGATGGCACCGCGCGCGGTGCCGCGCGGCCAGATCAGCCCGCCGAAAAACGCCGGCGCCAGTTGCGCGATGGCCGCGAACGACAATAGCCCGATGGCGGCAAGCTGCGCGTCGCCGGCCGAGCGATAATAGATGTAGGCGAGCAGCAGGATGACGAAGATGGCGATGCGCCGCGTGGTCAAGAGCCAGGCGCCGGCGTCGCTCGGGCCGGCGGCGAGCGCGGCCCGGCGCTTGAGCACCAGCGGCACCACGATGTCGTTCGACACCATGATGGCCAGCGCCACCGATTCCACGATCACCATGGCGGTCGCCGCCGACAGCCCGCCGACGAAGGCGATGAGCGTGATCAGATTCCGAATGGGCGGCGATCGGCAGCGCCAGCACGAACATGTCGCTGTCGACCTGGCCTGCCGGAAAGGTCAGCAGGCCGGCCATGGCGATCGGCAGCACGAACAGATTGATCAGCACCAGATAGGCCGGAAACAGCCAGGCGGCGCGGCGGATCTCGGCCTCGCTGTGGTTCTCGACCACCGCGACATGGAATTGCCGCGGCAACAGCACGATGGCGAACAGCGACAGCACCGTCATCGCGAAAAAACTGGTCAACGGCGGCACGCGGGTGAGCACCGCCGCGGTATTGGCCTGGTCGAGCGCGCGGGTGAACAGCGCCAGCGGGCCGTGAAACATCACGAAGGTCACGAAGATGCCGACGGCGAGGAAGGCCACCAGCTTGACGATCGACTCGGTGGCGATCGCCAGCATCAACCCGTCCTGATGCTCGGTGGCGTCGGTGTGGCGGGTGCCGAACAGCACCGCGAAGGCCGCCATCAACAGCGCGACGAACAGCGCGCTGTCGCCGACGATGGGCTGCGCGCCGCCCGGATAGGCTTGCGCCAAGATGGTGCCGACCGACGACGACACCGCTTTGAGCTGCAGCGCGATATAGGGAACCATGCCGACGATGGCGATCAGCGCCACGGTCGCCGCCACCGCCTGGCTCTTGCCGTAGCGCGCGGCGATCAGATCGGCGATCGAGGTGATGTTCTGGCCCTTGGCGAGCCGCACGATGCGGATGAGCAGCGGATAGGCCAGGCCCACCATCACCATCGGACCGATATAGATGGCGAAGAAATCCAAGCCGCCGCGCGAGGCGAGACCGACGGAACCGAAGAACGTCCACGACGTGCAATAGATCGCCAGCGACAGCGGATAGATCAGCAATCGCGACGTGGTGCCGCGCGACAGCTCGCGCCTGCGATCGCCGTAGCTCGCCACCAGGAACAGAAAGCCGATATAGGCAAGGGCGATGATAACGACGACCCAGCCCTGCAACATGGCCTTACCCCAACCGTGACCTTGGCCAACGCGCACGCGCGGCGTTTTTAGGTCCGCCGCGCCCGATTTTAATGAAAGTCATCACTTTTCCAATGCCCTGTCCATGGCATGCGTCGTCGCGAGTGGCGCGTTGACGGCGCTTCCACCAGGGAGCATTCATGGGGAAACGATGATCCCTGCCCTTCCCGCGCGGCGCGTGCTGATCGAAACGACCGAGACGCTTGCGATCGCGCTCGCCGGCGGCCTGACATTTACCTATCTGGCATTGCCCGCGGGGCTGGTCTCCGGCTCGGTTCTGGCCGTGGCGACGGCGGCACTGTTGGGCCGGCCGGTCAGGATGCCGCTTCTCTTGGCGCGCATCTGCTACGTCATCGTCGGCATTCTGCTCGGCGCCGTGGTGACGCCGGAGACGCTGCGCGGCGTGACGACGTGGCCGGTGAGCATCGCGCTGCTCATGCTGTGCACCGTCGTCATGATGCTGGCGACCTCGAGCTATCTGCGCGTCGTGCACCGATGGGATCCGCTCTCGGCGCTGTTCGGCGCCAGTCCCGGCGCCATGGCGCAGGTGATCGCATTGTCGTCGGAGCTCGGCGGCGATCTGCGCGCCATCGCCATCGTGCAGACCATGCGCGTGTTGTTGATCGTCATCGGCCTGCCGAACGGGCTCGCTTTGTTCGGCCTGGTGGTGCCGGCGGTCGCGGTGGCGCGCGGCCCCGCCGACGTCTCCGTGCTCGGGCAAATGATCCTGCTGGTCGCGGTCTCGGTCAGCTTCGCCGTTGCGTTTCTATATTTGCGATTCCCGGGCGGGTTGATGTTCGGCGCGCTGACCGGATCGGGCCTGCTGCACGGCACCGGCTACATTCATGCGGTGCTGCCGTGGTGGATCGGTTCGAGCTCGGTGATCGCGCTCGGCGCACTGGTCGGCTCGCGCTTCGCCAACACCTCCGCGCGGATGCTGGTCGGCTATCTCGGCGCCGCGCTCGGCTCATTCGCCGTGTCGATGGCGGTCGCGGCGTTCTTCATCGCCATCGTGGCGTATTTCTTTCCGTTTCCGATCGCCAATATCGTCATCGCGTTCTCACCAGGCGCGCAGGACACCATGATGGTGCTGGCGTTGGCGCTGCATCTCGACCCGGTTTATGTCGGGGCGCATCATCTGGCGCGCTTTTTGGTGGTCACTTTCTCGGTCGCTATCGCCGCTCGCCGGATTGCGCCGCAAAAGACCGCGGCGCGCGATCGCATCCAGCTGGAGCAAACTAGGATCGAGGAATGATCCGCATTGTCGCAGTCACGCATTGCGTGAAGAACGGCAGTTCGACCTGTCCGGCGAGCGACTCTTCGCCGCCAGTGAAGCCAGTTGCGTAGCGAGACTGTGCAAAATTGCTCACCAACCAATGGCAATTAAGGCGACGGGTCGCGGTCCGACACGCGAACGTGTCCTCTGTCTTGCAACCTTTCGCGGCGATCCGGCGTTGTCGGTGCAGTCACAAACAAATTTGTGTTTGAACACAGGAGAATCACGTGCTTGACAAAAAAACCCTCATCGCTCTCGCGGCCGCGGTCGCGCTCGGTTGCGTGCCGATGGCGACGAATGCGCTGGCTGCCGGCCATCAAAATGGTGGTCATGGTGGCGGCGGACAGGCCTCTGCCGGACATGGCGGCGGCGGACAATCCTTTGCCGGGCGTGGTGGCAGCGGCCGCGCGATGGCTGGCCCCGCCCGTGGCGGAAATGTATCGGCTGGCTACGCCCGCGGCGGACGTGGATCGGCCGGCTACGCCGGTGGTGGTCGTGTTGTCGTCCGATCTGGCGGCGGCGGCTATTACGGCGGCGGACCGGTCTATGACAATGGTCCGATCTACGACAGCTGCTCCGGTTATGACAACGGCTATGGCGGATGCCCCGGATATGGCGTCCCCATTGTCGGCGCCGTGATTAATGGCATCTTCGGTGGCTACGGCGGCTACTGAAGACGCGCGGCAGACTTGAAGCAAAAGCGGTCGCCTTCCCGGTTGGAAGCGCGGCCGCTTTTGCTTATGCGCGCATCACGGGCCGGTGTGAGCAATGGTGCTCAGAACCCCATGGGCGACGATTCGACGTGGGAGCTATTTCTTGGAGCGGGGTTTACCGAAAGCTGCCGTCACTTCTTTCCTTTTTATGCGCGCCTTCGGGTTGCCGCGCTGCCCGAGATTCTGCTCCTCGGTGCCGTCACCCATCATGCCGGGATAAGCAACCTTGGCTCGCTTCTTGGTCTTGGTCTGGGATTTTTTCGCCATGCCAAATACTCCGCGTGGGATGTCCGATGGGTGAGACGGATGAGGTGTGCGCGTCCACATTACGCTATCGGGAACAAAACGTCGACAACAGCCGTTACCTAAGCAACCGACATCGAGGTTACGACCATGGATAAAGACCGCATCAAAGGCGCGGCCGAACAGGCCAAGGGAGCCGTGAAAGAAACCGCTGGGAAGATCCTCGGCGACAAGAAGCTGGAAACCGAGGGCAAAACCGACAAGGCCGCCGGCCAAGTGCAAAACGCCATCGGCGGTTTGAAAGATGCAGTGCGCGGCAAATAACGCCGTCGCCAGCAACGGAGACCTGTTATGGAAATGATCCTGATTATTGTTGTATTGGTGTTGCTGTTCGGCGGCGGTGGATACTGGGGTCGCGGTCGCGGCTACTGGTGACCGGACGCGTTGCCGCGCTCGTCAACACAAATTCGGCGCACGACCGTCGGACGCAGGTGATTTTGGGCTCAGGGTAACGCCAATATTTTAATCGCAAGTATTTGATCACTCGGCGGCGAGCGCGCGTTCTTTGAACGGCAGGCCGAGCTTTTGCCAGACGTCGACCAGCGCTTCGGCCAAAGCGTCGATCAGCGCATCCTCGTGATACGGGCTCGGAGTGATGCGCAGCCGCTCGGTGCCTTTCGGCACGGTCGGATAATTGATCGGCTGAAGGTAGAGGCCGTGGTCGGCGAGCAGTAGATCGCTCGCCGCTTTGCACAGCTCCGGATCGCCGACATAGACCGGCACGATATGCGTCGGGCTGGTCATCACCGGCAACCGCGCGGCGGCGAGCACTGCCTTGGTGCGTGCCGCGCGATCCTGGTGGCGTTCGCGCTCCCAGTGCGAGGTTTTCAGATGCCGGATCGCCGCGGTCGCCGCGGCGGCGACGGACGGCGGCAGCGCGGTCGTGAAGATAAAACCCGGCGCATAGGAGCGCACCGCGTCGATCAGCGCGGCAGAGCCCGCGATATAGCCGCCGAGACAGCCGAATGCTTTTGCCAGCGTGCCCTCGATCACGTCGATGCGGTTCATGACGCCGTCGCGCTCGGTGATGCCGCCGCCGCGCGGGCCGTACATGCCGACCGCGTGCACCTCGTCCACATAGGTCATGGCGCCATAGCGCTCGGCGAGCTCGCAGATCTGGCGTATCGGCGCCAAGTCGCCGTCCATGGAATAGAGGCTTTCGAACACGACGAGCTTCGGCCGCGCCGGGTCGGCGGCGGCGAGCAGCGCTTCGAGATGCGCCATGTCGTTGTGGCGGAAAATCTGCTTCTCGGTGTGCGCCTGGCGCACGCCCTCGATCATCGAATTGTGGTTCCAGGCATCCGACAGGATCAGGCAATTCGGCATCAGCTTGGCGAGCGTGGAAATGCCGGTTTCATTGGAGACATAGCCGGAAGTGAAGACCAGCGCCGCTTCCTTGCGGTGCAGGTCGGCAAGCTCGCGCTCGAGCTCGACCACCGGATGATTGTTGCCGGCGATATTGCGGGTGCCGCCGGCGCCGGTGCCCATGCGGGTCGCGGTCTCGACCATGGCGCCGATGACCTTGGGATGCTGGCCCATGCCGAGATAGTCGTTCGAGCACCAGATCACGACGTTCTTCGGCCCGTCCGGCGAATGCCAGATGGCATGCGGAAAACGGCCGGCGATGCGCTCGAGGTCGGCAAAGACGCGATAGCGCCGCTCGCCGTGCAGCCGGCCGAGCGCGTCGGCGAAAAAGGCGTGATAATCGACGGGAGAATTGCGGCGATCATTCATACGGGAAGTGTCCGGCAGGCGCGCTTCGCCCGTGGCCTCTTTGGAACTCGACCAGGGTAGTTCTAGAAGCGTTCCAGGGTATTTGTCGAGGCTTTATACGGGGCGGTTGGTTGCCGCGGTATTGATCGGATCAATGCGGTATCGCGCAGCGCTATTATCCGCATCGCTGCGCGTACCGGTTGCGGCTTGGAATCGGGCCAGCCACGGGCTCCACGGATCGGGCGGCACCAGGCCCTCGGTGACCGAGACCGGCACGATGCGGCCGTCGTCGGTGATGCGGCCGATCATCACCGGCTTGTAGAGATGATGGGTGTTGGCATCCATCTGCACGGTAAAGCCGCTCGGCGCGGCGATGCGCTTGCCGCCGAGCGCCTCGCGCACCTTGGCGACATCGGTGGTGCCCGCGGCCTCGACCGCTGCGGCCCACAGATGAAAGCCGATCCAGGTCGCTTCCATCGGGTCGTTGGTCATCGCGTCGGGCTTGCCGGTGAAGCGGCGCCACTCGGCGATGAAGGCGCGGTTCTCCGGCGTGTCGAAGGCGTGCAGGTAATTCCAGGCGACGAAATTGCCGGCCACATTCGAGCGCATCAGCGCCGGCAGCTCGGCCTCGTTGATCGACAGCGACATGACAGGGATGACGCCGGCGCGGACCTGCTGGGCGGCGAGCTCGCGGAAGAAATGCACGTTGGCGTCGCCGCTGACGGTGGCGACGATGGCGGTGCGGCCGCCCCTGGCGAAGCGGCGGATGTGCTCGACCACCGCGCGCCAGTCCTTGAGTCCCGCCGGCGTGTAGCGCTCGGCGATGTCGGCGACATGCTGGCTCGCCAGATAGCCTTTGAGGATGGCGTTGGTGGTGCGCGGATAGATGTAATCGGTGCCGACCAGGAAGAAGCGGTTGATGCCCTGGTCGCGCAGGAAATTGACCGCCGGAATGGCCTGCTGCGGCGGCGTCGCGCCGGTATAGAAGATGTTGCGCGAGGCCTCCTCGCCTTCGTACTGGCTCGGATAGAACAACAGCGCGTTGTCGCGCTCGACGATCGGCAGCACTTCCTTGCGCGACGCCGAGCTCCAGCAGCCGAAGATGGCCGCGACCTTGTGCTCGGCAATGAGCTTTTGCGCCAGCTCCGCATAGGCCTTGGCGTCGGAATGCGGATTGACGATCACCGGCTCGATCGGGCGGCCCAACAGTCCGCCGCGCGCGTTCTGCTGCTCGATCAGCATGACCGAGCAGTTCCTGCAACGGCCGTTCGCTCGCCGTCATGGTGCCGGACAGCGAATGCAGAATGCCGATCTTGATCGAGCCGTGCTCGAGGTCGGTGAAGTAGCTCGAGATCGCATCCGCCAGCCATTTCGAGCGGCCGAGCAGATCCTCGGCGGTGGTCAGCACGCCGTTGCCGGCCGCCTCGACGCTGTTGGCGATGGTGGAGATTTCCGGCAGCACGCCGCCGACGGCGCCGGCGACCTGCTCGGCGCGGTTGCCGATGCGATCGATCTCGGTGGCCTGGTGATCGAGGATGCCGGTCAATTGCCGGTTGGCCTCGCTCATGGTGGTCACGCTCGACGACACGCCGGCGATGGCTTCGACCGTCTGGTTCACCGCGTGCTGGATGTCGTGCACCTGGGCGCTGATGTCGCCGGTGGCCTTGGCGGTCTGCTGCGCCAGCGTTTTGACTTCCGACGCGACCACGGCAAAACCGCGGCCGGCGGCGCCGGCGCGCGCCGCCTCGATGGTGGCGTTGAGCGCGAGCAGCGAGGTCTGCGAGGCGATCGCCTCGATCAGCTTGACCACCGTGCCGATGCGCTCGGCGGCCGCGGCGAGGCTGCGCACGGTGCGGTCGGTGCGCGCCAGATCGGTCATGGTGCGCGCGGTGGCGTCCTTGGCGGCGGCAGCTTCGGCGGTGGACTGCACGATCAGCGCCAGCGAGTTCGCGCGCGGCGTCGGCGACCGCGGCGACGTCGCGGCTCGCGGCGGCGGCGGCATCGACCGCGTGCGCGGTGCGCTGGCGCACATCGACGTTGCGCGCGCCGAGATCGGCGGCGGTGACCTGGATTTCCTCGGCCGCGGACTGAAACACGCCGACGAGCTTGTCGACGGTGGTGCGAAAGCGCTGGGTGAAGAAGCTGCGGCCGGCATGGTGCAGCCGGGTTTCCGCCTCGCGGCTGCGGTGATCGACCGCGAGCGCGTCGGCATCGATCAAGACCTGCCGCATCTGCTCCGCCGCCACGGCGCTGTCGCCGAGCGCGCCGCCGCCGATCCGCTCGGGCAGCGCGGCATAGCGGTCGCCGCCGGCGATCTGGGCGATGGTGCCGACGACGCCGCGCAGCATCTGTTCGCACCACCATGCCGCCGCAAGCGCGCCGACCAGCGCCGTGATAAGCCCGAGGAACAGGCTCCCCGTGCCCCAGGTGATCAGGACCGCGACCGCAGCCGCGAGCGCCGACCGGAAGCAGAATCCAGGCCGGCATGGGTCGGTTACGGGAATTAGCGGCCATCTGGACTTTTGGCGGGAAAAATCCTGGAGAACATGATCGAAATTGCGCATATTCGATTACTAAAACCTTTCGTTATGCTGCGTTGCGGCGCATGAATAAGTGGCAGACGCGCTCAAAATCTATGCGTCAGCGCATGCGCAGCGCCGCGCATCATCAATCAGGACGTGACGAACAGATGTCAGAACGCACTGTCGGCCTAGATCAACGGCCTCACCAATTACGGCGACCGCGATTTCTCCCGCTACCTGCGCCGCTCGTTCGCGCAGTCGATGGGCTATTCGCGCGCGATGCTCGACAAGCCGGTGATCGGCATCGCTTACACCGGGCTCGGACTTCAACAATTGCCACCGCCATTTCCCCGAGCTGTTGGCGGCGGTGAAACGCGGCGTGCTCGCCGCCGGCGCGCTGCCGCTGGAATTCCCGACCATTTCGCTCGGTGAAGTTTTCCTCACGCCGACCAGCCTGAAATACCGCAACCTGATGGCGATCGACACCGAGGAAATGATCCGCGCGCAACCGATGGATGCGGTGGTGCTGATGGGCGGCTGCGACAAGACCGTGCCGGCGCAGCTGATGGGCGCGGTGTCGGCCGACCGGCCGGCCATCGCGCTGGTCGCCGGCCCGATGATGACCGGCCGGCATCGCGGCGAGCGGCTCGGCGCCTGCACCGATTGCCGCCGCTTCTGGGCGCGCTATCGCGCCGGCGACGTCGATGCCGACGAAATCTCCGAGGTCGAAGGCCAGCTCGCGGTGACCGCCGGCACCTGCGCGGTGATGGGCACCGCCTCGACCATGGCCTGCCTCGCCGAGGCGCTCGGCATCTGCCTGCCCGGCACCGCGGCGATCCCGGCCGTGCACGCGGATCGCCTGCGCGCCGCCGAGGCGACCGGCGCGGCGGCGGTCAAGCTGATCGGCTCAAAGCTCAAGCCATCGCAATTGATCAACGCGAAGTCGGTCGAGAATGCGCTGCGCGTGCTGCTCGCGCTCGGCGGCTCGACCAATGCGGTCATTCATCTGACCGCGATCGCCGGCCGCGCCGGCGTGAAAGTTTCGCTCGATCATCTCAACACGCTGTCGGACTCGACGCCGGTGCTGGTCAATCTCAAGCCGGTCGGCAACGGCTATATGGAAGACTTTTGCGCGGCCGGCGGCATGGGCGCGCTGCTGCGCGAGCTCAAGCCGCTGCTGCATCTCGACTGCATGACGGTGACCGGCGAGACGCTGGGCGAACGGCTCGAAGGCGACGCCGACAGCTACATCGATCGCTCGATCATCGCCGAGGCCGACAAGCCGCTGGAGCCGACCGGCGGCCTGGTCGCGCTGTTCGGCAATCTCGCGCCGCAGGGCGCCATCCTCAAACGCTCGGCGGCCGACGCCAAATTGTTCGAGCACGAAGGCCGCGCGGTGGTGTTCTCATCGCTGGCCGATCTCGCCGCCCGGATCGACGATCCGGCGCTCGACGTCACGCCGCAGGACATTATGGTGCTGCAGAACGCCGGCCCGCACGCGCCGGAATGCATGCCGGAAGCCGGCTACCTGCCGATCCCGAAAAAGCTCGCGCAGCGCGGCGTCAAGGACATGGTGCGCATTTCCGACGCGCGCATGAGCGGCACCGCCTTCGGCACCATCGTGCTGCACATCACCCCGGACGCCGCCTCCGGCGGCCCGCTCGGCCTGGTGCGCAACGGCGATCGCATCCGGCTCTCGGTGAAGGAGCGCCGCATCGCGCTCATGGTCGACGACGCCGAACTGAAAAAGCGCGCCGCCGCGCATGCCGCCGCCGGCGGAAACCCCGCAACGCGGCTACGCAAAACTGTTCGCCGAGCAAATTCTCGGCGCCGACGAAGGCTGCGATTTCAAGTTTCTGATGCCGCGGAATCGCGTCATTCCGGATCGCCGCGAAGCGCTCCAGCATTCCCCGGCGCTGAGCTTATGAATTCCGGGCTCCTCGCTTCGCTCAGCCACGGTGACGTTCACCCTTCGCCACCGCGATCTCCAGCGGAAAATCGTCGACCACCTCGTGGCCGGTCTCCGTCACAATAAATGTATGCCCGAGGAAAATGCCGAACAGCCCGTCCGGCGTGATCGGATTGGGCTCGGCCATGATCACCATGCCGGCTTTCAGCACTTCCTCGAATTTTTCCGCCGAGACGTGCTCGGCGACCACATGCGGGCCGTCGGTGACCAGATCGATGCCGTGGCATTGCGTCGGCCGCGACTGATAGCCGTTGTCGCGGAAGAATTTGCTGGCGAGCCGCATGTTCTCCGCCGGCTTTCCCGGCGCGATCTCGGCGATGATTTTCTTGTAGCCGGGCAGCGTGATGTCGTTCCAGAATTTCTTCACCATCTCGGTCGGCTCGCCGACGCAAATCGGCGAGCCGATCTGCGCGGTGTAGCCGCGATAGCCGGCGGCGAGCTCCATATTGATGATGTCGCCCTTTTGCAGCACGCGGCCGGACGGCCGCGGATTGCCGAAGATCTGCGCCGGGTTGGCCATCGGCGTCGAGCCGATGATCAAAAAGTCGATGTCGCCGCCGCCTTCGAGGATGGCCGAGCCGGCCGCGGCGCGCAGTTCGTATTCCTTCACGCCGGGACGCGCGCGGGCGACCATGGCGTCCATGGCGTTCTTGCACAGCACGCCGGCCTTGCGCACGCAGTCGAGCTCTTCGGCGCTGTGGACCGAGAGCAGCTCGTGCAGAAAACCTTTGGTGAACACCAGCTCGGCATCGGGCAGGTTGTCGCGCAGCACGTTGTATTGGTTGACCGGCATGTAATCGCCGTGCCGCGGATCGATCTCCATCAGGCCGATGCGGCCGCGCTCGAGTTTCAATTCGCGGATGCGCTCGACCATGATGTCGGCGTAGCGGCCGCTGCGGCTGTGGCGCACGTCCTTGACCGCGATCTCGACCTGCCGGCGCACCGCTTCGGCGTGGGTGCCGCCCATGGAATAGATCATGGTCGGCTCGCCCTCGAGCGGCACCAGCACGTAGCTCGCCAGCGCGTGCCATTCCCAATGCCCGGTCAGCCACAACATGCCGCCGCCAAAACTCCAATGGCTCGGCCCGCCGGGCACGATCAGCGCGTCGAGCTTGTGCTCGCGCATCTTGGCGCGCAGCGCGGCATAGCGGCGGTCGTATTCGGCTTTGGAGAACTGCTCCCACACCGCGTCGCGGTAATACGGCGTGTCGCGCATATTGGCGAACGGCAGCGACTGATCGAGTTTTCCGCGCACCACGTCCCACGGCTGCGGTCCGATGCGCGGCGGTCTGATTTGTGTGTTCATGTCCCCTCCCTGCGCCGAACGCGCTATTCCGTACACCCGCCGATGATCACGCGACCGCCGGCGGCGGCGACCGCCTCGTTGGCGATCTGCATGTTGACCACCTGCTCGACGGTCGGCTTCTTCGCCTCGATCGATATAGCCGTTGGCGACGTCGTTATCGATGGTCCATTGCGTGCGCTTGGCGGTAAAAGCCCTCGTTCACCGACCAGACGCAATGCTTGGTCTCGACCTCCCAGGCATATTCCACGGCCTCCTTGGGCTTGCCGGTGGCCTTCATCATGATCGGCACCACCTTGGCTTCGTCGCGATAGATGGTGCGATTGGCCTCGATCATGGCGGCGACGGTGTCGACCATCAGCGCATGATCGCGCGCGATCCAGTCGGTCGCGGCGCCATAGGCGTTGAACATGTAGTCCGGCAACAGATCGACGAGCTGAACGAGCACATGCAGCCCGGGCTTTTCCTTCTGCGCCAGATAGACGTCCTCCGGATGCAGCGCGACGCCGTCGATCTGCCCGGCGAGCAAAGCCGGCAGCCGCGCCGCGGTCGCCGAGGAAATGAACTGCGCGTCGTTGGCTGTGAGCCCTGCGGTTTTCAGCACCTCGCGGCTCATCAACCAATTGAGGCCGCCGATGCCGCCGCCGGTCGCGCTCAGTCGCTTGCCTTTGAGGTCGGCCGCGGTCTTGATGCTTTCGGCCACCACGTAGGCCTGCGGCAAGCGCGGCGCCAAGCCCCAAATCTGCTGCACCTCGACGCCGCGGCCGACCTCCACCGCATTGGTCGAGACCAGCGCGGTGCCTTGCGCGGCCGCGGCCCGCGCCGCCGGCAATTCACCGCCGTCGAACTGGACGATGTGGGCGTCGATGCAATGCTTGGTGAAGTAGCCGAGCTCCAACGCCACATAGGGCGAGGTGTGAACGACGTTCGGCGGCGCGACGGAGATGCCGATATCGATCTTGCGCATCGCGGCGCAATTGGCCTGCGCCGCCGCCTCGCTCGGTACCGAGCGCAAGCAGCACGCAGAAGGCGGCGAGGCATTGCTCAGAGGCCGGCATTGCCATCCTTGCCTCCCCTGCCGGGCACTTGCGTCATGGCATCGGGCGGTGTCAAGGCGGACACGTCGAACCAAGTGCCGCCGTATTATAGTCGTTTATCCGGGCGCAAAGAGGACTGATCCATCATGCCGTTTCGCCTATTCGCCGCTTTTGCCCTGGTTCTCGTGCTGGCCGCGCCGGCCGACGCGCAAACCGTCTACCGCAAAGACGTGCCGGCGGGCGTGGCCACGCCGACCAACGGCACATTCTCGATCCGCTTCCCCATCACGTTCAGCGACGTCGAATTGAAGGCGGAGGATCCGCCGGCGCCGCCGGCCATCGTGCGCATGCTGACCGGGCTCGGCAGCGACGGCGTCAGATTTTCGGCGACGGAAACCCCGATGCTGGGGCTGGAGCCGCGACCCATGGAAGATTTCATGGAGGCCATGAAGCAGCGGCCGGGGGCCGCGGTATCCGACGTTCATCGTGAGAGCAAAGACGGCACGGAGATTCTCTGGGTTCGCGCTCGCCGACGCCTCGGGCGGCTATTTCTTCCACGTGGTTAGGGCCAACAAGACACAATACATGCAGGTCATCCAATTTCCGGAAGTCGCGCGCGCCAACGCCACAGCGGTGCGGGACGATTTTTTCAGTTCGTTCAAAATCACCAAGCCCTGACAATTTCGGCTATAGTCGGGCTTTCACGGCCGGTGATCGCATGAAAGTCCCACGACGCGTCGTTCTCGGCCTCATCGGCACGGCGCTGCTCGGGCAGCCGGCCCGCGCCGCGGACAAGATCGTCGGCGGCACGCTCGGTGGCCAGGCGCCGCTGTGGCCGTTTTACGTGGCGGCGCGCAAGGGATTTTTCGCCGGCGAAGATCTCGACGTCGAGATCAACTTCGCGCAAAGCGGACCCGCTGTCGCCCAGCAGCTCACCGGCGGCGCGTTCGACGTGGCGCTGAGCATCGGCAACGACAACGCCATCCACGCCATCGACAAAGGCGCGCCGCTCGCCATCGTCCGCATTATCGGCAATACCGCGCCCTACGCGCTGATCGCCAAGCCCGAGCTGAAAACCATCGCCGAGCTCAAGGGCAAGACCATTTCGGTCGGCCAGGCCAATGACATCACCACCGTCTATTTCGAGCGCATGGCGGCGGCCAATGGCTTGCAGCGCGCCGACTACGACGAACTGGTCGGCGGCGTCGCCGCGGCGCGCTTGGCCGCGCTGAAGGCCGGCGTCGCCGACGCCGCCTTCGTGCTGCCGCCGTTGAACTTCCAGGCCAATGCCGCCGGCTATGTGACGCTCGGTTTTTCGGCGGATTACGTCAAAGATCTGCCCTTCACCGGCATGGTGGTGCGCAAATCCTGGGCGGCGGCCAACGCGCCGCTCGCCAAGCGGCTCCTCGCCGCGACCGACAAGAGCATCGCCTGGCTCACCGACGACGCCCACCGCGGCGAAGCGATCGACGTTCTGGTCAATGCCGCGCGCGCCAGGCAGGAAGATGCCGAGGCGAGCTACGACCTGCTGCGGCGGATTCAATATTTCGAGCCGAGCAGCAAAGTCTCGCGCGGCAAATTGCAAAACCTGATCGACGCGCAACGCGCGCTCGGCAATGCCGATGCGTCGCTGACCGTCGATCGGCTGGTGATGCCCGGTGTTACGGAACTGACGGATTAATCGGCGGAACGTTATTGATCGAGCGCCAATATCAAACAAATGACCGAACAGTGGCTCTGAAAATCCCATGAAGATCGTGATCCCGGACGACTATCAGAACCTGGTCGATCGTCTCGATTGCTACAATCTGATTCGGCACCATGAGATCGCCCGCTATCGCGAGCCTGCGCGCGATCTCGATCACCTGGTCGAGCGCCTGGTCGACGCCGACGTCGTGGTTTCGATACGCGAGCGGATCGAGTTCTCCCGCGCGCTGCTGGAGCGGCTGCCGAAGCTGAAGCTGATCGCGCTGGTGGGACGCAATTCGCAGGCCATTGATTTCAAGGCCTGTACGGAGCTCGGCATTCCGGTTTCGACCGGCAAGAGCAATTCTCCCGTCGCGCCTGCCGAATTGACGGTCGCATTGATCCTCGCGGCGCGGCGCAACGTCGCTCTCGAGGCGGAGCGCATGAAGCGCGGCGACTGGCCGTGCACCCTGTCGCATCGGCTGCGCGGCTCCACCTTGGGCATTTTCGGCCTCGGCACGATCGGTCAGCTGGTCGCCGAGGCCGGCCGCGGACTCGGCATGGACATTCTGGTCTTCGGCCAAAGCGCGTCAGCGGCAAAGGCGCAGGCCGCAGGTTACGCCGTCGCGCGCGACAAGGCCGATCTGTTCGAGCGCTCCGATGTTCTCTCGCTGCATGTGCGGCTGCGACCCGAGACGACGGGCATCGTCACGCGCCGAGGATCTCGCGCGCATGAAATCGACGGCGCTCCTGGTCAATACGTCGCGCGCGGAGTTGATCGCGCCGAACGCTCTGCTCGATGCGCTGCGCAAGGGC
This sequence comes from uncultured Alphaproteobacteria bacterium, assembly GCA_963821175.1. Classification (GTDB taxonomy): domain Bacteria; phylum Pseudomonadota; class Alphaproteobacteria; order Rhizobiales; family Xanthobacteraceae; genus BOG-931. The sequence goes on from CAWGCU010000007.1 coordinate 622,234, forward strand.
CGGCCCGGTTACGCGGCCGTCGACGTCTATGAGCAGGAGCCGATCATGGGCGGCGATCATCCGTTCCTGTCGATGCCGAATGTCCTGTGCACGCCGCATCTCGGCTGGGCGGAGTGGACGAATTTCGAGCTCTATTTCCGCGAAGCCTTCGAACAGATCGTGCTGTTCGAGCAAGGCGCGCCGCTGCGGCTTGGCAATCCGGATGTCGTTGCGCGCCGAGGATAGAGCTGGCGATGCGGTCAACGCTTGCGTGGGCTTTTCGTGGTGCTGCCGGTAAGGATTGAACTTAGGACCTCCCCCTTACCAAGGGGGTGCTCTACCACTGAGCTACGGCAGCAGCCGGACGAAATGAACGCGCTGAAAAACCGCGGCGATCATTGCCATATGGGGGGAATCGGCGCAAGCGGCGCCGCGGTATCGGTTGCGGCGCCGCAAGCCAGCATGCTTTGAGACGGCCATGATCAAACCCGGCAAAGCCGAGAAATGGGCGGCGCGGAGCGCGCGGTTGTCGGCGCGCTTGCGGGAAAACCTCAAGCGGCGCAAGGAGCAAGCGCGCGGCCGCAAGGCCGAGGATGTGGCGGCCGCCGATGCCGATATCGGAACCGCTCCCGACTTTCGCCGCAATCCGGGCGGGAAAGTGGGCGACGGATCGGGTGGGCCTGGAACAGGCCGCGGGGGCTGAAAAATGGATCGCATTCGTATTGTCGGCGGCCGGCCGCTCCACGGCACCATCCCGATCTCGGGCGCCAAGAACGCCACGCTTGCCGCTGATGATCGCAAGCCTCCTCACCGAGGAGACCTTGATCCTCGACAACGTGCCGCGCCTCGCCGACGTCGGCCTGCTCGAGCGCATCCTCGGCAATCACGGCGTCGACATCATGACCAGCGGCAAGCGCCCCGGCGAGACCGCCGATCACGGCCTGACGCTGCACATTTCCGCGTCCCGCATCGTCGACACCACGGCGCCCTACGAGCTCGTCTCCAAGATGCGCGCCAGCTTCTGGGTGCTGGCGCCGCTGGTCGCGCGCATGGGCGAGGCCAAGGTCTCGCTGCCCGGCGGCTGCGCCATCGGCACGCGGCCGGTGGATCTGCTCATCATGGCGATGGAGCAGCTCGGCGCCAAAGTCGAGATCGACGGCGGCTACGTGGTGGCGAAGGCGCCGCACGGGCTCAAGGGCGGCGAGATCGTATTCCCCAAAGTCACCGTCGGCGGCACCCATACCGCGATCATGGCGGCGTCGCTCGCCAACGGCACCACCGTGATCGAGAATGCCGCGCGCGAGCCGGAGATCGGCGACGTCGCCGATTGCCTCAACAAGATGGGCGCGCGCATTTCCGGCGCCGGCACGAGCCGCATCACGGTCGAAGGCGTGACAAAGCTTCACGGCGCGCGCCATGCCGTGCTGCCGGACCGCATCGAGACCGGCACCTATGCGATGGCGGTCGCCATGGCCGGCGGCGATATCCTGTTGCAGAACTCGCGCCCGGAACTGCTGCAGGCCGCGCTCGACGTGATCGCGCGCACCGGCGTCACCGTCACGCCGACCAATCAGGGCATCCGCATCGCCCGCAACGGCGGCAGCCTTGCGCCGGTCGAAGTGACGACGGCGCCGTTTCCGGAATTCCCGACCGACCTGCAGGCCCAGCTCATGGCGCTGATGACGCGCGCGCGCGGCACCTCGCATATCGTCGAGACGGTGTTCGAGAACCGCTTCATGCACGTGCAGGAGCTGGCGCGGCTCGGCGCGCGCATCCAACTTGATGGCGAACGTGCGACCATCGAAGGCGTCGAGTCGCTCAAGGGCGCGCCGGTGATGGCGACCGATCTGCGCGCCTCGGTGTCGCTGGTGATCGCGGCGCTCGCCGCCGAAGGCGAGACCATCGTCAACCGCGTCTATCACCTCGACCGCGGTTTCGAGCGGCTGGAAGACAAGCTCGGCCGCTGCGGCGCGGCAATTGAGCGCCTGTCGGGCTAATCGGCAAATTGCTAACGTCCGGCCGCCCTCGCATTCACGCGGGGACGCACAAACGTACTCTTCTCCATGCGGTTGAATTTCGCCACCACTCTCCTTCGCATCGCGTCGTTGGTCATCGCCGCGACGTGCTGTCCCGGCATCGGCTTCGCCGAGGATTTTCCGACGCGCCCCGTGCATATGATCGTGGCGTTCGCCCCCGGCGGCACCGCCGATTTCACCGCGCGCATCATCGCCGACAAGATGCAACACTTTCTCGGCCAGCCGATCGTCATCGAGAACAAGCCGGGCGCCAACGGCGCCATCGGCGCCGAATACGTGGCGAAGTCCGACCCGGACGGCTACACGCTGTTCTTCACCACGGTCGGCGCGGTGGCGATCAATCCGGCGCTGCGCCCCGACCTGCCCTACGATCCGCTGAAGGATTTCGCCGCGGTCGGCAAGGCCGCGGTGAATTCCACCATCCTGGTCGTCAACGCCGACATGAAGGTCAATTCGGCGCGCGACCTCGTCGAGCTCGCAAAGCGCAAGCCCAACAGCATCACCATCGGCATCACCGGCCGCGGCGCGATTTCCGATCTCGGCCGGCAATTGTTCGAGGACGCCGCCGGCATAAAACTGCAAGGCGTGCCGTATCGCGGCGCGGCGCCGGCGCTGACCGACATGCTGGCCGGCCATCTCGACGGCCTGTTCGGCGACGTGCCGACCATCATGGCGCAGGTGAAGGCCGGCAAGCTGAAAGCGCTGGCCGCGACCTCGTCGGAGCGTTCCGATATTTTTCCGGACGTGCCCACCTTCGTCGAACAGGGCTTTGCCGACGTGGTCGGCGACAACTGGGACGCCGTGCTGGCGCCGGCCGGCACGCCGGCGCCGATCATCGCCAAGCTCAACGCCGCGCTGGTCGCGGCAGTGAACGATCCCGAGGTGCGCACGCGGCTGCACAATGCCGGCACCACGCCGGCGCCGAGCAGCCCGGAGGAGTTCGATAAATATTTGCGCGCCGAGATCGCCCGCTGGGGCAAGGTGATCCGCGACAAAGGCATCACGGGCGAATGACATGACAGGCGTGCGCATCGGCACGGCGGAGCCTGACAGTACGTTTTTGAGTCAGGGTTTTGCGCTCAAGACGGTGCTCGACCGCGTGCCGGCGCTGGCGCCGGTCGAGGTCTCGACCTCGGCCCATGCCAGCGTCGAGAACGCCAACCGGCTCGAGGCAAACGACATCGATTTCGGCTTCATGGCGTCGAACTGGATCGGCCGCGCCAGGAACGGCGAGGCGCCGTTCACGCAGAAAATCGACCTGCGCATGGTGGCGCCGATGAATGCCGGGCCGTTGTTCTTCATCACGCGCGCCAATTCAAATCTGCGCACCGTGACCGATCTGCGCGGCCGGCGCCTCGTGGTCGGCCCGGAAAAAAGCGGCATGACCCAGCACGCCCGCGTGATCCTCGGCGCGCTCGGCCTGACCTTCGCCGACGTCACGCCGATATTCCTCGATTTCGCCGCCGGCGCCGAGGCGCTTGAGCGCGGCGAAGCCGACGCGCAATTGCAATGCCCGATCCCGAACAAAGTGATGACGGCGCTCGCCGCGCGGGTTTTGCTGCGCGTGCTGCCTTATGCGCCGGCCGATCTCGACACCGTGTTGCGCGCCGTGCCGTTCTATCGCCGCACGGTGATGCGCAAAGGCGCGATCCGCGGCCTCGATGCCGACGTGGCGCAGGCCGCCGTCGTCAATGTGCTGGTCACCCATGCGCGCACGCCCGAGAACATTGTCGCCGCGGTGGCGGCGGCGATGTTCAGCGCACGCGACGAGCTGCCGCGATTGAACGCGTTGTTCGATGGAATTGCTGCTCTGTTCGCGCCGCTGCGGATCGGACGGCGCGCCGCGCTCGAATTCGGCGGCGTCACGCTGCACCCCGGCGCGCTCGCCGCCTATCGGGCGGCCGGATTGCTTGCGTAATCAGGCAGCAAGCTCCGACATGATGCGGTAGAGCCGCGCCTGGCCTTCGAAGCCGATGCCGGGGCGGTCGCTCAGCGTGCAGATAGCCGTCTTAAGCTCGGCATCGTCGGCGAAGCCGCCGAAATCGCCGAACACGCCGGGATAGGATTCGGCGCCGCCGAGGCCGAAGCCGGCGGCGATGGCGAGCGACATCTGGTTGCCGCCGTGCGGGAACAACAGCCGCGCGGCCATTGATGGCGCGCCAGCATGTCGAGCGTGCGGGCATATTGCACGATGCCGTAGGCCTGCGGCGGGTCGACCTGGATGACGTCGTCGCGCTGCGGCTTGCAGGCCGCCGAACCGCACCAGATTCTCCACGTCCTGCGTGGAGAACAGATTTTCGCCGGTGGACAGCGGCGCGTCATAGGCGTCGGCGATCTCGGCAAGCAGCGCGAAGTCGAGCGGATCGCACGGCTCCTCGAACCAGCGCAGCCCGAACGGCGCGAGCCCGCGCGCATAAGCGAGCGCCTCGTCGCGGCCGAATTTCGAATTGGCGTCGACCGCAAGCTTGCCGCCGCGCGGCAGGATCGATTTCACCGCCTCGACGCGGGACAGATCGTCGGCGAGCGTCATGCCGCCGACTTTCATCTTCACCATGGTGTAGCCGGCATCGAGATGGCGCTGCATCTCGTCCTGCAAATCCTTGGTGGTCTTTCCCGGCGCATACCAGCCGCCGCCGACATAGCAAAACACCTTCTCGGCGACCTTGCCGCCGTTGTAGCGCTCGGCGAGCAGCCGATGCAGCGGCTTTTCCGCGATCTTGGCGACCGCGTCCCACACCGCGACCTCGATGGTGCCGATGCCGACCGAGCGCTCGCTGTGGCCGCCGGATTTTTCGTTCTGCATCATCACGGCGAGGATCTTTTCCGGCGCGAAATTGTCGCCGGCCTCGTCGAGCAGCGATTTCGGATCGGCCTTGAGCACGCGCGGAATGAAGCGCGCCCGCATCTGCGCGCCGCAGGCGTAGCGCCCGGTGGAATTGAACGCGAAGCCCGCAGACCGGCTTGCCGTCGCGCTTGACGTCGGTGATGACGGCGACCACCGACGTCGTCATTTCGGAAAAATCGATGCTCGAATTGGCGAGCGTCGAGTTCAGCGGGACCGCGGTTTCGCGGATGTCGACGATGCGCATGAAAGTGTCATTAATCCATATGAATCCCGGCGGCCTTCACCACCTTGCCCCAGCGCGCCGCTTCGGTCTTGATGCGCTCGGTGAATTCGGCCGGCGTATTGGCGACAGGGACGAAGCCGAGGGTGTCGAGTTTCTTCTTCACTTCGGGGTCGGCCGCCATCTTGACGATGGCATCGTGCCATCTGTCGACGATCGCCTGCGGCGTGCCGGCCGGCGCCAGAATGCCGGTCAGCGTGTCGCTTTCCAGCCCCGGAACGCCCTGTTCGCCATTGGTCGGCAGATCCGGCAGCGCCGCGACGCGCTGCTTGGCCAAAATCGCGATGCCGCGCAGGCTGCCGTCCTTGATGGCGCCGATCGCCGGCGGCAGCGCCGTGAACGCCATCGGCGTGTGATTGCCCAAGGTGGAATTGATGGCAAGCGGCGCGCCGTTGAACGGCACCATCACAATGTCGAGGCCGAACATTTGCTTCATCTGCTCGGCGGCGAGGTGCGGCGTCGAGCCGGTCGAGGGCTGGGCGTAGCTCAATTTGTCCGGATTGGCCTTGATCAGGTCGATCAGCTCTTTGAGATTTTTCGCCGGCACGGAAGGGTGCACGATGATCACGTTGGGCGAGGCCGCCACCAGCGAGATCGGCGCAAAATCCTTGAGCGGATCGTAGCCGATGGTGGTGTACATGCTCGGATTGATGATGAAGCCGGTACTGACGACCACGATCGTGTAGCCGTCCGGCGCGGCGCGCTTGGCGGTCTCGACGCCGAGATTGCCGCCGGCGCCGGGCAAATTCTCCACATAGACCTGCTGGCCCAGCACTTGGACAGCCGCTCCGCCACCAGGCGCCCGATCACGTCAGTCGGTCCGCCGGCCGCGAACGGCACGATCATGCGAATCTTGTGGTCCGGATAGGTATCTTGAGCACAAGCCGCCCCGGAAATCAGCGCCGCCGTCAGCGCGAGCGCGAGCCGCACCATGGTCTGCCTCATGGACTGTCCTCCCTAAGATCGTTCTTGCTATCATCGCCGTCCGCAAAGGTGCAGTAAACCGGCAAACTGGCGCATGAAGGGAGGCGTGCTCATGACCGATCCGGCTTTTCAAGTCACGGGTCTCGCCGTGATCCTACATGTCAGGGATATGCCGACCGCGCTTGCCTATTACCGCGACAAGCTAGGCTTCGTCGTGACGTTTACCTGGGAAGATCCGCCGCGCTACGTCTGTCTCTGCCTCGGCGATGCCGCCATACATCTGAACGCGTACGTGCCGCCTGCCGGACCGTCGCATGTCAGCATCTTCTGCAAAGGCATCGACGCGCTATATGCCGAGCTCATCGCGCGCGGGGTCGACATTGCGGAGCCGATCGATGACCGGCCCTATGGCATGCGCGATTTCGCGGTGACCGATCCGGACGGACACCGGCTCGTGTTCGGCCAAGGAATTTCCGAACATTGACCATAGCAACAAGGAACGCCATGACAGCGAAAAAAGTAACGCGAGACGACCTCCGCCAGGCCGCGGAGAAATACAAGAACTGGGGCAAATGGGGTCCCGACGACGAGATCGGCACGCTCAATTACACCTCGCCGGAGGACATCGTCGCCGCAGCGCAACTGGTGAAAAAGGGCAAGGTGATCTCGCTGGCGCTCAACTTCGACAACAACGGCCCGCAGGGCGGCAAGACCAATTATCCGGCGCTCGGCCGCATCAATCCGCTGCACACCATGCTGCGCACCGGCACCGACGCCTATTCGGGCGTGCTCGACAAGCGCGGCATCCGCGCCGCCGACGACATGGTGGTGATGCCGCTGCAATGCGGCACGCAATGGGACGGCCTCGGCCACGTGTTCTACGAGAACAATATGTGGAACGGCTACGATTGCCGCGAAGTGTCGTCGTTCGGCGCGCAAAAGTGCGGCATCGAGAAAACCAAGGCCAAGATGGTCGGCCGCGGCGTGTTCCTCGACGTCGCCCGCGCGCTGGGCAAGGACTGTCTCGACGACGGCTACGGCATCACCTGCGACGATCTCGACCTGACGGCGAAGAAGCAGAACATCGCGTTCAAGCGCGGCGACTACATCATCGTGCGCACCGGGCAGATGGAGCGCTGCCTCAAGGCCGGCAGCTGGGACGGCTATCCCGGCGGCGACGCGCCGGGCTTTGCCTTCGAGACGCTGGAATTCGTGGCGAAGACCGAGCTCGCCGCGCTGGCCAGCGACACCTGGGGCTGCGAGGTGCGGCCGAACAATACCGAAGGCGGCATCAACCAGCCCTGGCACTGGATCACCATCCCGATCATGGGCATGACCATGGGCGAGATTTTTTATCTGAAAGACCTCGCCGAGGATTGCGCCGCCGACGGCGTCTACGAGTTCATGTTCGTCGCGCCGGCGATTCCGATTACCGGCGCGGTCGGCTCGCCGACCAATCCGCTGGCGATCAAGTGACGCGTTGCGTCATTTGCCGGGCCCGTACTTGACGCCGGTCAGAGCCGCGATCCCTGCAAGCACGGTGATCACCGCGGCGAAGGTGACATGGGCGACTATCGCGCTGGCGGCAGCCGATAGCACGCCGATGCCGATCACGGGGATGGAATTGCCGGCAAACAGCGCGATGAGATAGCTCGAGACCACCTCGCTGCGCTGGTCTGCGGGCGCGATGCGGTTGATCACTTCGAGGCTGCCGCGATAGCCCAACCCGCCGGCGACGCCGCAGAGCGCGGCGGCGAAGAGCAACAGCGGCATCGATCGGGCAAGCTCGGCGCCGACCAGAAGCCATACCGCCGGCAACAGCAGCGCCAGCGCGCTGAACATGGCGGCTTGGCTGCCGAGCCACGCGGTCGAGAGAATCGTGATGGCGGCAATGCCGAACACCTCGCACACGATGGCGCCGGCCACCGTGTGCGCGGATTGATGCAGGCTTTCGGCGAGCAGGTTTGGGATCAAGGCGGCGTAGAAGCCGATCAGCGAAAACGTGGCGAAACCGCTCACCGCGGGCGACACGAACTGGAGCCGAATGGGCCGCGGCACGCCGAGCCGCGGCCGCAGCGATGCTTCGCCGAAGCGTTTCGGGTTCGATGACCGTTTCAGGCACGAACAGGATGGCGACGGCGACGGCGCAGAGCAAAACCAGATAGATGAGATAAGGCAGCCGCAGCGGCCACGGCGCGAATTGAGCGAGCAAGCCGCCGAAGAGCGGACCGGCGGCGCAGCCGAAAAAATTCGCCGACGCCGCGATCCGCGCGGCGGCGCCGTTGCCGCGGCCGGTATAAAGCTCGGCGATCCACGCCGTCGCCGCGCCTGCGCCCAAGCCGGTCGAGAAACCGCTGAGCGCCCGCGCCGCGAACAGCCAGGCCGTGCCCGCCGCCGCGGCGAACACCACCGCGCTGGCGATGCCGAAGCCGATCGCCGGTAGGATCGCGCTGCGGCGGCCGACCTGGTCGGCGAGCCGGCCGAAGAACAACAGCGCCACGAGATTGCCGAGCACATAGACCGCGTAGATCAGGGTCAGCGTGATGCCGGAAAACCCGAACGCCCGCTGGTAGAGCGGATAAAGCGGCGTCGGCATGATGGCGCCGACGAACATCACCGCGAGCGCGACGGCGACGATTGTCAGCGCGACGACATTGCGCGCCCGATTGGGTTTAGCGTCATGCAAGGCGAATAAACTCTTCGGGCGCGATATTGGCTTTGTTGCCGGCAATTGGTGTCGCAACAACCGCATATTGTCCAGGCGGACAACGCTCGCGTCCGGCGCGGCGTTGCGCTCAATATGCATAACCGGCATGCTGTGAAGGCGAACGGAGCGGTCCATGCGGCTTCCGCGTCGAAAAATTCTGCAACTGGCGGCGGGCAGCGCCGCGTTCTCGGCCATGCCGCGCATCGTGCGCGCCGAAACCTACCCGGCGCGGCCGGTGCATATCATCGTCGGCTTTCCGCCCGGCGCCGCGTCCGACATCAACGCCCGCCTGATCGGCGACTGGCTGTCGGGGCGGCTCGGCCAGCAATTCATCGTCGATAACCGGCCGGGCGCCGGCAGCAATGTCGGCACCGAGGCGGCTGCCCATGCGCCGGCCGACGGCTACACGCTGCTCCTGGTCACGCCGCCGAACGTGATCAACATGTCGCTCTACGACAACCTCAATTTCAATTTTCTCCGCGACATCGCTCCGGTCGCGAGCATCATGCGCACCCCCATGGTCATGGAGGTGAATGCGGCGCTGCCGATCAAAACGGTTGCCGAGTTCATCGCCTATGCCAAGGCCAATCCGGGCAAGCTCAACTTCGCCTCGTCGGGCAACGGCACCGGATCCCATGTCGCGGCGGAGCTGTTCAAGTTCATGACCGGCGTCGACATCGTCCACGTGCCCTATCGCGGCCCGGCGCAGGCGCTGACCGATCTGATCAGCGGCCGGGTGCAGGTGATGTTCGACGTGCTCACCTCGTCGATCGGCCATATCCGCGCCGGCGAAGTGCGCGCCATCGCGGTGACCACGACGGCGCGCTCGGCGGCGCTGCCGGACGTGCCGACGGTGGCCGACACCGTGCCGGGCTACGAGTCGAGCGGCTGGGCCGGCGTCGGCGCGCCGGCCAACACGCCGGCCGACATCGTCGCCACGTTGAACGGCGCGATCGGCGCCGGCCTCGCCGACGCCAAGGTGCAAGCCAGCCTCGCCGACCTCGGCGCTTCGCCGGCGCCCATGACGGCGGCCGCAGTTCGGCAAATTCCTCGCCGACGAAACGGAAAAGTGGGCGAAGGTGGTCAAGTTCGCCAACATCAAGCTGGGTTAGAATTTGGTCCAGTCACCGGAGCGCTCGAACGCCGCCGCGGCGCGATAGATCGTGGCCTCGTCGTAGGCGCGCCCGACCAGCATCATGCCGATCGGGCGGCCATCTTCCATGCCGCACGGCAGGCTGATGGCGGGATGGCCGGTGACGTTGAACGGACAGGTATTGCCGGTCGCTTCCCAGCTGCGCCGCGTGATCTCCTGCGGGGTTGCGCCTTTTTTCGGGATCGGCGTCGCCTTCATCGGCGTCGTCGGCAGCAGCAAGAGATCGTGCGCCGCAAGCGCCGCGTCGTAGGCCGCGCGCAGCCGCCGCCGGATGTTCTGCGCCTTGCCGTAATAGCGGCCGCCGTAGCGCTGCACCGTGTATTTGCTGAAGATCGACGCGATCTTGATGGTGTCGGCGAAATCGTCGGCGCGGCTGCGCCAGGCCATGGCTTTGTCCATGAGGCTCAAGACGTAGAGACCCTCGTGATTGATGCCGGCGCCGTTCATTTCGAGCAGCGTCACGCAAGCGGCGTCGCCGCGGATCGCCGCCCAGACCGGGAAACCCTGCGCGTGCGTCGGCACCGATATGTCCTCGACCGTCGCGCCGAGGCTGGCGAAGCGCTGCGCCGCGTCGCGCACCCGCGCATCGACGTCGGGCTCGGAATTATGGAGGCCGAAGCCTTCCTTGAGCACGCCGATGCGCAAACCTTTGACGCCGCCGTCGAGCGCCTCGGTGTAATGGCCGGCGGCGACGCCGCGCTGGCGCGAGTCGATGCCGTCCGGCCCGGCGATGACTTCGAGCAGCAGCGCGTTGTCGCGCACGTTGGCGGTCATCGGCCCGCAGACATCGAGCGTCATTTCGAGCGGCGCGATGCCGGTATAGGGCACCAGACCGAAGGTCGGCTTCAATCCGACGATGCCGCAAAAGCTTGCCGGAATGCGGATCGAGCCGGCCTGGTCGCCGCCGATCGCCATGTCGACGTCGCCCGCCGCGACCAGCGCGGCGCTGCCCGACGACGAGCCGCCGGTGGTGTAGCCGGGCTTGCGCGGATTCTGCACCGGCCCGGTCGAGAGGTGTGGCTGCCGCCGGACACGCAGTAATATTCGCACACCGCCTTGCCGGCGATTTCGCCGCCGGCATCGAGAATGCGCTCGACGATGGTGGCGTCGACGTCCGGCACATAGCCTTCCAGAATGTCGGCGCCGATCATCATCGGCACGCCGGCGAGGCAGACATTGTCCTTGAGCGCGATGCGCCGGCCGGCGAGCTTGCCGCCCGGCGCGCCCTTGATCGAGGTCTTCACATACCAGGCGCCGTAGCGGTTCTCGTCGCCTTGCGGGCGGTACGCCTGCCCGCGCGGATATTTCACCGCCGGCACTTCGTCCGGCATGGCGTCGAGCGCCGCATAGGCGCGCGAAAGCGGCCCGACGATCTCATCGACCGCGCGCAGATAATCGTCGCTCGGATTCATGCCGAGCTGCTGCGCCGCCTGGCGCAAATCCGCGATGCCGGGTTTCTCGAACATGATCGCTCCTCATTCCGTCCATGCGCCGTTCGGGGTCGCGACGCACCACGATAATCCATATGCTGGCCCGGTCGAGGGAGGGCCGTCCATGATACGGACAATGCTGGCGACGATGTTCGCGCTTGCCGTCGTCCTGCCAGGAAGCGCGCAGGCCCAATACTACAAGGGCAAGACGATCATCATGATCGTCAATTATCCGCCCGGCGGCCCGACCGACATCGAAGGCCGCATCGTCGCGCAGCATCTGCCCGACCACATTCCGGGCCATCCGACCATCGTGGTCAAGAATATCGGCGGCGGCTCGGGGCTCCTCGGCAGCAACGAGCTCGGCGACGCCACGCCCGACGGCCTGACCATCGGCTTCTTCACCCTCGATGTGATGGCCGAGCTGACCGACAATCCTTCGGTCCGCACCCACTTTTCCGATTTCGTCCTGCTCGCCGGCGTGGAAAGCCCGCTGGTCGCCTATATCCGCAAAGACACGCCGCCCGGCATCAATGTGCCGGCCGACCTGATGAAGGCGAAGGATTTCAAGGCGCTGTCGCTCAACGCCCAGAACATCAACAGCATCAACCAGGAGCTCTCGCTCGACCTCCTCGGCATCAAATATCAGGCGATCCCCGCCTATCGCGGCCTCAAGGAGGTCGAAACCGCGATCCTGCAAAACACCGGGCAGATGGCCAACACGTCGCTGTCGGGCTGGCTCGGTTCGGCCGAGCCGTCGATGCGCGACATCGTCATTCCGCTCTGGCAATTGGCGCCGCGCGGCAAGGATGGCGGCTATCCGCGCAGCCGCTCGCTGCCCAACATGCCGACCTTCGAGGAGTTTTATGCGAGCGTCACCGGCGGCAACAAATCGCTCGCCGGCGATTTCCGCTATCAGGCCATGCGCGCGGCGTCCGACCCGCAGCTGGCGATGTTCCGCGTCGCCGCGATGCCGCCGAAATCGCCCGCCGACGTGGTGGCGACGATGCGGTCGGCGTTCGACGAGCTGTGGCAGGACCAGGATTTTCTCGCCGGCTATGCCAAGGTGCTGGCGACCAAGCCGATCATGGTCTCGGGCGCGGACGGCCAGGGCATTCTGGCCGATCTCGGCAAGGTGCCGCGCCAGATCAAGGACTTTCTCGTCACCTACACCAACCGCGTCACCGAGAAATAGCCGGCCAGCCAGCCGCGATCAAATGGCCATCACAGCTTCGCAAGCTGCGGCGCGGCGCGGTTGCGCTTTGCCGCGCATCGATTACCTTTAGGCCATCCCACCATAACGAACGGGCGAACCGGTCATGAGCACGCAAACGGACACCAAGCAATATCCCGTGACGCACACCGAAGCCGAGTGGAAGAAGCTGCTCACGCCCGAGCAGTTCCACATCATGCGCGAGCACGGCACCGAACGGCCGGGCAGCTGCGCGCTCAATTACGAGAAGCGCGCCGGCACGTTCTCCTGCGTCGGCTGCGGGCAGGCGCTGTTCTCCTCGCAGAAGAAATTCGAGAGCGGCACCGGCTGGCCGAGCTTCAACGATCCGGAGCCGGGCTCGATCGATACCATCACCGACCGCAGCTGGGGCATGGAGCGCACCGAGGTGAACTGCAGCCGCTGCGGCAGCCATCTCGGCCACGTCTTCGACGACGGCCCGCCGCCGACGCACCTGCGCTATTGCATCAACGGCGTGGCGATGAATTTCAAGCCGGCGTGACGTTCTATTCACCTCTCCCCGCGCGCGGGGAGAGGTCGAGCGAGCGAAGCGAGGGTGAGGGGGCCTCTCTGCGATTCTGAGCGTCGCGGATCAACGCGACAGCGCTTCAGACGTTCCCGAATTTCTCAGCCCAGCGGAGAGGCCCCCTCACCCCGCCCTCTCCCCGCACGCGGGGAGAGGGAGATCACTCTTTCAAAAACTCTTCCGTATACAGCGTGCGCATGTCGGGCTTGGCCGGCATGATCTCCATTTCCGGAAACGAATCCCCGATCACGTCGAGCGCCTTGGCGTGAAAGCGCAGGTCGCGCGACATCATCGGCATGACGTCGTCGTATTCGCGGTTCTCGATGGCCTCGTCGAGCCCGGTGACCTGGCGGGCGATGCGCACGGTCTCGGCCTTGTTCGCCGCCATGAAGGCGATTGTCTCCTTCCAGCCGGCGAGAAAGCGCCGCACCTGATCGGGCTTGTTGGCGATCATGGCGTCGGTGGCGAAGATGACGTGGGTGTGGAAATCTTTGATGTAGGTGCCGAACTTGAGCAAGAGGCGCCCGTCGCCGGTTTTTTCCAAGCCCATAGCCTTGCGACGCCGACAGCACCACGCCGTCGATCTGACCGCGCTTGAGCGCCGCCACCATCCCCGACATGGCGCCGAGCGCGACCGGTCTCGATGCCGTTCGAGCCCCAGCCCATTTGCCGCGACAGCTCGCGCGCCAGCCAATAGCTGAGCGAGCCGTTGGTGGTGACGCCGATCTTCTTGCCTTTGAGATCGTCCGGCTTCTGGATGTCCGGCGCCGCGCCGACGATCAAGCCCATGCTCAGCGGCTCGTTGGCGAGCGCGCCGACCGCCTTGGCCGGAACGCCCTTGGCCAGAAATCCCATGGCCGGCCCGGAGCCGAGGCCGAAGTCGACGGAATTCGCCACCATCCCCTGCTGCAACTTTGGCATCGCCGGCGAAGATGACGGTTTCGACGTCCAGATCATGCTTCGCCCAAATGCCTTCCGCCGCGCCGATCTCGACCGGCGCGAAGGCGAACGGCTGGCTGACCGATTTGCCGACGCGCACTTTGTCGGCGGCGGCCGCGGCGGATGCGGCGCAAACCATCACCGTCAGCAGCAACGCGGCAAGCGCTCGCATCACTCACCTCGCCTGCGGTTTCGAGCGGACCAGAACTTCCGCCCCCTTCGCCGTGACGCGCACGATCGCGGACATTAAAGCATTGCCGGCTTTGGCGTCGGCGGCACCGACCTGCAAGGCATAGACACCGTCTTCCACCAGCGTTGCATCTGCCGACGCCTGGAATTCGGCTCCTTCGTGCAGCGACAGGCCGATGCCGTGGCCGATGCTGCCGCCGAGGACCGGATGAAGCTTGTACGGCGCCAGCGCGCCGATGGCTTTGGCGTGGAGCGCATCGATCCGCGCGCCCGGCCGCATATTTGCGATGATCGCATCGAGCGCCGCCTCGGCGTGTCGCGCGGCGGCGGTGATGGAACCGTCATCGACGGTGACGAACATGTCGGCCCAATAGCCCAAAACCTTGACGGCGAGATAGCCGACCAGCGGCCCGGCGCATTTTTCGAACCGGCCCTGGAACGGCACCAGCGTGCGGCCGCCGTCGAGACTGACCAGCGTGCGCACATCCTGCGCGGCGAGCGAACGCGCGACGCGTTCGGCATCGAGCGCCGCGGTTTCCGGCTCGTGGTTGCTGCGCCAGCTCTCGGCAAAAGTTTTTGCCGCGGTTTCGAGCAATTTGCACGACGCCCGCATCATCGTCAGCTCGCGCGGCCGCTTGCGCCGCGACGGAATGGCAACAACATCGTCGGCGCGTTGCAACGCGAACCGATCGCCGAGGCTGCGGCGCACCGCGGCGTGAAAGCACCGGCGCCATGATGTCGAAGCCGAGCGTGCCGAGTTTTTGCGCCTGATCGCCTTTGAAGCGCTCGAGCCACGGATCGAACGCCTTCTCCCATTCCGGGCCCATGCCGGAGCGCACGTCGGCGATCCAGGTCAGCGTCCGCATCGCCGGCAGATCGCGCGTGCTCATGGCGCACAACAGCCGCGCGTCGCCGGTGCGCGGCAACAGCGCCATGCCCCAACGCACGCGCGGAATGAAGCTCGAGAGAAAAGCGAGCGCCGCGTGTTCACGCACATCGCCGTAAACCAGAACGGCCGGCCAGCCGTTGCGCTCCATGGCGGCGCGCAACTCGTCGAGCCGCAGCGTGAACTCGTCATACGGCAGGCGATCCTGCGCCCAGATATAGGAACCGATCGTCACGCAAGGTTGCACGGTCTGCATGGTGCCCGCCTCAAACCGCGATGACGTCGAGCGCGGCCGGCCGCGCCGACAGCGCCCGCGCGCCGTCGTCCGTGACCACGACCGGCTCGCCGCACATCAGATAGCCGCTTTCCGGGATGTACTGGTTGGGATGCATGACGAACACCATGCCGCTTTCCAGCACGCGCGTGTTGCTGTCGACGATGTCGCCCGGCCGGTCCGAGGTGATGCCGAGGCCGTGGCCGCGCACGCGCATATAGGGCGGCCGGCAATAATCGCCGTAGCCGGCTTTCGCGATGACGCCGTTGATGGCGCGCGTGACGTCGGCGACCGTGGCGCCGGCGCGGCCCGCGGCGAGGCCCGCGCCCATGGCGTCCTGCAATATGGCGAATTTTTCGCCGATCACCGGCCGCGGCTCGCCGATGACGGTGGTGCGGCAGATCTGCGCGAACTGGCCGCGATAGCACGGCGTGATCTCGGAGAGAATAATGTCGCCGACGTCGAGCACGCGCTCGCCGGCGGCGCGGACGGCGAGATTGTGCTGCGACGCGCTCATCAGCAAGAAATTGTCCTCGGCGCCGAGTTTTTTCATGAAGCAATAGAGCTCGGCGGCAAGCTCGAATTCGCGGATGCCGGGCCGGGCGTATTCAAGGAGCCGCTCGTAGCCGCGCTCGGCGATCCAGGTCGCGCGCTCCGCCGCCTGCAGTTCCTCAGGCGTGCGCAGGCGCGCGAGATCGCGCGCCAGTTCATCGGCGGCTTTCGGCAATGCGCCGAGCGCCGACGCGATGCGATCGACCAGCGCCGCGCCGAGCAAGGACAGCCCGACCGAAATCGTCCGCGACAGATCCAGGCGATGCGATCCCGACCACGCTCGTCGAGCGTGGCGGCGAGATCGTCGGTGCCGATGGTGCGGTCGGTCGATGACGCCGCGGCGGCGCGCACCTCGTCCCAGGCCGGCGTCACGATCAAGGTCGATGCTGCCGTCGCGGTCGAGCACGACGGCGCTTTCGCCGATCGGGCGCACGCCCGAGAAAACATAGACGGCGTTGGACTCCAGAAAATTGTTGAGGCCGTTGCTCGCGGCGATCAGGCCGTCGAGCGCATGCGTCGGCGAGATGACGGGTTGCCGTGATCAACCGGCCCTGGTCTTTTCACGCTCGTCCGCTCGTCCATTCCCATCATCCCGTCACGGCACAAGGCTCATATTATAGCGATCCCGGCCCCCGGCATGGCAATCAACCGGCGGTACTGACGATCCACGATCGAAACGCCGCGATCTTGGCGTTGTTGGCTGCCTGCCGGGCGTGCAACACGCAATAGGAGTTGCCGCTCGGCACAAAGCCGAACGGCGCGACCAGGCGGCCCGATTTCAGATCGTTCTCGACCAGCGGAAACGAGGCGATGCCGACGCCGAGCCCGCTCGCCGCCGCCTCCAGCATGAAATAGTGATGCTCGAAGCTTTGACTGGCGCCGGCGTCGATGGTGGCGCCGCGCGCTCGCGCCCAGTTCGCCCAGGATTGCGCGCGGGTCTCGGCGTGCAGCAGGCGGTGGCGCCGCAATTCGACGATGCGCAGCGTTTTGCGGCCGTCGAGCAGCGCAGGCGCGCAGACCGGCCCGATGCGGTCGGCGAGAAACGGCGCGGCCGACCACATTGCGCGGCCATGGCGGCCTGCCGACCCGGATCGCGATGTCGATGCCGTCGCGCGCGAAATCGACTGGCGCATGGGAAGCGGACAGCCGCACCTCGATTTTCCGATGCAACGCATTGAACGCGTAGAGCCGCGGAATGAGCCAGCGCATCATGAAGGTGGCGACGCAGGACACCACCAGCGCGCCCTCGCGCGGCGAGGTGGCGACTTCCGCGGTGCTGGTTTCCAGGACATGCAGCGCCTGGCGCACGCCGGGCAGGAACGCGACGCCCGCTTCGGTGAGCTCGATGCGGCGATTGCGGCGCCGGAACAGCGACACGCCAAGGTGGGATTCCAGCGCCTGGATCTGCCGGCTGACGGCGCCATGGGTGAGGTGCAATTCGCCGGCGGCGTCGGTGAAGCTCAAGCGCTCGGCCGCGATCTCGAAGGCCGGCAGCGTCTTCAGCGGCGGCAGGCGGCGGCGCATCGTTGCTCCATCGTATGATTTTTCTTCACACTAGAGTGACGAAAGATCGGTTGTCTGTCCATCCATTATGCTTCCAACTGCCGCCGACATTGTGAGCTTTTATCAATCGATGGAAGGGGCCGCCGTGACCGCCGCCAGAACCGGATTGCGGGCCGGATGGCGTGAATGCTGGGTCGTTGCGGCGCTCGCCGTCTATGCGCTGGCGCGGCTGTCGCCGCCGCTCGAGAATTTGAACCCGCAGGGACAAGCCGTGCTCGGCGCCATGGCCGCCGGCGCCATGCTGTGGATCTCCGAAGCGACGCCGATCGGCGTGACGGCGATCGTCGTTACGATCTTGCTGGCCTTGAGCCCCGGCGCGCGGCTTGTCCGATGCCGTCGGCGGTTTTGCCTCGGAGGTGGTGTTCTTCCTGATCGGCGCCATCGCCATCGGCACGGCGGTGGAAGTGAGCGGGCTCGCCGCGCGCGCCGCCCGCTTTCTCGGCCGCATGGCGCGCGGCAGCCCGGCGCGGCTCTATGTTCAGATGATCGCGAGCCTGCCCGCCTTCGCCGTTCTGGTGCCGTCGGCGATCACGCGCAATGCGATTCTGATTCCGGCCTATGAGGAGGCGCTCGACCGCATGGGCATCGGCAAGACCGATCGCAGCGGACGCATGCTCATGCTGGCGCTCGGGGTGCTCAATCCGCTGGCGTCGTCGGCGCTGCTCACCGGCGGACTTGCCTCGATGACCGCGGCTTCGCTGCTCGGCGGCTTTTCCTGGCTGCGCTGGTTTGCGCTGATGGCAGTGCCGTATTACGCCCTGCTGTTCGGCGGCGCGCTGTTGCTGCGCTGCGTGGTCGGGCCGTTCGAGCCGGCGCAGCGCGCGTCAACGTCACCAGCCGACGCTGCAACCGTTCACGGCCATCGAGATCAAGACGCTCGGGGTTCTGGCCGGAACCTTGGCACTATGGCTGACGGACCGGTTTCACCACCTGTCGCCGGCGATCCCGGCGCTGATCGGCGCCGCCGTGCTGCTGATGCCGAGGATCGGCGTGCTGACGTGGATGACGTTCGAAAGCCAAGCTGTCGTGGGGCATCATCCTGAGCATCGGCGCCGCGCTGTCGCTCGCCGCCGCCATGACCAAAACCGGCGCCGCCGCCTTCGTCAGCCAATCGGTGGTGTCGCATCTTGCCGGCCTCGCCGACCAACCGACGCTCCTGGTCATCGGCCTGATCCTGGCCGTGGCGCTCATTCATCTCGCCATCACCAATCTCGCCGCCTGCATTGCGCTGTTGATTCCGGTGGCGGCGACCATCGCCGAGCGCGCTTCGCTCAATCCGATCGTATGCGGCCTGATCGTCACCATCGTGGTCGACGCGGTCATCCTCTATCCGATCCAGACCGCGACCAATCTGCTCGCTTACGAGACCGGCTATTACGGCGCCGCCGACGTCCGCCGCCTCGGCATCGGCATGCTTGCTGCTGACAGTGATCGTGATCCTGCTGACGATTCCGTATTGGGGCCTGCTGGGCCTGCCGCTGACGCAGCGCGGCGGAATGTGATGACGTATCTCACGCCATAGACACGTGTCCGTGAATCCCTCTTGAACAAAGTTTGCGCGAACAATTCGTTGGGCACGGTCGATTATTCAATTTTCGTGAACAGAGTGCTAAACTAAAATTTAGTTGAGGATTGACCGCCTCGAACACATCTCCCGCTCAGCAAACAGCATGGCGTCTCCTGACCACCAAACAGAACGGCGTCGGCTTTTTGTTTTGCTACCAAACGCAGGAGAACGACCATGATCAACAAGACCAAGCTCGCACTGATTGCCGCCGTTGCGGCGCTGGGCATCGCAATGCCGGCCGCGGCCATGGCACAGAGCGCCTATACGACCGGCTCAGCCGCGAGCCGAGCAGCCGCCGGTTATTCCTCGCCTTATGGCGGTGGCCTCTATGCCTATGCCCCGGGCTATTGGAACGACCACGCCCAGGTTCGCCAGTGGCAAGATCAAAGCGGTGATGACTACCGTTGAAGAAACGGCATACCGGTCGCGGGCGATAAGCCCGCGACCGGAGCCCTAGCGCATTTCGGGTCCAGCTACGGGACGGCGCCCTGCTCCATGGCGAGCTCGGCTTTGAGACTGTCGAGGTCGCGGTAGATCGACGCGACGGCGAGCACGCGCCCTTTGGACTTGTAGCGCAGCACGCAGTCCTTGGCTTCGACGGAACCATCGATCGCGATCTCGTCCCATTGCTCGGCGTGGCCGACATAGTTGATCGGCACGTCGTAGTGCTGGCTCCAGAAGAACGGCACGGCGTCGAAACGCTCGCTCGCGCCGAGCATGTTGCGCGCCGCGGTCTGGCCCTGGCGTTCGGCCACGACCCAATGCTCGACGCGGATGGCTGCGCCCGAATGCGGATCGGGCCAGCGCGCGATGTCGCCCGCGGCATAAATGTCGGGAGCGCTGGTGCGCAGATAAGCATCGACGACGACACCGCGGTCCATCGTCAGGCCCGCCTGTTCGGCGAGCGCCAGGCGCGGCCGCACGCCGACGCCGACGACCACGAGATCGGCCTCGAGCGTGCCGCCGCCCTTGAGCGTGGCGCGGCGGCCGTCGAACGCGGTGACCGTTTCGCCGAGATGAAACACGACGCCGTGCTCCTCGTGCAGCGCGCGAATGAAGTCGCCGAGCTGCGGCCCGAGCACGCGCTCCATCGGCCGCGTTTCCGGCGCCACGACATGGACCTCGATATTGCGGGCGCGCAGCGCCGCCGCCGCTTCGAGCCCGATGAAGCTCGCGCCGATGACAAGCACGCGCTTCGCGCTCTTGCGCGTCGGCGATGATGGCGCGGCAATCGGCGAGCGAGCGCAGCGTATGGACGTGCGGCAGATCGGCGCCGGGAACCGGCAGCCGCACCGGCTCGGCGCCGGTCGCCAGCAACAGCCGGTCGTAGGCGAGGCTCGCGCCATCGGCGCAGCGGACTTGGCGCTGCTTGCGTATCGATCGCGGTGACCTCGGTGTCGAGCCGCAAGTCGATTTTGCTTGTCGCCATAGAAATCGTCCGGCCGCAGCGGCAGCCAATCCTCCGGCGCGCTGCCGGCGAGATAATCCTTGGACAGATTGGGCCGATCGACCGGCGGCGCCGCGTCGTTGCTCACCATGACGATGCTGCCGCCATAGCCGCGCCGGCGCAGCATTTCGGCCGCCGCAAAGCCGGCCGCGCCGCCGCCGACGATGACGATCTTGTTGGGCGTATCCGCCTTCGCCGCCATGGCGCGCGGCTTCGACTGCTCGCGCTTTTGCGTGACGAAGATGCGGCCGTCGCGCTCTTCCACCGTCCAGCAATCGATCGGGCTGAGCGCCGGCGCACGCTCCGCCTCGCCGGTGCGCAGATCGAAACAGGCGTGATGCCAAGGGCAGCGCACGCTCTCGCCGGTGACGAGGCCTTCGGCCAGCGGACCATGATAGTGGCTGCAATGGGCGCCGACGGCGAATATGTCGCCGCCGCTGCGCACCAGCAGAACCTCCTCGTCGCCGACGTGGCCCAACAGCTTGTCGTCGACGAAATCGTCGAGGCCGACGCCCTTGGTCAGATCCGGGCCGCTCGGCGGCGTCTGCTCTTGGGCCATTGCCGTGTTCCTCCGTTGGCGCGATCAGCCGGAAACCGTTGCCGCATCAAAAATAGATGGATCGCAACCGAAAAGGTTCCGGCGCCCCGGCGAAAAATATCAATTCACGGTGATCGCGGAGCGTAAAGTCAACGCCCTTCATCGCTTCAACTGCGCCTTGAGCCACTCGACGATGGTCGTCGTGATATGGTCCGACGGCTCGCCGGGCGTGCGGCCCATGTGCGAGGCCTTGCGGATAGATGCGCGCCGATTTCGGGCTGCCGTGCTCCATGAGCAGATAGATGTCGTCGACCGGCGCCTGGTCGTCGAGCTTGCCGTTGACGCCGAGGATCGGCGCCGACGGCTTGTCGAGCAGCCCAAGAGTTTTCAACGACAAGCGCGGCGCGGCTTCCAGAAACTCCTCGAGCGTCTTGGTGCCCATGGCGCGGCCGCGCGCTTCGAGCAGGCTGTGCGCGCCGAAGAGATACGTCGCGCCGCCGGTGGTGAAGGCCGGGATCAGCCATTCCTTCTGGAAGCCGTAATGGACGTTGCCGCCGTGAAACACCGCGCCCTTGATGCGGTCGGCAGCCGTGTAGGCGAGCCGCGCCGCCCAATAGGCGCCGAAACTGCCGCCCCAGACGCCGACGCTGCGCGCCGTCGATCTCGGCGCGCTGCGGCAGATGATCGAGCCAGGTGAGAAACGTGCGCTCGGCCGCAGGATCGCCGTAGAGCACCGGATTTTCGCCGCTGCCCGGCATGTCGATGGTGAGCGAGGCAAGGCCTGCATCCATGATCGCCTTGGCGATGCGCAGGCGATCTTCCTTCCAGCCGTCGACGCCGCCCCAATGCAGCACCACCGGCGGCTTCGTGACGCCGGGCGGCAGCTGCAAATAGCCGATGAGCTTTTTGTGCCGTCGAACGGCAGCTCGATGATTTCCAGCGGCGGATCGAAATGTTTCGCCGCCTTGCGGAACATGCGCAGCGAATGCTGGTACGCGTGCGAGCTTGCCCGGCGAATTCGGCGTCGGATAGCGGCCGACGCGGCAGGCGTCGAAGGCGTGCATGTAGAGCTCGGCCAGCTCCGCGCCGGGCAGCGCCGGCCTTGGCGCGGGCGTCGCCCTTCTCCTCATAGGCGAGGCCGATCTTGCTCCACTCCTGCGCCCAATGATCCTTGTCGAGGCTTTTGCAGCGCATTCATCACGCGCTCGGCGTCCTCGCGGCGGATGTCCTCGAACGGATTGAGCCGCCCGGCGCGGCGCATGAACTCGGCCTTGACCTCGTCGAGCGAGCGCTCGCGCGATCCTGCCGGTTTTGCCGGTGTGGCTTGCAGATTCATGGACGCTCCCATTGCAACCGCTGGCCAGTGAGGCTGATGCACCGAAGGGTACACTAGCCCGGCCGGGAGGCACGCTTATCGTAAGTCTTTTTCAGGTCCAAACGCACTACTCCACGGCGCGCAAAGTGGTCGGAGGCGGACGCCAAGCCAAAGCCAGTTGCTGCGCATATGCATCCTGCCATCCGCTGCTGTCGTCGCTCACGAAGTAGCCGCCGCGCGCGTCGCGGAATACCTCGACGTTTTCGACACCTGGCGGCGGCACGCCGTTGTCGCGCAGCGCGCGGGCCGCCATCAGCAGGCGGCGGCGCGTGCGCGTGATCATTTGATCCGATGGGGCGAGATGCTCGAAGGTATGATCCAAGATCGTGCCCATGCTCTCGGTGACGGCTTGATCCTGCAAATGGATGCTGTCGATTCCGCTGTAGATCACGTTGTCATGCTGCGCGGCACGGTCGATTTGCCAGTCGTTGCTGGCATTCGCGGCAAGCCGCCAGCGGCCGAGCCAGTCGGTCGTGTTGGGCAGAAAATCGTTGCGGCGCCCCATGCCGCCGATCGGCGCCCCGTCTTTGAACGCCGGCGCCTGCTGCGTCATGGCCGATACGCCGCGCTTCCACCACAGCACACAGTACATGGTGTGCTCATCGTCGAGCGGCACCCAGCCGCGGATCTGCACGTGACGGCTGAACTCTCCGTTCGGCACTTGGGTCCAGAACGGAAACAGGAAGTTGCCGAAGCGCCATGACATGCGGCCGGGGCCCGGCGACGCGATAGCCCGCGTAGGTCGTGCCCCAGGCCGTATCGGCAATGTGATATTCCGGCGCGCGGATCGCGACCGTGTGGTGGATCGGATCGACCTCCCCGAGCTCATCAGGATCGACGTGGCCGGCGTGCAGGAAGCCGAAATGTGAGGTGTCGATATCGCCCTCCAGCGCCTGCAGGTAATTGCAGTGGCGTTGGATGAAGACACGCCGACCTCGTCGTCCGGAACGTCGAGAATCTCGAACGCCGGCAGCGGCGGCGCTTTGCTGCGCGACCCCATATAGACCCAAATCACTCCGGCGCGCTCGACCGCCCGGTACGCTTTTGCCATGACCTTGTGTTTGAAGTCCTGATGCGGCGGCACGTTCGGCATATCGACGCAGGTGCCCGAAACGTCGAATTTCCAGCCGTGATAGATGCAGCGGATGCCGCCCTCCTCGTTGCGGCCGAGGAACAGCGAGGCGCAGCGATGCGGGCAACGATGATCCATCACTCCGACCCGGCCCGCGCTGTCGCGAAACGCGATCAGCTTCTCACCGAGCAACATCAGGCGAAGCGGCGCGCCGTCGCGCGCAAGTTCCGACGACATCAGCGCGGGAATCCAGTATTCCCGCATCAACTGACCCATGACGGTGCCGGGGCCGACCCGCGTCAGCTCAACGCTATCGATCGCCGTTGTCATCGCGTTCTCCTGGGCAGGGGTGCTTGCAGATTCATATGCGCCCCTTTGCCAACTCTCGGTCCGGTCGCCTGTAGTATATTGTAGCCATCGGCACGGACGCGTCCACGTGCGTTGCGTGCGCCGATGCCCGGGGGAACAATGAAGCGCCGAAGCTTTCTGCAACTGGCCGCAAACGCCGCGGCGCTGCCATTCGCGCCGCACATCGCTCGCGCCCAGGCCTACCCGGCGCATCCGATCCGCCTCATCGTCGGTTTCCCCGCCGGCGGCCAGGTCGACATCATCGCGCGGCTCGCAGCGCTTTGGCTCGGCAATCAGCTCGGCCAAACCGTGGTGGTCGAGAACAAGCCCGGCGCCGGCGGCAATCTCGGCGCCGAAGCGGTCGTCAACGCGGCGCCGGACGGCTACACGCTGTTCTTCGCCGCGGCGTCGAACACCGTGAACACGACGCTGTTCCCCAACCTGCCCTACGACTTCGCCCGCGACACCGCGCCGGTCGGCACCATCAATCGCATTCCGCTGGTGCTGGAAGTGAACCCGTCGTTCGAAGCGCAAAACGTCGCCGGCTTCGTGGCCTATGCCAAAGCCAATCCCGGCAAGCTCAGCGTCGGCTCGCCGTCGGCCGGCACGCCGCCTTATCTCTCCGTCGAATTGCTCAAGATGATGGCCGGCATCGATGTCATCCACGTGCCCTATGTGGGCGAGAACCAGATGGTGACCGACCTGCTCGGCGGCCAGCTCATGGCCGGCGTCGGCGGCATCTCCTCGGGTATCGGCCATATCAAAGCCGGCAAGCTGCGCGCGCTAGGCGTCACTACGGCGACACGCGTCCAGGAGCTGCCGGACGTGCCAACCGTCGCCGACACCATCCCGGGTTTTGAAGCCAGCGGCTGGAGCGCCATCGTGGCGCCCAAGAACACGCCGAAAGACGTCATCGACAAGCTTGCCGCCGCGATCGCCGCCGTTCAAGCCGACCCGAAATTCAAGGAACGGCTGTCCGACTTCGGCGCGCCGCTGTTCGCCATGTCGCCCGCCGAGTTCGGCAAATTCATCGTCGAGGAAACCGAGAAATGGGGCAAGGTGGTCAAGTTCGCAGGATTGAAACCGCAATGAAACCGCAACGCCGGAAATTCTTGCGTCTCATGGCGGGCGCGGCGGCGCTGCCGGTGTTGCCGCGCGTTGCCAGCGCGGACGACTATCCGACGCGGCCGGTGCGCATCCTCGTCGGCTATCCGGCCGGCATCGCGCCCGACATTTTTTCGCGGATCGCAGCACAAGGACTGTCGGAGCGGCTCGGGCAGCAATTCATCGTCGAGAACCGGCCTGGCGCCAACAGCAATGTCGCCACCGAATTGGTCGTGCGCGCGACGCCCGACGGCTACACGCTGCTGACGATGACGGCGACCAACGCCATCAACGCCACGCTCTACGAAGGCCATCTCAGCTTCGATCTGTTGCACGATCTGGCGCCGGTCGGCGGCCTGATGCGCTCGGCCAGCGTGATCCAGGTGACGCCGTCGCTGCCGGTCAAGACGCTCGCCGAATTCATCGCCTATGCCAAGGCCAATCCCGGCAAGCTCAATTACGCCTCGGCCGGCAACGGCAGCGCCACCAATGTGGCAGGCGAGTTATTCCGGCTGATGACCGGCATCGACCTCGTGCACATCGCCTATCACTCCAATTATCTGCCCGACCTGATGAGCGGCCAGGTGCAGGCGTCGTTCAGCCCGGTGGCGCAGTCGATCGAGTTCATCAAAGCCGGCAAGCTGCGCCCACTCGCGGTGACTTCGGAAAAGCGCCTGGACGCGCTGCCGGACGTTCCCGCCGCGAACGAGATCGTGCCGGGCTACGAGGCTTATGTGTGGGACGCCCTGGGCGCGCCGGCCAACACGCCGGCCGATGTGATCGACAAGATCAACAAGGCGTTGAACGATGCGCTCAGCACGCCGGCGATGAAGGCGCGCTATGCCGAGCTCGGCGCCGAACCGTTCATCGTGACGCCGGCCGAGTTCGGCAAATTCCTGGTCACCGAAACCAAGAAGTGGGGCGACGTGATCAGGGCCGCCCACATCCGCGCGGAGTGAATTCGGACATTTCCCGAAAGGCCATTTCCAGAAAGGCTTTGGCATGAACGAAGCATCGTTGTGGGCGCGGCTTAAGACCTCGCTGCAGGCTTCCGCCGGCGAAATCGTGTTCGGCATGGAGGACGGCACCGTCTCGATTTTCGGCCTGGTGTTCGGCGTCGCCGCGACCACCACCGATCAGAAGGCGGTGCTGATCGCCGGCGCTTCGGGCGCGGTTGCCGCCGCCGTGTCGATGATGGCCGGCACCTATCTCGATGCCGAGACCGGTGAGGATCAGACCAAAGTGATGGCGTCGCGCATCACATCCGATCTGCAGAACGACCCAGGCGCGGTGCTCCAAGGAGTGACGCAACGGCTGCAAGCCGTCGGCATGGCGAACGATCAGGCGGCGAGCGTCAAGAGCTTCCTCGGTTCACAGCCGGCCGTGCTGCGCGGTTTCGCCATGGCGCTCGCCATGCCGGGCGATGCCGATTCGCGGCAGAGCCCGCTGGTGCGGTCGCTATGGATGCTGCTCGCCGATTTTCTCGCCGCCGCCATCCCGATCCTGCCGTTCGGCTTTCTGCCCGTGCCGCAAGGTCGCGTGGTTTCGGGGATCGTCACGACACTCCTGCTAGTCGCGCTCGGCGTCGGTCGCGCCAGGATCGGCGGCCGCGCCATTGTCCACACAGTGTTCGAGACGGTTTCGATCGGCGTCGCCGCAGCGCTCGCCGGCGTCGGCATCGGCGTGTTCGTGTCGCATATCTTTACGTGAAGTGGCTTAATCGCGTTTCCGCCGGCGGGCGGCCTCGCGCACGTCCGAAGGAGTCGCGCCATAGCGGCGGCGGAAGGTGCGATTGAAATATGACAGATCGCCGAAACCGGCCGCGAAGGCAATGTCGCTGATCGGGCGATCGGCGAAGCCCGGATCAATCAGCACGTGGTGGACATGAGCCAGGCGCTCGCCAAGCACGAATTCCGAGAACGTCAAACCCTTCTTTTCGAACAGCATGCGTACGTAGCGCGGCGTGACATGATGACGTTCTGCGACGACATCGATAGTTAAATCGCTACGTCTGAGGTTCTCGATTATGTCGGCCGTAATCGCGTCCAGTCGCGCATCACCGGAAACCCGAGAACCGTGAAAATCATCCGCGCCCGCCGTCGTCGGTGTCCCAGGTCGTTCGACAGTCGAACCTGTCTATGTTGCTCGCCGGCAACACGAGGTTCAAATCGTTCAAGACTTCCCCCCAGTCTTGGGAACTTCCGCATAGTCCAAGCCAAGTCGTTGCCATAAAGAGTAGATTTCCCATTGGGACCGGGATTTGAAGCAAGCGGGGGTCAAGTCCGCACAGCAACGCGTCACCGGTAAGTCGCTACCATAGTACCGCCGGCGAGCACCTCGTGAATACTGACACCTATGTGGGGGATTCGACATGAAATCGCATTGGTTCAGCGCCGCCGTCGTCGGTGCAGTTGCTCACCTGACCGCAGTCGGGGCATTCGCAGCCGACCTGCCGCCCGCACCGGTCTACACCAAGGCGCCGCCTGTCGCGGCACCCTACAGTTGGACCGGCTTTTATGTCGGCGGCAACGTAGGCGGGGCGTGGGGGACATCGGACGCAACGTCGAGCATCGGGCCTGGCTTCAACCCGGTAAATGCAGCGTTCCTAAACGCGTTGAATTCCCCAACGTTAAAACCGAGTGGGTTCACGGGTGGACTGCAGGCCGGCTATAATTACCAAGCAGGCAATGTTGTTTTTGGAGTGGAAACTGATTTTGATTATTTCGAACTCAGCAGGTCGTTTGCGGCAAGCGCCCCTATTCCGATAGGCGGCGGAACATTCAATGTTAGCTCGTCTGTGAAGACCGATTGGCTATTCACCGCACGTCCCCGCATCGGCTACGCGGCAGGAAACGGCTTAGTCTATGCTACAGGCGGTCTTGCCGTGACTAACATTCGATACAAAGAGAACTTTTTTGACACCCCTCCTTTCCCTTTCGGGGACATCGAGAGCAGCAGCGTATCTAGTACAAGGGCGGGATGGACGGTTGGTGGGGGCGTAGAATATGCACTCTCGAACCAATGGAGCGTGAAGCTTGAATATCTCTATGCCGATTTCGGCTCGGTCAGTACGACCGGCACTGACATATTCATTGGACTACCATATACGACTTTTGCGCATAATGTTGATCTGAGGACCAACATTGTCCGCGGGGGCATTAATTACAAACTTTATTGATCGGTCTTTTTGTGGAGCAGCACCAACGTAGGCGCGGCTCGGGTGGGTTTGAGCTATAAATTCCAAAATTCGTACAACGACCTAACTCCACAGCATTTTGCTGGCGATCGCGGCGCCTTCGCTGAGCGCCGCGAGCTTCGCCCAGACGATGCTGTCGGCGACCATCGGCTCGGTGCGCACCGCGGTGCCGAAGCCGCAATCGACGCCGGCGATCAGGCGCTCGCGGTCGACGACTTGCGCGTAGCGGCCGATGCGCTGCGCGACCAGCCGCGGGTGCTCGACGAAATTCGTCGTCGAGTCGATGACGCCGGGAATGAGGATCTTGTCGTCGGGGATTTTGATCGCCTTGAGGTCTTCCCATTCGTGGTCGTGGCGCGGATTGGCGGCCTCGATGCTGAACGCCTGCACGCGCGCCTTGAACGCGATGTCGATGATCTTGGTCACCGGCAGGTCGTGGGTGTGCGGGCCTTCGTAGTTGCCCCAGCAGATGTGCAGCCGCATGCGGTCGGCGGGCAGCCCCTCGATCGCGGCGTTGAGCGCCGCGATATTGCGCTCGGCGATTTTTGTAGCGGAATTCGTCGTCGCTGAGATGGCGGTACTGGTTGTTGCGCGCCGAGCCGAGGTCGGGCGCGTCGATCTGCAGCACGAAGCCGGCCTCGACGATGGCGCGGTATTCGACCTTCAGCACGTCGGCGAGCGCCTCGACGTAGGCCTCCTCGGTCGGATAATGCAGGTTGATGATGAAGCGCGTCAGGATGCCCGGCGACGGCGCGGTCATGAACACGTCGGCCGGCTTTGATTTCGCCGCCGCGGCTTTGAGATGCGCCAGATCGCGGTCGAGCGCGGTGCGGTCCTCGTAGCGCAAGTCGCCGACGCAGCCGGGAAACGGCATCGCCGGAGAAATTGCTGCGCTGGCGGGCGAAGTCCGGAAACGCCAGCAGATCGCGGCCGATCATGATGTCGCGGCCCTTTTCGGCGGCGCGCGGGTCCATCTCGATGCCGCTGACGCGATGGCGGATATAGGTCGTGTAGGACGGCTTGCTCATCTCGCCGTCGCAGACCACGTCGATGCCGGCCGCGACCTGCTGCGCGACGATGTCGTCGACCGCTTTGACCACCTCGGCCTCGAAGGCGTCCGCCGCGATCGCCTCGCCCTTCTCGCGGCGCAGAATCAGGTCGATCAGCGGCTTCGGCCGCGGCAGGCTGCCGGTATGGGTGGTGAGGATGCGGTCGGTCGAGGTCTTCATGGCGTGCTCCGGCGTGGCGTTGTCGCGGTCTCAAGGGGCGGATAGTGTTCGCCCAAAGCCGGAGCGGCAAGGGAGAGAAATGCAATGCGGATCGTCGATTTGAGCCGGGAGCTTTATCACCGCACGCCGTCCTATCCCGGGCAGCCGCCCATCATCCACGGCATTTGGAAGACCCACGAGGAAGCGTTCGCCGAATCCGGCAACGTCCAGGGCAACAGCGTGATGTTCTTCTCCATGCCCGACCACGGCGGCACCCACATCGACGCGCCGCGGCATTTCGGCAAGAGCGGCACGCCGATCAACGAATATCCGCTGGAGAATTGCATCGTCCAAGGCATCTGCATCGACCTGCGCCACATCAAGCCGCGCGCGGAAATCACGCCGGCCGATCTCGAAGCGGCGGTGAAAGAGGCCGGCGTGCCGATCCCGAAAAAGGGCACGGTGCTGTTGTGCACCGGCCATCACGCGCGCACCTTCCCGACCGCGGCCTATGCGACCGACAATCCGGGCGTCAATGTCGCGGCGACCGAGTGGCTGGCGAAGCAGGGCATCGTGCATTTCGGCATCAACTCGATGCGGCCGGGACCGGAGGGCAAGGTCAACTCGCTGGTGCACAAAGCCTGCCTCGAGCTCGACATCACGCATATCGAGAGCCTGTGCAATCTGGAGGCGCTGCTCGGCCAGGGCGAATTCCAGTTCATCGGCCTGCCGCTGAAATGGCGCGAAGGCACCGGCTCGCCGATCCGCGCGGTCGCGGTGTTCGACAACTAGATTTTCGTTTCCCGGATGCGGTGCAGCACGAAGTGGTGCACCGCTGATCCGGGACCGCTCCGGGCTCGGCGTTTGTTACGATCCCGGGTCTGCAGCGCATCACTCCGCTTCGCGTCATGCTGCGCAGCGCCCGGGAAAAGCTCTGTAAGGAAAACGACCCCATGCAAATCGGACACAATCGCAAAATGACCGGGGCGCAATGCCTCGCCGACATGCTCAAGGGCTACGGCGTCACGCACGTCTTTCACGTGCCGGCGGTGCTGCGCACCACCTTCGCCGAGATGGAGCGGCGCACCGAGATCAAGCGGCTGCATGTGCACGGCGAGAAGGCCGCGGCCTACATGGCGGACGGCTATGCGCGCGCCTCGGGCAAGCCCGGCATCTGCATGGCGCAGGTGATCGGCGCGCTCAATCTCGCCGCCGGCCTGCGCGACGCCTGGCTCGCGCATTCGCCGGTGATCGCCATGACCGGCGGCCGCGAGCCGAAGACCAAATTCCGCAAGGTCTATCAGGAGATCGACGACGTGCCGGCGTTCGAGCCGGTGACCAAGTTCAACGCCACGGTCGACGACGTGGCGCGCTTTCCCGACATGGTGCGGCAGGCGTTCCGCACCGCGGTGACCGGCTGGCCCGGACCGGTGCATCTGCAATTCCGCGGCAACGAGGGCCAGATCGACGCCGAAGAAGCCGAGATGGAGCCGCTGGTCGAGCCGCAATTTTCCCGCGTGCCGCCGTTCCGTCCGGAGCCGGATGAGGCGAAGCGTGCGCGCGGCGCTGAAGATTCTGCAAGACTGCGGCGCGCCCGGTGATCGTCGCCGGCGGCGGCGTGCGCGCGTCGGGCGCGGCGCGCGGAGCTCGTCGCGCTGGCGGAGGCGCTGCAAATTCCGGTCGCGACCTCGCTCAACGGCAAGGATTCGATCCCCGGCAATCATCCGCTGTCGGTCGGCGTCGTCGGCACCTATTCGCGCGAGAGCGCCAACCGCGTCGTCAACGCGGCCGATCTCGTCTGCTTCGTCGGCACCGAGACCGGCGGCATGACCACGCACTTCTGGGCGGTGCCGAAGATCGGCACGCCGGCGATCCAGATCGACATCGATCCGGAAGCGCTCGGCCGCAATTATCCGCTGCGCGGCGGGCGTCAACGGCGACGCCAAGGTGACGCTTGCGCGCATGCTCAAAATCGCCGACCGCGGCAGCGCGGCAAAGCGCAAGGCCTGGGTCGGCGAGGCGCAAGGCATCTGCGCGGAATGGCACGCACAAATACAAAGCCGCGCTCGAATCCGACGCGGTGCCGATCCGGCCGGAGCGGCTCTGCCACGAGCTGACGCAGCACGTGCCCGACGACGCCATCGTCGTGGTCGACACCGGCCATGCCGGCATGTGGATGGGCGGCATGTTCGATCTGCGAATCGCCGCGGCAGAGCTATATGCGCAGCGCCGGCCATCTCGGCTGGGCGTTTCCGGCCGGCCTCGGCGCCAAGTGCGGCGCCCCGACCGGCCGGTGGTGACGTTCACCGGCGACGCCGGCTTCTGGTACCACATCGCCGAGATCGAGACGGCGGTGCGCTGGAAGATCAACGCGGTCACGGTGGTCAACAACAATGGCGGCGGCAACCAGTCGAAGCGCGGCTTCGACCGCGTCTATGGCGGCAAGCAGACCGAAAGGCGCGCGAGTTGTGGACCTTCAGCAAGATCAATTTCGCCCGCATCGCCGAGGACATGGGCGCGCTCGGCATCCGCGTCGAAGAGCCGACGGCATTTCCGGCGGCGCTGGCGCAGGCGCTCGCCGCCAACCGTCCCGCCGTCATCGACGTCGTCACCGACATCGAGGCGCTGGCGCCGACCGCGGTGGCGTGATCCGCTTAAATTGAAGCGGATCTGGGCTACATTTTCTGTTTGAGCATGATCTTATCCGAAAACCGGCTGCCACTTTTCGGGATCATGCTCGGGGTTCCCAACCAAATCAGTTCAAATGCGGCCGATTTCGTACAGTCAAGAGTGACACGTGGCCATTCCGGTCACGAACCGGTCACGAATTTGCAACTATCGAAGGCTCACGCTGCCTCGTTTGCGCCCGAGAAATATGGAAAACTGACGGCGTAACGGTCGCAATATTCGCACCCGATGAACACGGCACGGGAATCGGCAGTCCGTCTGCTGAAACTGATGATGGTCGCGTCGCTGGTGCTGCCGGCGGCGCTCTACGGCTATGCGTCGTGGGTCAGCTATCGCGACATTCATGCCGCCGCCGACGAGCGCATCGAGCGTTCGCTCGACGTGCAGCAGGAACAGGCGCTCAAAGTGTTCGAGACCGTCGACCGCACCTTTGCCGAGGTCGACGAGGTCGTGCGCGGCATGTCCGACGACGACATCCGCGCGGCGCAGCCGCGGCTGCATCCCCGCCTCGCGCAGATCGCCGACGTGATGCCGCAGCTGCAAGCCATCGTCGCTGATCGGCCGCGACGGCCGGCCGCTGGCGTCGAGCGCGCTCGAATCCGTCAAGACCGACGTCAATTTCGCCGACCGCGATTACTTCAAGGCCCAGGCCGACAAGGACGCCGGCACCTATGTCAGCGACGTGCGCACGCCGAATTTGGCAAGCGTCGGCAGCGATTTCTTCGATCTCTCCCGGCGTCTCGCCGCGCCGGACAAATCTTTCAGAGGCGTGATCGCGGTGGCGGTGCGGCCGAAATATTTCGAGGATTTCTATACACCTGATCGGCCAGACGCCCGGCAGCTTTTACGCCCTGGTCCGCGACGACGGCTCCATCCTGGCGCGCTATCCGTCCCGCATCAACCGCTCGCAGCGATTGAGCCCGGCCAGCGCGCTGCGCATGGCCATCGATCACGGCGTCACCCACGGCATGTTCACCGTCAATTCCGAGGTCGACGGCGTGCCCCGGCGCATCGGCTTTCGCAAGCTTGCCGGCTATCCGGTCTATGCGCTCGCCGGCACCAGCATCGCGGCGATCAACCACGAATGGCTTGAGCACGATAGGCACGCATCTGATCTTCGGCTTGCCGGCGACGCTCTTGCTGTTCGCCGTGCTGTGGTTCGCGCTGCGCCGCACCCAGCGCCTGCACGACGAAGCCGAGCGCCGCGAAATGGCGGAAGGCGCGCTGCACCAGGCGCAGCAGCTGCAGGCCATCGGCCAATTGACCGGCGGCGTCGCCCACGACTTCAACAATCTGCTGATGATCGTCAGCGGCAGCGTGCAGCGGCTGCGCCGGCACATCAAGGACGAGAAGCAGATCCACCTGCTCGACGCGATCACCACCGCGACGCAGCGCGGCGAGAGCCTGACGCGGCAATTGCTGACATTCTCGCGCCGCCAGACCTTGCAGCCGAGCGTCATCGATCTCGCCGAGCGGCTGCCCGAGATCAAGGACATGCTCAGCCGCTCGCTGCGCGGCGACATCGAGATCCGCGTCGGCGTGCCGCGGCGGCCGTGCACCGTGAAGGTCGATCCGAGCGAGTTCGAGCTGGCGCTGCTCAATCTCGCCGTCAATGCGCGCGACGCCATGCCGTCCGGCGGCACGCTGACCATCACCGCCAAGCCGGTCGTGCTGCGCGGCAAGGCCAGCGAAGAAGGCCTTGCGGGCGACTTCGTCGCCATCCGCGTCGCCGACACCGGATCGGGCATTCCGGCCGACGTGCTGCCGCGGGTGTTCGAGCCGTTCTTCACCACCAAGGACGTCGGCAAGGGCACCGGCCTGGGCTTGAGCCAGGTCTACGGCTTCGCCCGGCAGTCCGGCGGCGCGGCGACCATCGCCAGCTCGGCGCGGCGTGGCACCGTCGTCACGCTGTTCCTGCCGCGGACCTGGGAAGACGCCCGCGCCGCCGCAGGAGCAATCCGCCGCCGTGCGCGCGAAGAAGCACGCCGGCACCGTGCTGCTGGTCGAAGACAATGCGGAAGTCGCCGAGGTCGGCAAAGCCTATTTCGAAGAGCTCGGCTACAAGGTCAAACAGGCCGCGAGCGCGCAGGCCGGCCTCGATCTCGTCGAAAGCGATCGCGACATCGATCTCGTGTTCTCCGACATCTTGATGCCCGGCGGCATGAACGGCCTCGAACTGGCCGACGCCATCCGCCGGCGCTTTCCGCACATCGTCGTGCTGCTTGACCACGGGCTACAGTTCGAGCGCGCAGGACGCCGTGCGCCAGGGTTTCGCCGTGCTGCAAAAACCCTACGACCTCGCCGCGCTCGACCGCGCGTTGCGCGAGGCACAGCGGCGCGGAAGCGCCAGCACCGCAGCCGGCGGCGGTGGGCTCGACCCGCGAAACACGATTTCACTTGTGATGCGGCTCGGGATCGATGCCGAGCGCCGTGAACACGCGGGTGTGCATGTTGTAGAGCCCGATCAGCACGCTCAGCTCGACGATCTGCCGCTCGTTGAAATGGGGCCGCAACCCATCGAACACGTCGTCAGGCACGGCGATGTCGCGGGTCATGGCGTCGGTATAGGCCAGCGCCGCGCACTCGCGCGCGCTGAATGTTTTGGCGTTACGCCAGTCGGCGAGCGCGTCGCATTCGGCGTCGCTCAAGCCTTCCGGCGCCGAGAGCTGCGGCACGTGCTGCTTGAACACGTAAGCGGTGCGGTTGAGATGGGCGACGCGGACGATGACGATCTCGCGCAGCCGCCCGTCGAGCTCGACCTTGAACCGCGCCGCGCTGACGAACTCGAGCCAGATGGCGGCCAGCGCCGGCGAATGCAGCAAGCAGCTTATAGACATTGATCAACGCCCCACGCCGTCCGGCGCGGATTTTGCCGATCAGGTCGGCGAGCTCGGGGTGATCCTGTTCTTCGATGTAGGAGATGCGGGCCATGATGCTTTCGGGATGCTCGGGCGCAGGTGGGATGGCCGACATTCGCATTCGCCGTTGCGGGGAACAAGTCAAACCCACCGCAGCTTGGATGCACATCGCGTCGCGAGAACGCTTTACTCATCCGCCCCCGCGATAGCGGGGAGGTGGACAGGATGAAATCAGCCCTCGCCGATCTCGCGCAAAATTTCGGCGGTGTGCTCGCCGAGCCGCGGCGCCGGGCGGTCGGAGGCCATCGGCGCGCCGTCGAGCACGATCGGCGTGCGGATGCCGGGGCTGGTGCCGCCTTTGGCGGCTGGGTTTTTCAGGGTCGAGCTTCATGCCGCGATGGATGACCTGCGGGTCGGCGAAGACCTGTTGCAGATCGTTGATCGGGCCGGCGGGAATGCCGGCGGCTTCGAGCTTGTCCAGAATTTCTTCGCGCTTCATGCGCGAGGTGAGCGCGCAGAGCTTGCCGACCAGTTCGGCGCGATGCGCAAGCCGGCCTTTGTTGTCCTTGTAGGCCGGCACCTCGGCGAGTTGCGGGTCGCCCAGAATGCCGCACAGCTTGACGAATTGCGCGTCGTTGCCGGTGGCGATGATGACGGCGCCGTCGGCGACCGGAAATTCCTGATACGGCACGAGATTGGGATGGGCATTGCCGATGCGCTTGGGGATTTCGCCGGAGACCAGATAATTGAGCGCCTGGAACGCCAGCGTGCCGACGGTGGAATCGACCAGCGCGCAATCGACGTAGCCGCCCTTGCCGGTCTTCTCGCGCCGCGCCAGCGCCGCCAGAATGCCGACCGCCGAATAGACGCCGGAGAAGACGTCGGCAGTCGGCACGCCGACCCGCATCGGCGGGCCGTCGGGTTCGCCGGTCATGCCCATGATGCCGCCGATGCCCTGCGCCATCAGATCGTAGCCGGCGCGCGCCGCCGACGGCCCGGTCTGGCCGAAGCCGGTCACCGAGCAATAGATCAGGCGCGGATTGTCCGGCGCCGAGGCTTGCGTAATCGAGGCCGAATTTCTTCAGGCCGCCGACCTTGAAATTCTCGATCAGCACGTCGGAGCGCGCCACCAGTTTCTTGACGATGCGCTGGCCCTCGGGCGTGGTGAAATCGGCCTCGATCGAGCGCTTGCCGCGATTGGTGCAGTGAAAATAGGCGGCGCTGAGATGGCCGCCGTCGGCCGCCTCGACGAAGGGCGGCCCCCAGGCGCGGGTATCGTCGCCGGAGCCGGCGCGCTCGACCTTGATGACGTCGGCGCCGAGATCGGCGAGCAACTGGCCCGGCCCAAGGACCGGCCAGAATCCGGGCAAGCTCCAGCACGCGCAAACCAGCCAACGGACCCGGCATGAAACGCTCCCGACCTCGCGCGGCCATGCGCCGCACGGCGTTTTAAGTGGCGCAGTGGCGCGAATTTGTCCAGGCGGCGCAGTTCGTGTGTTTACCGCTGATCGGGATGGCGGCCTTTACGTGTGCCTAGTGCTTAATACCGCACAGGCTGACGTTAACTCGGCTTGTTTACAGTGTTGCCGCGCCAACTTGTCATTGCCGCCGGCGATCATTAGCTAGTTGCTGCCGGGCGGATGGGAAGAATTCGGTGAATACCACCTTTTTCAGCGAAATGTTGCAGAGCATCGCCGACCGCGGCCGCGCCCTGATTCAGCGCCGCGAGCCGGCGCATGAGCGCTCGGCCGGCCTGTTCGAGCTGTGCGAGGCGCTGTTGTCCGGCCGCGGCGAGGCCTCCGGCGTGGCGCTGGCCCGCGACATCCTCGGCCGCTACGAGGATCTGACGATCGGGCCGCGGATCGCCTTCTTCGAGGCGCTGGCCACCACCTTCGGCTCCGATCGCGCCCGCATCGAGACGGCGATCAAAGACTGGCAGCAAGCGCCGTCCGACGAAACCGCGGCCGAGCTGCATCACGCCAGCGAGCCGCGCCGGCTCGAACTGTTCCGCCGGCTCAATCTCGCGCCCGGCGGCACCGCGGCGCTGGTGCGCATGCGCGAGCAACTGATCGACGCCATGGATCACCGCGACGATCTCGGCGTCATCGACAACGATTTCGTCCATTTGTTCTCGTCGTGGTTCAACCGCGGCTTTCTGGTGCTGCGCCGCATCGACTGGTCGACGCCGGCGATCGTTCTGGAAAAGATCATCCGCTACGAGGCGGTGCACGAGATCCGCGACTGGGACGATCTGCGCCGCCGCATCGATCCGCCGGACCGGCGCTGCTACGCGTTCTTCCATCCGGCGCTGGTCGACGAGCCGCTGATCTTCGTCGAGGTGGCGCTGACGCGCGAGATCGCCGGCGGCGATCGCGCCGATCCTGTCCGACAAGCGCGAGGAGGTCGATCCGGAGCGCGCGACCACGGCGGTGTTCTATTCGATCACCAATTGCCAGCGCGGCCTTGCCGGCGTGAGCTTCGGGCATTTTCTGATCAAGCAGGTGGTCGAGGAGCTGTCGCGCGAATTGCCGCGCGTCGCGACTTTCGTCACGCTTGTCGCCGGCGCCGAATTTCGCCGAATGGCTCAAGCGCGAGCGCGCCAATGCGGCCTCGATCGCGATCGACGAGGACGATCGCGAGGCGCTTGCCGCGCTTGACGACGCAACTGGTGGCGCGTGCCGGAGATCGCCGAGCAGGTGCGCGAGCCGCTGCTGCGCGCCGCCGCCTGGTATTATGTGCGCGGCCGCAACCGCCGCGGCCTGCCGCTCGATGCGGTGGCGCGCTTCCATCTCGGCAACGGCGCGCGGCTGGAGCGGCTCGACTGGCTCGGCGACACTTCGGAGCGCGCGCTGGCAGCAGTCCTACGGCCTGATGGTGAATTACCTCTACGATCTCGACTATATCGAGAAGAACCACGAGGCCTATGCGCAGCAGCACGCCGTCGTCGCCGCGAGCGCGGTGACGCGGCTCGTTCATGCGCCGGTGCGCGAAGTCGTGCCGGTCTCGGGCTGACCGTGCCGAGCCTGCTCGGCGTGCTCGAAACCGTGCTCTACGTCGACGCTTTCGAGCGCGCCTGCGCGTTCTACGAACAGGTGCTCGGGCTCAACAGCGTCTATCGCGATCAGCGGCTTTGCGCCTACGACGTCGGCGGCCGCGGCGTGCTGCTGTTGTTCCTGCGCGGCCATTCGCTCGAGACCGTGCACATGCCCGGCGGCACGATCCCGCCGCATGACGGCAGCGGCCCGGTGCACATCGCGTTCTCGATCGCCGCCGACGAGCTTGCGGCTTGGGAAGCGCAACTTGCCGACGCCGACAGTCGCGATCGAAGGCCGCACCAAATGGCCGCGCGGCGGCGAGAGCATTTATTTCCGCGATCCCGACAGTCATCTCGTCGAATTGGCGACGCCGGGATTATGGCCGGGATATTAGGACCTGCCGTACACCGGCACGATGGCGCCGCGGGTGACGCGGTTGTCCGGCGAGGCGAGGAACACGATCGTCGCCGCCACTTCCTCGACCTTCGGCCACAGCGCGTAATCGGCTTTGGGCATGGCCTGCCGATTGGCCGCGCGTGTCCATGATCGAGGGCGCGACCGCGTTGACCAGGATGCCGTCCTTGGCGACTTCTTCGGCCAGCGCGACGGTCAGCGCCGCGACCGCGGCCTTGCTCGCGGTGTAGGCCACCATGCCGGCGCCGCTGCGCCATTCCAGCGC
The DNA here is from genome assembly GCA_963821175.1 of uncultured Alphaproteobacteria bacterium. GTDB lineage: Bacteria > Pseudomonadota > Alphaproteobacteria > Rhizobiales > Xanthobacteraceae > BOG-931. Next base: position 660,863 of record CAWGCU010000007.1, read on the forward strand.
CGGCGCGGGCCGCGACGTTGACGATGCGGCCGCCGGCGCCCGCCATGGCGTTGACCGCGGCGCGGCAGCACAGCACGCAGCTGACGAAATTCATGTCGATCTGCTGCGCACAGCGCCGCCGTCGGTGTCGCGCATCGGCGCCGCGGCAAAGCCGCCGGCGATATGGATCGAGGCCCACAGCGGCGCGATGCCCTGATAGAAGCCGCGCCACGACCGCCTCGTCGGCCAGATTGCCGGCGACCGACGAGTCGCGACGTGCTTGTGCTCGCGCAGCCGGAAGCGCTGCGCCTCCGCCTCGTCGAAGCACGGCACGTGGCAGATTGCGCCGGCTGCCGACCAGTGCCTCGACGACGGCGGTGCCGAGCGCGCCGGCTCCGCCGGTGACGACGATGTGACGATCGCGGAAGTCCATGCCCCATCATCGCCGATCTGCCATTCCAGGCAAGCGCGGTTCGCTCCGGCGAGGAAATCTGCTATCATGCGTGCGCGAGGGAGAACTCAGTGGCTGACTTCGATCTCGCCATCATCGGCGGCGGCATCAACGGCACCGGCATCGCCCGCGACGCCGCCGGCCGCGGCTTGCGGGTCGTGCTGGTCGAGCAGAACGACCTCGCCTCCGCCACGTCGTCGGCGTCGTCGAAGCTGATCCACGGCGGGCTTGCGCTATCTCGAGCACGGCGAATTCCGCCTGGTGCGCGACGGCGCTCACGCGAACGCGAGGTGCTGCTGCGCATGGCGCCGCACCTGATCCGGCCGCTGCGCTTCGTGCTGCCGGTGAACGAGGCGCGGCGCTCGCCGATCGTGCTGCGGCTCGGCCTGCTGCATCTACGACTGGATCGGCTGGCGCAAGATTCTGCCCGGCACGCGCGCGCTCGATCTCATTGACCGACGCCGCCGGCCCGCCGCTCAAGCGCAGCTTCCATCACGCCTACGAATATTCCGATTGCTTCGCCGACGACTGCGCGCCTCGTCGTGCTCAACGCGGTCGACGCCGCCGAGCGCGGCGCCGTGATCCGCACGCGCACGCGCTGCGTGCGCGCCGAGCGCGGCGATGCCTGGCGGCTGATCCTCAATGCGCGCGGCCAGCGCGACGTGGTGACCGCGCGCGTTCTGGTCAATGCCGCGGGCGCCTGGGTCGAGACGGTCGCCGAGACCGTGCTGCGGCTGCAGCCGCAAAAGCCGCATCTGCGGCTCGACAAGGGCAGCCACATCGTGGTGCGCCGGCTCTACGACCACGACCGCGCCTATATCCTGCAGGCCGCCGACGGCCGCGTCGTGTTCACCATCCCGTTCCAGCGCGACTTCACGCTGATCGGCACCACCGACCAGACTTTGCCGGCGATCCGGCGGCCGTCGCTGCCGACCGGCGAAGAGATCGACTATCTGTGCGGCGTGGTGAATGAATATTTCCGCACGCCAACTCGGCGCCGCCGACGTGGTGTGGGCCTATGCCGGCGTGCGCTCGCTCTACGACGATGGCGCGGGCAAGTCGCAGGACATCGGGCGCGAATATGTGCTGAGCCTCGACGAGCGCCCCGGCGAGGCGCCGCTGCTCACGGTCTATGGCGGCAAGATCACGACCTATCGGCGGCTCGCCGAGGAGGCCCTGGCACGGCTTGCGCATTTCTTCCCGCGCTCGCGGCCGTGGACCGCGCACAGCCCGTTGCCGGGCGGCGATTTCGTCTATGACGGCGTCGAGACGCTGGTCGAGCGCACGCAGCGGACCTGGCCGTTCCTCAGTGCCGAGCATGCGCGCCGCCTCGTGTCGCGCCTATGGCACGCGCGTCGACGACGTGCTCAAGACGGTGAAGCGAGCCGGACGATCTCGGCCTGCGCTTCGGCGCCGATCTCACCGCCGCCGAGGTGCGCTACCTGATGGACAAGGAATGGGCGCAGACCGCCGACGACGTGCTGTGGCGGCGCTCGAAGCTCGGCCTGCGTTTTAACGATACCCAGCGCATGATGCTCGATCGTTTCATGACGGCGGGTTGAGTATATTCAAGCATTCAAAGAGGAAGCGCGATGTTCTACGAACCGGACAAAGACGACCACGGCCTGCCGTTCAATCCCTATAAATCGATCGTGGTGCCGCGGCCGATCGGCTGGGTCTCGACCATCAGCCGTGACGGCGTCGTCAATTTGGCGCCGTTCAGCCAGTTCAACAATCTCGCCTACGATCCGCCTTACGTGATGTTCTCGGCGAACTCGTTTCCCGAGTCCGGCCGGCGCAAGGACAGCGTCAAGAACGCCACCGACACCGGCGAATTCGTCGTCAACATGGCGACCTATGCGTTGCGCGACGCGGTCAACATCACCTCGCAATTCGTGCCGCCGGAGATCGACGAAGCGGCCTTGGCCGGCCTCGAAATGATCGGCTCGCGCATCGTCAAGCCGCCGCGGGTGGCGGCGTCGCCGGTGCATCTGGAATGCAAATTCCATTCTTCGACCGCATTGCCGGCGCGCACGCTGGACGGCGTTCATCACGTCGTCATCGGCCGCGTCGTCGGCGTGCACATCCGCGACGATGCGCTCACGCCTGAGGGCAAACTCGACGTGGTGAAGATCCGCCCGCTGGCCCGGCTCGGCTATCACGACTACACCAGCGTTGAGTCTTCGTTCACCATGCGGCCGATCGGGCCCTATGCGGCGGTGCGCGACGCCGGCCTCGAAGGCCGGCCGATCCGCGCCCGCAAGACCGGCAGCGACTGATCGATAGAATTTTAGCGATCCATTTCACGCCAAAATTATGAAATTGTGATCAGTTCGCTGCGGAAAATTCACTGCCGACGAAGGATGCCATGCAGCCGGTCGCCAGCCAGTTTACGCAGCAGCTTGAAGCGCTGAAAGTGCTCATCGTCGATGACGAGTCGACCATGCGCAAGGTGACGAAATCGCTTCTGCAAGTCATCGGCGTCAAGACCATTTACGAGGCCAAAGACGGCCGCAGCGGCCTGGAAGCCATCTGCCGCTGGGCGCCGGACGTGGTCATTCTCGATTGGTCGATGCCGAGCCCGAACGGCCCGGAATTCGTACGCCAGGTGCGCGCGCCCGGCAGCTTTCCCTACCCCGACGTTGCGATCATCATGCTCACCGCGCACGGCGAACGTTCGCGGGTGGTCGAGGCGGTGCGGCTCGGCGTCAACGAATTCCTGCTCAAGCCGGTGTCCTCGACGGCGCTCTTGGCGCGCTTGGTCTCGATCCTCGCCCGGCCGCGCGAGATGGTGAAGAAGGGCGATTACTACGGCCCGGCGCCGCGCAAAATGTCGAGCTACAAGCCGGAGACCGATCCGGCGCTCGACGACATCATATTCATCTGATCCGCCAGCCGGCCGGCAATGGCGCCGCGAAAAACACACCCATGAGCTCGAACCTCTCGAAGAAACAGATCGCCGATCAGATCCAGACGCTGGCGGTGCTGGTGGTCGACGACAACCAGTACATGCGCAAGATGATCCGCAACCTGCTGGTCAATTGCGGCATCAAGGACATTTACGAGGCCAATGACGGCATCGCCGCGCTCGACGCCATCCGCAGCATCGCCCCCGACGTCGTCATCCTCGATTGGGAAATGCCGCTGTTGAGCGGCGCCGAACTGGTGCGCATCGTCCGCTCGCCCGGCGTGTTCCCGATGCCCGACGTGCCGATCATCATGCTCAGCGGCCACGGCGAGCGCTGGCGCGTCGTCGAGGCGGTGCGGCTCGGCGTCCACGAATATCTGATCAAGCCGGTCTCGGCGAAGGCGCTGTACGACCGCCTGGTCTCCATCATGATGCAGCCGCGGCCGGTGGTGCAGCTCGGCGATTATTACGGGCCGGAGCCGCGCAAGTTGATATCCGAAAGTCTCGACGATGCGCCCATCGTCGAGACCCCGTCGGCCGCGATGGTCGATTGATCGCCGCCGGGCGACGCCACGCCGCCACGATCATTTCCAGTCAGCGCAAAAATGCTCTAGCCTGACGGCGCTGTCGGACAGGCGCCGTTGCCGCTAGAGTATGATGCCAACCGTCCGATCGAAACGTAGCTTTGCGCCGTGGGCGGACCCGACCGAGCGCCCGCTGTTGCGCATCGAGGATTTGAGCAAGCGTTTCGGCGGCAGCGCCGCGGTCGATCAGCTTTCCCTCGACATCTACCAGGGCGAGTTCTTTGCGCTATTCGGACCGTCCGGCTGCGGCAAGACCACGCTGCTGCGCCTGATCGCCGGTTTCGAGCGGCCGGACTTCGGGCCGCATCCTGCTCGACGGCGTCGATCTTGCGGCCGTGCCGCCCTACCGACGTCCCGTCAACATGATGTTCCAGAACTATGCGCTGTTTCCGCACCTCAATGTCGAGGCCAATGTGGCGTTCGGGCTCAAGCAGGAAGGCCTGGCCAAAGCCGAGATCGCCCATCGCGTCGCCGACATGCTGGCCATGGTGAAGCTGGAAAGTTTTGGCCGGCGCAAGCCGCATGAATTGTCCGGCGGCCAGCGCCAGCGCGTGGCGCTGGCGCGCGCTTTGGTCAAGCGCCCGCGGGTGCTCCTCCTCGACGAGCCGTTGGCGGCGCTCGACAAGAAGCTGCGCGACCAGACCCGTTTCGAGCTGATGGACTTGCAACGGAAGCTCGGGCTCACTTTCGTCATCGTCACCCACGACCAGAGCGAGGCCATGATCGTCGCCGACCGTATCGGCGTGATGGATCACGGCTGGCTGCGGCAGGTCGCGCAACCCGCGGACATCTACGAGCGGCCGAATTCGCGCTGGGTTGCCGACTTCATCGGCGACGTCAATCTGTTCGAGGGTGTCGTCGGCGAAGACGGTTTGAGCGTCGAAGGCACGCCCGCCGGCACGCTGCGCGTCACTGCCAAGATCGACGCCAAGCCGGGCGCGACGGTTTGGCTGGCGGTGCGGCCGGAGAAGATGCGCATCGCGTCCGAGGCTCCGCAACCGCCGCCCGAAAACTGCATCGCCGGCACGATTGTCGATATCGGTTATCTCGGCGACCTGACGATCTACAAATTGCGCCTCGCCGACGGCGCGATCGTCACCGCAGCAATCGCCAATACCGGCCACGCCGCCGCGCGCCCGATCGATTGGGACGAACGCGCCTGGATGAGCTTTGCACCCGAAGCCGCCATTGTGCTGACCATATGAAGTCGCGGCAGACGCCATGAGCCCGAAACGATCATTTGTGGAAAAGCTCGCCGTCAGGATTCCCTATGCCTGGCTGCTGGTATTTTTTCTGGTGCCGTTCCTGATCGTGCTGCGGATCAGCCTGTCGCAACCGGCGCTGGCGCAACCGCCCTATGCGCCGCTCTTTAATCTCCAGGCCGGCTGGCACGGAATTACGGCGTTCTTCGGCGCGCTGTCGTTGGACAACTACGTCCTCATCAGCTCCGATCCGCTCTATCTTTTATCCTTCGTAAAGAGCGTGGAGATCGCCGCGTTCTCCACGTTGCTCCTGCTCATCCTCGGGTACCCGATTGCCTACGGCATCACGCGAACGCCGCGCCGCATCCAGGCGGTGCTCATGACTCTGGTCATGCTGCCGTTCTGGACCGCGTTCCTGACCCGCATCTATGCCTGGATGAACATTTTGCAGCACGACGGGCCGCTCAACCGGCTGCTCATGGCGCTGCACGTCGTTAGCACGCCGCCGGTGTGGCTCGCAACCGACACCGCCATCTATATCGGTATCGTCTACTCCTACCTGCCGTTCATGGTGCTGCCGCTCTATGCGACGCTCGAGAAACTGGACGAGTCGTTGTTCGAAGCGGCGGCCGACCTCGGCTGCCCGCGCAGCAAGATTTTTTGGGAGGTGACACTGCCGCTATCGGCACCGGGCGTGCTGGCCGGCGCGCTGCTGTGTTTCATTCCCGCGGTCGGCGAATTCGTCATTCCCGACCTGCTCGGCGGTTCGCAGGCGCCGATGATCGGGCAGACCATCTGGACGGAGTTTTTCGGCAACAAGGACTGGCCGGCCGCCGCGGCCATCGCTGTCGTGCTCATCGGGCTTTTGGTAACGCCGATCGTCATTTTCCAGCGCCAGACCACGCGCGCGGTGGAGCAGGGCTGATCATGCGCAAAGTCTCCGCATTCAATCTCGCCGCCATCGTGCTCGGCCTTGTCTTTCTTTATCTGCCGATCGCCATCCTGGTGATCTACTCGTTCAACGCATCGCAACTGGTCACGGTGTGGGGCGGCTGGTCGACGCGCTGGTATGCCGAGCTCATCAATGACGCGCCGCTGCTCGACTCCGCCTTCATCAGCATCCGCCTGGCGCTGGTCTCGGCGACCGCGGCGACGATTTTGGGGACGCTGGCGGCGATGGCATTGGTGCGTTTCGGCCGGTTCCGCGGCCGGCTGCTGTTTGCGTCGATGATCTATGCGCCGCTGGTCATGCCCGAAGTCATCACCGGCCTGTCCATGCTGCTCTTGTTCGTAGCGGTAGCGATCGACCGCGGTTTCTGGACCGTTGCGATCGCGCACACCACCATGGCGATGTGTTTCGTCACCGTGATCGTGCAGGCGCGGCTTTTTGATTTCGACATGAACCTCGAAGAAGCCGCAATGGACCTCGGCGCCTCGCCGCTCGAGACGTTCCGCGCCGTGACTTTGCCGCTGATCGTGCCGGCCATCGCCGCCGGCTGGATGCTCGCCTTCGCGTTGTCGCTCGACGACCTGGTGATCGCGAGCTTCACCACCGGGCCGGGTGCGACGACGCTGCCGATCCGAATCTATTCGGAGGTCCGCCTCGGCGTGAAGCCGGAGATGAACGCGGTCTGCAGCATCATGATCGGCGTCGTCGGCGTTACCGTCATCGCCGCCTCGCTGCTCGCCAAGTTCAATATAGCGAGCGGAACACCGGCGCGGCCGCAATAAAACGCCGCTGGATCAATCCCTGCTCTCGCCCGGCGGCCGGAACAAATAGAACAAGAACCACACCGGCACGATCACCAGCGAGCCGAGCAGCAGGTTGGGCGGCGCCCAGGCAAAGCCTTCGCGGGCCAGTTCCTCGATGCGCTCGGGCGACAGCCCCGCGGTCTTGACCAGCTCACCGGTCGAAATGCCGAAATGCGCCAGGATCGTGCCGACGATCTGCGAAGCGACCAGCACCTTGACCAGAGTGCGCGTGAGGCGGTTGAGCATTTTGCGCCCGTCGCGGGCGGCAAACCCGCGCTGATTCGTGCGCGGGAATCATAGAGAATGATCCCGAAAAAAGCCTGCCCCGCGCGTCATTTGGGCGGCGCGGGAGCCGCAACCGGAGCGGCGGCTGGCTCGGCCGGCGGCTGCGCCATCAGCTGGTCGATCACGGAACGGACGGCGTCGCCCGCGGTGCGGCCTTTGACGGCATCGAGCAGCGGCGCGGCCGCCCCCGAATGGCGGATCAGGCTCTGCGGATCGGGCAGCATGATCGGGTCGTCCCAGCGGCCCTGGATCACGAACGGCAGCTCGAACTCTGTGGTGGTCGCGCTCGAGATCAAGGTCGCCGTGCCCTTGAGGTCGAGATCGCGCATCGGCACCGAGGCCTGGCCGCCGACCGCGAGCCGCACCGCCGGCCCATCGATATGCATGTCCTGCACCGCCACCATGCCGTGATCGATCGCCAGATTCAGCACTAGCTGGTCGAACGGCGTGCGCCCGGAGCGGAAGTCGCCGTTGCCGGAGAGCGGCCGGCGCTCGAGCCGCCGCAGCAATTGCTCGACATTGAGGCCGACCAGCGCACCGCTATGAGCCGTGAGGCTCGCCGTGCCGTTGAGCGTGTTGGTCAGCGCCAGCACGGAATCGCCCGAGCCGTCGATGTTGAGCATCAGATTGCCGCGGCCGGCGATTTTCTGAATGCCGAATACCTGGCCAAGACAGCTTTCCAGATCGACATCGACGAATTGCACGTGCGTCATCGCTTCGATGCCACCATTGGCGCTGGCGATACCGATGGCGCCCTTTACGACGCCGTCGTAGGCTTGCGATTCACCGATCGTGACGTCGAGCTTGCCGTCGCGCATATTGGCGGCGACCGCGGTGCGGCCCAATTGCGCGGTGGCGATCTTGATGCTCGCCGCCGACAGCCGCAGGTCGAGGTTCAAATCGGCAAGACCGTCCAGCGCGATCGGCAGTTGATCCCACTTGCGTTCGTTGGCGGCCAATAACCGCATGCCGGTGACATAAGGCGTCAGATCCAGCGTATCGGCCGCCAGCGTGCCCTGGACCATGCGATGATCGCCGGATGAGAGCGTCAGCACGCCCTCCGCTGTATTGCCGTCGAGTTCGACATTGACGTTGGCGAGCGAAATCACGCCGCCGCCGATCGTGCTCTGCGCCCGTAACGCGAAACGGCCGAAGCCGCCGAACGGCACCTTGCTCTTGCCGGTCCAACGCATGGCGTCGCGCAGCGACGGCGCATCGACGCCCAATGTGCCCTCGAGCTTGAGCGTCGGTTGCGCGCTCGCCGCGCCGTCGAAGGCGAGCTTGAGCGGCGCGCCGGCGAGCCGCACCTTGACTCCGGAGCGCTGCCCCGACAGCGCGGCGAGAAAATCGGTGAGCGTGAGGCTCGCTTCGACCGGCTCTCCATGCCAGACCAGATGGCCGTTGGCGCCAAAACTGCGCGAGATCGACGGCCAGGCGATCTGGAATTCCACGTTGTCGAGCCGCTCGATGGAACCCTTCACGGTGTCGCGGACCACGATGGTGCCGTCGTTGATGCCGATCTCCGAAAACGACGCGGTACGGCCGGGATTGGGCGCCAGCGCGCGCGCCAGTGTCTCCATCAGCCCGGACCAGTTCGACAGGCCGTCGGGTGAAAAGGTGACGGTGATCGTCGGCCGCACCAAGGTCACGTCGGCGATTTCGATCCGTCCGGCGAGCAGCGGGAAATAACGTAGCCGCGCCGTCAACTCATCGGTGACCACGGCCGGCTCGCCGGTGCGGTCGTCGCCGAGCAGGACGTTGCGGAAGGTCACGGTTCCGGACGGGAACAGCGACACCGAAACGTCGCCGCGCAAGATCGGGTCGAGACCGGTGACGGCCTGGATTTGTTTGGCGACCGCATCGCGCACCACCGCGGCCGGCATGAGAAAAGACAGCGCAATCAGGGCGACGAACGCCACCGCGACCATGGCGGCAGCGGCGATGGCGAGGCGTTTCAAGCCGGTAGCCACGGGCAAAGGACGCATATCCGATGTTGCAAGAACTGTAGAAATATACCGGGCGGCCGGCACGCTGCAAACGTGCTCGACATCTGTGTCGCTTTCGTGGCCGGCGCCGCCGCAAACCACTCCCAAATGCTGGATTTAAAACAAAAAATAGCCGCGGCGCCAGATCGCTTGACGTCGGCTCGGCGCCGGCCCGCGCTCAACGGGCGGCGGCCCGTAGCGGCCGGGGCTCATGGGCCTGCGCCACCTCGGCGATCATTTTTTTGACGATGGCCTGACCGAACGAGTTGAAGTTTTCCGCTACCATGACGAAGGCGCTCGGGCCGCCGACCACGTTGTTGCGATAATAATTGGCAAGCCCGCCTGGCGGATTGGTGTGGTCGGGATTCCACGACATCGGATTGTCGCTGAGGATCACGAGCCCGTTGATGGTGATGCCTTTGGCCACCGCCTCGTCGCGCAGCATGGCGACATCGCGGCCGGCATTGTTGGTGCCGTCGCCGGAGACGTCGATGGTGCGGCGCGCCGCCTCATAGGGCGCCTTGTCGAGCTGCCCCATGGCGAATTCGATCGCGCCCGAGATCGAAGTGCGGTCGGCGAACGAGCGCGGCGCCTCCAGGAGGCGGTCGCCGAAGCTCTTCGCGGAATCGGTATCTCCGATCGTGGCCCAGTCGATCACCACCTTCTGCGCGCCGACGCCGGACCATTCCACGAAGGTCAAGCCGATGCGGCCGGTACGGCCCGAATGAATGGCTTCGAGCACGTGCGGATCTGCAACGGCAGCGGCGTAACCCTCGCGCTGGAGCTGGAATTTGGTGGCGTCGATGCTGCGCGAGACGTCGACGGCCAGCACCAGTAGCAGGTCGACGTTTTCGGCGGCGAGCGCCGCCGCGGGAGCCAGGATGGCCGCCGCCACGAGCGACGCCAGGAGGATTCTGATCGTGCGCATGATCACACCTCACCGAGGTTGACGCCCAGTCCGGCACAAGCCTCGACTGTAAGTCTAGCCGATTCCGCGGCGGCGGTACCATCGGATGACGGCCCGACTGATGGCCAGTGGATAGCTTTCGGCCGCTCGCAGGCTAATTGGTGACCACGCGGCTTGGCGGAAAGGCGATTTCGACCAGGGTGCCGGCGTTCCGCGCGCTCTTGATGTGGAAGTTGGCGCGGTTGGCCTCAGCCAGTGCCTTGGTCAGCGGCAAGGCGAGGCCGGTCCCGCCGGAGCCCCAGCTGCCCGACGTCGCCACCTGGCGGAACGGTTCGAGCGCCGCCTCGATGTCTTTCTCGCTCATGCCGACGCCGGTATCGCGCACGCGGAGCACCACTTCGCTGCTGTCGGAGATCGCGGTGGACACGATCACCTGGCCGCCGGGCCCGGTGAACTTGATCGAGTTGGCCAGGAGATTGAGCACGATCTGGCGCAACGACCGCTCGTCGGCGACGACCTGCGGCAGCGCCGGCGTCAGCGAAGTGCGGATGATGATGCGGGCGCGGTTGGCCTGCGGCTGCATGATGCCGACGCATTGCTGGGTGAGATCGTTGACGCCGACATTGCCGAAGCTGAGATCGAGCCTGCCGGTCTCGACCTTGGACAGATCGAGCAGATCGTTGAGCAGCGAAACCAGATGCGCGCCGGCGCCGTGGATGTCCTTGAGATAGTCGCGGTAGCGCTCGTTGCCGATCGGGCCGAAGCGCTCCGCCATCATGACTTCGGCGAAGCCGGTCATGGCGTTGAGCGGCGTGCGGATCTCGTGGCTGATCTTGGCGAGGAATTCGGCTTTGGCCGCCGCCGACTTTTGCGTTTCGCGCTTGGCGTTGCGCAGCTCGGTCTCGGCGGCGGCAAGCGCGAGCTCGGTGGCACGGCGGCCGACCGCGTTCAATCCGTTGGTCAGGATGAGCGCCAGCGCCGAGGCGCCGTGCCACGGCACCGAGAACAGCCGGGCGTCGACCGCAACCGTGTCGCCGCGGCCCGTCATGATCGACAGCGCCTGCGTGCCGATACTTTCCGCGAGTGTATCGGCACCGCGCTCGATGAACAAAGAATTCAACCCGCCGGCAGCTTCGAGCGCCGTGAGCTTGTCGTAGCCGGTCGTTTCGAGGAAATGACGATTGGCATAGAGCAGCGCATCGTGCCGGTAAACCAGCACGCCGATCGGAAAACGGTCGAGCAGCGATGGATCGATGCCGGCGGCCGGCGGCACCACGGCAGCGACCGCTTCTACCGCAACAGGGCTCTCCGATTCATCCGCACGCGGCGGTACTTCGGATGAGGACAGCGAGGCCGCGGCTTCGGCAGCTTGGTCCGGCGGCTTCGGCGCTTCGGCCAGCGCGCCTTCGACACCGGGCTCGGCGGCGGCCGGCGCCCCAGGCGTGCCGCGCAAGCGTGCGTTCAATTCCTGCGCCAGTTCGCGGAACGCCCGGCGCTCGACCGGACTGAGCGTCGGCGGCTTCGGTTCTGCAGGCGGTGCCTGACGGAACGGCACCACATTGGCGGCGGCCGGCGCGATATTCGGTGCCGCGCGCTCGGGCCGTGCTGCCGCTTCGGCGTCCGCGGCGCTTTGCGGCGCCGACGGCGGGGTGTAATCGGTTTCCGGCGCCGGCATGAAGCCGATCGGCCGTTCGCGGCGCGCGCGCGCCAACTGGTTGATGCGGGTAATGTCGCGGCAGACGCCAAAACCGCGATAGCCGCGAAAGCTGCGGTCGCGATCGAACACCGGCAGGCCCGACAGCTCGACCGGCAGCCGGTCGCTGGTTTCATCCACCGGCCAGGGAATGACGATGCCGCTCCAGGTCTCGTGGCTCGACACCGCCCGCGCGATCTGATTGCCGGGATCGAGCTTCAACTCGGCCGAGATCTCGCTCCAGGTGCGGCCGAACGCCGCCGTGGTTCTCGGCCCGACCAGCGCGATGAATTCGTCGGAGCCGACGACGAAGCGGCCGTCGGCATCCATCTGCCAGACGAAGCGCAACGGGTGACGCCGTTCGACGATCGGTTCGGCGGGCGAAGCGGTTTGCGGCGTCGTCGGCGTTGTCGGTGCTGCTACCGCCGCTTCAGGCGGAGCTGACGGAACAGCGGTCTCGCTCGGCTTCACATCCGCCGCTTCGATATGTGCAGCTTGCGGCTGCGGCAAGCTGAGCACCAGCACGCGCGTCGGCCCATCGCCGAGATGTTGCAAATTGGATTCGAGGATACCAAGCACGGACAAGGTATTTGCTTCGCCGAGCTGTGCGCGCGCCGCTTCAGTCGCGTGAACCAGCGCGCCGTCCGCTGCGAAGACAGCGAGCGCTTCATCATCGCCGAACAGGCGGCGCACACGCTCGGCAAGCGACAGCGCCGGTCCCGCAGGCTCGGTCCCCGCGATCAGGACCGCGGCCTTGCCGTCAGGACCAACAAGGCGCGAGCAGGTGCAAGTCAGCGCGCGGCCGAAGCCCAGCCCGAATCCGCGCAAGCGTTCGAGGCGCGGCGGACCGGCCGATGGCAGCGTGGCAGCGAGGCGGATAATCTGCGCGGCGGCCGGGTTGTTGCTGTCGAAGCGTCGCTGCACGCATTCACGCGTATCGGCGGCGCCAAACAGCGCCGCGCCGGCCGCATTCGCCCACAGAATCCGCGAGGCGTCGGCGCTCCACAGCCAGGCGGGCCATGGGCTCGTCGCCGTCGCCGCCAGTCGCGGATCACGCAATAGGGCGAGCTCTGACTCTACAAACGTCATGCGACGGAACTCGTTGCCTAAGGAATTCTTAATAGGGCCGGGTCGCTGCGGCGTCCATGGCGCGAAGCCGTCCGCCGCCGGCCTTGGGAGGATAACCTTAATCGCCGTGTCCACGGGCGTAGCTGCGCCATTTTGGGCCTTGCCTGTCCGAGGCTAAATTAAGCTAGGATCACCTCGCCGGCCCTTTTGTGGAGCACCTCATGGCCAAGGATCCCTTCGAGCAATTCGCAATCCCGAACGAGATGCGCACTTTCGCCGAGCAAAGCGTGGCGCAGGCCCGCCAGGCCTTTGACGGTTTCCTCCAGGCGGCAAACCAGGCCATGGGGCAGTTCCAGGGGCAGGCTTTAGCCGCGCGCAGCGGCGCCCAGGAGATCGCGCAGAAATCGATGACCTATGCCGAGCAGAATGTGGCGGCGACCTTCGATTTCGCGCAAAAGCTCATGCGCGCCAAGGACGCCGCCGAGCTCATGGGTCTGCAATCGGAATATCTCTCCCGCCAGATGCAGACAATTTCGGCCCAGGTTCAGGACCTTGGCCAAAGTGCCGCCAAAATGGCGATGGAAGCTGGCAAGCCTAAGACCTGATTGCGCCGCAGGAATTTTCGCCCTAATTTTCGCCCCGGCGCGAAAAGTTCCAACATTTCAATCACTTAAAATATTTGTGCAATGCAATATTTTCTGTTGCATTGCACCAAAAATGTGTTATGTAGAATAACGGAAGCCGCGGACTTGGACACGTTCAGCGTAGAGCCGCGGGATCAGCGAGGCGAATTGAGGTCTCGCGCAGCAAACACGAGTTCAAGGATACCGATCATGGTCGAAGCCAGCACAGCCCCCAAAGCGAAGACGAGCAAGCCCGTGACGGGCGCGTTCGAAATGCCGAAATTCGAAATGCCCAAGTTCGACATCCCGAAGGTCGAGATGCCGGCTGCCTTCCGCGAGTTCGCCGAGCGTGGCGTCGCGCAGGCCAAGGACACCTACGAGAAGATGAAGGCCGCCGCCGAAGAGGCGACCGACGTGCTCGAGACCACCTATTCGACCGCCAGCAAGGGCGCGGCCGACTACGGCCTCAAGGTCATCGAGACGACCCGCGTGAACACCAACGCCGCATTCGATTTCTACGGCGAGCTCATCACCGCGAAGTCGCTCTCCGAAGTGATCGAGCTGTCGAGCGCGCACGCGCGCAAGCAGTTCGAGGCGCTCACGGCGCAGGGCAAGGAGCTCGGCGCGCTGGCCCAGAAGGTCGCCACCGAGACCGCCGAGCCGATCAAGAGCGGCATGAACAAGGCGTTCAGCAAGGTCGCTTAAGTCCGGCGCCTTCGGGCGCGTTTTCAAAGCGTTACGTTGAGGGGAAGCCCGGGTTCGCGCCCGGGCTTTTGCTTTTTACGACCGCAGTTGCCGGCTTGACCCGCCCGTCAAGGCTGGGAGTATTTTGCCCAGACACTTTTGGATCGTGACGCGACGGCGCGCGACGAGCGTTCGAATTCGGTTTCTTGGGCTTGCTCCGTTGCCGGGCTCCAATAACAATATGACGGCGTGGCCTTCGTACCCTCTTTCATGGAGGACAGATCCATGTCGGGCATTCATCACGTCACGGCGATTTCCGGCAAGGCCGCGCGCAATCTGGATTTTTATGCGCGCGTCGTCGGGCTGCGCTTTGTCAAGAAGACGGTGAACTTCGACGATCCCGGCACCTATCATCTCTATTTTGGCGACCGGGTCGGCCATCCAGGTACCATCCTGACGTTTTTTCCTTGGGAGCACGCGGCGCCCGGGCGCGGTGGCGTCGGCCTCGCCCAGCAGACCACATTTCGTGTCCCGGCGAGCGCCATCGGCTATTGGACGCACCGGCTGGTCGAGAACGGCGTCGCCCATGAGGCGCCGGAAAAGCGTTTCGGCGAAACGGTGCTGGCGTTCACCGATCCTGACGGCATGAGTCTGGCGCTGGTCGGCGCGGCCGGCGCCGAAGCCGAGCCGGCATGGAGCGCCGGTACCATTCCCGCCGAACACGCGGTGCGCGGCTTTCACGGCGTCACGCTGATGGTCGAAGATGCGGGACGCACGGCCGCGGTGTTGACCGACGTTTTGGGTTTCAAGGACGGCGGCCGCGACGGAACGCTTTGGCGCTTCCGCGCCAGCGAAGCCATCGGCGGCGTCATCGATATTCGCGAAGCGAAAGGTTTTTTGCCCGGGCGGCAGGGCCGCGGTTCGGTGCATCACATCGCCTTTCGCGCCGCGGACGACAAGGCCCAAGCGGCGATGGCGCAAAAGCTCGTCGCCGATCTCGGCTTGCGGCCGACCCATCAGCTCGACCGGCAGTATTTTCGCTCGGTTTATTTCCGTGAGCCGGGCGGCATTCTGTTCGAGATCGCGACCGATGTTCCGGGCTTTGCTGTCGACGAGCCGGTCGAAACGCTGGGCCACGATTTAAAACTGCCGCCGTTTCTCGAGGCCCGGCGCAAGGAGATCGAAGCGGTGCTGCCCGACCTGCAAGCCGTGGAACGGACGGCCTGATGGCCCTTTCTTTCATTCATCGTTATGAAAAGGGCGCCGAGCCCGACGCCCGGCCGCTGCTGTTGCTGCACGGCACCGGCGGCGACGAGAACGATCTTATCCCGCTCGGCCGCATGATCGCGCCGGGCGCGCCATTACTTTCGCCGCGCGGAAAAGTCCTGGATAACGGCATGCCGCGATTTTTCCGGCGTTTTGCCGAAGGCCGCTTCGACGAGGACGACATACGCCAGCGCGCCCAGGAGCTCGCGGATTTCGTCGAAGTAGCGCGAGCCCATTACGGCATCGCGCCGCCGATCGCGCTCGGCTATTCGAACGGCGCCAATATTGCCGCTGCGCTGTTGTTGCTGCACCCGCAAGCGCTGGCCGGCGCCATTCTGCTGCGGGCGACACTGCCGTTATCGCAAACGGCGCCGGTCGACCTGGCCGGCAAGCCGGTCCTGATCAATTCCGGCGCCAGCGACCCGATGATGACGCCGGAAGGCGCGGCGCAGTTGGCAGCGCGCTTGCAACAATATGGTGCTAGTGTCGAGCACCGCACTTTGCCGAGCGGCCATGAGCTGTCGCAAGCGGATGTCACGATTGCTCAAGCCTGGCTGCGATCGCACGCGCCGCCAAAGGCCGGGAGATGACAGGGGAGGCTTCCGGTGAAAACGCTTGCCTACGGTCTGAGCATTATCTGCGTCATCATCGCCGTCCTGTATTTCGTGCTGCCGGGCGGCTCATTGCCGACATTCTTGCCGGGCTACGTCGCCGGCTCGACGCGGGTTCATAAGCTGCACGCGTTCGCGGCCGCGACTGGAGCCGTCGTGTTTTTACTGATCGGCCTCTCGACCCGGCGGCGATAGAGCATGATCCGGAAAAGTAGTAGCCGGTTTTCCGAAAGGATCATGCTCCAGTAAAATGCTGGAGCGGAAATCGCTTCAATCCGAAGCGATTTCGCTCTAGCGTTCGCTTGATTATTTCGTCGAAATCTTCTGCAGCACCGGCAGCCAGGTGTCCTGCTCCTTCTGCACGAAGGCGAGAACCTCTTCGGGAGTCATGGCGCGCGAATAACTGCCGATGTTACTCAGCCGCTGCTTGAAATCCGGATCGTTGACCACTTTGGCGAGGTCGACGCTGATCTTGTTGATGATCGGCGCCGGCGTGCCGAGCGGCGCCACCAGCACTTGCCAGCCGCGCGCGGCAAATCCCGGAATAGTTTCGGCCACGGTCGGCAGGTCGGGAAACTGCGGCAGCCGTTCGGCGGACGCCACCGCGATCAGCTTGACCTGCCCGCCCTTGACCGATCCGACGATGCCCGAATAACCCTCGATGATCATCGACACGCGGCCACCGGCGACATCGGCGAGCGCCGCCGCTGGGCCGCCGTTGTAAGGTACCGGCAAGAGGCTGATGTCGGCGCGATCCTGGAACACCAGGCCGGTGAGATGGGTGAGCCGGCCGACACCGGTCACCGCAATGGAAATTTTGCCCGGGTCTTTCTTGGCCAGCGCGATCAATTCCGCCAAGGTCGAGACGCCGAGCGACGGCGTCACCGCGAAGAACATCGGATTTTCCGCGGTGTAGCCGATCGGGACGAAATCGCGCGGCAGCTTCAGCGGCAGATTGGGCGCGACCGACGGCAGCGCGGCGAAGGTCGACAGCGCCGGCATGAACAGAGTGTAGCCGTCCGGCACGGCGTCGGTGGCGATTCGCGCGGCAATGCTGCCATTGGCGCCCGGATGATTGATCACGATGACCTGCTGGCCCCAGATCTTGCTCAAGCCCTCGGCAACGAAACGCGCATCGACGTCCGGCGTGGCGCCGGGTGCCGCGTCGGCGATGATCGTCACCGGCTTTTCGGGATAATTGCCGGCCTGCGCTCGCGCGGCAGGAGCCAGTGGCAAGGTCAAGAGGCCAAGCCCGGCAAGGCCGAGCCCAATAATAGTCTTCATGTCATCCTCCCTGGCCGCCAATCCTTCACGCAACGACGCCTGGTCTCAACGTTACCAAACGCCGCACGCGCAGAGGCTGCGGCGCTGGTCGATTTTGCCGGTTCCGAGAGCGAATGGTTCGCGATTCAAGGTAAATCCGCTTCAGAACGGCTTTACCTTAACAAGTTATTACGCTCCCGCGGCGATGCATCCTAAGCGATTCTCACCTATCACTTTGAACGGGCCTCTCATTTCGTCCAGTGAACCGTGACACGCGCGACACCAGTACAGGCGTACGGGACTGTGGATGCGCCGGCGACAGCCAGACATGCGGCCGTGGCGCGTTTGGCTACGCTATCGCGTGAATTCGCGCCCGATCTCGGTTTCGTCATACACGACAATCTGGAGGCGGCGGAGAGTGAGTGGCGCCGCTTCGAAGACATCGCCGACTGCACCGCATTCCAAAGTTTTGATTGGCTCGCCACCTGGCACCGGCACATTGGTCGGCCGGACGGCGTGCGGCCCGTCATCGTCGTCGGCTCCTATGCGGATGGCGAGACAGCTTTCATTCTGCCGCTTGCCATCGCGTCGAAGCTTGGCATCAAGCGGCTGTGCTGGTTCGGCCAGGAGCAGTGCGACTACAACGCGCCGCTTCTGGCGCGCGACTTTTCGCAGCGCGTTTCACCCGAATGTTTCCTCGCCGCCTGGCGTGACCTGCGTCAACAAATGCATCGCGACCCGCGGCTGCGCCACGATTGGATCGAGCTGGAAAAGATGCCGCAAATGGTCGGCGCCCAGGCCAATCCATTCATGTCGCTCGACGTCATCGCCAATGCCTCCGGCGCGCATCTCACCCAACTCGGCGACGACTGGGAGACATTCTATTTTGCCAAGCGCTCGTCGGCGACGCGCCGGCGCGACCGCGCCAAGCGCCGGCACATGACGGAATACGGCGACATCCGCTTCGTCACCGCCACCGAGGTCGACGACGCGCGGTGCACGCTGGAGATTTTAATAGATCAAAAGCACCGCGCCTTTTCGCGCCGCGGCATTCGCGATATTTTCGCGCGGCCGGGATTGCGCGAATTCTTTCTCGATCTGGCGTCCAATCCGAAAATCCGCCACCGGTTCCATATCAGCCGCGTCGAAGTCGGCGACACCTGGGTGGCGGCAAATTTCGCCATCTTGTTCGGCGATTGCTACTACCACGTCTTGGCAAGCTACGAAGACGATGCCGCGGTGTCGCACTACGGACCCGGCGCGCTGCATCTGCGCGAGCTGCTCGCGCACGCGATCAAGCTAAAGCTTCGGCGCTTCGATTTCACCATCGGCGACGAGCCCTACAAGGACGAATGGTCCGATACCAGCATAAAACTCTACGATCACAGCGCGTCGGCGACTTGGCGCGGCTGGCCGGTGAGCGCGACATCGACGGCACGGCGCCAGCTCAAGCGCTTCATCAAGCAGACGCCGGCGATCTGGAAATTTGTCTCGCGGCTGCGTGCCACGGTCGGTGCGCTCATCCATCCAAGGGCGTCGCCGCGGCAAGCGTCGGCAACGAGCGGCGCCGCCAAGGCGCAGCCGCAACCTGCGCTCGCCTGCGTCATGGGCGACATGGACTTGTTGCAGCCGATCGCGGCGGCCGGCATTCCCTGCGCCGTGGTGACGCGGCCAGGCGTGCCCTCGCTCTATTCACGCTTCGCTCGCTCACGCCTGCCCTGGCATGAATGCGCTGCTCGAAGCGCTTGAAAGCTTTGGCAACGTCCAGCGCGTACAGCCAGTGCTGTTTTATGAAGAAGACGCGCAGCTTTTGCTGATTTCGCGCCATCGGGAACGGCTGGCAAAATCGTTTCGCTTCGTCATCGCCGACGCGACGCTGGTCGAAGACCTGCTCGACAACGCGCGGTTCCAGGACCTGGCGCAGCGTCACGGCTTGCCGGTGCCGCCGGCGCGCCAGTTTCATCCCGTCGCCATCGAACCCGACGATCTAGACCTTGCCTTCCCCGTCGTCATCAAGCCGCTGACGCGCCTGGAGCGCTGGAACGACGTTTTCGGCTTGCGCAAGGCGATTGAAGTGCGGGACGGCGCCGAAGCGCAAATCGAAAGTTATCACTGCTACGTCGATCAGCGCGGCAGCATCGCCGGCGAGTTCACCGGCCGCAAGATTCGCACTTTTCCGTTGTCCTATGGCCACACCATGGCACTCGAAATCACCGCCGCGGCGGATGTGCAGGGGCAAGGCCGCGATATCGTCGAGCGGCTCGGGCTGAGCGGTGTCGCCAAGCTCGATTTCAAGCGCGACCAATCAGGCGCGCTGCATCTGTTGGAAATCAATCCCCGCTTCACGCTGTGGCACCATCCGGCCGCCATCGACGGCATCAACATTCCGGCGCTGGTCTACGCCGATTTGACCGTGCCGCGCCCGGCGACGACGCCGGTAAAAGCGGGCGTGCGCTGGTGCCGCGCCTGGAAGGATTTTCGGGCCGCGCTCGCGTCGGGCGTGCCGCTGACGACATGGTTGCCCTGGGCGATCCGTTGCGAGGCAAAATCGGCGCTGTCGTGGAATGACCCGATGCCGGTTGTGCGCTCGACGCTGCATCGCCTGCTGCCAGGAATTGGCGGGCAAAAGCTTAAGCAACCGGGCGATCGATGAGGCTTGCGCTCATTTCCGACATCCACGCCAATTTTGAAGCGCTGGAGGCGACGTTTTACGACATCGCAGAACGAGCGATCGACCGCATCGTCTGCCTCGGCGATATCGTCGGCTACAATAGCGACGCCGCCGCCTGCATCGCGCTGATCCGCGGCGCCGACTGCGTCTGTGTCGCCGGCAATCACGATCTCGCCGCTTGCAGTCGGATCACGACACGCAAGTTCCCGAGCACCGCGGCGCGCGCCGTCGCCTGGACGCGGCAGCAATTGGGCGCCGATGACCTCGATTTTCTTGCCAGTTTGCCGCTCAAGGCCAATATCGGCAACCGCGTCATCGCCGTGCACGGCGCGCTGCATCCCGAGACCGATTGCGCAAGCGTGCGGCTCGACGACGACAAGAGCCGGATGCAAAGTTTTGACGCCTTGATGACGCATCCGTCCGGCGCGCGCATCTGGGCCTTCGGCCATACCCATCACGCCGCGGTCTACGAGTTGCGTGGAAATGTCGTGGCGATGAGCGCGGGTGATCACGTCCAGCTGCGCGACACGTCGTACTATCTGATCAATCCCGGCACGATCGGCGAACCGCGCTCGGCCGAACGCCGCGCCACCTACATGATTCTCGATCTGGGGCGGCGCACCGTGACGACACGCTACGTCGATTACCAGGCATCGGCAGAGTTCGTCGTCGCGCACCAACCCGGGTTCGCGTCGCGCATTGGCTTGGCTGGATTAGGTTTGGCAGGCTTGGCGAGCCGGTGGCGCGGCTGATCGCCTCGCCGCGCTAACGCTCGATCCGATCGAGATTTTCCGTCATCCGCGCGACAATGCGGCGGAACGCGGCGAGATCGCGTGGCGCGATGCCATCCTCGGCTTCGTCGGTGATGGTGCGCGCTACGCCCAGCAATTCCCCGCGCAGGCGCTTCGCCTTCGCGGTGAGGAAGACCAGGACCTTGCGGCGGTCGTCGTCGCCGCGCACGCGGCGGATCAGCCCGGATTTCTCCATGCTGCGCAGCGCGATCACCGTGGTCGGCTCCATCATGCCGACCCGCGCCGAGAGCTCACGTTGCGACAGCCCGTCGGTGATCCACAACACGCGCAAGAAATACCATTGGCCGCGCGTGACGCCGAAAGGTCCGATGCGCCGCTCCAGGAGGCGCTGAAAGGCGCGGTGCGCGTCACGCACCAGATATCCGGAACTTAGTCGCGGCGGGAACTCGACGGCGTGACGCGGCGGCGGCTTGGCTTTCGATAGGGGGCGCGGCGGCATCGGCGTTGACAGGTCGGAGTGCGTTTCCGATAATTACTTAGAAATCTATGCAATGGGAACGCCGACAATGCAACAGCCGCTGCGCAAGGAACAACAACAAACGCCCCCGACGCCGAACCAGGCCTTCGACCTGCGCTCGACATTGGAATGGCTGCGCGCCGCCGGCGAATTGATCGAGACCGACAAGGAAGTCGATCCCGACCTGCAGGTCACCGGCCTGCAGAAGCACATGGATGGCGGCTGTCCGATCCTGTTCAACAACGTCAAGGGCAAGCCGAACCACAGGGTCATCACCAATCTGTTCGGCGACATTTCGATCATCAACCGCATGTTCGGCTGGAAGGACGACGCCGAGCGCGTGAAGAAGCTCGCGTATGCGCTGTCGCATCCGCTCAAGCCCGTTGAGATCGCGCAGAGCGAAGCGCCGTGCCAGGAATTCGTCGTCGAGAAGCCCGACGACGTCAACAAATGGATGGTGCCGATCCGCCACACCACCTACGAGCCCGAGCTGACCGTCGGCTCCGGCATCCGCTGCGTCACCGGCGCGCAATTCGATGGCGGCTCCGACCTCGGCTACAACCGCATGAATTTCCGCTGGGGCAATGTCGGCACGTTTCAGATCTCGCCCGGCTCGCATATGTGGCAGGTGGTCAACAAATACTACAAAGAAGACCAACCGGTGCCGATCACCATGTGCTTCGGCGTGCCGCCGGCGTGCACCTTGATGGCGGGTGCGGGATTCGACTACGCGGTGCTCCCGATGGGCTGCGACGAAATCGGTATCGCGTCTGCGGTGCAGGGCGCGCCGATCCGCCTCGTGAAAGCGCGCACCGTCGACGCCATGGCGCTCGCCGATTGCGAGCTGGTGCTGGAAGGCTATGTCAATCCGCGCGACCGCCGCTTCGAGACCAAGGAAGCCGAGGATGCCGGCGTGCAGGGCCGCTATCACTTTCACCCCGAGTGGGCCGGCTATATGGGAAAATCCTACAAGGCGCCGACCTTCCACGTCACCGGCATCACCATGCGCAAGCCGGAATCGAAGCCTATCATCTTCTGCCTCGGCGTGCACATGCTCGACGACCACAATATCGACACCACCGTGCGCGAGGCCGCGATCTACGAACTGTGCAACCGGCTGCAGCCCGGCATCGTGCAGAACGTGGTGATCCCGTACTGCATGACCGATTGGGGCGGCTGCATCATCCAGGTGAAGAAACGCCATCAGATCGACGAAGGCTGGCAGCGCAATTTCATGGCCGCCGCGCTGTCGTGCTCGCAGGGCATGCGGCTTGCCATCGCGGTCAGCGAGGACGTCGATCCCTATTCCATGGACGACATCATGTGGTGCCTGACCACGCGGGTGAATCCGCGCACCGATATCTTGAACCCCATCCCCGGCGGCCGCGGCCAGACCTTCATGCCGGCCGAACGCATGACCGCGGGCGACCGCCAATGGACCGCGTCCAACACCCAGTTCGAAGGCGGCATGGGTATCGATGCCACGGTGCCGTTCGGTTACGAGAGCGACTTCTTGCGCCCGGTCTATCCGGTCGACAAGGTGAAGCCGGAGGACTGGTTCTCGAAAGAGGATATCGCCAACGCCAAGAAGCGTATGCACGGTTGGGTGAATTCGCTGGCAAGGACGGGGCGATAATTTGTAGCCTGGATTGAGCGAAGCGAAATCCAGGATTCGACCGCGAAGGTTCCCCGGATTTCGCTCCGCTCAATCCGGGCTACGATCCAAATGGAGTAAGTCATGCAAAAGTCGATAACGGCTGCGATCGCCGCCAGCATTCTCACGATTTGCGTTGCCGCGGCGCTGGCACAGACCGCGCCGGCGAAGAGTGCCGACACGTCCAAGGGCAAGGCCCTGGTCGACGCCAAGGGCCTGACGCTCTACACGTTCGACCGCGACGCCACCGGCAAATCGAATTGCAACGGTGCATGCGCCACCAATTGGCCGCCGCTGATGGCTGGCACCGATGCCAAGGCATCGGGTGACTGGACCATCGTCACCCGCGACGACGGCGGCAAGCAATGGGCCTACAAGGGCAAGCCGCTCTATGAGTTTGCCAAGGATACCAAGCCGGGCGACGTGACCGGCGACGGCGTCAACAGCGTCTGGCACATCGCGGCGCCGTAAGCGCCGGCTCGCTATCAAAAGATTACTTTCCAGCCGACGCAGAAAGCGGCCTTGATCGCTTGGACAGCGTTTCTGTTCGTGTTGAAGATTTTGTCAAGGATCAAAGACCGCCGAAGGCGGCGGCGCTTCGCGCCGTCCTTGACAAAATCTTCAACACGAACAACTTGCGATCCAAGCGATCAAGGCCGACTCCGATCAGGAGATTTGAAAGGAAACATACCCGGATGTCCGAAACATCCGATCGGCGCCTCTATTTCCCGCACGTCGCGCGCAACCGCGAGCCGATCCTCGAAGTTTTACGCCGCGTGCTGCCGCGGCAAGGGCTGGTGCTCGAAATCGCCAGCGGCGGCGGCGAGCATGCGGCTTACTTTGCGCAGAATCTGCCCGGCCTGCGCTGGCAGCCGACCGATGCCAATGCCGAAATGTTCGAAAGCATCGCCGCGCACCGCGCCGCTGCCGGCGTCTCCAACTTGCTTGAGCCGCTTCTTCTTGACGTGACCTCGGAGCAGTGGCCGGTCGAACGCGCCGACGCCATGGTCTGCTGCAATATGATCCACATCGCGCCTTGGGCGGCGACCGAAGGCCTCATTGCCGGCGCCGGGCGAACGTTCACGCGCGGCGGTCTCATCTATCTCTATGGTCCCTACAAGATCGATGGCCGTCACACCGCGCCGAGCAATCAGGATTTTGACACCCGATTGCGCGGGCAAAATCCGCTCTGGGGCGTGCGCGATCTCGCCGAC
>CAWGCU010000008.1:0-38507 GCA_963821175.1 uncultured Alphaproteobacteria bacterium
TCCGAAAACCGGATCCACCCTCGGATCAAGTCCGAGGGCAGGCTTTTTCGGGATCATGCTCTAAGGCTCAATCACGATCGGCGCGGTGAGCGTGAGGCGCTTTGTCTGGTCGAGCGCGACGTCGACGGTGACCTTCCAGTTGCCCGGCTCGGTAATCTCGATGCCGTCGACCTGCCAGGCGCCGTCGCGGCCCTGCCGGGCGGGGTACGCGTTGCCGACTGCCGCGGTGGGTGCAGTCAGCGTCAAACTCACCTGCCGGGCATTCAGCGCCGCGAAATCTTCGTTCCAAAGCCGGATTGTCGCGCGCGCTCGCCCGGTGCGCCCGGGCATGATGGTCACGTCGGCCATGCCTTCCAGCAAATGGATGTGGACGAAAGCGGCGTCGGCGGGGACGGCCCCATAGGTTGGATGCTGATGGGCCGCGGCGCGGATCGCGGGCGGCATGGTGCCGAGCGCGGCGACGATCGCGATGACGATGGCGCCGGCCAAAGCCTCGATTGCAGCGTTGCGGCGTAGCCGCTGCAACGCGTCGCGGCTTGCGGCGATGCTGGCGTCTTGCAGAAGCTGCGGCGTCAGCCGGAACCGATTGACGGCGGCAATCGCCACCATTGCGAGGAACAGCGCAATCTTTATCAGGAGCAGCCGGCCGTAATCGGTGTGAAGCAGTGCGGGCACGCTGCCGGCGAGATAGAACGTGTTGACGATCCCGGTTACGAGCAGCGTGCCGACGCTGACGATGCCGAGGACGGAAAATCGCGTCGTCGCCGTTCGCGCCATCGCCAGCGATGCGTCGTCCGCGCCAGCGGCGGCAAAAAGTACGGTGAGCGGCAGCAGCGCTCCGACCCAGGCCGCGGCGGCGATGAGATGCAGCACGTCGGCGGCCGGATGGATGATGGCCTCGCCGCCCAATCCACCAGCGGCGTGACCGGACCAAGCCAATGTGCCGGCAAACGCCGCGGCTAAAACCGTGGCTGCGGTCTCGAGCCAGGGTGTTTTATGCCCGTGCGGCGACAGCAACGCCGGCAAGGTCGCGGCCAGCGCGCAGGCGAGGACGAAACGGATGAGCCAGGCGCGTCCGAAAGTCGTTTGCGACAGCACGGTCCACAGCACGCCGTCGCCGAACACTTGCGCTGCCGGCAGATCGCTCATTGCCGCCGCGGTCAGAACAAGCCACGCCGCGCCGGAGATCAGCGCTAGCGCGAGGCCGAGCCAGGCGATGACGGCAAGCCGCGTCCGAACCTTGATAGCGACAGCGCCGTTGCTGGCGGCGCCGCGCCACGCTGGTGCGGCGATGAAGACTGCAAACAAGACAACGCCCGCCACCAGCATCGTCGCGGCGAAGTGAATGGCGCGCGCGTAGAGCAGCGGATCGGCCAAGCTAGTGCCCGCCGACGGTGAAGGTGAAGGCTACCTTCGGTGGTATGGGTGTCGACCGAGAGCGCGTGCCACCGCACCTTGTAGCTGCCCGGGCGCAAGCGATTTGAGCCCGACCCGCATGGTGTTGCCGCTGACCTGCGGCTTGCCCTGATCGACGCTGGCGCCGCTCCGGGTCGGTGACCTCGACGGTGCTGAAGGCCGGCTCAAGATTTTGCGTGAACGTCAGCACCACCTCATGACGGCGCGGTCGCCACGCGTGCTGCCGACCAGCGGACTCGGCGTGATCGAGAAAGGCGTGGGCCCGCGCCGCGATGGCAGCGAGCGGGATGAGCGAGCAACGAGACGAGGATGAGAAATTTTCGCATGGTTGATACCTTCAGAACTTGAGCTGTTGCGGTGGGGCCGACGTGCCGCCGATCAGCGGCTGGCCGATGGTTTTCGGGAACATGTCGTCGAGATAAAGATGCAGTTGCCCGAGCACGCCGATGCCGTGCCCGCTCTGGGCATTGACCGGCACCTGCGCCTCGAGCCCGACCTGGAAATAGCTGCCGACCCAGATCACGCCCGGATTGATGGTGCCGGTGGTGACGAAGCTGTTGCCGAAATTGTTGGCGACCGGCGTCGACATCTGGAACTCGACGATCGGGATCAGGTGATTGATGAAATCGGGCAGCTGCAGATCCTGAATCTCCGATTTCAGATACGGCATGCTGTATTGGATCGAGCCGCCCCAGGCCAGGACTTGCGGGATGAAGCTGCCGCGACGACGTCGAACGAACGGCTCGGCACCTGATAACCGATCTGGCCGGTCACCGCGAAGGCGCGCAGCCAGCCGGCGGCGTCGGGCAGGTCGCCAAAACCCTTGCCGAAATAAAAGGTCGGAGTCAGCACGCTGTAGGGCGTGGCGATGCCGGAATTGATGGCGCCGGTCCCGCCCCAATCGACGATCAGGCCGACCAGCAGCGCCAGTTCGTGCGGAGCTGTCCTTGAGCAGCTGGTATTGCGCCGTGGTCTCGAGATTGTCGAACCCCGCCATGGTCGGGCCGCCGGGGCCGCGGATTTGCGTCCAGGTGGTCGCCGATCGAAATGCCGAAATCCGCGGTGATGCGTTTGGACAATTCGGCCGAGACGTCCCACTCGGTGGCCGGCGGCGTATCGGCGGTCCTCGACCACGATACGGTCGGCAACGACAGTTCGTCGGCGACGCACGGATCGTCGGTGGCGAGCGTCGCGGGAAAGAAGCGCGCGCCGACGAAGCAATGGGCGAACGCATCGGTGAAGGGCAGCGCTGCGAACAGCAGCGCCAGCGCGAAGGCGCGCAAGTATCTGTGATTTCCAGACATGGAGGTTCTCCAATGGCATCAGAGAAACACTGCGGCCGACGCGGGTCGGGCCGCTGGGCTTCACGCTGCCGGTGGAGGCGCTCGCGAACGATGGTCTTTGGTCTCAGGGCCGCCGATGAGAACGATGTTCTGCGGCGGCGCGATGGACTGTCCGGCCGAGCAGCGGCGCGCTGATGATTTTCGCCGGTGGCGGCGGCACCGCCGCCATCAGCATCAGGCAGCCGATGCAGCAATTATCGATGCAGTGCTTGCTGTTGGTGTCGCCGGAGGAGGGCGCCTGGTCGCCGGCGACAAGCGTATGGCAGATGATGCCGTTCGGAGCGGCTGCCGCAGCGGCGGCGGCGCTTGCCGCGCCAAAACTCGCGATCAGGCTCGACAGCGCAATCGCATAAGCCGCCGCCAGCGCAACAATGCGCCGCCGCAACGGCCGCCTGGCGAAATACTTGCGCACGGTCCAGTCCCCGTCCCGGCAGATATCGAGACAACCAGCTACTTCATATCACGAAGATATCGCGACGATCACTATATGAACCCGAACCGCTCTGATTTATTCCGGAACTGTGGTATCCGTGCAACGGTGGCGAAGGGGGTCAGCCGACCGAGCTTATGGCGCGCCAGCACGGCGCGGACGGCTTCGACCAGTTGCGCCTCCGGCACGGCGCGCTGCGCCTCGGCCTGCTTCTGCAGATATTCCTCGCGGCCTTTTTCCAGCTTGGCGAGTTCGGCGCCGAGGATCAGGTCCTTGATGGTGACTTCGCCCTTGGCCTTCTCGTCGGCGCCCTGGATGACGACGCAGGGTGCGTTGCGCCTGTCGGCATATTTCATCTGCGGGCCGAATTTTCCGGAGCCGAGATAAAGCTCGGCGCGGATGCCGGCGTTGCGCAGCGACGCGACCATCTGCTGGTAGTCGGCGATGCGGTCCTTGTCGAACACGGTGACGACGACCGGGCCGGACTCGGCCTTGGTCTCGACCTTGCCGAGATGCTGGAGCGCCGCGAGCAAGCCGCGACACGCCGATGGAAAATCCCGTCGCCGGCACCGGCTCGCCGCGAAAGCGCGACACGAGCCCGTCATAGCGCCCGCCGCCGCCGACCGAGCCGAAGCGCGGCGAGCCGTCGGCGCTGTCGGTGGAGAAGGTCAGTTCAACTTCGAAGACCGGGCCGGTGTAATATTCGAGGCCGCGGACGACGGAGGGATCGAATGCGTAATTCGTTCGTCGCCGTAATCCGCTGACTCCATCAACAATCCGCGATTGCTTGAAGCTTCGTCCAAACCTTCGCTGAATTTAGCGTTGATGAGTTCTCGCCATGGGAACAAACGTCTGCGGTGCAGCTACTTCAATGACCGCTCGAGATTTGACACGTGCTGCATCGTCAAGCGCCGAAGAGCCAGGTACTCGGGTATGCGAACGACGCTGCAGTCACAGAATTCGACCACTATCGCATCGTCGAGCATCTGCCAATCCAGCACCTTTCGTGAAGTCGCCGCTTTCGTCCTTTCGGCCCGGGCCAAGCAATGCGGCGACACCACCTGCAGCTCCAAGCCGATCCAATTTGTCGATGGCCCGCAAAACGGTAAGTCGTCTTGTCCGCATCCTCCTCGCCACCAATTCCAATGGCCTCCAATAACGTCCGTCAAGCATTTTTCGATTGTTCACCTTCACCACATAACTGCCGCGCGGAATTCCCAGCGCCTCCATCGTGTCCGCCGCCATCATGCACATTTCGGCGTCGGCTGCCGGCGAAGCGCTCCCAACCGTATCCGCATCGAACTGCATGAACTGCCGAAAACGTCCCGGCCCCGGCTTCTCGTTGCGAAACACCTAGCCGAAGCGATACGAGCGATACGGCTTCGGCAGCGTGTCGAAATTCTCCGCGACGTAGCGCGCCAGCGGCGCCGTCAAATCGTAGCGCAGCGACAGCCATTGCTCGTCGTCGTCGAGGAACGAGAACACGCCTTCGTTCGGCCGGTCCTGGTCGGGCAGAAATTTGCCGAGCGCGTCGGTGTATTCGATCGCCGGGGTCTCCACCGGCTCGAAGCCGTAAAGCTCGTAGACCGCGCGGATTTTTTCGATCATCTCGCGGGTGGCCGCGATCTCCGCCGGCCCGCGGTCGGCGAGCCCGCGCGGCAGCCGCGCCTTGAGCTTGTTGGATTTTTCCGATTTGTCGGCCATCTGCGGGTGTTAGCAGTCGCGACTCACGGCCGCAATCCTACTCGATTTCGTCATGGCCGGGCTTGTCCCGGTCATCCACGTCTTCCATGTTGCAGTCAAGAAGTGGCGCCAGGAGGCATTCCCATGGCAGAGCCCAATCGCCGCAGCGCGGCCGTGCCGAACGATCTCGAAGCCTTTTGGGTTCCGTTCACGCCGAACCGGGCGTTCAAGCGCGCGCCGCGGCTGATCTCACGCGCCAAGGACATGCATTATTACACCCCCGAAAATCGCGCCGTGCTCGACGGCACCGCGGGGCTGTGGTGCACCAATGCCGGCCATAACCGCGCGCCGATCGTCGAAGCGATCAAGCGCCAGGCCGAGGAACTCGATTACGCGCCAGCGTTCCAGTTCGCGCACCCGAAATCGTTCGAGCTGGCGAGCCGGATCGCGGCGCTGGCGCCCGCCGATCTCGACCGTGTGTTCTTCTGCAACTCCGGCTCGGAAGCAGTCGACACCGCGCTCAAGATCGCGCTCGCCTATCATAATGTCCGTGGCCAGGCCTCCCGCACCCGGCTGATCGGCCGCGAGCGTGGCTATCACGGCGTCGGCTTCGGCGGCATTTCGGTCGGCGGCATCGTCGCCAACCGCAAGCATTTCGGCACGCTGTTGGCCGGCGTCGATCATCTGCCGGCGACCTATAACCGCGAGCAGCAAGCCTTCACCAAGGGCGAGCCGGAGTGGGGCGCGCATCTCGCCGACGATCTCGAACGCCTCGTCGCGCTGCACGACGCTTCGACCATCGCCGCCGTCATCGTCGAGCCGATGGCCGGCTCCACTGGTGTGCTGCCGCCCCCGAAAGGCTATCTAGAGCGGCTGCGCGCGATCTGCGACCGCCACGGCATTTTGTTGATCTTTGACGAGGTGATCACCGGCTTCGGAAGGCTGGGCCACGCGTTCGCCGCCGAGCGTTACGGCGTAACGCCCGACATGATCACGTTTGCCAAGGGCATCACGTCCGGCGCCGTGCCCATGGGCGGTGTCATCGCGCGCGAAGGCATCTACGACGCCTTTATGCGCGGTCCCCAGCATGTGGCCGAGCTGTTCCATGGCTACACCTATTCGGCGCATCCGCTCGCGTGCGCCGCGGGGCTGGCGACGCTCGATCTTTATCGCGACGAGAAACTGTTCGAGCGCGCCAAGGCGTTGGAGCCGCACTTTGCCGACGCCGCGATGGCGCTCAAAAGCGTGCCCGGCGTGCTCGATATCCGCACGGTCGGGTTGACCGCAGGCATCGACCTCGCCTCGCGCCCCGACGGTTTCGGCAAGCGCGCCTACGAAGCCATGGAGCGCGGCTTCAACGACGAAGGCGTCATGATCCGCATCACCGGCGAGACCTTGGCGCTCACGCCGCCACTGATCGTCAGCGAAGCGCAGATCGGCGAGATTTTCGACAAAGTGGCGCGGGTGATCAAAGCGGTGATGTGAGCCCGTCATTCCGGGGCCGAGCGCAGCGAGGAGCCCGGAATCCATAATCACGGGGCGGGCAGAACTCGCGCCGAGCGATATTCCGTATAGACGGGGATATGGATTCCGGGTTCGCCGCTTTGCGGCGCCCCGGAATGACGATCGTCACTGCGGCTTCAAGATCGCCCAGCCGACATGGAGCGCGCCATAGCCGCGGCGCATCGGCAGGTCGAACGGCGCGCCGACTTCGGCACTGCCGGCGACGCCTGCGAATTGCGCCGGCAGGTGCGCGGTGTCGCCGCCGCTCCACACTACGATCGCCCCACTCTTGCGCAGATCGGCAAGATCGATCCACGGCGCGCGGCCCGGCAGGCCATCGATCAACACTTCGGGCTGGTCCGGCGAATAGTGCGCGAGATTGCCGCCGTCCCACATGGTGCCGACGACGTAACGCAGTTTGGTTCCGGTGGCGTCGTGGAAGCGCTGGGTCAACGCCGCCGCCAGCGTGTTGCCCGGATAGAACACCGCGCGATAGCGGTGATCGATGAGCGGCAGCACCGAATAATTGATCAGGAAGACGATTGCGAAGATGGCGAACACCACGCTCCAATGCGCGACCACGTGGGCAAGGCGCGCGGCGGTCGAGCGCGGCGCGCAGCATCAGCACGATCCAAAGCCCGACAAAAAGCCACAGCGGATAGCCCCACATGGCAAATGTGCCGCGGCCGCTGACGGCAATCAGCGCGATCATGGCCAGCCCGGGGCCGAACGCGAGCAGCGTGACGATGCGGTGGTCGAAAGCGTGATCCCTCCCCCCTTGTGGGGGAGGGTAGGGTGGGGGGTCGGGAGGTTCGGTCGCTAGCGTGGACGCGCGCGCGTCGCCTCGCGACCCCCACCCCCAACCCCTCCCCACAAGGGGGAGGGGAGCCGACCACAGCAGCGGCGCGGCAATGAAAAACGACGGCAGCAGAAAGAAAATCTGGCTGCCGATGAATGCCGCCGGATGCAAAATATGGTCGTACCAGCCGCGCACATCCGAGGCGCGGTGCTCGGCATAGGCCAGCGGCAGAAAATCGGCCTGAAACAGCCAGACGACATGGGGCGCGGCAATGACCAGCGCGACGATCAGCGCAAGCCATGGCCCGGGCGTCACCAAAGCGCGGCGCGCGTCGCGATCGAAAATGAGGAACAGTGCGTAAGGTGCAGCCAACACGACGACGAAATATTTTGCCCATAGCGCACAGCCGAAGGCGACGCCGAGCAGC
This sequence comes from uncultured Alphaproteobacteria bacterium, assembly GCA_963821175.1. Lineage (GTDB taxonomy): Bacteria > Pseudomonadota > Alphaproteobacteria > Rhizobiales > Xanthobacteraceae > BOG-931. Next base: position 7,602 of record CAWGCU010000008.1, read on the forward strand.
AGCCAGTGCGCGAGGCGGCCGCGCTTGAGCGCTGAGTGAAAGGCGTAGCCGGCCAGCGCCCAGAACGGCAGCTGGATGACGTCGTGATTGAACTTCACCGCCGTGTACTGGAAGTAATGCATGCCGTCGATGATGAGCACGGCAATGAGCGCGCCGGTCGCCCCGACCAGCGGCCGCGCCGTCGCCCACACCGCGACGAAAGCGATAATCACCGCCGCTTGCGCCAGCGCGTAATAGGCGGCGTCGGTGCCGAATGCCCGGTGCATGATCTCGACCAGCCACCACGGCAGCGGCGGCAACTTGTCGTAGCCGAGCTGCCACTCGCGGCCATAGGTCAGCGCCTCGATCAGGTCGAGCGGCAGGTTGGCATAGAGCAAGGCCGGCAACGCGGTCCAGACCACGAAATGAAGCGCCAGGAGCGCGGCGAACGCCGCCCGCGGCGCCGCCTCGATCCAGTCGATGAAGCCTGACCCAAACGCCGGTCGGGGCGCAGGCGTCGTTTGCGGCATTTGCGGCATCGCCGACATGAGCTTTCGCGCCGGTTCCAAAGGCGGCGTCCGCCGCCGTGATTTCCTGCAGTTCTTGCCTGCCGTTATAAAAGCACACCAAAAGCTTAGCCATGGCGGCGAGCGGACTTGCGGCGCCGCGGCGCTTGTGGACACTGCTACTGCCCGAATGCGAATCATTGGGGCGGGGCTAGCGCGTGCGCTCTGGGGCACCGTTCGGCGCGAGGCATAGCGGGGTTCGGTATGGTGCGTATCAGCGCCATCTTCATCGCCGTCTGCATGGTGCTCATCGCCGGCTCGATCGGCTTTGTGGTCTATCTACGCTTCGGTTTGACGGGCGCCGAATTGTTTCTGGTCGGGCTCGGCGTCCTGACCGCGCTTGCGGTCTATAACGCGGTCGCCGCCCGCTCCCGCGACCGCGCCGAAGTGAGCGACCAGATCGCCTCGATTTCGCGCAGCTCGGCCGACCTGGCGCGCCAGCTCGCCGAGTTCGGCCGCCACCTCGGCACGGTGGAGACCAAGGTCGATTCGGTGCTCGACAAAGCGCTGGCGTCGGCGCAGCCGCTCGCGGTCGAGATCGAGGAACTGTCGACCTTGATCAAGCATCTCGCCGACTCGGTCGCGGCGCACGAGGCGGCGCTGGCGGGCTTGAGCGGCAAACAGCGCATCGCGCCCGCTGCGCCCGCTTCACCTGGTATGGCCGCTCACGCGACTGCCGCGGTACCGATGCCCGATCCGGCTGCGGCGCCCGCCGCGCCGATCGCCGGCATGATCGCAGCCTTCAACGGCTTGGATCGGGACGGCGTCATCGCCGCGATCAACAGCGCCATCGAAGGCAGCAAGATCGAACTTTACCTGCAGCCCATCGTGACACTGCCGCAGCGCAAGGTGCGCTACTACGAGGCGATGTCGCGCCTGAAGGCCGACAATGGCGATCTGGTCGTGGCCGGCGATTTCATCAAATTCGCTGAAGCCGGCGGACTGATGCCGAAACTCGACAATCTTTCGGTGCTGCGCTGCGTGCAGGTGGTGCGGCGGCTGTTACTGAAGAACCGCGACATCGGCCTGTTCTGTAATCTGTCGTCGGCGACGCTGACCGATTCAGGTTTTGCGCGGTTTTTGGAATTCGCCGAGGCCAACCGCGCCATCGCGCCGGCGCTGGTGTTCGAATTCACCCAGGAAGCGGTGCGCGGCATGGGGCCGATCGAGCACGAGAGTCTCGCCGCGCTTGCCGAACGCGGCTTCCGCTTCTCCATGGATAATCTCACCGACCTGCGCGTTGAGCCGCGCGAGCTGAACGAGCGCGGCTTCCGCTTCATCAAGGCGCCGGCGGCGCTGCTGCTCAACCGGGTCGGCGCCGCCTCGACCGATATCCATCCTGCCGACTTGTCCGATCTAGTCGGCCGTTTCGGCATCGATCTGATCGCCGAGCGCATCGAGGCCGAGGGCGCGGTGGTCGATTTGTTGGACTACGACGTCCGCTTCGGCCAGGGTTTTCTGTTCTCGCCGCCGCGCCCGGTGCGCGCCGAAGCCTTGCAAGGCGCGGACGCGGGCAAGACCGATGCCGCCGATCAGGCCAAACGCGATGCCGCCGCGCCGCGCGGCGCCGGTTTGGCGCAACTCGCGCGCACCGGCAGCGCGAGGCCTTAAATTTTCTTGCGTAGGATTATTGCTGGCTGACCTTCACCGGCACGAACTGCGTCGTGAACATCTCCTTGTCGTCGGGAGTGTCCTTGAGCAGTCCCATCTCGATGTAGGATTTCTTGAGCACCGCGACCGCCTTCGGATCGAAAGTGCCGTCGGTATTGAAGGCGCCGATCTGCTCGTCATAGACGCGGCTGATCACGGTCTCGCTGAGATTGAGGACTTTTGCCGAAATCGCCACCGATTCCGCTTTGTGGGTTTTCATATAGGCAATGGTCTCGAACCAGCCGTCGAGAAAAGCCTTCACCTGGTCCGGGTGCTTTTCGATCTCTTCGTTGGTGGCGAAGATCACGTGCGTGATGAATTGATCGACGAACGGCGTGGCGGCGGTGATGACGCGCCACTCCTTAGCTTCCTCGAGCGCGTAGCCGGTTTCCAACGCCCCGATATAGCCGTCGATCTGATGGGTCTTGATGGCGGCGCGCGCCGGCGGCATGCCGCCGATCGGCACTACGGTGATGCCGTCGGAGCCCCAGCCTTCCTTCTGGTTAATGCGGGCGCCGATCCAGTCGGTCAGCGAGCCGACCGTGGTGCAGCCGAGTTTTTTGCCCTTGAGATCCGCGACGGTCTTGATGTCGGAATCGTAGCCGACCATCACTGCCATGTTCTGCGGCGCGCCGAACATGGCGGCAACGGCTTTGGCCGGCACGCCTTTGGCGATGAAGGCCATGCCGGGGCCGGAGCCGATGCCGATATCGATCGAGCCCGAGGCGAGAAGCTGCTGCAGCTTGGCGTCGCCGGCCGAGGCCGAAGCCTCGATGTCGAGGCCGTGCTTGGCAAAGATGCCGGCCGCGATGCCGATGTCGAGCGGCGTGAACGACCAGGCAAATGGCACCACCTTGGCGACGCGAAGCTTTTCGGCGGCGTGCGCGGGCGCGAGCGAGGCGACGAACACCAGCACAGCAAGGCCAGTGAGGCCCGTCGTCAAACGCGCACCGAAAAATCGCTTCATCACTTTAGCTCCCAATTCGAACCGCTCTGCGGCCGGACGACGGTGAAATCATTGCAGAATTAGATGCCCATGGCCATGCGGCAGGGTGTGGCGTTGCGTTGACCGGGGGCGCCCCGCTCACTAGAATCGTTATATCTTCAAGCCGCCTGGCAGGAGCGTCCCGTGCACATCATCGATTCGCATTTCCATTGGTGGCCCCGGTCGATCTTCGACAAGTTGTGCAAGCGCAAGGAATTCCCTAACGCGCGAGTCAACGCGCGCGGCGGCTACGACTATCGGCGCCGCGCCGATAGCGGCCAGCATCTCAACAGCTGGGCCGAGTGGTTCGATCTCGACAAGCAGTTCGAATACATGGCGAGCCTCGGTCATCAGGTCGACGTGGTCTGTTCGATCGGCCCGTTCTCGGTGTCGTTCTCCGACATGCCGCTCGACGAAGGCCGCGACTACGCCGTCATGTGGAACGAGGAGATGGCCGGCGCGCAGAAGAAATACCCTGGCCGGCTGTGGGCGAGCGCCGCGGTGCCGCTGCAGGACACGCGCGTCGCGATCGAGGTGGTCGACGACGCGGTCAATCGCTTAGGCTTGATGGGCGTCAATTTGCCCGGCAGCGTCGGCGCCGATGCGCGCATCGACGCCGAGCGGCTCGAGCCGTTCTACGCCCATGTCGAAAAGCTCGGCCTGCCGCTGTTCCTGCATCCGACCGACGTGATCTTCCAGGACATGCTCGACGGTTACGACGGCGCGCTGCATTTGAGCCTCGGCCGGGTCATCGAAGTCAGCGTCTCGGCCATGCGCTTGATTCTCTCCGGCATGATGGAGCGGCATCCGCAGCTGAAAATCGTGATGTCGCATACCGGCGGCTCGCTGCCGTACCAGGCCGGCCGCATGGACAAGAATTCAAAAGCCGCGAAATTGCCGCGGCCGGTCCAGGACTATATGAAGCGCATGTACACCGACACGGTGTCGCCGCACTCCGCAGGCATCGCATTCGCCATCGATTATTACGGCATCGACCACGTCATGTACGGCACCGATTATCCGTGCTGGGATCCGGCGCCGTGCCTGAAGCTGATCGAGGACATCAAGCTTTCGGATGCCGACAAGCAGAAATTGTTCTACGACAACGCACGGCGCATTCTGAATTTGCGCGATCCGGTTTCGACGCAGGACGCCAAGCGCGAGCCGGCGCTGGTTTAATCAAGCATCACTGCTTCGGCGCAAACCGCTCGTCGATGCTTTCCCATTTGTCGTAGCCGACGAGCTTCTTGTAGTCCTCGAAATCCATGCCGTCGTTGCGGTGGGCGAATTTGCCGGATTTCATGTCGACGAGCACCGTCTCGATCGCCTTGGCGGCGTGCATGATGGTGTCCAGCCCGAGCACGGCGCAATTGAAGCCCAATTGTCCGAGCTCCTCCATCGACAGGATCGGGGTGTGGCCGCCCATCAGCGGATTGCAGATTTGCGGCACGTCGAAGGCTTTGCCGATGCGCTCCAATTCCGCAATGCTGCGCGGCGCCTCGATGAAAATGCCGTCGGCGCCGGCGCGGATATAGCGCTCGGCGCGGCGCATGGCTTCGTCGAGATCATAGACCGCGCGTGCGTCGGTGCGGCCGAGGATCCAGGTTTCCGGATTGATCCGCTCGGACGCGGCCGCCTTGATCTTGGCTTCGGCAAGCTCGATGGGCACGACCTTCTTGCCGACCATGTGGCCGCAGCGCTTCGGCCATTGCTGGTCCTCGATCAGAATGGCGCTCACCCCCATGCGCTCGTAGGTCTGCACGGTGTGCACGACGTTCTTGACGTCGCCGTAGCCATCGTCGCCGTCGACAAACACCGGCAGGTCGCAGGCGCCCATGATATCGCGCACGGCGGCGGAGATCTCGCCAAAGCCCATCAGCCCGACATCGGGCACGCCGTATCTCGCGCCGACGGCGGGAAAGCCGCCGATGAAATAGGTCTCGAAGCCGATCTTCTGAATCAGCCGGGCGCTGAGCGCGTCATGGGCGCCGGGCACGACCAGGAAGCGCTTGTCTTTGACGGCTTTGTCGATGATCTGGCGAAAACTTGTCGGCATCGCACGGCCTTGGGTTTTAGGGGGAGGGGTCAATCCCATACATGCCGCGGTGATCGCGATCAACTCGCGGGGTTACAGCGGCGCCGCGCGCGGCTATGATTTTGCCAAAGTGCTGGCCGGCCGGGGAGGGCCGACATCATGAATGCCGAGCAAGCCAAATCGCCAGTCGTGCATTTCGTCGGCAGCATTCCGTTGCCCGATTCCGAAACCGTGTTCCGCACGCTCTCAGGCGCGGTCGGCGGCCAGGTCGCGCGCCTGCCCGACGGCGAGACCGGCATCCGCAAGAGTTGGATCCGTTTCCTGCAAGACGTGCTTGCGGAAAATCCGGCGATCGAATTGGCGAGCGACGTGCCGCCGTTCAAGTTCGTGCAGTGGGACGGCAAGGTTATTCGCGAAATCCCGCGGCTGCGCATCAAGCCGGGCATGACGCCCGACCGCAGGGGCTTCAAAACCGGCTATGCCGACATGGCAATTCAGTCGTTCGGCGTATTCGACCGGCTGCAAAAGGCCGGCGTCATTCCGCCCGGCGTCAAATTCCAGATCAGCATCCCGACCCCAATCGCGCCGACCTACAACAATATGGTGCCGGCCGACCGGCCGAAATTGCTGCTGGCGCTGACCCAGCATTTCGTCGGCGAGGTCCATGCCATCGCCGCGGTGCTGCCGAACGACCGCATCGCGGTGCAGTGGGACGTCTGCCAGGAGGTGCTGGCCTGGGAGGGCTATTACGAGCCGGGCCCGGTCGATTTCCGCAAAGAGACCATCGACGTGCTCGGCCAGATCGGCGACGCGGTGCCGAGCAAGATCGAGCTCGGCTATCACCTATGCTACGGCAGCCCGGCCGACGAGCATATGGTGCAGCCGAAGGACGCCGGCATCATGACCGAGATCGTCAACGGCATCGTGGCGCGAGTAAAGCGTGGCATCGAATTCTTCCACCTGCCGGTGCCGAAGGGGCGCACCGACGACGCCTATTTCGCGCCGCTCGAGAAGCTGAAGCTGCGCCCGGGCACCGCGCTCTATCTCGGCCTGATCCACCACAACGACGCCGAGGGCGACAAAGCGCGGCTCGCCGCGGCGCGCCGCCACGTCCGCGTCGACGGCATCGGCACCGAATGCGGCATGGCGCGGGGCGATCCGGCGCGGCTTGCGGCGCTGCTCGCGGCCCATGCCCGCGCCGTCGAGCTTGCCGATTGATGATCGCGCGCGAATGATCTAATCACCTCGCGCGCTCCCGTGAAGCGCGCCGAGGCTTGTGCATCAATTGCCCGACTTCATCGAACATTTCGAGCCACTTTCGCAAAACTACGACGTGCTGTTGTGCGACGTCTGGGGCGTCATCCACAACGGTGTGGCGGCCTTTGCGCCGGCCTGCGACGCGCTATTGCGCTTTCGTAAGCGTGGCGGCACCGCGATCCTGATCACCAATGCGCCGCGGCCCGGCGATTCGGTGGCGCGCATTCTCGACCGGCTCGCGGTGCCGCGGCAGGCCTATGACGGGATAACAAGTTCCGGCGACACCACGCGTGGCATCGTCGAGAGCCGCCGCGGCCAGCGGGTGTTTCATCTCGGGCCGCAGCGCGATGTGCCGATCTTCGCCGGCCTTGACGTCGCGTTCGCGCCGCTCGACACCGCCGATTACGTGGTGTGCTCGGGCCTGTTCGACGACACCGTCGAGACGCCGGAGACCTACCGCGACATGCTGGCTGCGATGCGGGCGCGGTCGCTGTTCATGGTCTGCGCCAATCCCGACATCATGGTCGAGCGCGGCGACACGCTGGTCTATTGCGCCGGCGCACTCGCCGACGCCTATGCGGCACTCGGCGGTGACGTACTCTATTGCGGCAAGCCGCATGCGCCGATTTATCAGGCGGCGCTGGCGGCGGCTGCCGCGGCGCGCGGCGGCACGGCAGTGCCGCTCGAGCGCGTGCTGGCGATCGGCGATTCGGTGCGCACGGATCTGAAAGGCGCAGCAGCCCTCGGGATCGACAGCCTGTTCGTCACGTCGGGGATTCACGCCGAAGAATATGGCGGCCGCCACACGCCGGAGATCGAGGCGCTCGACGGCATCTTTGCCGTCGGCGGAGTTAAGCCGATTGCCGTGATGCGTGGATTGAATTGGTAGCTGTCAGGCCGGCTAGCTAGTGGGCGAGGTGTGCTCGACCTTCTCGGCGAACACTGCCTCGATCTTGGCCTTGAGCGTTTGGGCGTTGAACGGCTTGACGATGTAATTATTCACGCCGGCCTTTTTGGCCGCGATGACGTTCTCGGTCTTGGATTCCGCCGTCACCATGATGAACGGGATTTCGCCCAGGCCCGGATCGGCGCGCACCTGGCGCAGCAGGTCGTAGCCGGTCATCGGCTCCATGTTCCAGTCGGAGATCACCAGGCCATAACGCCTGGTGTGCATCTTGATCAGCGCGCTCTCGCCGTCGCGGGCGTCGTCGACGTCGGCGAAGCCGAGCTGGCCCAAGAGATTGCGGATAATGCGAACCATGGTGCTGTAGTCGTCGACCACCAGCACCGGCATTGACGGATCGAGAGCCATCGCTCTGCTCCTGGCGCGAAAGCGCGGGACCCGACCGGGGTCGGCACATCACAGCAAGGCAGGGCAGTCCCCCAAAGACGAGCCCAAAGAAGCATCCCCTGCCGGATGGCCGGAAAGCTACCTATCGGGTTTGAATATCGGGTTAATTGTCGTCAATTTGCGGGGAAACGGGTCCCCTAAATGCCGCCGGCGGCGCGGCTTGACTCCGGCGTGGCCGGCACGGCACCTAGGCCGGGAGACTTTCTTAACCATTGAAGCCCGATGCCGACGAAAAATTTCCTCGTCGTGCGCGATAGCGCGCCCGATGACGCCTTGCGTGGCGCCGTAGTCGCCATCGGCAATTTCGACGGCGTGCACCGCGGCCACCGCGCCGTGATCGGCGCGGCGCTGGACCAGGCCCGGGCGCTGGGCCGGCCGGCCGCGGCGCTGACCTTCGAGCCGCATCCGCGCGCCTACTTCAATCCCGGCGAGCCGCTGTTCCGGCTGACCGACGAGGCCGTCAAATTGCGGCTTTTAGCCTCGACCGGCCTCGATGGCGCGATCGTGCTCACCTTCGACGCAGCGTTGGCCGGCCTTTCGGCGGAAGCCTTCGTCGAGCGCATTCTGGTCGAGCGCTTTGCCGTGAGCGGCGCCGTGATCGGCTTCAACTTCCACTTCGGCATGAACCGCGCCGGCTCGCCGGATTTCCTCAAAGCCCAGGGCAAGAAGTATGGCTTCGCCGTCGAGGTGGTGCCGCGGTTCGAGGACAATGGCCGCCCGGTGTCGTCCGGCCCGATCCGCGCCGCGCTCGCCGCCGGCCGGCTCGACCAGGCGGCGGAGTTTCTCGGCTATCCGTGGTTCGTATCCGGCGAAGTGATCCATGGCGACAAGCGCGGCCGCGAGCTCGGCTTTCCGACCGCCAATCTCAAGCTGGACGCGGCTTGCGGGCTGCGCCACGGCATCTATGCGGTGCGCGTCGGCGTCGGCGGACGGCGTTACGACGGCGTGGCGAGTTTCGGCCGGCGGCCGATGTTTGACACCGGCGCCGTGCTGCTCGAAGTCTTTTTGTTCGATTTTGCCGGCGACCTCTACGGCCAAAACATCGACGTCGCCTTTATCGACTGGATTCGCGAGGAGCGAATGTTCAATTCGGCGGCGGCGTTGATTGCGCAAATGCAGGACGACAGCCGCCTGGCACGCGACGCATTGGCGCGCTCGGGCGACGCGTTTCCGCCGATTTGAAATCTACTCGGCCGGTTCGCTGGCGCGCTCGCGGTGCTCGCGGGCCCATTGCGCCGCCATGATGCCGACCAGCGCCAACGGGATGGCGCGCTGCCAGCCGAGCGAGCGGCCGACCTGAACTGCGGTGGCAAGAATTTTCGGATCGAGCAGCCACGACGGCGCATGCGCGCGCGCGGCGCGTTCCAGGATAGCGCGTTCCCGCGCCTGCCGCCGCTTCAACACACAGACGACGATGCCAATGCCGGCGATCAATGCCAAGACCGCCGCCATCGCCAGGGCGGCATAGACGCTGCTCATCTCCAGCGACAGCCAATCATAGGCGGCAACGCATAAAAATGCGAAGCCGGTGAACGCCATCAGCGCGACGACGAGCTCCCAAATAACGAACGACCAAGTGATCCCGGTTCGCGTTTGAACCGCGAGCACGATGTCGTGCATCAGGTTTTTGAACATGACGGTCTCGGTTCGCTCAATATCTCGGCGGCTTTAGCGGCGCCGAATCTTAACGACGCCAAGTCGCGCCAAACAGGAATCCGAGACCGGCCACGATCGCCAACGTGGTGTAGGGGCGCGTCTTGATCGATTCATCGATGGCGTCGACGAAATTGTCGGACACTTCGCGCATGGCGTCGACCGCTTCGCGGCCGGTGTCTTGGGCGCCGGCTACGATGTCATCGACGCTGGATCGGGCCTGCTGCCACGCCGCGCTGCCTTTGCTGCCGAGAATGGCGCTGACCTGCTCCGCGAGCCGCGCGAAATCGTCACGCAGCGCCTGCAGATCGGCTTGGATGTCGCCGGACGCCTCGTTCGCTGCCTTCTTGACGTCGCGCAAGCCTTCGCGCGCGTCGTTGGCCGCATCGCGAACGTTTTGTGATGCCGTTGCGGCGGTATTCATGCGAATTCTCCGTGCATTGGATTAATCCGGTTGCTCGGATAATCATCCAGGTTCCGAGAAGTTCCATTGATCCAGATCAACGGCCCGATAGGCGCCCATTAATCGGGCAATTTGACCTCTTCGGTCGGAAACAGATGGTTGAACACGACCAGGCCTATGATCGACAGCGGCACGGCGAGGAAGGCGCCGAACGGACCCCACATCCAGGTCCAGAACGCCAGCGCCAGCAGCACCAATAACGGGTTAAGGGTGAGGCGGCGGCCGACGATAGTCGGCGTGACCAAATGGCCTTCCATGGTGGTGAGAACGATGAATCCGATCGGCGCGATGGCGGCGTGAGCGATGAAAGGAAAGCTGACCAGGCCGACGCCGAACAGCACGATCACCATGATGCCGGGCCCGACATAGGGCACATAGTTCAGCAATGCCGCCAACACGCCGAAAATCACCGGATTGGGATAGCCGACGAGCCAAACAGCGATGGCGACGATGGTGCCGAGCGCCGCGTTGATGATCGTCACCACGGTCAGATAGCCGGCAAGGTTGCGCTCGATGTCGCGCATGATTTTCAGGAAGCGCAGCTTGGTGTCGCGGTTGCCGAACAGCGAAACCAACGAAGTGCGCAGCTCCATCTGGCCGACCAGGAAGAACAGCAACGTGCCGAAGAACAGCAAGAACTCGCCGGCCGCCGGCGTGACGAAGGCGACCACCGGCAGCACGAAGCTCGATGTCGGCGTATTGACATCGACGGCGCCGTTATTGGTGCCGAACAGCGTGGTCTGCAATTCGTGCAGCGCGGCAATCGGCCGCTCGAGCACCGCCAGTCTATCCTTGATGATGGCGCCGATCTCCGGCGCGCGCCCGATCCATTCGCTCACCGGGCCGGCAAGCATGGTCGCGGCCAGGCCCAGTGCGCCCAGTCCAAGGGCGACAATGACCAGACTGGTGAGCCACGGCGGGATGCCGCGCCGCTTCGCGCCCTTCACCAGCGGCGCCAGCGTCAAGGCGACGATGGAGGCGGCCAGGATCGGCAACAGGATGGCGCGGCCGATATAGAGAAATGCGCCGAACAGGATCAGGAAAATGCCGATGTTCGCCGCCTGGCCGGCCGACAGCCAGACGTTAGTTACGTTTTCCACCGGCTGCGGATCGCTGATGACTAGCGCGTGACGAACTTCGCGCTTGGCGCGGATATAGTCCACAAAACCCTCCGTCGCCCTGCACCAGCCGGCCCAATGGCTCATTGGGGTAACGCGAAATAAGAGCAGCCGGTTCCCCATCCGCTATTTTTGCGCCTTTCCGCAGCGCAATCGGCTTGTTAGAAGGCGCCCCATGAGCGAAACGCCGGCAAAAGCGCGCGATTACTCGGAAACGCTGTTTCTGCCCAAGACCGACTTCCCGATGCGCGCCGGCCTGCCGCAGAAGGAGCCGGCGATCCTTGAGCGCTGGAACAGCCTCGACCTTTATGGCCGGCTGCGTGCCGCCGGCGAGGGCCGGCCGCGCTTCATCCTCCATGACGGGCCGCCTTACGCCAACGGCAACATCCATATCGGGCACGCGCTCAACAAGATCCTCAAGGACGTGGTGACGCGAAGCCAGCAAATGCTCGGCTTCGATTCCAACTACGTGCCGGGCTGGGACTGCCACGGCCTGCCGATCGAATGGAAGATCGAGGAGGAGAACTACCGCGCCAAGGGCAAGCCGAAGCCGGATTTCTCCGACGCCGCGGCTTTGGTCGCTTTCCGGAAAGAGTGCCGGCAATTCGCCGAGCATTGGATCAAGGTGCAGCGTGCGGAGTTTGAGCGCCTCGGCGTGATCGGCGACTGGGCGCATCCCTACACGACGATGGATTTTGCCGCCGAGGCGCAGATCGCGCGTGAGCTGATGAAGTTCGCGGCCAACGGCACGCTCTATCGCGGCTCGAAGCCGGTGATGTGGTCGGTGGTGGAGAAGACCGCGCTCGCTGAGGCCGAGGTCGAATATGAGGACTACACGTCCGATACGGTGTGGGTGAAGTTTCCGGTCCGGACTCTTTCCTTTTTCGGCTCAAGTGCGCCGCCAGTTCTTGGCGCATCCATCGTGATCTGGACAACGACGCCTTGGACAATTCCTGGCAATCGCGCAATCAGTTATTCGCCTAAGATCGAATATGGCCTCTATCAGATCACTGATGCGCCCCAGGACAACTGGGCTAAGGTGGGCGACAAGTTCATCCTTGCCGAAAAACTTGCCTTGGACGTGTTGAGGCAAGCTCGAGTGACGGCGTTCAAGCAACTCGGAAAAGTACCCACAGATATCGTGGGCGCGATCCTTTGCTCTCATCCGTTGAACGGCCGTCTCGACGGTTATGATTTTGGAGTACCGCTGCTCGCTGGCGATCATGTCACGGACGACACCGGCACCGGCTTTGTGCACACTGCACCGGGTCACGGTCGCGAAGATTTTGATGTCTGGACCGCGAACGCGCACAAGCTCGCCGCGCGTGGCATCAATACCAACATCCCCTACACCGTTGACGCCGATGGCTGTTTCACCGAACAGGCGCCCGGTTTCACTGGCAAGCGAGTGCTTACCGACAAGGGCGAGAAGGGTGATGCTAACGAGGCGGTGATTAAGGCACTGAGCGACGCTGGCATGTTAATCGCGCGCAGCCGGCTCAAGCATCAGTACCCGCATTCGTGGCGCTCGAAAAAGCCGGTGATCTTCCGCAACACACCGCAATGGTTCATCGCGATGGACAAGGACATCGCGGGAAAAGGCGACACGCTCCGCCATCGCGCGCTCGAAGCCATCAAAGTCACACGCTGGGTGCCGGCGGCGGGCGAGAACCGCATCAACGGCATGATCGAGAGCCGGCCCGACTGGGTGATCTCGCGCCAGCGTGCCTGGGGGGTGCCGATCACGGTGTTCGTGCGCGAGAAGGGCGACGGCTCGGCGGAAATCCTGCAGGACCAACAAGTCAATGCGCGCGTCGCTGAGGCATTCGAGAAAGAAGGCGCCGACGCCTGGTATGCGCAAGGCGCCCGCGAGCGTTTTCTCGGCTCACGTGCTACCGAGGACTGGCAGAAGGTCGACGATATTCTCGACGTCTGGTTCGATTCCGGCTCGACGCACGCTTTCGTGCTGGAAGATCCACAGCGCTTTCCGGCACTCGCCCATATCAAGCGCAAGGCCGACGGCGGGCCCGAGACGGTGATGTATCTCGAAGGCTCCGACCAGCATCGCGGCTGGTTTCAGTCGTCGTTGTTGGAAAGCTGCGGCACTCGCGGCCGCGCGCCGTTCGACATTGTGCTTACCCACGGCTTCGTGCTCGACGAGAAGGGCCACAAAATGTCGAAGTCGCTCGGCAATGTCACCGCGCCGCAGGATGTGATCAAGCAATCCGGCGCCGACATCCTGCGCATGTGGGTGTGCGCCGCTGATTATGCAGACGATCTACGCATCGGTCCTGAAGTACTAAAAACGACAGCAGATACCTATCGTAGTTTGCGCAACTCCTTGCGCTGGATGCTGGGCAATCTGGCGCATTTCGAGACCGTCGATAAAGTGGCTTACGAAAAAATGCCGGAGCTCGAGCGCCTGATGCTGCATCGGCTCGCCGAGCTCGATCCGCTGGTCCGCACCGCTTACGCCGAATTCGACTACAAGCGCATCTTCGCCGCGCTCAATGCGTTCATGACTTCCGACCTGTCGGCGTTCTATTTCGATATCCGCAAAGATGCGCTCTATTGCGATCCCTATACCTCGGTGACGCGCAAGGCCTGCCTCACCGTACTCGATCATCTGTTCCGCGCCACGGTCACGTGGCTCGCTCCGATGCTGTGCTTCACCGCCGAGGAAGCTTGGCTGGCGCGCGATCCGGCGGCGCAGTCGGTGCATCTCGAAGACTTCATGTCAGTGCCGCAATCCTGGCGCGACGACGCTTTTGCCGAGAGATGGCGCAAGCTGCGCAACGTCCGCCGTGTCGTCACTGGCGCGCTCGAGCTTGAGCGCGCGGCCAAGCGCATCGGCTCCTCGCTCGAAGCGGCGCCTGTCGTCTATATCGCCGATCCGGACTTGTTCGGCGTCGCGGTCGGCGCCGATCTCGCCGAACTCTGCATCACCTCGGCGGCGACCCTGGTCGAGGGCGAGGGGCCGGCCTCGGCCTTCCGGCTCGATGACGTGCGCGGTGTTGCGGTCGAGCCGCGCCGCGCCGAGGGCAAGAAATGCGCTCGGTCGTGGAAAATCTCGCCCGCGGTCGGCGCCGATCCGCAATATCCCGACGTCACGCCGCGCGACGCCCAGGCACTTCGCGAATGGGAAGACATGCGCAAGGCGGCGGAGTAGGGGTCTTTGGTGGCCGACGCAGCACCAGGCGACGCGGACCGCAGCTATATCTGGGGATCGCTGAGCGCATTCGGGCTGGTCATTGCCGCGATCGCTTGCCTCCTCGACCAGGCTGCAAAATTTTGGCTCCTTGACGCCTTCGACCTCGGCAGCCGCGGCGCTGTGCCGGTGACGCCGTTTGCCGACCTCGTCCTGACCTGGAACACCGGCATCAGCTACGGCCTGTTCCCTCAGCAGGGGCCGGTCGGCCAGTGGGCGCTGCTGGCCTTCAAGGCGGCGGCGGTGGCGTTTCTTTGGGCATGGCTGGCACGAGCCTCGACGCGACTCACCGCCGCAGCGCTGGGGCTGATCATCGGTGGGGCGCTGGGCAACGCCCTCGACCGGCTGCATTGGCCGGGAGTGCTGGATTTCGTGCTCCTGCACCTCGATACCGCCACCTGGAGCTTCCGCTGGTATGTCTTCAACTTAGCCGATGTTGCCATTGTTGCGGGGGTGGTGGGCCTACTGTATGAATCGGTTTGGGGTGGCAGTGCCGCAAAAGCGCCCTGATCCCGTATTTAAAACAAAGCCTAACGGGGTCGGCGCGGTCTTTTAGGCTGCCGTCCGGAGCAAAGCGCTCCGGTTTCTCGGGGTGAGGGTTATGCCGCAAAACCGAATTCGCAACCGCAAGGTTGGCATGCTGGTGCACGCTGCGCTCGGCCTCGGCTTGGCCGGTCTTGTTCTTGGCACCAATTCCGCCGCCCGGGCCGGCGACGACGACGATGGCCCCTCGGTGATGGGCAAGGTCATGGAGACGTTCGGCTTACGCGACCCGAACAGCAGCTATGCCGGCATCGACTATAACGAGCGTTCGCCGCTGGTGGTGCCGCCGACGCGCGATCTGCCGCCGCCGGAAGCTTCGACCGCGCCGCCGGTGCCGAATTGGCCGAAGGATCAGGACATGATCCGCCGCGCCAAGGCCAAGGCCGCGGAAAAGAAGGTCGCGCCGAAGCCGGACTACGTTGCCGATTCGAGCCGGCCGCTGCGGCCGAACGAACTCGATCCGGCCGGTGCGCCGCGGGTCAATACACCGATCGACAGCAGCGCCAGCGCCAATTCGCAGATGGCCGATCCGCGCGACCAAGGAGCCAAGAAGAGCCTATTCAGCGGCATATTCAAGTCGAAGACCGAATACACGACCTTTACCGGCGAGCCGTCGCGGGGAACGCTCACCGATCCGCCGCCCGGCTATCTTACGCCGTCGCCCGATCAGCCCTATGGCATCGGCCAGGCGCCATCGAACTACAAGGTCAAGTCGCTCGGCGAGCGGGTGGAGCCGACGCGCTAGAGCATGATCCGGAAAACCAGTCCCCGGATTTGATCCGAGGATGGCGGCAGGCCTTTCGAAGCATGGCTTCCTAAGCTGTCTTTCGAAGCAGGTTTTGCGAAATGATCATGCTCCGCTAATGACGATCGATCGGGCGCGGGGTGATCTTCGGCTCGAAGTAGATTCCGACTGAATCGGAAACCGTACCTGCAACGCAGGATATCTTGCGGGGCGCGCTCTCGAACTAACCCGCGGAGGGTATGCTCTTGTCAAAACTACCGATGCTCATCGTGGCGCTCGCCGGCGCAATGACTTGCGCTGCGCCTGCGCAAGCAGCGCCAACGGTCACTGATTTCAAACTCGACAATGGTCTTGAAGTCGTGGTGATCCCCGATCATCGCGCGCCGGTCGTCACCCACATGATCTGGTACAAGGTCGGCGCCGCCGACGAGACGCCGGGCAAATCCGGCCTGGCGCACTTCCTCGAACATCTGATGTTCAAGGGCACCGAGAAGAATCCCGGCGACACGTTCTCGCAGGACGTCGCCGAGATCGGCGGCCAGGAGAATGCCTTCACCACCTCCGACTATACCGGCTTCTTCCAGCGCGTGCCGCGCGAGCACCTCAAGGAGATGATGGCGCTCGAAGCCGACCGCATCACCGGCCTCGTGCTCACCGACGAGGTGGTGAAACCCGAGCTCAATGTCGTGCTCGAAGAGCAGAACATGCGGGTCGCCAATAACCCGGTGGGCCGGCTCGGCGAGCAGATGGACGCGGCGCTCTATCTCAATCATCCCTATGGCCGGCCGGCGATCGGCTGGCGCCAGGAGATCGAAAAGCTCAGCCGCGACGATGCGCTGGCGTTCTACCGGCGCTTCTATACGCCGAACAATGCGGTGGTGATCGTCGCCGGCGACGTCAGCGCCGAAGAGGTCAAGGCCGCCGCCGAGGCGACCTACGGCAAGATCGCGCCGCGCGCCGAAAACAATCCGCGGCAGCATCCCATGGAACCGGTGCAGGAAGCGCCGCGCACCGTCACGCTCGCCGATTCCCGCGTCGAGCAGCCGAGCGTCACGCGCAACTATCTGGTGCCGTCGGAGACCACGGCCAAGCCCGGCGAGAGTGAAGCGCTTGACGTGCTGGCCGGTGTGATCGGCTCGGGTTCCAATAGCCGGCTCTATCGCACGCTGGTCGTCGACAAGGGCATCGCGCTCAATGCCGGCGCCTCCTATGCGAGCACCGCGCTCGACTACGCCAAGCTCGGTGTCTACGGCGTGCCGAAGCCGGGCGTGACCTTGCGCCAGGTCGAGGACGGCATCGATGCCGTGCTGGCCGACGTCGTCGAGCACGGCGTCACCTCGGACGAGATCGACAGCGCCAAGAACCGGCTGATCGCCGAAGCGGTCTATGCCCAGGACAATCAGGCGACCTTGGCGCGCTGGTACGGCGCGGCGATCGCCTGCGGCGAAACCGTCGACATGGTCCAGGCTTGGCCCGACCATATCCGCGCCGTCACGCCCGAAGCCGTGCAAGCGGTGGCGCGGCAATGGCTCGACCGCCGCCGGTCGGTGACCGGCTATCTCGTCCAAAGCCTCAAGCCCGAGGAGAAGCATTCGTGAAAGTAATCGCGCGCGCTATGTCGAAATCCGTCCACCGTGCCGCGATCGCGATCGCGATCCCGCTCCTGGCGGCGGTCACGTCCGCGGCTCCGGCCTCGGCGACCACCATCGAGCGCGTGGTGAGCGCGAGCGGCATCGAGGCTTGGCTGGTGCATGAGCCGGCCGTGCCGTTGATCGCCATCGACTTCGCCTTCGGCGGCGGCGCCGCGCAGGATCCGGCGGGCAAGGCGGGGACCGCCTATCTTGCCGCCTCGACCGCTCAACGACGGCGTCGGCGAATTCGATTCCAAGACGTTCCACGAACGGCTCGAGCGCAAGGCGATCGAGCTGAATTTCAGCGCCGACCGCGATGCGCTGCGCGGCACGTTGCGCACGCTGTCGGAAAATCGCGACGAGGCGTTCGAGGATCTGCGGCTGTCGCTGACCGCGGCGCGCTTCGATGCGGCCGACGTCGAGCTCAACCGCGCGCAAATTCTCTCGGCGCTGCGCCGCGCCAGGACGAGCCCCACCGATATCGCCAACCAGCGCTGGTGGGACATCGCCTTTGCCGGCCATCCTTACAGCCGCCCGGCGAACGGCACCCTGGAATCGATGCCGAATATCACGATCGCCGATCTGAAAACCTATACCAACCGCACGCTGGCGCGCGACAACCTCAAGATCGCCGTGGTCGGCGACATCGATGCTGCAACCGTCAAGACCATGCTCGACCGCGTGTTCGGCGCGCTGCCGGCGAAGGCGGAGCTCACCCCGGTCGCCAACGCGGTGCCGCAGGGTCTCAACCGCCGTACCGTCGTCAACCTCGACGTGCCGCAAGCGGTGATCGAATTCGGCGGCGCCGGCATCGGCCGCAAGGATCCCGATTTCATGGCCGCCTATATCGTCAACCACATTCTCGGCGGCGGCACGTTTTCATCGCGGCTCTACCAAGAGGTGCGCGAGAAGCGCGGCTTGGCCTATGGCGTCTCCGACAGCCTGCTGTGGTACGACCACACGGCATTGTTCCTCGGCTCGACCGCAACCCGCGCGGATCGCAGCGCCGAAACCCTCGATCTGATCCAGAAGGAAATCCGTCGCCTCGCCGAAGACGGCCCGACCGCCGAAGAGCTCGCCAAGGCCAAGGCCTATCTCAACTCGTCGTTCGCGCTCAATCTCGACACGTCGAGCAAGATCGCTTCGCTGTTGGTGCAATTGCAGCGCGACGATCTCGGCATCGATTACATCGCGCGGCGGCCGGCGATGATCGAGAGTGTCACGCTGGACGATGCGCGGCGCGTCGCCAAGCGTCTGCTCAACGGAGGCCTCCTGGTCACAGTGGTCGGCAAGCCCGAAGGTGTGGCTTCGACCGCGCCGACGGCCAACTAAGGAACGCAGCGCGTCGTTGTAGCCCGGGCGCGATCCGAGCTACGTTTGCGCATGATTCAGGTCACCGACCACATCTCGATCGACGAGCGCGAAATCGAAGAAAGCTTCGTGCGTTCGTCGGGACCGGGTGGTCAGAACGTCAACAAGCTCTCGACCGCGGTGCAGCTTCGCTTCGACGTGCGCCACTCGCCTTCGCTGCCGAACGACGTGAGCGCCCGATTGCAACGGCTTGCCGGCTCGCGGCTGACCCGCGACGGCGTGCTGGTCATCATCGCGCAAAGCCATCGCACCCAGGGGCGCAACCGGCAGGATGCGCTCGACCGCCTGCTCGACCTAATCCGCCAAGCGGCCGTTGCACCGATCAAGCGGCGACCGACCCGGCCGACCAAAGCGTCGCGCGAGCGCCGCATCGAAGGCAAGAAACGCCGCGGCGGCATCAAGAACTTGCGCCGCGCCAAGCCGGCGTTCGATTGATTTGTAGCCCGGATTGAGCGAAGCGAAATCCGGGAACGATTAATCGGCGCGATCTCAGGCCCCGGATTTCGCTGGCGCTCAATCCGGGCTACGGTTTCTGATCAGCCCGAGTCGCCCATGCCCGTCCGCCAGCTTTCGGAAGCCACCGTCAACCGCATCGCCGCCGGCGAGGTGGTCGAGCGTCCGGCGAGCGTGGTCAAGGAGCTGGTCGAAAATGCGCTCGATGCCGGCGCGACCCGCATCGACGTGCTCACCGACGGCGGCGGCCGCCGCCTGATCCGCGTCACCGACGACGGCGCAGGCATGACGCGCAGCGATCTTGACCTTGCGGTCGAGCGCCACGCCACCTCGAAGCTTGCCGACGACGATCTGGTGTCGATCCGCACCCTGGGCTTTCGCGGCGAGGCGCTGCCCTCGATCGGTTCCGTGGCGCGGCTGTCGATCGCGACGCGGCACGCCGGCGAGCCCCATGCCTGGGCCATCGAGGTCGATGCCGGCGCCAAATCCGCCATCAAGCCCACGGCGCTCAGTGAAGGCACTCGCGTCGAGGTGCGCGATCTGTTCTATGCCACGCCGGCGCGGCTGAAATTCCTCAAGCTCGACCGCACCGAGGCCGAAGCGGTGCGCGAAGTGGTGCGCCGGCTCGCCATGAGCCGGCCCGATGTCGCCTTCACGCTTGCGGGCGAGGAGCGCGCACCGGTGACCTTTGCCGCGGCGCTGCCCGGCGCGACCGGGCGGCTGACGCGGCTCGGCGACATTCTCGGTGCCGACTTTCGTGCCAACGCAGTCGAGATCGCCGCCGAACGCGAGGGCATCGTCATCGACGGCTTTGCCGCGCTGCCGACGCTGACGCGCGGCAATGCGCTCGGCCAGTATCTCTTCGTCAACGGCCGGCCGGTGCGCGACAAGCTTCTCATCGGCGCCGTGCGCGGCGCTTACGCCGATTATCTGCCGCGCGACCGGCATCCCGTGCTGGCGCTGTTCGTCGCGCTCGATGCGCGCGAGGTCGACGTCAATGTGCATCCGGCCAAAGCCGAGGTACGCTTTCGCAATGCCGGCTTGGTGCGTGCGCTGATCGTCTCCGCGCTGAAATCGGCGCTGGCCCGCGAGGGAATGCGCGCGGCGACGACCGGTGGTAGCGCGACCATCGCGGCGTTTCGCCCTGCCGCCGTGCCGATCCGTAGCTGGGACTGGCGCCGTTCGCCGGCACGGCCGAACGATGCGCGGCGGTCCTACATGCCGTCGCGCGGCGGTAGCTTTGCCGAAGCCGCGCAAGCCGCGTTCGATGTCGGTGGGCCGGCCGCGGACTTGCGCAGCGAAGCGGAGCCGACCGCCGAGTTGATCGACCGGCCGCTCGGCGCGGCGCGGGCGCAAGTGCACGAAACCTATATTGTAGCGCAGACCCGCGACGGCCTGGTCATCGTCGATCAGCACGCCGCCCATGAGCGCATTGTCTACGAAAAACTCAAAGCCGCGATCGAGAAAGCCGGCGTGGCGCGGCAAATTCTGCTGATCCCCGAGATCGTCGAGCTCGACGAAGCCGACGTCGAGCGGCTCGTCGCGCGTGCCGAAGAACTCGCGCGCTTTGGTTTGGCGATTGAGGCTTTCGGTCCTGGCGCGGTGGCGTTGCGCGAGACGCCGTCGCTTCTTGGCGAGATCGATGGCGAGGGCCTCGTTCGCGATCTTGCGGAGCATATCAGCGAATGGGACGAGACCTTGCCGCTGGAACGCCGGCTGATGCAGGTCGCGTCCTCGATGGCGTGCCACGGCTCGGTGCGCGCCGGGCGATGGCTCAAGCCCGAAGAGATGAACGCGCTGCTGCGTGAGATGGAGGCGACGCCGAATTCCGGCCAATGCAATCACGGCCGCCCGACCTATGTGGAACTCAAGCTCACCGACATCGAGCGCCTGTTCGGGCGGCGCTAACCTAAATCGCGGAGCATTGGATGTCTTGGCGTCGACCGTTGGCTCTCGTGGCATTGTTTGTTTCGTTGGGCGCGCCCGCTCACGCACAAGAATGGCCGACGCGCTCGGTGACTATGGTGGTGCCGTTCGCGCCGGGCGGCGTGTACGACACCATGGGCCGCGTTTATGCCGCGGCGCTTTCCGACATTTTGGGCCAACAGGTCATCGTCGAGAACGTGCCCGGCGCCGGCAGCTTGACCGGCGCGGCGCGGATTTCGCGCGCCGATCCCGACGGCTATCAGCTGCTGCTTGGCGGCGAGTCGCCCAATGCCCAGGTGCAGCTCATCCACAAGGAGCCGCCTTACGATGCCGCGACCGATTTCGCAGCCGTTGCCTTGGTTGCCCAGCAGCCGCTCATCCTGACCACGCGGCTCGGCATCCCGGCGGGCTCTCTGCCGGACTTCATCGCTTACGCCAAGGCCAACCAGGCCAAGATGCAATATGGCTCGCCCGGCACTGGGACCGGCTCGCATCTCGCCTGCGCTCTGTTCAATGTCCGCATCGGCGTGGCGATCACCCACGTGCCTTACCGCGGGCTCGCGCCGGCGATGCAAGATCTGCTCGCCGGCCGCATCGATTACATGTGCCCGACCATCACCACTGCGATGGCGCAATTGCAAAGTCACGCGGTGCAGGCGCCGGCGGTGATTGGCAGCGAGCGCTCAGCGGTCTTTCCCGACATCGCCACTGCCGACGAGCAGGGGCTGAAAGGCTTTGCGGCCAACAGTTGGAATGCGATCTTTTTGCCCAAGGCGACGCCTTCCGTCATCGTCACCAAGCTCAATGCAGCGGTCCTCAAGGCGATGGCGACGCCCGCGGTGGAGCAACGCGTGCACGAGCTCGGCGCGGCATTGCCGCCGCCGGAGCACCGCACCCCGCAATATCTGCAAAGCTTCGTTACAAGCGAGATCAAAACCTGGGGCGATGCCATGAAGGCAGCGGACATCACGCCGGAATAGCAAGCCGCAGCATGACAAACTCGGTATCATCATAGGCGCGGCGTTCGACCTCGGCAAAACCCTCCGGCGCTGCGAAAGCGGATTTCTTCGCCTCTTCGACGACGATCAATGCACCAGGCACGAGCCATGCCCCGGCGCGCGCCGAGTTCGAGCGCCTGTTCGGCGAGGCCTTTGCCGTAGGGTGGATCGAGGAAGGCAAGCGAGAACGGCTCGACCGGATGCGCCGGCCCAAGCTTGGTGGCGTCGCGGCGGAAGATGCGGGACGTACCGCCGAGGCCGAGCGTCGCGACGTTCTCGCGCAGCAGCGCGCGCGCCTCCGCGCCGTCGTCGACGAACAGCGCAAACGCAGCGCCGCGCGACAGCGCTTCGATGCCGAGCGCGCCGGTGCCGGCGAATAGGTCGAGCACGCGTGCGCCGCCGATCGGGTTGTCATAGGCATGGACCAGAATGTTGAACAGCGCTTCGCGCAGCCGGTCGGCGGTCGGGCGGATCGTTTGCGATTTCGGCGCGGCGAGCGTGCGCCCGCGCAGGCTGCCGCCGACCACCCGCATCAGCGGCGGCCTTTGGGATGACTACGCCGCGGGCCGGATGCGCGGTCAGCAGAGGAGCGGCGACGGCCGTGCTTGCCGCGCTTTTCCGGCTGCTTTTCCGGCAGCTCGCGCGGCGGCGGTTGGCCGTGGCGCTCGACCGCCACCGCGCGGCCCTTGCGATCGGTAAGCACCTCGGCGCGCACATCGTCCGTTGGACGCTGCGGTGGCGTTTCATCATCACGGCGCGCGCCGTGGAATTTGCGCTGGAATTTCTTGCCCGGGCGTTCCTCCTCGTGCGCGCGCCAGGAATGACTCGGCGGTTTGCGCGGCGGGGTCTCGCGCCGCGGATCCTTGTCCGCCGTGGGCGACCGCGGCAAAAGCGGCATCGAGAAATCGACGCCCGAATCCGCGACCAGCCGTTCGCCGAGCTGTTCGCGCAAAATCCGCGTACGGACTTCCTCGACGTCGCCCGTCTTAAGCTCGGCGAGCTGGAATGGGCCGAACGAGACGCGAATGAGCCGCGTCACGTCGAGACCGAGATGGCCGAGCACGTTGCGCACCTCGCGGTTCTTGCCCTCGCGAATCGCAAAGGTGAGCCAGAGGTTGGCGCCCTGCACGCGCTCGATCGTGGCTTCGATGGCGCCGTAATGGATGCCGGAGAGGGTGAGCCCGGAGCGCAATTGGTCGAGCTGCGCCTGGGTCACTTTGCCGTGGGCGCGCACGCGGTAGCGGCGCAGCCAGCCGGTCGCCGGCAGTTCGAGCACGCGGGCGAGCGCGCCGTCATTGGTGAGGAGTAGCAGCCCCTCGGTATTGAAATCGAGCCGGCCGACGCTGATCAGGCGCGGCAGCTCGGCTGGTAGATGCTGGAATATGGTCGGTCGGCCCTCTGGGTCGGCGTGAGTGGTCATCAGCCCGCGCGGCTTGTGATAGAGGAAGAGCCGCGTGCGCTCGCGCGCCGGCAGTGGCGCGCCGTCGACGGTGACGCGTGTCCTGCGCGGTCACGTTGCAGGCCGGCGAAGTGATCACAGCACCGTTGACCGCGACGCGGCCGGCGGCGATCCAGCCTTCCGCCTCGCGCCGCGACGCCAAGCCGGCGCGGGCGATCACCTTGGCGATGCGCTCGCCGGGTTTGTGCTGTTCGATGTTGCCGTCCATAGTTCCGCTCGCTGATGACGGCTGATAGCAGAGCGGCTCGCAGGGGACCATGACTTCCTTTATGGCTATGGCGCTGGAGGAAGCCCGCGCCGCCGGCGCGCGGGGCGAGGTGCCGGTCGGCTGCGTCATCGTGCGCGCCGGCGCCGTCGTCGCCGCGCGCCGGTAATCGTACCTTGGCCGACCGCGATCCGACGGCTCATGCCGAGATCATCGCGATCCGGGCGGCCGCGGCCTCGCTCGGCTCCGAACGGCTCGAGGACTGCGACCTCTATGTCACGCTCGAGCCCTGCGCCATGTGCGCGGGCGCGGTCGCCTTCGCCCGTATCCGCCGGCTTTATTACGGCGCCGCCGATCCCAAGGGCGGCGCGGTGGACAATGGCGTGAAGTTTTTCGCGTCGCCGAGCTGCCATCATCGGCCGGAGGTCTACGGCGGCTTGGCGGAGGCCGAGGCGGGCGCGTTGCTCAAGGAGTTTTTCCGCGAACGCCGCTAGGCCGCAAGCAGCGCGCCGAGCTTTTCCTTCACTTCGGCCTTCACTGCGTCGGCGGTGCGCAAGATGGCGCTCGCCTGATAAAAATCCAGCGTGCGGAAGATCGCGACATTGGGTCGGATCACGAGATCGGCCGGGGCGTGCTTGTGCTTGGCCGCGGCGATGGCCGAGCCCATGATCTGCAGCGTCGTGAACATGCTTTCCCAGGCGCTCGGAATATCGTTTCGCTCCATATCCGGCATGCCGAACACATCGATGGCGACGGTGACGTCGGCGCGCTCGCGCACTTGATCGAACGGCAGCGGATTGGTGGCGCCGCCGTCGACCAGAATGCTGCTGCCGATCGCTACCGGGCGAAACAGGCCGGGGATGGCGATCGAGCTTGCCAGCGCCGGCTGCAGCGGGCCGAATGTGAAGGCCGCTTCCTGGCGCCGGTGCAGATCGGTCGCGATCACCGTGAGCGGAATTTGCAGTGCGGCGAAATCCTGCGGCACCGCTTCAGGCAAAAAATGCGCGCAGAATTTCTCGGCGTCGAGCTGCGTCGCCTGGCCGAAGGCGCCGGTGAACAGATCGGCCAGCGTGCCGGCGCGCGCGGCGATGAGCCGGCGCGTGATCTCGCCGCGGTTATGCGCCAGCGCGATGACGTGGCGGCGGATGTCCTTGCCGCGCATGCCGGCGGCATAGGCGGCGCCAACGAGCGCGCCGATCGAGGTGCCGGCAATGGCAGTGGGCTTTAGGCCCAGATCATCGAGCGCCTCGATCACCGGAATATGCGCCAGCCCGCGCGCGCCGCCGCCGCCGAGCGCGAGCGCAAACGTCTTCATGCGCCGGCAGCCTGCGCGAACTCCCAGGCCTTTGTGGCAAGTGGGCCCACCAATTCGGCTTTGGCCGCGGCAAAGGCGCTGGTCGCGGTGCCATCGCGCACGCGGCCGGCGATGCCCTGCAAGATCGCGGCGAGGCGGAAGAAATTATAGGCGAAATAGACCGGCAGATGCTGCCGCGGATCGAGCCCGGTGCGCTCGACGTAAGCGTCCACATACGTTTCGAGCGACGGAATGCCGAGCGCGGCGATGTCATGGTCGATGAGCGAACCAGTGCCGGCATCGGACGGCGGCATGTGCCATTGCATCAGATGGTAGGAGAAATCGGCCAGTGGATCGCCGAGCGTCGAAAGCTCCCAATCGAGCACGGCTGCGATCTGCGGCGCGTCGGGCTTAAGGATGACGTTGTCGAGCCGGTAGTCGCCGTGCACCACGCGCGGCGGCGGGCTTGGCGGCAGATGCGCCGGCAGCCACGCAATCAGCCGTTCCATGTCCTCGATCGATTGGGTTTCGGAGGCGCGGTACTGCTTCGACCAGCGTTCGACTTGGCGTGCCACATAATTTTCACCGCGGCCGTAGTCGGACAAGCCGATCTTCGCCGGATCGAACGCGTGCAGCCGCGCGATGGTTGCGTTCATGGCGTCGTAGACGGCCGCGCGTTCGGCGGGATTGGACGCCGGCATCTGCGGCTCCCAGAACACGCGGCCCTCGACATGGGCCATGACGAAGAACGGCGTGCCGACGATGCTTTCGTCGGCGCAGTAGAGCACCGGCTCGGCGACCGGGAAGCGTTGGGCGGAAAGCGCGCTGATGATGCGGTGCTCGCGGTCCACGGCGTGCGCGGAGGGCAACAGCTTGCCCGGCGGTTTGCGCCGCAGCACGTAGCGCCGCAGCGGCGTTTCCACGAGATAAGTCGGGTTGGACTGGCCGCCTTTGAACTGCCTGACCACGATGGGGCCGCCGAATCCGGCGACATGCGCACTCAAATAATCTTCCAAGCGCACCACGTCGAAGCGCAGCCGCTCGGCGACTTCGCGCGTGCCGGAAAAGGCGCTTTGGCGGTCGATCGTGGTCATGCGCAGACTTTAGCGCGCGGCAAAGAAATCCAGCAATGCCCGCGCGGTCGCAGCCGGGTTCTCTTCCGGCACGTAGTGGCCGCTTTCGATTGCGAAGCCGCGCAGGTCGGGCGCCCAGTCGTGCCAGGTCGCAAGCGGATCGATGCCGGCATTGGCGGGCAGGCCGCCGGTGCCCCAAAGCGCGAGCACGGGGCAGCCGATCTTTTTGCCGGCGGCACGGTCGGCTTCGTCGTCTCAAAATCTCTGACGACGGACACTGCTCTGCCATGAGTTTTGGCCATTGCTTGTGGGGAAAAATAGCAATACCCAAGGGCGGAGGGTGAAACATGAAAAGCTTCCGCAGTTTCAGTCTGCGCCTTGGCGCAGCGATCTTGTGCCTGATTTCGGCACACGTTTCTGCACAAACGCTGCCCCCGCAGCAACCGTCACTATTTCAATTCCAGCCCACGGCAAAAGACGTTGATCCGGGCGTCGATCACGGCAATTCTGCAAATCTTCCGGAAGATTTTCAGAAGCAAATGGTGTTCTATCGTTCGCAACAGCCGCCTGGCACCATCATCATCAATACGCAAGAGCGGCATCTCTATCTTATCAAGGACGAGACGCATGCGATGCGCTACGGCATTGGCGTCGGCCGTGATGGCTTCACCTGGCAAGGACTGTTGCAGATTTCGCGTAAGGCCGAATGGCCGGATTGGCATCCGCCGCCGGAGATGATCGCGCGGCAGCCTTATCTACCGCGCTTCATGGCCGGCGGCCCCGGCAATCCGCTCGGCGCCCGCGCTATGTATCTCGGCAACACCGTGTACCGTATCCACGGCACCAACGCGCCGGAGACCATCGGGCAGGCGGTATCGTCAGGCTGTTTCCGCCTGGTCAACGACGACGTGGCCGATCTCTACGAGCGGGTGAATGTCGGCACCAAAGTCATCGTGCGGCAGGATTAGTGGCCACTTTTTGGCGTTATGACACCCCTGGGAGGGCCAATCGGCCTTCACTAGTTTTCGCCCACGTCAAACGTGATTAAATTACGCTGTCGTCTACTCCACGCAACGCTGACGGCATTGTTCGTGGCGGTGGCTGTGCCAGGAGCCGCCAAGGCTGGGCCGTTCGACGTTGCGTTAGCTGCGGCAGAGCAGGGAGACTACGTGACAGCACTGCGGCTCTGGCGCTCGCTGGCCGAGCAGGGTGACGCCGACGCGCAGTACAATCTTGGTGTCATGTACAGCAATGGCGATGGCGTTCCTCGGAACTACGCCGAGGCGATGAAATGGCATCGCAAAGCTGCGGACCAAGGCAACGGCAACGCGCAGTTCAACCTCGGCTTCATGTACGACCTCGGCCGGGGTATGCCGCAAAGCTATATCGAGGCGGTGAAGTGGTACCGCCTCGCCGCCAATCAGGGCGTCGCGATCGCGCAGTACAAGCTTGGGGTCATGTATAACGGCGGTCAGGGTGTACCGCAGGACTATATCCACGCGCATATGTGGTTCAGCCTTGCGGCCTTGCAATTTACGGCTTCGGAGACCGAAAACCGTGACGAAGCGGTTAAGGCCCGCGACTTTGTCGCGTCCAAATTGACCTCTGAGGAGATCGCTGAGGCGCAGAAGCTAGCGCGCGAATGGAAGCTGCAACCCGAAAGATAATTTCATATTTGGTCACTTCATTGGCCCGCGCAACAACATGTTCGCTTCCGGGGGAGACGCGGACATCGCCAGGAAATCGGATTGCCGTGGCGTAGCAATGCGGTCGCTTTCGAGGGCAAAGCGGGCACGGCGCGCTCCACAAATCGGTCGCTTCTCTAATCGGCCGTTTGGGATCAAGCGCTTTCAAGCCATCTACGGCCACCACTACAGTGTCGAGTCGCTCACGGCCTCGCGCTTCTCCTCGGAATCGGCACTGGGCCGTTCCATCATGGGATTCGAAGACGAGATGGAACAATCCAGCAATAATGGACCAGATCAGCTTGAAGGGGTCCGCCATCGCTCTGGAGCATCGACCGATTTCGGCCGCCGCTGACCGGCTGGATTGGATTTGCGGTAGTGGCACCATGATCGATTTGATCTAGATCAAGTTTGGCCTTCGCCGCCGCGCTATGCTTTGCGGGAGGATAAAAATCGGGCACCACTTGGAGCCCGGCGTTAGTCGAGCAAACCCGTGGGGCCGCGACATGATGCATTATCGTTTGATGGCGGCGGCGGCCGCGCTGATCGTTGCGCTGGTGCTGCCGTCTGCGGCGCAGACACCGCAAGGGGCCAAGGTCGGCACGCTGACGTGCAGACTTCGCGCCGTCGATCGGCTTACTCATTGGATCGCAGCAGCGAATGTCGTGCGTATTTCAGCCCGATGGCGGATATCCGCCCGAGCAATACGCCGGCGTCCTCGGCAGACTTGGACTGGACATCGGCATTTCCGCCGGCGGGGTGATGGCATGGGCCGTCTACGCGCCGAGTTCCGGACCGTTGCGCGGCGCATTGGCAGGTACTTACGGCGGCGCAAGCGGCGCAATCGGTGTCGGCGTCGGTGTCGGCGCCAACGTTCTGTTCGGCGGCTCGGCGAATACAATCTCGCTACAGCCGCTCTCGCTCCAAGGCACGGTGAGCCTCAATGTGGCCCTCGGCGTAGCCGCGCTGACGCTCAGGTGGGTCCAGTGAGGTCGTCGGCGCCGCGTATCGCTCTTGTCGTGAGAAAAGAACATCGCCATCAGTGAGGGTCATCCGAGGCATAGCCTGCGGTCGACCACCAACGTCGATTATAAGAGGACGATCCATGAAATTCGCACCGCGCAGTCTTGCCAAGCTCGTGCCACTTGTGATGTGTGCCACGCTGTCAGGGGCTGCGTACGCCCAAAACGACACCATGAGCAACGTCCTGCAGAAGCTGATGAGCCGGATTGAAAAGCTGCAGAGCTCCTGCAGTGAGGATCTCAAACAATATTGCTCGGCGGTGACGCCGGGCGGCGGCCGCCTAGTCTATTGCCTGGAGTCATATGAGGACAAGATAAGCGCGAAATGCGCGTTTGACCTCGACGAGGTGGAATTGGATCTCCAGGACACCACGGAGAATTTGAAGGAAGCGGTGCGCGTCTGCCAGAGCGATATCCAGAAGCTGTGCGGCACGACGCAACCCGGCGAGGGCCGCATCGCCGCGTGCCTCGCCGCGAACCGGTCTGCGGTCTCGGCAGGCTGTGTGGACGCGGTCGAGAAACTGAAAATCAAATGATTGCCGCTCGATGTTGTCTCGCGCTGCTGCTGGTCGCCGCGCCCACGGCGTAGGCAAAACGAAGACTGCTCGTTGGTCCGCAATCGCGGAAAGGCCTTTGATACCTCGCTGGAACGAGCAGAGAGCGATTAGGAGAAATCCCGGGGCTTATTTTATGCTTATCACGCGATCCCAGTTGGAGGAATACTAAGCGGGCCAGAAGGGTTCGCCGCGCAGACAATTGAAAAACCTGGCTGATTTTCTGCAGTGCAAACGGTCGCTCCTGGCCCATCGCGTCATTTCGCGGCAGCGCAGCAAACGGTCGCTTTCAGGAGAATAGCGACCGTTGGCGAGCAGCGCACGCCGCGGAACGTGCGCGTCAAGTTCGTCGAGTTGGGCATCCGGTTGATGCGGTGAGCATCGAGCGTTGGCGGGTTAAGTTACCTGCCGCGACTTGGTCAAGCCTCAAGGTCGCCGCAGACGAGCGCGGACTGACTCCTGCGCGGCTCGCGCGACTTTTGATCGACGTCATCGTGCGCGATGCGTTGTTCGATGCGGTTGTCGACGACGCGCCTAGGCGGCACCGTGCTGTCGCCTTCTCGGTGGGGTTTCAACTCCTCGCTTCTGGGTGTTTCGGTCGAGCAAGACCGCGCGGCGCCGTCGCCTTTTTAGATCGACGCAGTTCCTGCCTCGGTGCTGCGCCGAAGGCCGAGCGGGCAATGCCGACCGAAAGCGGCCACGGCGTCACGCCATTGGCGCCGTGGCCGCCGCTCTCTCGACGAGTTTCACTCGATTGCGAGACTAACGGTCATTTTCTTACCCGTTAGCCGTCGCGCGTCGTTCATTCCCTTAAAGAATTCGTGTTTAGAAACGCGACGGAGCAACTCTATGTTTTCAGCTGACATGAGGTTTGAAAGCACGTCTCGCCCTTTTTGCGTGAGAATGTCCGAGTGGTGAATTTGCAGCCACCACAAATAGTTTGATTTTCTTCGCTTGAAGGTTCGCCACAAAGCTCTCGACCGCAGATGGCATAAAGGATGAATGTCTCTGAGAGTTCTGGATTAAACTCTATCTCTGCATCTGGGTTGCGATCTGCATGTTTAAAGAAGTAAGCGTACTTCTTGAGATAGATGTTTACCTGGCTACGGTACTCGTCCTTGATAACCAACGAATTGAACAGGAGATCACGGCGATACGGGTTGCGCTTTTTACTAACGGCATGGATGACCTCATATGCCGCAAAAGCGAGTGCGTGAATTGAGACAGGATCGCCCTCGTTGAACCAGAGAGTTATGGCTGTGCGTAGCTGACGGGTCGCTGCATCCAACTTATCGACCTTAATCGCTGTCGAGGTTTTGGTGGTCATGACAAATCTTCGCCCCGCTTTGCCGCCTGCCGGCCTCGCGATTGCTGCTCCGCGTCAAGTCTTGTCGGCGTCGCGCTCGACCATTCGGACTCTCAATGCGCCGTCC
Organism: uncultured Alphaproteobacteria bacterium; assembly: GCA_963821175.1. Taxonomy (GTDB): domain Bacteria; phylum Pseudomonadota; class Alphaproteobacteria; order Rhizobiales; family Xanthobacteraceae; genus BOG-931. Next base: position 38,259 of record CAWGCU010000008.1, read on the forward strand.
TCTCCATAAGCTTTCGCAGAATTTTGCAACATGGCGATCTGCGCAGCTAATAGTTCGGGCGACGAGGGTGCCTCAGTTATCTTCATGGGCAAAGCCGAGCCCCCCTCGAGCAATTTTCGCAGCCCGTGCAGCACGGCAAGTTGGTTTTGCTCTAATTCAACGCGACCCTTCGGATAGTATATTCCGCGGCGCAATTGCTCCTGGGAGAAGTCGTACCGCAGGGCCTTTGACATCGCCAGCAAAAGAGTG
>CAWGCU010000009.1:0-81847 GCA_963821175.1 uncultured Alphaproteobacteria bacterium
TATGTATGGGTTGATCCGAACAAAGCAGGTGAGCCATACTGCGGACGATACTAAGGAAGCGGTAATAGGCGCTGCAGCAAGGCTCGGCGGTGCGCGGTCTACTGTTTGCGTGCCAATGCTAAAGGATGAGGTACTAGTTGGCGCAATTTTTATCTATCGCACTGAAGTCCGTCCATTTACCGACAAGCAAATTGCTCTTGTGCAGAATTTCGCCGCGCAGGCTGTGATCGCTATCGAGAATACCCGTCTGCTCAATGAATTGCGGCAGCGCACGACGGACCTGACCGAATCGTTGGAGCAGCAGACTGCAACGTCGGAGGTACTACGTGTCATCAGTTCATCGCCAGGACAACTGGAACCAGTATTCCAAGCGATGCTGGAGAATGCCGCTCGCATTTGCCATGCCAGCTTTGGATTTATGTTTCGCACCGAAAATAGTGCGATAATTGCGAACCTCGGCGTGCCTCAAAAATTTCTGGAAGCTTTGGAAAGTCACGCCCATCATCCTGGACCACTTACTGCGTCCGGTCGCCTTATCAAATCGCGACAGACCATCCACATTGCCGATTACAGTGCTGATGAAGCGTACCTATCCCGTGATCCGTTGGCGACAATCGGGGTGGAGCTTGGCGGCGTCCGCACCTTGCTTAACGTGCCAATGATAAAGGATGGCGAGCTAATTGGCTTTATAGGTCTGTTCCGCCAGGAGGTTCGTCCGTTCACCGACAAGCAGATCGCGCTTGTGCAGAACTTCGCCGCCCAGGCCGTCATCGCTATCGAGAATACGCGACTGCTCAACGAATTGCGGCAATCGCTGGAACAGCAGACCGCGACCGCCGACGTACTCAAGGTCATCAGCCGCTCGACATTTGATTTACAGGCGGTGCTCGACACCCTGACCGAGTCGGCTGCCCGGCTTTGCGAAGCCGACATGGCTGGCGTTACTCGGCCTAGCGACCGAGGTTTCTACTACGCCACAAATTACAACTTTCCGGCTGACTGGCTGGAATTTACGAAAAATATCGTCATGACGGCAGGCCGCGGCAGTGTTGTCGGACGGACCCTTCTGGACGGGAAGATCACTCACGTCGAAGACGTTACGACCGACCCGGACTACACGTTTCGCGAAGAGCAGCGGAAGGGCGGTTACCGCACATTGCTGGGCGTTCCGCTGCTGCGCGAAGGACACCCGATCGGCGTTCTCACCCTGGGGCGCAACAAGGTCAATCGCTTTACTGAGAAACAAATCGATCTCGTCATGACCTTTGCCGACCAGGCGGTGATCGCCATCGAGAACGTGCGTCTCTTCGAAGAAATCCAGGACAAGAGCCGCCAACTTGAAGTCGCGAGCCAGCACAAGTCGCAGTTCCTTGCCAATATGAGCCACGAGCTACGCACGCCACTCAACGCAATCTTGGGCTACACGGAATTGATGGCGGACGGCATCTACGGTGAACTGCCTGAAAAGACGATGGGCGTACTCAAAAGGCTAGAGAGTAACGGCAGACACCTGCTCGGATTGATCAATGACGTGCTCGATTTGTCGAAGATCGAGGCTGGCCAACTTGTCTTCGATCTCTCAGATTATTCCCTTGAAGATATTGCCCAGACCGTCCGCAGCACACTTGAGCCGCTGGCCGCTGACAAAAAGCTCACATTCAAGATCAAGGTGTCGCCCAAACTGCCAGCAGGTCATGGGGACGGGCGGCGCTTGACGCAGGTCCTGATCAACCTCGTCGGCAACGCCATCAAGTTCACCGATGCTGGTGAAGTTGTCATAACGGGCGGGTCGACCGATGGATCATTCCACCTGTCGGTGCGCGACACCGGTCCTGGCCTCTCTGCTGCCGATCAGGCCAAGCTATTTCAGGAATTCCAGCAGGCCGACAATGCGATCACCCGCAAGAAGGGTGGCACCGGCCTGGGGCTCGCCATATCCAAACGCATCGTTGAGATGCACGGCGGCAAAATCTGGGTCGAGTCACAGGTCGGCCAGGGCTCGACGTTTTCCTTCACGGTCCCGGTTCGCGTTGCGCAGCAGGTAGAAACGGCATGAGCAAGCGCATTCTGGTGGTCGAGGACCAGGAGGATAATCGCCAAATCATTCGCGATATGCTGACCTTTACCGACTACGAAATCATCGAGGCCGAGAGTGGAGAGCAGGCACTCGAAGCCGTCGCGAAACAGCGGCCCGATCTTATCCTGATGGATATCCAACTTACGGGCATGGACGGTTACGAGACGACGCGGCGGATCAAGGCCGATCCGACGGATCGCTCCGTTCTCGCAACCAACGGTCGGATTCAGTCTGCAGCCAACTCGCGGCCTCGAAGTGTCCCATAAAGGTATTAACTTGTTCAATCGTGCCGTCAGGCCATTCGGCTTCGACGGACTATCGCTGGCCATCACTGAGCACTAAGCAGAATAATGAGCCCCATTCCCGTAACACAGCCTGCCCACCATCATTTACCTCTATGCATTGCACGCCTGCCGCAACCGATGCCGTATAGCCCCACCACTTCATCTAGATCAGAGCGTGGCCGTGCAATAGTCTCTGTCCCGCTGGACCAAAGCATCCGTCAGGTCGCTGCCGATAGGGGCAACACATGGGTCATAAATTATCCACCGCTCTGATACTCCTCAATGCAATGGGGATTTTGGCATGCGTCATTTTGATTGCGGCGGCCAACAACCATGCGCCCGAAGAGGCAATACGGTTCGTCCGCGCAATCCAACCCTCAGTTCGAATGTTCATCGTTGGAGCAGGGCTTCCCTTAGTCGCTTGGGAAATCGCTGAATTTGAATTTTATCGATCTAATAACAAACTCAAATTGCTCGAATCCTGGACAATCTTCTTTTTGATTATTGTTTCATGGGTATTGTTTTTCATTGCCGCGTGGCGTCTCCCGAGCTTGATAATCGACGGCTTGAAAGTTCCATGGGTTTAAACTGACAGACACGCCTTACGTGGCCAATTAGTCGCGCCCGAGCGGCGAGCCTTTCAGTAGCCCACGAGAGACAGAAGGCCGTAGCCCAAAAGGCCAATGCAGCCGAATGTGAACACTATACCTACGAAAAGTGATGCCAGTGGGTATATCCGCTCTCGGACTAAGTGCGCGTTTCTTGTGAGCATGACACACCTTCCCTGCACCGATGACTACAGGTAGCAGCGGCTGGGCCGGGGCGCTGTGTCACGCATCACACCTTGGGAGGGAACGGCCGGGAGGCCGACCCCCGCCATGCTGAGCCGCTTTGCGCGATTAGGCCATCCAAAACGGTTTGGCACTTTCAAAATCGGTGATGCAGCGTGACATTCCCATATCCCGCAAGCACCGATCATCCAGGCTCTGCAATTCGTGGAGCGAGCGGGCAGAATGCCACCACGCTGTGATCTCGTGCTTAACGTCGCTCCAGTGCAATCCGCTTCGGGGTTGTTCTGCAAGATGGAACTTGATCTCTGTCATCGTATTCTCCATCCCGGCTAATATCGCCCTCACAGTTGCCCTTATAGCGCGTTCATCCAGATCAGCGCGTGATCGACAGCACAAATTGGCTGATTTCCACCAATCGTAAAGGCAATGTGGCTGAGCTAGCCGATGAGGGCGAGGGGTTTAGTCCCATTGGCAACAATTCCAGCGCCAGCCAACCCTGGAACCCCGATAGAGAATTTTGAGGCGCGGCTAACACAATTAGAAAAACAAGAACTTAGGCCAATTAATCACAATCGCGTTCATTACCGAGATTTCATTTTTGCGGAGTCAGGAAGACTATAAAATCGGAGCCGCTCTCCTCTCCAAAGTGAAGAGCGCGGCCCCGATCATTGTCCCCGTCCCCCGACGTGACAGTCCCCATGATCGGGGCCGTCATTATCCCAAGCCAATTGTGGCCATCAGTGGGCGCAAGCGCCTTCAAACGGGAATTTCTTCTGGATTGCTGCGTGCAGGCGAAACTTGCGTATCCTACTTTTTCACGCCGATGACGGCCTGCCGCCGTCATTCACATGAACATGCTCTACGCGGACGACCTGATGTCCGCCGTGACGAAGGCGTCGAATAACCTCTACTTGCATCGCATAAGCGCATCAATCAACGTCGTTGCTTGAAATGGCTTATTTAAAAAAGCGATGCAGCCTGCGGCAAAGGCCTGCTCTTCGATACGCGCATCTCGGTTCCCTGTCATAAAAATGATCGGAAACTTGAAACCGTCCGCCGCCAATCGGTGCGCTAATTCCACACCGGTAATATCGCCGAGATGAATATCAACAACAAGGCAAAACGCGCGGCATGTTGGGGCGCGACCGAGAAAAGTCTCGCCTGAATCAAAGATTTCGACATCATACCCGTATGCCGACAGAAGCCTCTCCAACGATAAGCGTATCTCCGGGTCGTCATCGACGACGGCAATGATATTTCGCAGATTCGACATCAATTTCATCCAAAAAAATACCTGGTGCAGCGCGTCAGCGGACTTCAAGGTCGGAGCTAATCGACTGTCGCTGGGTGCGTGCAGTCTTGCGCTGCAGCACGCGCCCAATAGGCGCGACTTTGTGTTAGGTGTCTTGTCATTATCCGCCAAGGCGTTGTCGGCGCCCGCCAGCCCGAGCATAAAAAGACTAATGATTGATCCGGGCACGACCCTTCCAAAATGGGCGCACCTCGGAGGCTGCATGCCTTACTGCACTGTTTTGATTTGACGGGCTTGCGTGCGGCGCACGGAAGCAAATGATTGTCTCAAAATCGCAAGCTTTCGTCGAATTGACTTAGTACCTAAGGCGCATCGGGTGAGGTGTCGAGACAACGCGGCTTAAGGACCGTCTTTGTCCATGCGCTACGAACGCTCTGTTAAAGACGCGCCAAAGTCGCCGCATTGCCCAAGCTGCGCTCAAATCATGAGGCTGGCTCGAATAACGTCGCGATTTGACGACCTGCCCGACCTTTATACCTTTGAATGCTCGGCTTGTGGCGTATCACACATCGAGTCGCTTGGAACCCCAGATGGAAACGGCCGCGCCTAATCCGATTGATTACACCCTCGCTATCAAGAACAAAGGGCGTCCGCCCAAATCATGGCGATGGGAGATTTACGCAGCCGGTAAGAGCAAGGCGATACGGCAATCTGAATTCTTTGAAACGATGTCCGAGGCGACCCGCGCTGGCAAGGCCGCATTGGCGAACATTCGGGCAAACCGAGCCGCTTAATGGTCGCCGTTGATGTGCTGGACGGCGCGCTCGCTCATTAGCGTGATGGTGGCGCGACATCGCGGCGAGCAGCACTTCTTAACGGCAAGGTCAATCGTCAAAAACTACTTCGACCACACTGCGATTGTGGTTGTGATGGTCGTGGCGGTCCTTTGAACCAACCATTTATTGTCGCCACTTGGGACAACCGTGAAGCAGTTAGACCCCGCGTGTTCCCAACTCGTGCAGAAGCCTTTTGCGTTGAGTTTCCAAATGCCGACGTTTATCTTCCCAGGTGGTGCGAGAGCCTGCCGCGTCATCTTACCGTTGGGTGTGAAAGTCATTGTGAATTTTGTGCCGGAAGGCGAGGCAGCGTTAAAAGGGTTTCCGTTGAAAAATGCCGCCTTAATGTCGTTCGGGGCCATAGGTTCGACAGCGTAGGCGACGGTGGTTTGAACGTACGCATCCGGTGAAGACCACAGTCTAGGCTCATCGTTGCTGAGTCGGCGATGAAGCCGCCGCGTTGAAGTCAAACGCTCCGATAGCGCCGGGCATGGCGACATAATGAAATATTTTACCGAGTGAACGTCAGCGAACGTCAGCGAACAGCTGTTGAATTTGCGTTTAGCGCTGCGCGCCACTATCTTCACGGAATGCTGACCTGGTCCACGAGACTGCGCGGAATGCCGCCTCGAGTCATAAGCGCTGCCACTGGCGGTGGCGCTTAGGCTCGAGGAGAATGTAATGACAAAGTTGGTACCGCGCGAAATCGCGGGTTCGATCGCGTTTTCCGTGAAGGAAGCGTGCAAGGTTAGTGGTATTGGACGGACGAGCTTCTATAAACTTCTGAAGAGCGGCAAGATCGCGGCGCGCAAATGCGGGCGCCGCACTATCGTTCTGCTGAGCGAGCTCGAACAGGCGCTCAAGTCCCTCCCGCGCGCAGGGAGGGCGGCGTCATGAGCACGAAGAAGGCAGCAAAGAGCAAGGCCGCGCCCAAGCGGAAGGGCACGGTGCCGGCCAAGCGGAGCGCGGTCCCGGCTCACGACGTGGCATCGGGGCACTGGACCCAAACGATTGAGCCGAAACGAACGGCCTTTATCTCGGAAAATTTGATGCCGGTCCACTTCGTGATCAAGAATCACGGGCCGGGTCCCGTGTTCCTGGCGGCTGCACAAGGTAAGCAAATGGATCTGGATCCGGGCGCAGTGCACGCGACCTACGCTTGCGGGACTGTCTGGGTCGAGAACCGGGACGAAAAAACGGGTGCCCTGATCGAGTTCGATTTTTTGCCCATCTTTCGAAAGTAGGCGGGTGGCCAGCAGCCCATCAGCTGGCCCAGATCAAACAAGACGTGCGGGGGAGCCCAATTGGGCTCCCCCGCTTCGATTCCGAAGCGGTATATCAGGCGGCGGCTCGGTGTTCCGCGTGCCAGTTCCACGGCAACAGGTCGCCGATCCGTTTTGCCGGGAAATCCAGCATGCGTGCGAGGACATCGGCGAGCCAGGCTTGCGGATCGACGTCGTTGAGCTTGGCGGTGGCGATGAGCGTGTAGAGGGCCGCTGCCCGCCGACCGCCTTCGTCGGAACCAGTGAAGGTCCAGTTACGGCGCCCGACCGCGATGGCACGCAGCTCGCGCTCGGCGGCGTTGTTGGTCATGCACAGGCGGCCATCGTCGAGGAAGCGGGTCAGTGCAGCCCAGCGCTTGAGGCTGTACTCGATGGCCTTGCCGGTGTCGCTGTTCTTGGACACCCTGGTGCGCTGCTCGCGTAACCAAGTCTCCAACGCGACGACGAGCGGTCGGCTGCGCTCGGTGCGCACGCCCACGCGCTGCGACGGCGCCAGGCCGTTAATCTCGCGCTCGATAGCGAACAGCGCATCGATGCGCGCAACCGCCTCGCTGGCGATCGGCGCCTGGTTGATCCTGGCCAGATCGAAGAACTTGCGCCGGGCATGGGCCCAACAGGCGGCCTCGACGATTGGTCCTGGCTTGCGGGCGGCTTCGTAGAGGCGGTTGAACCCGGCATAGGCATCCGCCTGCATCAATCCGGCGAAGCCTGCCAAATGCTGCTCGGGATGTTCGCCGCCACGATCGCGCGAATAGAAGAACACCGCTGCCGGCGGACCAGGACCGGCAAAGGGCCGGTCGTCGCGCACATAGGTCCATAGCCGGCCGGTACGGGTCTTACCCTTGGCCAGCACCGGCACGGTGGTGTCGTCGGCATGGATGCGCTCGGCCGCGAAGACATGGGTGCGGATCTCCGTCACCAGCGGCATCAGCGTCGCCGCCGCCGCGCCGACCCAGTCGGCCAGCGTCGACACGTCGAGATCGACGCCTTCCCGGGCATAGATCGTGCTTTGACGGTTGAGCGGCAGATGCAGGCCGTACTTGGAGAATAGGATATGGGCTAGCAGCTTCGGTCCCGCGCGGCCGCGCGCGATCGGGTGCGATGGGGCGGGCGGCTGGCTGATCGCTTCGCAGGCCCGGCAGGAGAACTTCTCGCGCACATGCTGGACCACTTTCCACTGCCGCGGAACGAGCTCCAGCGTCTCGGTCACGTCCTCGCCGATCTTGCGCAATGTCGTCCCGCCGCAACACGGGCAGGCCGACGGAGCCGGATAGACGATCCGTTCGCGCGGCAGATGCTCGGGCAGCGGACGGCGAGCCGGCCGGCGCCGTTCGAACGATGGCACCATCATCTTCTCGCTCGCCGCCGCGGCTACCATTTGGGCCGCCGCGTCCGCTTGCGCCGCATCCGCTTCCAAATCGGCCAGTTGCAGCTCGAGCTGGTCGAGCAGCGCACCTCGTTCCGAGGATTGGCCGAACCGATCGTGTCGGAGCTTCCTGATCGTGAACTTGAGCTTCTCGATCAACAGCGCCCGGTATTGGGCCTCGCTCTCCGCCGCGGTGGCTCGCTGTTCAGCCGCACTCAGCGCCTGGCGCTGGGCAATGATGAGCGCATGCGCACTCGCAAGATCGGTTGGAAGCGAATCATCAATGCTCATCACCAATGATGGAATCACAAGCCGATGCGCTTGCGAACGCGCAACCGTATCGTGATTCACAATGCCGCAATCAGCCGGCCGCCTGAGGCCGCCAGGTCTGTTGCGGCATCCGCCAATCAATGCCTTCCAGCAGGTAGCCCAGCTGCGCCGATGAGATCGTCACGACGCCTTCAGTCGGCGACGGCCAGATGAACCGGCCACGCTCCAGCCGCTTGGCAAAGAGGCACATGCCTTGCCCGTCATGCCACAATACCTTGATCAGCCCGCCACGGCGTCCACGGAACACGAACAGATGCCCGCCGTGCGGATCACGCTTGAGCGTCTCCTGCACCAACAGCGCCAGGCCATCAAAGCCCTTGCGCATATCGGTGCGACCCGAAGCCAACCAAACCCGTGCGCCGCTTGGGGCTGGGATCATCGCCGCCGCTTGCCCTGCGCCAGCGCCTTCATCAGCGCCGATACCGTAGTGGGATCGACCGATCCGGAAATCCGCATCCGGCCGCCGCTGGCAAACTCGATCTCGATAACGCCAGCCTTCTCTGGCGAGGTCGGCGAGACCGCCGCAGGCTCTGAAGTGACTGCCACCGGACTGAATACCGCCGGAATCTGCGCCCGCTCACAAAGCTGCTGGCGCCAGCGGAACAGTTGGCTAGTGTGGATCCCGGCTGCACGCGCTACCTCGGAGGCAACGGCGCCGGGCTCCATCGCTGCGCCAACAATCCGTTCCTTCTCCGCCTGCGACCAACGTCGGCGACGCTGCACCGACGTGATCACCTCAACATGCGCCTTGGTCATAGGACTAGTCCTAGGATTAGTCCTAGGAGGGTCCAGACTCATTAAATCCACCATACGAGACTGGCAACGAGGCAGACAGAGGACAAGTAGTTTCGTGCCAGCCTGTCGTATCGCGTTGCAATTCGCCTGAAGTCCTTGAGCCTGTTGAACGCACTCTCGATGCGCCAGCGCAGCTTGTAGAGACGCTTGCTGAAGCTGAACGGTTGCTTCCTGTTGCAGCGGTTGGGAATGACCGGCTTGGTTCCATGCCGGTCCAACGTTTGGCGCAACTCGGCACTGTCGTAGGCCTTGTCGCCAAGCATACGTTGTGGCGACTTGACCCGGCGGATCAGGCGCTCTGCGACGGGGCAATCGTGCGCTTCACCTCCGGTCAACAGGATGGCGATGAGGCGTCCCTTAGCATCTGCGAGTGCGTGAATCTTCGTGTTGCGCCCTCCGCGCGAACGGCCAACAGCCTGCTTCTGCTCCCCCCTTTTCCGCCCGCCGCCGAGCGGTGCGCTTTGACGTGCGTGGAGTTGATCATCTGCGTATCGGCTGATCGGCCATTTGCGGCGAGCTCACGGAACAGGTTTTCCCAGATGCCGCGCCGCGCCCAGCGCACGAAGCGGTTATAGATCGTCGTTGGCGGACCATAGGCTTCGGGGCAATCGCACCAACGGCAGCCACTCTTGAGCACATGCACGATGCCGCTGATGACACGCCGGTCGTCCGCCCGCTCCACGCCGCGCACATCCGTTGGCAATTGCGGCTCGATCCGCGCCCATTGATCATCGCTCAGCCAGAACAGGTTCCTGCTCATCTTCCTTCCCCAATACGAATCAGTACCGTATTGTCGGACCCGAAAGATTAATGAGTTTTGACCCTAGTTCTAGGATTAGTCCTAGGACTTCACGCCAAGCCCATCTCCGCAAGGCGGCCTTCACGGATGCGTACGGTGATGCGTGCAAGGATTCGGAGGTCAGAGCCCAATTCAAGCGGCCAACCCACGCGCGGTAGGCGATGAAGCCCGCCTAGGAGCGCATGGAAGCGGCGGGGGTGGAGATCGCACGGTGCGCCGTCAGGCGGTGGCCTGCGGCCAAGACGTCACTGCTTCGCTAAGCCGCTTGGGGTTGCCCAAACAGGAAGCGACAGCAGGATGCTCGGCCGAAGATGCCGCCGGCACCGTGGCGGTGGTCAAGGGCGACGCCAAGGCGCTCGAGCTGTGCATCTCGTTCGCCGATGTTGCTGATGAAGTGATCGACGGCTATGCGGAGGCCGCGGCAACGTGCTGTCGCGCCTGTTCGCCGGGTACATCGATCAAAGGGCGCGCGAGATCGAGATACGTCCGCGCCGGCACCGGTGGGCGACGCCGAGAGCAAGTTACGCTGCTAACCGGGTGGCAGCCGGCGAGATCAAGCGCGTGGTCAAGGCAAAAATCAAGTTTGGGCGAAATTGCGGCGACTGACGACGCTGCCCATCGAGGTCGCAAAGCGTTCCGGCGCCGTCTAAACAATTGTGGGAGCACGCGCGCTACGACCGTTACGCACATTTCCTCTGTGCTGATGCGCATGCTCTCGCTCAAGGATCTCCTGTCGCGCATTGATTCCAAATTGGCCTGCACCCGGTTCGGTTGACACCCGCCTAAGCTAATCCCGCCTGCATCTCGAACTCCACGGGACTCAGATATCCGATCGTCGAGTGCCGGCGTTTCGGATTGTAGAAGCATTCGATGTAGTCGAACACGTCAGCCTTGGCTTCGTCGCGCGTCCGATACGTTTTGCGTGCTGTGCGCTCGGTCTTCAGCGAGGAGAAGAAGCTCTCCATCGCCGCATTGTCCCAGACGTTGCCCGAACGGCTCATCGAGCAGACGACGCCGTGATCGGCCATCAGCCGCTGGAACTGCTCGCTGGTGTACTGGCTGCCGCGATCGGAGTGATGCAGCAGCGCATCGGGCTTGCCTCGTCGCCAGATCGCCATCACCAGGGCATCGGTGACGAGCTGGGCCGTCATCGCTGCGCTCATCGACCAGCCGACCACGCGCCGGGAGAAGAGATCGATGACGGCAGCCACATAGAGCCAACCTTCCGCTGTCCAGACATAGGTGAAGTCAGCGATCCATTTGCGGTTGGGAGCGGGCGCTTCGAAGCTGCGGTCGAGCACGTTGGGAGCGACGGCGGCGACCTGCCGCTCACCCAGATCGGGCGGCAGTCGACGCCGTCGCGGACGGGCTCTGAGAGCCTGTAGCCGCATCAATCGCTCGATCCGATGCAGTCCACACGACACCCCCTCCGCAAGCATGTCGTGCCACACCCGCCTGGCGCCATAGGTTCGATCGCTGGCGAGGAAGCTGGCGCGAACCTTCGCGCCCAGCTCTTCATCGCTCCGGCTGCGCCGACTGCGCGGTCGTGTCAGCCAGGCATAGAACCCACCCCGCGAGACACCGAGCGCCCCGCACAACCATTCCGCCGGCCAGATCCCCCGGTGCTTCGCAATGAAACCGAACTTCACGTCAATTCCTTCGCGAAGTAGGCCGCGGCTTTTTTTAGGATGTCTCGTTCGGCCTTCAGCTTGATCACCTCGCGCTTGAGCTGCGCGATCTCCAGCTGCTCGGGCTTCATCTGACCTTGGCCGGGAAACGCATGCTGCGGATCATCCGCAAGCGCCTTCACCCAACTGCGCAGCTGCGACTGATGCACACTCAGATCGTGCGAGGCCTGCGCATACGAGACGCCCCGCTCCTTGATCAGCCGCACAGCCTCAAGCTTGAACTCGCGCGTAAACTTCCGTCTCTCCATGACCCACCTCCGGTTCCATCAAAACACCTAACTCGGTGTCTGCGGAACCGGGTGCAGGCCATCCCTCATCGACCGTCACGGCATCTAGGGTGGCGAGGACTGGAAACGACGCCTCGGCGACCTAATCAGCGAAGGTGACGCGGTTCGCGGGAACCATCTTGCCTCCCCGAGCGTCGAAAGTCCGCGGCGGACGCGCGTCTCTCCAGATGCCGAATCCGCCGCAGCCCTTTCTTCAGCGAGTCGAGGGTGGCCAAACGTCGTCCTTCTCCGGACCATCGAGCACGAAGTAATTGGGCACGTGCTCGGGCTCATGGCATTCGAAGTTGGCCGCCACATCGGTGCTACCTTTACCCCTGTACACCGCGTAGGCCGGATACGGGCAGAGCGGCCTCGTGCGATCGACGACGCCGTTCGTGAAGTGCGACGCCAGGATCGAGCTCGGCGGAATTCCTTGCTCCACCCATCGCTCGAGATAGGGCATCGAATCGAAATTTTGGGGTGCCAAGCTGCCGGTACCGCCCGGCCCCATGAACAGCCGATAGAAATCTTGTGTTTCATGGAATTCGTGCGCGTCGAGCATCCGGCGATGCCTATTTTCGTTGTTCATCACAACCTGATCGTAATACTCGATGCTGCGTGTGGCGGGGTGAACCACGCTGCTCCACAAGTGCGACTGGAGAATCTCTGCCGCCGCCCCTTTTGAACGCGCTCAGATCTGGGCTTATGGCGTCGATAAGGAACGAGAAACCTTTATCGGCGAAGGCTACGTCGCTAGAGAAATTAAATGTTTCGTAGTTCCAGTTCGGGTTGTTGTAGACCATGAAGGCGAAGAACTCGGTCGCCGTGCTGAAGATCGAGGGCCCTGCCGTGTTAGCACCCCAGCCAAGCTCGGTGCCTCGTTCCAATCCGGGATAGATCTCGGCGCCGGTGATCTGGTCGCGTGGTCCTTCGTACACCTTATCAACCGCTTCGACCTGCGCGGCCGTGAGGCAGGTGCTGGGATTCTGCCCGGTCTTGCACAGTAGGCTCTGTGGTTTGAAAGGGCAGGTCAGTGGATTGTCGATGACGCCGTCCACCACGCCATCCAGGCGGTCACATTCGGCCAAGGCCGCCGTGTTGACCAAAGCCGCAGTCGCAGCGTTGATCGGCGTATTGGCATTGCCGAACGTGACCTGGCCGTTCCAAACATATTCGACACGGTTGTGAATTTGCGCAAAATTGGCCGAGCCCCCGATATTAAGGCCGTCGAAATCATCGGGATAGCGCTGGGCCGCCATCAGGGCTTCCTTGCCGCCCGTCGAGCAACCGTTGAAGTAGGAGTATTTCGGCCGTTTTCCGTAAATTGCTGGATAACCGCCTTGCTCTTCACTGCCATCTCGTGCACGCCGAGAGAGCCGTAGTTGATGATCTGCTGGCGGTTCTGCATCCAGGTGGTCGCCGAGCCCGCATGGCCGGTGTCAGTGGTCGCAACGGCGTAGCCCTTGTTGAGTTCGGGCCCCATGTCCGCATATTCGATTTCGCCGGCGAAGCCATGGTTACCAATCGCCTCCAGCTTGCCGTTCCAATTTTCGAGCGGCATCCACACTTCGAAATTGATCGGCGCGGCGGCGCCAGGCTCCTCAATGCCACCGGTAACGCGACAAAACGCCGGCAGTTGCGGTGACTTGATGTTGGACGAGCAGGTCGGATTGGGTGACGTGGTTCCCTCCGCCGCATAAGGATCGCCGACGGACACTTGCGAAAAAGGTCCCGCCGGCACGATCGATGCGGAGGTGATCGTTGTCTGCGGAAGCTTGAGGTTGATTAGATTTCCACACGATTCTGCCGACAACGCCGGCGTCGGCTGAAAAGCAGCAGCGACCGTCGCGAACAAAGCGGCCAGGACGATTGGTCCTAAAGTTCTGTTCGACATCTTTCCTCTCCCTCGTTCTCGCTATAGCCCGTGCCTTATGTCCAGCACGCAACCGCGTCATCCTTCCAATTACTCAGACGTCTGTCAATGTCCAATTTGACAGACGTCTGACGGATTCGGATAATAACGTCGTCGGCAAAAAGCCCCGGCAATCATCTTTAGGAGCACGCCATGGCCGAGCTTAAGAAAGTCAAAACCTCGATGATGAACGCGATCCACGACTTGCCGCTGCTGGTCGCGCGAGATGAAAGCTTCTTCCGCGACGAGGGTCTCGAAGTCGACGTCCTGGTCACGCCTGGAAGCGGTCAGCACAATTCCGATGATCGCGCCCTGAAGGACGATATCTTCAAGCGTGGCCTGGAAGCGACCTACGACCAGGGCGAGTGCGACCAGTTCCGTATGTGCGAATGGGGTATCATGAAACGTTCGGTGGAGACGATCCAGGAAAAGAACCTGCGGCCCGCCAAGATCGTGGCGCTCGGCTCCGCGATGTCGAGCTTTGCCATCGTCGTCGATCCGCGGTCCAGCATCTACGAACCGGAGCAACTCAAGAACGTGCCGATCGCGGTGAGTCAGTTCAACGGCTCGCACTTCACCATGCTCAAGATGATGGAAGGGTTCATCAAGCGCGACGAGATCAAGATCGCGAACCACGGTACGCACCGTCAGCGCATGGAGGCGGTGATGTCCGGCAAGGTGAAGGCTGCGAGCCTGCAGGAGCCCTGGATCAGCGTCGCTGAAGCCAAGGGCGCGCGCGTCATTATGGAAGTCGCACTCGACGCGGAGCGAGGCCGCCGGCGACGAGATGGATGGTCCGACCCTCGCCAAGATGTTCCGGGCCGAGGCGCGCGCCGCCGAGGCCATCCAGAAGAACCCGGAAAAGTATGCGCACTATATCGTCGAGGAGGCCGGCGGCATGATCGGCCTCAAAGACCTCAAGCTGTCGCGCATCCTCAACGCCCCGCCGGCGCCGTATACTCGGGAACGCTTCGACGACAACTACAATTGGACGCTGAGCTGGGGCCTGGTGCCGCCCGGCGCGACCTATGAGAATACGGTGGACAACCGCGCCTGGCCCTAGCCGCCGGTTTAATTTGACCACGGCGTCGACTAAGTCGGCGCCGTTCGCATTGGCGTGGTGTGGTCGCCTATGGAAGCGCATGATGCCCCGAAAGACCCGCCCGACGCGCTGCACCGACGGCCTGGCGTCTTGATCCGCCGCGCGCCAGATCTCCGTTGCGATCTACGGCTCGAAGCGGTCCTTATCCCTAGCCAACGCGGAAAATTCCTTCACACGCCTGAGGCCGGTATACGTGCGGCCAGGAGGTCGGCGGCCCCGAAAAACGAGCCTCCCCGACCGGGGCGAAGCGTCCGCAGCGACCCTTACCTAGGCGAAGTATAGAGGGGTGCCCCATTTTCGAGAAAGGGCTTCCCTCGGACCGCCCTTCTACGTCGCGCGGAAGGGACGCCGCGGACGCTTCTTTTGTCGACCCGCCCAGTAGCCCGACAATTATCGCCCGTTCAAAAGGAAACGAGATTGTGGCCGCTCCCGATAATCACCTTGCCGAAATCGACGCCACCAAGAACAAGTTCGCCCTCGTCCGGATGGCCATCAAACACAAATCCGACGCCTCCAATCGGCAAGTTCTAATGCAACCCCATTCAACCCGCAGTCGCGCCGTTCGACAGGCAGATTGTCGAACGCTGCCGCGGGACGGCCATTGATAGCCCAGTCTGGGAGCCTGAGCGGCGACGCTCTGCTCGCCCAGCCTGATTTTGGAGCTCTCGGACGAGTGCAGCGACCGCGGCGGGCGATGAACTTGACGAGCCAACGCTCGCGAAGATGTTCCGAGCCGGCAGCTACGATTGATAAGAACGCCAAATAGTACGCCCATCAATTCGGGCTTGGCAATAACGGGAATTGGCAATATTCGTTGGCACCGTTTCTTTTTTGGTATCCCACCAACGGAATATCCACGTCCTGCAGGGCGTAACGGCGTCGAGATGGCAAAGTCGCAGACCGATCCCTTGGAAGAGTTATATCGGCGCCCAGGCTTTATGATCCGGCGTATGCACCAGATTTCGGTATCGGTGTTCCTTGAGGAAACTGGAAAGCTCAGAGTTACCAACAGACAATGGGGTATTCTGTTCCTGCTTACTCACCGGCCTGGCATCGACCAGACCACCGTGGCCAATTTATTAGGTCTCGATCGCTCAACTACCGCAATGGTGGTCAAGAATTTAGAAGACGATGGATTGGTTAGCCGGTCGATGGACGTTAGAGACAGGCGTCGGCACAGCTTGCAATTGACTAGGTCTGGCAAGAGATTACTCTCGCAGCTCGCCGCGCCGGCGCGGAGAGCACAGGCACGCATGTTGTCAGTTTTCACGCCGCGCGAGCGGGCCCTCTTTCTTCAATTGCTCGACAAGTTCACACGTGAGTTCAACGAATCCACACGAATTTCGATCAACCGATAATCCGAAGCGCGGTCGGATTCCTCCTCTTCACGTGCCTGACCAAGCCGCCCGTAGTGAGACGTACTCGACGCGCTCCGCCCTGCCGGCCAAACGGGGTGCGGTGTGACAGTGTTTGTTGCGGTGGCGCCGTGTCGTGAAGCACGCAAGCAATGCACGCAACATCCAATGCAGCCACCATGCGCGACCGGATGCTAAAAGAATGCCAGCTTAGGTTTGTTGATGCACCTTGCAAGCCGCGTCGAAGGAATTGTCGCGCAAGGAATGGCCGCATTCAGGAATGGCGACCGCCCGGTTCGGAGCCAAGGTACTTTGGAGGGCGAAAGGAGGGGCCGGGACCGCGTGACGGAACCATTCGATCAAATCTGGTCGGCGGCTTTTCCTGTTTGCGCGACGCCTGTTTCGCAGCATCGCGCCAAGCGTTGCCGCGCTCTCGCTGGTGCTGTGATCGGATCGGAACGTTGACGACGTCGCGCGCGGCGTGAGAAACATTGCCGCCTGCATTTGATCGTTGGAGCCTGCGATGGAGGACAAGCGCGGATCACCAGCTTATCGCCGCCTGTCGCCGTGTGCCCGCCGCGTGCTGCAAGCGATCACGGACGCGGTCGAAAAACACGGCGACGGCGTCGCACTTTCATTTTCCAATCTTCAAGCGCAATGCGGCATGGCGCGTTCAACGGTCGGCTATGGGCTGGCGCAGTGCCGATTGCTTGGATTTTGCACCATCGAGGCGGTGGGAAATCGTCGCAGCAACACTGATCGCCCCCCTGAAAAGTGGTCCGACCTAAAGTATGTTTTTTGGCATCAAGGAGGACCGATATGCCGAGGAAGAAATACACTCCCGAAGATATTGTCGCGAAGTTGCGGCAAGTGGATGTGCTGGTCTCGCAGGGCCAGCATATCGCTGACGCAGTCCGCCAGATTGGGGTGAGCGAGGTCACCTATTATCGGTGGCGGCAGGAGTACGGCGGGCTGAAGACCGAGCAGGTCAAGCGGCTGAAGGAGCTCGAGACGGAGAATACCCGTCTACGCAGAGCGATCTCGGACCTGACGCTGGACAAGCTCATTCTGCAGGAGGCTGCCCGGGGAAACTTCTAAGCCCCGCGCGTCGCCGCGCCTGTATCGAGCAGATCAGAGCGCATTTGCATGTCTCCGAGCGCCGCGCTTGTGCGGCGCTCGGGCAGCACCGCTCGACGCAGCGCAAGGCACCGCGGGGCCGTGACGACGAAGAGCGGCTCACCGCCGACGTTATCGAGCTTGCCCGGCAATACGGCCGCTACGGCTATCGCAAGATCGCCGGGTTGCTGGAGCAGGCGGGCTGGATCGTCAACGACAAGCGGATCGAGCGGATCTGGCGACGGGAGGGGCTGAAGGTCCCCCACAAACAACCCAAGCGCGGCAGGCTGTGGCTGGCGGACGGATCCTGCATCCGGCTGCGTCCCGAGCACCGCAATCACGTCTGGTCCTACGACTTTGTCGAGGACCGCACCCACGAAGGACGGAAGTATCGAATGCTCAACGTGATCGACGAGTTCACCCATGAATGCCTGGCGATCCGGGTCGCCCGCAAGCTCAAGGCCATCGATGTGATTGACGTACTGTCTGATCTGTTCATCCTGCGCGGCATTCCTGGCCACATCCGGTCCGACAACGGACCGGAGTTCGTGGCCAAGGCTGTGCAGGAGTGGATCACGGCGGTCGGCGCAAAGACGGCCTACATCGCGCCAGGCAGCCCATGGGAGAACGGCTACGTCGAGAGCTTCAACGCACGCCTGCGCGATGAACTGCTCGATGGCGAAATCTTCTACACGCTGCGTGAGGCCCAGATCGTCATCGAAAGTTGGCGGCGACACTTCAACATGATCAGGCCGCATGAATCGCTCGGCTACAAGCCACCAGCACCCGAAGTGTTCGTGCCAGCATTCGCCGCGTGGCCGGCTGCGCTACGTCGACCAGTTCCGCCGGCCACGCTACCGCTGGCGCAACGACCAACTCTAAACTAACATTCCACCTGGACCACTCAGTGGGGTCCCTTCACGAGGGCTACGGGCATGCTGTCCTGCCCCGCATTTCCTTGAGTGGTCACGCCTTTGAGCGGAGCTTTATCACGAGGCCCATCGTAAAGCCCACACTCAGTATCCCGCTGTCATTAGTTACGTCTGCCCAGCGGCCCATCACACCGCTGGCGAGAGAAACTCTTTCGTTGATTCAAAAGACGGTGTCCCGCGTTCTTTTTCTGCAGAAGCCTTGAGAGCCGCGGAAAGTTAAGCACGACTCCGACGAGAGAATTGTACCTTTCGCAATGCGGTATTTGTTATTCAATCAATGAAGGTCCTGTTGGCAGCAGGACCGGCTTCCCCTGTGGTCTCTTCCATAAAACCCCACCCGAAGGAGAAAGCCAAATGGCATATTCCTTGTATGTCGCGGCGCCGACTAGCTTGGCGCACTGGCCGATCACGGCGCCGATCGTCTCCTCCTCGCGCGTGGCGCTGACCGAGAGGAAATAATTGTCGGCGTTGCCGTACCGGCGTCAATGCGGCAGCGCGACACGGCTCATGACAACCGTGCGCGCCATGGGTAGGCTACATGTGTCGGTCGGCACCGGCGGGTGCTGCAATGGAGGACGCTTTGAGTGGGGAGCGTGTGCGAATGCGGTTGATGGCGGTCCTGGCTACGGTCGCCACGATTGTCTCATTCGGAGCGTCCCGGCCGCTCGCGGCAGACGATTATCCGAATTGGCCGATCACGCTGGTCATTCCGCTGCCACCGAGCAGCACAAACGACATCATGACGCGCTCGGTCGTCGACAAGATGAGCGCAAGCCTGGGGCAGCCGATCGTCATCGAAAACCGAGGCGGCGCCGGCAGCACCATCGGCACCCGCGACGCCGCCCGCAGCGCACCCGATGGCTATACTCTCCTCATCGCGACGAGCTCGTTTGCGATCAATCCATCGCTTTACCCCAATGCCGGCTACGATCCGAAAAAGGATTTTGCGCCAATCGGCTTGATTGCGACCAGCCCGAGTTCTTGTGCTAGCGGATTCCGCAATCCCGGTGCATTCGGTCGTGGAACTAATCGCGTTCGCCAAGGGGAATTCAGGTAAGCTTGACTTCGCCTCGACTGGAACCGGCACCAGCACGCATCTCGCGGCCCTGCTGTTTGCCATGATGGCCGACGTGAAGTTCACCGCGGTTCCTTACAAGGGCGTTGCGCCGGCCATCACCGATCTTCTGGGCGGGCAGGTAGCGCTGATGTTCTGCCCGATGGCGAGCGTTGTCGGCCAGGTGCGCGGTGGCAATTTGCGGGCGATCGCCGTCACCGGCACTAGGCGCTCGACGCTGTTCCCCGACGTGCCAACCGTGGCGGAGGCCGGTCTGCCCGGCTTTGCGGCGGAGCTGCACTACGGCCTCGTGGCGCCCGCCGGCACGCCGCCCGAGGTCATCGCCAAACTCAACGCTGCGCTCAATAATGCGCTGGCCGATGTTGACATCCGGCGACGGCTAGTCGCCGACGGCACCGAAACTCAGCAGGGAACGCCTGAAGCCTACGCCGCCGATATCGCTAGCGAAGAGGCCAAATGGGGCGCCGTCATCAAGTCAGCGGGCGTAAAGCGCGATGAGCCGCAATTGGAGTCGCGGCGCCTTTCAGACAATCTGAAGGCAGGCATGCCGTTTTTGATTGTCGACGAGCTGATGGTGGAGATGCCGCAACCAGTGGGCGCCAATTCCGGCATTGGCCCCTCGCACGTTCAGCTCTCGCTGTCCGCCGAAAAACGGCAGGGTGCACCGAAATGAGATGCTCTTCTCGCCCGCTTGGCCACGGGGTGCTTATTGCGCTCTGTCTCGCGGCTCCCGCGTTCGCTGCCGCAGCGGCGGGTATCGGAGATGGGACCAATTCCGCTATCGACAATCTGGGGCTTGCTGTGACCAGTCACGCCATGCCGCCGGGCGTAACCAAGCCCGCGGAGTCGGCAACTGTCAGCGCCAATCCGTTGTGGGCAGTTCCATTGAGCGCACTAGCAGCAACACTCAAACGACCATTATTCTCGCCGTCTCGGCGTCCGCCGGCGCCGATCGCCCCGAGTGCAGCCGCCTTGGCGCCGCGAGCGCCGCCGCCGCCGCCTCCCACGCCGGAGCATCCGAATCTCGTGCTGGTAGGTACAGTGGCAGCAGGTAGCGAAGGTCTTGCCGTCTTAGTTGATCCAATTTCCCATAACGCGGTGCGGTTACGTACTGGCGAAGGTCATGAGGGTTGGATATTGCAATCGATCGATCGCAGGACAGCGACGCTGCAAAAAGGCGGCCAAAGCGAAAAGCTAGAACTGCCGCGACCTACCGCCGGACCCTGAGGCCGCCAGTGATGACGAGGCAACGCAAACTACCAAGGCTCGGTGCCGGTCGGGAATCCGCTCAAGGCCGCGAACATCAAAGATGGCTCTGCCGACGGCAATAATTCTGCAACCGCGCCGACAAGATCCTCTCCAGAAGACGTAGGAAACCCAAACTACCAGGGCTAGTTGCCCACCGAAAATTTATCCAAAACCGCGAGCGTGCCAGGCGGTGTCGGGAAAAACTCGGCGGCGTTCTCGTATAGTCCAATGCAGGCGTCCGAGATGATCCCGGATGCCCCGCAAGCTGCGTTTCTTAAGATGCTTGAGGAATGCGCTGCAGCCCACCTTGCGTGGGCGAAACGCGCAAGATGGATTTTGTGGTTTACAGACATATTAACTTGGATGATGATGATCGTAAGCTTCGACCGCGACGAGACTAACGGCGCCGTCGGTCGATTTGTTCAGATAGTTCTTAACGATCGTGGCCGTCCGATGCCATCGGCATGAGAGGCCGCGCAAAACAATGGAAAAGGGAGGTAGCGTGAAAACGTGCAAGCATAATTATCGTTTCGTTCCGTTTGTCCTTGGCGGTGTGATGATATCGGCGGCGCTCGCGACTGGAGCGCCGGCATCGGCCGACACGACGCCGATTGCGTCCTTTGTTCCGGTGCCTTACTCGAGCACATCGGTGCCGTTCAACACCCGCCTCGCGGAGTTCGCGACGGACGGCTCCGGTTACACGGAAATGGAGTTCTTCGTCTCCGGCAACGCCAACATCTATAAAAAAGACGCGCTGACGGGCAATGCCATCGTCAATACGTCGAATCACCCATATACGTCGCGCATTCTCGTACGTCTGCCGGCCAATCCGGCGAATTTCAGCGGCAACGTCGTGATGGAAATCTACAACGGCACGCCGGGTTATGACGCGGACGTCGAGTGGACCCAGGTCAAAGGTCTTTTGCAACGGCATGGCGACGCCTGGGTCGGGCTGTCCAATGGCACTGGGCCCGTCAACGTGCTGAAGAACGACTACGCCCCCGCCCACGCTCCGGGTCGCTACGACCCGCTCAACTTCACCAATGCCGCGTTTGTCTGGGATCTCATCAGCCAGACCGGCGCGCTGTTAAAAACCAATGCGACAACGCATGTGCTCGAGGGCTACGACGTCAAACGCATTTATGCGATGGCCGAGTCCGGCGCGGCGCAAACCCTCGTGCTCTACATCAATGACATCCATCCGTTCTGGCGCATGCCCGGCGCCGGCCCAATCTTCGATGGGTTCATGCCGGATGAGCGGTTCGGCACGGGAGCATCGCTTGCTTCGGGAGTGGCGGCTTGGCCAACCTGCAGCCCGCGTCTGGTCCTGCACTCGGATGTTCCGATCATGAACCTCGAGACCCAGCCTGACCTGCTTTCGTCGCAAGCATGGTGTGTCCGGCGCGCGGATAGCGATGCCGCTGGCGACCGGTTCCGTTCCTGGGAGCTGCCCGGTTCGCCACACCTCACGCCGTTCGTGACTGACGACGACAACTCGCATCGTGACCTCGACGGGACACCGTTCGTGTACTCAACTTTTACTTGCACACATCAATCGCAAGTGAGCCGGTTCCCCAAGGAATATTTCAAGCAAGCGGCGCTGGGCGCTTTGTATGATTGGGTTGAGACAAACACACCGCCGCCCACGGCGCCTCCCATCGCGCTCCATACCCCGGTGCCTCCGGCGCTGACGCCAGTCACCTACATTCTCGATAGCAACGGCAACGAGACGGGCGGTCTGCGCACGCCGTTTGTTGACTACCCCGACAGGCAATGGGTGGTGAACGACACCACCGTGACTTCCACCGGGCCACTGGGCGCTCTCTTCTGTACGCTCTATGGCTATACCGTACCGTTTACGACGGCTGAGCTGAAGTCGCTCTATAAGAACCATGGCGACTACGTGAGTAGCGTCGTTCACGAAACCAATGATCTGCTCAAGAAGCGCTTCTTGCAAAGCTGGAACGCCGATACGATCAAGGAGAATGCAGGCGAGAGCTCCATTAAGTAACGGCTGTATCTACTGCGAAGACGAAGGCGGCGGCTTCCGAGCCGCCGCCGCCCATTTGATGAGAACCAAATAATTGCGTCTAACGTGCAATTTGGATTTTTTTTGAAAAACAATTTTGGCAATCCAAAGGATATTGTTGGGCCTTCGATTACGCCCGCCTCGTTGTCCGTCACGTCAAATTCGGGCTGATTGATCCGCTCTGGGCGCTGCCCACGACGCCCAACTTTACAAGGACGGTGCTCGCGCGCGCCGACGAGGCGATCGAATAAACATATTGCAATGCAATAATTGGTGGCCGCAAAGTGTCGCTAAGGGTCTTGGCCGTGTCAAAACGCTCTTATGTACGGAGCGTAGCGGTCCAGGCGCGGTGGTAATCCACGGTCATTTTTCGGGTTCGACTATGCCCTCATCGCCGCCAGGAGCGGTTGGACGCCCATGATGTTCATGACCCGGGTGAGATTGTAGGCCAGAACGTGCAGCGCCATCTCGGTGGCGACCTTCGGCAGCGTCTTCATCAGGAAGTGGGTTGCGCCCATCCGGGCCTTGATCGTGCCGAAGGGATGCTCGACCGTCTCGCGTCGCTGGCGCATCTTCTCCGGATGCTCATCGAGCCGGCGCTGCACCGCCTCGAGAATGTGCTCATGCTCCCATCGGGTGATCCGTCGCTCCTTGCCCTTGGTGCAGCTGTGCTTGATGGCGCAGTGCTGGCAGGCGTTGGTCCGTAGCGGCGCAGGACCAAGCCTTTGTCCTCGGTCGTGTAGGAGTAGGCGAGCCGTTCGCCGGCAGGACAAACGTAAACGTCCTCCTCGGCGACGTAGCGGAAGTCCTGCTTGCCGAAGCGCCCTTCTGCCTTTGAGTTCGAGGTCATCGGCTTGGGCAGTGTGACCGTGATGCCAGCTTCCTCGCAGGCCAGGATCTCCTCGCCGTTGAAGTAGCCGCGGTCGGCGACGGCATCGAGCTTCTCCACGTCCAGCGTCGCCTTCGCCTCCTTGGCCACGGGGGAGAGCTGCGACCGGTCGGACCCGTCGTTGGTCACCTCATGCGTCACGATCAGATGATGCCCGGCCTCGACGGCAACCTGGACGTTGTAGCCGACGACGCCGGAGCCGCGGCCGCTGGTCGCCATCGAGCGGGCATCGGGATCGGTCAGCGATATCTGCTGGTCCGGCGTGGCGAGCATGTCCACCTTGAGAACCTCGAGCCGCCGCATCTCCTCCTTCAGCTTCTCGATCTTCTCTTTCAGGCGGCTCGTCTTGGTCTTGAGCGCCTCGGACGGCTCCTGCCGGTCGGCAGTGTCGAGCTGCTGCAGATAGCGCGCGACGCTCTCCTCGATCTGCGCCATGCGCCGCTCCATCTTGGCGCGCGTGAAGTTCCTGTCGCGGTTGTTCACCGCCTTGAACTTGCTGCCGTCGATCGCGACGCTGGCTTGCGTGAGCAGGCCCATCGTGCGGCACAGCGCAACGAAGCGTGCGCACACCTGGCGGATGGCAGTGCCATTGTCCTTGCGGAAGTCGGCAATCGTCTTGTGATCGGGCACAAGCCGACCCAAAGCCACATCACCTCAACGTTGTGCCCAGCCTCACGCTCAAGCCGCCGGCTCGACTGAACCCGGTTGAGATAGCCGTAGATGTAGAGCTTCAGCAGCACCGACGGATGATACGAAGGCCGGCCGGTTGCCTCGGGAGCGACCCCGTCAAATCCAAGCTCGGCCAGGTCGAGTTCCTCGACAAATACGTCGATCACCCGAACCGGATTGTCCTCGCCGATCCAGTCTTCCAGGCATTCGGGAAACAGCGTGCTCTGCCCGCGATCCGTGCCTTCAACAAAGCGCTTCATCCGATCCCCCCAAATCGCGAAGGAATCATATCGCGAGAATCAAATGAAGCAGTGCGTTTTCACACAGGCTCGGTCAAAAGCGGACATGGCTGCTCCAATTTGTGATGTCCGCTATTCACCGGCGGATTCAACCGGTCGACGCAACACCCTTCCACTCTATCTGGCACGTTGGAACGGTATGCATATGGAGGGGCATGCACGGACGTGGTTCACGCCGAAGCCGAAGGCAGACCCCTGGGAGCGCTGGAAGAGCGGCCAATGGCTGTCAAACGTCGCCCCAGAGCTCGAGGCACGAGAGCGGTGTTTAAGATCTTGGCTTTCAATGGAGAAATTGCTCCGGCGCCACGGCCGGAGCGCTTCAGCGAGTAGTGTTGCGTCGACCGGTTGAACTCACCACCCGAAAGCGGACATCGTCCAACGGCGTCGGGAAGCGACGAATAAGGGATACCCCAAGGGAGGTTCCACCTATAATTGGCGAAACTAGCCTGGGAAGAGTACGCGGCTTCGAAGTTCGGGAATTTTTGTCTAAAGGTATCCTCCAATGACCAGTGGCAGAGACCCCAAGTTCGCGATGTTTGAACTCTATCTGGCGACAGCCGAGAAAGTCAGTGATCGCCGCGCGCAGGCAAACTCGTGGATGCTAAGCGTTAACAGCGCAATTGTTGCGCTCTACGGCTATCTTCAATCGGACAAAATTGCCGTCAGCGCCTCCCAACAGGCAGTCTGGTTGTGGGCGATCCCAGCGTCTGGCGCGATCGTCTGTCTTGCCTGGACGGCGCTCCTCGCGTCCTACCGCGAACTCAACCGCGCCAAATTCACGGTCCTTACTGAGCTTGAAACTAATCTTCCGGCATCGCCGATCGCTCGCGAGCGCCAAATATATGAGGAACATAGCCGACATTCATTTTCTCAAATTGAAAGGTTGATCCCCGGCTGCTTTGTGCTGCTCTACGTCATCATGTTTGTTGCCGCCCTCTTGACGAGAAATAACTGAAAGTGCGAGTCAGCACGTAGCTGATTGGTCGTCAGGAGTGCATCTGGTGCCATAACCGGAAAGGCGCGGCCGGCGATGCTTACCACGCGCACGTTCTCGCACGCGGCAAACTTCATGGCATTCGCTTCATCTGCTATCGCATAAAGTGTCGAAGTGTTTCCGCAGAAACGACCATCAAATAATTAAGTAACGCGCCCTCGCCGGTGCGGACTACGTCCTGCACGTCGCAACGATCTTGGTCAATGTCGATTGGTTCTAGGATGGAGCCGATCCGATGGAGGTACGGCCAAGTTTTGCCCTGGTTGCTTGGACAACACGCTCCGCAATTTATCAAACGCAGCCTTTTGTGTCGGTGGGAGCTTCTGCTCCCGATCTAGCTTTTCTAAGATCGAGAGCACTTCCGTCAGCATAGACTGCGCCTGAGCAGGATCGACCACCGTGATCATTTTCAAGAGGCTGGTGGCTAGAACGAACTGCACCAGTGCGTCGCCCTGGTCCTGCGCTGCAAGCTTGCGGACGATGTCGAGACTCTCCTGGTAGGCAGCGATTGCTCCTGCCCGATCGCCCGACTGCAGCTTTACATCGCCGAGATTAGTCAGGCTCACCGACACGTCGCGTTGCGCGTGAGCGTTGCCTCGGTCTTGTGCCGCGAGCTTACGGGAGATGTCGAGACACTCCTGATAGGCGATGAGCGCCCCTGCCCGATCTCCCGACTGCAGATTAACGTTGCCGACGTTTTGCAAACTCACTGACAGGTCGCGCTGCGCCCGGGCGTCGCCCTGGTCCCGCGCCGCGAGCTCACGAGTAATGTCGAGACTCTCCTGATAGGCGGTGAGTGTTCCTGCCCGATCGCCCGACTGCAGCTTCACGTTGCCAAGATCATTCAGGCTCACCAACTCGTCGCGCTGTGCCTGGGCGTTACCCTCGTCCTGCGCCGCCAGCTCGCGGGCGATGTCGAGGCTTTCCTGATAGACCACGAGTGCCCCCGCCGGATCTCCCGCCTTAAGCTTCACGTCGCCAAGCTTTTGCAGGCTGACCAACATGTCGCGCTGTGCCTGGGCGTTGCTCTGGTCCCGCGCTGCGAGCTTACGCGCGATGTCGAGGCTTTCCTGATAGGCAGCGAGCGCCCGGCCCAATCGGCCGCCTGGAGCTTCAAGTCGCCGAGATTTTGCAGGCTCACCGAGACGCCGCGCTGCGCCTGGGCGCTGCCCTGATCCTGCGCTGCGAGCTTACGGGCGATGTCGAGGCTCTCCTGATAGGCGGCCAGCGCCCCCGCGTGATCGCCCGCCTGCAGCTTCACGTCGCCCAGCCCGCTTAAGGCTGCCGACACGTCGCGCTGCGCCAGTGCGTTGTCTGGGTCCGGCGCCGCGAGCTTGCGGAGAATGTCGAGGTTTTCCTGATAGGCAGCGAGCGCTCCCGCCTGATCTCCGCCTCGCAGCTTTACAACGCCGATCCCATTCAGACCGATCGACACATCGCGCTGCGCCTGGGCGTTGCCTTGGTCCTGCGCTGCCAGCTTGCGGGCGCCGTCAAGTATCTCTTGGTAGGTGGCGAGCGCTCCCGCCCGATCGCCCTCCTGCAGCATTGCGTTGCCTAGCCTGTTCAGACTAACCAACATGTCGCGCTGCGCCTGGGCATTGCTCTGATCCTGCGCCGCGAGCTTGCGGGCAATGTCGAGACTCTCCTGATAGGCGGCCAGCGCCTCCTTCCGATCGCCCGCCTGTAGCTTCACGTCGCCGAGCCTATTAAGGCTCACCGACAGATCGTCCTGCGCCTTGCATCGCCTTGGTCCTTCGCTGCGAGCTTGCGGACTATGTCTAGGCTTTGAACCGCTGCCGCGGAAGCATCTTTTAGATCGCCAGCCGCGAGGTAGGTGGAGACGAAATTGTCAAACATCATTCCACGGCTGCGAAGCAATTGTGGGTCTTCGGGCCCAGTCAGGGTGAGTTGGTCGATCGTCTCCCGCACTGTGTTCAAAATCTTGCGAGTGGTCTCGACCCGCATGCCGACGACGTCGCGGAGACCCTGGGCGATATTGAAGATGAGTCAGTCCACCGTGTGTTTGGCGGCGGCGAAGTTGCGGTCCGCGCGCTGGGTCTCCTGTTCCGCGCGAAGCGTCTCCTGTTCGGCTTTAACGCGAGCCGCCTCTGCTGCCGTCCGCTGGTCGTGAGCGACCTTGGCTTCAATGCCTGCGGCGATGGCCAGCAAAAAGAATACCGCCGCCGCGCCCCATCCGAGCATCTGCGCACGATTGGCGCGATTACGTGAGGCCCGCACATAGGCCAGGACCTCGGGTGTAAGTTCATCGCCGTACTTACCGGCAATGCTTTCGGCTTCAGCAAGCGCTAGGCCTCGGGTAAGCAATTCGTCCCGCCGTTTGCCTGTTTCCCATTTGCGGCGGCTTTCCTCTAGATCGGCCCGAATGCGATAAAAATCAGCACTCTCGGCGACAATGCCGCGCGCCCGAGTCCAGTCCTCCAGGACTCTCTGGTGGGCGAGACGCACCTGTGCTTCGACCTCGATCCCACTCGTTGTGACCAACCGCGCGGTCACCAAGGCATCGAGGAGCCTGCGCGCGGTCTCATCTGGCGCCGCCTGCGCCAGCGGCACGGCGCGGATGGTCAGCGCGCCTTTTCCAATTGCATCCTGGTCATGGGTAGGAACGGCAAGTTGGCGTAGTAAGCGCGGCAACCTTGCCTTCTCCGCCTCACCAAGCGACGTGAGCGCCGTCTCACCTGCTTCGTTGACGATACCCTTGAGACCGCCAAGGCTCTCATAAACCTTTATCGGCAGACATATTTTGCCGCCAACGGTTTCGCGCCCCTCGAATACGCGGCTTAGAGCAAGCTGCACCAGTGGCAGCATGTCGGGCCGATCGGCATCGCGTAGCAACTGCTCATCGAGGCGTTCTCCGGTCGCGGGGTCCATCTCGAAGACCAGATCGGCAGCTTCGGCCGGCCCGCGGACGATCGCGGCAAGTTCGACAGGCCCTGGAGCGGTAAGATCATAGGTCGAGCCTTGCTCTTTGAGCTTCTTCAAGGCTGGCTGATCGAGCATGCGCGCGTAAAAATCGGCACGTAGTGTCGCCGCGAGCCAGATACGGCCAGTCCCCACTAGGGCGGCCATGAGATCGATGAACCTCGAGCGCTCGGCCTCACTCACCGAAGCGGCAAACAGCTCTTCGAACTGGTCGACCAACAGGATCAGATCGCAGCGCACCTCGCGGTTATACCGCTCTCGGTCATGTTCCGCCGTACTAATGCGGAAGAGCGCATTGACGATCGGCTTGATTGCGGCGGTTACATCCGCGTTATGCAACACCGCAGCGAGCTCCGCCGGCGTGCGGGAATCGCCCTCACCGATTTCGGGCAGCGCCGGGCCGCGGCCCTCCTCCTCGTTCGGCAGACCGGGCGCATCTTGCATCAGTGCCGAGGCCAGCGCGGTAAAAGGGCCCGCCGTGCTGTCGCCTGGCCGCATTACCGCGACCCGCCACGCATCCACCTCCTTGATGACGCCTGGTGTCGTCAGCCGCGGGATAAGGCCAGAGCGGGCCAGCGAGGATTTTCCAGAGCCGCTTGCACCCACGATCAAGAGGTACGGCAACTCCCGACGCCCGGCCTCGCGCCACAGCCCAACCGCGCGGTTCGTGTCGTCACTACGGCCGAAGAAAACCGTTGCGTGCTTGGCGCCGAACGCGGCAAGACCGCGGAATGGTGAGCCCTTCACCTCGATTGGCCAGCGTATCACGCGGCCACCAGCGACTTTGTCGGCTATCCATTTGCGCAACAATCTTTCCAGTTGCGCTTCGAAGTCATCCACCGAGCTGTACGAATTGAACGCCGCCTTGAAGTATCCCTTATTGGTCAGGAACCATTCCTGGAAAAAACCCTTGAGCACTTGCCAGTCACGCTCAACCTTTGCCCGGTCAGGGTCTTCGATCGCAACAGAGGGCGAAGACCCTGCAAAGCGGAAGACGTAAATGTCAGGGAACTCGCCGCCCTTCTGCCGCTTCTCGATTGCGGTCAGAATCTCGTAGGCGGTGCCGCTCGGAAAGGACCGGCCGTCGGGAAGTTTTTCCCCAAAGTCGGGCGGCAACTCGGTCCCCAGCCGCCACTTCAATATGCCGATTACCAGATCACAGTCACGCGAGCGGGGAATCTGGGCCTGGAAGGTGCTGAAGGCTTGGTAGCATTCGGTTTCCCAGCGGATGGCTTGGAGGCACGCCACTTCGGCGAAGTCACCGTTCAGGCGGCTTATGACGTTCTCCACCCGCCGACGTTCGATCATCACGTCGCCTGGCGACGACACAAACAGCTTGAAGGTTCGCATCAGGCAACTCGTTCATTTCATGAGGCGAGTCGTCCGTTGGAATGCTCGATTGAGTAGGATGTAAATATATCCCTCATTCAAGGGCGAGTCACTCCGTCTCGACGTCGACAATTCGTGATCAACCTCAACACCGACCGTCCACCGACGCAATGCGGCAAATGACGGTAGCGAAGTGACATTCCAGTTCAATAAGGACACTTCGAGCAGCCGCGGGGAATGTCCGCTCTTCCCCCAAAGACGACCAAATCGCTGCGTCGCAGCGGCGTGGTGCGTCGCGTCATATATTACCGGTCAGCCAAAGTATGATGCCGATGACCGCATTGGTTGACGTCATGAGTATCCGCGATATTGGGTCGAGATTAATGCCGAACTGTGCGCCAAGCAGTGGCACCACGAATATCAGACCGATGAGTATCAGCATGCCGTAGGGCTCGGCACGAGACACTATACGTGCCAAGGCGCCAGGAAGGATGCCTACCAAAATACGTCCGCCGTCGAGCGGCGGGATCGGCAAAAGATTGAATATCGCCAGAATAACGTTGAGCAGGATAGCGTTCCTTAGATTTGCAGCTAACCACTGCGCCCCGGGAGCTGGAACGTAGCCAACGATATGAAAGGCCAGCGCCGCGATCGTGGCCAGCAGCAGATTCATCCCCGGACCGGCCGCCGCAACCAAAATCATACCCAGGCGCGGGTGACGAAGTGCCCGAAAATTAACCGGCACCGGCTTCGCATAGCCGAACAGAAAGGGCGAACGCAGCATCAGCAGCATAACCGGCAGCACGATCGTTCCGAACGGATCGATGTGGACCAGCGGGTTAAAGCTGACGCGACCTAGGCGCCAAGCAGTGTCATCGCCCAAGAGGCGTGCAACGTAGCCATGTGACGCCTCATGGAACGTAATAGCGATGATAGCTGAAATCGCCCAAATCGATATTTGGTAGAGGATGAGATTGAAAGATCCATTCATCCTGCCGCTTCTCCATTTGCGCGTTTCTGAGTCAACGCCCTAGTTTATAAATTCTCGCGCCGTTGTCTCAGATTGCGCGCAAATCGCTTTCTTTCTATTGAGACCTGCCTCGATATCTTGGCAAGCTATGTCGGAGACGCGCGACCAGATAGGTATCTCAAGCATCGGCATCCCAAGGATTATGCCGACCATGGGAGCGTCACGGCGGGCTACCAGACGTCAGCCCGAATTTGAACCCGACAATGACGACGCCCGGACCGGGCCTGATCATGCCTCGCCATCACCGCACCCGCTCGGCACCGGCAGGCTAGTCGACAAGGAAGTATAACCGACGACGGCGCTCGCGACCTGCCTCGCCGTCATCAATGTCGCGGGGTTCAGTCCTTCCAGAAGTTTTTGAACCGATCCGGGGCCATTTCGGTGTATCGCACCGTGTGCATGATATTTTTGTGGCCCATATAGTGTTGGAGCGCTCGTGTGTCATGCCCATCGTTGGCCAGCTTGTAGCCGGTCGAGTGCCGAAGCATATGGGGATGGATCGGGAATGGGAGCTTTGCGGCTTCCCCGGTCCGAGCGATCGTTTTCAGGAAACCTGCGGTCGTGGCGGGACCGCCGCGCTCGGTCACAAACACATATCGTGATTCCGTATTCTCGCGGCGTAGCTGACGTAATGCTCGGATCTCCTTGCCGCTCAACGGATGGACATTGTCGATCCCGCCCTTGGCTCGGCGCACGTGCAGTCTGCCGCCATCAAGTTCAATTTGATCCCACCGCAGGCTGCACACTTCCGAGGCGCGCAGCCCATGCCGGTACGTCAGCAGGATCATGGTGGCGTCACGGTGCCCATAGCGGGACCGCTTACGGGCAGCTATCCTGGAGCCGCTCAATCTCCTTTTCGGTCAGATATTCCCTCGGTCGAAGCTCGGAATTGGGGGCCCTGCGGGGAACTGTCCGGTTTGCGATGGTTGAGGAGGTGGGCTTGCGGGCGGATTTTGCCATGTGATTCAATCCTGGTATTAGCTCCACTGTCTGTTAAGTGAGCATTATACGGACAGTAATCAAGCCCTGATCCTGCGCAATGGGCACTGAGAAATGTAAGGCTAATTCTTGGTGCTGGTGGGCGACACCAATGATCCGAACCGAGTTCGGATATAGTCATTGGCGCTGGCGGGCGGAAGTTTTACAGTTCCCGGACCGCTCCGCACGAACCGCGGCGCGATCCGCTTCAGCTCATGCGTATTAATTCTCGCGGGCGGACGCTTTCTCCCGTTCAACCAGGGTCGGTTCGGCGGTGCCGGTAACCCGCCTGTGTCGCCGACGCGGAAGGGCTACGCCACGGCGTATTTGTGGGAAGAGACGTGGTCGCGTGATAGCGGTAGCGAAGATCAGCGAAGCCATTGACCGCGTAAATGAGCTTCGCACCGCCCTCATTTCCGCCGCAGTGACTGGCAAAATCGATGTACGCGAGGATGCCGCATGAGCCCCGTCATCGCCGAGCGCGCCTTCGAGGAGGCAATAGAGTGTGGGCTGCTTCGCTGTTGTACCCGTTGCTGGAAGCGGTCCCGCATGAGGAGCGCGTTGGCGCCATCGTCAAAGGCGAGCACGGCCTGCCGGTGCGCGAGCGAAGCTACCGAAAGTGGTTTCGCCAGATTGCGCGGGCCGCAGGTATCCCGGACGAGGTTTGGAACATGGATAGCCGCGCCGGCGGCGCCACCGAGGCGGAGGAAGCCGGCGCTGCGACCGACGCCATCCAGGGCGCCATGTCGCACGCGAAGAAGGACTCAACGCTGCGCTATCTGCGGCAGAACACAGCCAAGATTGCAACCGTTGCCGAGGCCCGTAACCGGAAGCGTGCGGCCGACAAAAACGGCGGGGGAACAACGTAAGAACCGCCCGTCAGAATCGCGTCAGAATCACAAGGAAAAAACCATGATAAATCAACGCGGGGAATGGTCGGGGCAGCAGGATTCGAACCTGCGACCTGCAGTACCCAAACCATCTACAAGCCATGACACGGAATGACACGCGGTGACAAGCGCGCTCAATTTCCCTTGAAAATCAGGCAAATCACTCTTAGACCAGCAGTCAACCCGGCCAGCGGATGACAGCCGATGCCATCTAGAATCTTCCCATGGTATTCCCAGCTAGCAACCGTCGAAAAGATTGCAGCTGTCACTCGGTCTAGCGCCGGGAAGCCCGTGGGAAGATTACGAGGAAAAAGGCCATGAAATTGACAGCAGCGGTAGCACGCAGCGCCGGCATCCCGCCCGGTAAGAGTGAGGCGATTTTCTTCGACGATGACCTGCCGGGGTTTGGGCTTCGCGTTCGCGAGGGCGGCTCGCGGTCATTCGTCTTTCAATACAAGGTGGGTAACAAGCAGCGACGCATGGCGCTTGGCACCGCAAACGCGCTCAATTTTGCCGCCACGCGAAAGACCGCCGAAACGCTCTACGCTCGCGTGAAGCTTGGCCAAGACCCGGCCGGCGAGAAGAACCACGCCAGAAAGAAAGCAACCGAAACATTCGAGGCGGTCGCCCGCCAGCATCTTGACGACAAGCGCAAGGAAATGCGCCCCCGCTCCTACGCCCAGGTCGAGCGCCATCTGCTCAAGCACGCCAAGGCGCTCCACAAGCTCCAATTCGAGAAAATATCCAGGCAAGACATTGCAGCCTGTGTTCGATCCGTCAGAGACAACAGTGGCATTCCGAACGGCAATCGCGTCAGCTCATCGTTGTCGGGGCTGTTCTCATGGGCGATGAACGACGGCCTAGTCGAGAACAATCCGGCCATCGGCATCAAGCGGCCTAAAGAGAAATCGCGCGAGCGCGTACTCGACTTCGCCGAGCTTCCGCCTGATCTGGAATGCGCTTGAGGATGACCACTACGGCGCGATCATCAAATTGCTCATGCTTACTGGCCAGCGGGCCAGCGAGATTGCCGGGCTGCAATGGTCGGATATGCGGGACCAAGCATTCCTGCTACCGGCCGAGCGCACAAAAAACAAGCGCGCGCATCTTGTCCCGCTTTCCGGTCCCGCGCTCGAAATAATCTCCGCACAGCCAAAACGTCGTACAGCGGAGGACGAACCCCGCGACCTGATATTCGGCTATGCCAAGGGGCCATTCAGCGGATGGTCAGGCTGTAAGGAAGACCTCGACGAGCGGCTCAAAGAGACCAACGGCGGCAAGATAATCCCGCATTGGACGCCACATGATGCCCGGCGCAGCTTTGCGACGCATTCTGCGGAGATTGGAATTCAGCCGCACATTATCGAGGCCGTTCTCAATCACATCTCAGGCCATCGGGCCGGGGTTGCCGGCATTTATAACCGTGCGACATACGACGCCGAGAAGAAAACCGCGCTCGATCGGTGGGCCGAGCATTTAATGGCCGTCGTCGAGGGGCGAAAGACCAATGTCACGCCCATTCGGCGATCAGTGTGATGCGCGCGCCTACCAAGTCCCGAACGTTGGATGACGTTGTTCAGGAGATCATTGACGAAATCCAGACTGATTCTGCCGATCGATCGAGCATCGAACTAAGCGTCCGATTTACAATTAATATTTTGCGTGAGCTTGATCGGGAAGTTCCCTACCGCGGTTCTCTCAAAGAGCGCATTTCAATTCGTGGAAAGCGACAGGAAAACGACGACGATTTCGACGCGCTGCTCAAGAAAATTAAAGCCTTAGAGAATGCGCTAAAGAAGGTGTCGAGCCCAGCCCGGATGATGTTCTTTTCAGACGAGACCGAATTGGTCCTCGACAAATTTCCCTCCGTCGAAGTGCAGGAAAGAGCTCTCCATCGACTTAAGCAAACTCGCGGAATGCTCGCTCACATGCGGATGCGGTGCAATTTCCTTCTTGGAGAACGCCCAGGCGAACATGGCCATACCAAACACCGCGAACGCCGTGTGGCACACGAAGCTTGGCGATTGTTGCGACACCATAAGAAGAAGCCAGCAAGCGGCATATACGACAGTCTCTATGGTAAAGTCGCCCGCCTATTGTGGGAGGCAATGACCGGTGAGGCTGGCAAAGATCTGCAACGAGCATGCAAAACCGCGCTACGCTTGGCGCGTGAAGGCGGTCTAGACGATGACCGCCGCGTCATTAGGCAGGGTCAAGTCCCGACGTTGTAATATTGCCTGGAACGGAAAACACCCAAACTTTCTGATTTTGCGTTCTGGCCCTTTCGGCTGTCGCATGCGGTCCTCCGGTGACAAGCAACGCCACATGGAGACAGCCAATGTCACCCACCAAAATCGACGAATTCCTGCAGCGCATTCCCAAAATGACCGACAGCGCCTGCGTACCGGTCCCGGTTGCGGCGGCCCATGACGGTGTGTCGGAGCGGACTGTCTGGCGCAGGTATGAGCTGGTTAAATTGGCCCCTGGCCGCACTGCCGTTCGCGTCAGCTATTTGAGAAGTCGCCGGAATAACGCAGCCGCCTAAAACCAAACCCCCGCCGTACGGGGGCGAGGGTTTGGGCAGGCGATAGGTGCAGCAGGTTCCAACAACCACTTCCTTATCTCCTCGTTCTAATCAGCGTCAAGCCCGTGCGGTCTCTTTAACGAGGAGATCGCCGTCATGACTACCGCCGAAACCATTGCCGCCCCGCGCTCCTGGCGCGACCATCTGCGCATCCATCCGGCCGCTGAACTTTTCCCACTAATGGATTCCTCCGAGCTGCGAGCTCTTGCCGAGGATATCCAGAAAAACGGGCTGAGGAGTCCGGCGACCCTTCAATTGGATGAGGTCGGCAACCCCATCCTACTGGACGGTCGCAACCGGCTCGATGCCCTCGCGCTCCTAAGCGAAGAGATCACACTCGATAATTCCTTCATCTTCGACACGATCCAACCCGACACTGATCCTTACGCCTACGTGGTCTCAGCGAATATTCGGCGCCGTCATCTAAAGGTCGAGGAGCGGGACGACCTAATCGCGGTGCTGCTGAAAGCCGATCCGACGAAATCCAATCGGCAGATCGCGAAGATGGTGAAGGCCAGTCACCCGCATGTCGCCAAGGTGCGCGACCGAGCCGAAAAGGCCGGCGACGTGGAAACGGTTTCCACGTCGATCGATACCAAGGGCCGCAAGCAGCCGGCGAAGCGCAAGGCGGCGGTACGCAAGGCAGTGGCGCCGAGCATAATCGACCTGGAACCGGGCGAGTACCATGTGTTCCAGCGACAAGACCAAGACATCGTTGACCAAGCGCTTCAACTCGTTCGGCAGATGGACCCCGAACAGCGCCAACGTTTCATCGCACAACTCGAGGTGACGTACGGCGCGGTGGCTGTGTCGTGACCGCGCCCATGCGCCAGGGCGTCAAGGCACCGGCCGTCACCCGCCAGCTTGAAATCTTGGCGCTCCGCGCCGCCGAGCTCGCGGACCGCGTCGCCGCGGGGCGGTTGTCGTTCATCGACGCGGTTGATCTCGCATACGCCGCGGCGGTCTGGGCAGATTTACCGAACGCGATCGACGCGGCCGGCCTGGTCGATAGGAACATTTCCGGCGCCCCGAACGGCACCGATATCGTGCAGGCGACGATTGCCGCCGCCTTCGCCACGGTGCGGAGGCGGTGATGGACCTGCGACAATAT
Source organism: uncultured Alphaproteobacteria bacterium (assembly GCA_963821175.1). Taxonomy (GTDB): domain Bacteria; phylum Pseudomonadota; class Alphaproteobacteria; order Rhizobiales; family Xanthobacteraceae; genus BOG-931. The sequence continues at coordinate 36,250 of CAWGCU010000009.1, forward strand.
CAACGCGATGTCATCGCCGAAGTCGACCAGGCCATCGCAGAAGGCAAGCGTCGCATCATCATTGTTGCACCGACTGGAGCCGGCAAAACGATCATCGCCGCCGCCATCATCAAGGCCGCGATAGCCACCCAATCGTCGGAGGCCAGCGATGATTTCTGATGGAAAATGCGTGCTGGTCCTGGCGCATACCCGCGAGATCATCCGGCAGACATCCGAAAAGCTGTTCGAGCACGGCATCAGTCACGGCATCATCCAGTCCGGCTTTATGCTGCGCCCGGACGAGCCGGTGCAGGTGGCATCGATACAGACGTTGTGGAGCCGCATGCGAACCAAGCGGATGGAGTTGCCGCCGGCCGACTATGCTTATCATCGACGAGGCCCACCACTGTCCGGCGAATACCTACCGCAAGATCATCGACGCCTATCCCAAAGCCATCCTAATCGGGTTGACCGCCACGCCGTGCCGCGGTGACGGACGCGGGCTTGGCGGTATCTTCGACGACATCGTCGAATGCCCCCAGGTCCCGAACTGATCGAACAAAAACACTTGGTGCGGACGCGCGTGTTTGCTCCCGTCAAACCTGACCTGAGGGGCGTAGAAACCCGTACCGGTGATTACGTGGAGTCACAGCTCGCCGAGCGGATGGACCGTATCAATCTCGTCGGCGATATCGTCAGCCATTGGCACCAATATGGTGAGCGTCGAAAGACGGTTTGCTTTGCCGTCAACGTCCAGCACTCGCTGCATATCCGCGACGAATTTATCAAGTCCGGTGTCCGGGCCGCTCACGTCGACGGCAGGATGCCGAAGCCCGAGCGCGACGCCGTACTGGCCCGGCTGGCCTCTGGTGAGTTCGAGCTCATTACCAACTGCATGGTGCTGACCGAAGGCTGGGACATGCCAGAGGTGTCGTGCTGCATCCTGGCGAGGCCGACGAAGAAAATGGGTTTGTATCGGCAGATGGTCGGCCGCGTGCTGCGACCCGCGCCCGGCAAGCTCAACGCCATCGTCCTCGATCATTCAGGCGCCGTGTTCCGACACGGCTTCGTCGAGGACCGCGTCGAGTGGACGCTCGATCCTGAGAAACGATCGGAAAGCCCAACCCACGCCGCGCCGCGAACGACCCGGCTACAGCTCGCGTCTGCTTGAATGCACCAAGTGCGGATCGATCCGAATTGCCGGCGAAGCTTGTGAGCACTGTGGATTCCTGCCGCAACGCCCGCCCAAGGCTATCGTGTTCAGCGATGGCGATCTTGCCCTGGTCGATCGCCAGCGCCGCGTTGCCCAAGCATTTTCAGATCCCAATGAGCGCATGCGCTGGCATGGGATGCTCACCCATATCGCCAATGAGCGCGGCTATAAGCCGGGATGGACTGCACACAAGTTCAAAGAAAAGTTCGGCACCTGGCCAGCGACCCGTAGCGCCCAGCCGATGCAGCCGACGCCGGAGGTGCTGTCGTGGGTTAGGTCGCGCATCATCGCCTATGCCAAGGCCAGAGAGGCGGCCGCGTGAGCAAGAAAATCAGCGCTCGAGCACTGACCGCGATGGCCGAGAACATCGCCGAGGCGCTGCGACACGCGCGCTTGGCTTATCAGTTTAGTCCCGGCTCCTACACGAGGTCGACGCACCAGGCCTGTCTCTATGCTGCAGAGGCATTCGATCGGTATGTCAGTGAGCTGGCGTTCGCGCATTCGGCCGCATGGCTACAACGATTTCCTAAAATTGTGCCGGTCGAGCCGTCCGATGTCGAATAAACTCAGCAAAAATGTCGGCCGGGCAAAGCAGCGCCGCCGCAACCGCGGACCCAACTTCATACAGTTATACCGCTATGTCCTCGACAGCCCGGCATATGTTTCACTTTCGGCAAATGCCCGGTCGGCGCTGATCGAAATCAATCGCGGCTATAACGGAGCGAATAACGGCAACATCGTCCTATCGGTGCGCGGGGTGGCCGAGCGTATGGGCTGCCATATAGAAACCGCCAGCCGCGCGCTACAGGAACTCGTCCAGAAGGGCTTTATCGAGGAGCGCATCAAAGGGGCTTATAGCGTCAAATTCCGGCGCGCGACCGAATGGCGACTGACCGATCGGCGCTGCGATGTCACCGGTGCCGAGCAGAGCCAGGCGTTCCTCAAATGGCAAAACCCCGATCCAGAGCCCGAGCCCGCTTCCAAGCCCCAGAAGCGCAAACCACAGTACGGAAATTCCGTACTGTACAGTGCGGAAAATCCGTACACTGGGAACTTTCCGGCACCTCCGCCACAGTACGGAAATTCCGTACACTGTGAGCCATTTCACGGTACGGAAATTCCGTACACTTCTATATCTACCAGTTTAGAACGCGCTGTAGTGCTGCCTGCTGCTGTGCTGTCTGCTGCTGAAGTTGAGCCCGCTGCAGGGATTGGCCACAATGCTGGACCTCCGTTGGACCCGCCAGCCGACAGGCCGACCCCTGCCATGGCAGTGCCGGCCAGTGCTGCAGCAGAGCCCGACGACCTGCTGGAGATCCCGCCGTTCCTGCGCCGCGCATGACGGTGAGCGGCATGGTTGAGCGCCTGCAGCCCCTTATACGCGCGGCACGTAGATTAGCATCTAAGCGCCGTCCCATTCAGCTCATTCGCCCCGCAGGCGTGTTAACGGCAGTTTTCGCCTGAGCGGCACGACCGCGATCCGGACTCGGCTGCCCGAGCGGCGCAGCACTGGTCGTCGGGCAATTTCGCTGCATGATAACAATTAATGCCGCGGCCCTCGGTTGGCTGAGCATATCGGATATCGCTTCTGCTCCGCCGCTAGATTGCAGACCAGCAGTTCCTCAAACATCTGGCCAACCGCAGGAAACTCAAGCATTAGTGGGCTATTGTGCCATCTTTGCACCAGCTCAATCCGGCTTGGGAAGCGCATGGGAAGCAGGGCAGCGCTAGCGAGGGCCCTCGCTGGCCATGGCGTCGCCCGTTGTGTCACCGATCGCCACCCGTACATATCGCCGCCAATGCCGCAGCTGTGACTCAGTGCGTGACGTACAGCGCGATTGCTGGCTTGCCGCTGTCCAATGGAGCGGTCGATCGGCAACCGCACCAGCAAGCCACGGCAGCACGGTTGCGAGTCCATAGGCTTTACGCGCCCGGCTAGTGAAATAACTATCACTGAGCAAAATACTAAACGCGCACGCACGCGAGGCGTTGTTGCTGCGCTCGATCCTGCCGGCGCAGCGTCAGGCGCGGGTTGCAGCCCGATGGTGCTGCGGCAGGGAGAGCCTAGGGGGCGGCAGGTGGGTGGGTAGGGGGAACTTGGCGACGCGCTGAAAACTCGACATAGGCGGTCTATCACGCGCCAGCCCCCGACACAGTCGGGTATCTACGGCGGTACATGCGCATCCATGCGCGGCAACTGCATCTGAAATCTGGCGCGGCTTTTTTGCTGAAAATCCAAATCGACGCGCTTGTTTGTTTGGCTAATCATTTTGGCTGGCTGGCGGTGGATAAGACTGAAAAATAATTTTGCAAAATATTTGTTTGAGAATGCGAAACGGTCTATGTGTGTCAGATGGCGGACATGACATGGTAAGCAACAAATCAGCGACCAAACGCGGCCGGCGCTTATCGGTCCGGCTTTCGGAATCTTTAATCGTCGAATTGGAGGCCACGGCGGAGCGTGAGCACCGCCCGGTTTCCGACTGTGTGCGGGACTTGCTGATCGATGCCGTTGCGGCCCGCATGGTTCAAAACGAACAATCAACCGCAGGAGCATGATGTGGGCGGCAAGACCAGCGAAACCCCATTGAGCAAGACCCGCACCGCCCGGGCGGCGGCGGAAGCCAGGATTGAGGCGCTTGTGGCCACGCGCGAGGCGGAGCTTGCCGGCGGCGGCGACGTTGCGAAAATCGACTCGGCCGATCAGGCCATTGCGGCGGAGCGGCGCACTGTAACGATTCTTGATCAGCGGCTTGTGGCCCTTGCCCGTGGTGAGCGGCAACAAGCCCGTAAGGATCGCGAAGCCGATCGTGCGGCCGCTTTGAAGGCCATCGTGCCTTTGTTGGATAAGCGGGTCGCATGGGCAACCGAACTGCAGGAGGCGATCAGGCGTGTTGTGTCGCTGCACGACCTGATCAACGACAAAACCCAAATCCGGAAAGCGTTTCCGTTCGCCACGCCGGACTACTTTTCCTTCGGCCTGGACCGGCTGGGCGTCGAAATTCTTCGGTCGCTGCGCGACAACGGGGGCTATGACTTGTTGCCCGGCGCTGTGCGTCAGGCGATCGCCCAGGGCGGCAGCGGATTCACCCAGGCGCCTGCCGATGGCCCGCGCCCGCCCGATGACTTGCCGGGCAAAGTGGCAGCGAACGCCGAACTCATCGTGAAGAGCTTGAGCACGATCAATATTCACCCGCCAGAGCCGGCCGATGAGACCGGCACCTCCGTGAGGGCAGCATGACCGAATCCGTATCTGTCACACCGGCACCCGCTCCCGCTGCAGCACCGACACCAGCTGCGGCCGACTTGTTGCAACCGCCGCCGGCTATGACGGTGGACCAGGCGCTCGCGAGAAAAGCCGAGTTGTTTGGTACGGCCGGTTTCGCTCAACGCGTGGCCGCCGGTGACCCGGAAGCCAAGAAGCAGTGGAAAGAGGTTACGGCTGCACTGTCACCAAAGGTCGACCAATCCACACAGGAGGGCCGCGATTACGCGCAACGCATGGCCGGCTTGTCGGTCCTCAAAAACAAGGCGGACTTGTCCGACGCTGCATGGGATTGGGCAGCGGCCCGCGGTCCCGTTTCTCCGGCGGAAAAGGAAAAGGCGATTTTCGCCAAGCAGCGTTTGTTCAAAGACAAGGCGTGGGTAACAAAATATTTGGACGGCGATCGCGAAGCCAATTCGCTGTTGACCCAGATACACCTAGTGTTGGACGCAAAAATTGGAACTCACTCTGAAATCGAGGCTTTCAAAATAACCGCCGCCAAACGACTGGCTGGCACCAAATAACCGGCGCGCATACCAAACCCAAGGAGCACTCGACATGGTGACCAAGACGGCGAAAGAGATGGACGAGATGAAATGGCTGATGGCCCAGGGATTACTGCCACCTGATGCGATAGATCAGCATTACGAGAACGAATACCGGCAGACGTTCGGCCAGGACTACAAGGTCGACGCTGAGGGCAACGTAATCGAGCAAGGTCGGGGCAGCAAAGCGCAGCCCTGCCGCACTTCGATTGACGCCTACATCAAGAACCAAACCGAACGCCGCGGCAGTCTCGGGCCCGAAAAAGGATTCGAGGAGAACCTGGCGCGCATGGAAGCCGACTTGGCGGCGTACAACGCCAGCAAGCCGCAGCCGGCCAAGCGCCGTCCAGGCCGGCCGGCCAACACGGCGTAATGGCGCTAAATAAATGAGATACCTTCTGCTCGCACTCGCACTGCTATTCGCCGAGCCGGCCTATGCCGCGCCGCTTTCATCTCCGTGTACGCAGGCGGGACCAACTTCCTCGGAATGTGATCCGATCAACACCGGCAATCCGATGCCGGGTCAGAAGACATCGGATTATCCCGTTGGCGCGACGGCAATCACCGGAAATGCCACCGGTACGACCGGCGCAGTTGTCGGCACGCTGACTGCCGTTGCGGCCAAGACGACTTTCATCTGCGGCTTTAATGTTTCCGCCGTCGGCACCGGCGCTGTAGGTCCAATCACCATTGCCGGCATGATCACTGCATCAATGGTGTACCAACTGACTGCCACCGCCGCCGGCGCATCTGTGACGCAGACCTTTACGCCCTGCATTCCTGCGAGTGCGGCGAATACGAATATTACAATCACCACTACTGCCGACGCATCGGCATCTGCGGTCGATGTCAATTCCTGGGGGTACAACAAATGACGAGCCGAGGAACCGTGATGTGGTACAACCCGACGAAGGGCTATGGATTCATCAGTCCAAACGGCGGCGACCGCGACGTGTTCGTGCATATCACGGCCGTCGAAAAGGCCGGCCTGGACACGCTCAGCGAAGGACAGATGGTCGAATTCGATATCGTGCAAAATAAGGGCAAGTCGTCGGCTGAGAATCTTAAGCCAATCGGGGGCTGATCGTGTCAGAGACCGACGTGACAGTGCAGACCGGCACGGTCAAATGGTTCAATGGCGTTCGCGGATTTATCACGGCCGATGCCGGCTATCGCGACGTGTTCTGTCATTCCAGCCAAATAGTTGATGAGGGCCACGAATTGTCCAAAGGTGAGCGCGTGACTTTTGTGGAAGACGTGGGCCGTGATGGCAGATTGTATGCTCGGCGCATTGAGTTGGTCAAAGAGCCAGAAAGCGCGCTCACATCGATCGGTGAGACTTGATCATGACCAACACCGACCTGCCGGAATGGGGGCCGAAAATGCTTGCGTTGCCGAATGACAGGTGGCGCAATTTCGTGGCCGCTCTATTCGATGACGAGGCGCCGCGCAAAGGACTTTTATTGTATGCCGCCCGCAAAGTCGGCATCGGAACGCCGACCTCTACCGCAAACTCATTGAGCGTTCAGGCCAACCGCATTCGTTATGACGCGCGTTCGCAGAACGCCATTGCGGAGTACTCCATTGCAGCGGTCCGCGCTGGTCTTGCCCCCGATGTGGTCAGGGGTATTCGCAATATCGTGAACGATAGCAAACACCGCGATCACGGCCGTGTGCTGATGGGGGTTTATGACAGGCTGGATCCGGCGCACACGCTTCATACCGTGAAGGTGGAAGATCACCGCCCGCCGTCGCCTGAGATCACTGCCAAGGTACTGGAACGCATCGACGAGCTCGCCCGTCGTGCCGGTCTATTGCCGCCGCCGCAAACCATCGAAGGCGATTTCGAGATTGTTGAAAGCGACGAGGTATGAACGCGACGGCACGAACAACCGACGATGAATTGTGCCTCCATGTTGCGGACGGTCACAAGTGGTCTTTGATAATCGCCGCACTGACCAAGCGCACGCTGCAGATCCCCGGCATCAAGCCTGCTGCCCGGCTCGACTTGCTCGAGAAGCTACACCGCCTTACCGATAGATGGTTTAGCGCCGATATGCTGGCCGGCATTTCGCCGATGTGTGAAACCGCCTATGCAATCTTCAAGGAAGCCCGCACGCTCGATCCGCCGCAGGACGAGACGCATTGCGCCGAGAGTTTCAAGATGCTGGCAACGCCGTCCGTGTTCCGGCATTTCGTGCAACTCAATCCGTCGCTCATGTGCGCAATAAAGCTCCGCGCGTCGAACCCGCTAGACCGGCCGCAGCAACCGCAACCCGATGAAATCCGGCCACCGCGTCCCAATACGGTTATCGGCGCGGCGCAATTCGCCATGACGCAGCGCCGCGCAAACGGCACGCCGACACAACACAGGTCGCACCATCCGCCAGATCAAATAAACCGCATGGGCGGCGGCTTGCCGGATTGGACTTATGACAGCGAAAAGGACAACGCATGACACACGACTTGCATCCGAACGAAAAATTGGTTTTCGGCAGCGACGCAAAGCGGCACGAGATAACCGGCCTGCCGATCGAGCTCGGCTCCGGCGCCTTGCCACCGGACGAACAAGCCCGCCGCGTGCACCTGCCGTATATTGCGCGGACGCAAGGCATATCCGTCGCCGAGGCCATGCTTGTCGAACTCGACGCCGCGGTGAAAAATCGATGGCAAGTTCTTTGCACTCGAGCTCAAAACCGAAACCGGCCGCGCCACTGATGCGCAGCGCAATTTCGTCGACGCCGTGATCGTTGCCGGCGGTCATGCCGCCATCGGCCGCGGTGTTGATGAGTGTTTGCAGATCCTCGAAGGCTGGCGATTGCTCAGCGGGCAGGCGCAATGCGCGCTGGCGTCCGGTTTCGGGGGGTAAAGCGGACACGGCCGCCTTTATCCGTCGCGGCAGCTTCTGACCCATAGCGTCATTTCACCACCGTCAATTACCGCATTGCGAAAGGCTTATTCGATCATTTCGTCAGCGCGCAGCAGGAAATCGCTGCTGATGGTTAGGCGTCATGCCGGCTTTCATGTTCAAGAGTTACGAGTTTAGCGAGTAGCGTCGCCGGATAGAGTTGGCCGATGACGGCTTCAATATTGGCGAGGCCACGCGCATAGGGATGCAGTGGGACAATGTCCCCATAGCCGGTCGTGGTCAGGGTCACAAAACTAAAGTAGATGAGGTTCCCGGCAAAATTATTATTTATCGGCTCAAGATTGGTGACTGCATTGGGCTCAAATAGGGTCACCAAACCGATCAGGGCAGCGAATATCTGTCCGATAATGAGATATAAAAAGACCCCGCCGATGATCCGATGGGACGTTACCTTTCCTGGTGCGAATACCGCACGGGCAACAACGGCGCTCAGTGTAAATCCTGCGATGAGCCACGATACCGCGTCGAGGAGTTTGTCCACAGCTGAAGGCTGTCGCCAGCCAATCACCACAGCGACCGCGCTGACGGCCATAGCGACCAATAGCAATGCGACGGCGAACCGGTTGCCCGATGCAAGAAACCCTGCAGGAATAAGCAGGAGTCCAAAGAGAAGTCCAAACCAAGGTGCCGGCAAAACTCCGTTCGCTTGGAGCGGGGCCGCTACAAACAGGAGGACTGAAAGCAAGATCGTCAGCGCCGTTAATAGCTGATTGCCGAGTCGCTCGTGTCGGAGTTCGGATCTTCTTGCAGTCATCCGGCCCGACCCGCTTTTGGAGGAAGATACTTGCCCGACAATATCTTCCCATCAGAGTGCTTGTAGCACACCGTATGCCGCTAGCCGCATCCTGCGATGCGCGCTTCCTCAGCTCTTGTTTTTGTTTGTCAGCCTGCGCATCTTTCCCGCAAAGTAGGCGATAATTCCGCGAAAGGGGCGCATCGCGATAAGGTACACAATGAGCGCGATCAGCAATAATGCAGCCATCGCGCGCACTAGCGCGGCGTTTTCTGGGTCGGCTCCAAAGAGAATTGGTATGCTATTCGGGATCGCCAAAATCCATTCGGCAATTCGCATTGGATGGATTCCTCCGCGGAGACGCAAGCCAGGCAGCCGCAACCAATTTGATCCAGATCAAGCCCGCTCGGGTTGGTTCTGATATGCGACTATCGAGCCGAGGTCGCGGGCATGCTTGATGTTCCATTACCTGCGGACGCCGACGTAACCTATTTCGCATTCGTCGGTACTTGCAAGCGCCGACGAGGTGATCGAGTAAGAGAATTTTGCTGCACCTGCTCGCGGCAGGAATTGGCCGATACTGTTGCAAAAGTCGTTTTGCACTGAAGGTCGGAAATTCTGCGGGCCGCCGATGCGATTTTCGTGTAAAGATGTGGGGGGCCACATCTCCTCACGTTAAACTCACAGGCGACCTCGCTAATGTGAGTGAGGCTATACGAATCGGCGATTGCTTCCCGTTTCGTAATTTCGCGAATAATCAGTCGCCCTGCAACTTTCGACTTTTGCAACAGTATCGGCCCTTAGCGGCCGCGCCGTCCGTCCGCCTTCGAGTCCGTTATCGGGGGCGTAGCTGCCGCGCCGGCTCACTCACCCGGCGGCGAGTTCGGCGGGAAGTAGCCGACATCGAGCATGGGGTTGCTCTAAGGATAGCCTGCGGGATACCGTCACAAGTCCCTTCAAACGCGCCTTTCGAGAAAGCCATGAAAAGAGCAATCGCCTTGATCCTTTGTTGCGCCGGCATGTGCTTGCCGGTCCAAGACGCATCAGCAGCCATTGTGTTTAAGCGGTTTGTCCATTGTGCAGACGGTCTTGTTTCGGAAAAAACTTGCGAGTGTCACAAGGCGGGGACGATGCGCTTTCACTATTGTCACATGGGGCAATACTGCCACACGTCCGACGGGATCTGCCGGCCATAGTGGTGCGCCGGCGCTCGCCTTCAATCTTCGCGGCTCACTGTATTCGGCGGCCGCGGAATGTCCTTCAATATCTGCCGCGGCACGCTTGGCAGCTTGGCGGTGTTGACGGCCAACAGGAATGCCTCGTCGCGCGTGAGTAGCTTGGCGGATGATCGCCGGCCGGACTCGTTCTCGAAATAGACATACGCCAGCGCCTGCTTGTCGCCGTCCCGCACGATGAAGCACGCGGAGCTTTCCTCGATCGACCACGGCGGTGGGAAGCGGCGGGGGGACGGCATGGCGCGATGATAGCAGACCCGTGCTCAGCTTCGGCCTTGACGCCACCGGGGCCCTGGGACTAGCCGTGCCAGAATTGATCACTTCTACCGGGGGCGGGGATGCCAGAAAGAAGCCTGTCGCATAGCCGCCGCCCCTCGAAGCTGGCCACCGCTGCGCCAGAGCCCGATGATGACGCCGATCGCGCCGGTGCGTTACTCAGGTCGCAGCTGATCCTGATGGACGCCCGGTTTCGCGACGCCATGGCCCGGGCGGTAAGCGGCGGTCCTTTGCCGCCATCAGCAGTCCGGCGCCGCGGTTGAGCGTTCGCTCGATGCGGCTGTCGTGCCGATCATGCCGGCCGAACGCGCCGTTCGCCGAACTCGTTTGCCTGTCCAAGTCGAGCGTTGCCGAGGAGTATTATGCCGAGCGCAGCGGCAACAGGTGGGTCAACGAGTAGCGGGTTGGCCTGCCGATTCCAAAGCGCAGCCGCGGCGCTGCGTGTCAGACAGCAAAATTGAAGTTCTGTAAGGCGGGCACAGGCGCCGCTTTCTTCTTCCGCTCCTCGACCTCATCGTACCGAACGACGAGGCTGCCCCCAACCGGGTTCTGATAGCCATATTTCGGCATTGCAAGCTCCCGCCCCAAACCGGGTGCGCGTTGCACGACGACCTGCTTTTTCTTGGCCCTTAGAGCTTTCGCCTGCCGCCTAGTCATGGTCAGTCTCCAGGGGGTTGAGCTCAGAGGGATAGTAATGCTTTCGCCGTATCCACTTAAAGCCCTCATGGCGCGTAACCACAGCGATGTCGATTTCGCCGCCAACGATGTCGGCTCCCGGTAAGAACCGATAATAGGCCTTGGTCGTTCCGGTCAAAAAGTCCGCAAGGTCAATTGCGTCTTGGATCGGCATCGTCGGCGCCAGAAGTTGCACCTCGAATTGGGAACGCAGGTGACTTACTAGCTGAGTCGCAACCTGATCGGCCATCCCCGTGCCCATCAGAGCATCCTTCAAGCCTTGATCGAGTCCGGTTACCAACCGATTAATTGGGACCACTTGGCCGCCTACGAAAAGGCCCGTGGCGCCGTTCGCCACCACGGCCACCGGCTGAGCACATTGACCATTTTCGATCGCAATCTTGTAGACAGTGTGGCCGGTGCTGCGGTCCGAGTCGTACCCACCGACCCAGAACTCGAATGAGTGCGGCGCCGGCGGCGGAGGCTGTAGCGACTGAAAACACCCGTCAAAGATATAGGATCGTGCCTTCTGCGCAACGTCGGCGATTGTGTACGCCTTCGGATCGATTTTCCATTGCGCGCCGCCGCGTGTGAGGCGCTGACGAAGATCCTGCGCTATTGTGGCTATCGAGGCTGGCCCAAAATTTCCCATCCCGCACGTCATCGCGGCGATCGGTTGCTTCTTGAACAGATTGAATACTTTGTGGCCATGCCGATAGACGTTGTGCACCATGCTCTGACCGGTGGCTGGGTCAGTGCGGATGAGCGTTGAGGCGCTATCCGCTGCAAACACCAGGCAGTCGTGCACTGCGACGCCAACACAGACGGTCATCGCTATCCTCCCCCTCCGGCCGCTCCCGGCTTATTGGATACCTGCATTTTTTTTGGCCCCTGTTGCAATCTTCCCACACGGTTCCCGGTGCCAATTTCTGGGAAGATTTACGGGCCAAGAAATGCAAGAAGTGCCTGATTTTGTTGGTCGGGGCAGCAGGATTCGAACCTGCGACCTGCAGTACCCAAAACTGCCGCGCTACCAGGCTGCGCTATACCCCGCCGATTGCGGCTCTCGATACATGGTTCGCCCCCGCAAGCCAAGGAGCCTGCCGCCGGGGCGCCCGATCAGTGGCCTTTGCCGAAGATCGAGCCGACGACCCGGTCGCCCGGCTTGATGCCGAGCTGGCGTGCCGTCCCGGCGATCACTTCGAGCACCGCGCGCACCGGAGCACCGGACGGAATGAGGCGATCCGATTCCGGCTTGGCGCTCTCTTCGATGCGCACGATCCGGCCGTCACCGCGAATGAAAATCATATCCAGCGAGATGTAGGTATTGTGCATCCAGAACGCGACCGGCTGGTCATGCTGGAAGTCGAACAGCATGCCTTGGCCTTCCGGCAGCTCTTTGCGGTACATCAGGCCGCGTTCGCGTTCGGCGTCATCGGCCGCGAGCTCGACCGCGAAGGCGTGGACGCCGGACGCGCTGACGATCTCGATCGTATCCTGCGCGGCCGCGTGCGCCGGCGCGAGCGGGGCGAGAAGGACATAAAAGCTGGCGAGCAGTCCTGCGGCCAAACGCAACGCCGTCGTCCTGGCCGATGCAAGGCGAACGGTGCGTGCCGCTAGGAAGACGCGTGCTGCTAGTGGGAGATAAGGCCGCCGCCGCCTTCGGGGCGAACTTCGGCCGCCATCATGCCCTTCGGCCCCGGTCCATAGCGCACCAGGACGAACTGGCCGGGGCGTAGTTCGGTCAGGCCGAACCGGCGCAGCGTTTCCATGTGGACGAAGATATCCGGCGTCCCCTCGCCGCGCGTCAGGAAGCCGAAACCGCGCAGCCGATTGAACCATTTGACCTGTGCCCGTTCGAGACCGCTCGTCGGCGCCACAGTAACATGGGTGCGCGGCGGCGGCATCTGGGCCGGATGGATCGCCGTCGATTCGTCCATGGAGATGACGCGGAAGGCTTGCAGGCCCTTCGGCCGCGGCAGCACCTCGCAGACCACACGCGCGCCTTCATAAGCGGTCTGGTAGCCGTCGCGGCGCAGGCAGGTCACGTGCAAGAGCACGTCGGCCATGCCGTTGTCCGGAATGATGAAGCCGTAGCCCTTGGCGACGTCGAACCACTTGATGACGCCGGCGACCTCAATGACGTTCGCTGCCGACTCATCATTGAGATCGACATCGGGTTCGAGCCCCGGGTCTAGATGATTTTTGTTCGATCCCGTCCGACGCCATGACGCCGAGGCCGCCGCTTCTGTGCTGGCGCCCGACGCGGGCGCATCACGAATCTCTTGAATCGAAGATAACACTCGCCATCAGGGGGAAAAGGACAAAAATGCAACAGTGGAATAAAAGCGTCACAGCCTGTGTAAAAGTGATCTTTCAATGCACGATGAAGGACTCCAGCACCGTGCCGATGTCCTGACGCACCACGAGGTCGGCAATATCGTCGAACTCGGTCGCCTCGCGATTGATGATGACAAGCTGCGCGCCGTTGCGCTTCGCCAGCAGCGGAAAGCCGGCCGCCGGCCAGACCAGGAGCGACGAGCCGATCGCCAGAAACAAATCGCAATGAAGCGCAAGGTCTTGGGCGCGCTGCATTGCGTCATCGGGCATGGCCTGACCGAACGAAACGGTCGCGGTCTTGATGAAGCCGCCGCAGCCGGGCAGTCGGGCGCGCAGCCATTCGCCGCATCCATCCGTTGCCGCACCCACGAAAGCTCGTAGCGCGCGGTGCAGTCGAGGCACGAAGCGTAGGTCGTATTGCCGTGCAGCTCGACCACGTGTTGCGGGGAAAACCCTGACGCCTGATGGAGATTGTCGATGTTCTGGGTGATGACGGCCGGAACCTTGCCGGCGCGGTGAAGGCTCGCCAGCGCCCGATGTCCCCGCCCGGGCCGGGCATCGCCGAACTGGTCGTCCATGGCGAAGCGGCGCCGCCAGGATTCGTTGCGCGCCTCCTGGCTCGCCAGGAATTCGTCGAACGGGATCGGCTTGTTCTTGGTCCAAAGCCCGCCCGGCGAGCGGAAATCGGGGATGCCGCATTCGGTCGAGATGCCGGCGCCGGTGAATGGCACAATGATCCCAGCCTCGTGGATCAAGTCCTGCAGCTGGGACATGGCGGTGTCGAGATCGGGTGCGATCATGCGGCCTGACCCTCAACGCATTCGTCATATAGTGCTGGCCCGAACGCAGACGGAGGTCCGACCATGCGGTATCTGCACACCATGCTGCGCGTGCGCAATCTCGATGCAGCGCTCGACTTCTACTGCAACAAGCTCGGGCTGACCGAGGTGCGCCGCCGGGTCGACGACAAGGCCAAGTTCACGCTGGTGTTCCTGGCGGCCTCGGCCGACGACGACCTGGTCGCCAAAGGCCCCGGCACGCCGCCAGGCGCCGCTGGTCGAGCTGACCTACAACTGGGACAGCGAGGATTACGGCGAGGCGCGCTATTTCGGCCACCTCGCCTATGAGGTCGACGACATCTATGCGCTGTGCGACCGGCTGATGAAGGCCGGCGTCACCATCAACCGGCCGCCGCGCGACGGCAACATGGCGTTCGTGCGCTCGCCCGACAAGCACTCGATCGAGCTGCTGCAGAAGGGCGAGCCGCTGCCGCCGAAGGAGCCGTGGACCTCGATGCCCAATACCGGGAAATGGTGAGCCACCATCAGGCCCTGATCCGCATTGCTTGCCGGTGACGGCAAACATCTTTATACGTCGCGGCCATTCATGGTCGCGCGTGCATCGCGCTTCAGCCGCGCCCTTCGTCTAGCGGTCTAGGACACCGCCCTTTCACGGCGGTAACACGGGTTCGAGTCCCGTAGGGCGCGCCAATCAACCCTGCCGGAACATTCAAGGACACCAGAGGACGGTTACGTGGGCCTGGCCTATGAAACGATCTTGCACTTGATCACGCTGCGGCGGTCCGGCCGCCTGCCGGACCGTGCGCGCGTGGTCGAGATCGGCGCGCAACAGCTGTCCAACTCGTTCCTGCGCGCCGAGGCGCCATTGGCCGAGCTTTACGGCCTGTTCGGCCGCAAGCCGATCGACCTTGGCGCAACCCAGGAGGCCATCACGGTCGACGGCGTCGAGCGCCAGGCGGAGTCGGCGCCGGCCTCGCAGCCGTTCTGGGAAGCCTTGGGCTTTTCCTACAATGCGGTGGAATACGGCGGTCACCGCGGTGTGACCTCGCTCGATCTCAATCGCGATCATGTGCCTTACCGGCTGCGATCGTCGTTCGATCTGGTCGTCAATGCCGGCACCACCGAACACGTCGTCAATCAGGACAATGCTTTCCGCGTCATGCACGATCTCACCAAGGTCGGCGGCGTGATGATGCATGAAGTGCCGGCCGGCGGCATGCTGACCCACGGCGTCGTCAGTTATAACCCGCAATTCTTCTGGCTGTTGTGCCGAGACAACAATTACGAAGTGATCGACCTCACGGTGTCGCATGCCGCCGACGCGCCGCTCAGTAACGACGTGGTGGCGAGCAACGCGAAGTACGCGCGCTCGCTCAACCCGATCCAATCCCGCCTCACCGTGCCGATTTTTCTCATCACCGCGATTTTGCAAAAAAACAACCGGCAAGCCTTCGTGACGCCGCTCGATGTTCCAGCCGAAGCGCTGCGGCGGTGAATGAAAGTGCTACCGCCGCGTCGTGGGCGATAGCACTTCCGTCGATTTTTTGGTCATAGGCCGGAGACTACAGACCGCCATTGTTCATGATCTGCTGGGTCTCCGCCGCGTTGTCGGCGGCGGTTTGCGCGGCCGCCGCCGCCATCGATGCCGTCATGGCACTCGTGTCGTTCATCTGCTGAAGGGACTGAGCCTCCGCTTGCGCGTCGAGCGATTGCTGAACGGAGTTGTCCGGCGGCAGCGTGGTGTCGTACGGGGGCGGGTCGTACGGCACATAGGTGCCGCCGGAATTGTGCGTGATCGGCACCCGCCCGCCATAATGCGCCACATAGGGCGCCAGCCACGGGCCGGCGAAGAGGCTGCCGATAATTTGCGTCACATCGACCGGTGGCGGGGCAAAGCCGTAGCGGGCTACCGGATAGGGATGGCGCACCGCGACGTGCCCGGCGCTATGGGCCGGTGCGGCCGGCCTGCCATCGTTGGCGTAGGTGTCGGCCGCCATCGCGCCGTTGCCGGCGAGCGCGAGCGAAGCAGCGATAATTGCGGAGGTGATAAGCGGTCTCATGGCATGCTCCTGTTTTCAGCGTGAAACTTAAGGAGAAACCCGAACGCTGGCATGGAACTGTAATGGAATCCGCATTGAGGGCCGATGGCCGGCCAATTAAATAAAATTCATGCCGCACCACGGCATGAAAAATCGCGGCAAATGATCCGCAATATGCAGCGCAGCAATTTTCAAATCGGTCGCCACAATTGCATCGATCACGGAAATGCCACGGTACCGGTCACGGGGCTGCCACAGAACAGGCCTAGCGTCGCAATCGGGCGGAGGGGGTGATTCAGGGAGGAGAAAACATGGCTCTCCATACCGAGGCCACACTAGCCACGCGGCTTGTCACCTACGACAAGAACACTTGCCCGCAATGCCAGGCTTGGCTGCTCGCTCCCGACTGGTCCGAATATCTCAATGAGCGCTGCGTGCGCCACACTTGGTCGTGCGAGGCCTGCAGCTACGAGTTCGAGACCGCGGTATTTTTCTCCGCAGCCGAAGCGGTTCCCGCATAGGCGTGGCGCCGGCCGCAAAAATCCTCGATCACGGCGCCGTCCTCGCTCAAATAACGCGGTCCGATCGGCGACTTGCCGTGGCCGCCGGGGATATCGAGCACGTAGCTCGGCTGACACAGGCCGGAATAGCGGCCGTGCAGCGCGCGCATCAAGGCTTGGCCTTCCGCGATCGTGGTGCGCAGATGCGCCGTGCCGGGCGCGAGATCGGCGTGGTGCAGGTAATAGGGTTTGATCCGGCATTCGACCAGCGCACGCAGCAACGCTCCCAGCGTCTCGGCGTCGTCGTTGACGCCGCGCAGCAGCACTGATTGCGATAACATCGGGATGCCGGCATCGATCAGGCGCGCGCAGGCGGCGCGGACTTGTGCGGTGAGCTCGCGCGGATGATTGGCATGCAGCACCACGAAGGTCGCCTTGTCGGTGCGCAACGCGCGCACCAAGGCGGCGGTCACCTGCTCCGGCGCCGCGACCGGCACGCGGGTGTGCACGCGGATCACTTTGACATGGGCGATGGCGGCAAGCCGCGTCACCACGTCTTTCAAGCGGCGCGCCGAGAGCACCAGCGGATCGCCGCCGGTTAGAATGACTTCCCAGATTTCCGCATGGTTTTCGACATAAGCGAGCGCCTTGTCGAGCGCCGCCGGCGCAAGCCCGCCCCGCCCCGGCCCGACCATCTCGCGGCGGAAGCAGAACCGGCAATACACGGCGCAGGCATTGACCAGCTTGAGCAGCACCCGGTCCGGATAGCGGTGCACGATGCCTTCGACCGGGCTGTGCGCATCGTCGCCGATCGGGTCATGACTTTCTTCCGGCGCCATGTGCAGTTCGCGCGCGTCGGGCACGAATTGCCGCGCGATCGGATCGTGCGGATCGGACGGATCGATCAAGTCGGCGAGCGCCGGCGTGATGGCGACGGCGTAGCGCGCCGCCACCTGCTCCAGCGACGCCAGCCGATCGCGGCCCACAAGCTGCGCAGCGGCGAGATCGGACGGCGTGCGCAGGGTTTTTCGGGCGGCGGCGCTCATGGATGGCCTCAATTCAAGGGATCGCGCCCCTTATGCTCGATGCCAAGCCCTGCAAGCAGAGTGGCCCGACAAGACGGCCTTTGCAAGCAAAGCATGGCCCTCAAGCTTTGGCGCTGTTGCGCAGATCGCGGCTTCGGTGTTCGGTGAGCCGCCGGTGCGGCCGAAAATGAGGGTGGAAATGAAAAACTACATGGACGGCGGGGAAGCGATCCTGGAAGCGTTCCGCAAGCTCAAGATCGACTACATCTTGTCGTCGCCGGGATCGGAATGGTCGCCGGTCTGGGAAGCGCTGGTGCGGCAAAAGACCGGCAACCGCGCCGGCCCGGCCTATATCGACTGCTGGCACGAGACGCTCGCCGTCAACATGGCGACCGGCTACACGCTGATGACCGGCCGGCCGCAGGCCGTGCTGGTGCATGCCGGCGTCGGCCTCCTGCAAGGCTCGATGGGCGTGCACGGCGCGCTGCAATCGGAAGTCCCGATGATCGTGATGTCGGGCGAGTCCAATACGCTGGGCGAGGATCCGTCGCTGCCGATCGAGCAGCAATGGTACGGCGGCTTGAGCGTCGGCGGCATCGAGCGCTTCGTCGAGAACATCACCAAGCAGGCGCGGCCGGTGACGAGCCCCTTCACGCTCTACGAGCAGGTGATCCGCGCCGGCGAGATGGCGCAGCGCACGCCGAAGGGCCCGATGTATCTCAACGTCGCGCTCGAGCACATGCTGCATGATTGGACGCCGCCCGAGAACGACCGCGACGTGCCGTTCGCGCCGCGGGTCGAGCCGCACGCCGAGCGAAGTGGAAAAGGTCGCCAGCCTTCTGCTCGCGGCGAAAAATCCGATCATCGTCGCCGAGCAATCCGGCCGCGATCCGGCGGCGTTCAAGGCGCTGGTCGAGCTTGCCGATCTGCTGGCGATCCCGGCGATGTGGGGCCGCGTCGCCAATTTTGCCAATTTCCCGACCGATCACCCGCTCTATCTCGGGGTCGCCAGCTACGAGCATCTCAAGGACGCCGATCTCATTCTGCTCGTCGGCGGCCGCGCGCCCTGGTACCCGCCGCACACCAAGCCGACCAAGGGCAAGATCGTCTCGATCAACGAGAACCAGTTCAAAGGCCACATGATCTATCAGCAGCTGCACGCCGACGCCTATCTGGAAGGCGACATCGCGGCCGCGCTGCAGGCGCTGACGAAATCGGCGCGCGCGGCGAAGATCGACGCCGAGGCCGTGAAGAAGCGCCGCGAGCATTGGACCAAACAGCACGACACCTTCGTCGCCGGCCTGAAGGCCGAAAAAGCCAAGGCCAACGGCAACGGCAAGGCGATCGATCCGCTCGCCCTGATCGACACGCTCGCCGAGGTGATGCCGGCCGACACCATCTACGTGGACGAGACGATCCTGCACGGTCCGACGCTGCGCCAGCATCTGCCCTTCACCACGCCGCAAAGTTTCTTCCGCGGTTTTGGCGGCCTCGGCCAAGGGCTCGGCACCGCGCTCGGCGTCAAACTCGCGGCACGCCAGCGGCCGGTGGCTTTGCTCGTCGGCGACGGCGGCTTCCTCTACAACCCGGTGATCCAGGCGCTCGGCGCCTCGAAACAGCACGATCTGCCGATCCTGATCGTGATCTTCAACAACAAGGGCTACATGGCGATGCAGAAGGGCCACGTGCATCATTATCCCGACGGCGCCGCCGAGAACGCCCACATGCATCTCGGCTCGCGCCTCAACGGCTTCGACTACGACGCGCTGGGCGCGCATTTCGGCCTGCACGGCGAGCGCGTCGATGCGCCGGACAAGCTCAAGGCCGCGCTGCAGACCGGGTTGAAGAAAGTGCAGGACGGCACGACCGCCATCCTCAATGTGATGGTCAGTAAGTAGTTGGATTCCACAGCACCTGGTCGATCCGCGGGGCGCCCGTCGCCAGCATCACCAGACGATCGAGGCCGAGCGCGATGCCGGAAGCTTCCGGCATCGCCGCCAAGGCGGCCAAAAAATCCTCGTCGAGCGGATAGCGCTCGCCGTAGATGCGTTCCTTCTCCGCCATCTCGCGTTCGAGCCTCAGCCGCTGCTCGGCGGCGTCGGTGAGCTCGGCGAAGCCGTTGGCGATTTCGACGCCGCAGACATAAAGCTCGAAGCGTTCGGCGACGCGCGGATTTTTCCGCGACGTGCGCGCCAGCGCCGCCTGCTCGGCGGGATATTCGTCCAAAATGGTCGCGCGGCCGATGCCGAGATTGCCTTCGATGCGCTCGACCAGCACGCGGCTGAAAATATCGCCCCAACTGTCGTCGTCGGCGATGCGGATGTCCGCGGTCTGCGCGGCGCGCGCAAATAAGCGCGCGGTCGGGCTTGCCGTCCGGCAAGGTCGCCAACAGATCGATGCCGGCGAATTTTTCAAACGCCTCCGCCACCGTCAGCCGCTCCGGCGCGGCGAACGGATCGGCGATGCGGCCGCGAAAGCTGAATTGCTTTGTTCCCGACGCCTCCGCCGCTTGCGCCAAAATCGCGGCGCAGTCGGCCATCAGCGTCTGATAAGGCTCACCCGCGCGATACCATTCGACGAGCGTGAACTCCGGCGCGTGCAGCGCGCCGCGCTCGCGATTGCGGAACACTTTTGCGAATTCGACGATGCGCCGCTCCCCCGCAGCGAGCAGTTTCTTGCAGGCGAATTCCGGCGAGGTGCGCAGATAGAGCGGCGAGTGCGCGCCGTCCGGTGCCATAAGCGTCGTGGCAAAGGCGTGCAGATGCATCTCGTTGCCGGGCGAGACCTGGAGCGCGCCGGTCTCGACCTCGATGAAATCCGCCGCCGCAAACCAGGCCCGCAGCGCGCTGACGATCCGGCCGCGTGCCAATAGCGCCGGCCGGCGGTCGGCATGGACCTTTGGGTCCCAAAACGGCGAGGAACGGGTGTCCGGCATATCCTTGTCCGCGGCGTTAAGAGAAAATAACTAGCGGGAAGCCTGAAGATCGGTATGGTGCGGCCAGATTGAGCCCGAAAACGTTGAGGAAGCCGTGAAAGTCATCGCCAGTTCGCTGCGCAAAGGCAATATCGTCGAAATCGACGGCAAGCTCGGGGTCATCGTCGCCGCCGAGAACATCCACCCCGGCAAGGGCACCCCGGTGACCCAGATGGATGTCCGCCGCATTGCTGACGGCGTGAAGCTGTCGCTGCGGTTCAAGACCACCGATCAGGTCGAGCGCGCCTTCGTCGAGGACCGCAAGCACCAGTTCATGTACCAGGACGGCGAAGGCTTCCACTTCATGAATATGGAGAGCTACGACCAGGTCGCGCTCCAGACCGACATCGTCGGCGATCAGGCTGCCTATTTGCAGCCGGAGATGGAGGTGACCATCGCCATGTACGACAGTGTTCCGGTATCGATCGAGCTGCCGGCCAAGACAGTGCTCGAAGTGGTCGAAACCGAGCCCTCGATCAAGAGCCAGACGGCGGCCTCCTCGTATAAGCCCGCGACGCTCTCGAACGGCGTGCGGACCATGGTGCCGTCGTTCGTCTCGACCGGTACTAAGATTGTGGTCATGACCGCCGACGGCAGCTACGTCGAACGGGCCAAGGACTAAAAGGGCCGCAGCGGTCGTACTGCGCCGCATTCTGAACATCCATTCATCGCCGGCGCCCTGACCGTAAAGCCGCCGCACAGCAGAAACGCTGCGCAGCCGTGCCCCAACGACAGAGCACGGCCTTGGCAGGACGCGCGTTGATAGCGATAGTGCGCAAGCGTTTAGCCTGGGATTTGACTCGTGGCCGTGTCGCAAAACGTCCGTTGCCTGTCGCGTCTGTCGCCGGCCGTTGCCGCGCTGCTTGCCGGCGCAATGCTGTGCGCGTCCGCGCAGGTGGCGTTGAGCCAGGCCTGCATGCCGCACCGGTCGTTGCCGAAAATTTTTCTCAAAAATATGGGCGAGTGCGACTTCAATCTCGACTCGCTCGAGTATCGCGGTACGCCGGTCGAGCAGGCCAAGTGCCTGATGCGCAGCCTCGATCAGACGCGCAATCTCGGCCCGCCGCTCGAAACCCTGCCGGACGCTTTGACAAGCCGCATCGGCCGCGACACCGGCCTGCCGTCGCGCGAGATTTTGAGCGCGTATCTGTCGAAGCAAGATTTGGAATGGGATTTTGCCGCGCATCTGTGGCAGCCGGTGTCGCGCGCCGAGGATAACAATCCGGAGGCGCCCACGGCGCGCTATTTCGTCATCCACGACACCAGCGGGCCGAATTACGGCCGCCGCTCGTTTCCCGACGACATCGACTCGACGGCGAAGTTCAACGATCTGAAAAACTACTACTGCCCCGACGGCTGGGGCAAAGCCCACGTCGTCCTCAATCGTTCCGGCGACATGATCGTGGACCACGATTTCGCAACCCCCTGGCGCGAGACGAAATTCGAGCGCGCCGTGGATTTCGTCGGCACCTTGAAGGGGCTGTTCCTGCACGTCGAGATGATCCAGCCGCGGCGCAGCGCGCCGGGATACAGCCGCCATAACGACGCCCAGGCGCCGAGCCCGGGCTTCACCACCGCGCAATACGACCGCCTCGCGCTGCTCTACGCCATCGCCAGCGTCCGCGCCGGACACTGGCTGGTTCCGGCATTTCACGCCGCCATCGACGCCGACATCCGCAACGGCCACGACGATCCGAGAGGGTTTGACGTCGATAGCTTTGCCAACAGCCTGACCTTGCTCATCGAGAAGCTGCGCGGCGGCGATACGGCGCAGGCGACGCACGAGTAGCGCGCAAGGTTTCGGCTGCCATGCGCGAAACATTGCAGGCCTGCTGTCTCATCGGCCTCATCTTCGCTTCGCCGGCGCTGGCGCAAGACGCTGCGCGCGACGACATGAAGAGCCCTCGCCTGTCGGCGGCCGACGTCGACTGGAGCGCGGTGCGCGCGGCGCTCGCCGATCTTGAGCCGCTGAAATCTCAAGCTGACGCACTAACGCAGTTGAATTCAGCGATCGCAAAAGTTTTCCCGAAAGTTTCCGCAAGCCCCGTTCCGGTTCTGCTGCCGTTCGATATTGCAGCCTATTTGCACGACGCGGCGCCTGGTGCTGCAGGTGACGCCGGCAAATATTTGTCGGGCTTTTCCGCCGCGACGTTGTTCTTTCCCGGCCCGTCCGGATTTGACGCCGTGCTGGCGTTGCGGCCGCAGGACGCGCCGGACCTCAATCTCACCTTCGCCCGTCCCGTGAACGTGCAGATTTCCGGCTCGGCGCTGCTCTACGAGCTCGAGGATTCCGTCATTGCCGACGAAACCGCGGTGCCGCAGCTCGACGGCCAATTTCCCGGTATCCGCCGCGTGCTGATCGAGAGCCATCTGCGCTACAGCTTCGTGCGCTACGGCGTACCTTATTTCGTATCGATCGAATGCTTCGACGGTGCGAACAGTTCGCGCCGACTGTCGTGCCGCGAGGCGGACAAGGTCGCCATGCGCTTCCTCAAGGCCCTCAACGTCGCGGGCGGCGCGCCGCCGGCCAATGCGGCGAGCCTCGAGCAGCAGCCGATCGCGCGGCCGGATCCGGTATCGCCGGACTTCACCTATTACGCGCCCGGCGACATCCTGCCCGGCACCGGTTCGCGCGGCCACGGCGGTCGCGCCGATTTCACCGTCTACGCAAAAATCCGCTTTCCCATGGCGCAAGGACCGGCTTACGCCAACTCGCAATCGTTCATGAATTGGGGCAACTGCGATCTCACCGGGAGGATCGGGCTCGGCGGCCGCGACAAGAATGCGGCCTACCGCTGCCGGGTCAACGACAAGACGCTGCTCACCGATGAATCGAAAAATTACGCCTATCCGTGGCGCGATAATTTCTGCGAGCACCGTGGCTACTACGTCGGGCAATGCCCCTCAGGCCTCGGCCACCAGGGCCAGGATATCCGGCCGGGCTCTTGCCTGGAGCATGTCGAGGGCGCCGGCCGCTGCGATCCCTATCAGCAAGACGTCGTCGCGGTCGCCGACGGCGTCGTCATGCGCTCGCCCGGCGATCGCTCGCTCTATCTCGTGGTCGACAAGCCCGGCGAGCATATCCGCTTTCGTTATCTGCACATGAATCCGCAGATGCTGGATGCCGCCGGCATGGTCAGCGGCCGCGAAGTCGCCGAGGGCGAAGTGCTCGGCGCCGTCGGCAATTACGGCCGCGAGCCGGGCGGCACCACCTATCACCTGCACTTCGACGCCCAGGTGCCGACCCGCGACGGCTGGGTCTTCGTCAATCCCTATATGACGCTGGTCGCCGCCTACGAGCGCCTGATCGGCGCGCGCGGCCAAGTGGTCAACGATGCCATGTTCGCGCCGGCGCCAGCCGCTGCCGATAGCCAAGCATCTACTGCCGACGGACAAGGCGCTGCCAATGCGATACCGAAACTTGCCGAAACCGCGAAATCGTCGACCGAAGATGCGAAACAATCGATCGACGCTTCGCTGAAAATCAAAAGCGAACCAAAGGGTGAGCGCCAAACCGCCGAGCGTTGCACGACCTACCTGCATCGGGGCCATCGCCGGCAAATATGCCGCAGCGGCATCGCCGAAAGCAGCGCGCGCGAAAGACGCGCCGTTCGATCAGGGGGGCGGCGGATATCGCGCCAAGGCCGCGGCGCACGGCATCACGGCTGAGACGCGCGTCATGCGGCCGACGGCTATCCTGTGACTCTCGCCCGGTTGCCTAACGGCTCGTGATCCGGTTGGATGCGGCCCAACCTGCCCTAAAGCCCCAACAGCTGAGGAAATGCCCGCCATGACGCCGTCCCAGTCCGCGACCGCACGCGCCAAGACCAATGCCGCTGACCCCGCTGTCGCCGGCCTAGAGCGCCCGACGCCGGCCGGCGCCAACGCGCCCGGTTTCGGCAGCGACGTGATCGCCGACGCGCTGCGTTCCCTCGACATTCCCTATATCGCGCTGACCCCGGGCGCGAGCTATCGCGGCCTGCACGACAGCATCGTCAATTATCTCGGCAATTCCTCGCCGCAGATGCTGCTCTGCCTGCATGAAGAGGCCGCCGTCGCCATCGCCCACGGTTATGCAAAAGTCACCGGCAAGGCCATGGCCGCGGCCGTGCATTCCAATGTCGGGCTCATGCACGCCTCCATGGCCATGTTCAACGCCTGGTGCGACCGCATGCCGATGCTCGTCCTCGGCGCCACCGGCCCGGTCGACGCGGCCAAGCGCCGGCCATGGATCGATTGGATCCACACTGCGCGCGACCAGGGCGCGCTGGTGCGCGAATACATCAAATGGGACGACCAGCCGGCCTCCCCCGCCGCCGCGCGCGAAGCCATCCTGCGCGGGACCTGGATTTCCAACACTGCGCCGCAAGGCCCGGTCTACATCAATTTCGATGCCGAATTGCAGGAGATGAAAGTCTCCGAGCAATTGCCATCGATCGACGTCGCCCGCTTCATGCCAACCGTCTCAACCGCGGCGCCGGCCGATCTCGTGAAGCAGGCGGCGGCGATGCTGAAAGACGCCAAGCAGGTGCTGATCCTCGCTGGCCGCGCCTCGCGCAGCGAGGAGGCCTGGAACGCCCGGGTCGCGCTCGCCGAGGCGCTCAATGCCCGCGTCGTCAGCGATCTGAAAATCGGCGCAACTTTCCCGACCGACCATCCGCTCTATCTCGGCGCCCCGCGCGCGGTCTCCCCCGAGAGCGTCGAAGGCTTGAAGAACGTCGACGTGGTGTTGAGCCTCGATTGGGTCGATCTCGCCGGCGCGCTGCGCTATGCCGGGCCCAATCCGTCGGCAAAGGTGATCCAGATTTCGCTCGACCATCGCATCCATAACGGCTGGAGCATGGATCATCAGGCGCTGCCGCCGGTCGATCTCTTGCTCTCCGCCGATCCCGACCTCGTGGTGCCGGAACTGGTCGCGGCAATCGGCAAGAGCACAAAGCCGCACGCGCTGCCGAGCGCGCGCACGACGCCGGACAAAGAGCCGGCGGGTTTTACCAACGAGCACATCGCGCGCGCCTTGCGCAAAGTGTTGAAGGATCGCCCGGTCACCTACACGCATTTGCCGCTATCGTGGGACGATACCTGGGCGACGTTCAAGCATCCGCTCGACTATGTCGGCTCCGACGGCGGCGGCGGCGTTGGCGGTGGCCCCGGCATTTCCATCGGCGCCGCGCTGGCGCTCAAGGGCTCTGGCCGCTTGCCGGTCGCGATCTGCGGCGACGGCGACTTTTTGATGGGCGTCACCGCGGTGTGGACCGCGGTGCATTACAAGATTCCGCTGCTGTTCGTCCTCGCCAACAATCGCTCGTTCTATAACGACGAATTGCACCAGGAACGGATGGCGCGCATGCGCAACCGCCCGGTCGAGAACAAGTGGATCGGCCAGCGCATGTCCGAGCCCGAAGTCGATCTCGCCGCCATGGGCCGCGCCCAGGGCGCCATCGGCTTCGGCCCGATCACCAAGCCGGCCGATCTCGCCACGGCGCTGGAGAAGGCGATTGCCGAAGTCGATGCCGGCAATGTCGCCGTCATCGATGTCCGCGTCGAACCGGGCTATACCGCCGTCATGACGCAGGCGATGACGCGCGCCGGAAATTAGAACGCCGAAGGGCCAAAACATGGCCACCGTGTCGACGGCCAATCGCGTGACGCCACTGCCGCAAGCGGAGAACGGACCCGCGCTGCTCGCCGTCGACGACATTGTCATGCGCTTCGGCAGCGCCGAGGACGGCGTCACCGCGCTCGACAACGTGTCGTTCACCGTTGCGCCCGGTGAATTCCTCGCCGTGATCGGCCCGTCCGGTTGCGGCAAGTCGACTTTGTTCAACATCATCGGCGGGCTGCTTGGCGGATACGACGGCCGGGTCGCGGTGGCCGGCGAAAACGTCTACGGCCCGCACGCTTCGATCGGCATGGTGTTCCAGGAGGAGTCGACATTCCCGTGGCGCAATGTCGTCGACAACGTCGCCTTCCCGCTGGAAATCGCCGGCATGCCGAAGCGCGAGCGCATCGAGCGCGCGCGGCATTTCGTGTCCATGGTGGGGCTCGACGGTTTTGAGAAGCGCTATCCGGCCGAGCTGTCCGGCGGCATGCGCCAGCGCGTGTCGATGGCGCGCACGCTGGCGTCGGAACCGAAAATCTTGCTGATGGACGAGCCGTTCGCTTCGCTCGACGAGCAGACGCGGCTCCTGCTCGGCGACAAGGTGTTGCAAATCCAGCAGCAATTGAATCAGACGATGCTGCTGATCACCCACAACATCACCGAGGCGGTGCAGCTCGCCGACCGCATCCTGGTGATGACCTATCGCCCGGGACGGGTGAAGCGCATGGTCGATATAAAGCTGCCGCGGCCGCGCACCTCGGAAATCGTGTCGAGTGAGGCGTTCGGCCGCTATGTCGCGCAAATCTGGGCCGATCTGCGCGAAGAAGCGAGCCGCGGGCTCAACGACGACGAGTTCGCGCGCGCTGCGTGGCGAACACTAGGAGGAACGCAACGATGGCCTTGTTTTCCTGTGGCTGCTGCATGGGACGCCGCCAGTTCCTCGCCGGCGGATTGGCCGCCGCGGCCACCCTGCCCGCGCCCCGCGTCTTTGCCCAGGCGCCGGCGGTGAAGCCGGCCGCAAAGCGCATCGACATGCATCACCACTTCCTGCCGCCGGCCTACATCAAGGAAGAGCACGAACGGGTCAATTTCGGTCACGGCGCCGTATCCGCCAATCAATTGCTGACGTGGTCACCGACCCAGTCGCTCGAGCAGATGGACGCCAATGGCATCTCGACCGCGATCGTTTCGGTGAGCACGCCCGGCCCCTGGTTCGGCGACGTCGCCGCCGGCCGCCGGCTGTCGCGGATGTGGAACGATTACGCCGCCGAGGCGATCCGCAATTATCCCGGCCGCTATGGCCTGTTCGCGGTGATCCCGCTGCCCGATACCGAAGGCAGCCTCAAGGAAATCGAATACGCGCTCGATACGCTCAAAGCCGACGGCATCGGACTGTTGAGCTCCTATGACGGCAAATATCTCGGCGATGCGTCCTTCGCGCCAGTATTCGAGGAACTCAATCGCCGCAAGGCCATCGTCTACACCCACCCGACGACATCGGCCTGTTGCAGCGCCGTGCAGCCCGGCTTGCCGCCGCAGGCCATCGAATATCCATTCGAGTCGACGCGCACCATCACCAGCGTCCTGGTCAACGGCACGGTGTTCAACAACCCTGACATCCGCTGGGTCTTTTCCCATGGCGGCGGCGCGACGCCGATGCTGGCCGGCCGCATGGTCGAGACGCTGGGCCGTCATCCCAACGCCGCCAAGGTGATGCCGAACGGCGTGTTGGCGGAATTGCGCAAGCTCTATTACGACACCGCCAGCGCTGATACGGAAGGATCGATGGCGGCTTTGCGCGTCATGGCGCCGCTCAATCACATCCTCTACGGCTCCGACTATCCGTTCGTGAAAGTCGCCGAAGGCATCAAGCACTTGCAGGAAAACGAAATGTCGGATGCCGATCGCGCCGCGATCGAGCGCGGCAACGCCATCGCGCTCCTGCCACGGCTCGGAGCGTCGTAATGCCTGCTGCCGGCATTCGCCGCTTCCTTCCGACCTTTGTCGGGCTTTCCTCGATCGTGCTGATCCTCGCCGCCGTGGAAATTCTCATTCGCGCCGGCCTGATCAACCGCTTCATCGTGCCGTTGCCCTCCGACGTCGCGAAAAGTTTCGGCCGGGTCATCGTCGAGGAAGATATTTTGCATCGCTTCCTGCTCACCGGCTGGGAGTGCCTGGCTGCAGGCGTGTTGCTGACCGTGTTCGGCGTCGCCATCGGCGTGCTGCTGCATCAGGTGCCGCTGATGCGCCGCGCCTGCGAGACCTGGGTCGCCGCCATGGCCTCGGCGCCGCTGGTGCTGGCCTATCCGCTGTTCCTGGTGCTCTTTGGCCGAAGCGCGCTGACCATCATCATGCTGGCCTTCATCGCCGGGCTGGCGCCGGTTATCCTCAAGACCATCGAGGGCCTGTCAACGACGCGGCGCGTGCTGCTCAATGTCGGGCGAAGCTTCAAGCTCACGCCGGCGCAGCAGTTCTGGAAGATCTACTTCCCCTCGGCGCTGCCGACGATCTTCGTCGGCATCCGGTTGGGACTGATCTTCGCCCTGATCAACGTGGTCGGCGTCGAGTTTTTGATCAATTTCGGCGGCCTCGGCCATCTCATCAACGAGCTCGCCGAACGTTACGATCTTGCCGGCACTTATGCGGCGATCTGTTTCGTCGTCCTGGTCAGCGTCCTGTTCTTCATGGCAACGGAAAGGGCCGAGCGATGGCTGACATCGGCCGCCTGACCCGGGCGAAGCCGGCCAATGCCTGGCTGACGCCGGTGACGCTGGTGCGCGTCGTCATCGTGCTGTCGGTGCTGGTCGTCTGGCAGGTCATGGCGGTGTCCGGCTGGTTCTACGGCGACGTCGTGCCGTCGTTGCGGATCGTCACCGTTGCGTTGGTCAAGCTGCTCTCGAGCAGCGACTTTTATTGGAACCTCTGGGCGACCGCCCAAGAAGTTGCCATCGGTCTCGCCATCGGCGGCATCTCCGGCATCGTGGCCGGCCTCATCGTCGGCGCCAACAAATTCCTCGCCAAAGCGTTCGAGCCGTATCTTTACTATCTCGGCCCGACGCCGAAGATCATTTTCTTTCCGATCATGATCATGTGGTTCGGCACCGGCTACGGCTCGAAAATCGCGATGGGCGCGGTGTCCTGTTTCTTCCCGATCGCGCTCAATGTCGCCGCCGGCATGCGCCAGATCGATCAGGTGCTGATCCGCGTCGGCCAAAGTTTTCGCGCCAATCCGTGGCAGATGGCGCTGAAAATCTATCTGCCAGCCATGCGCCATCCGATCATCAACGGCCTGCGGCTCGGGCTGGGCGTCGCGCTGATCGGCACGCTGCTCGCCGAGACAAAAATCTCCAACCGCGGCATCGGCTTCATGGTGATCGACGCCTATACCAAATTCGACATGCCGCGCATGTACGCCATCCTCATCGTGCTGTTCGTGCTGGCGATCGGCGTCAATACGCTGGTCGCGCGCTTGGGCGGCCTTGACGACATCAAACAAAAATAGCGAGAGCCGGCGTACGCCGGTTTTGTAAGGAGGACACCATGAACGAAGCAGTCCCGCTCAAGACCCTGAAGACGCCGCCGCTCAATCTGCCGAAGAATCGCGACGCCTTTTACGGCGGCAAGTGGCACAAGCCGATCTCCGGCCGCAGCGCCGACGCCATCAATCCCGGCACGGGTGAATCGCTCGGGCCGGTAGCCGATTGCGGCGCGGCCGATATCGACGCCGCGGTGAATGCGGCCAAAACCGCGTTCCCGGCTTGGCGCGACACGCCGCCGCTCGAGCGTGCGCGCCTCCTCAAGCGCATCGCCAATGTGTTGCGCGAGCACGCCGAGGAATTGGCGATGATCGATGCCGCCGATTGCGGCAATCCCTATACCGAGATGGTGCGCGACGCCACGATCGCCGCGGCGCAGATCGAATTCTACGCCGGTCTTGTTACCGAAATGAAAGGCTCGTCGATCCCGATGGGCCCGGGTGTGGTCAATTTCTCGGTGCGCGAGCCGCGCGGCGTCGTCGGCCGCATTATTCCGTTCAACCACCCGTTCATGTTCTGCGCCGGCAAAAGCGGCGCGCCGCTGGCGACCGGCAACACGGTGGTGATGAAGCCGCCGGAACAGGCGCCGCTGTCGTCGCTTCGCCTCGCCGAGCTGATCGGCGATATTTTGCCGCCGGGCGTGTTCAACGTCGTGCCGGGCGGCCGCGAAGCCGGCTCAGCGCTCGCGTCGCATCCCGGCGTCGCCATGATCGCGCTGATCGGCTCGGTGCCGACCGGCCGCGCGGTGATGAAGGCTGCGTCCGAGACGCTCAAAGCGGTGATGCTGGAGCTTGGCGGCAAGAACGCGCTGATCGCCTATCCCAACTCCGATCCCGACGAAGTCGCCGACGGCGTCATCGGCGGCATGAATTTCACCTGGTGCGGACAATCCTGCGGCTCGACCAGCCGCGCCTTCATCCACGAGAAAATCTACGAAGCCGTACTCGCCAAAGTGAAGGCCAAGATCGCGCACTACAAGCCCGGTGTTGCCACCGACCCGGCGACCACCATGGGCTCGATCATTTCCAAAACCCAGTACGAGCGCATCTTGGGCTTCATCGACAGCGCCAAGCAGGAAGGCGGCCGCCTCATTTACGGCGGCGGCCGGCCGGCCGATCCGGCCCTCGCCAAGGGCTTCTTTATCGAGCCGACGGTGTTCGCCGACGTGCAGCCGACCATGCGCATCGCCCGCGAGGAGATCTTTGGGCCCGTGCTCTCGGTCTTCAAATGGAGTGACGAGGCCAAAATGCTCGAACAGGTCAATGCCGTCGAATATGGCCTGACCGCTTCGATCTGGACCAACGACCTCTCCACCGCGCACCGCACCGCAGCCGCGGTGCAGGCGGGTTTTGTCTGGATCAACGAGGTGTCAAAACACTTCCTCGGCGCGCCGTTCGGCGGCTTCAAGCAGTCCGGCATCGGCCGCGAGGAATGTTTTGAGGAGATGCTGGCCTATACCCAGGAGAAGAATATTCACATACGGCTCAAGCCGGCGAAGGCATAATTTTCACGGGGAGCATGCTTGAAAAGACGCGAATTCATTACCGCACTTTTGGGAAGCGTCGCGACGCTCAGCGTACGGCCGTCTGCCGCGCACGCGCAGCAGCCGGCCGCGCCCACGGTCGGCTATCTCCACAGCGCCTCGCCATTCCCCGAGGAAGCGGCCGCGTTCCGCGAAGGCTTGAAGGAAGCCGGTTTTGTCGATGGCCAGAACGTAGAGATTGAATATCGCTGGGCTGAAGGCCACGGCGATCGGCTCACTGCGCTGGCCGCCGACTTGGTTCAGCGCCAAGTGTCTGTCATCGCTGCGATTGGCGGCGACGTCACAGCGCTCGCGGCGAAAGCCGCCACCGCAACGATCCCGATCGTGTTTCTCAATGGCAGCGATCCGGTCAAATCCGGCCTCGTCGCAAGCATCAATCGGCCGGGCGGCAACGTTACCGGCGTGAGCTTATTCGCGGGTACCGTGGACGCAAAGCGGCTGGAATTATTGCATCAGCTGGTTCCTCAAGTGACCGCCGTCGCGGTGTTCAACAACGCATTGGTCGCCGAAACCGCAGCGCGATCGCAGTCGCTTGAGGATGCTGCCAGGACACTCGGGCTTAAGCTGGTTTTCTTCAACGTCAGTAGCGAAGACGACTTCAACACGGCCTTTGCTGCCATGACCGATCAGAACATCGGTGCGCTATTCGTCAGCGGTAGTCCCTTCTTCATAAGCCGGCGCGAACAACTTGCTCGCGCCGCGGCAGCGCACAAAATCCCGGCAATCTATGCCTGGCGCGAATTCGCAACGACTGGCGGCCTGATGACCTACGGAGCCGACGTCTTGGATTCGGCACGGCAAGCAGGACTATATGCCGGCCGGATCCTCAAGGGTGAAAGCGCCGGCAGCTTGCCGGTGCTGCAGCCGACAAAATTCCTGTTCGTGATCAACCTCAAGACCGCCAAGTCCCTCGGGCTCATTGTGCCGCAAAGCCTGCTTGTTGCCGCCGACGAGGTGATCGAATGAGGCGGCGCGAATTCATCACGCTCATTGGCGGCGCGGCAGCATCCGTCGCTCAGCCGCTCGCGTCGCGCGCGCAACAGCCGAGCAAGGTGCCGCTGGTCGGTTTTCTGGGCACGACCACGGCAGCGGCAATGAGCGACTGGACCCGTCCCTTTGAGCAGCGGCTGGGTGAACTCGGCTGGGTCCAAGGCCGCACCATAAGAATCGAGTACCGCTGGGCGGAGGCGCATCCCGAGCGCTACGCAGAGATCGCAGCTGAATTCGTCAAGCTCCCGGTCGACGTCATCGTGACCACCGTACCGGCTGTGCCGGCATTAAAAGCGGCCACGTCGGTGATCCCCATCGTTTTTGCGTTGGCGACCGACCCCGTCGGCGGCGGTCTGATCGCAAGCCTGGCGCGGCCGGGCGGCAATGTCACCGGTCTGTCGATGCAGGCAACCGATCTTGCCAGCAAGCGTGTCGAGTTGTTGCACGAAGTCGTTCCCAAGCTCGGCGATCTGGCAATCCTGGCCAATGTCGAAATCCCGCAAATCCTCCTCGAGATACGCGAGGTCGAAACGGCGGCGCAAAAGTTCAACCTCAAGATCATCCGGTTGGAAGTACGCCGCGCGGAAGATCTTGCTCCCGCTTTCGCCTCTCTCAACGACCGCGCACAGGCGCTTTATGTGTGCACCGATCCGCTCACGGTCATTAATCGCGTCAGCATCAATACGCTGGCATCCGCCGCCCGGCTGCCGGCCATCTACGGCGTTCGCGATCTCGTCGTGGCTGGCGGCCTGATGTCCTACGGCGCCGACTTTGCCGATCAATTCCGTCGCACCGCCGACCTGACCGACAAAATTCTGCACGGCACGAAGCCCGGCGATATCCCGGTCGAGCAGCCGACCAAGTTCGACTTCGTCATCAATCTCAAGACCGCCAAGGCGCTCGGCATCAACGTGCCGCCGACGCTGCTCGCGCTCGCCGACGAGGTGATCGAATGAGGCGGCGCGAATTGCTCACTTTCGCCTGCGGCGCAGCGGCGTCGGCGGCCGCACCGCTGCGACTGCGCGCGCAGCCGACAATGCCGGTCATTGGCCTGTTGTGCGGCGGAACAGCGGAAACCGATGCCTATCGGCTCAATGCGTTCAAGCAGGGATTATCCGAAGGGGGTTACAACGAAGGGCGCAACGTCGCCTTCGAGTATCGCTGGGCCGAGTTGCATTATGATCGACTGCCGGCGCTCGCGACAGAACTGGTGCAGCGCAAGGTCGACTTGATTGCCTCTATAGGCGGTATCCCGTCCGCAATCGCTGCCAAGTCGAGCACCGCGTCGATTCCGATCCTGATCGCTATTGGCGGCGATCCCGTCCAGCTCGGCCTTGTCGCAAGTCTCAACCGGCCGGGCGCCAACGTCACCGGGGTGAGCTTTCTCATCAATGCGATGGGGGCAAAGCAGCTGGAAACGCTGCACCAATTGCTGCCGGCGGCAGAGTCGATCGCGTTTCTGTGGAATCCAGCCAATCCGAACGGAGAAACCGATAAAAGGAACTTTGTTGCTGCAGCCGAGTCGCTTCATCAGAAGATACTGTTACTGGAGGCGCATAACGACAGCGAACTGGAAGCTGCTTTCGCCGCGCTAACAGAGCAGCACGCGGCGGCGCTCGTCGTCGGTGCCGATTTTTTCCTTATCAGCCGACGCGACAAGCTCGTGCAGATGACGGCAACACGGAAGGTGCCCGCCGTCTATCCATTACGCGAATTCACGGCTGCCGGCGGATTGATGAGCTACGGCACTAATCTTGCGGAAGCCTACCGGCTCGTCGGCACTTATGCCGTGCGTATCCTCAAGGGTGAGAAACCGGCGGACTTGCCGGTCCAGCAATCCACCAAGGTCGAATTGACGATCAATCTCAAGGCCGCCAAAGCGTTGGGCCTCGGCGAGATGCCAAATGCGCTGCTCGGCCGCGCCGACGAAGTGATCGAATGAGGCCATCAATGTCCGGCTCAAGCCTGCCGAGGTATGGCGGCAACGACAACGAAGCTCGGAGTCAAGCGCCCCCTCCACCGCTATCGCGGGGGCGGATGATTTACAGCTTGAACGTCTCGTACGTCGCCGGGTGAAACAGCTCGTCGACGGAGACGCGGCGTTCCGACAGACCCTCGGCGTGGTGCTGCGCCAGGAAATAATCGAGCACTTTGCGGTTCGGCTCGACGCCGTATGACCAGAAATCGTGGCCCATCAGGGCGCGTGCTTCCGCGAGGCGCTCCTCGACGAACGGCAGCGTCACTTTGGTCGCCGAGGTGTCGGACAATTTCGCCAATCCCGCCTGTTTCGACTGCTCGAAGGCCTTGAGGACCGCGCCGGGTAGCCACGGATGGCGCTCGGCCAATTCGCGGCGCACGCCGACCACGTGCATGATCGGGAAAAAGCCAGTGCGCTTGAAATAATCCTTCGCCACCGCGACCGGGTCGGGAAACAGCCAGCCGATATGCGGATGACCTTTCTCGACCAAAGTCGGCGGCCGCGGCGCCATGAAGCCATCGATCTCGCCTTCCTCGAGCAGCGCCGAGATCGTCTTGCCCTCCGGCGCATTGTCGAGCCGCACGCCGGGCGGCAGCTTGACCGTGATCTTTTCCGGCCGGCCGGCATGCTCGATGCCGCCGCGGATCCAATGGATATCCGAGCGCTTGACGCCGTAATCGTCTTCCAGAAAGGCGCGCGCCCAGACATTGGCGGTGAGCTGATATTCCGGCACGCCGACCTTGCGGCCCTTGAGATCTTGCGGCTTTTTCACCCGGTCGGTGCGGACATAGACCGAGGTGTGGCGGAACGCGCGCGACACGAAGGCCGGCACCGCGATATAGGGACAATTGCCCTGCGCCGTCTTCACCGTATAGCTCGACATCGACAGTTCGCAGATATCGAACTCGGCAGCGCGGAAGGCGCGGAAGAAAATCTCCTCCGGCACGAGCTGCATATAGACCGGGTCGACGCCGTCGATCTGAACGGCACCATCGATCAGCGCGCGGGTGCGGTCATAGTCGCCGACCGCGACCGAGAGATTGAGCTTGGCCATGGGATTTCCTTGCGACCTACGAAACCGTGATGCCCTGCTCCGCCGTGGTCACCGTCCCATTATCGTCGACCCAGGCGAAAGCGAAGGTGCCGCTGTCCGCCACTTTCACCGTGAACTCGAAATACGGATTGGCGGAGATCGCCGGCTCGAGATCGGCGCGGAATACTTCGTGGCCGTTGAAGGTGCAGACGAACGAATTGATGATCTCGCGCGGAATGGGCTTGCCAGCCTCGTCCTTGCGGAAGCCGGTCTCCATCGGATGCGACATCAGCGTCTTGATCTGGATGATGTCGCCCTTCTTGGCTTCGCTCGGAACGCGCAGGCGCGGTTTTTCGGCCATGATGTTTTTGCCCGGTGTTGTTTGCTGTTTCAGCCGCCGCAGCCGCCGACCGTGACCTTGACCACTTTGCGCTCGACGTAAAGCTTGCCGGTCGAGGTCTTGGCCAGCACGGTGACGGTGCCGGTGCCGCCGAGGCGGATGCGGGTTGCGGCTTCAGCGCGCCCGGACATCGGCGTCAGATGAAATCTGACGATGCCGGGATTAGGATTGGCATCGCCGATGACGCGGATCTCGCTGACGTAATCGTCCGCCGTCATCGGGCTGTCGACCTTGATGGCGAGCGGCAC
Organism: uncultured Alphaproteobacteria bacterium; assembly: GCA_963821175.1. Taxonomy (GTDB): domain Bacteria; phylum Pseudomonadota; class Alphaproteobacteria; order Rhizobiales; family Xanthobacteraceae; genus BOG-931. The sequence continues at coordinate 72,108 of CAWGCU010000009.1, forward strand.
GGTATTGCCGTTCTCGGCGATCTCGGGAAGGTCGATCGTGATCTTGCCGCTCTCGGCCGCTTTGGCGGCGGTGAATTTTGCGATCTCGGCGTCCGCTTCCGCCGGCGTCGCCACGCTGTCGTCGACGGCAACCAGCGTGAGCGTCATTCCGGCGCCGAGCAGCAGGGCACTGCGGCGGGTCAGTGAGGACATTTTTCGGTACTCCTTGGCGGCAGGCCCTTAGCACACTGCCTACCGCCCGGCAAAAGGCTCCGCCGCCGCGATATCGGTGAGCCGGAACTGCACGCGTTCTTCGCCCTGCCAGCGATCAATCGCGAAGGAGCCGGCGGCGTGGACCTGCCGGCCGCGGCTGTTCAGCAGCGCGGTGCCAAGCTTTTGCCCGGCGGCGCGGAAGGCGATGGCGTTGACGGCGGCGCCGTCGGCGGATTTGAGGCGCACCCGCATGTGCGCCTGGCCGACTTCCTCGGCGTAGGTCACGGTGTGCGCCGGCAGCCCGATGACCGGCTCAGGATTGCCGGAACCGAACGGCCCGGCGCGCTCGATCATGGCGACGAGGTCAAGGTTGGCGCCCGCCGCGCTCACCGCGCCGTCGATCATCAGGCCGTTTAAGCGGCGCGCGGTTGCGACGTCGGCGCTGAGCGCTGCTTCGAGGAAAGCGCGGAATTGCGCCAGCGCGCCCTTGCGCAAGGTCACGCCCGCCGCCATGGCGTGGCCGCCGCCCTTGACCAACAAACCTTCGGCGACGGCGCGGCGCACCGCGCGGCCGATATCGACGCCGGTGATGGAGCGGCCCGAGCCGGTGCCGATGCCGCCGGGTTCGAGCGCAATTGCAAAAGCAGGTCTGCCGAATTTCTCCTTCAGCCGCGCGGCGACAAGGCCGACGACGCCGGGATGCCAGCCTTCCGCGGCGGTGATCACCACCGCGCCTGTCTCCTCGATGCCGAGCGCGGCCATGGCTTCCGCTTCGGCCTGCGCCAAAGTTTCCTGTTCGATCGCCTGCCGCTCGCGGTTCAGGCGATCAAGCTCGGCGGCGATTTTTGCCGCTTCGATCGGATCGGCCTCCAGCAAGAGCCGCACACCGAGATCGGCGCGGCCGATGCGGCCGCCGGCGTTGATGCGCGGACCGAGCAGAAACCCGAGATGCCAGGCTTCCGGCGGCCCGGACAGCCGCGCCACATCCATGAGACTCACAAGCCCCGGCTGCTCGCGCCGGCGCAGCACCTGCAAGCCCTTGGCGACGAAAGCGCGATTGAGCCCGATCAGCGGCACCACATCGGCGACGGTGCCGAGCGCAACATCGTCGAGATAAGACAGCAGATCGGGTTCGGGCCGCGCCTCGGTCCAAAAACCCCGGGCGCGCAGCTCGCGGTTGACCGCCACCACGGTCATGAACACGAGCCCGACCGCGGCGAGATAACCCAGCCCGGAGAGATCGTCGCGCCGGTTCGGATTGACGATTGCCATCGCCGGCGGCAGCGCCTCGTCGGCCTGATGATGGTCGATGACGACCACGTCCATGCCGAGCGCCTTTGCTTCGCTCAACGGCTCGATGCTGGTAGTGCCGCAATCGACGGTCACCAGGAGCGTCGCGCCGCGCGCGGCCAGCGCCCGCACCGCCTCGACATTCGGCCCGTAGCCTTCGAACAGCCGGTCGGGAATGTGAATCATAGGCTCGACGCCACCATGCCGCAGGAAGCGCGCCAGCACGGCGGCCGATGTCGCGCCGTCGACATCGTAGTCGCCGAAAATCGCGATGCTCTCGCCGCGCGACATGGCGTCGGCGATGCGAGCGGCGGCTTCCGGCATGGCGGTGAGCACATTCGGATCGGGCATCGCGCGCTTGATCGCCGGATCGAGAAAGGCGTCGACCGCGTCGGCCTCGACATTGCGGCCGGCGAGGATGCGCGCCAGCAATTCAGGGATCTCATGACGCTGCGCGATCGCCAGCGCCCGCGACGCGCCGCGCTCGTCGAGCCGGTCACGCCACGCGCGGTCGGTCGCCGAGTTTTCGACACCAAGGAAGAGGCAATTCTCAGCCATTGGCCGATTGTACACTGTCATGCTCCGCGAAGGCGGAGCATCCAGTAAACACTGCAGTACGAATTTGATCCGGGGCGATTACTGGATCACCCGCTTTCGCGGGCGATGACAGGTCCAATTTATTCGAACTTATCGAGCTTGCGGTGCTCGGCGATAATACGCCGCACGGTGCCGCTAGCCGAGCGCATCACCACCGTCTCGGTCTCGATGACGCCGTGGCCGAACCTGACACCGCGCAACATGGGGCCGTCGGTGACGCCGGTCGCCGCGAACAAACAGTCGCCGCGCACCATGTCCTCGATCAAATATTTCTTGCGCGGGTCCTTGATGCCCATCTTGGCGGCGCGCTCGCGCTTTTCCTCGGTGTCGATGACCAGGCGGCATTGCATCTGGCCGCCGATGCAGCGTAGCGCCGCTGCCGCCAGCACGCCCTCCGGCGCGCCGCCGATGCCGAGATAGATGTCGATGCCTGTCTTATCGGGCTCGGCGGTATGGATGACGCCGGCAACGTCGCCGTCGGTGATCAGGCTCACCGCAGCGCCGACCTTGCGCACCGCGGCGATGATATCGGCGTGGCGCGGCCGGTCGAGGATCATCGCGGTGATGGCGTCCGGCTTGACGCCCCTGGCCTTGGCCAGCGCCAAAATGTTCGCGTCGGCCGGCGCGTCGAGATCGACGACGTTCTTGGGGTAGCCGGGGCCGATGGCGATCTTGTCCATGTAGATGTCGGGCGCATGCAGCATGGCGCCGTGATCGGCCATGGCCAGCGTGGCGATGGCGCCCGGCATGTTCTTGGCGCACAAGGTCGTGCCTTCGAGCGGATCGACGGCAATGTCGACCTTCGGCCCCACCATGGTGCCGACCTTCTCGCCGATGAACAGCATCGGCGCCTCGTCCATCTCGCCCTCGCCGATCACCACGGTGCCGTCAATCAGCAGCTTGCCGAGCTCGCGCCGCATGGCGTCGACAGCGGCCTGGTCGGATTTCTTTTCCGCGCCGCGCCCACGCAAGCGCGCAGCCGCCACCGCCGCTCGCTCGGTCACACGCGCGATTTCGATGGAGAGTACGCGCTCAAGCGCCGGACTTGCCGGAACAGTCATCGTCGCCATCGTCGTTTCCCCTAGTTCTTCTCAATCCGGATCACTTGCGGCCGGCCTGAGATTACACGGTCGCGGCGCACGGCGACGAGGGCTTTACGCACCGCGTCCTCGCTGGTCGCATAGGTGATCATGATCACCGGCACCGGCTCGCCGGAGCGGCCCGGGCGGGCCGTATCGCGCGCCCCGGCGCCGTGTCGCTGCACAATGGACTCCAGCGATATGTTCTGTTGCGCCAGCCGCCGCGCAATGGTCGCGGCCGAGCCCGGCCGGTCGCGCGCCAAGAGCCGGATGTAATAGCCGCCTTCGTGATGCTGCATCGGCGCCTTGCGCACCGCCGTCATGCGCGCGGCCGGGCGGCCGAATGGCGGCGTGCGCACCCCACAGGCGATATCGGCAAGATCAGACACCACGGCAGAAGCCGTCGCCATGCCGCCGGCGCCGGGCCCGACCAGTGTGATCGGCGCCAGGCCCTCGGCATCGACCGTCACCGCATTGGTCACGCCCATGACCTGCGCGATGGCCGAATCCTTCGGCACCATGGTCGGGTGCACGCGCTGCTCGATGCCCTCCCCGGTCTTCACCGCGACGCCGAGGAGCTTTACGCGATACCCCAACTGATCGGCCGCATCGAGATCGGCCAGCGTGATCGACGAGATGCCCTCGACATAGATCGCCTTGGGATCGAGTTTGGTGCCGAAAGCCAGACTCGCCAGGATCGAAAGCTTTTGCGCGGTGTCGTGGCCTTCGACGTCGAAGGTCGGATCGGCCTCCGCATAGCCGAGCCGTTGTGCGTCGCGCAGGCACGCGTCGAAAGCGAGCCGGTCCTGCTCCATGCGGGTCAGGATGTAATTACAGGTGCCGTTGAGGATGCCGTAGATGCGGCTGAAGGAATTGCCGCCGAGACCTTCGCGTAAAGTCTTGACGACCGGAATGCCGGCGCAGACCGAAGCCTCGAAATTGAGCGCGACTTGACGGCGTTCCGCGAGCGCGGCGAGCTTTTGGCCGTGTCGCGCCAACAGCGCCTTGTTGGCGGTCACCACCGGCTTGCCGGCAGCAAGCGCGCTTTCCACCGCGCGCTTGGCGGGATCGCCGGCTCCGCCCATCAGCTCGACGAACACGTCGATCGACGGATCCTGCGCCAGCGCCACGGGATCGGCGACCCAGCGGAATTTCTTCAAGTCGATAGCGCGCTTCTTCGTCCGCGACCGCGCGTTGACTGCCACGATCTCGATGGGCCGGCCGCAGCGCGCCATGAGCTTGTCGCGGCCGTGCTGCAAAAGCTCGACCACAGCGGAGCCGACGGTGCCCAGTCCGGCAAGACCGACTTTCAGCGGCGCGGTCATGGGGTCCTGCTTCAAATGCGTGATGGGCGGAAATTCCGGACGGAGGCTCGGATCGCTCTGTCCTCTAATCGATCTTCCGCACCGCTGCTACGGCTTTCTCAGCCCTTGGCGGCTACCGTCCAACGATGCGGAATCAGACCGGCACGGTCAGCCGCGCTTGGCGAGCGGCACCACGTTGTGCAGCTGCGCCGGGCCGGTTTCCAGGAAGCGGCGGATATTGCGCGCCGCCTGACGGATGCGCTGCTCGTTCTCGACCAGCGCGATGCGCACATGACCCTCGCCATATTCGCCAAAACCCGCGCCCGGCGACACCGCGACGCCGGCTTTTTCGACCAGCAGCGTCGCGAATTCCACGCTGCCGAGCGGCTGAAACGGCTCCGGGATCGGCGCCCAGGCGAACATCGAAGCCGCCGGCGGCGGTATCTGCCAGCCGGCGCGGCCGAACGAATTCCACCAGCGCTTCGCGGCGGCGCCGGTAGGTCGCCCGCATCTCGTTGATGCAGTCGTCGGGGCCGTTGAGCGCCGCGGTTGCGGCCACCTGGATCGGTGTGAACGCGCCGTAATCGAGATAGGATTTCACCCGCGACAGCGCCGCGATCAGGCGCTCGTTGCCGACCGCAAAACCGATGCGCCAGCCGGGCATCGAATAGGTCTTGGACATCGAGGTGAATTCGACCGCGACGTCGATAGCGCCCGGCACCTGCAGCAGCGACGGCGGCGGATTGTTGTCGAAATAGACCTCGGCATAGGCCAGATCGGACAGCACCAGGAGACTGTGCTTCTTCGCGAACGCGACCAGGTCGCGATAGAAATCGAGATCGGCGATGCAGGCGGTCGGGTTCGACGGATAGCACACCACGACGGCGATCGGTTTTGGAATGGAATGCAGCACGGCGCGTTCGAGCGCGCCGAAAAAGTTGGCGTCGGTTGCCACCGGCACCGAGCGGATGGCGCCGCCGGCCATCAGGAAGCCGAAGACGTGGATCGGATAGGTCGGGTTTGGCACGATGATGACGTCGCCCGGCGCGGTGATCGCCTGTGCGACGTTGGCAAAACCTTCCTTGGAGCCGAGCGTGGTGACGATCTGGGTTTCCGGATTGAGCTTCACGCCGAAGCGGCGGGCGTAATACGCGGCCTGGGCGCGGCGCAGCCCGGGAATGCCCTTGGACGACGAATAGCGGTCGGTGCGCGGCTTGCCGATGGTCTCTTTGAGCTTTTCGACCACATGCGCCGGCGTCGGCAGATCGGGATTGCCCATGCCGAGATCGATAATGTCGGCGCCGCCGTTACGGGCCACGGCCTTGGCGCGGTTGACCGTTTCGAACACGTAAGGCGGTAGCCGGCGAATGCGATAAAACTCTTCCATGGGTGCCCCGGGGCGCGGCCGTCTCGATAGCGTTTCCAGAACTTCGACAATATCCTAGGAGGCGACTTTTATCACGGCTTTGGCGCGGAGCCAGCGGGCCGCGTGCTGCCCGTGGTGGCCGGAGCGCTGACTTGCTGGGGGGCCTGCGCGGGCGGGGCACCGGCGCTCAAGCGGGTGCGGTCGGAAATCAGGGCGTCGGTCGCCTGTTTGACTTGGTCCGGATTCATCGTCTGATCGGCGCGCGGCGCCGGCTTATCGAGGATCGACGGATAGTCGGCGCCCGGCGAACAGGCAGCCAGTAGCGCTGCGATCGAGGCGCCGAGCGCCACGCCCACGACGACACGCGCTGCCACAGTTCGACGGTTGTGCAAGCCTATTCCCCCAGCTCTTCCCACGATGCGCCATGGGCTCCCCCGAAACCGGCCGGCGCTCGTCCTTTTCAACACCAATACATAGAAACTCAATAAGTTATGAAGATCGGTTGAGACGTCATCCAAGGTCCTAGAATAGCGTGGTAATATGTCGAAACAAGGACTTCAGGTGCCGCGCGGCGGGTATGAAACCGCTTACGGGGCCGCCACGGGTTGCCCATAAAGATGCCTTGCGTGGCTGACCGGCGCAGGCCATTTCTGGGTAAAGGGCCGCTTTTGCAGGCCCCGCGGCGTAAGTGAGGAACGTCCTTTGCGGGCTCCATCCCAGGAACCGATGAAGATCGGCGGCGTCGACGTCGAGGCGTTTTCGCGCAACTTGGCGCGGCTCGTCGAGGAAGGCGGGCGGGCGCTCGCGGCCTATCTCAAGCCGCGCGAGGAAGGCCTCAAGAGCAACGAGCTTGCCGAGGAAATAGGCGAAGTCGTCAAAACCCTGGGCCAGGTCGCGGAATATTGGCTGGAAGACCCGCAGCGCGCGCTGGAAGCGCAGAACCGCCTCGGCAAGGCCTATCTCGATCTGTGGGCTGCGGCGGCAAAGCGCCTCACCGGCGAGGAGATCGTGCCGGCCGTGACACCGGAAGCCGGCGACAAGCGCTTCGCCGATCCGGAATGGTCGTCGAACCAGTTCTACGACTTCCTCAAGCAGGCTTATCTGCTCTCGGCGCGCTGGGCCAAAGAGCTGGTCGCCGATGCCGCCGATCTCGATCCGCATACCAAACTGAAAGCCGAGTTCTATGTCCGGCAGATCACCAATGCGGTGTCGCCGTCGAACTTCGTGCTGACCAATCCGGAATTGCTGCGCGAGACGGTGTTGAGCAATGCCGACAACCTGGTCCGCGGCATGCACATGCTCGCCGAGGACATCGAAACCGGCGGCGGCGATCTGAAGATCCGCCAGTCGGACGCCTCGATGTTCGAGGTCGGCCGCAACCTCGCCACCACGCCCGGCAAGGTCATTTTCCAGAACGAGCTGATGCAGCTCATCCAATACACGCCCTCTACCCCGATGGTGCTAAAGCGGCCGTTGTTGATCGTGCCGCCGTGGATCAACAAGTTCTACGTGCTCGACCTGACGCCGGAAAAATCCTTCATCAAATGGTGCGTCGACCAGGGCATCACCGTGTTCTGCATCTCGTGGGTCAATCCCGACGCCCACCTCGCCAAGAAGAGTTTTGAGGACTACGTCCACGAAGGCCCGCTCGCCGCGCTCGATGCCATCAAGCTCGCCATCGGCGAGGACAAGGTCCACACCGTCGGCTATTGCGTCGGCGGCACGCTTTTGGCGATCACGCTCGCGGTCATGGCGGCCAGGCACGACGAACGGGTCGCCTCGGCGACATTGTTCGCCTCCCAGGTCGATTTCACCTATGCGGGCGATCTGAAAGTGTTCGTCGACGAGGAGCAGATTTCGGCGCTCGAGCGCAAGATGGGCGAGCGCGGCTACCTTGAAGGCAAGACCATGGCCACCGTCTTCAACATGCTGCGCTCGAACGATCTGGTCTGGCCTTATGTGATCAACAATTACTTGAAGGGCAAGGCGCCATTTCCGTTCGATCTGTTGTACTGGAATTCCGACGCTACCCGCATGCCGGCCGCCAATCACTCGTTCTATATGCGCAACTGCTATCTCGACAATAAGCTTGCCAAAGGCAAAATGCTGATCGACGGCGCGCCGATCGATTTGAAGTCGGTCACCGTGCCGATCTACAATCTGGCGACCCGCGAAGACCATATCGCGCCGCCGAAATCGGTGCTGCTCGGCTGCAAATTCTTCGGCGGCCCGGTGCGCTTCGTGATGGCCGGTTCCGGCCACATCGCCGGCGTGGTCAACCCGCCTGCCAAGAACAAATATCAGTATTGGACCGGCCAGCGGCCGCGCAACGCCGACCTCGACGGCTGGCTTACCAAGGCCAAGGAATATCCCGGCTCGTGGTGGCCGGACTGGCTGGTCTGGCTCACCCGCCAAGGCCCGACCGAAGTGCCGGCGCGCCTGCCCGGCGAGGGCGCGTTGAAGGCGATCGAGGATGCGCCGGGAAGCTATGTGAGAATCCGCGGCTGAAGGCTTCCGTCGTAGCCGGCAAATTCACGCCTTCCCCACCCGCCCGTTAGCTGCGAAAGTTCCACCCACGGACGCAATCGCGCTGGGGAGGACGACATGTCTCACGAGCTGTTCTGGCTGGTCATGACCACGGCGATGACCGGCTTGATGTGGGTGCCGTATATTCTCGATCGCATGATGGTGCGCGGGGTGATGGGCACGCTGGCGAATCCGAGCCCGACCGACAAGCCGCAATCGCCCTGGGCACAGCGCCTGAAGGCGGCGCATATCAATGCGGTGGAAAATCTCATCATCTTCGCGCCGCTGGTTTTGGCGGCCCAGGATCTCAACGTGAACCTGGCGACCCCGACGACGACGTTCGCCTGCCAGCTTTATTTCTGGTCGCGACTGGTGCACGCGGTCGTTTACACGCTCGGCCTACCGGTGCTGCGCACGCTCGCCTTTGCCGGCGGTTTTGTCGCGCAGGTCATGCTGGTGCTGGCGCTGTTTAAGCTCGCCTAGACCATGATCCGATCAAATTGAATCGGATCATGGTCTAGTTTTTTCGTTGGAGCATGATCTTTTCGGAAAACCGGCATCCACTTTTCCGGATCATGCTCTAGGGCAAACTCAAGGAAACAGCGCGACCTGCTCCAGCCCCATCGTCTCCGGGAAGCCGAGCATCAGATTCATGTTCTGCACTGCCTGGCCCGACGCACCTTTGGTCAGGTTGTCGAGCGCCGCGCTGATGATGGCGCGGCCGGGGATGCGGTCGGCGGCGACGCCGATGAAGGTCATGTTCGAGCCGCGCACGTGCCGGGTCTGCGGCGTCTTGCCGAACGGCAGCACGTGGACGAACGGCTCCTTCGCGTAAGCCTTTAATAGCAGCGCCTGCAGATCCTGCGGCGATGCTTTAAGACCTCTCACGTAAATCGTTGAAAGGATGCCTCTATTCATCGGCACCAGGTGCGGCGTGAAGGTCACGATCACGTCGCGGCCGGCAGCGCGCGAAAATTCCTGGTCGAGCTCGGACATGTGGCGATGGTGGCCGACGCCGTAGGCGTGAAAGCCCTCGGAGACTTCGGAGAACAGCATCTCCTCCTTGGCCGCCCTGCCCGCACCGGTCATGCCCGATTTGGCGTCGATGACGATCTCATCGGGATCGATCGCCTTTGCCTTCAATAGCGGTATGAGCGCGAGCTCGGCGCAGGTGGTGTAGCAGCCGGGATTGGCGACGAGCCGCGCCGTCTTGATCTGCGAGCGGTAGACTTCGGTCAGGCCGTAGACCGCCTCCTTTTGCAAGGCCGGCGCAGCGTGGGCGTGGCCGTACCAATGCGCATAGGCGGCCGGATCGGACAGGCGGAAATCGGCCGAGAGATCGACCACTTTTGTGCGCGGCGCCGCTTTGAGTAATTCGGCAATCAC